>NZ_JBHZAE010000008.1:0-325355 GCF_042754105.1 Embleya sp. NPDC059237 | reverse complement strand
CGCCGCCCCCCCGCCACCCCGCCCCCCGGGCGGCCCCCCCCCCCCCGGGGCCCCCGCCCCCCCGGGGGGGGCGGGCCCCCCCCCCACGACGTGCTCAAGCAGAAACCGCTCTCAATCGAGCGACAACCACGCCCCTTTGCTGCAGGGGCGCACAGGCTCGATCAGTGGGACCGCGACAAATCGTCGGCTTCGATGAGTTGGTATCGCGCACTGTCCTCGGCAACCATCGCGGCCTCACGTTGCCATGAGGAATGCAGATCACCGGCTTGTTCCAAAGAGTGGCGAGCCGCCCAGAAAGCATCGCCGGCCTCTTCGGGGCAAGTCCCCTGTGTGACGGCAACGTAATTGGCCAGGTCGTATGCAGCACTCGCCATCGAACCGCCGGATGCCCCATTGACGCTATTGGAATGCAGCTGCGCCAATTCGAATTGGCGATCCGCTATGCCACTGAGACACTGAGGGGTACCCGCAGAAGCGGATGGAGCCAGAACCAGTATTCCGGAAGCCGCCAAAATAATACCGCCGGAAAGCATGGAGAGCTTGAATGTCAGTGTGCGCTTCATTCGTCCTCGTTCTTGAGTTCGGAATCTCGCATCCAACATTCGACACGGTACGCGACTTCAGCAAACCAACCAGGTATATTTCCAGCCATACTCCGGGCGATTAATTTTCGGAGAATATGCGGATAAATGACGGCGGGGGTTTCCCACGACTGCCACGATGTGTTGTGAACAGGTGCGAGACCAGCCAACGAGACTCAGCGGTCGGTCACGCGGACAGCCCGAAGCATGGTGTCCGGGCTGCCCGCGTGCGCGTTTCACCGCCGCAGCAAAGTAGGCGCCTCCCGAGTCGGCTCACGCCACGCGCCCGACCGAGAGGATTCCGCCCGCTGCGGCACAGCACCCGGTGCTCGAAATCAAATCTTGGCAGCAATACCGGGAACGACCTTGGGCAGTGCGGTGGGCAGCCAGTCGCTGCCCTTGACAAATTTTCCGGAAGCATCGGTCCCGCTGCCGCCGCCGGTCCTGGTGAACTGGAGGTAATACCCGCCCTTGCGCATGTACAGGCCATCACCCTTGTAATGGGCGGCATCCATGCCGAGCGTGGCCCCGTAGTCCTTGAATTGCATGAAGGCCGGGCCCTTTTGTCCACTGGACAACTCACTCGCGTATTGGCTTTGGGCATACGCAGGGTCGCCGGCGAAGGAAAGTCGCACTTCCAGCTTGAGCGGACTCAGCTCGTCATTGAGCGCGTCATCGTCCACCGTGTACTGGCAAATCGTACTGCGGATCGGCGGGTTTTCCTGCTTCCAGTAACCCTTGGAAGCGATCGTGCCGTACTTCTCGATTTTCCCGGCCTTCGGTACCGCGAGCTTGATCTGCTCGTCCGTGACGAGGTCGCACGCGTCGGGCCAGGTCTTCGGGTCGTCGGTGGCGGCGAACTTGCCGCCGGACTTTGGCGCCGGCGGCGCCTCCGGCCGCGAGGGGGCCTGGGATGGCGCCGCCGTCGAGGTGTTGTTCACCGCGTTCGGGTCGAAGCTTTCGAGCTTTCGGGCGCTCTCCGTGGGAGGGAGCTTTACCGCCTCGTTCTTCTTGCCGTCCGTGCCGTTGATCAGCAGGGCCGCGACCACCGTTGCCGCCGTGCCGCCGGCAACCACGGCCACCCAGCTGAAGATCTGCTTGCGGCGGTTGGGGCGCGGCGGCTGGGGCGGGGGGTATCCGGGCGGACCATAGCCGGGCGGCGGGCCGTACTGCCCCGGCGGGGGGCCGTACTGGCCCGGCTGTCCGCCACCGTACTGGCCGGGAGGCGGGTAGCCGGGGCCGGGACCCTGAGGGCCGGGATACTGGCCGGAGTTCGGGCTGTTGTATTGGCCGGTCATCTCAGTCGTCCGTCATCTTGATGTTGAGGACGCGCACCAGCGCGGGTCCGGACTTCTTGGTCCACTCCTCGCGCGGCTCGGCGGCACCCGCCGAGTCCTTGGTGCTCTGCATACCGGCGTCCACGTCGAGCACCACGTAGTAGGCCGGCGAGTCCGGCTTCGTGCCCTGCTTGAACAGGTTCAGCTTGGTGCCCTGCCGGAAGGAACTCTGCACGAACAGCTTGTTGGCCAAATCCTCGTAGCCGGTGAACGGGGCCGCCTCGCTCTTCGCCTTCTCGTACATGTCCTTGACCGGTCCGGCGTCGCCGATCGCCTTGATGGTCATGGTGAGCTTGGCCGGCGTCGCGGGATCCGCGAGATTGGGCAGCTTGATGTTGACCGTGCACTCGTAGTTCTTCGGAATCTTCGAGGCCTTCCGGCCCTGGCGCCCGCCCACGATGCTCGAGTCGGGGATCGCGTTCTGGATCTCCTTGTCGGAGAGCATGTCGCAGGCGTCCGGCCAGGTGCCGGTGTCCCCGCTGGCCCGGAACTTGGCGCCGTCGCTGTAGGCCACGCCCGGCGGCGGGGTGTAGCCGTCGGGGAACGCGACCCCGTTCTCCGCCACCGGCTTGTCGCCCTTGTCGTTCTTTTTGTTGATCTCGTCGACGATGTACGACCCCGCCACCGTCGCCAGCACACCGCCCACGACCACGCCGATCCAGCCGAGCACGGGCTTGAGCTTGCTGCGGCGCGGCGGCTGGTGGGGCGGCATCGGGCCACCGGGGTACTGCTGCTGGTACATGCCGGGCTGACCGTACGGCTGCTGCTGATGCGGCCCGCCGCCGTACTGGTTCCCCCCGGGGTTCCCGATTCGTACCATCCCCGTGCTCCTCCTGATTACCTGATCCGACGCGCTGTTCCGATGCGCTGTCGCCGCTGCTGCCGTGCCGCGCGGACCGCGGTTACATCCGTTGCATCCGTGTCTACATCCGGGCCACGAGGTAGCCGATGAGCGTCGGCCCGTACTGCTTCACCCCGTCGTCGTCCGCGAGCTTCGCGCCGCCGGGACCGGTCAGCCCGGAGTGGACGTACAACTCCACGTAGTACGGCCCCTTGTAGAAGTAGATGTAGCTGTCGTCACGGAACGCGTCGTCGGTGCCCAGCTTGGTGCCCAGCTCCTCGAACTCGCCGAACGGCTTGCGTGCCCGGTTCTTCTTGGTGTCGCCGTAGTGGCCCTTCGCGATCGCCGGGGTGCTCACCTCGTGCAGTGTGAGCTCGATCTTGGCGTACGACGGATACTTCGGATTGTTCGGGTCCGGTACGGCCAGGTCGAAGTCGCACTGGTTGTCGGCCGCGCCCGGGAAGTCGTACTTGACCGACACGGTCGTGTCCGGCTTCCTGGTCTTGACCGTGGCGCCCCTGATCACCTTCCCGATCTGCGCGTCGGACAGCATCTCGCACGCCTTCGGCCAGCTCTTGCCGTCGTTGGTCGCATTGAATCCTGGCCCGGCGTCGGCCGGCGGCGCTGCGGGGAAAACCATCGGACGGCTGAGCGGCGCCGCGCTCTGGCCTCCCGGGCCGCCGCTCTTGCCGCCGCCGGAGGCTCCCGGCGCTACGGGACCACCGGACGACGACGCGCCGGGCTTCGCGGTGTCCTTCGAGTCGTCGTCCTTCTTCAGGAACAGGAAGCCGCCGACCCCGGCCGCGATCAGCACCAGCACGACCGCGATCCACAACACCGGTCGATTGCCCCCGCGTTGCGGCCCCTGCGGTCCATAGGGCTGTCCGGGCGGGCCATAGCCGCCGCCCTGCGGCGGGTATCCGGGCTGCTGGGGCGCGTACCCCTGCTGCTGCGGCAAGCCCTGCTGCCCGGGCGGGTATCCGGGGTGTTGCGGATACTGCCCGGGTTGGCCGTAACCGCCGCCGTGTTGCCCGGGTTGTTGCGGCTGCTGCTGCCATCCCCCGCTCACAGCTTCTGCCCGACGATCGCCGCCACGGTCGGGCCGTACTGGCGCGCCAACGTGTTGTTCTTGAGCGGGTTGCCCTGCGAGTCCTCGAGTTGGGCGGAGAGAATGATCCAGACCCGGAAGCCGTTCTTGGAGATCTGCACCGTGCGGTTGTCCCGGAACGCCCCGTCCACACCGATCTTGTCGGCCGGGATGTCGTCGTACTGATCGGGGAACTGCTTGGACGTGCGCTCCTGGCTGGTCTTCTCCTTCGCGAAGGAAGCCTTCTCGTCGGCCAACGTCTTGTATCCGTACGAGGTGATGCTGATCGAGCCCGGGTAGTCCGAGGACTGGAGGTTCGGCAGGTCGAGCGTGATCTCGCACTCGTTGTCGTTGACGTTGTTGCCGAACATGTTCGAGATCCGACCCATGCGGCTCTTGCGCTCGCGGATTGTGGCGTCGGGGATGGCCGTCTTGATCTCTTCGTCCGTCAGCAGGTCGCAGGCCTTGGGCCAGGTCTTCGGATCGACCGTGATGCCGGTGATCTTCGGCCCGGAGATCGGCGGCAGCGCCGTCGGGATCTTCAGCTCGTTGGACATGTCGGCCTTCTTCGGCGCGACCGCCGCGCTGTTGCTCGGCGCGGCCGTCTTGCCGACCACGATCGGCGCCGGCTTGCTCGCCTCGGCCGCCGGGTCCTTCTTCTCGGTCGGGTCGTCGAAGCCGACCATGGCGACGACCACGGACGCGACGACGGCTCCGGTGATGCCGGCGATCCAGGTCCCGATCACCTTGCGGCTGCGCGCCCCCCGCGGCGGACGGCCGTTTGCGTCGAGCTGGATCGGGTTCTGCGCGTACTGCTGGTAGTGGCCGTACTCGCTGTACTGCGGGTACGGGTAACCGCCGGTCTCCTGGAAGCCGCCCGGCTGCCCCTGCTGCTGCGGATAACCTCCCGGCTGCTGCGGATAACCGTCCGGCGGCGGTGGGTAACCCCCCTGCGGCGGTCCGGACTGGCCCGGTTGGCCCGGCGGGCCGGGCGGCATCGGAGGTACGGGCGGATAGCCCTGACCATCGCTCATGGGGGTCCCCCTGGGATCTCGGATTTCGCCCGCCGTCGGCGCGGCAGGCAGCAGGCGCGCGAACATGCTGCCATGTGCACCCGGAGGCCGCAGAGGTCAAGGGTGTCGTTTGTGGCGACATTCACCTGAATAAGTCTCCCGAGGCGCACAACGTTTCGATGACGCCAAGCGTCCGAGCCGTTCGGCCGCGTGACATCGCGTGGACACGATCGATGCGCGGAACCCGCCCCTCACAGCCTCCGAGGCACTAAAGTTGAGCGAGGAATACTCAAGCGATTTGACCCGTTGAACCGGGCAGTTCATGCTTGAGTGACAAGCGCTCAACTCTTCCCGTGGAGGAACCGAATCATGGCACGTGCGGTCGGTATCGACCTCGGTACGACGAACTCCGTCGTCAGCGTTCTGGAAGGCGGCGAGTCGACCGTCATCACCAACGCGGAGGGGTCGCGGACCACACCGTCCGTGGTTGCCTTCGCGAAGAACGGTGAAGTCCTGGTCGGCGAGGTGGCCAAGCGCCAGGCCGTCACCAACGTCGACCGGACCATCCGGTCCGTCAAGCGCCACATGGGGACCACCTGGTCCGTGGCGATCGACGACAAGAAGTACACCGCGCAGGAGATCAGCTCCCGCATCCTGATGAAGCTCAAGCGCGACGCCGAGGCCTACCTGGGCGAGAAGGTCACCGACGCGGTCATCACCGTGCCGGCGTACTTCAACGACGCCGAGCGCCAGGCCACGAAGGAGGCCGGCGAGATCGCCGGTCTGAACGTGCTGCGCATCGTCAACGAGCCCACCGCGGCCGCGCTGGCGTACGGCCTGGACAAGGCCGACGAGCAGACCATCCTCGTCTTCGACCTCGGCGGCGGCACGTTCGACGTGTCGCTCCTGGAGATCGGCGACGGCGTGGTCGAGGTCAAGGCCACCAACGGCGACAACCACCTCGGTGGCGACGACTGGGACCAGCGGGTCATGGACCACCTGGTCAAGCAGTTCCAGAACGCCCACGGCGTGGACCTGTCCAAGGACAAGATGGCCCTCCAGCGCCTGCGCGAGGCGGCGGAGAAGGCCAAGATCGAGCTGTCCTCCTCGATGGAGACCTCGATCAACCTGCCCTACATCACCGCGTCGGCCGAGGGCCCGCTGCACCTGGACGAGAAGCTCACCCGGGCCCAGTTCCAGCAGCTGACCCAGGACCTGCTCGACCGCACCAAGGTGCCGTTCCAGAAGGTCATCGAGGACGCGGGCATCCCGCTCTCGGCGATCGACCACATCGTCCTGGTCGGCGGCTCGACCCGGATGCCGGCCGTCGCCGACGTCGTGCGCGAGCTGACCGGCGGCAAGGAGCCCAACAAGGGCGTCAACCCGGACGAGGTCGTGGCCGTCGGCGCCGCGCTCCAGGCCGGTGTGCTCAAGGGCGAGGTCAAGGACGTCCTGCTGCTCGACGTCACCCCGCTGTCCCTCGGTATCGAGACCAAGGGCGGCATCATGACCAAGCTGATCGAGCGCAACACCACGATCCCGACCAAGCGTTCGGAGATCTTCACCACGGCCGAGGACAACCAGCCGTCGGTGCAGATCCAGGTGTTCCAGGGTGAGCGCGAGATCGCCGCGTACAACAAGAAGCTCGGCATGTTCGAGCTGACCGGCCTGCCGCCGGCCCCGCGCGGGTTGCCGCAGATCGAGGTCACCTTCGACATCGACGCCAACGGCATCGTGCACGTGTCCGCGAAGGACCTGGGCACGGGCAAGGAGCAGTCGATGACCATCACCGGCGGCTCGGGCCTGCCGAAGGACGACATCGACCGCATGATGCGCGAGGCCGAGGCGCACGCGGAGGAGGACCACCAGCGTCGCGAGGCTGCGGAGACCCGCAACCAGGCCGAGCAACTGGTGTACACCACCGAGAAGTTCATCAAGGACAACAGCGACAAGGTCCCGGCCGACGTGAAGACCGAGGTCGAGACGTCGCTGACCGAGCTGAAGGACGCGCTCAAGGGCGAGGACCTGGCCGCCATCCGCGACGCCGCGGAGAAGGTCAGCACCACGAGCCAGAAGCTGGGCACCGCGATGTACGCGAACGCCCAGCCGGGCACCGAGGGCGCGGCCGGCGCGGGTGACGCCTCCGCCAACACCGCCGACGACGACGTCGTGGACGCCGAGATCGTCGACGAGGACCGCAAGGGCGGTGCTGCGTGACCGAAGGGAACGGCTCGAACCACGGCGCCGTCCCGGGCGACGCCCAAGAAACCGAGTCGAAGCCGGAAACCGGGACCGCCGCCACTGCGGCGGCCCCGGCCCCCGGGGCGGCCGAACTCGCCGAGCTGCGCAACCAACTCGGCGAGCGCACGGCCGACCTGCAGCGGCTTCAGGCGGAGTACGCGAACTACCGCAAGCGGGTCGAGCGGGACCGCAACGTGGCGGGCGAGTCGGCCGCCATCAAGGTGCTGAGCGAACTGCTGCCGGTGCTCGACGACATCGGTCGGGCCCGGGACCACGGCGAACTGGCGGGCGGCTTCAAGTCGGTCGCCGAGTCGCTGGAGTCGATCGTGGCCAAGATGGGGCTGCAGAGCTTCGGTTCGAAGGGCGACCCGTTCGACCCGACGGTGCACGAGGCGCTGCTGCACTCGTACGCGACCGATGTCACCGAACCCACGTGTGTGGAGATCCTGCAGCCCGGTTATCAAGTGGGCGAGCGGATCATCCGTCCGGCACGGGTGGCGGTCGCGGAACCCACGGCGGAGGCCGAGGGCGGTCCGGAGGAGTCGGGCGAAGCGGCCGGCAGCTGAACCGTCACCGGGAACGAGACGACGAGAAGCGGAGAGGAGGGACGCCGATGCGCGGGTGGTGTGAATCCGGAAACGGGCGCTCGGAGCACGAGGGCACCCCGACCCGATCGGCGAGGGGCGCATGAGTACGAAGGACTACCTGGAGAAGGACTACTACAAGGTGCTCGGCGTCCCCAAGGACGCCGGCACCGCCGAGATCAAGAAGGCGTATCGCAAGCTCGCCGTCGAGTTCCACCCGGACAAGAACAAGGGTGACACGAAGGCCGAGGAGCGCTTCAAGGAGATCTCGGAGGCCTACGACGTACTGGCCGACGACAAGCGGCGCAAGGAATACGACGAGGCCCGGACCCTGTTCGGCAGCGGCGGCGGCTTTCGCGGCACCGGCGGCGGACAGTCCGGCACCGGCGGCTTCCCGTTCGACCTCGGCGACATCTTCGGCGGCCAGCAGGGCGGCGCGGGCAACACCGGCGGTCTGGGCGACATCTTCGGCGGCCTGTTCGGCGGCGGTCGCCAGACCGGGCGCCAGCAGCCCCGGCGCGGTACCGACGTGGAGTCCGAGGTCACCCTCGGCTTCGCCGACGCGGTCGACGGCGCGACCGTGCCGATCCGGCTGACCAGTTCGGAACCGTGTCGGCACTGCAACGGCACGGGCGCGGCCGCGGGCACCACCCCGCGGATGTGCCCGACCTGCGCGGGCTCCGGCAACGTCAGCCGGCCGCAGGGCGGTTTCGGCTTCTCCGAGCCGTGCCGCGACTGCAAGGGCCGCGGGCTGCTCGTGGACGACCCGTGCATCGTGTGCAACGGCAGTGGCCGGGCCAAGAGTTCGCGCACGATGCAGGTCCGGATCCCGGCCGGGGTCCAGGACGGGCAGCGCATCCGGCTCAAGGGCAAGGGCGCGCCCGGCGAGCGCGGCGGCCCGGCCGGCGACCTGTACGTCGTGGTGCACGTCAAGGCCCACGCCGTCTTCGGACGCAAGGGCGACAACCTCACGGTCACCGTGCCGGTCACCTTCCCGGAGGCCGCGCTCGGGGCGGACGTCACCGTACCCACGCTCGGCGGCATCCCGGTCACGCTCAAGCTCCCCGCGGGCACGGGCAACGGCCGCACGCTGCGGGTGCGCGGACGCGGGGCGGCACGCAAGGACGGCACTCGGGGCGACCTCCTGGTCACCATCGAGGTGACGGTCCCTCAGCAGCTGAACGACAAGGCGCGCGAAGCGCTGGAGGCGTTCCGCGAGGCGACCGTCGCGCACGATCCCCGAGCCGATCTGTTGGACGCGGCGAAGGGGGCATGACATGCGACCGGGCGGCTTGGGCGGTGGCGGTATCGGTGGTGGGCACGGCTTCGAGATCGACGAGACCTCTCCGGTCTACGTGATCTCGGTCGCCGCCCAGCTGTCCGGCCTGCACCCGCAGACGTTGCGACAGTACGACCGCCTCGGCCTGGTCTCGCCGGACCGTACGGCGGGCCGGGGGCGGCGCTATTCCGCCCGCGACATCGTGCAGTTGCGCGAGGTGCAGCGGCTCTCCCAGGAGGCCGGCATCAACCTCGCCGGGATCAAGCGGATCCTGGAGCTGGAGAACCAGGTACTCGCGCTGCGCATGCGCGTGGCCGAGATGGAGCACGCGCTGCACGAGGCGACGGACGCGAGCGCCCGGCGCGAGGCGGCCGTACACGCGTCCTACCGGCGCGATCTGGTCCCGGTCCGGCCGCAGGCCGGCACCGCGCTCGTGGTGTGGAAGCCGCGGCGCGGGCGTTCGGACTGACGGCCGCGACGACGGCGAGGAGGCGGTACGGCCCCGGCCGTGCCCCCTCCTCGCCGTTTTTTGTGCGGTCTCGGCGCTTCTTCGACGCAGCCTCGACGCTTCCTTGATGCGGCTCGCTACGCGTCAGTAGGGTCGCCGCATGAAGCCGAATCGTCGGGACGTCCTGAAGTACTCGGCCGCGAGCGCGGCACTGCTCGGAGTGGCCGCGTGCTCCGACGACGACAAGGACAAGCCCGACGGGAAGTCGAGCGACGCACCCAAGTCGGGCGCGCCCAAGCCGGCCGGCGCGGCCGGCACCACGCTGGAGCGCACCCTCGTGCTCGGCCCGCCCGGGCCGGGCGGCTACCGCAAGATCGTCGCCGGACCCGGTGAACCACACCTGCTGCGCAGCGAGTTGATGCCCGGCGGCAGCTCGGGCGACAAGGCAAAGCGACGCTCCCTGGTCGCGTTCACCCAGTTGACCGACATCCACATCCAGGATTCGCAGTCGACCGCGCGCGTGGACTTCCTCGACCGGCACAGCGACAAGGACCAGCCGTTCGCCAAGCTGCTGCCCTTCCAGTCGGCGTACCGCCCGCAGGAGGTGCTGACCGCGCAGATCGCCGAGGCGATGGTGCAGTCGCTCAACCGGATCGGCAAGGGTCCGGCCCTGGGCGCGCCGCTGGCCTTCACGATCTGCACCGGCGACAACACCGACAACATCCAGTTCAACGAGCTGCGCTGGTACATCGACGTGCTCGACGGCGGCAAGAAGGTCACGCCCGACTCGGGCGATCGCAACAGGTACGAGGGCCCGATGGACGCGGTGGCGTACCACGAGCGCTACTGGCACCCCGACGGCACGCCGCCCGGGCAGAAGGACGACGTGCCGCGCGCCCAGTACGGCTATCCCACCGTGCCGGGCCTGCTGGACGCGTGTCGGCGGCCGTTCGAGGCGACCGGCCTGAAGACCCCCTGGTACAGCGCCTACGGCAACCACGACGGCCTGGTCCAGGGCAACCTGCCGGTCAGCGAACTGCTGGGCAAGGTCGCGGTCGGCGACGAGAAGGTGCTCGACATATCCCCCGGGCAGACCGTGGCCGCGCTGGCCCTCGGACTGCAGAGCGGCAAGCCGGACGCGCTGGCGGCGCTGCTGGCCGGCCCCAAGCGCAAGGTCACGGCCGACCCGGATCGTCGCCTCGTCGACCGCGCGGAGACGATCAAGGAGCACTTCAACACCACCGGCCTGCCCAAGGGCCACGGCTTCACCCAGCAGAACCTGGACACCAGGACCGCGTACTACACCTTCGACCAGGGCCCGGTGCGCTGCCTGGTCCTGGACACGGTGAACTCGTACGGCTCGGACTCGGGATGCCTGGACCCGACCCAGTTCGCCTGGCTGGAGGACCAGCTGGTCAAGGGCAGTTCGAGCCATCTCGACGAGCAGGGCAAGGTCGTCCAGGGCACCGGTCAGGACAAGCTGTTCGTGCTGTTCAGCCACCACACCATCGAGACGATGACCAACAAGACCGTGCCGGCCGGGGAGCCCGCGCGGATCCTGGGGCCGCAGGTGCAGGCGCTGCTGCTGCGGTTCCCGAACGTGGTGTTGTGGGTCAACGGGCACACCCACGACAACTACGTGAAGCCCTACCCGCGACCGGCGGGCAGCGCGGTCCCCGGCGGGTTCTGGGAGGTCAACACCGCGTCGCACATCGACTGGCCCTCCCAGGCGCGGATCGTGGAGATCGCCGACAACACGAACGGGACCCTGTCCATCTTCGGCACGATCATCGACTCGGCCGGCCCGGAATCACACGGCAACAAACTCGACTCCCCCCTGGCCCTGGCCGCCCTGGCCCGCGAACTCGCCGGCAACGACTGGCAGGAGCGAGACCGCCCCGACCCGAAGGTCGACGGCCGCCGAGGCCGCCTGGAGGACCGCAACGTGGAACTCCTGGTCCCGGCCCCTTTCAGCCCGTCCGGCGTTTGAGGACGGCGGGCCGCAGGCCGGCCGCGTCGACCCACGCCGACGAGCGCCGCGGGTTCACCACACCACCGTCACCACTCGGGCGCAGCGCGACTTCGAGCGTTTGACGAGTTCGCCGTTGGGGCGGTCGCTGCCCGCGACCCAGGCCATCGCCTCGCCGGGGCTGCGCCCGCCCCGGCGTTGGCGCCTGGTCAGCCGCTCGTCGCGGACCCGGTCCGAGGCGTGTACGTACCAGACCTCGGTCATCAGGCAGTAGGCGTCGGCCCAGCCGGGCGCGTCCAGCGCCAGGTAGTTGCCCTCGGTCACCACGATCCGCGTCCCGGGCCGCACCACGTGCCGCGCGGCCACCGGCTCGTGCAACGTCCGGTCGTAATCGGGCACGTACACGTCCCGATCCACCTCCCGCACCACCCGCGCCAGCGTGGTCGCGTAGCCCCACACGTCGAACGTGTCCACCGCGCCCTTACGATGCAGCCGCCCGATCCGCTTGAGCTGCACGTTCGAGAGGTGGAAGCCGTCGAGCGGCACGTAGGCGGCGGTACCGGACCCGACCCGCTGCTCGATCGCGCGCACCAGCCGACCGGCGAGCGTGGACTTCCCGGCTCCCGGCGGACCGGCGAGACCGAGCACGACCCGATCGGCCCCGGGCGCCGCCGGAATGAGCCGTACCGCCTCATCCGCGAGCGCGTCGAGTGTTTCGAGAGCACCGGACACATCTGGCATGTCCGCAGTGTAAGCATCCCGGGCAACGCATGGTTGAGTGGAATAGACTCAACTTAGTTGTGGTTGCGATAGTCAACGAACCGTTCGGGTGCGGTACACGCGCGGCACGGACGGGATGATGGCCGTGACAGCGCGTGCCCGAAGCGAAGGAGACGCACACCTCACATGGATGCACAGAAGCTCACCACCAAGGCCCAAGAGGCCCTTTCGGTCGCCATCCGCAAGGCTGCCGCGGCGGGACACCCCCAGGTGGAGCCCGCGCATCTGCTGCTCGCCCTGCTCGAACAGCCCGAGGGGATCGCCGTCCCGCTGCTCGGCGCCGCCGGTGTGGATGTGCCGCTGCTGAAGGTCGCGGTCGACCGGATCGCGGATCGTATGCCGAGTGCGTCCGGCTCGACCGTGGCCGCCCCGCAGCTCGCCCGGGAGACGATGCTCGCGCTGGACGAGGCGGAGAAGCAGGCCGACAAGCTCGGCGACGCGTTCGTTTCCACCGAGCATGTCCTGGTCGGCCTCGCCTCCGGCCGCTCCGGCGCGGTCGCCGAGGCGCTGCGCGAGGCCGGGGCCACCCCGCAGGCACTGCTCGACTCCTTCAAGGCCGTGCGCGGCAGCACGCGGGTCACCTCGCAGGACCCGGAGAGCACCTACCAGGCCCTGGAGAAGTACGGCCGCGACCTGACCGAGGAGGCCCGAAACGGCAAGCTCGACCCGGTCATCGGCCGCGACTCGGAGATCCGCCGGGTGGTCCAGGTGTTGTCACGGCGGACCAAGAACAACCCGGTACTGATCGGTGAACCCGGCGTCGGCAAGACCGCCGTCGTGGAGGGCCTGGCCCGGCGGATCGTGGCCGGCGACGTACCCGAGTCGCTGCGCGACAAGCGGCTGATCGCGCTCGACCTGGGCGCGATGGTCGCGGGCGCGAAGTATCGCGGCGAGTTCGAGGAGCGGCTGAAGGCCGTCCTGAACGAGATCAAGTCCAGCGACGGCCAGGTCGTCACCTTCATCGACGAACTGCACACCGTGGTCGGCGCGGGCGCCACCGGCGACGGCTCGATGGACGCGGGCAACATGCTCAAGCCGATGCTCGCGCGCGGCGAGTTGCGCCTGGTCGGCGCGACCACGCTGGACGAGTACCGCAAGCACATCGAGAAGGACCCGGCCCTCGAGCGCCGGTTCCAGCAGGTGTTCGTGGGCGAGCCCAGCGTCGAGGACACGATCGCGATCCTGCGCGGGCTCAAGAGCCGCTACGAGGCGCACCACAAGGTGCAGATCGCCGACTCCGCGCTGGTGGCCGCGGCCACCTTGTCCGACCGCTACATCACCGCGCGCTTTTTGCCCGACAAGGCGATCGACCTGGTCGACGAGGCGGCGTCGCGGCTGCGGATGGAGATCGACTCCTCCCCCGTCGAGATCGACGAATTGCAGCGCTCGGTGGACCGGCTGCGGATGGAGGAGATGGCGCTCGCCAAGGAGACCGACGCGGCCAGTCGGGACCGGCTGGAGCGGCTGCGCAAGGACCTGGCCGACAAGCAGGAGCAGCTCAGCGGGCTGACCGCGCGCTGGCAGCAGGAGAAGGCCGGGCTGAACCGGGTCGGCGAGCTGAAGGAGCGCCTCGACGCGGCGCGCGGTGAGGCGGAGCGGGCCCAGCGCGACGGGGACTTCGAGACGGCGTCGAAGCTGATGTACGGGCAGATCCCGACCCTGGAGCGGGAGCTGGCCGAGGCCGCGGCGACCGAGGGCGATCGGGGCACGGACGGCACGGCGATGGTCAAGGAGGAGGTCGGCCCGGACGACGTGGCCGACGTGGTCTCGTCCTGGACCGGCATCCCGGCGGGGCGGCTGCTCGAGGGCGAGCGCGGCAAGCTGCTGCGGATGGAGGACGAGCTGGGCCGGCGGCTGATCGGGCAGCAGACGGCGGTGATGACGGTGTCCGACGCGGTCCGCCGGGCCCGGTCCGGCATCGCCGACCCGGACCGCCCGACCGGCTCGTTCCTGTTCCTGGGTCCGACCGGCGTGGGCAAGACCGAGCTGGCCAAGTCGCTGGCCGACTTCCTCTTCGACGACGAGCGCGCGATGGTGCGCATCGACATGTCGGAGTACGCGGAGAAGCACTCGGTCGCGCGCCTGGTCGGCGCGCCGCCCGGCTACGTGGGCTACGAGGAGGGCGGCCAGCTGACCGAGGCGGTGCGCCGGCGGCCGTACTCGGTGGTGCTGCTCGACGAGGTGGAGAAGGCGCACCCCGAGGTCTTCGACGTACTGCTCCAGGTGCTCGACGACGGGCGGTTGACCGACGGCCAGGGCCGCACGGTGGACTTCCGCAACGTGGTGCTGATCCTGACCTCGAACCTGGGATCGCAGTATCTGGTGGATCCCATGCTCTCGCCGGAGCGGCAGCGCGAGATGGTGATGGAGGTGGTCCGCAATTCGTTCAAGCCGGAGTTCCTGAACCGGCTCGACGACATCGTGCTCTTCGACGCGCTCGGCACGAACGAGTTGGCGCACATCGTCGGCCTCCAGGTGGATCGGCTCGGCGCCCGGCTCAAGGACCGGCGGATCACCCTGACGGTGACCGACGCGGCGCGCGATTGGCTCGCGCTGACCGGCTACGACCCGGCGTACGGCGCCCGGCCGCTGCGCCGACTGATCCAGACCGCGATCGGCGACAAGCTCGCGCGCGCCCTGTTGGCGGGCGAGGTGGGCGACGGCGACACGGTTTTGGTCGATCTCGACGAAGCCGGCGACACGCTGGTCGTGCAACCTCGGAAGCAGGCCGTCAAGACACTGTGATCGGCCGCCTCGGCGGTCGGTGGACGCGGGCGAAACACACGGCGCCGGGACCTCTTGCGGGTCCCGGCGCCGTGGCATGGCAGCATGCATGTGTACAGATCTGACGGTGCGTCACACAACTGGCGAGCCGGATGGATCGGTGCGCCGCGTTCGGATCGGCTCGGGAGCCGGTCCGGAGTGGAGTGTGGGGTCCGACAAGATCGTCCGGCGTGGGATAAAGCGGGCAAAACCTGCGAAGCCGATAGCGTCCGGCGTGACAGATATCATCGACGCAGTGGTTAAGTTACCAGTGGGTAAGATGCCCGCACGGCCGTACGCTGTCGGCCGATACACGCCCCGGAAGGGACGTCCCACCGGAGGAGCCGAACGCCCATGCAGCTCGCAGCGATCGTGATCTCGCTGTTCATCAGCGTGATCGGGTTCGCCCTACTCGGGCGCACCGCCGCATACATCTACTCGTTCGTCAAACTCGGACAGCCCGTCCGCGGCCGGACCAATGCGGCCGGCAAGCGTCTGGGCACGATGCTGACCGAGACCGTCGGGCACACCCGGATGCTCCGTTGGGGCATCGTCGGCGCCGCGCACTGGTTCGTCATGGTCGGCTTCGGCGCGCTCATCCTGACCCTGGTCAACGCGTACGGGCAGCTCTTTACGCCCGAGTTCGCGCTGTGGGGGCTCGGCCACTGGGACCCGTTCGAGGTCTTCACCGAGTTCATGGGCCTGATGACCGTGCTCGGCATCCTGGTGCTGATCGTGATCCGCCAGCTCAGCCACCCGCGACGTGCGGGCCGCAAGAGCCGGTTCGGCGGGTCCAACTTCGGCCAGGCGTACTTCGTCGAGTTCGTGGTCGGTTCGGTCGGCGTGTGCATCATGCTGCTGCGCGGGCTGGAGGGCGCGCTCGCGGGGGTGGACTCGTACGAGCCCGGCTACTGGGTCAGCTACCCGCTGGTCTCCGCGTTCGGCGGCCTCTCCGAGAACTCGCTGGAGAACCTGGTCTACCTGGTCGCCACGATCAAGATCGTCATCTCGATGACGTGGGCGATCACCATCGGCCTCACCCCCACCATGGGTGTCGCCTGGCACCGGTTCCTGGCGTTCTTCAACATCTACTTCAAGCGCAACGCCGACGGCACGGTCGCGCTGGGCGCGCTGCAGCCGATGACCTCCGGCGGCGAGCCGATCGACTTCGAGGACCCCGCCGACGACGCGGTGTTCGGCGTCAGTCAGGTCGAGCACTTCTCCTGGAAGGGCCTGCTCGACTTCTCCACCTGCACCGAATGCGGTCGGTGCCAGTCGCAGTGCCCCGCGTGGAACACCGGCAAGCCGCTGTCCCCGAAGCTGCTGATCATGTCGCTGCGCGAACACGCCTACGCCAAGGCGCCGTACCTGCTCGCGGGCGGCGGCAAGGACGAAGAGGGCAACGAGAAGGCCACGCCCGAGCAGCTGGCCAAGGTCCCGGCGGCGGCGCTGGCCGAGGCCGAGCGGCCGCTGATCGGCACCGCGGAGGAGAACGGGGTCATCGACCCCGACGTGTTGTGGTCGTGCACCACGTGCGGCGCGTGCGTCGAGCAGTGCCCGGTCGACATCGAGCACGTGGACCACATCGTCGACATGCGCCGCTACCAGGTGCTGATCGAGAGCGCGTTCCCGTCCGAGGCGGCGACGATGCTCAAGGGCCTGGAGAACAAGGGCAACCCGTGGGGCGTGGCCACCAAGGCCCGGCTCGACTGGGTCAAGGAGCTGAAGAAGACCACCGGCATCGAGGTCCCGATCGTCGGGCAGGACATCGAGCCCGCCGAGCTGGAGTACCTGTACTGGGTCGGCTGCGCGGGCGCGCTGGCGGACGGTCCGAAGAAGACCACCAAGGCGTTCGCCGAGCTGCTCGACATCGCGGGCGTCAAGTACGGGATCCTCGGCAAGGAGGAATCCTGCACGGGCGACTCGGCGCGCCGGCTCGGCTCCGAGGTGGTCTTCCAGATGCTCGCGGCGCAGAACGTCGAGACGCTGAACGCGGCCCTCGAGGACGCGCCGAAGAAGCGCATCGTCACCACCTGCCCGCACTGCTTCAACACGCTGGCGAACGAATACCCGCAGCTGGACGGGCACTTCGAGGTCATCCACCACACCCAGCTGCTCCAGCACCTGATCGACGAGGGCCGGCTGCTGCCGGTCGGGCCGGTCGACGGCCTGGTGACGTACCACGACCCGTGCTACCTCGGTCGGCACAACAAGGTCTACACGCCCCCGCGCGAGATCATCGCGAGGGTGCCGGGCCTGCGGAACGAGGAGATGCACCGGCACAAGGAGCGCGGCTTCTGCTGCGGCGCCGGCGGTGCGCGCATGTGGATGGAGGAGCGCATCGGCAAGCGCATCAACAACGAACGCATGGACGAGGCGCTCTCGCTCAAGCCGGACATCGTCTCCACCGCGTGCCCGTTCTGCCTGGTGATGTTCACCGACTCGATCAACGCCAAGAAGCAGGCGGGCGAGGCGAAGGAGGAGCTGCAGGTGGTCGACGTGGCGCAGCTGCTGCTCCAGTCGGTCAAGCTGCCGGAGCCGCCGGCCGAGGAGGGGGTCCTGGAGGACGCGGGGGCCAAGTAGCCATTTCGGGGCGCGCTTCGGCGCGCTCGGTGTGCGGCGAGCGCCGTCGGTTCCCTCGGGGCCGGCGGCGTTCGGTTTTGTGCCCGAATTACCACCGTCCCGCGACGACGGAGGGGGGTGTGGTGCCGGTACCGTCAGGGGTGTGACTGGCAATGGACCCTACGACCCGTACCGGCAACAGCCCCCGCCTGCCGGCCAGGGTTACCCACCACCTCAGTACGGCGGGGCTTACGGCGATGGGTACGGGGGGCAGCAGGGGCAGCCCGGGCAGCCCGGGTATGGGCAGCCTGGGCAACAGGGGCAGCCCGGGTATGGGCAGCCTGGGCAACAGGGGCAGCCCGGGTATGGGCAGCAGGGGCAGCCTGGGTACGGGCAGCCGGGGCAGCAGGGGTATGGGCAGCCGGTTCCGCCGCCTCCGCCGCAGGGTGGGCAGGGCGGGTCGGGGGACTCGGGTTATGGGCCGCTGTCGTTGCCCGACGAGACGAGTCTGTACATCTACGGCGCGCCGCCGGAGGAGTACACGACGGTGACGCCGTCGGTGCCGCCTCCGCAGCCGCAGCAGTACCAGCCGCCGCCGTACGGTGGGCCGCCGAGGTACCTGCACTGGAAAGAGCTGCTGAGCGGCCTCGTGTTGCGGCCGCTGCGCACCATGAACGAGGCGCGCGACCAGGCGGTGTGGTGGCCGGCGCTGATCATGTCCGCGCTCGGCGGTGTGCTCGCGGTGCTGGCCAACGACGCGTCGCGCAAGGAGATCGTGCACTCGACGCTGAGCACGAGCGTGCCGGCGCTGGGCATCGTCGTGGTCATGGTGCCGGCGTTCTGCGCACTGCTCGGCCTGGTCTCACACGCCCTGGCCACCCAGTTCGGCGGCAACGGCTCGCCGACGCCGTTCATCACGCTGTCGATGATCGTGGTCTGGATCGCGGACGCGCCGCGCCTGGTGGTCGCGATGTTCGCGCCGGACAAGAACTCGATCGTGACCGGCGTCGGGCTGCTCTCGTTCGTGCTGACGGCGTGGATGTTGACGACGTTGATGATGCGTGTGCACGAGCTGGCGTGGCCGCGTGCGCTCGGGTGTGTGGCCGTCGAGTTGATTGCGCTGTTGTTGGTGTTGAAGCTGCCGTTGACGTCGTGACGTCGGGGCGGTCGGGGGCGTCGGAGCGGTCGGGGGCGTCGTCGCTTCGTTGCTTCGCGACCTCGTGAACCGGGTTCGGGGCGGGTGCGGGGGCTGACGCCTGGTCAGGCCGGCGGCGAAGCGTGCCGGCAGTGGACCAAGCGGACCGCAAGCGGCACGGTCGAGCCGCGTTGCGGATCTGTTCCGGGGCCGTTTCGGGCGGTGTACTCGTAGGAGTACCGGGAGTACACCTGCCGGACCACGACACTTCGTCGTGATCACGGTCGCGAGGAACGGAACGGACATGCTTGTGCGGCAACGCACCCGGGCTGCGCTCCAGGCCGCCGCCCTCTTCTACGTCGTGGATCGGGGTTGGCCCGTGCTGCCCGGAGCCTACGTCGAGGACGGCCGATGTTCATGCGGCGACACCGAATGCCCCGACCCGGGGGCACACCCCGCCGCCGAACCGGGGTTGACCCGGGCCACCCGGTCGACGGACGACGTGTGGGAGTGGTGGAGCGGCAAGCCGTACACCGTCCTGCTGGCGAGCGGGCTGGAGTTCGACGTGCTGGACGCGCCGGCGCAGGTCGGCTATGCGGCGATCCGCCAGTTGGAGGTGGTCGGATTGCCGCTGGGGCCGGTGCTGCAGCTGCCGGGCGAGCGGTTGTTGTTCCTGGTCGATCCGGGCGCGCGCAACCTGTACTGGTACACGGTGGACCACAACGACACGGCCCGGTTCGACGTCCGGCACCACGCGGTCGGCCACTTCGTACCGGCTCCGCCCTCGTCCACGGCGTGCGGGGGGCGGACCCGGTGGGCGGTGCCGCCGGACCCGATCGAGCGGGGGCTGCCGGGGGCGGTGGACGTGCTCGGGGCGTTGATGCGGTTCAGCACGCAGGCGCGGTGACGCGGGCGGAAGTCGTCCCGCACCGCTCGTCGCTCAGGCGTCGAGGATCTGGCCCTGGCGGGTGACCACGGGCGGCTCGACGGACCACGGGAAGTTGATCCAGTCGTCGGTGTGCTTCCACACGTATTCGCACTTCACCAGCGACTGCGGCTTCTCGTACACCACGGCGCAGCGCACCTCGGCCACGTTGCCCTCGCAGAAGTCGCGGACCAGGAGCAGCGTCTTGCCGGTGTCGGCGACGTCGTCCGCGATGAGCACCTTCTTGTTCGAGAAGTCCACCACGTCGGGCACCGGCGCGAGCATGACCGGCATGTCCAGCGTGGTGCCGATCCCCGTGTAGAACTCGACGTTGACCAGGTGCAGGTTCTTAACGTCCAGCGCGTACGCGAGCGCGCCGGCCGCGAACACGCCGCCGCGGGCGATCGACAGGATGATGTCGGGCTCGTACCCGTCCGCCGCGACCTGCATGGCCAGCTCGCGCGTGGCCTGGCCGAAGAGCGGCCAGGTGAGGTTTTCGCGCACGTCACTCATGTCCGGGGATGCCTATCTTCTGTTCGGGGGCGTCGGTCGCGGGGGTGCGGGCCGGAGTCGAGGTCGGGATCGGGGTCGGATCGTCCTTGACGGTCGTCCCGGACCACCCTCGCTCCCTCCCCCTCCTAATCGCGGACGTTCGTGCGGTGGAAGTCCTTGAACGACCGTGAGGGGGTTGGCCCACGCTGTCCCTGATAGCGCGACCCGTACACCGAGGACCCATACGGGAACTCGGCCGGCGACGACAGCCGGAACATGCACAGCTGGCCGATCTTCATCCCCGGCCACAACTTGATCGGCAGGGTCGCGACGTTGGACAACTCCAGCGTCACATGCCCGGAGAAGCCCGGGTCGATGAACCCGGCGGTCGAGTGCGTCAGCAACCCGAGCCGCCCCAACGAACTCTTCCCCTCCAGCCGCGACGCGACATCGTCCGGCAGGGACACGACCTCGTAGGTCGAACCGAGCGCGAACTCGCCCGGGTGCAGAATGAACGGTTCGCCCTCCGGCGGCTCGATCATCCGCGTGAGGTCGGGCTGCTCGACGGCGGGGTCGATGTGCGGGTACTTGTGGTTCTCGAAGACCCGAAAGAACCGGTCGAGTCGAACGTCCACACTCGACGGCTGAACCATGGCCGGCTCGTAGGGATCGATCCGAACCCGACCGCAGTCGATCTCCGCGCGAATGTCCTTGTCCGATAGAAGCACGGGCAAAGCGTAATCGCAGCCACCCGCATCCACCCAAACGCTCCCGCACCCACCGCCGGAACGATGCTGCGACCACACTCGACCATCCGGTAGAGTGACGGTGCAGCGCTCCAAGGAGCCCTGTATTGCGGGCGTAGTTTAATGGTAGAACATGAGCTTCCCAAGCTTAGAACGCGAGTTCGATTCTCGTCGCCCGCTCGTGAGGCTGAGGCCCAGGTCACGGACAAGATCCGAGACCTGGGCCTTCGTCGTTTCCGGGGTTCCTACGCCTCGCGTGCCAGATCCGTGCCAGATTGGCGATGATCTTGGGGCCGAGACTTCTTGATCCGCTTCGCGATCGAATCCGCGATGGCTTGGTCCCGGCCGGCGCGGGCGTGCTGGTAGATCAGGGCCGCGCGAGAGGTGGACTGGCCCATGCGGTCCATCAGCTCGCGGAGAGTGGCGCCGGTCTCGGCGGCGAGGACGTTCCCGGTGTGGCGTAGATCGTGGAAGTGGAGATCGGTCACGCCGAGGTGAAGGGTCCCGCGTCGCCACACCCGGGTGAAGTTGCACCGGCGCAGGGCCGCACCCTTCGGGCCGACGAAGAGCAAGCCGTCATCCTCCTTCTCGGCGAACCACTCCACGTGCCGACGGAGGTCAAGCAGAATCGGCGCGGGGATGGTGACGGTTCGCTTGCCGGCGGCCGACTTCGGCGGGCCGGTGATGCGCTTGCCGTTGCTCATCTCGATGGCGGAGACGTCGATGCGGATGGTGCCGGCGTCGAGGTCTACGTAATCGCGCCGGAGGGCAGCGAGTTCGCCCCAGCGCAGCGAGCCGAAGGCGGCGAGGAGGACGAGCGCCCGGTAGCGAGGGCCGACACCGTCCGCGAGCGTAAAGACCTGTTCGAGGGTGAGGATCGGCCGCTCCGGAGCCTTCTCGTCGCCGCCGCCCTTGATACGGCAGGGGTTGCGGCGGATCAGACCGTCGTCCACGGCGGTGTTCATGATCGCGCGCATGAGTCGGTACGCCTTGGCTGTGGTCGACAGGCCGAGACCGCCTTCCAGGCGAGTAGCGCGCCAGCGGCGTACATCCGCTTCCTTGATCGCCGGAATTGGCGCGTCGCCGAACGTGGGCTTCAGATGGAGACGAAGCAGGATGCTGTACAGCTCCCGTGTGCGCGGCCGGAGGTTCGGCCTCTCCTTGATCCAGGCCGTGGCAAACGTGCCGAAGACCATGTCGCCGCGCGGGTCGATCCAGTCGCCGCGTCTCATCTCCGACTCGGTGTCGGTCAGCCACTCTTCGGCGGCCGTCTTGGTGGCGAAGGTCTTGTCAGCCGTCCGCAGTTGGCCATCCGGCCCGGGGTATCGCGCCTGCCACTTCTTGGACGGAAGTTGACGGACCGCCCCGAAACGGCGACGCCGTCCCTTGCTGTTGGCCATCAGGCCACCTTTCCGCATGTCCGGCTGGGCTCGACAAGTCCAGCGCGAATGAAGGCGTCGGCCGCGTCCTGTGGAATTCGAACGTGGCGGCCGATCCGAATGAAGGTGATGCGCCGCTCTGCCATGAGGCGACGGACGAAGCGCTCGCCGACGTTGAGCCGGTCGGCGGCTTGGGGGACGGTCAGGAGCCGTCCGGGAGTGCTCTTCTCGCTCACGGGAGCAAGTCCCCTCGCAGGTCTGGACTGGTCAGGTCGCGTCCTGTTGAGGCCCGTCTGCGTGGGGACCTCGGCTGGTTGTCTCGACACCGTTGGGCGTTTGGTCGGTGCGAGCCGGCCTGTAGCGGCCGTTGCCGAATATCGGTCGGGTGGTGCGTTGGTCCGGTCGGGTGCGCGGGGAGCCGTCTTGCGCACCCGACCGGGGTGTGTGGGTCAGGCTGCTTCGTCGTGCGCGGCGAGGTGATCCAGCTCGGCACAAAGGCCGTTGGCGAGGAGCGCGGCCAGGCGGTGGACTGCGTCGGCGGGGACGGGGCCGAGGTTGACCAGGCCGTCACCGTGGACGTTCACTTCCGCCTTGAGCGCTCCGAAACCATCGTGCAGGCTGGCCATGGCGAGGCGTGCGGCGAGTTCGGTCGTGGCGTTGTTCGCCTTGCTCCAGCCACGAACGTAGGGGATGCCGCGTGCAGAACCTCGGCATGTGGCGCGCAGGTTCGCGCGTTGTCGGCGGCAGAACGCATGGCGATACCTCCTTGTCAGGTGGGGTTCTTCTCGGCTGCGGCGAGAAGTTCGGCGAGCCGGGTAGCGGCTTCCGGTGTGGTGCGGCCGAGTTCGACGAACCCGTAGCCGAAGGCGTTGACGTCGGCCCGGAGATAGGGGAAGTGCTCGGCGAGGCCGGCGGCGATCAGAACATCCCGCAGAGCGGCGACGGCGGTTCGCGCTTCGTACCACGCCGTGGTGTCGATGGGCGACCAGGAAGCCGCGTCCGGATCACTCATCGCCCGTGCCCGCGGCTGCGGCAGTCAGGTTGCGCAGCGCGATGAGGAGATGGACGGTGAGCACCGCAACCGCGTCCCGATCGAGCGTGGATTCCTCCGTGGGCTTGCTGAGCCACTGGTAGCGGTCTCCCGCTTCGGCGTCCCGCCCGGGAACCACCAGGTACCCGCCTGTCGAGAGGTAGCGGTACGGCACATCCCCACGCAGAACCGTCAACGCGCCCGCGAAGAAGGGCTCCCCGACCGGCGCGATGAGGAAAGCGACCTTCCGCGCCTGGTGGTCGATGACGGACGGCGGAGCCAAGGAACCGAGACGCCGATACCAGTCGACCGCTTCGATGCCCAGCCGGTCCGCCACGATGACCGCGTCCACGACGTGGCCGGTCGCCCACAGCCGAGGCGCCCGGGGGTGTCCGGTCCCGGCAGAGGTGCCAAGGGCTGCGAGCAGCCAGCCACCGGCGGATTCACTCGCCTGATGAAGCGTCATGTTCATCTCCCGAAGCCCGCCGGTCGTTCCGCCGGGCATCACCACGATGCGACGGCGGCACCGGTCCGAGGCAGACGGCAAGGGATGACAAGGGGTGACACAGCTTGTCACCTAAGCGCGCGTCAGCAAGATCAACTCACTGCGATTCTTTGACGACGCTTCGTGTGCGCGAGCATGATGGCTTGATCTGGCTCCGCTTCCGGGGAGGCGATTCGTGGTGTCGGCCACCACGCCGTATCAAGCCGATCTCCTACGCGCGGCCCGAACTCACCTCGGCTGGAAGAAGCCCCGTCTCGTCTACGCCCTCCGCCAGGCCGCCGCGCAGGAGGGTCGCTCTCTACCCACCGACACATCACTCCTGCGAAGCATCGCCCGCTGGGAGAACGGCCAGACCTACCCCGCCGACTACGTCGAGCTGCTGGTGAAGGTCTACGGCCAGCCGGCACACCAACTCGGGTTGGGCAACGCCCCGGCCGCTCCAGAGGCCCCTGGCACTGTCTACCCCAGCACTCCCACGGACGGCATCGAAGCACTTGCAGCGCTGTGGCATGCCGATCTCGCGCCTGGTAGCGACATGCAAGCGATGGCCCCGGACCCGACCGCCTGGAACGCGGCACCGCTCGCGTGGCTCGTTTCTGGGCAGCAAGAGCAGTTGCCGAATTCACGAGCCCGAACACAGGTGGGGGCGTCGGACGTCGAAGCCGTTCGTGCAACGGTCGACGTCTACGCCGACTTGGACAACCGCTTCGGGGGAGGGCACGGCCGCCGAGCCTTGATCCAGTACCTGAACGACGACGTCGCCGAATTGCTGACCGCACGCAGCACGGAGCCCGTGAGCCGCGCCCTGTTCGGCACGGTCGCCGAAGCCACGCTCCTCGCCGGGTGGATGAGCTACGACAGCGGCTACCACGGCTTGGCCCAGCGCTACTTCATCCAGGCTCTCCGCTTGGCCCAGGCCGCCGAGGATCGCCGTCTCGCGGGAAGCGTCCTGTCCGCGATGAGCCATCAGGCCACCTACTTAGGCCGCTTCACCGAGGCAGCCAACTTGGCCCGCGCCGCCCAGCTCGGTACCACGGGCCATGCAACCCCAACGCTGACTGCACAGTTCCTCGCGATGGAGGCCCGAGCGCTCTCCCGAGTCGGCGACCACGCCGGATGCAACACGGCCTTGACCCGGGCAACGACGATCTTCGAACGCACCAACCCGGGTGAAGACCCGGAGTGGATCGGCTACTTCGACCAGGCGGAGCTGTCCGCCGAACTCGGCCACTGCTTCCGCGACATGCGCCAGGCCCAGCAAGCCACCACATACGCGGAACTGTGTCTCGGCGGCACGGACGGCCGCTACGTCCGCAGCGACTTCTTCGCGACCATGGTCCTGGCCGAAGCCCACCTGACGGCCGGAGAACCCGAACTCGCCTGCCGCAGCGCCCTCACCGCACTGCAACTCGGGCGACAGCTCAAGTCCGCCCGATGTGTGACGTACCTGTCGGAATTCCGCACGAAGTTGGTGGTGTTCGTAACCTCAGCTCCAGTTGCCGAATTCCTGGAGGAGGCGGAGAGCCACCGCATGTGGCAGCAGACCGCGAGTTGATCCGCCCTCAGAACGGCTTCCACCCGTGCCGGTCGGCACCGGTCCGCAGGTCCGATATACGCCGCGCGACCTCCGCCGTCACCCCAGCATTGCCAGCCATGTTCTGCGTCAGCCACACCGTCATCATCAGCTCGCGCATGTCCGCCAGGACCGGGTAGCCGTACCAGTTCATGACGTCGAAGCCGTACGCGTTCACGAACGCCTCGTACTCGGCCCGGGTATGCCACCCGTACCGCTCGTAGTACATCGCAGTCAGCACCAAGTCCCACTCACGCGGCCCGAGCGCGAACCCGTCCAGGTCGATGAGGACAGCCCGCCCCGCTTCGTCGACGAGCGCGTTCCCGACGTTCGCGTCCCCGTGCACGAGCCCGAAGGGAAGCACGAACTCCAGAGCGTCGTATCGCTTCCGAAGCTCCTCAGCCCGCTGCCGCAGAAACCCACGGTCCTCATCGCCCAACACCACCGCGGCATCGATCCGCCCCCAGGTCGCCGCCAACGGCTCCAGATACGGCACCCCCAGCGACTCCGGCTCCTCCAACCAATGCAACCGCCGCAGCAACTCGGCCAGCGCAACCACACCCGCGAACCGCTCCTCGTCGGCGACAAGCTCCCAGAAGGTCACCACCCGCCCATCAACCACGAGCGGCTGCCGAATCCGCGAAACAACCCGCACCGCCGGGAACCCCACCTCGGCAAGCCACCGAGCAGCAGCCACGGTCCGCTCATGCTCATCGACCCGGTCCGCCGACCGAGCCACCCGCACCACAACCGGATCACCCAACCGGAAAACAGCATTCTCCCCAAGCCGCAGCAGAGCTGCCCCCTCAGCGCTCAGCCCGGCCACAGCACAGGCCGAGCCCAACACGTCCCGAGCATGCTCCGCAGTGAACGCCCCACCGGCCCCAGACACCCCGCCATCCGCCATACCGCGAAGCTACCCGCATCCCGAGCCCTGCCGCCCCACCAACGGCGCCCAATCGACCATTGTCGAATTTGGCTCTACTTGATCAAGGGCGCGCCCGCCGAGCTGGCCCGGGCCTGCCGCGCGTGCGGCGTAACCGCCGGTCACGTCGGGCTCCGGGCCAGCTCGACAACAAACGCCCGAGGGAGGGCCGACTGTACCAATGACCTGCCGGGCTCTGCGTTTTTCGTCCGCCTGTGCGGCAGGTTGTGGTCCCAGCCCTCTTCTGAATCTCCAGACGTGCATCAACACGTATGCGTACCCTGCCAGCAGCAGAATCATCGCAAAAACACAGACACCCGCCGCCGCAGATACAACTACCCCACAGGAGGAGGATTCAATGACATCCCCGACCAGCGCGGGACCAATCGAACTTCTTTTAAGCTACAGTCGAGAGATCGTCGAACTCCAGCACAAAGTGCACATGAAGCGATTGCAGTTGCGATTCATGTACGGCTCTGGGGCCCTTTCTCTAGCAGTCGGAATTTCCTCCTTTGGGGCAACGGCAGTTACGTGGCGAAAAGTTGATCTGGGGCCAATCAATGCCGCAATGATCCCACTAGCGCTGATATTGGGGGCCGTATCGTTTGGCTTCTATATTTACATGAGCGACCATCCATTGCCAAAACTCAAGGCGCTACTACTCAACCTTGACATCGCAGAGGAACGCAAACGACTCAGCGCCTCACAACTCCACCTTGACACATCCATACGGCAATTTTCATACAAAGATTCCATCCCAGGAGATCTGGAATCACTCCGCAAAGAAGCTACGCATTACCGCCGAATCCATAATTTCTTTCAAAGCATTATCATACTTGGATCTCTTGGGACGACAACCGCCGCCGCCCTCACTGATGCCCCATCTCCATACAAAGAAATAACCATCGGGCTAAGTTTCCTCGTTGGCATGTCTGCCGGCTTCACTGGATATTTTAAGTACAAGGAGCGCGGATTTTACCTACAGCAAACAGCTGACGCCATCGAACAACACACAACCGCCTTTGACCTCGGAATTCCTCCATATGCTAACCAAGATCCGGCGGCTAATTTAGGCGCGCTCGTGCGCGAGGTAGAGAACTTGCGCGTAGAACAACGCAAGCGGCAGCAACAGCTAGACCAGCCCCACGAGGGGGCTCGGCCGGCAGCAAACTGACGCTCACCGTTCACGCCGAGTCGGCGTTGCTCGCATGCTCAGTTCGATGTTCTTCCCGTCGATTCAATCAGTATCTCTAGCTACTTGCCAAGGAGTCCGTGACCTCGCGACACGGCGTCTCGTAGCCGAGTTGGTAACGGTGCTTCGGATACAACAGACGTAACAGCGTCTCGACCGGCACGGAGGGACGGCCCGGTCGTTCGGCGAACACCGCCCGAAACGGTGCGATGAACCGCTCGTCGTCCAAGAAGACGTCGATTCGGGCGAGTTCGTCGGGAAGCTGCCGGGCTTACTCCGGCAGCATCTCCCACCACGGGTCTTCCCACGGCAACACGCAGCACCGTCACCACCCCCGAGCGTCGTCCCACCTCCACTGTGACGGCTACGCAGAACAGGCACCAGCAGTTCCCCAGGTCACCGCAGCACAGACCCGGACTTCTTCAGGGGAAAATAGCTAAATCTGGCCACGGATCACATTAACCGACATGGAAGGAATTCACAGCCGTGCTGGGCGCCTGGGGACGGTCCACAAACCTTCGGCCGCGATCCGGGCGCGCTCGATGCGCAGGCCCCCGTTGATACTGGGCTTGGAAACCAAGCCCAGTATTCGAGTATCTAGGTTATTGGTCGGGTTGCGTAACCCGCATGCATGAATCACGGGATGCCGCACGAGCCCCGACAGGCACCGGTTCGGGTGCGTAGGTCGGGTCTCGGGACAGCTCACTGGGTGTGCAACATGCGTATAAATGATCTTGGAATTGGGCAAACTTCCAGTGCGTTCCGTGTGGGTAGACGCCATTTTAGGAAATGTGCTCACATCCGGTTCGAATCCGTATGCGCTTCGAACGACGGAGCGGGGTTCTGCCCCGGACTCCAGCCCTCTCTCAGAGGGGTTGGGCAGAGCAATCACGCTGCGGTTCGAGGTTGGTCTTGAGGTCTGGGGTTCCCTCCTCGATCGGGCACCGGAGGCGTACCCGGAACCCCGGAGGGGGCAACGGCCGAGCGCAAGTGTCACAGTGTGAGCCGTTGCGCCCCTCCGAGAACCAGGGTGCGTGCAGGCATGCCCGATCGAGGAGGGAACCCTCGGACCGACCACACACTTGTTGAACGAGGCAGGCCCGGCTTGCGCACCGAATGCGAACCGGAATGGGCCCGGCTCAGGGGCTCTCCCGGGCACTCGCGGGATGAACGAACGCCCCGCCGCCAGCGGGCGGTTGCGCCGGTCAGCTCCTGGATCACGGGTGAGCCTTCCGAACTGGGAATCCGCTGCCGTCGCTTCGGGCGGGACGATCTCTACAAGCGGGAAGCGTGCGCTCCTCGCCGTGCCAGATGCGTGCCAGAACAGCCGGGGAATCGTGGTCAGCGTGGGACACTGGCGGACAATCGAGCCGTAGGTGCCAGCCAGGACGCGGGGCTGGTCACGGGCGTTTCGAGGTGCAGCTGGAACGGCGCTTCCCAAGCTTAGAACGCGAGTTCGATTCTCGTCGCCCGCTCCGTTCACGAAGGCCCAGGTCACGGACATGATCCGTGACCTGGGCCTTCGTCGTTTGCGGATCCGCTACATCGGGGTGCGTCCTTCGGCGGTGGATGTTGCGTGGGTCGCCGGCAACAGGTGTGGGGTGGCTTTGGGCCGGGACGGCGTTGCGGGCCCGGGGGTGCGGGTGGCGTGTCGTCCCGGCGGTGTTGTGTGTTGTGGCGCCGCCGGATGGGTGTGTCGGTTGGGAGGGCGGGTCAGGGCTGCTTGATGGCGGAGATGTCGAACTCCAGGACGACCTTGTCGCCGACGAGGACGCCGCCGCCTTCCAGGGCCGCGTTCCATTTCACGCCGAATTCCTTGCGGGAGATGGTCACGGATCCCTCCAAGCCGACGCGGAGATTGCCGTAGGGGTCGACCGCGTTGCCCGTGTACTCGAAGTCGATGGTCAGGGGGCGGGTGACGTCCTTGACGGTGAGGTCGCCGGTGACGCGGTACTCGGTGTCGGAGTTCGCCTCGATGGAAGTGGTCCGGAAGGTGATGTCGGGGAAGTTGGGGATGTCGAGAAAGTCGTTGGTGCGCAGGTGCTGGTCGCGCTGTTCGACGCCGGTGTGGATGCTCTCGGCCTTGATGACCAACTGTGCGCTGGACTTGGTCGGGTCGCTGCCGTCCAGGTGGGCGGTGCCCTCGAAATCGCTGAACGAACCGCGGACCTTGGTCACCATGGCATGGCGGGCGACGAAGCCGATCCGGGTGTGGGCGGGGTCGAGGACGTAGTCCCCGGTGAGCTCGGGGAGGGTGGCGGTCATGGTGAGCGGATCTCCCTGGGTCGGTCGGGATCCCGGCGGCGTTTCGCCGGGATTGTCTCCTGACCCACGCTAGGCGTGATGGGCGCCTGGGCCGCCCGGACGCGCGGGGAGTGCACTCCGAATGATGACCACGGGCCGCCGCCACCACTGCGGCTCGTGGTCGGCACCGACGCGAACAGCTCGCAGGGGTGGGTCGTTTCCGTTGAAGGTGGGTTGGGGCTGGGAACGGCTGGAGGTTTCTGGATGTCTCTTGGTATTTGCTGTCTACGCGGTGCGGTCGAAGTGCGGTGACCGGCGGACGGAGGTCGATGCCGAAGGGCACGCGGGTGTGGTCCGTGGTCGAGGTCTTTGGGGTTCTGTGGGTGGCAGCCCTGGAGGGGCCTACGACCCGATGCCGCTCGGGTGGCGGGGTGGGTGGGGCTTGGGCTAGTGGAACTCGTGGATCAGTTCTATTTGGCCGACTATGTGGTTGTTGAATTCTGGGAGGTCTTCGGCTGGGACCCAGAGTTCGAGGATGGATTTACCGCCTGCTTGGCGGACCGGGTAGCGGATTACGTATTCGGTTTCGATCTGGAAGCGGGTTACGTAGCCGGAGCCGGAGGCGGGGACGTTCCAGTCTCGGGCGATTTTGATTGCGTAGTCCTCGTTGAGGACCGGGTAGAAGATCGGCTGGTCGGGCAGCCGGGCCGGCCACGCGGTCCAACCGGACTCGCGTACGAGCTCCAGCTCGGCCGGTCCGGTCGGCCGCCAGAGGGTCGTCGTGGGGATGGCGTTCATGGGGTTATGGTGCGGCCGCGGGTGGGTGGGGTGGAAACGGATTTCGCAGGTGGGATGGGGCGGGGCGGCGTGGGACCCGGGTGGGCCGGCGGGCGAGTGACTTGCGCCTCGATCGGGTGGGATCTGACGGGGCGTCATGGAAGTTGGCGGCGGGCGCTGCTAGCTTCCGCGGCATGGATCACCGCATAGACCCCGAATTGCTCGCGGTCCTCCCGTACCTGCCGACCGTGGACATCGCCGAGCCGGCGGCGTTTCGGGCGGCGCAGCGGGCTCGGGCCCAGCCTTTGCAGCGTCCGGCCGGGCTTTTGGTCGAGGATCGGGTGGTGGCCGGGGGTGTGCCGGTGCGGATCTATACGCCGACGGCTGCGGTGGAGGCGGCCGGGGCGGGTGGGGCGCTCGGGGTGCTGGTGTGGTTCCACGGTGGTGGGTTCGTGTTCGGGGACATGGACAGTACGGATGGCAGCTGTGTGGCGACCGCCCTGGAGGTGGGCTGCGTCGTGGTGAATGTGGAGTATCGGCTTGCGCCCGAGGATCCCTTTCCGGCGGGCTTCGACGATGCGTGGGCGGCGCTTCGGTGGGTGGCGGAGCACGCGGCGTCGATCGGGGCGGATGCGGGGCGGATCGCGGTCGGCGGGGTGAGCGCGGGTGGCGGGTTGGCTGCGGCGTTGGCGCTGCGGGCTCGGGACGAGGGTGGGCCGGCGCTGGTGTACCAGGTGTTGGACACGGCGGTTTTGGATGATCGGCTGGACACTCCCTCGATGCGGGAGTTCGATGCGACGCCATTGTGGAGTCGTCCGCAGGCGGAGTTGAGTTGGCGGTACTACCTGGCGGGTGCGGAGGCGAGCGCCTACGCGGCGCCGGCGCGGGCCGAGGATGTGGCGGGTTTGGCGCCCGCGTACATCACGGCCAACGAGTTCGATCCGCTGCGTGATGAGGCGATCGAGTATGCGGTGAGGTTGATTCGGGCGGGTGTTCCGGTCGAGTTGCATCACCGGCCGGGTACGTTCCATGGCTCCAACGCGATCCCGTCGGCGGACGTCTCGCGGCGGGCCCTGGAGGACATCCGCCGCGCCCTGCGGGCGGCTTTTCGGGTCGGGTAGGCGCACGGCGGGGCCGGGCCGTGGAGTGCCGGGTCTCCGGCGACGGCGTCGGCACCGGGGCGGGGCCGGCTCGGGGCTGCGGCATCGATCTCGGCCGTGGGATCGCGGGGGCGGGGCAGCCTCGGGAGCCGAGATTCGGGCTGCCTGTCACCCGAGGCCAAGGCACGGGCGCCGGTTCTGCGGCGGGAGGCCGCGTCACCGGCATGGTCGCGCACGAACCGGCCGGGGCTCCCGCCTGGGCCCGTGACGAGTTCCCGGGTCCGGTCTCCGTCCGGTGTCGGACGGTGTCCTCCGGGCTCATCGGGACCCGGAGGCCGGGGCGTAGCTGCCGGCGTCGTCGGAGGTCAGGGCTTGGCTCCGTTTGCCGGAAGCCGAGCCGGGGCCGCCGGCGGCCGCGCGAGCCAGGGCACGGAGGCCGGTCATCCGGGGGCTGGGGCTCCGCGGCCGGACATCGAAGGCTGCGGCATGGTCGCCGATTGCGAAAGCGAGGGGCCACCGGCCGTCGAACGCCAAGCACAGCCGCCGACCGCAGAAGACGAAGGCATGACCGCCGGGTGCCGAAGGCGGAGGCTCGGTCGCCGAAACCAAAGGCATGACCGCCGATCGCCGCAGGTCGGGGCTCGGCCGCCGGTCGCCGGAGCCCAGGGCTCAGCCGCCAACCGTCGACGGTGAAGGCACGGCCACCGGCCGTGGAAGGTCACGGCGCAGACGCCGATCGCCGCGGCCAAGGCTCGGCGGCCGACCGGCGAAGTTCGATACACGGCCGCTGACCGCCGAAGGCCGGTGTGCCGCCGCCGGTTGTCGGAGGCGGAGGTGTGGCCGCCGGGCCTCGTTGTGGCCGGCTCTCGGGGTGGGCTGGGTTGGTCCCGGGCGCGGGTTGGGGATTGGGGCGGGTGGTTTGGGGGTTGGGGCGGGTGGTTTGGGGGTGGCTGGGGTTTGGGGAGCGGCGTGTGGGGCGTTCTACGCTGGGGGTGTTCGGGGTTGGGATGTGGAGGGTGTTGTTGTGATCGTTGCGTTTTCGGTTTCGCCGTTGGGTGTTGGTGAGGATGTGGGGGAGGCGGTGGCGGCTGCGGTGCGGGTGGTGCGGGCCAGTGGGTTGCCGAATCGCACCGATGCCATGTTCACCTCGATCGAGGGCGAGTGGGACGAGGTGATGGCCGTGGTCAAGGAGGCCGTCGAGGCGGTCAAGGCGCACTCGAATCGGGTGAGTCTGGTGCTCAAGGCGGACATCCGCGAAGGGGTCGTCGATGGGCTGACGGCCAAGGTCGAGACGATCGAGCGCTACCTGGCCTAGCCGGCCCGATCGACGCGCCGCCGATGGGACGTGGTTTTCGGTTCATCGGAGCGCTGTGGGCTGTCCGGATCCGGGCATCCGGCCGGCTTCCCGGACTCCGCGGGGCCGCGCGGGGTGCGATGTAACGTTTTTGCCGGCCGGTCCATTTCCCCTGGTGACGTCGACGAACGGGGGACATCGATGGCCGGCGGAAGCGATGCGGACTTCCGAGAGTTCGCCGCCACGCACAGCCGCAGGTTGTTCCGTACCGCGTGTCTGCTTACCTCTGGTGACTGGCACGGTGCCGAGGACCTGCTTCAGGAGACACTCGGCAAGCTCTATCCGAAGTGGCGCAGGATCGGCCGGATGGAGTGGCCGTTCGCCTACGCGCACACCACGTTGGTTCGCACCTACCTCGAACAACAGCGCCGCAAGAGTTCCACCGAGCGCGCCACCGACAACGTGCCGGAGCGTGCGGCCCGCCCGACGGGCGATCCCGAGTTGCGGCTCACCCTGCTCGACGGCCTGGCCGAGTTGGCTCCGGGGGATCGGGCGGTGTTGGTGCTGCGCTATTGGGAGGACCGCTCGGTGGAGCAGGTCGCCGAGATGTTGCATCTGTCGGCGGGAGCGGTACGGGTTCGCTCCCATCGGGCGCTCGATCGGCTGCGGGCGGTGCTGGGCGATCAGTTGCCGGATCTCGCCCTCGATCGCAGTTGAGTCTCGACTGATATCGGTGAGCGCCGATGGCACCGGTGACACCCGCGACGCCGAGGGCGCACTTGAGCGCGCATCGGCGCGGCTCTGCGGCGCCGGCGCTCCGTTCGACCCCCTGCATGCTTCCGCATTCCTAGTGAAAGGACCGGTGATCTCACCGTGCCTCCTGCCGGTTTTGAGTACCACGACCCCGACTTCGAGCAGGCGCTGCCGGGGGCGCTGAATGCCGTGGTCGATACCTTCCCGGCGTACGACCCCGAGGTGATCGCGCGCGGCGTCGCGCACGGCAAGCGGATTCGGCGGGTGCGGCGCATCCGGATCGGGGCCGCCGCGTGTGCGATGGCCGTCACCGTGGTGGGCGTCGGGGTCGTCCTCGATCGGGCGCTGGAGACCGATGCGTCGGCGGCCTCACGGCGCACGCTGCCGGACGGCGAGATGCCCTCGGCCGGGCCGGTGACGGGCGATCAGATGATCGCCGTCCTGGAGAGCCTGCTGCCCGCCAAGGGGAAGATCAGCGAGGTCTCCGGTGGCGGGTCGCAACTGACGCCCCAGGATCCGCCGTTGATCAGTCGGAATCCGTTCGCACAGCTCGTCTACACCGACTCGGGCGGCTCGACCGGGGTCCGGGTGATGCTGGCCCGCCCCGCGCCCGACAGCCCGGAGAGCCGCATCGCGGACTGCGGTGCCGTCGACGGGCGCAGGCCCTACGACGAGTGCACGAGCAGGCGGCAACCCGACGGATCGAAACTGAGCGTGGCCAAGACCGTCAACGGCATCACGGGCGCGCCCGGGCAACGGCACTGGCGGGTGATCCTGGACCGACCCGACGGCGGCCGGGTCTCGCTCGACGCCTTCAGCGGTGGAGCGCGGGACCAGTGGACGGGTGACAACCCGGACGGCGTCGGCGTCGGCCGGGATCCGCGATTGACGCTCGACCAGCTGACCAGGATCGCGACGGACGCACGCTGGGTACGCGGGATCGACGCCCTGCCGACACCGGATCGACGGATGCTCAGCGTCTTGCAAAGCGTGCTTCCCGCCGGTACCGACGTCACCGCCAAGGGTGAATCGGGGCAAGGTGCGACGGTCGTACTCCGGGACGGGAAGGGGCTGACGAACCTTTCCGCGAGCGTCCGGATGACCGCCGGGCCCCTGGAGTCCTGTGCGGGAATTGCCGATTGTCGGACCAAGACCCTGCCCGACGGCTCCACGACCTTCGCCGCCCGGCAGCCGGTGGGCAATGCTCCTCCGGAGTTCGTCCAGTGGCGGGCGGCGATACGCCATCCGGACGGGCGAACGGTCCAGCTCAACGCCGAGAACGACGCCCATCCGGGGTTGGTCGTCATCGATCACGACGACTACCCGGGGATCGTGATGGAGGCGAACATCGAACGACCGAAAGCATCGCGCACCGAACCGGGACTGACTCTCGACCAATTGGAGGCAATCGCCGCCGATCCGCGCTGGACGCGGTGAGATCCACGCAGAGGGCGCGCAACGCGTACGGCCGGCGAGCCGGGCGTACGCGCCGCGTCGGGTCCGGGCCGGACAGGCCGTCTACTCGCGCCCACACCCACACTCCCACCCGCCGAGTGGGCCCTCCGAAGTGCGTGAAACCCGCTGTACGGCACAGGACTTCGTCGACGATGCGTTTGTGCCGGTGGGACCGTCGATGCGGTTTTTCGTTGTGCGGACACGGCGCCCTCTAGGACCCACTAGGCCGGCCGCCCCTTCGGGGCGGCGGCCGGCCCCAGGTGGAAAACCGCCCAGGAAAACGTCACTCGGGTGGGTGATTGACGGCAACTGCCACAGCACTGTGTGCTGTTCCGTGTCCGAAGCGTGAGTCATCCGGAACATGAGTCGGCCCCCGCTGGTGCAACGAACACCGGTGCGAGGGCCTGACCACTCAACGAGAGGCAACACCCTCATCGTCATGGCTAATTCCCAGCGTACTGATGTCCCCGTCCCTGTCGAGAACCCCGCCGCCGCCGTGTTGGCCCAATTCGGCGGCCTCTCCGGATGGGCGTTCGAAGCCGCCATCCGCTACGAGGCCGCGCCTCCCGGCACCCCGATCTCCGTCGAGAGCATCCGCGAACTCCTCGGCGTGGGCACCCACATCGCCCGCCGCGTGCTCCAGGAACTCACCGACGCCGGCATCGCGGTGGCCAGGCGCTTAAGGGATTCGGCGACCGGGCGCCTGCTCGGTCGTCTCACGGAGTGGTCCGGGCCGCGCGCGGTCCGGGGCGCTCCCGAGGCAGGTTCACCCTCCGCCCCGAAGGCCGCCCCGAAGGTCGCGCCCCACACCGCGTCGAACACCGCGCCGACGGCCGGTCCCGAGCCGGATCCCGCCGTACGTGCCCTCGATCTGCTCCGCTCGCTGGCCGACATGGACGAACGATTGGCCTTCAAGGACCGGGAGTTGCGTACCCTCGTGCCGTTCGTCCAGGCCCGCTTCACGGCCGGCGCCACGGATGACGAGGTCTTCCGGGAGTTGACCGACGACCTACCGCCACCGAGTCGCGAGCTCAAGACCGGCCTGCTGCACTTCCGCCTCACCCGTACCCCGCCACCACCGACGACTCCGGTGATCCCGGCCCAGTCGCGCCGTCCGCGCCTGGTCGAGTGTGCCGACTGCGGGCGCCCCGGACCCGACCTCGTCCCCGGCGATCTGTGCCGCCACTGCCGCACCGGCACCACGCCCGTTCCGCTCGACGGCTTCGCCCGCGCGAAACGGCTGATGCAACTCGCCGGCCTGCCGCTGTGACCGTCGAGGATGGAGCCATCCGAGGGAGCGGGGGTTGTCCCGGATATTCTGGATGGGTAGCGTCCAGCATATGCAGATGAGCGAAGGCGTGGAGTGGGCGCTGCACAGCTGCCTGAACCTGGCGTGGGCCGAATCGGGCACGGCGGTGACGGCGACCAAGCTGGCCGCGTTCTACGGCCTGCCCGCCGCCTACCTCAACAAGCAGCTCCAGGCTCTCGCCCGCGCCGGCATCGTCACCTCGACCTCCGGCCCACGCGGCGGATTCCGGCTGGCCAAGGCCCTGAAGGACATCACCCTGATGGACGTGGTCGTCGCCATCGAGGGCCCCGACGCGGCCTTCCGCTGCCAACAGATCCTGCGCAACGGCCCCGACGCCGACCCGACGGCCGACTACCGCACCACGTGCGTCATCGCGCAGGCGATGTCCCGCGCCGACCTGGCCTGGCGCCGCGAACTCGCCGCGCAGACGCTCGCCGACATCAGGGCGACGGTGGAGTCCCGCTCCCCCGACACCCCGGAGCTGACCCGGAACCGGCTGGCCGCGAAGTAGCCCCGCGCCGCCGGACAAGATCGCGCACGACGGCGAGGAAGTTGTCCCGCACCCGCGTGCCCCGCGCCGGATCCCAGACCGCGCCGATCCGCCAGGAGACAGCGGCCGAAACCACATCCGAGACCGCGCCCGAAGCAGCACCGCCCTCGATCGCCGTCACCTCGACCGTCGACGACGCGATATCGGCCGCCCCCGCCGGCACCAGCGCCACCCCCACCCCCGCCGCGACCAGCGCCAACACCGTCTGGAGGTCGGACGCCTCCTGAACCGGCTCCGACCGAGCATCGAACTCTCGCTCGAACAACTCGATCTGCCGCACCAGCCCCGGCCCCTTCGCCCGGGTGAGCCGCACCACCGGGCGCCCCCGCAACCACGCGGCGACCCCCACCGGATCCGTCGGCGGCGGATCCGCGTCCCGGGGCGCCGCCACCGCGAGCGTGTCGGTCAGCACCACCAACCGGGCCAGGTCGTCCGGCGCCGGCAGCCGTACGAAGCCCACATCGAGGTCGCCCCCGCGGACCGCCTCGATCTGACTCGCGGAGGACATGTCCTCCAACGAGATCTCCACCCCCGGAAAGCGCCGGCGAAAGGCCGCGACGGCCTGCGGCGCGAGATCGATCCCGGACAGCCCGAACCCGACCGCCAGGCTGCCCGCCTCCCCACGCCGGAACTGCCCGGCCCGCCGGGTCAACTGGTCGGCCCGGCGCACCAGTTCGCGCGCCTCCGGTAGCAGCGTGGCGCCCAGCCGGGTCGGCTCGGCACCGTGCCGCCCCCGGGTGAACAGGGTGCCGCCGACCTCCACCTCCAGCGCGCGGATCTGCTTGCTCAGCGCGGGTTGGGTGATCGACAACCCCCGCGCCGCGACCCCGAAGGCACCGCAGTCGGCCACCGCGACCAACGCGCGCAGCAGCCGAATGTCCATGTCGGGAGTCTAGGCGGCGATCCATTCCGTTTGGTTATCGAAGTACCCCGAAGTTTCATTGGACCGGAATGCCGAGGTACGGCTGTGATGGAGGTCGGAACGACCATCAGCCACCCCACGGACAGGAGTCGTCGATGTCGACGGAGCAACTGCGCTGCGCGTCGGTACAGTTCGAGCCGCGCCCGGACGACAAGGCGTACAACCTGGCCCGCGTCGAACACTTCACCCGCCGCGCCGCCGCCGACGGGGTACAGCTCGTCGTGGTCCCCGAGATGTCCCTCCTGGGCTACTGGCACCTGCGCCGGCACCCCGCCGAGCGGCTGCGCGAACTCGCCGAACCGGTCACCGGCCCCTCCGTCACCCGCGTGCGCGAGCTGGCCGTCGAGCTGGGCGTGGCCGGCGGCCTGGGCTTCCTGGAGCGGGACGAGGTCGACGGGCGGCTGTTCAACTCGTACGCGGTGTGCCTGCCCGACGGTCGGGTGCACCGCCACCGCAAACTGCACGCGTTCGAGCACGGGGCCGTCTCCAGCGGCGACCGGTACACCGTCTTCGACACCCCGTGGGGCGTGCGGGTCGGCATCCTCGTCTGCTGGGACAACAACCTCGTCGAGAACGTGCGGGCCACCGCCCTGCTCGGCGCCTCGATCCTGGTGGCACCGCACCAGACCGGCGGTACCGACTCGCGCAGTCCGCACGGCATGCGGCCGATCCCGCCGGCCGTGTGGGAGAACCGGCATCGGGACCCGGCCGCCGTCGAGGCCGCGTTTCGCGGCGACAGCGGCCGGGGGTGGTTGCTGCGCTGGCTGCCCTCGCGGGCCCACGACAACGGCCTGGCCCTGATCTTCAGCAACGGGGTGGGGCGCGACGACGACGAGGTCCGCACCGGCAACGCGATGATCCTCGACCCGTACGGCCGCATCCTCGCCGAGACCTGGGCCGCGGCGGACACGATGGTCACCGCGGACGTCGACCTGTCCCTGATCCCGCTGTCCACCGGCCGCCGCTGGCTCAAGGGCCGCCGCCCCGACCTGTACGGCGTCCTCACCCACCACTTCGGCGACGAACGCGACGCCGTGACCGCCCGCTTCTCGCCGGACCCGGCGGCGGTGACCCCGACGGTGCTCCCGGACTGAACCCGGGGCCGGCTCGGCGCTCGACCTGCCCTCGATCAGCCCTCGGTCAACCCGACGAGTTTGCCGACCGTACGGCCGAGTTCCATGTCGGTGTGAGAACGGTTCAGCCCGAACGCCTTCGCCGCGATCCGCACCCACCCCGGCCGCACCTCGGGCACGGTCGGGTCCCGCAGCACCAGGTTCTCCACCGGCCCGGGTCCGGTCAGCACCACGGCCCGCATCGTCGCGGCCACTTCCACCTCCATGGCGAAGGATCAGGGCACCCGTCGCAGGCGTAACGGGGCGGGGGGATCCCGGCATTCCGCGAGCGACGGCGCGTCGACCGTTCGCCACTCGGCCGCGGTCCATCGGTAGGCGCCCGCCCGTCGGAGACACCCACCGCACGCCCTCACGTCGTGGGCGGCGCCACCTGTTCCGCCGCCCACTCCGCCCAGTCGCGCTGCATCTGCGACAGGCGCAGGCCGTACTCCAAGGCGACGCGGCCGTACACCGACAGCGGGCTGTCGTCCCACGGCACGTTCGCCTCCACCTCGCGCAGCCCCGCGTTCCGCTCGGCCGCGACCTCGGCCTGGGCGGCCAGGTATGCCCGGGCCTCCGCCGGGGCGAGGGTGTCGAGGAAGAAGACACGCAGGAGCATGCTGCTGCGCCTGACCCGCTCGGGCTCGACCTCGACCAGCCAGTGGCGCAGTTCGGCCCGGCCGCTCTCGGTGATCGAGTATTCCTTGCGGCCGCGCGGCCCCTCCGCGGTCACGTCGAGCAGGCCCTCGGCGGAGAGTTTGCCCAGCTCGCCGTAGACCTGGCTCTGGGTCGCGGGCCACGCGTTGGCCAGCGACGTTTCGAAGGACTTCAGCAGGTCGTAGCCGCTGGCCGAGCGATTCGCGAGGAGTCCGAGGAGTGCGTGGCGGAGGCTCATGACGCGAACTTTACCACTCAGGATTGACATGTCGAAGTTGGAACGTCAAAGTTTGACCTGTCAGCAGCGGAGTGTCGAACAGAGGAACCCCGAGAAATCCCATGAACTACGTCCGCAACTTCGCTCCGTGGATCGTCTTCGCCGTCATCCCCTCGACGCACTGGCAGTGGGGCGCGCTCGCCGCGCTGGCCGCCACCGTGCTGATCGCCGCCCAGGACCACCGGGCGGGGCGCGGGGTCGACCTGCTCGCCTACAGCACGGCGGTCTTCTTCCTGGCGCTGACCCCGGTCGCGTTCGCCGTGCCGGACTCCGGCTTCCACCGCTATGTCGGGGCGGCCTCGTTCGCCTGGCTGGCCCTCACCGCCTGGGGCTCGATCGCCGTCGGCAACCCCTTCACCCTCGTGATCGCCCGGCGCTCCACCCCGCGTGAGATCTGGGGCTTGCCGCTGTTCCGCCGGGTCAACGTCGTGATCGCCGGCGTGTGGGCCGCGAGCTTCACCGTCACGGCGGTCGCGCTCTACCTGATCAAGGCGAACGACCTGGCCGGCGGGGTGGCCATCGCCGCCCAGGCGGCCGGATTCGTGCTCCCGGCGATGTTCACCGCCCGCTACCCCGCGCTCGTCCAGGCCCGGTACGCCCGGTGACATCGGCCGCCCCCGCGAACGGCGCGCGCGGAGGGCGCCGACCGCGTCGGGCGGTACGTCCCGCGCCGCACGCACCGCATCGCGACGACGTGCCGGACGCGCCCGCGCCGCCGTGGCGGTGGGCGCGCGGCCCGACCGCGGACACCGTGCGGGACTCGACGGTCCGGGCGACCCGATTCCGGTGCGGGTCGCCCGGATCCGACTCAGCTGAACGTGTCGCTGACCGCGTTGACGCCGGCCGTCACGAAGTGGTCGACCAGCTCGGAGAGCGAGGACGCGACCTGCGTACCCGACAACATCACACCGGCCACGAACGCCAGGATCAGGCCCAGGAGTTTGTAGCCCTTGTGCGTGACCATGTAGAAGAGGATGAAGATGATCAGGATCGGGACCCCGACGGTCACCCCACGACCGACACTGCTCGTCTCGGTCGTCACCGCCTGGAAGTTGGCGATGTGTTCGGGCGCGGCAGCGGCCACGGCGCTCAGCGACATGTGCATGATTCCCCTCCGGTCCTGCGGTCGTCCGCCGGTCCCTGTTTGCCTTGGCGTACCCGTGATATGACGGTTCGTAAGCTACTCACGTCGCACGCACCGTCACCCGCCACCGATGGGGATGGTCGCCCCGGCCATCAGGCCGGCCAACACCCAGGCCCAGCGCATGAGTCGCACCAGGGGCCATTTGGCGCTGATGATCACGATCCAGAAGCCGGCCATCAGCCACAGGCAGAAGGCCGCCATGAAACCCGCCTCATGGGAGCAGTTCACCAGGAGACCGGCGCCGTAGTAGGCGGCCAGGCCGGTGGGAACCAGCATGACCAGGTCGGTACCGCTGAACGGCCGGGAGGGTCCGATCATGCCGCCGGGGCCGCCCGTGAACGGCGGCGGCACTCCGGGCTTGTCCGAAGTCCCGCCCTGTGTGCCGGAATCGGCCGATCCACCGGCTTCGTCCCCGGCCGCCGAGCCGCGGCGGACGAAGCGGGCCAGGCCGGACGCCGGACCACTCGCGGCGGCGGGTGCCGCGTCGCCGGCGCCGAGCGCCCCGGCCGCGCCCGCCGCGCCCGTTGCGGTCGCTTTGGCGGTGCGGCGCCACGGCGGCTTGCGTGTGGGTGGAGCCGAAGTCGCGGGTGCCGCAGGAGCGTTGTTCCGCCCCGGGTCGCGGGGTTTCATCACATGCCGCACCGTGGGGCGCGGGGAAGGGCCGGCGGGGTCGGTGCCACGCTCGGCCGGATACGCCCGCGTGCTCTCCGAGTACCGGGCCGAGTCGGGGCGTTCGCCGGAACCGTCCCGCCCGGGGCGCGCGCCGGGAGCGCTCTTGCGCTCCGTCGTACGCCGGGACTCGGGCGCGGCCGCCGCGTCCCGCTCGCGCTTCCGACGCTCCCGCAAGTCGCGCCGCCAGGAGGGCTCTTCGTCCTCGTGTCGAGCGCTGCGCGACGCGCGAGCGGATCCGCGCGCGGGTTCGTCCCGGGGCGCGGGGAAAGCCGGTTCCTCGTCCTCGGGATCCGAAAGGTGGCGCCATCGCCGCAGGTCGCCGAGCCGAAGTCCGCGTGCTTCGGGGGGCGGTGGCGGTTCGTAGCCGCTCATCGCCTATCCACCTCCCGACTGACGTGGGCACGGCTTGCAGGACCGGCTGTGCCGGTATGCCGCCAGTATCCACGGCACCGCGATCGCGATGGCGAAGAACTCGCCGTCTCGTGCCCGGCCGCGGATATGCAGAACGACCGCGAACACCGCGGCGGTGCCCAGGATGAGCATGGTCAGCGCGTTGGAGTGCACGATGCGCAGTGCCAGCCAGTTCGCGGACGAGGCCCGGGTCTTGACCGTGCGTTCCTTGAACTTCTTGCGCCAGTCGTCGGCCATCAGGGCCTCCGGGACCCGGCGCCGGCGGTCCAGGAAAGAGTCGCGAAAGCGCCGGTGGGCGAGCCGAGCGGGAACGGACCGGTTCCGATCGGTCGATCGACGAAATACGAGGCGTGGGGCGGCCGTCGGTCACCGTCGCCGATGCCGTGTGCCACCCGGGAGGGCCGGGACATACGCGGACTCCTCTCGTCCGGTGTCACATCGCGCCCGTCGACCGGAGCCTCGGCGACCCGGCGGCGGAGCTCACGGTGGTGAGGTGACGGCTCCACTCCTGTTTCCGCAGGCCGCGCCCACGGCGCGGCAAACCGTTACGTTCCATTTGACCTTGTTCAGTGTGGCCAGTGGGCGGGACAGCGTCAAGGGGCGACCGGTCGGCTGCATTGCGTAGCCCACGCGCCCGCCCCTTTGAGGCATTCCCTTGCACTCTAAGGGCTCTGACGATGTGTCAGATCCCCCGCCGATGATCTTCGGCCACTGTTGAGACGTCGTCAGATCCGGTCCGCCGGGATCCGGCCCATGCGACCGGCCTTGAAGTCGTCGAACGCCTGCGCCAGTTCCGCGTGAGTGTTCATCACGAACGGGCCATACCAGGCCACTTCCTCCCCGATCGGCTGCCCGCCGAGAACGATCACCTCGAGGTTGGGCTTGTTCGAATCCTGGCGGGTGTCCGCCTGGAGGTCGATCGTGTCGCCGGCGCCCAGGACCGCGAGCCGGCCGGTTTCGATCGGTCGCCGATCGGTTCCGACGCTCCCGGAACCGGAAAGGACGTACACCAGCGCGTTGTAGTCCTTGCGCCACGGCAGCGAAAGTCGCGCGCCCGGGTTGACCGAGGCGTGCAGCAGGGTGATCGGGGTGTGCGTGATACCCGGACCGTCGAAGCCGCCGACGGAGCCGGCGATCAGCCGGACCAGGGCGCCGCCGTCGTCCGAGGCGAGCAGCTTGACGTCGCCCGCGCGGATGTCCTGGTAGCGCGGGTCGCTCATCTTCTGCACGGACGGCAGGTTGACCCACAGCTGGATGCCGTGGAAGAGCCCGCCACTGGTCACCAGCGCCTCCGGCGGCGCCTCGATGTGCAGCAGACCGGAGCCCGCGGTCATCCACTGGGTGTCGCCGTCGGTGATCACGCCACCGCCGCCGGCCGAGTCCTGGTGGACGAACTCGCCGTCGAGGAGATAGGTGACCGTCTCGAAGCCCCGGTGCGGGTGCCACGGGGTGCCCTTGGGCTCGCCCGGCGCGTACTCCACCTCGCCCATCTGATCCATCATGATGAACGGGTCGAGGTAGGTCTGGTTGACGCCCGCGAAGGCGCGCCGCACGGGGAAGCCCTCACCCTCGACGCCGCTCGGGGCGGTGGTGACGGCGAGTACGGGGCGCGGGCGGGCGTCGAGTGCGGGCTCCGGCAGACGCGGCAGAGCCAGCGGGTTGGCAACGGTGACGGCGGGCATGGCCTGCTCCTCGGGACGAGTACGGTCCGGCTTTCCCGGTCCTTGCACGCCTCAACAGTAGTTGCTCGCTCAACATTCCCCGCGCGGAGGGTTCGGTTTGGCGGGTGGTTCCGGGCGGGGCGAGGGGGTCGCGCTGTCGTGGCGACGAGCGGGGGCGCATTGGGGTACACGTCCGCTCCGCGGCGGGGATCGGTCGCCGCGCTGCGCCGTGGTGCGCGTCCGCTCCGCGGTCGAGGAGCGCGTCGAGGTCGCCGCGAGCGGGGCGGTGCGCGTCCGCTACGCGGCCGAGGAGCGGGTCTGGGTCGCCGCGAGCGGGGCGGTACGCCGGAGTGTGGCGGCCCGCAGGACGTGGCACAGCCACCGCGCCGAGCTACGGTTCACCACCGCTGCGCGGCCGGGCGGGACCAGGCGGTCCGGCTCGGGTTCAGGCCGGGAGGGCTCGGTTCACGCTGGGGAGGGCTCGGCCGCCGGCGAGGCGGGCGAGGGTGGTGTCCACCGAGTCCGGGGACAGGATCTGGTCCAGGGCCATGAACGCGCAGCCCGTCAGGCCCGCGGCCTCGCCCAGCACGCTCGGCACGATGCGCAGTTCGCGCGTGGCCACCGCCGTGGACCGCCGATAGACCACCTCGCGTACGCCGGCCAGCAGCGGATCACCCGCGTCGGCGAGGTCTCCGCCCAACACGACCACCGCCGGATTCAGCACGTTGACCACGCTCGCCAGCACCTCGCCGAGCATCCGCCCCGACTCGCGCACCAACCGCACCGCCTCGGGCTGACCGGCCGCCGCGAGCGCCACCACGTCGCGCACGCTGGAGACCTCGCGGCCGTCCGGGAAGCGTGCCCCGTGGGCGGCCAGCGTCTCGATCAAGTGCCGCCCGCTGGCCAGGACTTCGAGGCAGTCCACGTTGCCGCACCAGCAGCGCACCCCGGTACCGCCGGCGACCGGGATGTGGCCGATCTCGCCCGCCGCGCCGAGCGCGCCCCGGTAGACCTTGCCGTCGGCGACTATCCCCGCGCCGATGCCCGTGGACGCCTTGACGAAGACCAGGTCGCCCGCGTCGGCCCGGGCCCGATACTCGCCCAGCGCCATCACGTTCACGTCGTTGTCCACGTACACCGGTACCGGCAACCGGCGTTGCAGGGTCGGCGCTATCGCCACCCCGTCCCACCCCGGCAGCGTCGGCGCACCCGCGGCGCGCCCGGTGTCCAGCTCGACCGGCCCGGGCACGGCGACCCCGACCCCGCGTACGCGCGCCGGGTCGAAGCCCTCCTCGGCGAGCATCGTGTCGATCCAGTCCGGCAGTCCGGTGAGCACCGCGTCGGGGCCGCCCTGCGCGGCCATCCGGGTCTCCCGGCTGGCCAGCACCCGGCCGGTCAGATCGCAGACCGCGAGTTGGCCTCGGCTGCTGCCGAGCGAGGCGGCCAGTACCAGGCCGCCCTCGGGGTTGAGTTCGAGGCGGATCGGGGGCCGGCCGCCGGTGGACACCCCGTCGGCGCGTTCGGCGAGCAGTCCGGCGTCCACCAGTTCGTCGATCCGGGCCGCCACGGCGGATCGGGACAGCCCGGTGAGCCGGGCGACGTCCGCCCGGGTCTCGGCATCACCTTCACGCACCAGGCGAAGTACCTCGCCTGCACTGCTGTGCGGGATGGGATTCGCGCGTCGGGCCATGTCGTCCAGTGAACCAGGGCGGCTTTCCCTCGGTCAAAGCCCTAAGTTCACTACTTCGACACCCGAGCGTCACTCTTTTGCTTGCCAAGAAGCAAAAGTACCCCTAGTTTGGTACCCGAACCGGCAGAGCCAGCCGAAGACAGCAGGGGCACGAAGATCGTGAGCGAGCAGAGGATCCACCCGACGGTGGCCGCAGTGACGGAGCGCATCGCGCGCCGCAGTGCCGCCACGCGTTCCGCGTACCTGGAGCGGATCCGAGCGGCGGCCTCCGAGAAGCCCGCGCGCGGTCAGCTCGGCTGCGCCAACTTCGCCCACGGCTTCGCCGCGTGCTCGCCGAGCGAGAAGCTGGGCCTGCGCGGCACCGGCCCGCAGGGCCCGGTCAAGCCGAACGTCGCGATCGTCTCCTCCTACAACGACATGCTCTCCGCGCACCAGCCGCTGCGGACCTACCCCGAGCAGCTCAAGGCCGCGGTCGCCGCGGCCGGCGGCGTGGCCCAGTTCGCCGGCGGCGTACCCGCCATGTGCGACGGGATCACCCAGGGCCGCGCGGGCATGGAGCTGTCCCTGTTCAGCCGCGACGTGGTCGCGATGGCCGCCGCGGTGGCGCTCGCGCACGACATGTTCGACGGTGCGCTGATGCTCGGCGTGTGCGACAAGATCGTCCCCGGCCTGGTGATCGGGGCGCTGTCGTTCGGACATCTGCCGACCATCTTCGTGCCCGCCGGTCCGATGTCCTCGGGCCTGCCGAACAAGGAGAAGGCCCGGGTCCGGCAGCGCTTCGCCGAGGGCAAGGTCTCCCGCGAGGAACTGCTCGACGCCGAGGCCGGCGCCTACCACGGCATCGGCACCTGCACCTTCTACGGCACCGCGAACACGAACCAGCTGGTGATGGAGGTGCTCGGGCTGCACCTGCCGGGCGCCAGCTTCGTGCACCCCGACCAGCCGCTGCGCAAGGCGCTGACCGACGAGGCGGGCCGCCGGGTCGCGGCCACCACCTCGCTCGGCGACCCGACCTCGCTGGTCCGCGACTACACGCCGATCGGCGAGGTGCTGGACGAGAAGGCCTGGGTCAACGCGGTCGTCGCGCTGCTCGCCACCGGCGGCTCCACCAACCACACGCTGCACCTGGTCGCGATGGCCGCCGCCGCCGGGATCACGCTCACCTGGGACGACTTCGCCGAGTTGTCCACGGCGGTGCCGCTGCTGACCCGGATGTACCCGAACGGTCCGGCGGACATCAACCACTTCCACGCCGCGGGCGGCACCGCGTTCCTGATCGGCACGCTGCTCGACGGCGGGCTGCTCAACGAGGACGTGCGCACCGTGGCCGGCGACGGGCTCGCTCGCTACCGCCGCGAGCCGCAGCTCACCGAGGACGGCTCGATCGTGTGGGTGGACGGCCCGACGGAGAGCCTGGACCTGGACGTACTGCGGCCCTACGACAAGCCGTTCGCGCCCGATGGCGGACTGCGGATGTTGCACGGCGACCTCGGTCGCGCGGTGATCAAGGTGTCCGCGGTCGACCCGTCGCACCACGTGGTGAGCGCGCCCGCGCGGGTGTTCGACGGACAGGCCGACTTCCTGGCCGCGTTCGAGCGCGACGAGTTGAACCACGACCTGATCGCGGTGCTGCGCTACCAGGGTCCGCGCGCCAACGGCATGCCGGAGCTGCACAAGCTGATCCCCGCGCTCGGCGTGCTCCAGGACCGGGGCCACCACGTGGCGCTGGTCACCGACGGCCGGCTCTCCGGCGCTTCCGGCAAGATCCCGGCGGCGATCCACTGCACGCCCGAGGCGGCGGTCGGCGGCCCGATAGCGCTGATCCGCAACGGCGACATCGTGACCGTGGACGCGGTCGCGGGGACGCTGACCACCGAGGCCGACCTGAGCGGGCGGCAGCCCGAGGGCGCGGCCCCGAGCGACGCGGAATGGGTCGGCACCGGGCGCGAGTTGTTCACCGCGCTGCGCGCCGGGGTGGGCCCCGCCGACCTGGGCGCGGGTGTGTTCGGCGCGGTCGCGACCGCGGCTTTCGACGGAGCGAGCGCGTGAACCCGACCGTGGCCCCACCGACCCCCGACCGCCCGTGGCTGGTCGCCGACATCGGCGGCACCAACGCCCGCTTCGCCGTGCTCACCGAGCCCGGCGGCCGACCCGAGCACGTGCTCGGGCTGCGCAGCGAGGACCACGTGGACCTGGCCGCGGCGATCGAGGACTACCTGGACCGCTCCGGCGCGGCCCGGCCGAGCGCGATCTGCGCGGCGGTCGCGGGCCCGGTGCACGGCGACCGGTTCCGGCTGACCAACGGCGCGTGGGTGTTGTCCATCGCGGAGACCCGGGTCAAGCTCGGCGTGCCGGACCTGTACCTGATCAACGATTTCGAGGCGCTGGCCCTGTCGCTGCCGCACCTGGCGGGCGAGGACCTGATCGTGGTCGGCGACCGACTCCCCGACCCGACGCTGCCGATGGCCGTACTCGGCCCCGGCACCGGACTCGGCGTGGCCGGCCTGGTGCCGATCCCGGGCGGCGGCTGGGTGCCGCTGCCGGGCGAGGGCGGGCACGTGCTGCTGCGCCCGGCACACGGCCCCGACGCCGCGGCCCTGGAGGTGCTGCGCGACGAGCGCGGCGGCCTGGGCACGGTGACCGCCGAACACGTGCTGTCCGGCCCGGGACTGTGCCGACTGCACCGCTGCACGGCGGCGGTACACGGAGTCGTGGCCGAGGCGCTGAGCCCGGCCGACATCTCGGCCCGCGCGCTCGACGGCTCCGACAAGGTGTGCGTCGCAACGGTCGAGACCTTCTGCCGACTGCTCGGCACGTTCGCCGGTGGGGTGGCCCTGACGATGGGCGCTCGCGGCGGTGTCTTCCTGGCCGGGGGCATCCTGCCCCGGATCACCGAGATGCTGCTGGAGAGCGAGTTCCGGATGGGCTTCGAGACCAATCCGACGATGGCGCCGTACCTGCACCGCATCTCCACCGCGCTCGTGGTGGCCCCACATCCGGCTCTGCGCGGCGCGTCCGCGTGGCTGGAAGCGCGCAGCACTCGACCCGTGGAGGTGGCGGCGTGAGCACGTCCGCTCTTGACCTGGCACCGGTGATCCCGGTGGTGATCGTGGACGACGTGGAGTCGGCCGTACCCCTGGCGCGCGCGCTGGTGGCGGGCGGGCTGCCGGCAGTCGAGGTCACCCTGCGCACGCCGGCCGCACTCGGCGCGATCGAGCGGATCGCGGCGGAGGTCGAGGGCGCGTTCGTGGGCGCCGGTACGGTCCTGACGCCGGACCAGGCGAAGGCGGCGGCCGACGCCGGCGCACGCTTCCTGGTGACGCCGGGCTGCACCGAGACCCTGTACGGGGCCCTGGTCGACACCGGCCTTGCCTTCCTGCCCGGCACGTCGACCGTGTCCGAGGTGCTGGCGCTGCGCGAACGCGGGGTCCGGGAGATGAAGTTCTTCCCGGCCGAGGCCGCGGGCGGCGCGCCGTTCCTGAAGTCGCTGGCCTCGCCGGTGCCGGACGTGCGCTTTTGCCCGACGGGCGGGATCACCCCGGCCTCGGCCCCGACCTACCTGGCGCTGCCCAACGTGGCCTGCGTCGGCGGGTCCTGGATGCTTCCCGCGGACGCGGTCGCCTCGCGCGACTGGTCCCGGGTGGAACAGCTCGCCCGCGAAGCCTCGGGGCTGCGCGGGTAGCAAAAACGTCCCCTGGCGCGCTCTGCCCTGAGGTGCGCCAGGGGCACGGACCGCGGATGGTGGGTCGTATGAGGGTTCGACCCACGAACGAGCAGGTCGTATGAGGGTTCGACCTGCGGAGACCGCGAATAGGGACCCGCTCTTCGGCGAGGAGAGCGGGTCTCTTCTTTTGTCCGGATTTCCCGAGGTCGGGAGGCGCACTCCTGACCTCGGGAAACCTGGTTTGACCTGCGATTTCACTCGATCTGAAGACTCACCGCCGGAGATACCCCGAAAGCCTGGCTTGTCTCACTCTGTCTCACCCTGATTCGCGTCCTGACCAGCGATTGTGGGCCATGCGTGGGCCACGTCAGGATTTCGGCGTCTTCCACGCCTGCAAGGTCGCCGAGATGCGGTCGTTGTCCTGCTTCACCGTGCCGTCGATGCACTTGGCATAGACCTTCAGCAGCACGTCGACACTCTGTCCGGCCCGCCGGGCAACCTCGGTCGGCGCGACACCCGAGTTGAGCCAGAGGGACACACACGCGTGCCGCAGGTCGTAAGGCCGCTTCGCGAGCGGTGAGGCCACCTGTGCGGGCGTCAACACCTGCTCCCGGGCTTTGGCCCACTCCAGGCGGTACGCCTTGTCCTGGACAAGGCCACCGACGGCGCTGCGGAACAGCCGGCCATCGGGCGCCGTCCGGTAGCGGTAGACGTGCCACCGGAGCATGGCGACGAGTTCCGGCGGGATCGGGATCGAGCGCGACGCCGACCGGGCGCGGGACTTCAGCCCGCGGTCGTCGTGTGCGTCGCCGCTGTCGGTCCACGCGGTGCCGACGCGCGGACCGGACTTGGAGGGACGCAGTTCGCCCCATCCGCGCTTCGGGAGCGTGCATTGGTCGGTGCGGAGCTTGACGACCTCAGCGCATCGCATGCCCGCGAAGTAGATACAGCCGAAGAACGCGGCCAAGTGCCGTCCGCGCTTGCCCTGTGCGTAGACCCGCGCCAAGAGGGCGTGCGCCTGGGTGGGATTGACCACACAGGCCGGTTCAACCTGGTTGTCGTCGTCGTCCCGTTCCCACGAGACCTTGTCGAGCGGATTGCGGTCCAGGCGCTCTTTCTCGATCGCGTAGCCGACCGCCGTGCGGAAGACCGCCCGCTTGTTGATGAACGTGGACGCGGCGGCGCGCTTGCCGTCCAGCCGCACCGACATCGCGCCGAGCACCGCGCGCACGGAGTCGGCCTTTTCGAGGCTGCGGACCGGCAGCGAGTTGGCCTCGATCCACGCGAGCATTTCGCGGGCCTCTGCGGGCGGCTCCTCCTTCCACCGGTGCACGTTGAACCCCCACAGGTAGAGCACCTGGTAGAGCTGCTTCGGGTCGGGCGCACGAGCATCCTTGGCGGTCAAGGCAGCGGTTGCCGTCGACAGGCCGACAACGAGCCCCATGCGCCTCTTGGCAGAGCTGCGCGGCCACTTCATCTCGATGAACTCGCGAGCGTGGGCGTACCAGGTCACCTCGGTGCGTGCGGCTTCGATGGCACGAACCTCGGACATGGGCAGCCCGGATTCGGCATCGAACGGCTCACCGCGGTTGAGGGCCGCGATGAGGTTCGCGCGACGTCCATCGGCCATGGTCTTGTTGGCGTGCGTCGATTCGAACCTTTCGACGCCGACCCGCCACCGGACCTCGGCAGTCTTGCGCCCGTTGCGATTGCGGACCGCCCAAATTCGAACGTCGAACGAGGGGGTGGGCATGGTGTGTTCTCCCCGAGATTGGCGCCGGGGACGCGGCGAGTATCCGCGCCCCCGGCGGGGCTATGCGGTGGTGGTGTCGAGAGTGGCGAGCCAGGCGTCTACGTCGCACTGGCGGAAGCGCAGGTGACCGTTGGGCAGCCTCTTGGCCTTGGGGCCCTGCCCCTTGGCGCACATGCGGTAGAACGCGGCGCGGGACATGTCGAGTTCGGCGAGGACTTCGGGCAGCCGAAGCAGCTTGGCGCGGGCCACGGCGGGCCTCCTTGTCACGGTGTGGTCCGGTGGGCGGTGTGGCAGGCGTCGCAGAGCTTCGTGTCGGGCTGGTCGGGGTGAGTGAAGAGCAAGGTGACTTCGGCGTCGCAGCGCGAGCACGGGCCGAACGCGACGGGAACGCCAAGGGCCTTGTTTTCTGTCAGACCCCGGATTTCTTCGTCCGCGTCGTCCGCGTCGTCCGCGCGGGGGTATCCGTGCTGGTCACAGGGCAAATGGCTGCGGACGGCGGAGGGCGCGGCACCGTCCACGCGTTCGTCCGCGTCGTCCGCACGGTTCGCCCCTGCGGACGATGCGGACAACGAGCGGACCGACGGCTCGCCCGCGTTGTCCGCACGTTCCCGCAGGTCAGAGGCGGTTGCGGACGACGCGGACGACGCGGACGAAGAAAATGGCCCACTGACGAAATCGGTGTCGGTCAGGACGACCAGCCGGGTCCGGTTGCGGTCGGTCGCCCGTTGGTCGAGGTCGACCTCGATCCCGTACGAGCGCAGGGCGGGCAGGTCGCGCTTGACCTGTTCGCGCATGCGCCGCAGCACGGGCCATCCCTTGGGCGGGCGCGGGTCGCCGTTGGAGTCCTTCGGGGTGAGGGCGCCCCACAGGTCGGCCGGGGTGCCCTGCCACCGCCCGCAGTAGGCCCGCTGGGCGAAGTCCCGCAGGGCCTCCCCGAACGCCGACAGCGACTCGGCTTCGGTCTGGGAGGACAGGCGAAGGTAGCGGTCGAGGCTCTTCCAGCCGGTGATGTGGTCGAGGGCGACGAGCACGCGGGCGAAGTCGGCCATGCGGGCGTTGCCCGGTTCCGGGAGGGTGTGACGGAGGGCCTGGACGCGGGCCGTCAGGTCGAGGAGTGCGCCGAGTGCGGTCGGGTGGGCGCGGTGGTAGTCGGCCCACAGGTCGTGTTCGCTGCGGTGGTGGGTGATCGGCAGCAACTCCAGCGGGAGCATGCGGTTGGCCAGGTCGCCCTGTCCGCCCGCGAATTCGATCCCGTTGAGGATGATCGGGCGCCGGAAGCTGATGATCGACACGTCGGAGTCGGTGTACAGGGCCCGATCGACCATGCCCTCACCGGTCGAGGCCCGGCACAGCCAGTCCGAGAACTCGTCCGACACCAACGAGACATTGTCGATCCCGGAGATCCACCCGGCGTAGGCGCCGATGATCCAGGACTTGACGTCGCGCGGCGTGGATCGGGTCGGGACCGGCGACGGGCTGACCATCCGCGTGACCATGCGCGTGGTGTTCGACTTCGCCGTTCCCCGCAGACCGCGCAGCCCCAGGATCGGGTAGGGCAGATCGGGCAGCAGCGCGCCGATCATCCAACCCACGATCAACGGCCAGTCGACGTCGGAGACGTTCACCAGGGCGCGCAGCCCGGACAGGTCCCCGCCCCGGACCGGGTCGGGCAGGGGCCCGATCAGCTTGGTCCGGCGGAACAGCACGGGCGATGTGGCCTCGATCGACCACGCGCCGCCGTCCAGCACCACGCATCGGCCGTCCGCCGTGCCGAGGTCAAGCACGACTGCCGTTCCGTGCCCGGCGACGCGCAGGTGGATGGGCTCCGGGTCGCAGGTCAGGGCGTGCCCGGCGAACGCGTTCAGCGCGTCCGTCAGGGCCGCCCCGCCGGGAACACTGCCGTCGTGCTCCTCCGCGAACGCTCGGGCCAGCACCTGACGCAGGCCGCCGCCGCCGTTGAGCGGCAGGGCGATGCTGGGCCCGTCGTGGCGGACGGCGTACGGGTTCCCGTCGTCACCCGTCAGGGGCCGGTAGCGGTCCCGGATCATGGCGAGCAGCACGCTCGCCTGGGTCGGCTTCTTCGACTCGCTCACGCGGACTCCTCGCGGATGTCGGTGTGGATGGGCGGTCCGCCGGGCGCCGCAGCCGGAAGCAAGAGTCCACCCCGCCCCGGGGCCGGGTGGACTCTTGCCGTCAACCGCCCGAGACCGCAGGGGACTTCACGGCGGGCGGGAACGGGCTCCGGCGTAACGAAACGCGTGACGAAACCCGGGTCGAGGCCGGGCCGGAACCGGCCCTGCAACAACGGGCGCAGGTACGCCAGGACTTCGACGGCCGGAGCCTGGAAGAGCCACGTACGGACCGGCGGCGGGCAAGGGTGGCCGAGGGCCCGGACGAGCTTGGACGGCACCGTGCGGCCCTTGGCACGGTTGCAGGGCAGGCAGGCCAAGACGAGTGCGTTCGGGGAGTCGGTCGGGCGGATCGCCCGGGGCCACAGGTGGTCCAGCGTGGCGGGGCGGTCGCCACCGAGTTCGGTCGCGCAGTAGAAGCAGGCCCGGCCGTCGCGTTCGACAACGCGGGCGCGAAGGTACGGCTTCGAGGTGCGCCACGTGTTTCCGGGACGCGTTCTCGGCGTCGGGAGCAGTGCGGCCGACAGGCCACACAGGCGGATGGGAGGAGTGACGTTCACGTGGGTGTCTCCTGTTGAGGGAGCAGTGCGCGGAAGCGGTCTGGAAGCGCGTCCGGAACGCGTTCACGGGCGCGTTCACGGCGTTCACGACCCGCCCGCCGGGCGTGGTCGGCGATCCGTGCCGGACGCGGGGGTGAAGCGCTTACGGGCGCAATCCGGGGAACGCCCCGAGGACCGTGTTCACGGGTGCGTTCGGGCTGTTCAGGGCCGCGTTCACGGTGTTCACGACCTGCCCGCCGGGAAGCACTCGGCGGGCGGCGCGGAACACTCGGGAACAGGCGCGGAAGCGTTCCCGGTGCGCGCGTTCAGGCGTGTTCAGGAACGGGGCGCGTCGGCGTACGCAGCGCCGATCGCGGCGGTCCAGGCGGCGCGGTTGTCGGTCACCGGGAAACGCTCCTCGGCAGGCCCGTGCTGCCTGCGCCACAGTGCTTCCGGGGCGCGAAAGGTCGCGGATGCACCGTGCATCCCGACGTACGTCGCCACCAGTTCACGAACCTTGTCGGCGGACAGCGTGGCCGGGTCGTCGTGAACGCCGTTGAGCACCATGAACGCGGCGAGTTCGGTCACCGCGATCAAGGGCGCAACCGCAACCGTAATGGTCGCCGGACCGCCGACGGCCACGCTCGGCGTGAACGTCGAGGCCGGCGGTTCGGGCGCCGGGCGGGTCGGCAACGAGGCGCTGAGCGGCCCGGCGGTCGGCGTGAACGCGGCGGCCCGGTTGCGGGTCTTCGGCGCGGTGATCGAGTCGGCGTGGGCGGTCAGGCAGGCGCCGCAGCGGTCGTTGTCGTTGTAGCGGCTGAGCGCGGTACCGCACGCGCAGCTGCGCGCGGCCCGGGTGAGCGTGGCCGTGGCGGTCATCGGGCCACCGCCAACGCGAACGAGGCGGAGGAACCGGCGGACCGCTCGGCAACGGCCCCGTCGCCGAAGACGTCCAGGACGCGGGCCCGGCACAGGTCCACCCACTCGGCGCCGCCGTTGTCCGCGTCGAAGTCGGCCGGGGCCTGCTTCTCCATCCGGCCGACCATGAGCTGAATCGGGGTGTAGCCGTTCAGCGTGAGGGAGGACGCGATCTCGAACCGGACCTGCTCCTCCGTGGCGATGTCCTCCGGCGTGATGAACTCCGACACCAACAGGGCCGCGACCATCTCCGCAATGGACAGGTGGATGCTCACCCGGCAGACCGGAAGCCTCGGAAAGGCGTGCCGTTCGGCGGGGAAAAGCGCCGCGGTGAGGTCGGGCAGGCGGTCGAGCGTCGGGAGCGTGCTGCGAGACATACTGGTCACGTCCTTCGGTCAACTTGCTGACTGAGGTTCGAACCCGGCGGGACGTCGACACTTGGCGGTAGAGGCGTCCCGTCGGAGCTGTGCGCAGGCCAAAGAAGGCCCTTCTTGCACCGTCCTGGACTTCACTGGACCGGCATGAACAACATAGACAACCTGCCTAGGCAGGTCAACAGTGTCTCCCACTTACCTACCTTGACCATGTCACCTAGCATGGCTGTCATGAGTCTTGACCCGGACGACCCTCGCGCGCCGTACCAGCAGGTGAGCAGCGCGCTGCGTGCTCAGATCCTCACGAAGAAGTTCCAGCCGGGGGAGCAACTGCCATCAGGCCCGGAGCTTGCGAAGCACTATGGCGTTGCCCGAATGACGGTCAGCAAGGCCCTGAAGATCCTTCAGGATGAAGGGCTGATCGTCACCAGGCAGGGAAGCGGGTCGTTCGTGCGCGAGCGCACCGAGCGGCCGGTGGGCCTCCGCCCGCACTTGGAACAGGCGTTCACTGAACAGCAGGTGACGATCGACTTTGCGGGCTTCTCCAGCGAAACGCTGCACAACGCCATGCAAGAACCGTTGGACAAGGTCCGCTCCGGCCGACTCACACCCGAGTCGATTTCTGTCCGGCTGCTGCTTCCGGATACTTCGGCGTCCATGGCTGTCCCGGTCCTCGTGGACGAGTTGGAGGACGATCCGGCCTTGCGCAACCGAGCGCGGGACATCGCCCTGACCAACGCCGGAGGCATCCTTCACTCCGTCGAGGTGCTTGCCGAGCTGGGTCTCATTCAGACGGCTAGTGTCCAGGTCAAAGTGCACCGTGCGTCTTCACTGTTCAAGCTCTACATCCTGAACAGGACGGAAGCCTTCTTCGGCTTCTATCCACTGCGGGAGAAGTCCGTCCCGATCGACGGTGAGTCGAAAACGTTCTACGACGTCACAGGGAAAGACACGACGCTGTTTCGTCACACTGCCGGCCCGGATGACGCCTCAATGGGTTCCCAGTACGTCCAACAAGCGCAGATGTGGTTCGACAGCGTGTGGCAGACGATCGCCTACGAGCGTGCGAAGTGACTCGGGAGTCACAGCCTCTCGCGGAAGTACTGCGGTCAGTCACCCATGTGCTTCTGGACTTCGACGGCCCCGTTTGCTCAATCTTCGCGGGCCTGCCCGCGACCGAGGTTGCTGCGCGCATGGTGACCGACCTTCAGACCGCTGGCGAAGTGACGCCCGACGAATGGTCCGGGGAACGCGATCCGTTGGCCCTGCTCCGCCGCATCGCCGACGCACGCGCAGACCTTGTTCCACGAGCCGATGGGCTACTCGAACGAGCCGAAAACGAGGCTGCGAAGACGGCTTTGCCAACGGCGGGAGCCAGCGAAATGCTGCGGGCGTGTGCAGACGGGGGACGATCAGTCTGGGTGGTTAGCAACAACGCCGGGAGCGCGATTCGCACCTACCTGCATGACCACAACCTGACACCCTTCGTCGCCGGCGTCTTTGGCAGAATCCCCGGCGACCCTTCGTCCCTGAAGCCAAACCCGCGTTTGCTCAACGACGCAATCGCGATGGCCATGGCCAAGCCGTCAGAGTGCGTGTTCATCGGCGATGCCGCGCGCGATGTGGAAGCAGGCACCGCCGCGGGCATCGCCACGATCGGCTACGCGAACAAGCCCGGGAAAGCCGAATCGCTCGCCAACGCTGGCGCGGTCTCCGTGATCGAGTCGATGTCGAGTATCGCCGACGCCTTGTTGTGAGAGAGGACGCAGACCCCCGACTGCGGCAGGTGGATCCGCATGCGAAGCGTGATGACCGAGCATCCACCGTGCGCACGGTGCGAGGTGTGCGCACGGCCGAGAGTGGGCCCTACGCGCGCGCGTGCGCGCGAGGCGCACGCGGTGTGCGCACGGTCCGCACGCGTGCGCACACCTGGACGCACGGTTACCCGGTGTTACTGGGTAGTGGGTACTGGGGCGCCCCCAGCAACCGCCGAGGAGCCCGCGCACCCTGTGGTCGGCGGGTTGCCACCTGCGATGCCCCAGTACCCCAGTAGCCGGCACCCCAGTACCCACTACCCAGTAGCGACCGCCCGCCGTGACGGCGCGTGCTCGCGCGTGTGGGCCCACACGGTTCACGTCCCAGACCTCCGCGAGAGGCCCGCAACCCCTCTTGAGGGGGAGTTCCAGGGGTGGGCCGTGTGGGCCCACACGGCCCACACAAGCAGGTCAGGGGCCCACACGGGGGCCCACACAGAGCGTGTGGGCCCACACAGGCGTGTGGGCCCCCTTGTGTGGGCCCACACAAGGTTCGGTGAAGCGCCAAGACCTTCGCGTAACCGGCGGGAGAAGGGCAGAGCGGAGCGGCCGTTGGCCGCCGGTTGTTGGCGTTCGCTGCGCTCACGCGTCGGCTCGCGCGCTCCCAGCGCTGGCCGGTTCCGTGACGTTGCGTGTGTTCCCGTAGGGGCCTCTACATCTGCCGGTTCGGCGCGGTGCAGAGCGTGCGGGGCGCACACCCCCTCTTAAGAGGGGGTTGGGGGGAGCGCCGCCCGTAGTGGCTCCTACGGGCATACAGGCAGGTCAGAAGCCATACAAGGGCCTCTACGCGCCCGTAGAGGCCCATACGGTCGTGCCGGAGGACCCGTAGGGGCCTCTACAGGACTCGTTGCCACGTCCGACACCTGCGGATGGCTTCTGCAAGGATCTCGGCACAAGAGCCGACGCGTGAGCGCAGCGAACGCCAACAACCGGCGGCTAACGGCCTCTCCGCTTTCTTCTCCCCCAGTCAGCTCGGCCCGGGGAAAGGGCAAGAGTCCACGCGCCGCGCCGGGGTGGACTCTTCTCCATGATCATGGGCCATGCGTGGGCCGCTGGGCTGCCCGTCGCGCCGTCGATCCCGTTGCCGCAGGTCAGAACCGCTTTCGGGGCGTCCTAGCCTCTGTTCGGCGAGGAGAGCGGGTCTCTTCTTTTTTGGGCGCTCTGCACCGGATCACGCGGGTTACGCCGACTGGTGGGTCGGCTCCAGGGCGCGGGCCGGCTTGACCACCTTCAGCAGCGGGCCGGTCAGGGTCACCGCCAGCATCGCCGCGTCGTCCTCCAGCTTGCCGCCCACGTGGGCGATCAGGGCCTGCTCGACCGCGTCCAGCATCCCGGCGGCGTCGTTGTGCGCGTAGGTCGCCAGATGTCGGCCCAGCGGGTAGAACACACCGGACGTGTCCCGGGCCTCCGTCACCCCGTCCGTATGCATCAGCAGCACGTCGCCCGGCCGGAACGGGACCGCCTCCACCACGCGCGCCGTGGCCGCCGGCAACAGGCCCATGCCCAGCGGCAGACCCGCCTCGCCGATCACCTCGCCCACCGTGCCGCCGCGCACCAGCAGCGGCGACGGATGGCCACACGCCAGCACCTGCATCGTGCCCTCGCCGGGACACAGCTCGACCATCACGGCGGTCACGAAGTCCTCGGTGCCCAGTTGCCGGTTCAGGCTGCGATCCACCCGGGCACCGACCTCCGCCAGGGTCGGCGCGTCGTAGGCCGCCTCGCGGAACGCGCCGAGCGTACGGGCCGCCATGTCGACCGCCTCGAGCCCCTTGCCGCGCACGTCGCCGAGCAGCACCCGCACCCCGTACGGGGTTTCCAGCACCTCGTACAGATCGCCGCCGATCGATGCCTCCTCGGCCGCCGCCCGATAGCGCACCGCGAAGCCGAACCGGCCGATCGTCCGGGGCACCGGCCGCAGCAGCGCCCGCTGGGCCACCTCCGCCACCGACTGCACACGATGCAGCCGGGCGTCCTGGCGCCGCCGCTCCCAGCCGACCCAGCACCCGAACAGCGTCACGATCAGGATGGCGGCCGAGACGCCGGTGGTGGACTTGTCCCCGCCGCCGTACGCGTGCGGGTTCAGCAGGAGCCGGGTCGCCAGCGCCACCGCCCCGGCCGTCGCGGTCAACCACGGGCGGTAGGCCATCGCCACCACCGCCGGAACCGCGATCAGCACCGCGTGCATGTCCAGGTAGTCCGGGGCGAACGCCCGACTCACCAGGACCGCCACGTAGAGGCCCACTGCCACCGGAACTGCTCGACGAGCGGGAAGCGCCAGGGCAGGCATGTATCGGGACCTTTCGTTGTCGCACAGGAGGGGACGGGCCGACGACCAACGCGATCCATGGTCACCCGTACCGAGGTACGCGGACAGGGGCGAAGGTCCCATTAGGTTCAAAACGTATCGAAACCTGGCCAAACAGGCACTTGACAGTGCCGCCATTCGGGTCGGGGGCCAGGCCCCGACCAGGCCCTATGCTGCGCCCATGCCCCGTGACTCCGGCCCCACCAGGCGCCGCATCGTCGAGGCCGCCGAGATCCTGTTCGCGCGGCACGGTCTCGACGTGCCGTTGCAGGACATCACCCGCGCGGCGGGGCAGCGCAACGCCGGCGCGATCCACTACCACTTCGGCGGACGCGAGGGTTTGTTGCGGGCGATCGTCGAGCAGCACGTGCCGGTCGTGTACGCCCGCCGCCAGGCGCTGCTTGCCGCGGCCCGCGAGCGGCCGGAGCGACTGTCCGGGTTCGCCCGCGCGATCGTGCTGCCGATCACCGAGCTGCTGAACGGCTCACCGGCCGACCGGGCCTACCTCCAGATCTCGGTGGAACTGCTGCGCGACGCGACCTCGCCGGTGACCCCGCTGCTCGGCGGCGAGGACGTGCAGGACGTGGTGGACGCGGTGGCCGCGGCCCGCCCCGATCTGCCCGCGACCGCGCTCCAGGCCCGCGCCTTCCTGGTCACCCAGATGGTCGGCATGTTGTGCGCGGCGCGCGCCGCCCGGCACAACAGCCCGCCGCGCCCGGACGGCATCGCGCCGACCGGCCTGCTCGGCCCGGAGGCGTTGGACGTCCACCTCACGGCGATCGTCGCCGGCGCCCTCGCCGGCGACTGAGCCGACCCCGGCCCGGAATGCCTTGACTCCTTGCCCCTCTCGTATTAAACACTGCCTTTAATTAACGAGAGAGGGACGCCATGGCGAACCACGACCTGGTCATCAAGGGCGGCATCGTCGTCGACGGTTCCGGCAACCCGCGGGTTCGCGCGGACGTCGCGATCACCGACGGCGTGATCACCGCGATCGGGCGCGTCCCCGCCGAGGACGCGGATCGGGTGATCGACGCGACCGGACTGATCGTCGCGCCCGGCTTCATCGACCTGCACACGCACTACGACGGCCAGGTCTTCTGGGACCCGTACCTGACCACGTCCGGCCCGCACGGGGTGACCTCCGTGGTCACCGGCAACTGCGGCTTCGGCTTCGCCCCGGTACGCGAGGACATGCGCGATCGCGCGATGTTGTCGATGACCGCCGTCGAGGACATCCCCACCGAGACCCTGCGCGAGGGCATGCCCTGGGACTGGGTCACCTTCCCCGAATACCTGGACAGCGTCGAGCGCACCCCCAAGGCGGTCAACGTATTGCCCTACGTTCCGGTGAACCCGCTGCTGATCTGGGTACTCGGCCTGGAGCGGGCGAAGGCGGGTGCGCTGCCCACCGACGCCGAACACGCGGAACTGGCACGCCTGTTGACCGAGGCGATGGACGCCGGCGCGGGCGGCTGGTCGGCGCAGTGCCTGGGCGAGCCGGGCAACCCGAACGGCCGGCTGATGCAGGGCGACTTCGACGGTACGCCGATGCCCACCGACATCATGTGGCCGCAGACCCGGCTGGCCCTGGCCGAGGCGCTGGCCGGACAGGGCCGCGGCTTCATGCAGGTGTCCGGCACGCAGATCACCGAGGAGGAGTACGAACACCTCGTCGAGGTCGGCGGCCGGCCGCTGATCTGGAACGCGGTGATCGCCAACTCGCGCAGCGGCGGCCTGTACCGGCGCAAGATCGAGTGGCTGCGCAGCTGCCAGGAGCGCGGCATCCCGATCTACGGCCAGGCGATGACCACCGACGTCCCGGTGCCGTTCAGCTTCCTGTACGGCGGCGTGTCCACCCGCCCGCCGGTGGCCACGATCTTCGAGGCCGAGACCGTGGAGGCCAAGATCGCGCTGCTGAACGACCCGGCGATCCGCGCCGAACTGCGGGAATTCGACCCGCTGTTCTACCACCTGTACCCGGACATGAAGCTGCACCGCACCTTCACCGAGGAGTACAAGCAGTACGAGGGCCTGTCGTTCAAGGAGATCGGCGCGCGGCTCGACCGGCACCCGGTGGACGTGCTGTGCGACGTCACCATCGCCGACGGGCTGACCACCGAGGTGCACACCGGCCAGTTCAACGCCACGCTGGAGGGCCTGAAGGAACTCGTGGACTACGAATACCTGTTGCCCGGCCTGTCCGACGGCGGCGCGCACCTCAAGACGCTCAGCGCGGGCATGTACGGCACCGAGTACATCGTCGAGTACGTCCGCAAGCACGCCTGGACCTCACTGGAGCAGGCCCACTGGCGGTTGTCCGGACTGCCCGCCCGGTGTGCGGGCTTCACCGACCGCGGCGTGCTGAGCGTCGGCGCCGCGGCCGACATCATCGTCTACGACTACGACGAACTGGCCTACGGCGACCCGAAGTTCGTCCACGACCTGCCCGGCGGCCAACTGCGCACGGTGATCGACGCGAAGGGCTACCGGCACATCCTGGTCAACGGGCGGGTGACGGTCGAGAACGACGAGCCCACCGGCGTACACAGCGGCGAACTGCTGCGCCACGGAAGGGCGAACCCCCGCTGACCCGAACGCCCCCGCCGACTCGTACGCATGGATCCGGTCCGCACCCGGGTAGGCATGCGACACCGCGAACACGGACGAGCAAGGGGGCGCGATGTCGAAGAAGACCCGCAAGCGCAAGTCCCGTCGCAAGCACCGGGCCAACCACGGACACCGCCCGGCCTGATCGCACCACCGACCCGGATGCGCCGGCCGTCATCGTCGATGACCGCCGGCGCGTCCGGCCGTTGCGGGGCCGCCGTCAGCCGTACATCCGCCGCATCGCGAAGGCGATCATCTGCTCTATGGCCTTGGCGTCGAACATCACCCGGTGCTCGCCGTCGAGGTCGAGCACGAAGCCGTAGCCGTTGGGGAGCAGGTCGAGCACCTCGGCGCCGGTGACGGTGAAGTGTCTGGACTCCTCGCCGGCGTACTTCTTGAGTTCGGCGAGGGAGCTGAACATCGGGATCACCGGCTCGGGGGTGTTGTGCAGGGCCAAAAAGCCCGGGCGATCCCCCCTCGGGCAGAAGACCTTCGACGCGATGAAGATGGACTGGAAGTCCTCGCCGTTCATGACGCCCGTGGCGAACGCGCGCACGGCGTCGGTGAGCGCCGGCGCCTCCGCCCGGGCCTGGGGTTCCTCGGTTGCGTAGCCGTACACACCACGAGGCTAGCGGGTCCGCGGCCGGGGTTTGAGCCCTCGGCCGAGACGGTCATGAGTACCTGGTGGTAACCCGATGGGAACCTCTCGGGGATTGAAAAAGTTACCCATGGGTACGATCATTATGTTACCGACCAGTACACTGGTTTTCGGATCGCTTCGGTCGCTCGCTCGATTCTTCGGGTCGAGCCGTCGAGTGTCGAGCAGTTTCAGTCAGCGCAGTACACCGGACGCAACCACGGGCGGAGCCTGTCATGGGTCACTACAAGTCGAATCTCCGCGACCTGGAGTTCAACCTGTTCGAGGTCTTCGGGCGCGAGCAGGTCTATGGCACGGGTCCGTTCGCGGACATGGACGTCGAGACGGCCAGGTCGATCCTGTCCGAGGTCGAGCGCCTCGCCGTGAACGACCTCGCCGATTCCTTCGCGGAGGGCGACCGCAACCCACCCGTGTTCGATCCGGCGACGCACTCGGCCACGCTGCCCGAGGCGTTCAAGAAGTCGTACAAGGCCTACATGGACTCCGAGTGGTGGCGCCTCGCGCTCCCGGAGAGCATGGGCGGCACCAACTGCCCGCGCTCGCTGCGCTGGTCGGTGGCCGAACTGGTGCTCGGCGCCAACCCGGCGCTGTGGATGTACGCGGCGGGCCCCGACTTCGCCCAGGTGCTGCACACGCTCGGCACCGAGGAGCAGCGCAAGGTCGCCGGCTTCATGGTCGACCGCCAGTGGGGCTCCACGATGGTGCTGACCGAGCCCGATGCCGGTTCCGACGTCGGCGCGGGTCGGACCAAGGCGGTGCGGCAGGAGGACGGCACCTGGCACATCCAGGGCGTCAAGCGCTTCATCACCTCCGGTGACCAGGACATGACCGAGAACATCATCCACCTGGTGCTCGCGCGCCCGGAGGGTGCGGGCCCCGGTACCAAGGGCCTGTCGCTGTTCGTGGTGCCGAAGTTCCACTTCGACCCGGAGACCGGCGAGCTCGGCGAGCGCAACGGCGCCTTCGTCACCAACGTCGAGCACAAGATGGGCCTCAAGGTCTCCACGACCTGCGAGCTCACCTTCGGCGAGCACGGCGTCCCGGCCGTCGGCACCCTGGTCGGCGAGGTGCACAGCGGCATCGCGCAGATGTTCAAGATCATCGAGTACGCCCGGATGATGGTCGGCACGAAGGCCATCGCCACGCTGTCCACCGGCTACCTCAACGCGCTCGAGTACGCCAAGGAGCGCTTCCAGGGCGCCGACCTCGCGCAGATGACGAACAAGGCTGCGCCGCGCGTGTCCATCACGCACCACCCGGACATGCGCCGCTCGCTGCTCACCCAGAAGGCGTACGTCGAGGGCATGCGCGCGCTGGTGATGTACACGTCCTCGTGGCAGGACCGGATCGAGGGCGCCGCGCTGGCCGGCGGCACGGACGAGACCGCGGATCGGGTCAACGACCTGCTGCTGCCGATCGTCAAGGGCTATGGCTCGGAGAAGTCCTACGAGCAGCTCGCCCAGTCGCTGCAGACCTTCGGCGGGTCGGGCTTCCTGCAGGAATACCCGATCGAGCAGTACATCCGCGACGCCAAGATCGACACCCTCTACGAGGGCACCACCGCGATCCAGGGTCAGGACTTCTTCTTCCGGAAGATCGTCCGCGACCAGGGCAAGGCGCTGACCGTGGTGGCCGGCGAGATCCAGGAGTTCATCGCCGCGCACGCCGAGGGCGAGCTGGCCGCCGAGGTCAAGCTGCTCGCGACCGCCGCCGAGGACGTCCAGGGCATGGTCGCCGCGATGATCAACCAGCTGATGGCGTCCGAGCAGGAGATCGACTCGATCTACAAGGTCGGCCAGAACACCACCCGCCTGCTGCTCGCCGCCGGCGACCTGGTGGTCTCGTGGCTGCTGCTGCGCCAGGCCTCGGTGGCGCTGGCCAAGCTGGCCGGCACGCCCGGTCGCGACGAGGCGTTCTACCAGGGCAAGGTCGCCGCCGCGAAGCACTTCGCGCGGGAGATCCTGCCGCTGCTCACCCCGCAGCGGCTGATGGTCGAGCAGATCGACAACGCCCTGATGGACCTCCCGGAGGCGGCCTTCTAGTTCGGGCCGCTCGCACTCCACGAGGCGCCGCCTCCCGCTCCCGGGCGAGAGGCGGCGCCTCGCCGTGTCGGGGCCTCGTCAGCTCCCCCGAGGGGGTTGCCACCGGTCCCGACGATTGCCTCGGGCCTCTACCGTGAGGCCATGACTTCGCTGAGCCACGACCGCCACTGCGCCGAGATCGTCGCGCAGACCGATCTGCTTCGGGCCACGATCGAGGGGGCCGACCCGACCGTGCCCGTGCCGTCCTGTCCCGGGTGGAACGTCGGACAGTTGGTGCGGCATCTGGGCGGCGGGCAGCGCTGGGCGGCGAAGACGGTCCGGAGCCGGGCCGCCGAGCCGGTCGCCGATCAGGATTTCCGCGACCTGGCCGCGTACACCCACGAGGATCCCGCCGTGCTCGGGCCGTGGCTGGCCGAGGGGGCCGCGGCGTTGGCGGAGGCGTTGCGCGAGGCCGGGCCCGACGCGGCGCTGTGGACGCCGGTCACCGGCGGCACCGCCGCGTTCTACGCCCGGCGCTTCACCCACGAGACCGCGCTGCACCGGGCCGACGCGACGCTCGCGCTCGGCGCGGACTACGTCCTGGACCACGAGGTCGCGGCGGACGCGCTCGACGAATGGATGGAACTCGGCGCGCTGCCCATGCACTTCGAGGTCCACCCCCGGATGCGCGAACTGCTCGGCCCGGGCCGCACCGTGCACCTGCACGCCACCGACGTCGCGGACGCGGAGTGGGTGCTCGACCTCACCGGCGACGCGATCACCTGGCGGCGGGCGCACGAGAAGTCCGCGGTGGCGCTGCGCGGGCCGCTGGTCGAGTTGTTGCTGGTCGCCTACAAGCGGCGCACCCCCGCCGAGGCGGACGTCGAGATCCTCGGCGACGCCGACCTGCTCGCGTTCTGGCTCGACCGGGTGAGCTTCGGCTGAACCACGCCCACCGGGTCGCCGCTCCGGGCCGCGCCGGGGGCGGGGCGTAGGCTCGTCGGCGGACAACCGCCACGATCCTCGCGGCCGAGCGGGCCGCGCACCTTGGAGTATGCATGCCCTCGCCGCGCTTCGACCGGAGTCACACCGATGATCTGATCGCGTTCATCGGCGCCAGCCCGTCCCCCTACCACGCGGCCGCGAACGTGGCCGCGCGGCTGGAGGAGGCGGGCTTTCGGCGGCTCGAGGAGACGGCCGCGTGGGACGGCGAGGCGGGCGGGCGCTACGTGCTGCGCGGCGGCGCGATCGTGGCCTGGTACGTGCCGGAGGGCGCGGAGAGCACCCGCGGCTTCCGGATCGTCGGCGCGCACACCGACTCGCCGACGCTGCGGGTCAAGCCGCTGCCCGACACGGGCGCGGCCGGCTGGCGGCAGATCGCCGTCGAGGTGTACGGCGGCCCGCTGCTGAACTCCTGGCTGGACCGCGACCTCGGCCTGTCCGGTCGGATCGTGCTGCGCGACGGCCGCGAGCGCCTGGTCTTCGTCGACCGACCGCTGCTGCGGGTGCCGCAGTTGGCGATCCACCTGGACCGCGCGGTCAACGAGGCCGGGCTGCAACTGGACAAGCAGCAGCACATGACCCCGATCTGGGGGCTCGGCCCGGTCGACGAGGGCGCGCTGATTCGATTCGTGGCCCAGGAGGCAGGGGTGCCCGCCGGCGACGTCACCGGGTGGGACCTGATGGTCCACGACGTCCAGAAGCCGAGCTACCTCGGCCGCGATCGCGAACTGCTCGCCGCGCCGCGCCTGGACAACCTGCTGTCGGTGCACGCGGGGCTGGCCGCGCTGCTCGCCGCCGCGCACGACGGGGCGGCGCACATCCCGGTGCTCGGCGCGTTCGACCACGAGGAGACCGGCAGCGACTCCACCACCGGCGCGGGCGGCCCGCTCCTGGAGACGGTGCTGACCCGGATCGTCAGCGGGCGCGGCGGCTCGCTCGACGACCGCGCGCGGGCGTTCGCCGACTCGTTCCACCTCTCCAGCGACGTTGGGCACGCGGTACACCCGAACTACGTCGGTCGGCACGAGCCGGGCCATCACCCCGTACCCAACGGCGGCCCGATCCTCAAGGTCAACGCCAATCAGCGCTACGCCACCGACGCGCGCGGTCGGGCCGTGTGGACCGCCGCGTGCGAGCGTGCAGGGGTGCCCGCGCAGGTCTTCGTGGGGATCAACTCCCTTCCCTGCGGCACCACGATCGGCCCGATCACCGCGACCCGCCTCGGCATCGAGACCGTGGACGTCGGCGCGGCGTGCCTGTCGATGCACTCCTCGCGCGAACTCTGCGGTGCCGACGACCCGTTCCTGCTCGCCTCGGCCGCCGCGGCTTTCCTGGAGGGCTGAGCACGAGCGTCCGGGGGGCGACCGCGATGCGCGGCCGCTCCCCCGGGCCCGGGGCTACGTGTGCGGGAGGCGGAATTTGCGGACCCGGTGGGCCGAGGACTCGACCACGGTCAGGTACAGGTCCTCGTCCAGGTCGGCCACCACCGCCACCGCGGCCGGCTCCTCCAGACCGGTGAGCAGGGTCGACACGAACCCGTCCGAGGGGTCGTAGCGCCGCACCGCGCCGTTGTAGGTGTCCGCGACCACCACCGAGCCGTCCGGCAACGTGTCCACACCCAGCGGGTGTTGGAACAGCGCGTGCTCGGCCGGGCCGTCGCGCAGGCCGAAGTCGAACAGGCCGCGCCCGACCACCGTCTCGATGCCGCCGTCCACGAGCCGGCGCAGCGCCGAGCTCTCCGCATCCACCAGCCACAACGTGTGGCCGTCGGGGGAGACCGCCAGGCCCGAGGGCTGGGCGAGGCAGGCGGTGTCCACCGGGCCGTCCTCCATGCCCTCGTCGGTGGTGCCGGCCAGCACCCCGACCCCCTCGCCCACCGGGTCGAACTCCCAGAGCTGGTGGACCCCGGCCATCGCCACGATGATCCGGCCGCCGAACCACGCCACGTCCCACGGGCTGGAGAGATCGATCGTGCGGGCCGCGCCGTGGTCCTCCGCGCCGCGGCGGCGCTGCCGGCCGGTGCCCGCGACGGTCCGGATCGACCCGGTGGCCAGCGAGACGCCGCGCAGCGCGTGGTTGGCGGTGTCGGCGACCACCACGTCGTAGCGCACGTGTGCGGCCACCTCGGGCGGCAGCAGCGCCATGCCGTGCGGCTCGGCCAGCATCGCGTGCCGGGGCCCGCCGTCGAGCAGTCCGCGCCGCCCGGTCCCGATCCGGCGCAGCACCGTGCGCCCGTCGTCGGAGAGTTCGGCGAGCGAGTGGTGGCCGGTGTCGGCGACCAGGAGCGCCCCCGACGGCAACCGGAGCACCTGGCCCGGGAAGCGCAGGTCGGTGCGCGGGGTCTCGGGCCGGTCGACCTCCTCGGCGGACCGGCGCAGCGTGCCCTTGCCGTCGTGCTCGGCGACCAGGTCGGCGATCAGCGACTCGATCTCGCCCACGTGGCCCTCGCCGGACAGTTGCGCGACCACGTAGCCCTCGGGATCGACGACCACCAGGGTCGGCCACGCGTGCACCGCGTACTGCTTCCAGGTGCTCAGCTCCGGGTCGTCCAGGACCGGGTGGCACACCTCGTGCCGCTGTACCGCGCACACCACCGTGCCGTGTTCCGCCTCGTGTTCGAACTTGGGCGAGTGCACGCCGATCACGGTCAGCACGTCGCGGTGACGCTCCTCCAGGCCGCGCAACTCGGCCAGCACGTGGTGGCAGTTCACGCAGGCGGAGGTCCAAAAGTCCAGCAGCACGATCCGCCCGCGCAACCCGGCCAGCGTCGGTCCCGGTCCGGCGGTGTTGATCCAGCCTCCGGAACCGGACCACTCGGGGGCCCGGACCCTGGTTCGACGCGCGGTGCTGCTCATGATGCGAAGTGAACCATCCGCCTCGGCCGCGAGCCGTCGGCCCGCGCGGGTACGGGCCGCACCCCACCCAACCGGGTGTATCCGTACCGCCGCACGCCGGCGTGCCGAAGACGACTGAACGCCGCCATATCGGGCAGTCTGCCGACAAGGCGAGGCGACCGTGGAGGCACCAGTGTTCGGGGACGAGTACGACGGCGGCACCCAGCTCTACCCGGGGATTCCGCCCGGCCGCTATCTCGTGCGGGAGAAGATGTTCGCGATCGGCGACGACTTCTGGGTCACCACCGAGGACGGCGAGAAGGTCTATCTGGTCGACGGCAAGGCACTGACCCTGCACGACCGGCTGGAGCTCAAGGATTCCGCCGGCACCGTGTTGGCGACCGTGAAGAAGAAGATCGTCAGCATCCATCATGCGATGAAGGTGCAGGACGCGACCGGCGAGACGGTCGCCACGGTGCGCAAGAAGATGTTCACCCCGCTGCACGAGGCGTTCACGGTGGAACTCGCGGTCGGGACCGAACTCACGGTGCGCGGCGACATGTTCCACCACGAGTACGGGATCTCCGGACCGAACGGGCCGGTCGCCCAGATCACCCGCAAGTGGCTGCGGGTGCGGGACACCTACGGCATCGACATCGCGCCCGGCTGGGATCATGCGCTGATCATCGCGACCGCGGTGTGCGTGGACCGGTTGAGCGACGACGAGGACTGAGCCCGCGCCGAGCCCGCCGAACCGTCGACGGTTCGGCGGGTTCGGCATAGAACCGTCCACCCCCACACGTCTGTTCGGGTGAAAGGGGGCACGGTTGAGATCCCAACGGGAAGAGGACGAGTTCCGCGTCTTCGTCGAGGCCCGGCGGACGGCTCTGGTGCGCACCGCGTACCTGCTGTGCGGCGATCGCGACGAAGCCGAGGACCTGGCTCAGGCCACGCTGACCAAGGCGTATACCTCCTGGGCCCGCGTGTTCGCGGCGCAGAGCCCCGACGCCTACGTGCGGCGGATCATGGTGAACACCCATCTGTCCCGGGTCCGGGTCCGCCGGGTGACGCACTTCCTCACCGACCGGCTGCCGGATCGGGCCGGGCCCGACTCGACCGGCGCGGTGGCCGAACGCAGCGTGCTGATGGCCGCGTTGGGCCGGTTGCCGGCCGGTCGACGGGCGGCGGTCGTGCTGCGCTACTGGGAGGACCGTCCGGAGTCCGAGGTCGCGCAGATCCTCGGGTGTGCGGTCGGTACGGTGCGAAGCCAGACGTTCAAGGGACTCGCCCAACTTCGCAAGGATCCTCAACTCGCCGATCTGATCCCATATCAGACGGAAACCCCCTCGACTTCGGATACGGAGGTGCGGCCATGGCCGACGACGGCACCGCACTGAGGGAGGCGTTCATGGCAGAGATCGAGGCGGCGCGGTTGACCCCGCCGACGGCCGACGCGGCGATCCGCGGCTCGCGCAGGCGCCGGTGGCGCGGGTTCACGTTCGGTGCGGCGACGGTGACCGCGCTGGTGCTGGGCGGTGGCGGCGCGGTGATCGCGGGGGGTGTGCTGGACGCGGAGGGCAGGTCCAACGACATCGTCTCGGTCGACCAGGGCACCCGGCCGCCCGGCGCCACTCCCGACATCGTGGGCACGGGTGTGGTGGCCGGGAAGACGTGGACGTACCGCGCCTGGGCGGAGGGTCCCGAGCGCACCTGCTTCGAGGAGGTCCGGAAGCAGTTCGACAGCGGGTTCGGGAAGGCGTGCGACGTGCGCCCGGGACGAACCGCGCGGGACAAGGCCAACGACCGCAACCGGTTCGGCGGCGGCGGCTCCTTCGGCCGACTCGACGGCGAGAAGAATCTGTACGTGGCGGCGATCCAGGCCGAGGTCTCCCCCGATGTGGCCTACCTGGAGGTCACCTGGCAGGGACACAAGGACCCCGTGGTGATCCACCCCGTGCGGGTCGACCCCGAGACGCGGGTCTACGTCCTGGTGGTGACCGCGCGCAAGGCGGCCCCCGCGTACAAGCTCAAGGCGTACGACGCGGCGGGCAAAGAGGTGAAGAACATCCACCTGTGAGCCGGTCCCGCGGCACGGCGCCGCGGGGCCGGCCCCGACGAGACACGCGGCTCAGAACACCCGGTTCTGCAGGACCGGGAAGTCCTCGCGGGTCTTGGCGACCAGCGCGGGGTCGATCTCGGCGGTCAGCACGGTCTGTTCGGTCCCCGCCTCGGCGACGATCTCGCCCCACGGGTCGATCACCATGCTGTGCCCGCCCATCGCCTGGCCACCCTGCTCGCCGGTGACGTTGCAGGCGAGCACGAACATCTGGTTTTCGATCGCGCGGGCGCGGGACAACACGCGCCAGTGCTCGACCCGCCGCGCCGGCCACGCGGCGGGCAGCACCAGCACCTCCGCGCCCGCGTCCAGGATGCGCCGGAACAGCTCCGGGAAGCGCAGGTCGTAGCACGTCGCCAGGCCCACCTCGGCCCACGGCATGCGAACCTGCGCGGTCTCGGTGCCGCGCGAGATCAGCGCGGCCTCGCCGCCGGTGAAGCCGAAGCGGTGGATCTTGCGGTAGGTGCCGCGCAGCGCGCCGTCGGGGTCGAAGACCAGCGACGTGTTGTAGAGGTTGTCGTCCGGGCCGCGTTCGATGATGCTGCCGGCATGCAGCCAGACGCCGGCGTCGCGAGCCGCGCGGCCCATGGCCTGGGCCGCCGGACCGCGTACCCCCTCGGCGTCCGTCTCCCAGTCGTCGTAGACCCAACCCGTGTGCAGCCACAGCTCGGGCAGCACCACGAGGTGGTCGCCGCGTCGGGCGCGGACCAGGGCGGTCACCTCGGCCAGGCGCTCGCGGGCGGGCACCGCCGGGTCGACGTCGAGTTGTACGAGCGAAACGCGCACTTTCCCCTCACCTACACCGCTTGCTTCCCGCGAACGGGCTGACCGCAGGATCTTTGGCAGCGTAACGTGCCTGCCAGGATCCCGGACCACGTCAAAGCAACGGTCGCTCCCCTCCATTCGACCGGTGACGCAGCGACGAGAGGTAGTACGTGACCATCGACCTGAAAACGCACGTCGACGCCTGGGAGCACTCGGTGCGCTCCCTCAAAGATCTGGTCTCCACCCTGACCGAGGGCCGGTGGAGCAGCCCGACCGAGTGCCCGGGCTGGTCGGTCCGGGACGTGGTGTCCCACGTGATCGGCATCGAGCTGGAACTGCTCGGCGATCCGCGGCCGATCCACACGCTGCCGCGCGATCTACGGCATGTGCACGACGAGTTCAGCCGCTACACCGAGATACCGGTGGACGTGCGGCGCTGCCACACCTCGCCGGAGATGACCGGCGAATTGGAATACGTGATCCTGCGCCGGCGCCGGATGCTCGACGAGTGCGAGCGGGCTCCGGACGACGAGGTGCGCGGCATCATGGGCCGCAGCGTCCCGTACCGCTTCCTGCTCACCCAGCGGGTGTTCGACGTGTGGGTGCACGAGCAGGACGTGCGGCGCGCGATCGGGGAGCCCGGCAACCTGGACTCGCCCGCCGCGCTGATCACCCGCGACTTCCTGCTCGCCGGGCTGGCCCGGGTGGTGGCCAAGGACGCCAAGGCGCCGGCGGGCGCGTCCGTGGTGTTCGACGTGACCGGGCCGGTGGAGTTCATGCGCACGGTCACGGTGGACGAGAACGGCCGGGGCCGGCTCGACGGCCGGGTCCCGCTGGGGCCGCTGGTGTCGATCGGCACCGACTGGGAGACGTTCGTGCGGTTGATGTGCGGTCGGGTCGCGCCGAACCGGGCCGAGGTGCGGATCGAAGGCGACCCCGACCTCGCGCAGCGCATCCTGGGCAGCATGGCCGTCACACCCTGAACCGTCGCCCGCGCGCCGAGGGTGCCCGGAGTGCGGTGGGGCGATCGGGCGCGGCCTCAGCCCGCGTCGGACACACTCTCGCGCTCGGGTATACGCCGGGCCACCACGCACACCGGTTCGGGCCGCCGTTCGCGGCCCGCGGCCTTGCGGGCGTAGCGCAACACCTGTACGACGCCCAGGAGCAGCGGCACGGCCTGCACCGCCATCGCCACGCGGTACGCGTTCAGGCCGTGCTCGCCGCCGCCGGGCTCGACCAGGTCCAGGACTAGGCCGATGGCGAACAGGCACAGGGTGGCGGCGGCGAATCCGCCGACGTTGACGATGCCGGACACGGTGCCCAGGCGCTGCGGCGGATTGCCCGCCCGGGCGAACTCCATGCCGACCAGGGACAACGCGCCGCCGGGCCCGATCACCAGGGCCAGCAGGACCAGGAGCCACAGCGGCGAGGGCTCGCTCGGGATCAGTACCGCCGCCCAGGCCGCGACGGCGAGCACGGGCTGTCCCACGCACAACACGAGCCGGCTGCCCGGCCGGCGGGTCACCAGCGGGCCGACCACCAGGCACGCGAGCATGTTGATCACGATCGCGACGGTGAGCAGCGCGCTCGCGGCGCCCTTGGACAGGCCCTGGCCCTCGACCAGGAACGGGAAGCCCCACAGCATCAGGAATACCTGCGGCAGGCAGCCGCACGCCCAGTGCGCCCACAGGCCGAGCCGGGTGCCGGGCTCCGCCCACGCGGCGCGGACCTGGGACCACATGCCGGGACCGCCCGCCGGCCGGGTGCGCGCCGGGGCACCGGGGTTGTCGCGCAGTACGAGCAGGAGCACCACCAGGACCAGGACGCCGACCCCGGCCGAGACGGCGAAGGTGCGACTCCAGCCGAACGCGTGCAGCGCCCCGGCGAGCGGGGTGGCGCCGGCCAGGTTGCCGGCCATCCCGAGCAGTGCGGTCAACTGGGTCAGCACCGCCACCCGGTTCGGCGGGAACCACACCGCCACCACGCGCAACACGCTCACGAAGGTCATCGCGTCGCCCATGCCGACCAGGACCCGGGCGAGCACCGCCCCCGGGAAACCGTGCGCGAAGGCGAAGGTGAACTGTCCCGCCGTCATCAGCACCAGACCGCACCCGAGCACCCGCTTGGCGCCGAACCGGTCGGTGAGCGCGCCGACGGGTATCTGCAGGCCCGCGTAGACGAGCAGCTGCAACATCGGGAAGAGGGAGAGCTGCGACGCGGAGACGTGGAAGCGCTCCTGGGCCTCGATCCCGGCGACCCCGAGGCTGCTGCGATGGAACACCGCGACGACGTACACCGAGGCCGCCACCGCCCACATGATCCAGGCGATTCGGCCGCCGAGCCGGGTGGGCACTGGGTCCGCAGTTGGCTTCACAGTACACATACATTATCGGACGCCGTCGGACATACGTCCGGCCGGGCCCCGAACAGGGCCCGGCCGGACGAAGTCCGCAACCCGGGGATCAGCCGCGCACGAACAGCAACTTCGGCCGCTCCAGCATCTGCGCCACGTCGGCCAGCACGCGCGAGCCCAACTCGCCGTCCACCATGCGGTGGTCGAACGACAACGACAGCGTGGTCACCTGCCGGGGCTTGACCTTGCCCTTGTGCACCCACGGCTGCTCCCGGATCGCGCCCACCGCCAGGATCGCGGCCTCGCCCGGGTTGAGGATCGGTGTGCCGCCGTCCACCCCGAACACGCCCACGTTGGTGATGGTGACCGTGCCGCGGGCCAGGTCGGCGGGCGAGGTGCGGCCCTCCCGCGCGGTGGCCACCAGCTCGGTGAGCGCGCCGGCGAGCGCGGTCAGGCTCTTGCCGCCCGCGTCCTTGATGTTCGGCACGATCAGGCCGCGCGGGGTGGCCGCGGCAATGCCCAGGTTGATCCGGTCCCGGACGACGATCTCCTGGTTCGCCTCGTCCCAGGAGGCGTTGATCTCCGGGTGCCGGGCGATCGCCACCAGCAGCGCCCGGGCGACCAGGAGCAGCGGGCTCACCTTGGCGCCCGCGAAGTCGGGCAGCTCGCGCAGCTTGCGCACGAGTTTGACGGAGCGGGTCACGTCCACCGTCACCCACTCGGTGACGTGCGGCGCGGAGAACGCGCTGGCCACCATCGCCTGCGCGGTCGCCTTGCGCACTCCCTTGACCGGGATGCGCCGCTCGCCGGCGATCGTCTCGCCCGGTCCGGTCGCCTGGAACGGCTGCGCCGCAGGCGCCGGCGCCGGCGCCGGGCGGGCGGCGGCGTGCACGTCCTCGCGGGTGACGGTGCCGCCGGGGCCGGAGGGCTGTACCGACGCGAGGTCCACGCCCAGGTCCCGGGCCAGCTTGCGAACCGGCGGCTTGGCGAGGGCGAGGGAGCCGCCGGCCGGGGCGGGGCGGGCCGCTCCGTTCGTCGGCGCCGTGGCGTCGGCCCTGCGGGGTCGCCGTTTGCCGCTGCTGGTGCGTACGCCGTAGCCGACGAGTACCGCCGTGCGGGTCTCCTTGCCCTTCTCCTTGCCCGCCTCCTCGGTCGGGGCCGGCGCGGCGCTCGGGGCCGGCGCCTCGGCGACCGGCGCGGCGACCGGCTCCGGGACGAGGTCGGCCGCGAGGGCCTGCTCCCGCTCCGGCTCGGCCGCGGCCACGGCGGTGCCCGCGGGCGCGACCGCGATGATCGGCGCGCCGACCGCGACCGTGTCGCCCTCGGCGGCCAGCAGTTCGGTCACCACCCCGTCGTACGGACACGGCAGTTCGACCAGCGCCTTGGCCGTCTCCACCTCGACCATGATCTGGCCGTCGTGCACCTCGTCGCCGGCCTTGACGTGCCAGACGACGATGTCGGCCTCCTCCAGGCCCTCGCCGACGTCGGGCATCAGGAACTTCTTCACCTCGGACACGGGGTTCCTCACCAGGCCAGGGAGCGGTCGACGGCATCGAGCACACGGTCGAGGTCGGGGAGGTACTCCTCCTCGACCCGGGACGGCGGGTACGGCGTGTGATAGCCGCCGACCCGCAACACCGGTGCCTGAAGGTGGTAGAAGCAGCGCTCGGTGATGGTCGCGGCCACCTCCGCGCCGATGCCCAGGAACGACGGGGCCTCGTGGACGACCACCAGGTGTCCGGTGCGCTTGACCGACTCCTCGATCGCGTCGAAGTCCAGCGGGGACACCGAGCGCAGGTCGATCACCTCCAGCTCGCGCCCCTCCTCGGCGGCCGCGGCGGCGGCCTCCAGGCACGTGGCCACCATCGGGCCGTAGGCGACCACGGTGCACGCGTCGCCGGAGCGCACCACGCGCGAGTCGTACAGCGATCCCGGGGTCGCGGCGGTGTCCACCTCGGCCTTGGTCCAGTAGCGCCGCTTGGGCTCCAGGAAGATCACCGGGTCGTCGGAGGCGATCGCCTGCTGGATCATCCAGTAGGCGTCGACGGGGTTCGAGCACGCCACCACGCGCAGGCCCGCGGTGTGCGCGAAGTACGCCTCGGGCGACTCGCTGTGGTGCTCGACCGCGCCGATGCCGCCGCCGAAGGGGATGCGGATGACGATCGGCAGCCGCACGTAGCCCAGGGAGCGGGCGTGCATCTTGGCGAGCTGGGTGACGATCTGGTCGTAGGCGGGGAAGACGAAACCGTCGAACTGGATCTCCACGACCGGCCGGTAGCCCGCGAGGGCGAGGCCGATCGCGGTGCCCACGATGCCGGACTCGGCCAGCGGGGTGTCCACCACCCGGTCCTCGCCGAAGTCCTTCTGCAGCCCGTCGGTGACCCGGAAGACACCGCCGAGCTTGCCGATGTCCTCGCCCATGATCAAAACCTTGGGGTCGCTCTCCAGGGACCTGCGCAGTCCCGTGTTGAGCGCCTGCACCATCGACATCTGACGGGTCGTGCCCGTCGACTGTGCGGGAGCCATCAGTGCCCGTCCTCCCCGGCGTCGACGAAGGACGCGTGATAAGCCTCGAACTCGGCCCGTTCCCGTTCCACGAGCGGGTGCGGCTCGGCGTAGACATTCGCGAACATGATGGAGGCCGGATCCGGGTCCGGCATGGTGCGTACGCCATTGCGCACGCGCTTGCCCAATTCCTCGCTCTCCGCCTCCAGATCGGCGAAGAAGGCGGCATCGCCGATGCCCTGCTTGTGCAGGAACGCCTTGAGGCGTTCGATCGGGTCCTTGAGCTTCCACTCCTCGAGCTCCGCGCTCAACCGATATCGGGTCGGGTCGTCGGAGGTGGTGTGCGCGCCCATGCGGTAGGTGAACGCCTCGATCAGCATCGGGCCCTCGCCGCGCCGGGCCCGGTCCAGGGCCGCCCTGGTCACCGCAAGGCACGCGAGCACGTCGTTACCGTCGACCCGAACTCCGGGAAATCCGAATCCGGCGGCGCGCCGATACAGCGGCACCTTCATCTGGCGTTCGGTGGGTTCGGAGATCGCCCACTGATTGTTCTGGCAGAAGAACACCACGGGGGCGTTGAACACGGCCGCGAAGGTGAATGCCTCGTTGACGTCGCCCTGGCTGGAGGCGCCGTCGCCGAAATAGGTGACGACCGCGCCATCGGTTCCGTCACGCTGCACACCCATCGCGTATCCGACGCCGTGCAGACTCTGTGCGCCGATGACGATCGTGTAGAGATGGAAATTGTTCTCGCGTGGATCCCAACCGCCGTTGTTGACGCCGCGGAACATCCCGAGCAGATTCAGCGGATCGACACCGCGACACCATGCGACGCCGTGTTCACGGTACGTGGGAAACACATAGTCGTTCGAACGCAGCGCGCGCCCCGAACCGATCTGCGCGGCCTCCTGGCCGAGCAGGGAGGCCCACAGGCCCAACTCGCCCTGCCGCTGGAGGGCGGTGGCCTCGGCGTCGAAGCGGCGCACCAGCACCAGGTCGCGGTACAGCGCCAGGTATTCGTCGTCCGAGAGGTCGACCGCGTAATCCGGATGCTCGACCCGCTCGCCCTCCGGGGTGAGCAACTGGATCAGCTCGGGACCGGCTCCGGAATCGGGCGGAAACAAAGTCCCGTCCGTACTGTCCACTGCCACGTTCTCTCCTCCGTCTGTCCGGTCCGCGGGGTCGCCGTGGACCGGGTCCGGATCGCCGGGCCCGGTTCCGCGCGGGGTGTGCGCGGCTACCTTGATGTGCAGACACGGCGATTGGTGGCTGTACTTCCTAGGATTTCCTAGGAATTCCCGAGTGAATCCGGGAGGCGCCTGCGCACAGGCATGCGGTTCGGAAACCGCACACCGCAACGTTACCCACCAGTCCGGCCGGGACGTAGTGGCGACCGGCCCGAACGTGGCGGCCCCCTTTGTGGTTCTCCGACAAATGGCCGGCGTGTCGGACCCGAACCGCCCATGCGGCGGCATCACAGAGCGACCACCGAGAGCGCGTGGGAACCTGTACAAGTGACTGATCAGGGAAGCATTCGGGTATTTCTCCTCGATGATCACGAAGTGGTACGCCGGGGCGTCCACGAGTTGTTGTCGATCGAGGCGGACATCGACGTGGTCGGCGAGGCGGGCACCGCCGCCGAGGCGCTGGTACGCATCCCGGCGACCCGGCCGCAGGTCGCGGTGCTCGACGTCCGGCTGCCGGACGGCAGCGGGGTCGAGGTGTGCCGCGAGATCCGCTCGCAACTGCCCGACGTGCGCTGTCTGATGCTCACCTCGTTCTCCGACGACGAGGCGCTGTTCGACGCGATCATGGCGGGCGCGTCCGGCTACGTGCTCAAGGACATCCGCGGCTCGGACCTGGTCGGCGCGGTCCGCGACGTGGCCGCGGGCAGGTCCCTGCTCGACCCGGCGGCCACCACCCGCGTGCTGGAACGGCTGCGCGGCGGCGATCGCGGCGACGAACGCCTGGCCGCGCTCAGCGACCAGGAGCGCCGGATCCTGGACCTGATCGGCGAGGGCATGACCAACCGCCAGATCGGCGCCGAGATGCACCTGGCCGAGAAGACGGTCAAGAACTACGTCTCCGCCCTCCTGGCCAAACTCGGCATGGAACGCCGCACCCAGGCCGCCGCGTACGTGGCCCGCCAAAAGGCCGAGAAGCGCAGGTAGTCGGCGGCGCCCCGGGTCGGGCCCGGAACACGGGTGGGGGCCGACGGCCGGGCCCCGATCGTGGGGTCCGGCCGTGTGGGCGTGCGGGTCAGGTTTCCGAGGACTTGGTGAGCGGTTCGGGGGTGGGGGGCTCGTCGATTTCGACCTCGATGCGGACCGAGTCGGTCGGGAGCGGGTCGGGCTTGGGGGCGGTGCCGTTGGTGCCGTTCGTGTTGGACAGGAGTTGGCGGGCTATGCCGAGGCCGGTGCCGCCCATGGTGAGGGCCTTGGCGAAGAGGTCGCCGAGCCCGTCGCCGCCGTTGAGCAGGACCATGTGGTCGACGTTGCCGAATGCCTCGGCGCCGGCGCGAACGATCTCCGGCCAGTTCTCGGCGAGTTGTTGGGCGACCACGGCCTCCTGGTTCTCCGCGAGCGCCGCCGCGCGGGCCGCGATGGCCGCCGCCTCGGCGAGGCCCTTGGCCTTGGCCGCCTCGGCCTGCGCCTTGCCGGTGGCCAGCGTGGCCTCGGCGGCGGCCAGACCGCGTACCTTGGTCGCCTCCGCGTCGGCGATCGCGGCCAGTTCGGTCTCACGGGCGTTCGCCTCGGCCGCCGAGATCCGCGCGTCGCGCTCGGCCTGGGCCCGGGTGCGGATCTCGTACGCCTTCGCGTCGGCCGGCTTGCGTACGTCCGCCTGGAGCTGTTGCTCGCGCCGCATGGCCTCCAGCTCGGCGACCCGGGTCTCCTGGACCACCACCTCCTGCTTGGCGGCGGCGTCGGCCAGTGGGCCCGCCTGCGCCGCGCGCGCGCCGGCCTCGTCCCGCTCGGCCTGGTAGCCGGCCTGCTGGATCTCGCTGTCCCGGGTGGCCTGGGCCATCCGCGCCTTGGCCTCCTGCTCGGCTTCGGTGGCCTTGCGGGTGGCCAGCGCCTCGGCGATCCGCGCGTCGCGGACCACCGCCGCGGTGTGCGGCGCGGCCATGTTCTTGATGTAGCCCGTCGGGTCCTCGATCTCCTGGATCTGCAGGCTGTCCACGATCAGCCCGAGCTTTTCCATGTCCGACCCCGACGCCGCGCGCACATGCGCGGTGAGCTTCTCCCGGTCCCGGATCATGTCCTCGACGGTCAGCCCGCCGACGATCGAGCGCAGATGGCCGGCCAGCACCTTGCGGACCCGGGACTCCATTTGCTTCTGCTGGTCCAAAAAGCGCCTGGCCGCGTTGGCGATCGAGACGTAGTCGTCGCCGATCTTGAAGATGACCACGCTCTGCACCCGCAGCGGGATGCCCTGCGTGGTCACACATTCGACGCTGAGCTCGGCCTCGTTCAGGTCGAGCGAGAGCTTGCGTACGGCCTGCACGAACGGCAGGACGAGCGTGCCGCGCCCGGTGACGATGCGAAACCCCATGCCCTCGCCGAGTCCCTCGGTGTGATGCCGGGAACCGGAGATGACCAGCGCCTCGTTGGGCTCGGCGACGCGCCACATGAGCTTGAAGACAACGACCAGGACGATGAGCAGACCGAGCACGATGAGCACGGTGTAGAGCACGGAGCATTCCCCCTTCGGCCTGACTCGGAGTGTCCTCGCCGGGCACAAAGCCGCCAAGAGGGAGCTCCCCAGGGGCAGTTGCCGCCCGTCGCGAAGCCGGGCCGGGCCGATCCGCGGGTCAGCCGAAGGCCGACGCCACGTACACCGTGCGCGGCGGCAGATACTCCACGATCACCACCAGCTCCCCCACGGCGTGCTCCTCCCCGGGCAGCGCGGAGTACGCGAGGAACGCCTCCACCCCACCGCGTACCTCGATCATGACCTCGCCCACCAGACCGGGGCCGATTCCCCCGGTGACCTTGCCGCGTTTGCCGACCATGTCGCCCATTGTGTGGCCCGGTCGCCCGACTCGGTGCCGCCGGCGCGATCCGACCCGCCCACCCGGGGCGGGTGGGCGGGCGGATCGGTGCCGGCGGGGTCAGCCCAGGAGCGTGGTGCCCTCGTCCGAGGCCTCGCGCAGGCGCGAGCGCATGAACGGCAGAATGCCGCGGTGCAGGATCGCCCGGCGCCATTCCTCGCGCGCCAGGTACACCTCGACCTCCCCGGTCGGCCGCGCCCGGTTGCGCGCGGCCACCGCGAGCATGGCGAGTCCCCCGATCGCCGCCGCCCCGAGCGAGATGCCGATCGCCGCGATCGAGGCGAGTTGCATCGTGTGCTGCATGCCCGGGTCGTCCATCGTGAGCGGCAACAGCACGTAGCCCACGATCAGGAAGACGACCGCCGAGATGCCGGCCACGATCACCGCCATCGCCGTGGCGAGGGCGAACCAGCCGAAGCTCTCGCCCGCCTCGATCATCGAGGCGCCGAAGTCCGGTCGGATGCCCGACTCGAAGCGCTGCTCCGTACGTTCGTACCGGTCGTATTCGTCGCGCGCCGTCTCGGCGATCGACGGGGTCGCGTCCAACGTGGCCGTCCGCAGTTGCTCGACGTTCAGGTTGGGTACCGCCGCGAGACCGGAGAGGGTTTCCTCCAGGTGCAGTGCGTCGTCGACGAACTGCTCGTACTGGCGGCGGTGCTCGTCACTTCCAAACCAGTGTTGCATCGGATCCCCCGAATGAGGCCGCGCGGGCGTTTCCCGCGTCCGCCGGGCCCGTCAGGGGACCCGTGCAAGCTGTCGGTGGATCAACGACCCGCAAAAGCACCTGACGGTGTCGAGGCGGATACCTATTGATGATAGGGTGCACCTCCGCCTTTTGGGCAGGGAGTTCCCTACGACGGTCACTCGTCCCCGGGGTCGGCGGCCAGATCGCCCAGGTCGTACACCCGACCCTGCGTCTCCTCCAACGCGCTGGGCAGCACGCCCGGTTCGGGGGCGGTCAGCGGCAACCGCGCGACCAGGCACGGGCCGCCGAGGTAGATGCCGCCGTCCAGGTTGACCACCTGACCGTCCGCGTACACGCGCGGTCCGGCGATCGTCGAGGGGTCCTCGCCCGTCTGGTACGGGATCGGGGTGTGGCCGTGCACGATCCGCCGCCCGCCCAGTTCGCTGAGCAGATCGGCCGCCGCGTACGGGCCGACCTCGCCCATGAACGCGCCGCGCCGGGTCAGGTTGCGGAACAGGTCCCACCACGAGAGCGGGTCCGGCTCGCGCAGTATGTCCGCGACGGCGCCGTCCACCTCCTCGATGGTGTCGCCGTATTCGAGGTAGGCGTTGCTGTCGGAGTGGATCAGCAGGTGCCCGTCGACCACCGCGGCCACCGGCTGCCCGGCCAGCCAGTCGGCCTGTTCGTCGGTGAAGCGCTCCAGGTCGGACTGCATGCCGCCGTTGCGCAGCCAGATCTCGCGGAAGGTGGTCGAGCCGCCCGCGACCGGCACCGGGTGATCGCCGAAGCGGAACACGCCCAGGAGCAGGATCTCGTGGTTGCCGAGCAACATCCGGGTGCTGCCGCCGGCCTCGGCCGACTCGCGGGCCAGCGACATGGCCAGTTCGACCACGCCGATGCCGTCGGGGCCGCGGTCGGTGAAGTCGCCGAGGAACCACAGGCGCGAGCGTCCGCCGCTCCAGTGCGCGTCCTCGTCGATCAGGTCCCGGGCGCGCAGGGCGGCCTTGAGCTCCTCCAGATGACCGTGGACGTCGCCGACCACGTACAGCGGGGCGTCCTGCTCCGCCGCGGCGCCCGTGGGGGCCGGTGTAGCCGAGACGTTGCTCACCAGAAGGGTCCTTTCTTCAGATCGGCACCACCGTACGGCGGCGGTTCCGACACCCGTTGTGAACCAAGACGCACAACAGCCGGGTTCGGCTGCGGCTCACCCGGTCCGATTCGGATGATTCCTGGACCGTATCTCTCGTGCGGGCACGGTGGAACGGACCACGCTCAATTGTGCGTGGACCCGCGACCGTGTACCCCGGCGCCCCCACCCCCGGGTGTGGCCGGGCACCGGGCGGCGGATCGGGGCGAACACACCGGTCAGCGGCGCGTGGAGGAATCCCGGACGGAGAGCCGGGTGGGCACGGTGCGCTGGGCGGGCAGCAGCGGCCCGGCCCCGGCATCCTCGATCACCCCGACGAGCAGTTCCACCGCCCAGGCGCCGGCCAGGGCCGGTTGCAGGCTCAGCGAGGTCACCGACGGGTCGGCCCCCTCGCCGCAGCAGGCCAGGAGCAGGTCGTCGGGCACCCGCAGGGCACGCTCGCGGGCCGCGTCCAACAGCTCGGCCGCGCAGCCCTCGTGCAGACCGAACACCGCGTCGGGCCCCCGGTCGAGCAGGCGGGCGGCGGCGGCCCGGCCCGCGCCGGGGGTGCGGGCCTCGTACTCCTCGGTGATCGCCGGCACACCCCGGTCCGCGCACCACGCCCGATAGCCCGCGACCCCCTTGTCGGCGCCGGGTCCGTCGGCGGCGGCGAGCAGGCCGATCCGCTCGGCGCCCGCGTCGGCGAGGTGGTCGAGCACCGAACGCACGGCAGCCACGTGGTCGTTGTCCACCCAGCCGTAGACCGGGGTGGAGCCGGGGTGGCCGCCGCTGACCACGGGCACGCCCCGACGCAGCAGCTCGTGCACGAGCGGATCGTCGTCGGCGGGGTCGACGACGATGGTGCCGTCGAGCGCGACGTTGCCCCAGACGTCGTGCGGGGAGGACGCGGGCAGCACGACGAGCGCGTAGCCCAGGTCGAGCGCGGTCGCGGTGGCCGAGCGCACCAGCTCGGCGAACCAGGCGAACTCGGTGAGCGCGAACGGCTCCGTCGAGCGCATGGTCGTGGTCAGCCCGAGCAACCCCGACCGGCCGGTGCGCAGGGTGCGCGCGGCGGCCGACGGGCGGTAGCCCAGCCGGTCGGCGACCTCGCGCACGTGCACACGGGTCGTGTCGGGCAGTCGGCCCTTGCCGTTGAGCGCGTCGGAGACGGTCGTGATCGACACCCCGGCAGCCGCTGCGACGTCCCGGATGCCCACCCGGATCCGCCGCCCCACACGCGGTACATCTGGCGCTGTCATCGTCACGACACTAGGGCGAATGGGCCGCCCTGGCCGGGTTCATGTCATTGCTTTACGAAGAAACGTATCGCCCCATACCTGCCCCTGAACGTTCGGCGAAGGGCGCCCTCCGTCCGGGAACCCCCTCCGGGGCCGGCGGATCATAGAGTGAGACGACCGGGACGTGCGCCCAGGCACCCCGACCAGTATGCGAGGAGGACGGGCGTGACCGAGCACAACGCCCCAGGCAGCGACGACGGCACCACCCCGCGGTTCCGGGCCGCCCTGGCGGCGGTGCCCGCCTACAAGGCGGGTCGACCGCCCGCACCGGCCGAGGGTCTACCGGCGTACAAGCTCTCGTCCAACGAGAACCCGTACCCGCCGCTGCCCAGCGTGCACAAGGTGGTGGCGGACGCCGTCGGCGAGATAAATCGCTACCCGGACCCCGCGAACGCGGAGCTGGCCGAGACGCTGGCCGAGCGGTTCGGGGTGCCCGCGTCGCACATCGTGGTGGGCAACGGTTCGGTGACCGTGGCCCAGCAGTTGGTCAACGCGACGACCGGCGAGGGCGACGAGGTCGTCTTCGCGTGGCGCTCGTTCGAGGCGTACCCGATGCTCGTGCTGCTCGCCGGGGCGACGCCGGTGATGGTCCCGCTGCTCGCCGACGAGAGCCACGACCTGGACGCGATGGCCGCCGCGATCACCGACCGGACCCGGCTGGTCTTCGTGTGCAACCCGAACAACCCGACCGGCACGGTGATCCACCGCGCCGAGCTGGAGCGGTTCCTGGACCGGGTACCGCGCCACGTGGTGGTCGTGCTGGACGAGGCGTACCGCGAGTTCATCCGGGACGAGCGGGTGCCGGACGGGGTCGAGCTGTACCGCGAGCGGCCGAACGTGGTGGTGCTGCGCACGTTCTCCAAGGCGTACGGGCTGGCCGGCCTGCGGGTGGGCTTCGCCATCGCGCACGAGGCGGCGGCCGACGAGCTGCGCAAGACCGGGATGCCGTTCGCGGTGAACCGGCTCGCCCAGGTGGCGGCGATCGCCTCGGTCGGCGCCGAGGCCGAACTCCTGGAGCGGGTCGAGGCGTTGGTCCAGGAGCGGACCCGGGTGCTGGAGACGCTGATCGGCCAGGGCTGGACGGTGTTCGACTCGCAGGCCAACTTCGTCTGGCTGCGGCTCGGCGAGCGCACCGGCGAATTCGCCGCGATGTGCGAGGCGGCCGGGGTGTCGGTGCGCCCGTTCGAGGGCGAGGGCTGCCGGATCACGATCGGTGAGACCGAGGCCAACACGATCTTCCTGGAGCAGGCGGCACGATTCATGGAGAAGTAGCGCCAGAGCGCCGAAATGAGCCCCTTCGGGCACCCCCCTCCAGGGTGCCCGGAGGGGCTCGCTAGTGTTTGTGAACGGATGCACAAGCTCGACTTTGTGAACCCATTCACAAAGTCGTGCCCGTTGAACCCGCGCATCCATCCCGGTTCATCCGGGTTCGTCCGGCGGAGTGTCGGGCGAGGAGCGCGGGGCGGCGTGTGCATCGTGAACCAAACGTGCCTCGCGCGCTCGCGGGCGGGACACGACCGGCGATCAGGAGGAATGAGGGGCCCATGGACCTCGCCGTCGAAACACTCGACGTAGCCCGGTGGCAGTTCGGCATCACGACCGTCTACCACTTCCTCTTCGTGCCACTGACGATGGGTTTGTCCATCCTCGTCGCCTGCCTGCAGACCGCGTGGGTGCGTACCGGCAAGGAGCACTACCTCCGGGCCACCAAGTTCTGGGGCAAGCTCTTCCTGATCAACTTCGCGCTCGGCCTGGTGACCGGCATCGTGCAGGAGTTCCAGTTCGGGATGAACTGGTCCGACTACTCGCGCTTCGTCGGCGACATCTTCGGCGCCCCACTGGCAATCGAGGCGCTGGTCGCGTTCTTCCTGGAGTCGACCTTCCTGGGGTTGTGGATCTTCGGCTGGGACCGCCTGCCGAAGAAGATCCACCTGGCCACCATCTGGGCCGCCGCGATCGGCACGATCCTGTCGGCCTACTTCATCCTGGCCGCCAACTCGTGGATGCAGCACCCGGTCGGGTACAAGATCAACCCGGAGACCGGCCGCGCCGAGCTGACCGACTTCGTGGCGGTGCTCACCAACAACACCGCGATCGCCGCGTTCCTGCACATCCTCCCGGCCGCGTTCCTGGTCGCCGGCGGCTTCCTGATCGGGATCAGCTGCTGGCACCTGCGCAAGCGCAACGAGGTCGCGGTCTTTCGTCCCTCGCTCCGGCTGGGCCTGTGGGTGTCGGTACTCGCCGGCGTCGGCCTCGCGCTCACCGGTGACATGCAGGGCAAGCTGATGTACGACCAGCAGCCGATGAAGATGGCCTCGGCCGAGGCGCTGTGGGAGACCTCCAAGCCCGCGCCGTTCTCGATCTTTTCCTACGGCGACGTGCAAAAGGGTCACAACAAGGTCGCCATAGAGGTCCCCGGCGCGTTGTCCTTCCTGGCCAAGAACGACTTCGACGCCGAGTTGCCGGGGATCAACGACCTCCAGGAGCAGTCGGTGGTCAAGTACGGCCCCGGCGACTACCGGCCCAACATCTTCGTCACCTACTGGTCGTTCCGACTGATGATCGGCGTGGGCATGGTCACCGCGGGCATCGGCCTGGTCGGGCTGTGGTTGACCCGGCGCAAGCGGGAGTTGCCGAGCAATCCGTGGGTGTACCGGGTCGGCCTGTGGACCATCGCGTTCCCGTTCGCGGCCAACTCGTTCGGCTGGATCTTCACCGAGATGGGTCGCCAGCCGTGGCTGGTGTTCGGGGTGCTCAAGACCGAGGCCGGAGTGTCGCCGAGCGTGTCCACGGGTGAGGTGCTCACCTCGCTGATCGTGTTCACCCTGCTCTACGGCGCGCTCGCGGTGGTCGAACTCGGCCTGATCCGGCGCTATGTCAAGGCCGGCCCCGAGCCGATCAAGCCGGCCGCGGACAAGCACCCCGACGATCCGTCGGGCGGGGGCGAGGACGCCGACCGGCCGCTCGCCTTCGCGTACTAGGGGAGAGGGAGAGGGTCATGGGACTCAACGAATTCTGGTTCCTGCTGATCGCCGTGCTCTGGATCGGCTACTTCTTCCTCGAGGGCTTCGACTTCGGCGTCGGCATCCTGACGAAGGTGCTGGCCCGGAACGAGACCGAGCGCCGGGTGCTGATCAACACCATCGGTCCGGTCTGGGACGGCAACGAGGTGTGGCTGATCACCGCGGGCGGGGCGACCTTCGCGGCGTTCCCCGAGTGGTACGCGACCCTGTTCAGCGGCTTCTACCTGCCGCTGCTGCTGATCCTGGTGGCGCTGATCCTGCGTGGGGTGGCGTTCGAGTACCGGGCCAAGCGCGACGAGGACCGCTGGAAGCGCGGCTGGGAGCAGGCGATCTTCTGGGGTTCCCTGGTGCCGGCGTTCCTGTGGGGCGTGGCGTTCGCGAACATCACGCGCGGGGTGAAAATCGACGGGAACAAGGAGTACGTCGGCGACCTGTTCGACCTGCTCAACCCGTACGCCCTGCTCGGCGGCGTGGTCACCACGGTGCTGTTCACCTTCCACGGCGCGGTGTTCGTCGCGCTCAAGACCGACGGCGACATCCGGGGACGGGCGCGCGCGCTGGCCGCACGCCTCGGCCTGGGCACCGCGGTGCTCGCGGCGGCGTTCCTGATCTGGACCCAGGCCGCGCACGGCAACGGCCGTACCCTGGTCGCGCTGATCGTCGCGGTCGCGGCCCTGGTCGGCGCGCTGGCGATGAACCGGATCGGGCGCGAGGGCTGGGCGTTCGCGATGTCGGGCCTGACGGTGATCGCGGCGGTGGCGATGTTGTTCCTGTCGCTGTTCCCGAGCGTGATGCCCTCCAGCCTGGACTCGGCGTGGGATCTGACCATCCACAACGCGTCCTCGACGCCCTACACGCTGAAGATCATGACCTGGGTCGCCGCCTTCATGACCCCGATCGTGCTCTGCTACCAGGCGTGGACGTACTGGGTGTTCCGCAAGCGGATCAGCACGAAGAGCATCCCGCCCAAGCCGGCGTTCGGGGCGGCGGCGGCCGATCTGGTGGGGAAGTAGGGGTTCGGCGGTGGGGCCGGTGGGCCGCCGGCCCCGACGCGGCGACCCGAAGACGCAACGACGTACCGAAGAGAGCGGATCGTGAAGCCTGTTGACCCGCGCCTGCTGACCCACGCCCGAGCCACCCGGGGCTTTTTGGCCCTGACGGTGGTGCTGGGCACGGCGGGCGCGGGTCTCGTGCTCGTCCAGGCGGCACTGCTCGCCCGGGTGATCGTGGCGGCCTTCGAGGAGGGCGCCGGGGTCGGCGACCTGTGGCCGGAGCTGGGCCTGCTGGCCGGTGTGATCGCGGCCCGCTCGGCGATCTCCTGGCTCACCGAGGTGGTCGCGCACCGCACCTCGGCGGCGGTGAAGTCGCAGTTGCGCTCGCGGCTGCTCGCGCACGTGGTTCGGCTCGGTCCGGCCTGGCTGAACCGGGAGCGGTCGGGTGAGCTGACCACGCTCGCCACCCGGGGTGTGGACGCGCTGGACGGCTACTTCGCGCGTTATCTGCCGCAGTTGGTGCTGTCCGTCACGGTGCCGGTGGCGGTGCTCGCGCGCGTGGTGTTCGGCGACTGGATCTCGGCCGCCACGATCGTGGTCACCCTCCCGCTGATCCCGCTGTTCATGGCGTTGATCGGGATGGCCACGCAGAAGTACATGGACCGGCAATGGAGCGTGCTGAACCGGCTGGCCGGGCACTTCCTGGACGTGGTCGCCGGGCTGCCGACGCTGAAGGTGTTCGGGCGGGCCAAGGCCCAGGCCGCGTCGATCCGGGCGATCACCGACGACTACCGCCGGGCCACCCTCAAGACCCTGCGAATCGCATTCCTGTCCTCGTTCGCCCTGGAACTGCTCGCCACCATCTCGGTCGCGCTCGTCGCGGTCGGCGTGGGCCTGCGCCTCGTCGACGGGGACCTGGGTCTGGAGACCGCGCTCGTGGTGCTGATCCTGGCGCCCGAGGCATATCTGCCGCTGCGACAGGTCGGCGCCGAGTATCACGCGAGCGTCGAGGGAGTCAGCGCCGCGGAACGGGTGTTCGAGGTGCTGGAGACCGCGCCGGACGCTCCGGCCGGGACCGCGCCGGTGCCGGATCCGCGCTCGGCCGACGTGGCGCTGCACGGGGTGACGGTGCGGTACGAGGGACGCGCGGACGCCGCGCCGGCGGACGTGGACCTGACGGTGCGGCCCGGCGAGACGGTGGCGCTGACCGGTCCGAGCGGGTGCGGGAAGTCGACCCTGCTCGCGGTGCTGCTCGGCTTCGTGCGGCCGACGTCGGGGCGGGTCACGGTGGGCGGGGTGGACCTGGCCGATCTCGATCCGCGGGCGTGGCGGGCGCACATCGCGTGGGTGCCGCAGCGGCCCTACCTGTTCGCGGGCACGATCGGGGCGAATGTACGGCTGGCCCGGCCGGACGCGAGCGACGCCGAGGTGGACCGGGCGCTGGCCGACGCGGGGGCGGCCGACTTCGTGGCGCGCGCGGGGGGCCTCGACGCGCCGCTGGGCGAGGACGGGGCGGGCCTGTCCGCCGGGCAGCGGCAACGCCTCGCGCTGGCCCGCGCGTTCCTGGCCGACCGGCCGATCCTGCTGCTCGACGAGCCGACCTCGAACCTGGACGGGGACAGCGAGGCGGCCATCGTCGAGGCGGTCGGCCGGTTGGCGGTGGAGCGCACGGTGATCCTGGTGGCGCACCGGCCCGCGCTGTTGCCGTTGGCGGATCGGGTGGTGGGGGTGGGGGGCTCGTCGGCGGGTGCCGCGGGTGCCTCCGGTGCCGCGGGTGCCTCCGGTTCCTTGGATGCCTCGGTCGCCGAGGGCGCGTCGGCGGGGGACTCGGGCGTCGGGGAGTCGCCGGTCGGGGCGCACGCGGCGGTCGCGGCTCGGGCTCGGGTGGACACGATGCGCACGGCGGAGGCGGCGGGTGACGTCGCGGCGGTGTCGGCGGAGGTGGCTGCGGAGGCGGTGGGCGCGGCCGGCTCGGTGACTTCGTCGGGGGCCTCGGGCTCGGGCGGTTCGTCCGCCGTACCGTCCGACGCGCCTCCCGCGCCGGCCGGTCCCGGGCGGCGGCTGCTCGCGCTGGCCCGGCCGTTGCGGGGCCGGCTGGCGCTGGCGGTGTTGTGCGGGGCGCTCGCGCTCGGTAGTTCGGTCGGGCTCATGGCCACCTCGGCGTGGTTGATCTCGCGGGCGTCCGAACATCCGCCGGTGCTGACGCTGATGGTCGCGGTGACCGGGGTTCGGGCCTTCGGCGTCTCGCGTGCGGTGTTCCGGTATGCCGAGCGGCTGATCGGGCACGACGCGGCGTTTCGGATCCTGGCCCGGCTGCGGGTTCGGGTGTACGAGCGGCTGGAGCGGTTGGCGCCGACGGGGCTGCCCGCCTTCCGGCGTGGGGATCTGCTGTCCCGGCTGGTCACCGACGTGGACGCGGTGCAGGACTTCTTCCTGCGGGCGCTGTTGCCCGCATGTGTGGCGGCGGTGGTCGGCGCGGGCGCGGTAGTGACCGTGGCCCTGGTGCTCCCGGAGGCCGGCGCGGTGCTGCTGGTGGGCCTGCTCGCCGCCGGCGTGCTGGTGCCGTGGTCGGCCGCCCGGGTCGCCCGGCGGGCCGAGCGCCGGGTCGCGGCCGTCCGGGGCGAGCTCTCCGCCGCCGTGGTCGACCTGCTGCGCGGCACCCCCGAATTGATCGCCGCCGGCCGCGCCCCCGCCCGACTCGCCGAGGTGGCCGAGGTGGACGCCCGGCTGCGGGCGACCGAGGCGGGCCAGGCCCGGGGCGCCGGCGTCGGCGCGGGCCTGGCCGCGCTGGTGGCCGGCGCGACGGTCTGGGCGTCGGCCCTGGTCGGCGTCGCCGCGGTGCACGCCGACCGGCTGGACGGCGTGCTGCTCGCGCTGGTGGTACTCACCCCGTTGGCCGCGTTCGAGGCCACCGTCGTGCTGCCCGCCGCGGGCCGGCACCTGGAGGCGTCGCGGCGGGCCGCGGCACGGGTGTTCGAGGTGCTGGACACCCCGGAGCCGGTGCGCGAACCGGCCGCGCCCGTCGCGCTGCCCGCCGCGCCGCGGCCGTTGCGGGTGCGCGACCTGTCCGCCCGCTGGACCCCCGACGGGCCGCCGGCCCTGGCCGGGGTCGACCTCGACCTGACGCCCGGCAAGCGGCTCGCGGTGGTCGGGCCGAGCGGGTCGGGCAAAACCACGTTGGCCAATGTGCTGCTGCGCTTCCTGGAGCCGGCGGCGGGCACGGTGACGTTGGGCGGTGTACCGCTCGGCGAGGCGGCCGGGGACGACGTGCGCCGGGTGATCGGGCTGTGCGCCCAGGACGCGCACGTCTTCGACAGCTCGCTGCGGGAGAACCTGCGGCTGGCCCGGCCGGACTGCGACGAGGGGGCGATGCGGGCAGCGCTGGCCCGGGCCCGGCTCCTCGACTGGGTCGACGGCCTGCCCGAGGGGTTGGACACGATGGTCGGCGAACACGGCGCCCGGCTCTCCGGCGGCCAGCGGCAACGGCTCGCGCTCGCCCGCGCGCTGCTCGCCGACTTCGAGATCCTGCTCCTGGACGAGCCTGCCGAACACCTCGACCTGCCCACGGCCGACGCGCTGACCGCCGACCTGCTCGACGCCACCCGGGGCCGGACCACCCTCCTGGTGACCCACCGGCTCACCGGTCTGGACGCGGTGGACGAGATCGTGGTCCTGGCCGAGGGGCGCGTCCGCCAGCGCGGCACGTGGGCGGAACTGAGCATCGCGCCCGGGGAGTTCCGCACGCTCCTGGAACGCGAGCACGTGGCGGCACCGGTCGCGGCGGGCGCCTGAGCGGGACATCCCACCCCGACGTCCCGGGCCGGCGCGGGACGGTCGGCCGCGGATCCGTACGCGTGTCCGTGCGGTTTGATACCTTTCCGACCGATTCACACCCGTACGCTTTACCCATGGCGAACGGCGGCGACAGCCCGGAGGAACCCGAGCAGACCCAGCGCTCCGACCACCGACCCCCCACGTCGACCCCGCTCGCCCTGGACGACATCGTCGCCGAGGTGGTCGAGCGGCTCGGTGCGGCCACGGCCACCGGGGACCGGCTCCAGGGCCTGCTCGAAGCGGTGATCGCGGTCGGCGCCGACCTGGACCTGCACACCACGCTGCGCCGGATCGTCGAGGCCGCGGCCGACCTGGCCGACGCCCGCTACGCCGCGCTCGGCGTGATCGGCGGCGACAACAACCTGTCCGACTTCATCACCGTCGGCATCGACCCGGCCGACCGCGAGCGAATCGGCGAACTCCCGCACGGCCGGGGCATCCTGGGCCTGCTGATCGACCGTCCCGAACCGCTGCTCCTCGACGATCTGACCCGGCATCCGGCCTCCTACGGCTTCCCGCCGAACCATCCGGCGATGCACTCGTTCCTGGGCGTGCCGATCCGGGTGCGCAACGAGGTGTTCGGCAATCTGTACCTGACCGAGAAGCGAGGTCGACCCGACTTCGGCATCGAGGACCAGCAGGTGGTTCGGGCACTCGCGGCGGCGGCCGGCGTCGCGATCGAGAACGCGCGCCTGTTCGAGAGCGCGGCCCGCCGGGAGAAGTGGATCATGGGCTCGGCGGACGTCACCACGGCGCTGCTGACCGCGCAGGACCCGGACGAGGCGCTGGCCGTGGTGGCGGAGCGGGCGCGCAGCCTGGCCGAGGCGGACTTCGCCGCGATGTACCTGCCCCAGCCCGACGGCTCCTACCTGGTCGAGGTCACCTCCGGCCAGGACGTGGCGGGCCTCGGCGGCACGGTGATCGAGAAGGGCACCCCGCTCGCGGAGGCGATCAACGCCGGGCGCAGCATCTTCATCGAGGACATGAGCACCGACCCCAACGTGATGGTGGCCAAGTCGCGCTGCTTCGGTCCGGGCCTGTTCGTCCCGCTGATCGCCAGCGATCGCATCCTCGGCGCGCTGGAGTTGGACAAGCGCGTCGGCGCGGTGCCGTTCAACGCGACCGAGCGCTCGATGGCGCAGGCGTTCGGCGGCCAGGCCGCGATCGCGCTGATGCTGGCGGGCGCGCAGCGCGATCGGGAACGGCTGGCGGTGTTCGAGGATCGCGACCGGATCGCCCGGGACCTGCACGACCTGGTCATCCAGCGGCTGTTCGCGACGGGGATGATGCTCCAGGGCGCGGCCCGGCTGGCCAAGGTGCCGGGAGTGATCACCCGGGTCAATCAGGCGGTGGACGAACTCGACGCGACGATTCGCGAGGTGCGCAGCACGATCTTCGCGCTGCAGAATCCGCCGCGCGACGGGGCGACCGGGGTCCGGGGGCGGGTGTTGCGCGAGGCGAGCGCGGCGGCGCCCGCGCTCGGCTTCGATCCGACGGTCACCTTCGTCGGGCCGGTCGACTCGACCGTGCCGGACGAGGTCGCCGAGCAGCTTCTCGCCGCGCTGCGCGAGATCCTGTCCAACGCCTCCCGCCACGCGCACGCGTCGCGCGTCGAGGTGAGCCTGGTGGTGGCCGGCGGCTCCGTCGCCTTGGCGGTCACCGACGACGGGGTCGGCATCGCGCCGGGCGGTCGGCGCAGCGGACTGGCCAATCTGGCGGGCCGGGCCGAGGAGTTGGGCGGGCGGGCGGAGTTCGGCTCGGGGCCGGAGGGGCTCGGGACGACGGTGACCTGGTCGGCGCCGATCTAGCCGACGTGTTTCACGGGAAACCTTGACGGACTACAGGCATGCACTTAAGTTAGAGGCTATAACGAAGGTGATTGAGAGTCACTATCCCCGGGAGATGCCATGACCATCAGTGCGATCGAGACCACGTCCCAGGCCCGGGCCCAGGGCCGGCCCCCCGCCGAGACCACGACCGAGATCGTGCTCCCGGGCGTCGTCGACCCCTCGGGTCTGCAGGTGCGCGAGCGCCCGGTGGCCGAGCCGGGCCCCGGGGAGGTGCTGCTCGCGGTCGAGGCGTCGGGCGTGTCCTTCGCCGAGCAGCAGATGCGCCGGGGCAAGTACTACGACCAGCCGCCCTTTCCGTTCGTGCCCGGCTACGACCTCGTCGGCACGGTGTTGCGGGCGGGCCCCCGGGTGAACGCCTCGCTCGTCGGCCGCCGCTTCGCCGCGCTGACCAAGGTCGGCGGCTGGTCGAGCCGGATCGTGCTCCCGGTCGCCGACCTGGTCGAGGTGCCCGAGGAGGTCGACCCGGCCGAGGCGGAGACGGTGGTGGTCAACGGGATCACCGCGTGGCAGATGTTGCACCGCGTGGCGAAGGTGCGCCGGGGACAGACGATCCTGGTACACGGCGCCAACGGCGGTGTGGGCTCGACCCTGGTCCAGCTGGCCACGCACGCGGGCATCCGGGTGATCGGCACCGCGTCCCCGCGCCACCACGACGCGGTACGCGCGCTCGGCGCCGTCCCGCTCGACTACCGCGCGCCCGATCTGCCGTCCCTGGTGCGCGAGTCGGCCCCCGACGGCGTCGACGCGGTGTTCGACCACGTGGGCGGGGACGGCATCGTCGACTCGTTCCGACTGCTCGCCCGGGGCGGCACGCTGGTCTCCTACGGAACGGCGGCCACGAAGGACCGGCCCGGTTCGTCCCGGCTCCCGGTCCTGGGGCTGATCGCCCGCCTGCTGTGGTGGAACCTGCTGCCCAACGGTCGGCGCACCCACTTCTACAACATCTGGGCCGGCAAGCGCCGCCCGGCCGCGTTCCGGGCCCGCCTGCGCGCCGACCTGACCGAGGTCCTGGCCCTGCTCGCCGAGGGCACCATCACCCCCCAGGTGGCCGCCCGCATCCCGCTGACCCGGGCCGCGGAGGCGATGACGCTGGCCGAGTCGGGCACGATCACCGGCAAGGTCGTCCTGATCCCGGACCCGCGCTGACCGCGACGCCCCACCCCGACACTCCTCCGCAAGTGGCAGGTCGGGAGAGGCGCTGTTCCTGGTCGGCCGCGGCCTGTCCAACAGCGAGATCGCCGCCCGGCTCGTGGTCACCGAGGCGACCGTGAAGAGCCACATGGGCAGCATGTTCGCCAAGCTGGGCCTGCGCGACCGGGCGCAGGCGGTGGTCTTCGCCTACGAGCACGGCGTCGTCGTCGCCGGCGAGGCGAACCCGCCCGGGCCGGCCTGACGACGGCCCGGATCCCGGGCCGTCGCCGTCCCGCCTCATGCCGGATACGGAGTCGACTCCCGCGCCGACCGGAGCGCGTGCGCCCACCAGGACAACTGGTCGAGCAGGACCTTGGCGTAGCCCGGGGCCTCGGGGTCGGTCGGGCGGTCGTCCCGCCACGTGAGGAAGTAGTTCGGGAAGGCCAGGCCGTCGCGAATGGTCACCGCGTGCAGCTCCGTCAGCACGTTCTCCAGGTGCAGCACCGCGTGCCGGCCACCCGCCGCGCCGCCGTAGCTGACGAAGGCCACGGGCTTGGCCGTCCACTGGGTGAAGTGCCAGTCGATGGCGGCCTTCAACGACGCGGGATAGCTGTGGTTGTACTCCGGCGTGACCAGCACGATCGCGTCGGCACTCGCGAGGGCCGACGTCAACGGCGCCATCCCGGCCGGACGGGGATACTCGTCGGCGGGGGCCTTGGGCGATGTCGCGGGCAGCGCCAACGGGATGTCGATCTCGGCCAGATCGACGACATCCACCTCGAATCCGCCGTGGGCACTCACCTGTTCGGTGAACCACGAGGTCACGACCGGGCCGAATCGGCCTTCGCGAACACTTCCGACAATGATCAGCAGCTTGGGCTTGTTCTCCATGCCCACCACGATCCGGCCGCGCCGTGGGGGCAACCAGACCGCGCTCAGGCCGGCCCCCGGGGAGCCACGCTGAGCCCTCCACCGGCGGCGATCGGCGGCCTATGCTCGCGGCATGAGTACGCCGTTGGGGGATTTCATCCGCGCCAAACGCGACAGCGTGCAACCGGAATCACTGGGCCTGCCCGACCGCGGCCGACGCAGGTCGCCGGGACTGCGGCGCCTGGATCTCGCCGCGCGGGCCGGCATCAGCGTCGAATACCTGACCCGCATCGAACAGGGCCGGGACCGCAACCCCTCGGTGTCGATCGTGAACGCGCTCGCCGACGCGCTCAGCCTCGACCCCGCGGAACGGGTACACCTGCGCTACCTCGCGAAGATCAGCGGCGGCGAATGCTCCGCCCATCCCCGGCCCACGCCCACGCCGCAGGCCCGGGAGGTGCGCCCGACCATTCGGGAGACCCTTCGCCTGCTCGAACCGGGCATCGCCGCGGTGAGCAACCGACTGGGCTACGTGCTCGCCCACACCGCCGGCTACGCGTCGGTCATGGGCGCGAGCGGATTGCTCGACGCCGACGCCCCGAACCTCACCCGCTACGTGTTCACCGACCCCGCCGCGCGGACCTTCTTCGTCGACTGGGACGTCGTCGCCGACGAGCAGGCCTTCGACCTCTGGCTCGCCCCCTCGGCGGAGGGCTCCCAGTGGATCACCAGCGAACTCGGGCCCCTCGCCGGACCCGAGTTCACCACCCGCCTGAACCGACACGTGGTGCCCGCACGCGGCGTACTCCGCCTCGACCACCCCTCGGGCCACCGACTCGAACTCAACCGGGAGACGCTCGAACTCGCCTGCGACGACCAGCAGCTGGTCGTCTTCCTGCCGGCGGACGAGGCGACGGCGACAAGCCTGGAGCAACTGCGCCGATCGGGCCCCGGCCGACTCCGAGCGATCTCCTAGCGCCTGTCCGGCCACGGCCCGCGGATACCGGGATCCGCGGGCTCTCGCCGCGACTCAGTCGGCCAGCGGCAGATACACCCGGTTGCCCGAGGCGGCGAACTCCGCCGACTTGGCGCGCATGCCCGCCTCGGCCTCGGCGTCGACCGCCACGACCGCCACGCCGTCGCCGTGTTCCGCGCGGATGTCGTGGGAGATCCGCATGCTGCAGAACTTCGGCCCGCACATCGAGCAGAAGTGGGCGGTCTTCGCCGGCTCGGCCGGCAGCGTCGCGTCGTGATACGCCCGCGCCGTGTCCGGGTCCATCGCCAGGTCGAACTGGTCCTGCCAGCGGAACTCGAACCGGGCATCGGAGAGCGCGTCGTCCCACGCCTGCGCGCCCGGGTGGCCCTTGGCCAGGTCGGCCGCGTGCGCGGCGATCCGGTACGCGATCACGCCCGCCTTGACGTCGTCGCGGTCCGGCAGGCCCAGGTGCTCCTTCGGCGTCACGTAGCAGAGCATCGCGGTACCCCACATGCCGATCATCGCCGCGCCGATCGCCGAGGTGATGTGGTCGTAGCCGGGCGCCACGTCGGTGGTCAGCGGGCCCAGGGTGTAGAACGGCGCCTCGTCGCAGATGCGCTGCTGGAGGTCGACGTTCTCCTTGATCTTGTGCATCGGCACGTGGCCGGGGCCCTCGATCATCACCTGGACGTCCATCGACCGGGAGATCCGGCCCAGTTCGCCCAGCGTCTCCAACTCGGCGAACTGCGCCGCGTCGTTGGCGTCGGCGATCGAGCCCGGACGCAGGCCGTCGCCGAGCGAGTAGGTCACGTCGTACGCGCGCAGGATCTCGGTCAGCTCGGCGAAGTGCGTGTACAGGAAGTTCTCCCGGTGGTGCGCCAGACACCACGCGGCCATGATCGAGCCGCCGCGCGAGACGATCCCGGTCTTGCGCCGCGCGGTCAGCGGCACATAGCGCAGCAGCACGCCGGCGTGCACCGTCATGTAGTCGACGCCCTGCTCGCACTGCTCGATCACGGTGTCCCGGTACAGCTCCCAGGTCAGCTCCTCGGGCTTGCCGTTCACCTTCTCCAGCGCCTGGTACAGCGGCACCGTGCCGATCGGGACCGGCGAGTTGCGCACGATCCACTCGCGCGTGGTGTGGATGTCCTTGCCGGTGGACAGGTCCATCACGGTGTCCGCGCCCCAGCGGATCGCCCACACCAGCTTGTCGGTCTCCTCCTCGATCGAGGAGGTCACCGCCGAGTTGCCGATGTTCGCGTTCACCTTGACCAGGAAGTTCTTCCCGATCGCCATCGGCTCGATCTCGGGGTGGTTGATGTTCGCGGGCAACACCGCCCGCCCGGCGGCGATCTCGTCCCGCACCACCTCGGGGGTCAGGCCCTCGCGGACGGCCACGAACTCCATCTCCGGGGTGATCAGCCCGCGCCGGGCGTAGCCGAGTTGGGTCACCGCCTCGGATCCGGCGGCCCGCCGGGGACGCACCCCCGCGCCCGGCACCGCGAGCCCGGCCGGGGTGAGATCGGCGATCCGGCCGTCGTAGCGCTCGGTGTCGCCGCGCTCGTCGATCCACGCCTCGCGCACCGCGGGCAGACCGCGCCGCACGTCCACCTCGAAGGCGGGATCGGTGTACGGGCCGGACGTGTCGTACAGGCGAACCGTCTCGCCGTTGGTCAGGTGCACCGTACGCACCGGGACGCGCAGGTCCTCGCGCGATCCGGCGACATAGCCGCGGTGGTGGGCGGGGGAAATCGGACCGCTGGTGACCGTCTGCGCGGCGGCGGTGCCGGCGGCGGACAGCGAAGTGTCGTGCGAGGTCATGGAAAGGCTCCCTACGCCGGCATTACCCGGTCAGGTTCTGCGGTCGGCGCGGCCTCAGCGCCCTCTCAGCCCGGTGCCCCGAGCTCCCGTGTATCTCCGTGTGGTGCGCCCCCACCCTGGCACACCGCCGACCGCACGACCAGCGCCGGGTTCACTCCAGTGGATCGCGCGGTCCCCGACCGGCCACCGCCGTACGCGCGAGCACGACCATGCCGATCACCACGAACAACCCCACGACACCCTTGACGAGGACCATCAGAAAGGCCGAGAACAGCCAGATCAGCAACCAGCACAGCAGCACCAGCGCCACCACCGGAACGCCGATGCGCGCCCACCGCGGCCATGTCTCCATCGTCCAACCCCCAAGTCACGCGAACCCACGCGAGACGTGCACACCAGGGGAGCACATTCCCCGGGAGGACACGCCCTACCCGGGAAGCCCGGTTCCGCTCCGCGCGACGGCGGCCCGACGTGCGCCGGGCCGCGCTCCGCCGTACCCCGTGCTCAGACCGGCCAGCGCTCGCCTCGCCACGCGGCGTCCCAGAACATCCACTCGTAGCGCGCGGTGGTCGCGAAGTGTTCCAGCATCCGGGCCCGTTCGCCCGCCGACAGGTCCTCGCCGATCCGGTCCACCAGATCCAGGACCGCGCGCACCGTCTCCTGGAACTCCTCGGCGCCGTACGTGGCTATCCACCGCCCGTACAACTCGTCGGGCGAACCCTTGGCGAGCAGCGCGTCACCCACCCGGGCGTAGATCCAGTAGCAGGGCAGTACCGCGGCCACACCCTCGGCAAACGAGCCGTTGTGCACGGTGGCCATCAGGTAGCTGACGTAGGCGCGGGTGCTGGGCAACACCGGCTCGGTCGCCGTCGCGTCGGCCACCGAGCTGCCGAAGTCGACCATGAAGCCCTCGTGCAGCGACCGCTCCGCCGCGATCGCCCCGGCCGCGTCCTGCGCGAACTGTACGGTCGTCGCCTCGTCCGGCGCCTTGGCCGCGCACACCGCGAGCGCCCTGGCGTAGTCGCGCAGGTAGTGCGAGTCCTGCACGACGTAGTGCCGGAACGCCTCGCGCGGCAGCGTGCCGTCGGTGAGTCCGTGGATGAAGGGGTGGTCGAGGATCGCCGCGTAGACGTCCTCGATCGACGCCCAGAGTTCGTCGCGCAGTGCCATCGGATGTACTTCCCGTCGTCGGATCCCGAGATGCGATTGTCGTACACCGCTCGGTCGGTGGGCGGAGCCGCCGCCTGCGGGAGGGGCCGGGACGTCCGGTCGCGCGCTCACGCCTCCGGCGGGGAGAAGAACACCAGCACGCGCAGCGGTTCGGTGATCCGGTGGAAGTGGTGCGGCACCTTCGCCGGCACGTACACCACGCTGCCGCGGGCGACCGCGGTCGACTCGTCGCCCACGGTCAGCGTGGCCCGACCGCTGATCACCACGTACGCCTCGTCCTGCCCGTGCGGCTTCTGGGTGTCGGTCTCGCCCGGCTCCAGGGCGTACAGGCCCATCGAGAAGTTGCGCTCGCGCAGGAAGCTCAGATACGCGCCCTGTTCGAAGGCGCGTTCCGCGTCCAGGTCGTCGAGGCGGAAGACCTTCATGTGACCAACTCCTTACCGACACGAGCAGACTTATCGTCCAGGCACGAGCGGGAGAGGCCCGCCGAGTGCCAGCATCAAGATATGAAAAGCCTGCTCATCAAACTTGTCGCCAACGCACTGGCCATCTGGTTCGCCGGCTGGTTCGTGTCCGGAATCGATCTCGCCGACGGTGCCTCGGCCGGCACCAGGGCCAAGACGATAATTTTCGTCGCGCTCATCTTCGGGATCGTCAACGCGATTATCAAACCGATCGTGAAGCTGCTCTCCCTGCCGCTGTTCGTACTCACCCTGGGCCTGATCACGTTCGTGATCAACGCGCTGATGTTGTGGCTGACCGAGGCGATATCCAACAAGCTCGATCTCGACTTCCACATCGACGGCTTCGGGGCGGCCCTGCTCGGCGCCCTGGTGATCGGCCTGGTCAGCTGGTTCCTGAGCATGATCCTGGACCGCGACTGACGGCCGTCCGCCACGATGGCTCGGCACGAGGTTTCACGTGAAACAGGCAGCGAGGGAGTCGTGATGGCCGACGAATGGAGTGACGGGACCCGCGCGGTCCGGGTGGGCAGCCCCGGCCACGCCCCGGGCGACCCCTTCCTGCCCGGGCCGGTGTTCGCCGGCACCTACCATCTGCCCGGCGAGCCGGCCGGGCCCTACCAGTATGGGCGCTACGCCAACCCCACCTGGACCGGCCTGGAGACCGCGATCGGCGCGTTGGAGGGCGCCGCCGACACGGTGACGTTCGCGTCCGGGATGGCCGCGGTCTCGGCCGTCCTGCTCGGCCTCACCGGGCCGGGGGACGTGGTCGTGCTGCCCTCCGACGGCTACCCCGCCACCCGCACGGTCGGCGCGCACCTGGCCGCGCGCGGGGTCGAGGTGCGCACCGTGCCAACCGCCGGGGACGAACTGGAACGGGCCCTGCCCGGCGCCCGACTGGTGTGGCTGGAGACCCCGAGCAACCCGGGTCTGGACGTGTGCGACATCCGCCGCGTCGCGGAACTCGCGCACGTCCGGGGCGCGCTGGTGGCGGTGGACAACACGCTGGCCACTCCGCTGGGCCAACTCCCGCTCGCGCTGGGTGCGGACATCTCGGCGGCGAGCGGCACCAAGGCGCTGACCGGGCACAGCGACGTGCTGCTCGGCTACGTCGCCTGCGCGAGCGCCGACCTGGCCGAGCGGGTCCGGTCCTGGCGCTCGCTCACCGGTGCGGTGCCCGGGCCGATGGAGGCATGGTTGGCGCATCGTTCGTTGTCCACCCTCCAGTTGCGGGTGGATCGGCAGGGCGCCAACGCCCTGGCCGTGGCCGAGGCGCTGCTCGCTCGCCCCGAGGTCACCGACGTCCGCCACCCCGCGCTGAAGGGCGATCCGTCCTACGATGTCGCCACCCGTGTGATGCGGCGGTTCGGCTGCGTGGTGGGCTTCACGCTCGCCGACGCGGACACCGCTCGTCGCTTCCTGGGCGCCCTCGAACTGGTCGCCGACGCCACCAGTTTCGGCGGCGTGCACAGCATGGCCGAGCGACGTGCGCGCTGGGCCGGGAACGATGTCGCGGAGGGGTTCGTCAGATTCTCGGCGGGCTGCGAGGACACCGCGGATCTCGTCGCCGACGTGCTGCGCGCCCTGGACGCCGCCTCCCCGGGCTGACCTGCGACTTCGGGCAAGATCACGTGATGTCCCCGGCTCTCGGGAGTGGTCGGGGGACACGAGACGGGGGACCCGTGGACCTGACGCTGTTGCGCACTTTCCTGGCCGTGCACCGCGCGGGCTCCTTCACCCGGGCCTCCGCGTCGCTCGGACTGTCGCAACCGGCGATAACCGCGCAGATCCGCACCCTGGAAAAGCAGGTGGGCAAGCAGCTGTTCGAACGGCTGCCGCGCGGAGTGGCGCCCACCGGCCCCGCCGACGAACTGGCCCGCCGACTCGCCCCGCACCTGGACGCGATCGAGGAGATCGCCGCCCGCGAGCTGCGCGGCACCGACCCGATGCGGCGCACGGTGCACCTGGGCGGCCCCACCGAACTGACCGCGCTGCGCGTGTTGCCGTCGCTGGCCGACCTGGTCCGGCGCGGCCTGCGGTTACGGGTGACCCTGGGTCCCGGCGACACGCTGTTGGCCGGGCTCGCCGCGGCCCGGCACGACCTGGTCATCTCCGACGTGCGCCCGCGTGCCCGGGGGATCGTCGGCACACCGCTCACCGACGAGGAGTACGTCCTGGTCGGCGCGCCGAACTGGGCCTCGCGGCTGCCGCAGAGTCGGATCCGGGCGCAGGGCCCGGCCGCCCTGGACGGGGTGCCGCTGGTCGGCGAGGCCGAGGAGCAGCCGCTGATCCGGCGCTACTGGTCCACCGTGTTCGACGCCAAGCCCACCGCGCCCGCCGCGGTGACGGTCCCCGACCTGCGCGCCGTCCTGGAGTGTGTGCGCGCCGGGCACGGCATCGCGGTGCTGCCGCGCTACCTGTGCGCCGAGGCGCTGGACCGGCGCGCGGTGGTGGCCCTCCTGGAGCCCGAACTGCCGCCGTTGCACACGGTGTTCCTAGCGGTGCGCGAGGGCACGCTGAGCCAACCGCACATCGCGCATCTGCACGGTGAGCTGATCGCGCGCGCCGCGCGCTGGGCATGATCCCTTCGCGTGGGGTGAGACAGGCATAAACCGGCCGCTCCGTCGGAAAGCAAGTCTCAGACGGGGGCAACGCCTGGCGAGAAAGCAGAGGCACGACGATGCGTTCAGTGGTGAAGCGGACGGCACGCGCGATCCTCCTCGACGAGGAGGACCGGATGGTGCTGATCAAACGCACGAAGCCGGGCAGTTCCCCGTACTGGATCACCCCCGGCGGCGGCGTCGAACCCGAGGACACCACGGTCACCGAGGCGCTGCGGCGCGAGGTGTTCGAGGAGTTGGGCGGCAAGATCGGCCGACCGGTGCCCGCGTTCGTGGACACCGTGCCCGAGCCCGGCGGGGTCAAGGTCCAGCACTTCTTCGCCTGCCGGCTCGAATCGATGGACCCCGCGCTGCGGCACGGGCCCGAGGTGGACGAGCCGAACGGCGAGTACGACATCGTGCGCGTGCCGTTCACCCCGGCCGGACTGGCCTCGGTCGGGCTGGTACCGGCCAGCCTCGCGGCCTATCTGCGGGCCAACGTCGAGGGCATCCACACCCTGCTCGCGGGCGATCTGGGCTGACGTGCACCGGGACGCGGGAAGTCAGCCGCGTCCCGGTCGAACCATCCCCGACTCGTAGGCGATCACCACGAGTTGCGCCCGATCGCGCGCGCCGAGCTTGACCATCGCCCGGCTGACGTGGGTCTTGGCGGTCAGCGGTGACACGAACAGGTGCTCGGCGATCTCGTCGTTGCTCATCCCGGCCGCGACCAGCGACAACACCTCGCGCTCACGGTCGGTCAGCGCCTCCAACCGGTCCGGGGCGGCCACCTTGGGCTCGGGCTGGGACAGGAAGCGGGCCACCAGGGCCCGGGTGGCGCCCGGCGAGAGCAGCGCATCTCCCGACGCGACGGTCTTGATCGCCTTGAGCAGGTCCTCGGGATCGGTGTCCTTGACCAGGAACCCGCTGGCCCCGGCCCGCAGCGCCTCGAACACGTACTCGTCGACCTCGAACGTGGTCAGCACCAGCACCCGCACCCCCGCGAGATCGTCGTCGCGCACGATCCGCCGGGTCGCCTCCAGGCCGTCCATGCCGGGCATCCGAATGTCCATCAGCACCACGTCCGGGGTGGTCTCCCGGGCCAGCGCCAGCGCCTCGGTGCCGTTCGCCGCCTCGCCGACCACCACCAGCTCCGGGTCGCTGCCGACCAGCACCTTGAAGCCCGAGCGCACCAGCAGTTGGTCGTCCGCGATCAGCACGCGCACCGTCATGAGGACTCTCCTTCGCGGCGCGCCGCCGGCGCGCCCTTGTGGTGCGGCAGCACCGCGTGTACCGAAAACCCGCCGTTGGGGCCGGGACCCACCGCGAGCGAGCCGCCCACGGCGACCGCCCGTTCCCGCATGCCGAGCAGGCCGTGGCCGGTGCCGTCGGCGCCGCCCGTGCGCCCCGGCTCGGGGGTGCCGCGACCGTCGTCGAGCACGTCGACCTCGACCGCGTGCTCCCCGTAGACCACCCGCACGATCGCGGTGGCCCCGTCGCCGGCGTGCTTCATCGCGTTGGTCAGCGACTCCTGGACGATCCGGTACAGGGCCAGGCCCACCGGCGCGGACGGGGTCCGGTCCTGGCCGGACTCCTCGAGCAGCACCGGCAACCCCGCGTTGCGGTAGGACGCCACCAGCGACTCCACGTCGTCCACCCCGGGCGTCGGCTCGGTGGGCAGGTCGTTGTCGCCGTCCTGGCGCAGCACGCCCAGCGTGGTGCGCAGTTCGGCCAGCGCGTCGCGGCTGGCCACCTTGATGTGTACCAGCGCCTCCTTGGCCTGCGGCACGTCGCGATCGATGACGTGCGCGGCCACGCCCGCCTGAATGTTGATCATCGCGATGCTGTGTGCGACCACGTCGTGCAGCTCGCGGGCGATGCGCATACGTTCGGCGGTGACCCGGCGCCGGGCCTCGTCCTCGCGCTCCTGCTCGGCGCGGGCGAGGCGGGCCTGTACCTCCGCCCAGTAGGCCCGCTTCGCGCGGACCGCCTCGCCGATCGCGACCGGCAGATACATCCAGATCCCGGACAGGTACTTCTCCGGGGACAGGAATCCGTCGGGGGTCAGGCCTATCCGCATCGCGGTGTGCAGCAGGGCCACGCCCGAGGCGATCAGCACCGAGCGGCGCAGTTGGCCGCGGGCGGCCACGGTGTACAGCGCCACCATGGTCGGCATCAGGATCGGCCCGTCGAGGCCGTCGGCGGCCAGGTAGAAGATCTGGCCCGCCTCGGTGAGCACCAGCACGGTCAGCGGCCAGCGCAGCCGGCCCAGCAGCACCAGGCAGGTGAGTGCGCCGATGGCCAGGTTGAACGCGTCCGGGCTGCCGGTGGTGTCCTGCCGCCTGGTCGAACCGATCGCGCCGCCGATCACACACAGCAGCACCAGCGCGACCAGCAGCACCTCGCCCAGCCACGGCCGACAGCTCAGGCGCCGGGAGAACGACTTGGGCAGCGGCAACAACCAGGGCTCCACCGACTCGACTGCCCGGGTGCCCGTGCCGGCGCCGGTTCCGGCCCCGGACGCGGGAAGACCCCGCACGGCAACTCGCGCGGGGCCTTCCGCAGCCATCTGCTCTCCTCGGTCCTACCGGGTCACCGGTCCCCGGCGAACACCGGCTTCCTGTCCTCCTCGCCCCGGCCGACCCGCCCCGTCGCCCGGTCGCCGTGTCCCGGCCACCACGCGGCGTGCCCGATCAGGGCGGTCACCGAGGGCACCAGGAACATCGACATCACGAACGCCGAGATGCAGATCCCGACCGAGACCGCGAAGCCCATCTGGGTCATCATGTCGATGCCCGCCATCATGAGCGACGCGAACGTCCCTGCCAGGATGACACCCGCGGCGGCGATCGAGGGACCCGCGTGCTCGACGGCCAGCGCCGCGGCCTGCCTCGGCTCGTGTCCCTCCTTGGCCTCCTCGCGCAGGCGGGCGACCATCAAGATGTTGTAGTCGGTGCCGATGGCGACCACGAACATGTAGATCATCACCGGCAGCATGAACATCACGCCGGAGTTGCCGGCCAGCGTCTGGAAGACGAGAACCGTCGCGCCGATCGTCGAGATGAAGCCCAGGACCACCGCCAGCATCAGGTACCACGGGGCCACCACGCTGCGCAGCAGCAGGCCGAGCACCAGCGCGATCAGCAGCCCGGCGACCGGGAAGATCACCGACAGGTCGCGGTTGGTGGCCTCGCGGATGTCGGTGAAGGCCGCGGTCTGGCCGCCCACCATCGCCTTGGTGCCCTCCGGCTGGTGGGCGTGCGCGAAGTCGCGCAGCGGGTCGATGCTGTCCAGCGCCTTGTTCGCGAACGGGCTCTCCTTGAGCACGATGGCGATCTCGGCGGACATCCCGTCGCCGCTGACCTTGACGTGCGAACCCTGGGCATCCTCGCCGGCCTCGTTCAGGTCGCCGACGCCCTCGACGCCCTTGAACGACAGGGCGAAGCGCTCCGCCGCGCCCTTGTCGATCGGCTTGCCGTCGGTGCTCTCGAGGTAGATCTGCGTCGGGTTGAGCGTGCCCGCCGCGAAGTCGAGCTGCATGTCCTTCATCGACTTGGCCGACTCGGTGTCCCCGGGCAGCTGACCGAGCTGGTCGTAGTCGGCCTTGAAGTTCAGCGCGCCGGCGGCGAAGGCCACCATGACCACGCCGGCGACCAGGGCCACCGCGACCGGCTTGCGCCCGACCAGGCCGCCGATCCGGTGGAAGGCGGTGCCCTTGGGCTGGTGCTGCCAGGTCTTGGACGGCCAGAACACCTTCGGGCCGATCAGCGACACCACGGCGGGCACCAGGGTCAGCGCGGCGATCGCCATCACGATCACCGCGATGGCCAGACCCGGGCCCATCGACTTGAACGAGCCGAACGTGGCGAGCAACATCGCGCCGAAGGCGATCACCACGGCGCCGGCGGCCGAGGCGATGGCCTCGCCCACCCGCTCGACGGAGACGATCATCGCCTCCTTCTTGTCGTCGCCCGCGCGCAGTCGTTCGCGGTAGCGGAAGAGCAGGAAGAGGATGTAGTCGGTGCCGATGCCGAACAACACCACGATCAGGATCGTGTTCAGCGACTGGTCCACCTGCAGGCCGGTGGCCTTGCCGACGATGGCGATCACGGGCGAGGCGACCATCGACACCAGCGCGACCATGATCACCGGCAGCAGGGCCGCAATCGGACTGCGGTAGATCGCCAGGAGCAGCACGATGATCAGCACGATCGTGACGATGCCGACGATCGCCTCGGCCTTCTTGAAGGCGTCCTCGTTGTCGACGTTGATCGCCACGCTGCCGGTGAAGCCGAGCTTGAGGTCGGTCTTTTCGACCATCGGCTTCGCCTTGTCGCGGAGCTTCTTCAGCGCCTCGTTGACGAACTTGTCCTGCTGTTCGCCCTTGATGTAGGCGGTGCCCAGGGCGATCCGGTCCTTGGCGGCGCCCGCCTCGACCTTGGAGACGTGCTCGACGCCGGCCGCGCCCAGCCTGCCGGTGATCTCCTTGACCGTGCTCTTGTCGGCCTCGGTCAGGTTCTTGCCGTCGGCACGCTTGAAGACCAGCAGCGCGGTCTGCTCGGTGGACTGCGGGAAGGCCTTCTCGGCGAGGTCTTGGGCCTGTACGGACTCGTACTTGCCGGGCAGGAAGCTCGACTGGTCCTGGTTGGTCAGGTCGCTCAGCTTCGGCGCGAACATGACAAGGGCGATCGCGGCTATCAGCCAGGCCGCGATCACCTTCCAGGGGTTGTGGACGACGAGCCTGCCGAGTCGTCCGAACATTGATCTCTCCTCGGTCGCGTGGGCGATCCCACGGTGTGACCGGCCCCCGAGGACGCCTTGTGATCCGATTCACAAGGCGTGCCGATCGCCGCACGAACCGAGAGAACGCTGGTGGTGTCAGCTTCGACGGTAGGCAGGCGGCGCCGACCACTTCAAACGAAATCGGGCCTCGGAACACAAGTTCCGCCCCCGGGACTACAGCCGTGCACCGCCCTCGCAGACGCCTCCGCGACCTCCTACTCCAGCGGGAGTAGACACATCTCGTGCCCGGGGATGAACGTCTCCGCACTCGGGTTCGCGCGAAGACCGGGCACGAACACCCGGCACGAGGACCAAGCACGAACCCACCGCACACCAAGCGCGACCGGACACGATCACATCCATGCGGCGGGCCCCGAACAGACCCCGTGCCCCGGGACCCGCCGTAGGGGAAGCGAGCGGTCCGCGGCCTTCCGGGGGAGGGAGCCCGTGGACCGCCGCCGCCTCCCCGGTACACCCGCCGCCCGTCGGAGATCCCGGCCACGCACGCCGCCGCACGCCGGGGCGGAGGGCGTCCCGACGGGCGGCGGCTGTCGGAGGGGCGGGGTGCGCGAGCGCGAGGCTACGCGGCGGCGGGGTACGCGACCGGCATCACGCCGTGCTCCTTCGCGGACACCGGGAAGCAGTGCGCCGAACCCCCGACCCGAGGTGGGCCAAGCCTCACCCCGGCCTGCTCACCCCCGGCGCCGGACCGATCACCCCCTCGACCACCCCCACTCACCCCCGATCCGCACCGAGGCTGGAGGGGAGCCCGACCAGAGCCACCACCCGAGGAGTCCGGATGTTCGTCACCCGCCCCACCGCACTCACCGCCGGCACCACGGCCGACACCGCCACGATCATCCGCGAACTGCGCGACCGGGCCGAGATCGTGGACGCACTGCTGCGCTTCGGCCTCGGCTTCGACCTGAAGGACCGGGACCTGTTCCGGAGCGCCTTCACCCCGGACGCCGAGTTCGACTTCCGCCCGGTCGCCGCCGAACTCGGCCTGGAGGTACCGGTGATGGTCGGCATCGAGGCGATCGAGGCGGTGCACTTCAACCCGGACGTCCGGCTCGACACCACCCACACGGTGGACAACACGCGCATCGAGATCACCGACGACCGGGCCCGCCTGACCGCCCTGGTCGAGGCCCAGCACCTGCCGACCGGCGACCACACGCGACACCTGCTCCTGAAAAACCGATACGCCGTCGACCTGGTCCGCACCGGCGACGCCTGGGCAATGCGTCACCTGTACGTGGAGAACATCTGGCGCACCGGCGACCCGAAGGTCCTGATCGGTGCCTGACCCCGACCGGCCGGGGCGGCCTCAGCCCGCCGCCGGCGACGCGAGCGGGGTGGCCTCCCCGGGAGCGGTCGCCGGCTTCGGGCCGGGCCGCATCAAGATCGTGACGAGCACCGCGGCCACCACGCCGACCAGGCCCGCCACGAGGTAGGTCGCCTGGACACCGGCCACCGCCGCCGAGTGCGCCGCGCCGTCCACCAACATTCGGCGCTCCGGCGGGGCGGCGTGCACGAGGGCTGTTTCCGGCGAAGGCGACGGGGCGGGGGCAGGCCCGGGGCGGCTCCCCGGCACCCAGTCTGGGCAGCGCCCTGCCAGAAATCCAACAGATTGGAATTCTGAAAGCTAGAATCCACAGTCATGGAACTGAGGCAGCTCGAATACTTCGTCGCGGTCGCCGAGGAGCGCAACTTCACCCGGGCGGCCGAGCGGGTGCACATCAGCCAGTCGGGGGTCAGCGCGCAGATCCGACAGCTGGAACGCGAGCTGGGCGCCGAGCTGTTCGAGCGCTCGGCGCGCGGCGTCACGCTCAGCGTGGCGGGCAAGGCCGCGCTCGAATACGCCCGCGCCGCACTGGCCGCCGCCGGATCGGTCGGTCAGGCGGTCGGCGAGGTGACCGACCTGATCCGGGGCCGGGTCACCGTCGGCATGGTCATCGGCTGCACCATCACCCCGCTGTTCGACGCCCTCGCCGCCTTCCACCGGGCGCATCCCGGGGTGGAGATCGCGCTCCAGGAGGACAACTCCGAATCCCTCACCCACGACGTCCGCACCGGCGCCACCGACCTGGCCCTGATCGGAGTCGCCGCCACCACGCCCGAGGACCTGGAGGCGATGACGATCATCAACGAACGTCTCGTCGCGATCTTCCCGCCCGACCACCCGCTGGCGGCCCGCTCCCGGATCACCCTGTCCGACCTGACCGCCCACCCGATCACCTGCATGCCGCCGGGCACCGGCCTGCGCACCGTCCTCGACCGAGCCTGCGCGGCCCGCGACCTGCACCCCAAAATCGCGCTGGAGGCGAGCGCCGCCGACGCGATCGCCGACCTCGCCGCCCGCGGCCTGGCGGTCGGCGTCCTCAGCCAATCCATGGCCGCCCACTACGCCGACCGCCTGCTCGCCCGCACGATCACCGACGTACAAACCCCGGCCCTGCTGGCCCTGGTCTGGAAACACACCCACAACCCGGCCGTCCGCGAACTCCTCACCCACACCCGCAGGGCCTTCACCCCACTCCCGTGACCGACCCGGGTCTCAGCTCTGGGCCATGTCCACGAAGCGCGAGTAGTGACCCTGGAACGCCACGGTGATCGTCGCCGTCGGGCCGTTGCGGTGCTTGGCCACGATCAGGTCCGCCTCCCCGGCCCGAGGCGACTCCTTCTCGTACGCATCCTCGCGATGCAACAGGATGACCATGTCGGCGTCCTGTTCGATCGAACCACTTTCACGAAGGTCGGAGACCATCGGCTTTTTGTCGGTGCGCTGCTCGGGGCCGCGGTTGAGCTGGGACATCGCGACCACCGGGACCTCCAGCTCCTTGGCCAGGAGCTTGAGGTTTCGCGACATCTCGGAGACCTCCTGCTGGCGGTTCTCGGCCCGGCGCGAGCCGCCCGACTGCATCAGCTGGAGGTAGTCGATGATCACCAGGCGCAGGTCGTGCTTCTGCTTGAGCCGGCGGCACTTGGCCCGGATCTCCATCATCGACAGGTTCGGCGAGTCGTCGATGTACATCGGCGCCGCGGTGACCTCGCCCATCTTGCGTGACAGCCGGGTCCAGTCGTCGTCGGTCATGCTCCCCGACCGCATGTGATGCAACGCGACCCGCGCCTCCGCCGACAGCAGACGCATCATGATCTCGTTGCGCCCCATCTCCAGCGAGAAGATCACACTGGAAAGCCCATTCCTGATCGAACATGCCCGCGCAATGTCCAGTCCCAGTGTTGATTTGCCCATGGCGGGGCGGGCGGCGATGACGATCATTTGGCCGGCGTGGAGGCCGTTGGTGAGGGAGTCCAGGTCGGTGAAGCCGGTGGGGATGCCGGACATCTGGCCGCCGCGGGAGCCGATCGCCTCGATCTCGTCGAGGGCGCCCTCCATGATGTCGGCCAGCGGGGCGTAGTCCTCGGTGGTGCGCTGCTCGGTGACCTTGTAGACCTCGGCCTGGGCGTTGTTGACGATGTCGTCGACCTCGCCGTCGGCCGCGTAGCCCATCTGCACGATCCGGGTGCCCGCCTCGACCAGGCGGCGCAGCACCGCCTGTTCGCGCACGATCCGCGCGTAGTACTCGGCGTTGGCCGCGGTCGGCACGGACGAGATCAGGGTGTGCAGGTACGGGGCGCCGCCCACCCGGCCGATCTCGGTGCGCTTGGTCAACTCGGCGGCGACGGTGACCGCGTCGGCCGGTTCGCCCCGGGCGTACAGGTCCAGGATCGCGTTGTAGACGAGCTCGTGGGCGGGCCGGTAGAAGTCGACCGGCTTGAGGTTCTCCACGACGTCGGCGATCGCGTCCTTGGACAACATCATGCCGCCGAGGACCGACTGTTCGGCCGCGATGTCCTGCGGCGGGGTCCGCTCGAATCCTTCGCGGGCCGGTTCGGGCCGGGCCTCTTCGAACTCGGAGACGCTCATGCCCGGGGTCTCCTTTCGACAAGGCGCGCGCGAGATCGCACCGCAATCACCGTGTCCTTCATACGCCACACGGCCGACAGAATCGCCGCACGACGCGGCATGCGGCCCTTCACCGTACGGGTGGACCCCCGACCGGCCAAGGCGGTCATACACAGGGCCTGTGGATAACTGTGGACAACCTGTGGAGAGGGACGGGTCCAGCTGTGTACAAGCTGTGCGCAGTCGGCCGTCAACGCTTCGCAATCATGTCCACAAACTGGCTCTGACCTGCGAGTTCTCTATCCACCGGCTGTGTATGTGAAAAACTGTTGGGCGAATCATGCGGCTATCGCCCCACGTGTGCACCCGCGTACGCCCCGCGCTCGCCGGTAATGACCAGAACGGCATTGTGCCCCTTACCTGTGGATGACTACCGTGGACGGGTGCCGTCCACCCCCTCCTCGCCGACAAACCCTCCGGCGACCGATCCACAGTCACTCGATCCACAGCCGCTCGATCCACGACCCGACACCGCGCCCACCCCCGCCCTCCGGCCCCGGACGCACGACCGCGACATCCTGCGCCTGGCCGTCCCCGCGTTCTTCGCCCTCGTCGCCGAGCCGCTGTTCGTGCTCGTCGACTCGGCGATCGTCGGCCGCCTGGGCACCCCGCAGCTGGCCGGGCTCGGCGTCGCGGGCGCGATGCTGACCACCCTGGTCAACCTGTGCGTGTTCCTCGCCTACGCGACCACCGCCGCCGTCGCCCGGCTGCTCGGCGCCGGCGACCCGCGCGCCGCGATCCGCCAGGGCCTGGACGGCGTCTGGCTCGCCGCGCTGCTCGGCCTCGCGCTGACGGTGGTCGGCCTGGTCACCGCCCCGTGGATCGTCGCCGCCTTCGGCGCCTCCGACAGCGCGACCCCGCACGCGGTGACCTACCTGCGGATCGGCTCGCTCGGCGTGCCGGCGATGCTGATCGTGCTGGCCGCCACCGGCGTGCTGCGCGGCCTCCAGGACACCCGCACCCCGCTTCTGGTGGCGGTCCTCGGCTTCACCGCCAACCTGCTGCTCAACCTCGGCTTCGTGTATGGCCTGCACTGGGGAATCGCCGGATCCGCGTGGGGCACGGTGATCGCCCAGACCGGCATGGCCGCGGTCTACCTCGTCACGGTCGTACGCGGCGCCCGTCGGCACGGCGCCTCGCTGCGCCCCGACCTCGCCGGCATCCGTGCGTCGGCCGGCGCCGGCGCACCGCTGTTCGTGCGCACCGTCAGCCTGCGCGCGATCCTGATCGGCGCCACCGTGGCGGCGACCCGGATGGGCGACACCTCGATCGCCACCCACCAGGTCGCCTGGCAGGTGTGGACCTTCCTCGCCTTCGCCCTCGACGCCCTCGCGATCGCCGCCCAGGCGATCGTCGGCCGGGCCCTGGGCGCGGGCGACGCGACCGGCGCCCGCGCCGCCACGCGCCGGATGCTGGTGTGGGGGGTGTGGACGGGGGCGCTGTTCGCGATCGTGGTGGTCGCGGCGCGTCCGCTGTACATCCCGCTGTTCACGGCCGACCCGGCGGTGCGTCACCTGTTGGCCGGCGCGCTGCTCGCGGTCGCCGCGCTCCAGCCGGTGGCCGCCGCGGTGTTCGTCCTGGACGGGGTGCTGATCGGCGCGGGCGACGGGCGCTACCTCGCACTCACCATGCCCCTCGTGCTGGCCGCGTTCTGTGCGGCCCTGGGCACGGTGCTGGCCCTCGGCGGCGGCCTGATCGCGATGTGGTGGTGGGCGATCGGCACCTTCATGCTCGCCCGGGTGATCCTGCTCGGCCATCGGGTCCGCGCCGACGCGTGGCTGGTGACCGGCCGCCGCTGAGCGCGCCCGCGCCGATCCCCGAAGGCGAACCCGCCGTCCCGCCGGCGCGACCGACGGGACGGCCTCGCCTCACGCGCCGACGACCTCGTAGCCCGCCTCGACGACCGCCGCGCGCACCGCGTCGGGGTCCACCGGCTGCGCCGACGTCACGGTGACCAGACCCGAGGCCAGTTCGACCACGACATCGGTCACGCCCGCCACCTCCGAGACCTCCTCGGTGACGGAGGACACGCAGTGACCGCAGGTCATCCCACTGACGGTGAAGGTGGCGGTGCTCATGACGGTGATCCTTTCCTCGACGCGGAGACCATCGTCGGCTCCACGACCACGAAGCTATACCCCATGGGGGTATCAAGCAAGCCGACCCGACCACTCTTTCGAGCGCTTTCACCACCCGCCCCGACCCTTGCCCGAACCCGTCCGTCCCACCCCCTCAATCCGTCAACCGCGCCGACCGCACCGGCTCGCCCACCGGCCGCCCCACCCGGAACACCGCCAGCGGCACCGCCCCCACCAGGCCCGCCACCTCCTCGGCCGTCCGCGCGCAGTCGATCAGCTGGCTGAGCGGATGCGTCGCGTAGCCGTGCCGGGCCAACGTCAACCAACACCGGAACAACCCCCGCCCCGGCTCCAGCAGCTCGGCCGGATCCCCGGGCGCGACCGGCGCGGTCACCACCAGCACACTCCCGTCGTAGCGCAACACCCCCCGCGAGGACGCCGCCAGCGCCCGCGCCAACCCCACCGGCCGCAACACCCGATACGCCCCCGGGCGCAACACCGCGTGCAGCGCCCGCGCCTCCATCCCGGACAACGCCAACGCCGGCCCGGTCAACCCGTCCCGCGCCGACTCCCGCCCCGCCCGCAGCCGCAACCACCGGCGCAACTCGCCGACCAGCGCCGGATCCCCGAACATCCACCGATCCGCCTCGTCGAGCAGCGGCGCCAACGCCCGGGTCCCACCCCGCCACAAACCCGCCGACCCGGCGAACGCGCCCACCGCCTCCGCGAACACCGCGTCCGGCAGCACCCCCGGCTCGTACGCCCCCCGCGCACTGCGCCGCCCGGTCAGCTCCGCCGCCGTGAACGGCGTGCGATAACACTCGTCCGCCCGGACGAACCGGGCCACCACCCCCCGCTCCCGCTCCGGCACCCCCGCGTACTCCACCCGCAACGGCACACCCAGCGCCGCCGAGGCGATCGAGAACGCCTCCACGAACGCCCCCAGCCCCAGGAACAGGTCCCGCTGCCCGGGATCACCGACCGGCAACGCCCGCGCCGGATCCCAGGACAACGCGTAGCCCAGGGCGCCGCTCGGCGCCACCGTCCACGGCTGGGTGTTGTGCGCGCTCGGCGCCCGCCCGGCCAGCCGGAGCAGATCCGCGAGTTCGGTGCTCATCGGGCGCTCCCGACCGGCTTCGCGTAGAAGGTGTGTCCGTGCAACTCCCGCCCGCCGATCCGGCGGTACTGCGCCGCCGACGCCTTGTTGTCGTCCTCGACCCACGTGCTGCGCAACGTGTCGTAGCCGCCCGCCCGCAGCGCCCGATACTGCTCCCGCGCGAGCAGGGTGAGATAGCCGCGCCCCTGGGCCTCGGGCACCGTGCCCTTGATGATCAACACCGCCTCCCGGCGATACCGCCCCCGGGTCGCCAGCAGCCGCAGCTGGTTGCCCAGGTGCAGATCGCCGCGGGTTCGGATCAGGAACTCCGAGATGTCCGGCACCGCGAGGGTGAACGCGACCGGCTCTCCGGCCCGCTCCAGCCAGAGCAGCAGCGACTCGTCCAGCAGATACGCCAACCCCTCGGTCTGCGCCCGAAGTTCGTCCAGGGCGATCGGCGTGTAGTAGCCCAGCTGCGCAAAACTCGCGTTCAACATCGTGTGCAGGATCGGCAGTTGCTCGGCCAACCGTCGCCGCGACCCGCGCCGGATCACCAGTTGCTCGGCGGCGATCCGTGCGTCGTCGAACACATACGTCGCCGCCGGATCGTCCACCCGCTCGGCCAACCCCGGACAGATCCACGTCGACGCCGAGAACCGCCGGGCGAATCCGGCCCGTTCGTAGGTCTCCGGATACCGCGCCGGATTCCACGCCGAGTCCACGAAGCCCCGCTCGGTGAACCCCGACGTGATCACCCCGCCGGTCTGGTTCGGCAACAGCGCCACGGGCCCGAACAGGGTCTGCGCCCCCGCCCGCACGGCCCGCTCCTCGATCAGCTCCACCAGCCGGGCGAACACCGCCGGGTCCTCGGCGAACTCGGTGAGCCCGAACAGCTGATACCGCCCGCCCAACTTGGCGTCGAACCGCGCCTCGGTGTGCGTACAGGTGCGCCCCACCACCCGCCCGGCCCGATCGCGCACCAGATACAGCTCGATCCCGGCCCGCGCCCACCGCCGCACCTGATCGCGCGGCACCGGCACGTAGCGGTCCCTCGGGTGCAACCGCATCGGCAACGCGCAGAAGTCGCGCAACGCGCGCCGGGACCCCACCCGCTCCACGGTGAGCGTCACGACCTCTTCGCCTTCCGGTGCACCGGCGGACCGCTCTCCTCGCGGCCGATCGGGGTGAACTCCTCGATGTGCGCCATCTCGCGCCCCTCGGCCCGCCACTCACCGTTGCTGTACCCGCCGGGCTGCGCGTCGAAGAGGCGGATGAACCCCGCCGTGCCGTTGCGATCGCCCCGATCGGTCATCCAGCACATCAGATCGCGGTGCGCGGTCGTACGGGCGAACCGCAGCAGCGCCTCACGGTCGGCGAACACCGCGATGGTGCCCAGCGTGAACGGCCCCTGCAGATAGACCTTGTGCCAGCGGTAGCCGTCCATGCGCTTCATCGTGCGCACCATCCGCAACCATGGCCGGGCCAGCGAGAGCAGCGAACGCAGACCGCTGTAGTGCGTGGCCCCGATGAACATCGCCTCACCGCGCGCCTGCGGCGGCGCCGCCGAGAAATCGGTGGTCCTCATCGCTGCTCCCCTTCCACGGGCTTGACGAGATAGACGTTCTTGATCCGGGTGGTGCCGCGCAGGAACGGCCCGGTCCGGAAGTCGTGGACCAGCACCCGTACATCGGCCGCGGTCGGATCCTCCGCGAGCGACTGCGCGAAGTCCCGGCTGACCCGGGCCAGATGCCGCACCACGCCCTCCCGGCACACCAGGGCGAGCTTTTCCCGATCCGCCTCGTCCAGCGAAGTACCGTCGCGCAGTTGCAGGTTGACCACCGGCCGGCTCTCCAGGTCGGCGTACTCGTCGACGGTCAGGCAGAACCCCTCCAGGTGCGCCGCCATCGGGTTGTCCCGGTAGAGCCCGTACTCGACGTCCTGCGGATAGATGTTCGCGCCCATGTAGGAGATCGTGCTGTCCTTGCGGCCGAACAGCAGCAGCAGTGGCAGCCGCATGCCCTCCACCCGCGCCGCGCGCTCCCAGTCGGCCCACGCCTCGCGGTCCGGCCGGATCATCTCCTCGACCTCCGGGAAGGTCAGCAACCGGCCCTCGTCGCCGATGTTGTAGCGCACCTTCGGACTCATCACCGCGGTCGAGTTGATCGTGCAGATCACCTCGTCCTCGGCGTTGGTCTCCAGGTAGGTCTCCAGCGGGTTGTACTGGAACACCATCGGCACCCGGCCCTCGTCCGGCCCCAGCATCCGGGTGCGCAGCCGCTCGTCGGTCAGCAGCCGCTTGCGCAGCCACACCGTCGCGTCGCTCTCGCCGGCCATCCCTATGGTCAGGTCGGAGGCGCCGTAGCCGGAGCGCACCTTGACGAAGCGCTCCTCCAGGTAGTCGCGCAGCGCCTCGGTCATGCCCTCGCCGCCGACGAAGCCGTACATCCGGTGCCGGGTCCAGTCGAAGCCGTCCGCGTCCAGCCGGTCGCGCAGGTGCTTGAGGAACGGCGGGTACGCGGTGACCAGGTAGGTGAAGCGCGGCCCGAAGTGGCGCAGCGTGTCCACGATCTTGTCGATGTCGGGGCCGGTGTTCTTCACCATCGCCACCCGCGCCATCGCGATTCCGGTGTTGGTGCCGGTCGCCCACGCGCCCATCGAGTAGGCGTTGATCACGAACAACTTGCGCCGGGGGAAGACCATCGACGTGTAGCCGGCCACGTTGCGGTGCACCGACTTGAGTTCGCGGCGCGAGCGCAGCCAGTTGTGCGGCGTCCCCGAGGAGCCCGACGACTCGTCCACCACCGTCCCGGCCACCTCCAGGGCGCCCAGCCAACAGCGGCTGTCCTCGGGATACGCCTTGACGTAGTTCTCCTTGGACGTCTCCGGATACGACGCGAGGTCGAACCAACGGAAGCGCCACCGGTGCCGGCGCAGGAAGTCGCGGTAGGCGGGCACGTCGAGCGCGGCGAACTGGCAGGTCATCCACGCGTGTCGACGGGCGAACCGCTGCATCCACGGCCGATAGTGGGTGGCGGTCCAGCGCCACACCACGGGATGGACCCGGTAGAGCTGATACAGCCCGGTCAGCGCGAAGCTGACCACGCGCAGCAACCACTGTCGGATGAATCTGGCCATGACCGCCCGCCCCTTTGCCTCGCCGGCCCACCCGGCGTGTACGTCCAGACTGGGCCTCGGGGGGCGGGCGCGACATGAGTACCACTACTCATTCGGTACTCGGAAAACGCCGAACGGCCCGATCCCGCAAGGGGATCGGGCCGTTCGGGTGGTTCGGGTCAGGCGGGCACGACGTCGAGGTCGAGCGCGGCCGACACCTCCTGGTGGAGGCGAACCGTGATGCGGTGCGACCCGACGGTCTTGATCGGAGTACCGATCTCGACGCGCCGCTTGTCGATGTCCGGACCGCCGGCGGCCTTGATGGCCGCGACGACGTCCGCGACGGTGACCGAGCCGAACAGGCGGCCCGTGTCGCCGGCGCGCGTCTGGAGCGTCACCTTGAGACCCGCGAGCCGACCCTTGACCTCGGTGGCCTGGTCGAGCGTGCGGATCTCGCGAACCTTGCGGGCGCGACGGATGGCCGCCACGTCCTTCTCCCCGCCGCGGCTCCAGCGGATCGCGTAGCCGCGCGGGATGAGGTAGTTGCGGCCGTAGCCGTCCTTGACCTCGATGATGTCGCCGGGCTCACCGAGACCGGTCACCTCGTGGGTGAGGATGAGCTTCATGACAAGATCACCCTTTCTCAGCGAGCAGTGCTGGTGTACGGCAGCAGCGCCATCTCGCGGCTGTTCTTGACGGCCACGGCGACGTCACGCTGGTGCTGCGTGCAGTTACCGGTCACGCGACGAGCGCGGATCTTGCCACGGTCGGAAATGAACTTCCGCAGCAGGTTGGTGTCCTTGTAGTCCACATAGGAGATCTTCTCCTTGCAGAACACGCAGACCTTCTTCTTAGGCTTGCGCGCAGGCGCCTTCGCCATTGTGCTCTCCAGATCGTTTCAGAAGTCTTCAGCTCGGGTCGCGACCCGCCCCTTGTGCCGTCTCCGGCCTAGAAGGGGGGTTCGTCCGAGTAGCCGCCCGGCGGGGGACCCCAGCCCCCCGCGCCGCCGCCGCCCTGCTGCTGGCCGCCCCCTGCGGGAGTGGCCCACGGGTCGTCGGCGGGTGCGCCACCGCCCTGCTGGGGACGACCGCCGTAGCCGCCGCCTCCCTGCTGACCGCCGCCCTGCTGACCGCCGTAGCCGCCACCCTGCTGACCGCCGCCGTAGCCACCCTGGCCGCCGCCTCCGCGGCTCGCCTTGGTGACCTTGGCGGTCGCCCACTTCAGGGTCGGGCCGATCTCGTCGACCTCGAGCTCCACGACGGTGCGCTTCTCGCCCTCTTTGGTCTCGTAGGACCGCTGCTTCAGCCGGCCCTGGACGATGACGCCCGTGCCGCGCTGGAGGGATTCCGCCACGTTCTCGGCCAGCTGCTTCCAGGCCGAACAGCGGAGGAACAGCGCTTCGCCGTCCTTCCACTCGTTCGTCTGACGGTCGAACGTGCGCGGCGTGGACGCCACGGTGAAGTTCGCGACGGCGGCACCGCTGGGCGTGAAGCGCAGTTCCGGGTCGGCAGTCAGGTTCCCGACAACAGTGATGATGGTCTCGCCTGCCATGCTGACCCCTTCGCTGATTTCAGCGCAGTGCTGCGTTTCGTCGTGCGGTGCGGTTGGTGGTGCGCGAGCTCGGACTAGCGCTGGTCGGGACGCAGGACCTTGGTCCGCAGCACCGACTCGTTGAGGTTCATCTGACGGTCGAGTTCCTTGACGGTCGCGGGCTCCGCGGCCAGGTCCACGACGGCGTAGATGCCCTCGGACTTCTTCTTGATCTCGTACGAGAGCCGACGACGGCCCCACGTGTCGATCTTCTCGACCTTGCCACCGTCGTTGCGGATGACATTGAGGAACTGCTCGAGCAGCGGCGTGACCGCGCGCTCTTCGAGGTCCGCGTCGAGGATGACCATGAGTTCGTAGCTACGCATGTGAACACCCACCTCCTGTGGACTGAGTCGGCCACGGGATCTCCGTGGCAGGAGGGCTTGCGTAATCGCCGCCACGCCAAGGCGGCCCCTTGGGCGAAACGCTCAGGGGGTGCCGAGAGTGCAGCGGACGGTACAGCGTACCCGGACCGGCAGACAGTCTCGAAATCCGAGCATGACGGCGCTCACGCCAGGGGATGGATATATGGACAAATTGGTCCGTCCCGCAGTCACTCACCGGAGGTGTGCGATGGCACATACGATCCGCCGCACAGCGTCCGCCGCGCCCGCGGCGCCCGCCGGGGCGCACCGGCCCCGGCTGACCCTCAACTCCGACGGCCGTGCCCATCCGCGCGAGAACGCGCTGGTCGCCGCCGTCGTGCTGTTCGCGCTGGTGGCCGGCATCTGCGCGTTCTTCAAGGGCATGCACGTCCTGGGCGCGTGGACCGCGCTGGCCGGTGTGGTGACCGGCCTGATCAGCCAGATGTTCTCGGCGACCACGGAGGAGCGCGTGGTCACCGTGCTCGCGCTCGGCGTCTCGGCCGTCGCACTGTTCATGAACATGTTCCACGGCGGCCTGTACTGACCCGCCGCACCGCCCGCACGAAGCGGCCCGCCGGACCGGGATCCGGCGGGCCGCTCGCGGATTCCGACCCCGTCGCGCGCGGCGGATCCGGGCGCCCGCTTCGCCGGTGAAGGTCCGCATCGCCCCCGTACCGTCCCGCCTGCGACGCCCGACACGATCCATGGCGCCCGCAGGCGCAGTAACCTCTGTCACGGCCGAACCGATATCGAGGAGCTCTTACATGTCTTTGCGCCTGAGGACGCTCACCGCCGAGGAGCACCTGGCCTTCATCAAGGGCAGGCCCTCGGTGAGCTTTCTTCAGTGCCCCTCCTGGGGTGCGGTGAAGAGTGAGTGGCGATCCGAGAGCATCGGTTGGATCGACGAGTCGGGCGCCGTCGTGGGCGCGGCACTCGTGTTGTACCGGCAGTTGCCGAAGATAAAGCGTTACCTCGCCTACATGCCCGAGGGCCCGGTCATCGACTGGTTCGACGGCGACCTGCGGCGATGGCTCGACCCGATGCTCGCGCACCTGAAGAGCCGGGGCTCGTTCTCGGTCAAGATGGGCCCGCCCGTGGTGATCGCCCGCTGGGAGGCGGAGACGATCAAGAAGGCGATCGCGGCCAAGTCGGCGAACCGGCTGCGCGACCTGACCCCCGACTGGACCGACGAGCGCGGCTCCGAGCTGGAGCGGCAACTGCGCGGCCTGGGCTGGCAGCAGGACGCCTCGGGCGGGGCCGGCTTCGGCGACGTGCAGCCGCGCTACGTCTTCCAGGTGCCGCTGGTCCGGCGCAGCCTCGACGACGTGCACGCGGGCTTCAACCAGCTGTGGCGGCGCAACATCAAGAAGGCCACGAAGGCCGGCGTCGACGTGGTCCAGGGCGGCTACGACGACCTGCCGGTGTTCCACGAGGTCTACAAGGTCACCGCCGTGCGCGACCACTTCACCCCGCGCCCGCTGGCCTACTTCCAGGGCATGTGGAAGGCGCTCAACGCCGAGGACCCCGAGCGCATGCGGCTGTACCTGGCCAAGCACGAGGGGGAGGTGCTGGCCTCCACCACGATGGTCACCGTGGGCGACCACGTCTGGTACTCGTACGGCGCGTCCGCCAACCACAAGCGCGAGGTCCGGCCCTCGAACGCGATCCAGTGGCGGATGTTGCGGGACGCGTACGCGCTGGGCGCCTCGGCCTACGACCTGCGCGGCATCAGTGACACCCTGGACGAGAACGACCACCTCTTCGGGCTGATCCAGTTCAAGCTCGGCACCGGCGGCCAGGCCGTCGAATACCTCGGCGAGTGGGACTTCCCGCTCAACAAGATGCTGCACAAGGCACTCGACATGTACATGTCGCGCCGCTGACGCTCGGCCGGCGACACCCCGAGTCGCCGGCCGCCCGTGATCACCGCGACGCGGCCCACGTCGCGTGCTCCGCCTTCGCCCCGCGTCCCCAAGGCACGCCCCACACCCGGAAGGCCCCGAAACGCCCATGTCGCTCACGCTCTACGTCGATGCCGCCCGGTGGCGCAAGCACCAGGACGAGGTCCGCGACACGTTCCCCGGCCTGGTGCCGGTGATGAAGGGCAACGGGTACGGGTTCACCAATCCGAGGCTGGCCGAGGAGGCCACCCGGATGTGCGTGGACACCGTGGCCGTGGGGACCACCTACGAGGCCGCGTTGGTCAAGGACTACTTCGACGGCAAGGTCCTGGTGCTCACGCCGTATCTGCGCGGCGAGGAGGCGGTGCCGCTGCCGGATCGCACCATCCGCACGGTCTCCTCCGTGCAGGCCGCGCGGGACCTGGTGGGCTGCCGGATCGTGGTCGCGTGCATGACGACGATGAAGCGCGACGGGGTCACCGAGGAGGAGTTGGTCAAGCTCCGCACCGGGATGGACGACGTCCGCCTGGAGGGCTTCTCGCTGCACCTGCCGCTGGACCACCCGGACGGCTACGACCCGGTCGCCGAGGTGGTGGGCTGGGTGGAGCGGCTGCGCGCGGCGCGCCTGCCGGTGCGGACGATGTACGTCAGCCACCTGACCGCGGCCGAGTTGGGGGTGCTGCGCGAGCGGTACCCGGACACCGAGTTCCGGCCGCGGATCGGCACCGACCTGTGGCTGGGCGACCACGACGCGCTGGCCAGTCGGGGCACGGTGCTCGACGTGGTGCGGATCGCCCGCGGCGAGCGGTTCGGCTACCGCCAGCGCAAGGCGCCGAGCGACGGGCACCTGGTCGTGGTCAGCGGCGGCACCGCGCAGGGGGTCGGCCTGGAGGCGCCCAAGACGGTGCGCGGGGTGATGCCGAGGGCCAAGGGCGTCGCGCGCGCCGGGCTGGCCACCGTCAACCGCTCGTTGTCCCCGTTCACCTGGGCGGGCAAGCAGCGCTGGTTCGCCGAGCCGCCGCACATGCAGGTCAGCCTGCTGTTCCTGGCCAACGACGTGGCCCCGCCCAAGCCCGGCGACGAGCTGGAGGCGGCGCTGCGGCACACCACGACGCACTTCGACCGGATCGCGATCCGCTGACCCGGCGGGACTCGAAGGACTCGAAGGACCCGACAAAGCCGAACGGCCTCGGGGCGGCGGTGGGATCGCCGCCCCCGAGGCCGTTCGTCGTCTCGTCGGCTCCCCGTCGCGCCGTCGCTCAGTGGCTCGCCCGCGCCGGGATCGCGCCGGGCACGAACACGTCGGGCGCCCGGTCCAGCACACCCCCCGAGGGGTCGTCGCTGCCGTCCGCACGCACCGGGTCCCGCTCCGGGCGCAGGATGTCGCGCGCCACCACCAGGCAGATGTACGCGGTGCCGAGCAGGTGCAGCAGGATCACCACGTGGTACGCGTTCTGCGACAGGCCCTTGCCGGAGAACGAGGCGATGTACATCCACACCCCCAGGAAGTACGTCACCTCGCAGGCCTGCCAGATCAGGAAGTCGCGCCAGCGCGGTCGGGCCAGCACCACCAGCGGGATCAGCCACAACACGTACTGCGGCGAGTAGACCTTGTTGGTCAGGATGAACGCGGCCACGATCAGGAACGCCACCTGCGCGAAGCGCGGCCGGCGCGGCGCGAACATCACCAGCGCGGCGATCGCGAGGCAGCACAGCACCAGGCTCAGCGTGACGTAGGTGTTCAGACCCTCCAGGGTCTTGCCGTCGCGCTGCTGGATGATCAGCCAGATCGATCCGTAGTCGGCGGGTCGGTCCTGGCTGAACGTGTAGAACAACTTCCAGCCCTCGCGGATGTGCAACCCGCCGTCGAAGTCGAGCATCACCGGCAGGTTGACCACCAGCCAGGACACCAGCGCCGCGGCGGCCGTCTTGGCGAACGCGACCAGTCGTCCCGAGCGCAGACACAGCAGGAACAGCGGCGCGAGCAGCAGCACGGGATACAGCTTCGCCGCGGTCGCCAGGCCGATCAGCACACCGGCGACCACCACGTTGCGCCGCGCCCACGACCACATGGCCACCGCGGTCAGCGCGACCGCGACCAGGTCCCAGTTGATCAACCCGTTGAGCGCCAGCGCCGGCGCGCACGCCACCATCGCGGCGTCCCAGGGCCGGCGTCCCGACGTGCCCTTGACCGCGATCACTGTGACCACCGCGCAGGCCATCATGATCAACGCGTTGATCATCACGAACCACAGCTGTTCGTCCCGTAGATCGCCGTCGGTGAGGTCCCCGGCGGCCCGGGCCAGGGTGCCGGCGAAGGCCATCACCCCGCCGGTGATCACCGGATACTCCAGGAACTTCATGTCCTTGTCGCCGGTCTCCTGGAAGTACGGGAGCTTCCCGTCCGCGAGACCACGGTTGACGTACAGGTGCGGCATGTCGCTGTAGCAGGCGTGCGAGTACTGCGTGCTGCCGGCGAACCAACCGCCGTCGTAGCAGGGCTTCTTCTGCACGATCCCGAGCGCGAAGCAGGCCACCGCGAGCAGGACGAGCACCCGCACGGGGCTCCACCAGCGGTTGCCCACGAATCGGATCCGGCGCCCGGCCGGGCCGCCGACGACCTCGCTGCCCGCCCGGACCACCGGGTCGTCGAGGCTCGGCAGAACGGGTTCGGTCGATGTCGGCGTCATGACGCCCATCCTCTCGCGCTCCACGAGGAGGCTGCCCTCGCCGGCCGGATAACGACAACGCGTGCCCCACCGCCGGTGCGATGGGGCACGCGTAAGGCTAGGCCCTGGCCGGAAGCGTCGCCGAGTTCTCGGCGTCCGGCACGGCGGCGCCCGGGTCGGTCAGCCGCTGCCCCGGCCGCCGATGATGAAGCCGTTGGCCCCACCCCGGGGACCGCCCGGACCGCCGCCGGGGCCGCCGGACTCGGTGTTCGTCGGTTTGCCGGTGTTCGTCGGTTTGCCGGTGTTCCCGCCCCCTCCGGGATCACCACTGCTGCCGTGCGAGCCGCCTCCGGGCGCGGTCGTCGTCGCCGGCGGCGTGGTCGGCGGTGCGCTGGTCGTCGGCGGCGGGGAGCTGGGCGCCTTGGTGGTCGGCGGCGCGGTCGTGGGCGGGATGGTCACCCGGTCCCGGTCCTCGAACTTCTCGCCCGGCACCGCGAAGTCGGCGTTGGGCATCCCCTGCATCGCGCCCTTCATGTACGCGGTCCACACCAGCGTGGGGATGTCACCGCCGTGCACGGAGTCGCGACCGCCCAATCCCTTGAGGGACAGGCGGGCGTGCGTGTTCGGGTCCTCCCGGAACAGCGCCACCGAGGTGGCCAGGTTCGGCGTGTATCCCACGAACCACGCGGAGTTGTTGCCGTCGGTAGTACCGGTCTTGCCGGCCACGGGCCGACCCAGCGCCTTGGCCGCGCGGCCGGTGCCGTCGTTGAGCGGCGGGTTGTCCACGACCCGCTGCATGACCTGGTTGACCGTGTCCGCGACATTCTTGTCGAACAGCTGCTTCGGCTCGTGCTTGGGCAGTTCCACCTTCGAGCCGTCGTGGGTGACGTCCTTGACGAAGTACGGATCGGCGTGCAGACCGCGTGCCGCGAACGTGGCGTAGGCCTCGGCCATGTCCAGCGCACTCGGCGGCGCGACACCGAGCGCCATCGTCGGCGTCGGCTCGAACGAGCCGAGATCCGGCGGCAGTCCGGCATCGATGGCGGCCTTCTTCACGTTCTCCGGCCCGACGTCGGCGGCGAGTTGGAGGAAGACGGTGTTCACCGACTTTTCCATGGCTCTGGTGATCGGGATGGGCCCGTAGTCCACGTCCCCCTCGTTCGGGGCCAGATACTCCTTGTTGGTCTTGTCGTCCTTGAAGACCTGCCCGTTGCGCAGCTTGATCGGAATCTTGCTGTCACCGTTGTACGTGCTGTCCGGACCGATGGGTTTCCCATCGGCTCCGCCGTTGCGCAGTGCCGCCGCGAGCACGAACAGCTTGAACGTCGAACCCGCCTGGATGTCGCGCCGAACCGCGTCGTTGTACTCCTGCTGGACGAAGTCCGGACCGCCGTACAGCGCGACCACCGCTCCGTCGCCGGGGACCACCGAGGCCAGGCCGGTGCGGATGTAGCGGTCCGCCTCGTTCTTGTCCGGTTTGAGCTCGGAGGTCAGCTGTTCCTTCACGGCCGCGACCGCCGCGTCCTGCTTGGGCTTTTCGAACGTGGTGACGATCTTGTAGCCGCCCCGGGCCAGATTCGCCTCGGGAATCACGTTGTTGGCCTTGAGGTACTGGTCGGTCACCTTCATCAGGTAACCGGCCTGACCGGCCTTGTTCGCGGCGGGCTTGGGCTTGATCGGCATCGGGAACTGGAGCGTGTCGCGCTCCGCCTTGGTCAGCCAGCCCTCCTTGACCATGCCGTCCAACGCGTACGCCCAGCGGCCCTTGACCTTGTCCAGCTGGCCCGGGAACTCGATCACGTCGTAGATGCCCGGCGCGTTGAGCAGGGTGGCCAGGTAGGCGCCCTCGGCCACGTTCAGGTCGCCGACGTTCTTGCCGTAGTAGGCCTGCGCGGCGGCCTGGATGCCGTACGCGTTGCGGCCGTAGAAGGCGGTGTTGAGGTAGCCGACGAGGATGTCGTCCTTGCGCATCTGCCGGTCGACCTTCAGCGCGATGAAGATCTCGCTGAACTTGCGCTTGAAGGTGCGCTCCTGGGTCAGGTAGGTGTTCTTGACGTACTGCTGGGTGATCGTCGAACCACCCTGCGTGTCACCGCCCTTGACCATGGTGACCCCGGCGCGGAGCAGACCCTTGGGGGAGACGCCGGAGTCGCTGTAGAACGACCGGTTCTCCGCCGCGATCACGGCTTTCTGCACGTGCTTGGGGATCTGGTCCACCGTCACGTTCTGCCGGTTGACCTGCCCGGTGCGCCCGATCTCGGTGACGCCGTCGGCGTAGTAGTAGATGTTCGACTGGTATGTCGTGTTCGCGTTCGGGTCGGGCACCTTGACCATCGCGTACGCCAGGGCCGCGAGCCCCATCAGCGACGCGAGGAAGAACAGGATCATCGCCAGGATCTGCTTGATGGACGGCAACCAGCGACGAATGCCGGTCTTGCCGAACCTCGGGTAGTCGATGAACCGCTTCTTCCGGGGCGGACCGGCCTCGGATCGGGATCGGCCGCCGGCCGCCCCGCCGTTGGCGGCCCGCCGGCCCCCGCCGCGGGCGGCCGCTCGGGCCTCCACGCGCGAAAGCGGGCGTTCCTCGTCGCCCTCTCCGGGCCCGTCGGGCAACGACGAGCCGCCGGGTGGCGTTCCGCCGCCCCCGGACCCTCCCGCGCCCCCCGAATGCGAGCCACCGCGCCCCTCGGGACGCGGCTGCGGTGATCTACGGCGATGTTCACTCATGCGTTCGCTACTCCTCGGCCGTACGACGCGGAGGTCGGACGCACGGGTCGTGGCTCTCCGCTCCCCAGGACGCAAGCGCATGGGAAGCGGTTCCGCAGGAAGCGGGGCTTGAGGTACCACACGGCGGAACAGACTACGCGGATCCGCTTTCGCGACCTCACTGTGACCTGCCTGTGACCCGAGTCACCGGCGGCCGCCTTGCCACCACACGGCAAGGAGACCTATCGTCTCGATGTATCGGTTCGATACATCGGGCCGGTACATCGAGCCGGGGGCGCAGGAGCCCCGGCCGGACGAAGGTCGGCTGTGACCGTATCCCACGGTCGTGTCCGTGCCCATGTCCGGCCCGGTCCGCAGTGGATGGAGGAAGGCGATGAGCAGGCGCGGTGGCGTCCTCGAATTCGCGATCCTCGGCCTGCTGCACGACTCCCCCATGCACGGCTACGAGTTGCGCAAGCGACTCAACACCGTGCTCGGTTCGTTCCGTGCCATCGCCTACGGCACCCTCTATCCGTGCCTGAAGTCCCTGCTGGAGCGGGGTCTGCTCGCGGAGGAGATTCCGGAGGTGACGGCACTCGCCGGCAGCAAGCGGTCCCGGATCGTCTACCAGCTGACGGCACAGGGCAAGGAGCACTTCCAAGAACTGCTGTCCGAGTCCGGGCCCTCGGCCTGGGAGGACGAGAACTTCGGCGTGCACTTCGCCTTCTTCGGTCGAACCGACCACGAGGTGCGCATGCGTATCCTCGAGGGTCGGCGCAGCCGGCTCGAGGAGCGCCTCGACCGGGTGCGCGGGTCGCTGACCCGGACACGGGAGAAGCTCGACGGCTACACCCTCGAGTTGCAGCGACACGGCTTGGAGTCGGTCGAGCGCGAAGTGCGCTGGCTGAACGAGCTCATCACCGCCGAGCGGCACGCCGGAGCGACTCCGGACGCCCCCGGCCCCGAAACCCCGGTCGACCCGTCGAAGGACGCCGACCGGCTTCGGACCCCCACCCAGGACGTGGCCTCGGACCCGTCCGCATCCAACAACTGAGGTCGCCGGTTCGTGGCGACTTCGTCGAGATCACAGGGAGCAACCGGAATGGGTTCGGTTCGCGTAGCCATCGTCGGCGTGGGCAACTGCGCCGCTTCGCTGGTGCAGGGCGTCGAGTACTACAAGGACGCCGACCCGAACAGCCGCGTCCCCGGCCTGATGCACGTGCAGTTCGGCGAGTATCACGTGCGTGACGTCGAGTTCGTGGCCGCTTTCGATGTGGACGCCAAGAAGGTCGGCTTCGACCTCTCCGACGCCATCGGTGCCAGCGAGAACAACACGATCAAGATCTGCGACGTGCCGCCGTCGGGCGTCACCGTGCAGCGTGGGCACACCCTGGACGGTCTCGGCAAGTACTACCGCGAGACCATCGAGGAGTCGACCGACGCCCCCGTCGACGTGGTCAAGGTCCTCAAGGACCAGGCCGTCGACGTCCTCGTCTGCTACCTCCCGGTGGGCTCCGAGGACGCGGCGAAGTTCTACGCCCAGTGCGCCATCGACGCCAAGGTCGCGTTCGTCAACGCCCTCCCGGTCTTCATCGCCGGCACCAAGGAGTGGGCGGACAAGTTCACCGAGGCGGGCGTGCCGATCGTCGGCGACGACATCAAGTCGCAGGTGGGCGCCACGATCACGCACCGCGTGATGGCGAAGCTCTTCGAGGACCGCGGTGTCCTGCTCGAGCGCACCATGCAGCTGAACGTCGGCGGCAACATGGACTTCAAGAACATGTTGGAGCGCGAGCGCCTGGAGTCGAAGAAGATCTCCAAGACGCAGTCGGTCACCTCGCAGGTGGACCGCGACCTCGGCTCGGACAACGTGCACATCGGCCCGTCCGACTTCGTCGCGTGGCTCGACGACCGCAAGTGGGCGTACGTGCGCCTGGAGGGTCGCGCCTTCGGCGACGTGCCGCTGAACCTGGAGTACAAGCTCGAGGTCTGGGACTCGCCGAACTCGGCCGGTGTCATCATCGACGCCGTGCGCGCCGCGAAGATCGCCAAGGACCGCGGCATCGGTGGCCCGATCCTGTCGGCGTCCTCCTACTTCATGAAGTCGCCGCCGGTGCAGTACTTCGACGACGAGGCCCGCAACGCCGTCGAGTCCTTCATCAAGGGCGACATCGAGCGCTGACCCGCTCCGCTCGGCCCGCGCCCCCGCGGTGCGTTCGAGCGACCCAAGGCCCGGCTCCCCTCCAGGGGCCGGGCCTTCGGCGTACCCGGGCGCGGCGGTGCCCGTTTCGGGTGCGGCGCCCGCCGCCGGCTACGGTGGGCGCCGTGGCCCTCATCCGTGATCTGCGCTCGTTGTTGAAGCTGCGCGACTTCCGTCGGCTCTTCGCCACCCGGCTGACCTCGCAGCTGTCCGACGGCGCCTTCCAGGTCGCGATCGCGGGGCAGGCGTTCTTCTCGCCGGAGAAGCAGACCTCGGCCGCGGCGATCGCGACCGCGTTCGCCGTGCTGCTGCTGCCATATTCGCTGGTGGGGCCGTTCACCGGGGTGCTGCTCGACCGGTGGCGGCGGCGGCAGGTCCTGGTGTGGTGCAATCTGCTGCGCGCGGTGCTGGTGGCGGTGACGGCCGCGCTGGTGCTGATCGGGGTGCCCGATCCGGTCTTCTACGCGGCGGCCCTGGTGGTGCTGTCGGTGAACCGGTTCGTGCTCGCCGGGTTGTCCGCGTCACTGCCGCGTGTGGTGCCGGCCGAGCGGCTGGTGACGGCGAACTCGGTGTCGCCCACGGCCGGCACCGTGGCGGCGGCGGTCGGCGGCGGGGCCGCGGTGCTCGTACACGCGCTCCTGGCCGAGGGGTCGGGGGCCACCGCGCTGGTGATCGTGGTGTCGGGCCTGCTGTACCTGGGCTCGGCGGCGGTCGCCGCGACGATGCCGAGCGATCTGCTCGGGCCCGATCCCGACCGGGTGTTGCCGGATGTGCGCGAGGCGCTGCGCTCGGTGGCCCGGGGGCTGCGCGAGGGGGCGGTGCACGTGTGGCGGCGTCGGGCGCCGGCGCACGCGTTGGCCGCGATCACCGCGATGCGGTTCTGCTACGGCGTGCTGACCGTGATGACGGTGCTGCTGTGCCGCAACACGTTCAACGATCCGAGCGACACCGACGGCGGGCTCGCGACCTTCGGGATCACGGTGAGCGTGTCCGCGCTCGGCTTCTTCGTGGCGGCCGTGATCACGCCGGGGGTCACCGCGCGGATCGGTGTCCCGGCCTGGATCGGCGCGTGCGCGCTGGCCGGGGCGGTGTGCCAGGCGGCGCTCGGGCTGCCGTTCCTGTTCGCGCCGATGGTGGTGGGCGCCTTCCTGCTCGGGGTGACCTCGCAGGGCGCCAAGATCGGGGTGGACACGATCGTGCAGAGCACCGTCGACGACGCGTACCGGGGTCGGGTGTTCTCCGTCTACGACGTGCTCTTCAACGTCGCGTTCGTCGGCGCCGCCGCGGTCGCCGCGCTCGGGCTGCCCGACGACGGTCGGTCCCCGGCGGTGCTGCTCGGGGTCGCCGGGGTGTACGCGCTGACCGGAGTCCTGTACGGCCTGGCGTCGCGCCGCCACCCTCCGGTGATCATCGAGGGCTCGCCGGCGGGCAACGACCGGCCGTGATGTCCCTTTCATAACCGGGCAAGGCATTTGATCCGCCGCACATCTCCAAGAAATTACCCGTGGGTAGTGCAATGACGAGGCCGAGGTTCTAATCTGCACATCCAGCGATTTTCGGCACCTCTGGAGATACTCCATGTCCAACGACGCCGGTCCGGGTGAAAACAATCCTTTGCCGTACAGACCGGCATGGACCGAGAACACTCCGCCGCACGGGCACGAGTTCGCCGCCCGCGAGCCGGCCGTCCCACACGTCCCGGTGGTCCGCCGGCCGCAGGTCGACGGGCGCGCGAGTCGGCGGGCGGCCGAACGCCCGCGACGCGGCCGTTCGGCGCTGATCGCGACCCTGGCGGTGCTACTGATCGGCGGCGGGACGGCCGCCGGGGGCTGGTGGTACGTGCACAAGAACGACGCCGACGGGATCCGCATCCACGAGGGCGACTGCCTGCGGGACAGGACGAGCATCGACGCGGACCCGGTCCCGTGCGAGGACCCGCAGGCCCGCTTCATCGTGGTCGAACGGGTCCAGGGCACGACGGACACCGACGTCTGCGATTCGCTGCCGGGCGATCCGATCGCGCTGGTCTCGGATTCCGTGCAGGACCGCTTCGTACTGTGTCTCGGGGCACGAAAGTAATCCGCGTCACCTGTGAATAGCGCTTTATGCCCGTTATTCCGCTCACATTCGACCGGTGTAAGGGGAATCCCCGCTGCGCGTGTCCGGCCGGACCCCTAGTGTTCCGGACTGTCTCACCAGTCCCCTGCAACGGAGATCGCCCCCATGTCCAATCCCTTCCCGCCCGGCCCCAACGGCCCGCAGCAGCCGAACCAGGGCTGGAACCAGCAGCCCGGTCAGCAGCCGCCGCCGCAGGGCGGGTGGCAGCAGCAGCCGGGCCAGCCGCAGCAGGGTTGGGGGCAGCAGCCCGGTCAGCCGGGCGGATACCCGCCCGCCGGTCAGCCCGGCTTCTACGGCGGCCCGCCGCCGCCCCCGCCGCGCAAGAGCAAGCTGAAGAAGATCCTGATCCCGATCGCGGTCCTGGTCGTCCTGGCCATCGTCGGCCTGGTCGCGAAGAACTACAACAAGGACGACGCCACCACCGCGAAGGCCGGCGACTGCCTGGGCCACATCGAGGGTGGCATCGGCAAGTCCAAGATGCCGAAGATCGCCAAGTGCGACTCGCCGGACGCCAAGTGGAAGATCCTCAAGAAGGTCGACGGCAGCTCGGACAAGAGCAAGTGCGACGGTCTCCCGGACAACTCGGGTTACTTCGCGATGTTCTACTGGACCGGTTCCAAAAAGGGCGTGGTCTGCATGGCCTTCACCTCGAAGACGACGCTGGCCGACGTCAAGGCGCTGGACCCCATCTCGACGATGAGCGCCACCGAGGAAGACTTCCAGGCGACCAAGAAGCAACTCGAGGAAAAGGGCGCCAAGTTCGAGTAGGCGCCCCGCACTCGTACGACACCGAAGCCCGCCGGTTGTCCCACCGGCGGGCTTCGTGCGTGCTCAGGCTCGGGCGTTCGCCGTCCACCACTCGCGCAGCGCGGCGACGGCCGTCTCGTGGTCCATCGGGCCGTGTTCGAGGCGCAGCTCCAGCATGTGCCGGTAGGCCTTGCCGACCAGTGGGCCCGGCGGCACCTCCAGGAGCTTCATGATCTCGTTGCCGTCCAGGTCCGGCCGGATCGAGTCCAGCTCCTCCTGCTCGGCGAGCTGCGCGATCCGCTCCTCCAGCGAGTCGTAGGCCCGGGCCAGCGTGGCCGCCTTGCGCTTGTTGCGGGTGGTGCAGTCCGAGCGGGTCAGCTTGTGCAGCCGATCGAGCAGCGGACCCGCGTCGCGCACGTAGCGGCGCACCGCCGAGTCGGTCCACTCGCCCGTGCCGTAGCCGTGGAAGCGCAGGTGCAGCTCGACCAGGCGGGTGATGTCGTCGGTGACGTCCTTCGGATACTTCAAGGCCTTGAGCCGCTTGCGGGACATGTGCGCGCCGACCATCTCGTGATGGTGGAACGAGACCCGGCCGTCCGCCTCGAAGCGCCGGGTACGCGGCTTGCCGATGTCGTGCAGCAGCGCGGCCAGGCGCAGCACCAGGTCCGGCTCGCCCGGCGGCTCCAGCGCCATCGCCTGTTCGAGCACGATCAGCGTGTGCTCGTACACGTCCTTGTGCCGGTGGTGCTCGTCCACCTCCAGGCGCAACGTCGGCAGCTCGGGCAGCACGTGCTCGGCCAGGCCGGTGGTGACCAGCAGTTCCAGGCCCTTGCGCGGGTGATCGGACACGATCAGCTTGTTCAGCTCGTCGCGGACCCGCTCGGCGGAGACGATCTCGATCCGCTCGGCCATGTCCGTCATCGCCGCGACCACCTCGGGCGCGACCTCGAAGTCGAGCTGCGCGGCGAAGCGCGCGGCCCGCATCATCCGCAGCGGATCGTCGCCGAAGGATGCCTCCGGGGTGCCCGGGGTGCGCAAGACGCGCGCGGCCAGGTCGGCCAGCCCGCCGTGCGGGTCCACGAACGTGATCCCCGGCAGTGCCACCGCCATCGCGTTGACCGTGAAGTCGCGCCGGACCAGGTCGTCCTCGATCGAGTCGCCGTAGGAGACCTCCGGCTTGCGCGAGGTGCGGTCGTACGCCTCGGAGCGGTAGGTGGTGATCTCGATCTGGTAGTCGGGCGAACCGGCGAGCCTCTTGCGGCAGCCGACCGTGCCGAACGCGATGCCCACGTCCCACACCGCGTCCGCCCAGGGGCGCACGATCGCCAGCACCTGTTCGGGGCGCGCGTCGGTGGTGAAGTCGAGGTCATTGCCCAACCGGCCGAGCAGGGCGTCCCGCACCGAACCGCCGACCAGCGCGAGCGTGTGCCCGGCCGCTTCGAAGCGGCGGGCGAGGTCGTCGGCGACGGGGGCGACGCGCAACAGTTCGGTGACGGCGCGGCGCTGGACGGCGCTCAGCTCGCCGCCGGCCGGCGGGTCGTCCGGGAGGGGTGTGTTCTTGGCGTTCGGCACGGGAGACAAGGTTACGGGTCGAGGCCGCGGCTCTCGCGCGCATTATGCCGGGGCCGCCCTCGCGCGCGGTCGGCGTGCCGGCGTGATCATGGCGTGATGGCGTGGCGCATGTCGCACTAAGCTTGGCGGATGCCTTCCGAGACCACGCCGCCGCGCCGTCGGCTGCAGGTGGTCGAGGAGACCTCGGCGGGTGGTCTGGTGATCGATCGGCTCACGTTGCGCGCGGCGTTGATCGCTCGCCGGGATCGACGCGGCCGGCTGTTGTGGTCGCTGCCCAAGGGGCACATCGAGGACGGCGAGAGCGTGGTGGACGCCGCGCTGCGCGAGGTCGAGGAGGAGACCGGCATCGTGGGTCGGGTGCTGGCTCCGCTCGGCGTGATCGACTATTGGTTCACCGCGCCGGACCGGCGGGTGCACAAGACCGTCCACCACTACCTCATGGAGGCGGCGGGCGGGGATCTGTCGGACGACGACATCGAGGTCGAAGCGGTGGCTTGGGTTCCGCTCGGCGCGCTCTCCGCGCGCCTCGCCTACCCCGACGAACGACGGTTGGCGACACTCGCCCCGGAGCTGTTGGCGGACAGCGCGTGAGCGATCGCCGGATCCGCTCCGAGGCCGGGATACCGCCGCGACGCGGTCGAGTGGCCGGTGTGCTGCTTTTGGCCCTGCTGCTCGCCGTCACGCTGCTCGGCGCGCTGCCACCGACGGTCGTGCGCGCCGCCGACGGCGACGGCGTCCGAATCCTGATCACCAAGATGACCCCGATCGCCAGGCCCGGCGGCACCATCACCGTCGAGGGCCAGGTGTTGAACAGCGGCTCCAAGCCGCTCGACACGGTGGAGCTGGCGGTGCGGATGCGCACCTCGGAACCGCTCTTCCGCAGCGGCATCTCCTCGCCCGAGGAGGGTCAGTCGAACGGCTCCCTGTTGCGTGACGTCAAGCCGGTGACCGTACAGGTGCCGGCCTCGGGTCCGGGCCGGCCGTGGTCGTTCAACATTCGCGCCGACGCGCTCAATCTGGGCGAGGCCGGCGCGTACCCGCTCGCGATCGAGGCGCGGGTCGGCGGCCGGGTCGTCGGCTCCACCCGCACCTTCCTGCCGTGGGTCGGCAAGAACGGCCTGAAGAACGTGCCGAAACTGCGGGTCGGCATGGTCTGGCCGCTGGTCGATCGACCGCACCGCGACGGCACCACGCTCGGCGACGAGGGCCAGACGACGGTGTTCCGCGACGACGACCTGGCCGCGCTGTTCGCCCCGGGCGGGCGGTTGTACGAACTGGCGGCGATCGGCGGCGGGATGAAGGTCGACTGGGCGATCGACCCCGAACTGCTCGACTCCGCAGCCGAGATGGCCGGCGGCTATCGGGTAGCGCCGCCGGGCAGCCTGGAGCCGGGCAAGCCGAAGAAGACCAAGGACGGCAAGCCACCGGCCGAGGAGGACACGGCCAAGGCGACGCCGAACCAGATCTCGAACACGCTGGCGGGCGGCGGCGGTCAGACCGCCGCCGGATGGCTGGACCGGCTCAAGGGCGCCATCGGTCCCCAGCCCGTGATCGGCCTCCCGTACGGCGACACCGACATCGCCGCCGTGGCGCACGCGCTCGACGCCGAGAAGACGGACCTGCGCCCGCTGTTGACCGAGGCCCAGATCCGATCCGCCGAGGTCTTCCAGCGCATCCTGGGCAGGCCCGCGCGCGCCGATGTCGCCTGGCCCGCCTCCGGCGCGCTGGACCCCTCGATCGTCTCCCTGGCCGGCAACAGCGGCGCCGGCACGGTGATCACCGCCGGCGCGAGCCTGCCGCCGACCAAGGACCTCAACGTCACACCGCTGGCCACCGCGTCCCTGCCGGGCGCCGACAAGGGCACCGCGCTGGTCACCGACCCGGACATCGACACGCTGCTGGCCGCGGACACCAGGGCGCCGGGCCAGGCGGTGCTGACCACCCAGCAGTTGCTCGCCGAGTTCCTGACCATCGTGTTGCAGGAGCCCACGCTCAAGCCCACCCGCAGCGTGCTGGTCGCCCCGCCGCGGCTGATGGACACCGCGCTGGCGGGCGTGCTGCGCGACGTGATGGCCGCGTCGGCCGAGTGGACGCAACCCACCGGCCTGGCCGAGTTGGCCGCCGAGCCCGGTCCGCTGCCCGCCCGCAAGTGGGCCGCCTACCCCAAGGGCGTGCGCGCCTCCGAGCCGAGCGCGCAATACCTGGCGGAGACCGACAACCTGGCCGGGTCGATGCAGACCTTCGCCTCGATCCTGACCCGGCCCGAGCGGGTGACCGGCCCGTTCGACCCCGCGCTGCTGCGCATGTTGTCCACCTCGTGGCGCGGCGACACGCAGGGGGCGGATCGTTACCGGTTGGGCGTGACCCGGGGACTGCGCGAGCTGGAATCGCTCGTCTACATCATCCGCAGAACCGGGGTGACGCTGTCCGGGGACGAGGGCAACATCCCGGTGACCGTGGTGAACAACCTCCAGCAGCCGATCAACGTGCGGGTGGCGGTCACCTCGCACCAGCCCAACCGGCTCAAGCTGGGCGACCCGGCCACCGTGACGGTGCCCGACGGCCGCCGGCTCGAGGTGCCGATCTCGGCGAAATCGGCCGCGAACGGCAAGGTCATGGTGGACGTGGCGCTGCTCACCCCGGACGGGCGGGCGGTGAATCCGGCGCAGTCGTTCTTCGTGAACACCACCACGATCGACGCGCTGACCCGCTGGATCATCGGCGGCCTCGCGTTCCTGCTCGCGGTGTTCTCGCTCCGCGCGTTCCTGCGCAAGCGCCGGGAGGCGGCCCTTGCCGGGGACACGCACGGCGAGGATGGTGAGGACGACGTCGATCCGCCGGCGGAATCCGATCCCCCGGACGACGCCGACGGGGACCGGATCCGGCCGATATCGGGGTGGTCGCCACCCCGTCCGACGCCCCCGCACGCCGGCGGGAACAGACCGCCCGATCCGGCCGACCCGCACGGACACACACCGTTGGGATCCACGACCGACCGCCCCGAATGAGAAAGTGGGCACCGGACACTCAACCTGACCGAGAAGACGAGGGCCCGCCCGCATGAGCGACCGGAGCGACGAACGTCAGCCGTACACCGGCGGCTCCGCCGAGCCGGACGACGGCGCGCACGACGATCCCTACCGGGGTCGGCCGCCCGCCGACCCCTACCTGCAGCAGTACGTCGATCCGTACGGGCAGCCGGCCGATCCCTACGCCGCGCAACCGCCGGATCCGTACGCGCACCCCGGGGAGCAGGGCTATACCGACCCCAACGCGCACCCGGGCTACGGCGAGCCCGAGTACCCGCAGCAGGGCTATCAGAGCCAGGGCGGCTACGGCGCGGGCCCCGAACCGGCCTACGGGGATCCCTACGGCGCCCAGTCGGGCGGCGGCTACGACCCCTACGGGCAGCAGCAACAACAGCAGCAGCCCGCCCAGGACGGCGGGGCGTGGTTCCGCGACGAGTTGAGCGACCCGCCCGGCAACGACCCGTACGTGGGCGTGGACGAGATCTTCACCCCCGAGGCAGCGCCGTACGACCCTTCTCGGCAGTACGACCCCGCGCAGCACTACGACCCCTCCGGCGCGCCGCAGCAGTACGGCGACCACGGCGGCTACGGCTCCGGCGACCCGTACGGGCAGCAGCCACAGGCGCCGCAGGCGCAGAACTACGCGCAACAACCGCAGCAGCAGCACCAACCGCAGGCGTACCAGCAGCAGTCGTACGTCCCGCAGCAGCCGAGCCCGCAGCAGGGCCAGGGCGGCTGGGGCGACTACGACCGCCCCGGCGGCTGGCTGATGGACCAGACGCTGACCGGCATCAACCTCGGACTCGCCGGCGACATCGCGGGCATGCCCTCGTACACCGAGGCGTATCAGCGCTACGAGACCCAGCACCGGGCCGAGGCGGCCGCCGCGTCGATGTCGGCGAGCGCCGTCCTCGACGCCCCGCCGGTCCCGGTGAACCCGTCCACCTCGCCCGTCTATCGGATGCCCGGCTCGGGCGCCGAGGAGCGCATGGCCGGCATCCCGGTCGGCGGCGGCGGCCGGAAGGGCAGCAAGCTCGGCGGGATAATGCGGTCCTCCGCCGTGATGGCCGCGGGCACGATCGTGTCCCGGATGACCGGCTTCGTCCGCAACCTGGTCGCCGCGGCGGCGCTGGGCACCGCGATCCTGGCGAACACCTACAACGTCGCCAACACGATGCCGACGCTGTTGTACATCCTGGTCGGCGGCGGCGCGCTGAACGCGGTGTTCGTACCGCAGCTGGTGCGGGCCATGCGCCAGGACGACGACGGCGGCGAGGCGTACGCGAACCGCCTGCTCACGCTGGTGATGACGGTGCTGGCGGGGTTGGTGATGCTGGCCTGGTTCGGCGCGCCGCTGCTGATCCGGGCGTTCGCGAACTCGCTGGCCAAACATCATCAGGACTACGAGCTCGCGATCACCTTCGCGCGCTATTGCCTGCCGATCATCTTCTTCATGGGCCTGCACGTGCTGTTCGGGCAGATCCTCAACGCGCGCGAGCGCTACGGCCCGATGATGTGGACCCCGGTCCTGAACAACATCGTCATCATCGCGACGTTCGGCCTGTACATCTGGGTGGCCGGCACCCAGAAGAACACCGGGCAGAACTCGGACACCATCACCCCGGACGAGATCCGGCTGCTGGGTCTGGGCACGCTGCTCGGCATGGTCGTGCAGTCGATGGCGATGATCCCGTACCTCAAGTCGGCCCGGTTCCGCTTCCGGCCGCGCTTCGACTGGCGCGGCTCGGGGATGGGCAAGGCGCTCGGGCTGGCCAAGTGGACGTTCCTGTTCGTGCTGGCCAACCAGGCCGGCTATCTGGTGGTGACCCAGCTCGCCACCGCGATCGACGTCGACGCGCGGGACCAGAACATCCAGTTCGGCGTCGGCTTCACCGCCTACAGCAGCGCGCTGCTGATCTGGCAGCTGCCCCAGGCGGTGATCACCGTGTCGGTGATGACCGCGATGTTGCCCCGGATGAGTCGCGCCGCCGCCGACGGCGACGAGGCCAGCGTGCGCGGCGACATCTCCTCCGGCCTGCGCCTGTCGGCGGTGGCGATGATCCCCTGCGCGGTGATCTTCGTGGCCCTCGGCCGCGACATCGGCGGCTTCATCTTCGCGCCCACCGGCGAACAGAGCGCGCACTGGATCGGCTACATGCTGATGGCACTCGGCCTGGGCCTGATCCCGTACTCGGCGCAGTACGTGCTGCTGCGCGGCTTCTACGTGTACGAGGACACCCGGACACCGTTCCTGAACACCGTGTGGATCGCGGGCGCCCAGGCGGCCTTCGCGGGCCTGGCCTATGTCGCGCTGCCCACCAAGTGGGCCGGTGTCGGCATCGCGGGCGGCTACAGCCTGGCCTACCTCGTCGGCGTGCTGCTGGCCGCGCAACGGCTGAAGAAGCGGCTCGGCGACCTGGACGGCCGCCGAGTGACCCGGACCTACACCCGGCTGCTGATCGCCGCCGGGATCGGCGGCGCCGCGGCGTTCTTCGTGGCCCGGGTGTGTACCGGCCACTTCGGCTCGGCCATGGGCGGCTCGGCGATCGCGGTCGGCGCCGGGATCGTGACCATGTTCGTGGTGTTCTTCATCGCGGCGAACCGCATGCGCGTCGAGGAGATGAGCGCGATGACCGGGATGATCAAGGGCCGACTCGGGCGCTGACCGGGTCACGCGCGCGGCCGTACCGCCCCCGCCCGCCGGATTCCCACCGGGAATTCGGCGGGCGGAACGGTGTGGGATGCACCACCATGGGGCGAGTGAGGGTGTGGCTCTCGGCGAAACGGGGGTAATGCTCCCGATACGCCGGTCTCGGTTTCCTTTCGGATCTTGCGAGGAGGCAACCCGAAGAGGGGTCCGGGAGTCTCAAGGTATGTAGAGGTCGTCCCTGACCAACGGCCCGAGAAGCCTCACCTCTACGATGAGTGTGCCGACGAGGAGGATGAGGCCGAGGTGACGGACCGAACCGCAGGATCCGTCGACCTAGCGACGGGTGAGGCAAACCCCGTACCGACAAAGGCTTCTGACGCATCGTTGGACAAACGTGTCGGTTCGGACGAGAAGACCTCCGGAACCACCACCACGGTTTTGCCCATCGGTTCCGAGCCCGAACCCGACGCCGGCTCCGAATCCGGGTCGCCTGCCGGTCCCGACTCCGACGAAGCGGCGGCGGCTGAGACCGCCGAGCCGACCGCGACCGCGAAGAACACCGAAGCGGCGGTCGAGGCAGCGGCCGAACCGGTCGTGCGGAAGCCGACGGACGACGGCGATGCCGACGGTGACCACGGCGACAGCGACGCAAACTCCGGCGGCGCGCCGGCCGCGCCCGCGCCCGCCCCGGAGCCCCCCGCCCCCCGGGTCAACCGAGGCACCCGACTCGCCGAGCGCTACCGACTCGAACACCGCCTGTCCCAGAACGGCCGCAGCGAGACCTGGCGCGCGGTGGACGAGAAGTTGCGGCGCGCGGTGGGCGTACACATCGTCCCCGCCGGCGGTGAACACGGTCGGGCGGTGATCGCCGCCGCCCGCGCCGCCGCGCTGATGGGCGACCCCCGCTTCGTCCAGGTCCTCGACTGCGCCGAACAGGACGGCCTGATCTATGTGGTGAAGGAGTGGCTGCCCGACGCGGACAACCTCACCAAGGTCTTCGAAAGCGCCCCGTTGCCGCCGCACGAGGTCTACGAACTCACCCGCGCGCTCGCCCAGGCGATGTCCGTCGCACACCGCGCCGGCCTGTCGCACCTGCGGCTCACGCCGGAAAACGTACTGCGCATGCACACCGGCCAGTACAAGATCGTCGGCCTGGCGGTCGAGGCCGCGCTGTACGGACACGACACCACCGACGCGGCCCGCGACGACACGCACGCGGTCGGCCGGCTGATGTACGCCGCGCTGACCCGACGCTGGGTCGAGGGCACCGAATACGGCCTGCAGGCTGCGCCGTTCACCGGCGGCAGGCTGTGCGCGCCCGGCCAGATCCGGGCCGGCGTGGACGACACGCTCGCCGCCCTGGCGATGCGCGCGCTCGGCCACGAGGTCAAGCACGAACCGGCGTTCGAGACACCGGGAGAGCTGTCCGCGGCGATCACCGCCATCCCGGAGATGCACCCGCCGGAGCAGAACACCATCGTCGGCGGCCCGGAGCCGGACGAGTACCCGATCTACACCCCGACGCCGAACCGGACGGTCTACGCCTCGGCGGGCTACTCCGGCGGCGGCCGCGGCCCGGTCGGCCCGGCCCGACCGCCGGTCACCCCGCCACCGCCGCTGGGCGGCCGGTTCGGCGCCGCGGTCAAGGGCGCGGTCGCGGTCCTGGTGGTGCTCGCCATCGTGCTGGTGACGTGGCAGGTGGCCAGCCACGTGGGCGACGGCGAGAAGAAGAAACCGCCCTTGGAGAAGCAGAGCGGCAGCCAGTCGAGCACGCCGACCCAGGCACCGGTGGCTCCGGCACCCACGCGGGTGACCACCCCCACGCGCGGCACGGAGATCTCGATCGGCGGCGCGCCCGCCGATCAGGAGGACGTGGTGAAGACCTACGACAAAAACCGCGACACGTACTGGCAGACCAACATGATGAAGGACGGACCGACGGTCGACTACAACGGCCGCAAGGGGTACGGCATCATCTACGACCTCGGCGAACCGATGGACGTCCGCGGCCTCGACCTTGCGCTGGGCACGGGCGGAGCCACCACCACCATCACGCTGAAAGCCGCACCGGGTGCCGCGTCGATGCCGTCGAGCCAGGACGCCTTCACCACCACCGTGGGCAGCAAGTCGACCGATGCGGCCGAGGTGAGCATCCGTTCCGACCAGGCGACCAAGACCCAGTACGTACTGGTCCTGATGACCGCGATGCCCAAGGTTCTCCAGGACGTCAACGGCTACCACATCTACACGCCGGGGCATCAGAACGCCTGGCGCGAGATCACCTTCACGGTCAACAGCTGACCTTGTCCGAACGATCGAGCCGGACCTGCCTCCGGCGCCGCCGCATCGCATGCCAGGATGACCCCGGGCCCAGGGGAGGTAGGCGGTGAGTACCGAGCGCAGCGGATCGGCGTACGCGGACGTCACCGACGCCGATCTGCTCACCCGGCACACCCACGGCGACCCCGACGCGTTCGGCGAACTCGTGCGCCGGCACCGCGATCGGCTGTGGGCGGTGGCCCTGCGCACCCTGGGGGACCGCGAGGAAGCCGCTGACGCCCTCCAGGACGCCCTGGTTTCCGCCTACCGGGCCGCAGGACGGTTCGAGGGCCGCGCGGCCGTCACGACGTGGCTGCACCGGATCGTGGTCAACGCCTGCCTGGACCGGGCCCGCCGCCGCGCCGCCCGCCCGGCGGTACCGCTGCCCGAGGATCTGGACCAGCGGCTGCCCGCGCCCGCGCAGGAGGATCCGGCGGTCCGGGGCGAGACCCGCGAGGCGCTGCTCGCCGCGCTGGCCACCCTCCCCGCCGAGCAGCGCGCCGCGCTCGTCCTGGTGGACATGGAGGGTTATCCCGTCGACGAGGCGGCCAGGATCCTCGACGTCGCGTCCGGCACCATCAAGAGTCGTTGCGCCCGCGGTCGGGCCAAGCTCCTGCCCCTGGTGCGGCACCTGCGCGAGAGCGGGCCACCGGGCCCGGCCGGGTCCCCGGGGAACCCCGCGGCCGGACAATCCGTCCCATCGACGGACGACCGCCCACGAGCCGGCGGTCCGGCCCCCGATACGGGCGGCACGAGCATGGAGGGAGGTGGCACACGATGAGCGAGCACATCGACGTCGAAGTGCTGTCCGACCTCGTCGAGGGACTGCTCACCACGGCTGAGGCGGCCGCGCTCGACGCGCATCTCGCCGAGTGCGCCGAGTGCCGCGACACCCGCGACGCGCTCGCGGAGGTGCGCGAACTGCTCGGCGGACAACCGGCCGAGCCGATGCCCGCCGACGTGATCGCCCGAATCGACGACGCGCTGGCCCTGGCCGCGCTGCCGCCCCCGCGCCCCGCCGAGCCGCCGAAGCCGCTGCCGGTGTCGGTCGTGACACCGCCGCGCGCGCCGAGCACCCCGCCGACCGTGCACGGCGCGCCGCCCGCCGAGCACGTCGTCGTCCCGCTGGACCGGGCCCGCCGTCGGCGGCGCGGGCCACTGCTCCTGATCGCCGCCGCCGCGGCCGCGGTGGCCCTGGGCGTCACGATCGTGGTCGGCACCGGCGACGACGGCGACTCGGACCACCGGTCGAGCGCCGTCAAGAGCAACACCGACGCGTCCGCGCCCAAGGCCGCCGCCCCGCCCGGCACGTCGGGCGAGCGCCCCGGGGCGAACGCGGAGGAGCGCACGCCGCAGACCCCGCTGACGGCGTCCACCGCCGCGCCGACGGTGTACACCGCCGCCGGACTGGCCGACCAGGTCTCGCTGCTGCTGCACCGCGCCGACCGCGCGCCGCGCGGGCTGCCCGCGTGCGTGGCCGCCGCGGTGGGTCCCGACGCACCGCGGGCATTGGCCGCCGACCCCGGCAGCTATACCGGCAAACCCGCGTGGGTGGTGGTCCTGCCCGGCCCGAACACCGACCGGGTCCGGGTGTACATCGTGGACGCGTCGTGCGTCCCGCGCTCCACCGCCGACACCTCGGCGAGCCCGCCGGCCGCCGTACCCCCCTCGACCGCCTTCGCCGGCGCGCTCCTGTTGAGCACCGAGGTACCGAGAAGGTGATCCCCGGCACGCGGCACCCGCGGCGTTGTGACCCGGGAATGGTGCGCGCCTAGGATCCGTTGTCGAACGAGACACCGCATCTCTCGGGGCGCGGGTTTCGCAGACCCGCACAGCCGACGCCGACCACCGGCACGAGGCTCGACAAGGAACCAGGGAAGGCTCAGCGTGAGCGACGTCCGCAACGTGATCATCATCGGATCCGGTCCGACCGGGTACACGGCCGCCGTCTACGCAGCGCGCGCGGACCTGAAGCCGTTGGTCTTCGAAGGCGCCGTCACCGCGGGCGGGGCGCTGATGAACACCACCGAGGTCGAGAACTTCCCCGGCTGGCCGGACGGCATCATGGGTCCGGACCTGATGGACAACATGCGCAAGCAGGCCGAGCGTTTCGGCGCCGAGCTGGTGCCGGACGACATCGTCGCCGTCGACCTCGCGGGCGACGTCAAGACGGTCACCGACAGCGCGGGCACCGTACACAAGGCGCGCGCGGTGATCCTGGCGACCGGGTCCGCCTACCGCAAGCTCTCCCTCCCCAACGAGGACGCGCTGTCCGGCCGCGGTGTGTCCTGGTGCGCCACCTGCGACGGCTTCTTCTTCCGCGACCAGGACATCGCGGTGGTCGGCGGCGGCGACTCGGCGATCGAGGAGGCCACGTTCCTGTCCCGCTTCGCCCGCTCGGTGACGGTGATCCACCGCCGCGACGAACTGCGCGCGAGCAAGGCGATGCAGCATCGGGCGTTCGCGAACGAGAAGATCTCGTTCGCCTGGAACAGCGAGGTCGCCGAGATCCGGGGCGACGGCAAGCTCAGCGGCGTGCAGCTGCGCGACACCGTCACCGGCGAGCTGCGCGACCTGGCGGTCACCGGCCTGTTCATCGCGGTCGGCCACGACCCGCGCACCGAGCTGGTGCGCGGCCAGATCGACCTCGACGACGAGGGCTACATCAAGGTCGACGCGCCGACCACGCGGACCAACCTCACCGGCGTCTTCGCGGCGGGCGACGTCGTGGACCACACCTACCGCCAGGCGATCACCGCGGCCGGCACCGGCTGCGCGGCCGCCCTGGACGCCGAGCACTACCTCGCCTCGCTCGCCGACGGCGCGAGCGCCTGACCCGCGCCCGCACCCCGTCGTCCGTCCTTCATCCGTCCCACCCCAGCACACCGAGGAGCAACCCATGGCAGGGGCCACCACCACAGTCACCGACAAGACCTTCGACACAGACGTCCTGATGAGCGACAAGCCCGTGCTCGTCGACTTCTGGGCCGAGTGGTGCGGCCCCTGCCGCCAGATCGCCCCGGCGCTCGAGCAGATCGCGGCGGAGAACGGCGACAAGCTCTCCGTGGCGAAGCTGAACATCGACGAGAACCCGGAGATCACCACCCGCTACGGCGTGCTGTCGATCCCGACCCTGCACGTGTTCCAGGGCGGCGAGATCGTCAAGACGATCGTCGGCGCCAAGCCGAAGGCGGCGCTTCTGCGGGAGCTCGACGGGCTCATCTGAGTCGATCGCATCGGCCGTGCGCAAAGGGCGCTTCCCGGAACCGGGGAGCGCCCTTCGCGCGTGTCAGGGCGTACCGGCCGGCGACGACGACCGGGCCACGCGCCGCGCACCGCCGGACCGCGCGCCCGACCCGCCCCGGCGCGAGGTGTGGAATCGAGGCCCCCGGACCCCCGCTCCGGTACGGGAAGGACCGGATGCGCGCGTACGATCGAGTGTTGCGTCAAAACTCGGGAGGACTTCTTTCCATGACCATGCAGCGGCGGTACCGACGCGGTGACACCGGCCCCGCAGTGGCCGAGATCAGGTCCAAACTGGTGCTGCTCGGCCTCCTGCCCGCCGGTGCCCCAAGGCCGACCGACACCGGCGGTCCGGACGGCCTCGGCGGCTACGCGGACGCGGTGTTCGACGACTCCGTGGACCTCGCCGTTCGGCACTTCCAGCAGCAGCGCGCGATGACCGTGGACGGCGTCGTCGGCCCGGAGACCTACCGTCACCTCGACGAGGCACGGTGGCGCCTCGGCGACCGCATGTTGTCCTACTCGGCCGGCCACCCCACCGTCGGGGACGATGTGGCCACCCTCCAGCAGCGGTTGCTCGACATGGGCTTCGACTGCGGCCGGGTGGACGGCATTCTGGGCCCGGCCACCGAGCGCGCCCTGCGCGAATTCCAACGCAACTACGGACTCGGCGCGGACGGTACATGCGGACCGGCCACGTTCCGAGCCCTCGACCGGCTCGCGCGCACGGTCGTCGGCGGCCAACCGCACGCGATGCGCGAGTCCGAACTGCTGCACCGCTCCGGCCCGTCGCTGGCCGGCAAGACCGTGGTGATCGACCCGGGCCACGGCGGCGCGGACGCCGGCGTGGTCGCACACGGGCTGACCGAGGCCGAGGTGATGTGGGACCTGGCCCGGCGCCTGGAGGGCCGCCTGTCCGCCCTGGGCGTGCGCGCCTACCTCACCCGCGGGCCGGCCGAGGACGGCATCGGCGAGGAGGAGCGGGCGGCCTTCGCCAACGCCACCGACGCCGATCTCGTGATATCCCTGCACGCGGATCGCAACGACAGCCCGCGTGCCGCCGGGGTGGCGTGCTACTACTACGGCAGTGGCAGCGACCGGTACGGGCGACGCTCGCCCACCGGGGAGCACTTCGCGAGCCTGGTCCAGCGCGAACTCGTGGCGCGTACCGGCATGGTGGACGGCCGCACCCACGGCAAGGCGTGGACACTGCTGCGGCGCACCCGGATGCCCGCCGTGCGCATCGAGATGGGCTACCTCACCAACGTGGACGACGCGGCCCGGCTGGCCTCCTCGGAATTCCGCGACCACGCCGCCGAATCGGTCGTCGTGGCCCTCCAACGGCTCTACCTGCCGCCGGACGAGGACGTGCCCACGGGGATGTTGCGGCTGCCCGTCTTCACCTGACCGTCCGCGCCGAAGCGGGCGGCGGACGATCACCACACACCGGATCGATCCCTTTCCCGACCTGCTTCCGCGCCCCCACCGATCGCGGCTACCCGCCCGGCCGTGCCCGGGCGGTCCGATCCGCCGGGCCGTTTCGATCCACCGGCCACCGTGAGCCCTGCGGCAGCGCATGGACCGGGATCGCGGGACCCGCGGGCGTCCACGGCGACGGACCGGGCACCCGAGACCGCGGCGAGCCACCGAGCAGGCCGCCGACGAACCCGCCGACGGCGCCCACGCCCAGACCCGCCAGGATCCAGCGCTTCGACCTCATCGTCCCTCCAGGGGTGCGGACAGGTTTCACGTGAAACATCGGCACGCCGCGATCTCCGGCGGCGGCGCGTTTCACGTGAAACACAAGCAAGGAAGGGGCCCGCGGTCAACGACCGCGGGCCCCTTCCCACCCTCCTTTGCCGAGCCGCTACGGGCCCATGGCGATGCCGCTACGGGACGAGCACCGAAGTCTCCGCGTCGTCCGTGTCGTTCGCGGCGGCCGACGTCGCCTCGGCTCCCGCCTCCTGCGCCGACGCCGTGACACCGGCCGCCGCCGCGCCGCGAGCCCGCCCGGCCTGGCTCGGCACCTCCCGCTCGGCGAGCTGCTTGGCGAACTGGTCACCCTCGCCGGGCGCCATCGAGGCGAGAATGCGCTCCAGGTCCTCGACCGAGGCGAACTCGACGACGATCTTGCCCTTCTTCGGACCGAGCACCACCTTCACCTCGGTCTCGAACCGGTCCTTGAGCCGATCCGCGAGATGGTTCAGCGCGGGCGCCACGATCGCGCCCGGACGCGGCTTCTGCGGCTTCGGTTTCGCCGCCGGTTCCTGGTTGTTGATCGTGCGCGCGATCTCCTCGACCGTACGCACCGTCATGCCCTCGGCGATGATCCGCTTCGACAGCTTGATCAGCTCGTCGGGCCGATCCAGCAGGGCCAGCAACGCACGCGCGTGCCCGGCGAGCAACGTGCCCGCCGCCACCTTGGTGCGCACCTCCATCGGCAGCCGCAGCAGCCGCATCGTGTTGCTCAGATGCGAACGCGAACGACCGATACGATCCGCCAGCTCCTCCTGCTTGCACCGGAACTCCTCCAGCAACTGCTGGTAGGCCAGTGCCTCTTCGAGCGGGTTCAGCTCGGCGCGGTGCAGGTTCTCCAAGAGCGCGTCGAGCAGCATCTTGTCGTCGTTGGTCACCCGCACGATCGCCGGGATGCGGGTCAGCCCGGCGATCCGGGAGGCCCGCAACCGGCGCTCGCCCATCACCAGTTCGTAGCTGCCCTCGTTGGTCGAGCGCACCACGACCGGCTGGAGGACACCCACCTCCCGGATCGACTGCACCAGTTCGGCCAGCGCGTCCTCGTCGAACACCTCACGCGGCTGCCGCGGGTTCGGCTCGATCAGATCGACGAGCAGTTCGGCGTACAGCGCGGCCGGCGGAGCCGGTTCGGTCTTCGGCGCATCCTGCAACGGCACCGAGGTCGGCGACAGGGCCGACTCGTCCGTCGCTATCTCCGCCATCTTCCGCAAGGTCGCCGCGGCGGAGGAGGACGGCTTCAACGGCCGGGCCGGGATGAGCGATTCGAGCCCCTTGCCCAATCCCCTGCGTTGTCCGCTCATACTTCCTCCTTCGCCTTCGCCACACCGCGCAGCGCCATCTCCCGAGCCGCTTCAAGATACGACAACGCTCCGGTGGACCCCGGGTCGTAGGTCATCACGGTCTGCCCGTAGCTGGGCGCCTCGGAGATGCGGACCGAACGCGGGATCGCGGTGGGCAACACCTCGTCCGGGAAGTGGTCGCGCACCTCCTGGGCCACCTGCGAGGCCAACCGGGTCCGGGCGTCGTACATCGTCAGCAGAATCGTCGAGACGCCGAGGTTCGGGTTCAGGTGTGCGCGGACCAGTTCCACGTTGCGCAACAACTGGCCCAGCCCCTCCAGCGCGTAGTACTCGCACTGGATCGGGATGACCACCTCGGCGCCCGCCACGAGCGCGTTCACCGTCAGCAGCCCGAGCGAGGGCGGGCAGTCGATCAGGATGTAGTCCAGCGGCTGCTCGTAGGCGGCGATCGCACGTTGCAACCGGCTCTCCCGAGCGACCAACGAGACGAGTTCGATCTCGGCCCCGGCGAGGTCGATCGTGGCCGGGGCACAAAACAGTCCCTCGACGTCGCGCACGGGCTGCACGACCTCGGCCAGATCGCGACCCTCGACCAGCACCTCGTAGATCGACGGCGTGCCGGCGTGATGGTCCACCCCGAGCGCGGTGGAGGCGTTGCCCTGGGGGTCGAGGTCTATCACCAGCACGCGCGCGCCGTGCATCGCCAGCGCGGCCGCGAGGTTCACGGTCGACGTGGTCTTGCCGACGCCGCCCTTTTGGTTCGCGACCACCATGACGCGGGTGCGCTCGGGGCGGGGCAACCCCTCCGAGGCGCGCCCCATCGTCTCCACGGCCTGTCTGGCCGCGCGGGCGATCGGGGTGTCTTCGATACCGGGCGCCTCTGTTTCACGTGAAACGTCGACGGCGGCACCCACACGGGGCGCCGGCATCGAGGCTGTCGGATACTCGGACGGCAACGGTCCACTCTCCTCTCCTGCCGCGGCGACATGGGAACTCGGGCCGACGGAATGACCACGCACTGCGGCGGCACCCTCAGAGGGTGTCACGTTCCGGCGCGCCTCAGGTGAGTAGAAGCGTTTCCACGGAAGGCGTTTCACGTGAAACACGATCCCGGGTGCGGTCGGGGGACGGCGTTCACGACACACCCCGAGCGGGCAGGAACGGCGTTTCAGCCGTCCGGCCCAACCCGTGGGCGAGTTCGCCTACTTGGCGGGGCGCCGCCGGGCCGGCTTGGCGGTTCGGCGCGCCTTGGCCGCCTTCGACTCCTTGGGCGCGACGGTGCCGATCCGTACCCGCACGACGGTGGTCAGCGGATCCACGATCCCGGCACCCGCGTGCGCGACCGCCCACGACACTGCGCCGAGTTTGCGCAGATCCGCCTCCGACTCCAGCAGTTCGTCGGCGGCCGAGTCGCCCTTGAGCGCCAACATCTCGCCGCCGGAGGCGAGCAGGGGCAGCCCCCATCCGGCGAGCTTGGCCAGCGGCGCCACCGCGCGCGCGGTGACCACGTCGGCCCAGGTACGCCCGCGCACCTCCTCGGCACGGCCGCGCAGCACCCGTACGTTGTCCAGGCCCAGTTCGTCGACCACCTCGTCGAGGAACGTGGTGCGCCGCAGCAGCGGCTCGACGAGGGTGATCCGCAGGTCCGGACGGACCAGGGCGAGCGGAATGCCGGGCAGGCCCCCGCCCGAGCCGACGTCGTGCACGATCGCGTTCTCCGCGATCAATTCGGCGACCACCCCGCAGTTGAGCAGGTGCCGCTCCCAGAGCCGGCCGACCTCACGCGGACCGACCATGCCGCGGCGCACGCCAGGGCCGGCCAGCATGTCGGCATAGCGGATCGCGCGGTCGAGGTTGGCCCCGAAGAGCCGCCCTGCCGCTTCCGGAGCCTCGGGCGCGCGTTCGTCCGCCGGCGGGTCGGGGGTCGTGTCGTCCTGACGTTTCACGTGGAACATCATCCCAAGAACGGCGCCGGCCCCACCTGTGGTGCAGGTGGGGCCGGCGCGACGGTTGGCGGAAACGGATCCGGGGATCCGATCAGGCGGGCAGGACGACGACGCAGCGATTGGGCTCCTCGCCCTCCGACTCGCTGCGCAGTCCGGCCTCCGCGACGGTGTCGTGCACGACCTTGCGCTCGAACGGAGTCATCGGCTCGAGCTTGAGCGAGGTACCCGCGGCCTTGACCCGTTCCACCGCTTCACCGGCGATCCGCGCCAGGTTCGCCCGCTTGGCGGCACGGAACCCGTCCACGTCCAGCATCAGCCGGCTGCGCTCGCCCGTCTCCCGGTGCACCGCGAGTCGGGTCAGCTCCTGAAGGGCCTCCAGGACCTCACCGTCACGACCGACGAGGCGCTTGAGGTCGGCGCCGGAGGATTCGCTCTCCTCGCCCGCGATCACCGAGACCGACGCGCGCCCGCCCTCGACGTCCATGTCGATGTCGCCGTCGAGGTCGGCGATGTCGAGCAGGGCCTCCAGGTAGTCCGCGGCGATCTCACCCTCCTGTTCCAGACGGCTGATCTCCTCCGCGGTGAGCGTGATCCGACGCGACGCGGCGGGTGAGTCGACGGCGGGGGTCGTGCCTTCCGTCACAGGGGAACTCCTTTGTGGACGAGTGAGCGAGTCGTGGGGGTGGGCGGCGGCCGGCCCGTCGAGGGCGGTCACTTCTTCCTCGGGTGCTTCCGGCCCTGGGTCGGCCGGCGCTGACCGGCGTTGCGCGCACCGGAGTGCGGCGTCCGCGCGGTCGAGCCCTTGACCGCGCCGTTCGACCTGGCGGGTGTACCCGAGCCGTTGCGCGTCGCGGTGTCGGCGTCGGCGGTCTCCTCGGCGTCGGCACCGGCCGCCTCCGCCTCGTCCCGGGCCCGAGCCTTGCGCTGCGACTTGGTCAGTCGGGTGGGCTGCTGGCGCCGGGCGGCCTGGGCCTTGATCTCGGCCTGCTGGGCGTCGTACTCGGCCTGGTCCATCAGCTTGCCGTCGGGCAGCAGCACCTTGCCCTGCTTGCGCGCCTTCTCCGCCAGCTTCTCCTGCCGCACCTTGAACGCCGGGCTGCCGGGGGTGGGGTTGCGGTTGATCACGAACAGCTGCTGACCCATCGTCCACACGTTCGTGGTGAGCCAGTAGACGAGCACACCGACGGGGAAGTTGATGCCGAAGACCGCGAACATGATCGGGAACGCGTACATCATCAGCTTCTGCTGCTTCGCGAACGGGTTGCCCACGAGCGAAGCGGGGTCGGTGTTCTTCGTCATCAGCTGACGCTGGGTGAAGAACTGCGACCCGGACATCAGGATGATCATCACGACCGTGACGATGCGCACCGTGGTGAGGTCGGCCCCGAGGCTGGCGATCTTGGCCGCCGAGTCGGTGAACTTGGCGGCGATCGGCGCGCCGAAGATGTGCGCCTGCTGGGCGCTGTTCACCAGGTCGCGGTCGATGACGCCGACCGTCTTGTTCTGCGACACCCGCTGGAGCACGTGGAACAGGGCGAAGAAGAACGGCGACTGCACCAGGATCGGAAGGCAGCTCGAGAGCGGGTTGGTGCCCGTCTCCTTGTAGAGCTTCATCATTTCCTGGGACTGCCGCTCGCGGTCGTCCTTGTACCGCTTCTGGACTTCCTTGATGCGCGGCTGCAGCGCCTGGAGTCCACGGGTCGCCTTGATCTGCTTCACGAAGAGCGGGATCAGGCAGATCCGGATGACGACCACGAGGCAGACGATGGACAGCCCCCACGACCAGCCGCTGTTCTCGCCGAAGATCGGGCTGAACAACGAGTGGAATTGGACGATGATCCACGAGACGGCGGTATATAGGGGGTTAAGAATCCCCACGGTCAAGCTCCTCGGGCGGTGGTGTTCGCACCGGGCGCGGGCTCGGTACGGCCGGTGCTGGACGTCTGCTGCCGCTCCTGCGGCTCCGACTCCGAGCGCGACTTCCGCTCGGGAAGTCGCCACGGTCGGCGTGTGCGCGGCGGCACAGGATCGACACCGCCAGAGTTCCAGGGGTTGCAGCGCAGGATGCGCCACACGGTGAGGTAGGTGCCCTTGACGGCACCGTGCACGGACATCGCCTCATACCCATAATGCGAGCACGACGGGTAGAAGCGACACACCGGCCCCAGCATCGGGCTGATCGTCCACTGATAGACCCGAATGAACCCCATGAACAGGTACTTCACGCCGTCGCTCCCGGCTTGGCCGCGGGCCCATCCGCTCGAACCGCGACGGGGCGCCCGGCCCGGCCCAGGAGCCGGTCGAACGCTGCGTCCAGATCCCGTGCCAGGTCGGAATGGTCCGCCTGGGCTGCGGGTGGCAATGCCCGTACCACGACCAGGCTACCTGCCGGGAGCAGGGCCATCCGATCGCGTATGAGGTGGCGTAGCCGACGCTTGACGACGTTACGGACAACAGCGGGGCCGACGGCCTTGCTCACGACGAAACCCGCACGCGGTGGTGGAGCGTGCTCCACTTCCGCGTGCGGGTCCTCTGCCACAGATTGGCGCAGGGTGTCCGGCTCGGACGGCTGCGCGGTCGCCGGGGTGTGCGTGGGCGCGCCGAGCCCGCTCGTCTCCTGGCGATGCAGGTGGACGACCAGGCTCGGACGGCCGGCTCGACGCCCGCGGCGAACCGCGATCGCGAAGTCCTCGCGCCGCCTCAGCCGGTTATCGGCAGGCAGCACGGAGAGATCCGCGAACTCAGGCGGAAAGCTCCGCGCGGCCCTTGCGGCGACGGGCAGCAAGGATGGCGCGACCGGCACGGGTGCGCATGCGCAGCCGGAACCCGTGGGTCTTCGCCCGGCGACGGTTGTTCGGCTGGAAGGTGCGCTTGCTCACTCGGGGGCTCCAGGATTTGAATCGTGGGCCGGCAGAAAAGACCGCCGGCCACCACCGTACGTCCGCATCGACATGATCTCGGACATGCGGCAGCGGTCGTCAGACAACTAGACCGGCCCACGGTACGTACCAACAGGGGACGGGGTCAAATGGGGGATCCGGGGCACGTCGCCCACCTGCGGAAACGCCCCGTCGGGCAGGCTGTGCACAGGCTGTGGACAACGGCTTGAGCGGGTGGATGGCCGCCACTACCGTGAACTGGTGGAGTCGGACCGGAGCGCTCGCTCCCGGGGTCCGGGACACTGGGAGCCCTCCCGAGACCTGCGTCGATGCAATGAAAGAGCGTGCACTGTGGCTGACATCACCAGCGACCTCGCCGCAGTCTGGGCACGGTTCCTGGAACGACTGGCCACCGACGACTCGGTCACGGCCAAGGACAAGGGATGGCTCCAGCGCACCCAGCCGCTGACCCTCTTCTCCGACACCGCACTGCTCGCGGTGCCGAACGAGTTCGCCAAGGAAGTGCTGGAGACCCGGCTCCGCCAGGTGGTGACGGACGCGCTGAGCCACGGTTTCGGGCGGCCGATCCGCTTCGCGGTCAGCGTCGAGCCGGGCGCGGGCGAGCCGGAGCAGGTGCCCGAGCGGCACGAGCGCTCGCCCCGGCACGACGACTACAACCCCGGCCCGTACGGGCGTCCCGCCTACGGCGACCGCTACGGCCGCGACGGCTACCCCCAGGAGCCCTACCCGCAGGAGCCGTACGGCCAGCAGTCGTATCGCCAGGACCGCGACCCGTACGCCGAGCCGCAGTACCAGCAGGACTACCCGCACGAGCGCTACGCGCCCGGACCGTATCGGGACCAGCGTGATCCCCGCGAGCCGCGTGATCCCCGGGAGGCGCGCGAGGGCCGGGACGGTCGGGATCCGCGTGATCGCGACCACCGGGACGCCCGCGATCCGCGCGATTCCCGTGATCAATACGGATATGGCGGCGGGCCGGGCGGCTCGTCCGACCATCCGGGAATCCCGCCGTCCGACGGAACGCTCTTCGCCGATCGCGAAGACCTGTTCGGGGCACCCGGCTTTTCCACACCCTCCGTCCACAGCTTTGTGGATAATTCGACACATCAATCCGGCGACAGAGAGCCGGTTTCGGGCGCCCCGCAGCCGCCGCAGCAGTCGCCGCCCCACCAGCCGCCCTCGGTCCCGCCGGCCGACGTGCCCGGGAATCGGCCGCTGCGGCTGGCCCGGCCGGGCACCGGTCGCGAGCACGGGGTGGTCGAGCACGAGCCCGCCGCGCGGCTGAACCCCAAGTACCTGTTCGAGACGTTCGTCATCGGCTCCAGCAACCGCTTCGCGCACGCGGCGGCGGTGGCCGTGGCCGAGGCGCCCGCGAAGGCGTACAACCCGCTGTTCATCTACGGCGAGTCGGGGCTGGGCAAGACCCACCTGCTGCACGCGATCGGGCACTACGCGAAAAGCCTGTATCCGGGCACCCGGGTGCGCTACGTGAGCTCGGAGGAATTCACCAACGAGTTCATCAACTCGATCCGCGACGGCAAGGCCGACGGCTTCCGCCGACGTTATCGAGATGTCGACGTTCTGCTGGTGGACGACATCCAATTCCTGGAGACCAAGGAGCAGACCCAGGAGGAGTTCTTCCACACCTTCAATACGCTCCACAACGCGAACAAGCAGATCGTCATCTCGTCGGACCGGCCGCCCAAACAGCTGGTAACCCTGGAGGATCGACTGCGCAATCGTTTCGAGTGGGGGCTGTTGACCGACGTCCAGCCGCCCGAATTGGAGACTCGGATCGCGATCCTGCGCAAGAAGGCGATCCAGGAGGGGTTGAACGCGCCGCCGGACGTGCTGGAGTACATCGCCAGCAAGATCTCCCGGAACATCCGCGAGCTGGAGGGCGCACTGATCCGGGTGACCGCGTTCGCGAGCCTGAACCGGCAGCCGGTGGACCTGCAGCTGACCGAGATCGTGCTCAAGGACCTGATTCCGGACAGCGCGGGGCCCGAGATCACGGCGACCACGATCATGGCGCACACCGCGGCCTACTTCGGGTTGTCCGTCGAGGACCTGTGCGGCACCTCGCGCAGCCGGGTGCTGGTAACCGCGCGCCAGATCGCCATGTATCTGTGCCGCGAGCTGACCGATCTGTCGTTGCCGAAGATCGGCGCCCAGTTCGGCGGGCGCGACCACACCACCGTGATGCACGCCGACCGCAAGATCCGCTCGCTGATGGCCGAGCGGCGGTCGATCTACAACCAGGTGACCGAGTTGACGAACCGGATCAAGAGCTGATTCGAGCCCCGATCACCCGCTCGGGCCGGCCGGCGTTCCCTTTTCGGGGCGCCGGCCTTCGCGTGTGTGATGTGACCTTCATCTCATCGGCTCCGATGAGGGCGAGTTATCCACCGATCGGCACCGAGTCGGGCATCCACACCATGGGGACGACCTGTTTACCGTCGAGTTCCCCACAATGGCTGCGAGAACCTGGGGAAAACCCCGGCGAGCCGGCAGGTCAGGTTCCTGTGGTGATGTGGAGCGGAGTCCTCCACAGACTGTGGATAACTTTCCCGTGCCACACCGTCCATCGTCGCGTTGTCCGGTTGTCCACGTCCCGTCCACCGGAATTCGCGGCTTGTCCCCAGGTTGTCCACGGATCTGTCCACAGTCGGGCCGGTTTCACCCTTTACGGTGAATCCCGTGCCGAACGGCGTCCGCAGGGGGTGGGGACAAGTGGCCCCCAACCTGGGGATTGATTGGGGACAACCGGGGGTACGGCTGGGGACGACCTGTGGAGCCAATTCGGGCATCCACAGACACAGGGGGTTTATCCACGGGTCCACCCACACCCCGAAGTGGATAAAAAAGCGGCTCTGACCTGCGCATATACCGGTTATCCACGGTATCCACACCCCCTACTACTACGACCACGCGTAGTTCAAGATCGATCCACGGAAAACGGTCGGGGCGGGCCGAATCTGTGGACTGCGGGTTTGCCGGGGGCTGCGCGGGCTGTCGGCGCGGTGCGTCAGACTGTGTCCCGGTGGTAGGCCCCGACGGCCCGACACCGACGCCGAAACGAACGGCGACCAAACGACAGACGGCCGGCAACGGCAGGAGGCGGTGAACCGGTGAAGTTCCGGGTCGAGCGTGACGTTCTCGCTGATGCGGTGGCGTGGACCGCGCGGAGTCTCCCGGCGCGGCCGGCGGTTCCCGTCCTCGCCGGATTGCTCTTGGAGGCGGCGGACCAGCGCCTGACGCTGTCCAGCTTCGACTACGAGGTCTCCGCCCGGGGTGGCGTCGAGGCCGAGGTGGACGAGCCGGGCCGGGTGCTGGTGTCCGGGCGACTGCTCGCCGACATCTCCAAGAGCCTGCCGAACCGCCCCGTCGAGGTGTCCACAGACGGTGCCAAGGTGACCGTGGTCTGCGGCAGCGCCCGCTTCACGTTGCCCACACTCCCTGTGGAGGACTATCCGGCGCTGCCGGAGATGCCCACCGCCGCGGGCGCCGTCGAGGGCGACGTCTTCGCCGCCGCCGTGGCCCAGGTGGCCATCGCCGCCGGCCGCGACGACACGCTGCCGATGCTGACCGGCGTCCGGGTCGAGATCGAGGGCGACCTGGTCACCCTGGCCGCCACCGACCGATACCGGCTCGCGGTCCGCCAGTTCCACTGGAAGCCCGAGGCCGACGGCCTCTCCTCGGCGGTGGCTCTGGTGCCCGCCAAGACGCTCAACGACACCGCCAAGTCGCTGACCCAGGGCGACAGCGTGCAGATCGCGCTGTCCGGGGACAAGATCGGCGAGGGCATGATCGGCTTCGAGGGTTCGGGCCGGCGCACCACCACCCGCCTGCTCGAAGGCGAATTCCCCAAGTACCGCGCGCTGTTCCCGGAGCAGTCGGAGACGGTCGCCACCGTCGAGACCGCGCCGTTCGTGGACGCGGTCAAGCGCGTGTCCCTGGTCGCCGAGCGCAACACCCCGGTGCGGCTGTCCTTCTCCGACGGCCGACTCGTGCTCGAAGCCGGCTCCGGCGACGAGGCGCAGGCGTCCGAGGCGATCGAGGCGGGCCTGGAGGGCGAGGAGATCTCGATCGCCTTCAACCCGACGTTCCTGCTCGAGGGGCTCAGCGCGATCAACTCCCCGGTCGCCCAGATCTCCTTCACCACGTCCACGAAGCCCGCCGTGATGACCGGCAAGCCCGACGTGGAGGCCGAGGCCACCGACGAGTACCGCTACCTGATCATGCCGGTGCGGCTCTCCGGCTGATCCGGGCGGCGTCGAACCGGGCCGGGGCGCAACCGGGTTCGGCCGACGCGCCGGTGCATACCCCGCGAGCGCACGGGCAACCGCTACCCGCGTACCGTCGACGCGGTGAAAGCCCCCGCCCCTACGAGGGCGCCGGGGGTGCGGAAGCGGCCTCGGCGGTGCCCCACCCGGCATCGCAGCAGCGAACGAAGGATTTCAGGATGCAGCTCGGACTCGTCGGCCTCGGCAAGATGGGTGGCAACATGCGCGAGCGGTTGCGCCGCGCGGGCCACACGGTGGTGGGCTACGACCGCAACCCCGACGTGGCGGACGTCCACAGCCTCAAGGAACTTGTGGACACGCTCGCCGAGCCGCGCGTGGTGTGGGTGATGGTGCCGGCGGGGGCGCCGACCCAGGCCACCATCGACGAGCTGGGCGAACTGCTGTCCCCGGGCGATGTGGTCGTCGACGGCGGCAACTCGCGCTGGACGGACGACATCAAGCATGCCGAGGCGCTGGCCAAGAAGGACATCGGCTTCGTGGACTGCGGCGTCTCCGGCGGCGTGTGGGGCCGGGACAACGGCTACGCGCTGATGTGCGGCGGGGACGCGGCCGACATCGCCAAGGTGCAGCCGATCTTCGACGCGCTCAAGCCCGAGGGCCCGGCCGGCTTCGTGCATGCGGGCAAGGTCGGTGCCGGGCACTTCGCCAAGATGGTGCACAACGGCATCGAATACGCGCTGATGCAGGCCTACGCCGAGGGCTGGGAACTGCTCGAGGCCGCCGACGTGGTCACCGATGTGCGCGAGGTCTTCCGCAGCTGGCAGGAGGGCACGGTCATCCGTTCCTGGCTGCTCGACCTGGCCGTGCGCGCGATGGACGACGACGAGCACCTGGAGGGCCTGCGCGGCTACGCGGAGGACTCCGGCGAGGGCCGCTGGACGGTCGAGGCGGCGATCGACCACGCCGTACCGCTGCCCGCGATCACCGCGTCGCTGTTCGCCCGGTTCGCCTCGCGTCAGGACGACTCGCCGCAGATGAAGATGGTCGCCGCGCTGCGCAACCAGTTCGGTGGGCACGCGGTCACCGCCGCGTCGACGCACAAGGGCGCCGACGCCCCCGGCGCCGACGTCACGCCGCCGAAGGAGGCCGACGCGGGCTGACCGGCAGCCCGCCCGCCCATGCATGTAGCGCACCTGTCACTCGTCGACTACCGGTCGTACGCCCGGGTCGAGGTTCCCCTCGAACCGGGCGTGACCGCGTTCGTGGGGCCCAACGGCCAGGGCAAGACCAACCTGGTCGAGGCGATCGGCTACCTGGCCACGCTCGGCAGCCACCGGGTCGCCTCCGACGCGCCCCTGGTCCGGCTCGGCGCCGAGCGGGCCTATGTCCGCGCGAGCATCGTCCGCGAGGACGGCCGCAGCGCGCTGGCCGAGTTGGAGATCAACCCCGGCAAGGCCAACCGGGCCCGGATCAACCGCGCGGCCGCCACCCGGCCGCGCGATCTGCTCGGGCTGCTGCGCACCGTGCTGTTCGCGCCGGAGGACCTGGCCCTGGTCAAGGGCGACCCGGGGGAACGCCGCCGGTTCCTGGACGAGTTGTTGACCGCGCGCACTCCTCGGCTGCTCGGGGTGCGGCAGGACTACGACCGGGTGCTCAAGCAGCGCAACACGCTGCTGCGGACCGCGGCGCTGGCCCGTCGGGCGGGCGGCGGCCGCAGCGGGGCGTTGAGCACGCTCGACGTGTGGGACGAACATCTGGCCGCGACCGGCGCCGAGTTGACCGCGGCCCGGCTCGACTTGGTCGCCGCGCTGCAGCCCCTGGTGGACAAGGCGTACGACGCGTTGTCCACAGGCGGTGGACCGATCGTGCTCGACTACCGCAGTTCGATGTCGGAGGACCCGTTGCCCTCGGACCGGGCCGGGATCCACGCGGTGCTCACCGCCGCGATCGCCGCCGGTCGGGCGGCGGAGGTCGAGCGCGGACAGACCCTGGTCGGCCCGCATCGGGACGATCTCGTGTTGCGGCTGGGCCCGTTGCCCGCGAAGGGCTACGCCAGCCACGGTGAGTCCTGGTCGTACGCGCTGGCGCTGCGGCTGGGCTCCTACGAGCTGCTGCGCGCGGACGGGGGCGAGCCGGTGCTCGTGCTCGACGACGTGTTCGCCGAGCTGGACGTCACCCGGCGGGCGCGGCTGGCCGAGATGGTCGCGCACGGCGAGCAGGTGCTGGTCACGGCCGCGGTGGCCGAGGACGTGCCGCCCGCGCTCGTGGGCGCGCGCTACGACGTCGCCGCCGGCGAGGTGCAAAAGGTCGAGGGGACGGGGGTCGAGGGTGAGTGACGAGGGCCACATTCCGCCCGCCGCGGGGGGCGCCGGCGCGGCCGAGCCGACGCGCGGCATCGACCTGGCCCGCGCCGCGCTGACCCAGGCCCGGGCCCAGGCGCGCACCCGTCACGACCACCGGCAGGACCAGGACCGGGCCCGGCGTGGCTTGAAACGCAGCGGTTCCGGACCCGACGACCGCGACCCCCAGCCGCTGCGGCAGATCATGGGGCGCCTGGTCAGCGAGCGCGGCTGGCAGACCCCGGCGGCGGTGCACGGCGTACTCCAGCGCTGGCCGGAAATCGTCGGCCCGGCGCTGGCGGCCAACTGCCGTCCGGAACGTTTCGAGGACGGCGAACTCGTGGTGCGCGCCGAATCCGACAACTACGCCACCCAATTGCGCTGGCTCGCGCCGAAACTGCTCGCCCGGCTCAACCAGGAGCTGGGCGACGGCACCGTCACCTACATCCGCGTCCTCGCTCCGGCCCAGGAGCGCCGCCGGGGCGCGTGGCGCGCCCAGCCGTAGACGGTTTCCGGCCACGGGCCACATGGTCCGCGCCGATCCGGGCGGGTGCGCCGGCCGCCGGGGACGGCGCCGGCGGGGGCGATGTGTCCGGTGTCATACCGGTCTGACACGCTGTCACCATCCGAGTCGCCCGCGCCGCGTGGACAGGCATGAGAGCGATTCGGGACCCCGGGGCAAGTGGGGGGACATGCGACAGGGCGCATCAGGGCGCCACACGCGGACACAGGGCCCTTGGGAACCCATCTTTGTGTCGCCCCGACCGGTAGACTGAACCAGCAATACCGCTCATGCGGATCCTGTTTCGACTTCCGCGGCTCCGTGCCCGGGGGCGCGTCGGGCCGGCTGCCTGCCTTCGACGCACCCTGCCGTTCCTGCTCCCGGGCAGGGAGCCGTGCTGTGCCAGAAAGGGCGCTTCGTGGCCGATTCCGGCAACCCCAAGGAGAATGACGTGGCCGGCTCGCCGGAAACCTCTGCCGCGAGCAACGGGCAGTCCTACGGCGCGAGCGACATCCAGGTCCTGGAGGGCCTCGACGCGGTCCGCAAGCGCCCGGGCATGTACATCGGTTCCACCGGTGAGCGCGGTCTGCACCACCTCGTCTACGAGGTCGTGGACAACTCGGTCGACGAGGCGCTGGCGGGGCACGCGACGCACATCGAGGCGACGATCCTCGCCGACGGCGGCGTGCGCGTGGTGGACAACGGCCGCGGTATCCCGGTCGACATGCACCCGGTGGAGAAGAAGCCCGCGGTCGAGGTCGTCCTGACCATCCTGCACGCCGGCGGCAAGTTCGGCGGCGGCGGCTACTCGGTCTCCGGCGGTCTGCACGGCGTCGGCGTCTCCGTGGTCAACGCGCTGTCCTCGCGTCTCGCGGTGGACATCCGCCGCGACGGCTACCGCTGGACGCAGGACTACAAGCTGGGCACCCCCACCGCGCCGCTGGAGCGGCACGAGGCGGCCACCGAGACCGGCACCACGGTCACCTTCTGGGCCGACCCGGACATCTTCGAGACCACGGTCTACTCGTTCGAGACGCTCTCCCGGCGCTTCCAGGAGATGGCCTTCCTCAACAAGGGCCTGACCATCTCGCTCCGGGACGAGCGCCCGGACCACGTGGACGAGAAGGGCGAGCAGCTCGCGGTCACGTACCACTACGAGGGCGGCATCGCCGACTTCGTGCGCTACCTCAACTCGCGCAAGGGCGAGCTGGTCCACCCCTCGGTGATCGACATCGAGGCCGAGGACAAGTCGCGCACCATCTCGGTGGAAGTCGCGATGCAGTGGAACTCGCAGTACACCGAGGGTGTGCACAGCTTCGCGAACACGATCCACACGCATGGCGGCGGCACCCACGAAGAGGGCTTCCGGTCCGCGCTGACCGCGCTGATCAACCGCTACGCGCGGGAGAAGAAGCTGCTCAAGGAGAAGGACGAGAACCTCGCCGGCGAGGACATCCGCGAGGGTCTGACCGCGATCATCTCGGTCAAGCTCGGCGACCCGCAGTTCGAGGGCCAGACCAAGGACAAGCTGGGCAACACCGAGGCGAAGACGTTCGTGCAGCGGGTGGTGCACGAACACCTCACCGACTGGCTCGACCGCAACCCGAGCGAGGCCGCGGACATCATCCGCAAGGGCATCCAGGCGGCCACCGCGCGGATGGCGGCGCGCAAGGCGCGCGACCTGACCCGGCGCAAGGGTCTGCTGGAGACCGCCTCGCTGCCGGGCAAGCTCAGCGACTGCCAGAGCAACGACCCGTCCAAGTGCGAGATCTTCATCGTCGAGGGCGACTCGGCCGGCGGCTCGGCCAAGTCCGGCCGCGACCCGATGTACCAGGCGATCCTGCCGATCCGCGGCAAGATCCTGAACGTCGAGAAGGCCCGGATCGACAAGATCCTGCAGAACACCGAGGTCCAGGCGCTCATCTCGGCCTTCGGCACCGGTGTGCACGAGGACTTCGACATCGAGAAGCTGCGCTATCACAAGATCATCCTGATGGCGGACGCCGACGTCGACGGTCAGCACATCAACACCCTGCTGCTGACCTTCCTGTTCCGCTTCATGCGCCCGCTGGTCGAGGCTGGCCACGTGTATCTCTCCCGGCCGCCGCTGTACAAGATCAAGTGGAGCCGGGACGACTTCGAGTACGCCTACTCCGACCGCGAGCGCGACGCGCTGCTCGAACTCGGCCGACAGGCGGGCAAGCGGGCCAAGGACGACTCGATCCAGCGCTTCAAGGGCCTCGGCGAGATGAACGCCGAGGAGCTTCGGGTGACCACGATGGACATCGACCACCGCGTCCTGGGTCAGGTCACCCTCGACGACGCGGCCCAGGCCGACGAACTGTTCTCGGTGCTCATGGGTGAGGACGTCGAGGCCCGTCGCTCGTTCATCCAGCGCAACGCCAAGGACGTCAGGTTCCTGGACATCTGACCGGCCGGGGCATCCGCCTGCCGGCGGATATCCACATCCGAGTCGGCCCCACGTCACAGCTCGAAAGGACATTGACCAGCAATGGCCGATGAGAACACCCCGGCGCCCGAAGGCGACCAGGAGGACGCGGTCAACAGCACCGGCGGCCTGCGGATCGAGCCGGTCGGGCTCGAGACCGAGATGCAGCGCAGCTACCTCGACTACGCGATGAGCGTGATCGTCTCGCGTGCCCTGCCCGACGTGCGCGACGGCCTCAAGCCGGTGCACCGGCGCGTGCTCTACGCGATGTACGACGGCGGCTACCGGCCCGAGAAGGGCTTCTACAAGTGCGCCCGCGTCGTCGGTGACGTCATGGGTACGTACCACCCGCACGGCGACACCTCCATCTACGACGCGCTGGTGCGCCTGGCCCAGCCGTGGTCGATGCGCATGCCGCTGGTGGACAGCAACGGCAACTTCGGCTCGCCGGGCAACGACCCGGCCGCGGCCATGCGGTACACCGAGTGCAAGCTCAAGTGGCTGTCCATGGAGATGCTCCGGGACATCGACGAGGAGACCGTCGATCTCCAGGACAACTACGACGGCCGCAACCAGGAGCCGACGGTCCTGCCGGCCCGGTTCCCGAACCTGCTGGTCAACGGGTCCGCCGGCATCGCGGTCGGCATGGCGACCAACATCCCGCCGCACAACCTGCGCGAGGTCGCATCGGGCGCGCAGTGGTTCCTGCAGAACCCGGACGTGTCCGCGGAGGAGCTGCAGGACGCCCTGATCGAGCGGATCAAGGGCCCGGACTTCCCCAGCGGCGCACTGGTCGTCGGCCGGCGCGGCATCGAGGACGCGTACCGCACCGGGCGCGGCTCGATCACCATGCGTGCCGTGGTCGAGGTCGAGGAGATCCAGAACCGGCAGTGCCTGGTGGTCACCGAACTGCCCTACCAGGTCAACCCGGACAACCTCGCGCAGAAGATCGCCGACCTGGTCAAGGACGGCAAGATCGGCGGCATCGCCGACGTGCGCGACGAGACTTCCTCGCGTACCGGGCAGCGCCTGGTGATCGTGCTCAAGCGCGACGCGGTGGCCAAGGTCGTGCTGAACAACCTGTACAAGCACACCCAGCTGCAGGACACCTTCGGCGCGAACATGCTCGCGCTGGTGGACGGCGTGCCGCGCACGCTCTCGATCGACCTGTTCATCCGCAACTGGGTGGACCACCAGATCGAGGTGATCATCCGGCGGACCCGCTTCCGGCTGCGCAAGGCGGAGGAGCGCGCACACATCCTGCGCGGTCTGCTCAAGGCCCTCGACGCGATCGAGGAGGTCATCGCGCTGATCCGGGCCTCGAACACGGTGGACGAGGCGCGTACCGGCCTGATCGGGCTCCTGGAGATCGACGAGATCCAGGCCAACGCGATCCTGGAGATGCAGCTTCGCCGGCTGGCCGCCCTGGAGCACCAGAAGATCACCGCCGAGCACGACGAGCTGATGGCGAAGATCACCGACTACCAGGCGATCCTGGCCTCGCCGGAGCGGCAGCGGCAGATCATCAGCGAGGAACTGGCCGCGATCGTCGAGAAGTTCGGCGACGACCGGCGCAGCCAGCTGGTGCCCTTCGACGGCGACATGTCCATCGAGGACCTGATCGCCGAAGAGGACATCGTCATCACCATCACCCGGGGCGGCTACGTCAAGCGCACCCGGACCGACCTGTACCGCTCGCAAAAGCGCGGCGGTAAGGGTGTGCGTGGGGCGCATCTGAAGCAGGACGACATCGTCGACCACTTCTTCGTGACCACCACGCACCACTGGATCCTGTTCTTCACGAACAAGGGCCGGGTGTATCGGGCGAAGGCGTACGAGCTGCCGGACACCGGTCGTGAGGCGCGTGGGCAACACGTGGCCAACCTGCTGGCGTTCCAGCCCGACGAAAAGATCGCCCAGGTGCTCGACCTGCGCGACTACGAGGTCGCGCCGTATCTGGTGCTCGCGACCAAGGCCGGTCTGGTGAAGAAGACCGCGCTCAAGGAGTACGACACCAACCGCTCGGCGGGCGTGATCGCGATCAACCTGCGCTCGGACGAGGCCGGTGACGACGACGAGGTGATCGGCGCCGAGCTGGTCTCCGCGGACGACGACCTGCTGCTGGTCAGCAAGAAGGCGCAGTCGATCCGGTTCACCGCCACGGACGAGTCGTTGCGGCCGATGGGTCGCGCGACGTCCGGGGTGAAGGGCATGAGCTTCCGCGAAGGCGACGAACTGTTGTCGATGAACGTGGTGCGCGAGGGTACTTTCGTGTTCACCGCCACCGATGGGGGCTTCGCGAAGCGAACCAGTGTGGACGAGTATCGCGTCCAGGGTCGTGGGGGCCTCGGCATCAAGGCCGCCAAGATCGTCGAGGATCGCGGTTCACTCGTCGGGGCACTCGTGGTGGACGACACGGATGAAATCCTGGCCATCACCCTCGGCGGCGGAGTGATCCGTACCCGCGCCGCGGGTGTCCGGCACACCGGACGTGACACGATGGGTGTGCAGCTGATCAACCTGGGTAAGGGCGACGCCGTTGTCGGCATCGCACGTAACGCCGAACCTGAGCCCGAGGCCGAGATCGACCCTGAGGTCGATGGGGCCGAAGCCGGTGCGGCCGATGGCACGCACGAGCCGACCTCCACCATCGCAGGGGAGGTCGCGCCCGGCGGGCAGGAAGGGTGACGCGTGAGCACAGACCGGAAGTCGGCCGGCGGGAGAGGCGAGCGCGCCGACCGGGGTCGAACCGGCGGGCGCGCTGACAGCACGGGTCGCGGCGAGGCGGTGCCGCCGGACGCGGTGCCGCCGAGGCCGGCCGGTCCACCCCCCGTGCACGGGGCCGGGCCCTCCCGGGACGCGGCGGCGCATCCGCCGCGTCCCGCGGGGCCGACCCCGTTCGCGTCCCCCTTCCCTCCCGCGGCTGCGGCGAGCGAGGGTACGGAGCGGCCGCCGGCCGCGGTCAACGGCAGGCCGGCGGCGGCCCGTCCGACGGCGGGCGGCACGATCACCACGCCGCGCCCGATCCGGGGCACCCCGGCCGGCGGGGCCCCGTCGGCCGCCCACCAGCCGGGGCAGCCCATGGCGCAGCAGGGGGGCCGGCCCGGTTTGGGTCCGGAGCCGCAACCGCGGCCGAGCGCGCGCACGCGGCGGGCCCGACTGCGGGCGGCGCGGGTGGATCCGTGGTCGGTGATGAAGGTCGGTTTCCTGCTGTCCCTGGCACTGGGCGTGGTGCTGATGGTGGCGGTGACCGTGTTGTGGCTGGTGCTGGACGGCCTCGGCGTCTTCGCCTCGGTCGGCGACACGGTGAAGGAGGCGACCCAGTCGGAGAACAACTCCGGCTTCGACCTCCAACACGTCCTGTCCCTGAAGAACACGCTCTTCTTCAGCGGCATCGTGGCCATCGTCGACGTCATCCTGGTGACCGCACTGGCCACTCTCGGAGCCTTCCTCTACAACCTCACCGCATCCTTCACCGGAGGCATCGAGGTCACCCTGGCGGAGGAGGACTAAGGATTTTGGTGGCGGGCAAGCGGTGCGGTACGCTCTCTGAGCACGCACGCGGGCCTATAGCTCAGACGGTTAGAGCGCTTCCCTGATAAGGAAGAGGCCACAGGTTCAAGTCCTGTTAGGCCCACTCTCGCAAGTGCAGATCAAGGGCCCTTCCCCATGTTTTGGGGGAGGGCCCTTGATCCGTCCCGGGGGCGAAACGGGGGTGAGCTGATCAGACCGCCCGCCCCTCCGGACGACTTGGCGTAACGACGATTCGGCGCCTTGGGTGCCGGCCCGCACAAGCGCGGCGCGTTCGGACTTCCTCCACGTGTTCAAGGACCGTTTGCCCGCGCTCGGCCGGGGCGCGCCGCGCCTGTGGCGGGTGGGTGTGCCGGGCGCTACATCGAAGCGAAGCGCGCACGCTCCACGTGGCCCCGTTCGGCCGGGTCGAATCGGCGTGGGTCGGTGTGTTCGCGAGGGTGCGTGGCCTGAATGCCCGACCTTGTGTCGGCCAACCTTTTCACGGCTTCTTGTGACGTCCGAAACACGTTCCGATACTGGCACCTGGCCACCGCGAACCGCTCACCGACCGCACATCCGTGGCGGTCCCGGGAGGAGACGCCATGCCGCCTTTCGATCAGCCCGTCGACGGAATACTCGCGCCCCGCTCGGGGGCCGAGGGGACCCACGCCGCGAAACTCGACATCAGCGGAGACATCTATACCGAGTTCAGCGGCTTCCAGGTCACGATTCACCTGAGCCGGGAGGCCGTCGAGTGGATCAGCACCATGGAGAAGCTCTTCGACGCGTATCTGGAAGTGTCCATGGAGGCGCTGGAGGAGGTCGCGCCGTTCTTCGACGTGATCAGTGCCTACATCCAGGCCGAGGTGACGGCGATCGAGGCCGTCTCGGAGACGGTGCCGGACGGTCGGGTCAAGCTGGTGGGGGTCATTCCCTTTTCCGTCCTGGTGCCCGAGCCGGACGAGGGCTTCGTCCCGCCGGGAGGATGGCACCCCCCGCCCGTCGTGAACGGTCTGCGGTGGTGGACCGTGAACTCCATCAACCTCTACAACGGCCGGTGGTGTTTCACCGCCACCAACTCGAACCCGAACAAGTCCTCGGTGTCGTCGATCTACTTCACCACGGACTACGACGGGAACTCCATGCACATCGACCCCCGGGATTTCCGGGACACCTACGGATGGACCGGCCTCAGAGGCCACGCGGAGTTCAACAGTGGGCTGGACACGTGCGTCTACGTCAAGCGCACCGGGATGTGGTGGCTGTTCAACGGCGAGTACTGCGCGAGGACGAACGGCTACGGAGACACCGTCACCTGGTCGCCGCAGAAAATGACGGATGCCTGGAGGGGGTTCGCCCGGATCGCCAACGGAGAATTCGGCCGGGACGAGCAGGACCAATGGGCCGGCGGCGTCTCCTGCGTCACGGCCGTCGACGACTACTACCTGTTCACCGCGGGGACCCGGGTCGCCATGCTCGACGCGGGCAGCGGGGACTTCAAAGCCGACTGGCCCCGCCCCGTGGACATGACCGACGTATGGCCGGCTCTCGAGAATCTCCCCGCGGCCGGCATCAAGGACGGCAGCGGACCGAAAGCCGTGTGCTGGTACCAACACGGCAATACGAGGACATGGCTCCTGGTCTTCCACAGCAAGATCTTCGTCAACAGCTCCGCCTTCTACAGCCCGGTCGGCTTCATCTACGACTACCTGGCATGTCGATCCGACGTGGCGAACGAGCACTTCAGCTGGAACGCCATGTTCAACTACCTGAACGGCCCGTGGCCCTACCCCCGCTGCGATTGATGGCGGTACAGGGGTGAAATAGGGGCGCGGGTCAGTCCGACGCTTCTTCTTTGATGTAGTCGGCGTACTGGTCCGCGGTGAGCAGGCCGTCGGTCCGGGCCGATCCCTCCGTGCGGAGTCGGATGGTCCAGCCGTCGCCGTAGGGGTCGTCGTTGACCTGTTCCGGGCTTTCGCTCAGGGTTTCGTTCACCTCGACGACCTCGCCGGTCACGGGTACGTAGACCTCGCTCACGGCCTTCACCGATTCCACGTTGCCGAACGGCTCGCCGGCCTCGAAGCGGTCGCCCACGCCGGGCAGCTCGACGTAGACGACGTCGCCGAGTTGCTTTTGCGCGTGATCCGTCAGACCGACCCGCACCAGGTCGCCCTCGACCTGGGCCCACTCGTGGTCCTTGCTGTAGAGACGATCGCTCGGGATGTTTGCCATGCCGGCCTCCGGGGCTTTTTTCATCGCTTTGTGGGTGGCGATGGCAAGCCTGCTACACCCCCGCCCCGGGCGGAACCGGACACACTCGTACGAGTGACAACGAGCACCGGAGGCACGGCGAGGCTTCAGACCGCGGAGTTCGAAGGCCCTGCCGCCGGCATGCCGGCAGGGTCGGCGGACTGTCGGGTCTGCCGGCCGAGGTAGGCGGACCAGGCTTCGGGCCCGCGGCGCATCTGCACCTCGGGATCGTCGTCCCGAAGTCGGACCAGGTGGCGCCGCGCGGCCGAGAGCGCTCCGCCGGGGCCGGGTACGAGTTCCCGAAGGGCGACGATCGACGGGCCCACTCGGCGCGCGTCGTCCCCGTTGGGGATGCGCAGCCACGCGGCATGGGCGCAGTCGGTGGGGCCGACGACGGTCGCATGGTCGTGGGGCAGGCCCCGCATGCGTCGCCGGGCGACGTCCCGGTACAGCTCGCAGGCATGCAGGTAGCGGCCGGCCATCGCCGACGCCCAGGCGTGGACTTCCCGAGCGGCCCATGAATCCGGGTGATCGAACCCCAGGGTTGTGGCCAAGCGGTGGTCCAGCTCTTGAGCCGCGAGGACGGCGACCGTGTGGTCACCCGCTTCACTCGCCGTGCGAATCCGCGTGAGATCCCCCGTGTACGCCGCCGGGTCGGACGGTTGCAGGAGTATCCGCTCGGGCGTCTCGGCAGTCGTGACCTCGGAGGGGGCGAGCGCGGCCGGCGGCGCCCCGGGGTGGACGTTCCCCAGCTGCAACCCGGATGCATCGGGTACGAGTTCCACGGTGTCGACGGCCAGGCCGGCCCGCTCGACCACCGCGCGGTGGATGTCGGACGGATGCACCTCGGCAGGCACCCGAGGTATGCCCTGCGGTAGCACGGCGGACAGCGCGCGGGTGAAGGGACTGGTGCCGTCCGCCGATTTGGCCGGCGGGTTGATCACGCCCCACACCGGGAGGCTGCTCGTCAGTGACGCGGGGGCGGTGTCGTGAAGGCGGGCCCAGCTCTGTGCGTCGGTGGCGAAGTCCACGATGACCAGTGTTTGGTTGCGAGGCCGCGAACGAAGCGCGTTCACCAGCCACTCCCACGGCAGCCCGTCGTAGCGCACGCTGCGCGGCGTGGAGTCCCGCAGCCCGAGATGCGCGGCGCCGGTGCGATCGAACATCAGCAGACCCGAGACGTACACGACCACGGGCCCGGGCACGCGCGCCGCCGCCTTGATGCGGCTCAACACCGCGTGAGGGTTGACCGCATCGTCGATCTGGACCACGTCGACACCCGAGGCCCGAGGAGCGAAGCACGTCGGAGGTATCTCGGTCATCGCGCCCAGGTTGGCGCCGGTGCCGCGCAGGTGTCGACGGGACGCACGACCCCGTGCGCTCTCGATCAACAAGAGGTGGCCCCGTACAGCAAGGGTCATCTTCACCCTCCGTTGCTGAGATCAAGAGGAGAGCGAAGCTATCAAGTGCCGTCGCCGTTGGGTAGCGATGTCGAGCCGACAGGCCGTGTCCGTCGGGTCCGGTGCCCGTTCGCGGGCCGTGAAATCCCCGAGACCCGCATTTGCCCCCGCGCTCAGCGGCGTAGGGCCGCCGGCTTCGTGTCGCCCTGTTTCGGGTCCGTCGTGGTGAGTTCGCCCCAGTAGATCATGCGGTTCTTGGAGGTGAACTCCGGATCGCACGTGGTCAGGGTGATCAGGCTGCGGCCGGCGGGCCCGCCCAGGTCCGGGGGGCGGGAGGTGAGGACCGAGCCGTTGGAGGGCTTGGTGATGAACGGGCCCTTGACGATCGTGTACGTGAACCACTGGGTCTTGGTCTCGACCACGACCTTGTCGCCGGCCCGCAGGTTGTTCAGGTGGCGGAACGGCTCGCCGTGTCCGTTGCGGTGGCCGGCGAGGCCGAAGTTGCCGGCGCCGCCGGGGCCGACGTAGGGCGGGTACGTGTAGTGGCCGACACCCTTCGAGAGCGAGGCCAGGCTCGACCCCTCGATGATCGGCTGGTACCAGTCCGAGCCGAGTCTGGGGATCCACAGGATGGCCAGCGTCTCGCCGCGGATGGTGTGCGAACCCACCACCTTCTGGCCGTCCTTGCCGCCGTCCACGCTCACGTCGGTGGGGCCGTTCAGGACGTCGGTGGGCGGCTGCGCGGCGGGCGGTTGGGTGTTCTCGGTGCCCTGTCTGGCCCAGTCCCTGCGCAGTTGGTCCACCTCGCTGCGGGCCTCGGCCCGGGCCTCGAAGTTGGTCCAGTAGAGCTGGTGTACACACAGCAGCAGGCCGACCAGGCCCAGGGTCAGGAGGAGTTCCGCCCCGACGCGAATGGTTTTGCGTACAGCGCCCATGGGTCGACAGCTTGGCACAGACAATAAGTTCGGTCAGGACCCGGAGACCGGAATGTGATGCGCCGTCACTTCGCCCCGGCCAGCAGCGCGTCCGGTTTGCCCTGGGAACGCGGCCGCTCCTCCTCCAGGTGGCCCCAGACGATCAGGCGATACGTCGAGGCGCCGTCCGGCGTGCACGTGGTCAGCGTGATGTAGCGGCCGGGCTTGGTGTACGGCCCCTTGTCGGGGATCGGATCGATCACCTGGATGTGCGACGGCGAGGTCTGCGGCAGGTCCGCGTCGACGGTGTACGTGAAGTACGTGGTCGCGGTCTCCACGACCACCTTGTCGCCGGGCTTGAGCTTGTTGATGTAGCGGAACGGCTCGCCGTGCCCGTTGCGGTGCGCGGCCACCGCGAAGTTGCCCTGGGCATCCCACGGCATCGCGGTCTTCGGGTCGTTGTAGTGGCCCACCAGGCCGTTGTTGAGCACTTTGCCCCGGTCGGTGCCCTCCGCTATCGCCTGCTTCTCCATCCCGATCCGGGGGATGTACAGCAGCGCGAACCCCTTGTTCGGGGCGACGTACTGGCCGGGATTGCGCGGGTCGACCACCTGGCCGGGCGTGTCGTTCCAGCTCTGCTGTATGTCGTGCGCCTCGTTCCGGGCCTTCTCCGCCGCCACGATGTTCGTCCACCAGGTCAGATACACCACGTACAGGACCAGGAGTACGCCCACCGTCATCGCGAGTTCGCCCACGAGGCGGGCGCCGGCGGTCAGTATCCGCGCGCCCGTCGACGGCTTGGCCGCCCGCCGCCGCGCGGCCCGTCCGGCGCCCTCGGCCGGCTCCGGGCGCGCGGGCGGACGGGAGCCGCCCCGGCCGGCCTTCTTGCGCTGCGCCTTGCGCCGCTCCGCCCGCCCGCCGGGTACGACCGCGCCGCCGTCCGCCGCGGCCGGCGTCGGCGTCGACCGCGGAACGGCCTCCGGAGCGGGCGCGTACACCGGGTCGAGCACCGGATCGGCGCCCACCACCCCCGCGTCGGCCCGAAACCACGCATCCATCGCGTCGGACGCGTCCACGGCATTCGCCGCGCCCACCATGTCCGGCGCACCCGCCGCGGCCCGCACCCCCGGCAGCGCCCGAGGCGCCTCCACCATCGCCGCCGGCGGCATGTAGACCGCAGTCTGCTCGACCGACTCGGCCCGCTGCCGCTGCGCGGCCCGCCGACGGGCCGCGCGCCCGCCCGGAACCGGATCCGAAACGGCCGGAAGAGCCGCTGTGGGCGGTGCCGTGAAGCCGGGGTCGACCAGGTCCCGCGCATAGTCCTCGGGCGCATACGGGGCCGGCTCTCCCGCTCCGTGCCGCCCGCCGCCACCCGCTCCGTGCCGTCCGCCGCCGCCCGAGGCGTGCGAACCGCCCGGCCCAGCCGAGCCGCCCGCACCCGGCCCGTACGGGACACCTTCCGCCCCATACGCCCCGGCCTCGCCCGCCCCGTACCCGCCGTCGGGTATCGACCCCTCGGTCAGGCCGGGAGCGGCGTGCGCCCGACGACGGGTGCCAGACCCGCCGACCGGTCCGGCGCCGTCGGGTCCCCGCAGCTCACCAGCCAGTTCGCCAGCATCCGGTGGCCGTACTCCGTCAGCACCGACTCCGGGTGGAACTGCACGCCTTCGACCGGTCGGTCGCGGTGCCGCAGGCCCATGATCACGCCGGTCCCGGTCCATGCGGTCACCTCCAGTTCGGCCGGAATCGTGTCCGGATCCACCGCGAGCGAGTGATAGCGCGTCGCGGTGAACGGCGACGGCAGGCCGGCGAAGACGCCCGCCCCCTCATGCACCACAGGGCTGGTCTTGCCGTGGAGAAGCTCGGGCGCCCGGCCAACGGTAGCGCCGTGCGCCGCCGCGATGGACTGCATCCCCAGGCACACCCCGAAGACCGGCACCCGGCCGCCCTCGCGGCGCACCATCTCCATGCAGATCCCGGCGGCCTCGGGTGTCCCGGGGCCCGGGGACAGCAGTACGCCGTCGAATTCCTCGGCCTCCTCGACCGTCACCGCGTCGTTGCGCCGCACCTCACAGGTCGCGCCGAGTTGGTAGAGGTACTGCACGAGGTTGAAGACGAAGCTGTCGTAGTTGTCCACGACGAGAATGCGCGCGCTCATCCCGGCAGTCCTCCCGGCAGTGAAGAAGGTGACCCGGATGACCCCGCCGAGGTCGCACCCGCCGGAAGCGGTACGCCGCCGGGCCCGGTGGTGTTCGTCACGTTGTCCTGATCGACCGTCACATCGCTGAACGGCAGCAGGGGTTCGGCCCACGGGAAGACCCACGTGAACAGCGCGTACACGATGGCCAGCACCAGGACCAGGGAGAGCAGGAGCTTCACCCACACGTTCCCCGGCAGGGTGCGCCAGATCCAGCCGTACATCAGGCCCAGGCCCTCTCTCGCTCGCCGCCCGCGCGGCCCGACTCGCTCATCCGCGCCCCGCTCATCCCTGCAACGCCGCCGGTCGACCGGAGGACAGCGGGGTCCGCGACTCCAGGTGGCCCCAGACGATCAACCGGTGCGTGCTGCCGAACTCGGGTTCGCAGGTGGTCAGGGTGATGTATTTCCCGGGCGCCGTATAGGCCTTCGCCGGCACCGGGTCGAGCACGTGTACATCCTCGGGAACGGTCTTCAGGACCGCCTTGTCCCCGGGAAGGCTGACCGGCTTGTCGATCGAGTAGACGAACCACTCGGTGATGCCCTCGATCACGACCTTGTCGCCCACCTGCAGCTTGGGCACGTTCAGGAACGGGTCGCCGTACGTCTTGCGGTGCCCGGCAATGGCGAAGTTGCCGTCCTGACCCGCCTGCGCGCTGCCCTTGTACCAACCCAGGCCCTTTTGCAGCTCCTTGGGCGTGACCCCGGGCCGGATCGTCTTGTACCAGCCGTCACCGAAACGGGGGATGTACATGGTCCCGAACGGCTCACCGTCCTCGTACGGGGCCTGTGCCGCGGGTACCTGCGCGACCGGCACGTCCTTGGGCACGCTCGCCCCGATCCGCTTGCGCGCCTCGTCGAGCTTGTGCATCTCGTCGGCCCGCGCACGATCGGCCAGCACGCCGGTCCAGTAGAGCTGATAGACGACGAACAAAAGGATGACGACGCCCAGTGTGATGAAGACCTCCCCGAGGCCTCGCATCGTGGTCCGCAACACTGTCGTCAGACTCCCCTCGATTCACCGCTGCCGATCACGTCCCGGAGACTTTCGCATACTCCAGGCCCAGCGGGCCCGTATACCCCGGCGCATCGATGCGCTTGCGGTCCTCGACCTTCCACCCGAGGCCGAACGCCTCGACGTAGTCGGTGTAGTTGGACACGCTCTTGCTCTGATCCAGGGCGCGCCGCAGGGCGCCGATGTCGCCGACCGCCGAGATCACGTACGGGGGCGAGTACACCCGGCCGTGCAGGATCAGCGTGTTGCCGACGCAGCGCACCGCGGACGTGGCCACGATCCGCTGGTCCATGATCTGAATCGCCCGCGCGCCGCCGTTCCACAGCGCGTTCACCACGCCCTGGATGTCCTGCTGGTGCACCACGAGGTCGTCGGCGGTGGGTTCGCGCACGCCGGGTACGCGGGACTTGGCGTCGGGAGGGGCGTCGGTCAGGGTGACCGTCAGGCCCTCGCCGGAGACCGGGGTGACCCCGGCCGGGTCCGCGACGGCGTCGATGCGACCGCGCGCCTGGGGGTCGTTGGCCTGCTCCTGGACCAGCCCGTCCACGTCCCGCTGCAGCTTGGACAGGTCCTGCTGGGCGCTCTCGTTGCGCCGACCCTGGTCCCGGATCACGTCGGAGAGTTTGAGCATCTGCGCGTCGCTGCGCAGATTGGTGCCGTGGGAGGTGTCGGCGCTGATCCAGAAGAGCAGACCGGCCAGGGCGAACACCACAAGTGCGGACAATCGGGGTACGATCGCACGCCAGGACATCCCGGACGGCCGCATGGCGAAGATACGCACGTCGCCGTACCCTCCTTCCGGACCTGACAGCGACTACGCTAACCGACACATCACCGGATCGTGTCGCGTGTGCTGCGCACCCACTCGTCCGGCTACATCGACAGGAGAGACTCTCGTGCCGAAGTCCCGGATCCGTAAGAAGGACGACTTCACCCCGCCGCCCGTCAAGAAGACGACCATAAAGCTGGACTCGCGCCGCTGGGTGGCGCCGTTCATGCTGGCCCTCTTCGCGATCGGCCTGCTGTGGATCGTGGTCTTCTACGTGACCGACATGCGCTTCCCGATCGAGTCCCTGAAGAACTGGAACATCGTTGTCGGCTTCGGCTTCATCGCCGCCGGCTTCGGCGTGTCCACTCAGTGGAAGTAGCGCATACGCGCAGCTCAGCGAGTTTTCCCGGGGAGACTCCACAGAGTTATCCACAGTGGGGATAACTGGGCGGATCCTGTGGATAACCCGTTACGGTCCAACGACCGGCCGGGATGTGGGTAACGGCTCGCATCCCGGATTCATCACTTTGGGTCATTGGTGAGATTCACGGGGTGACCGTGCTCGGGTGTCGGGGCCGGGTCGTGTGTCTGTTGCCCGTTGTCTCGTGCCCCCGCGCCCTCGTGCCTCAGACGATCTGCGCGGTCCGGATCAGCACGATCGCCACGATGACCGCCAGCACCGCGAGCAGGCTGCCCACCTGGACCAGGGTCCGCTGCCGCGCCGGCGCGTAGACGACACCGATCGCGGCGAGCGTGCCCGCGACCAGTCCCCCGAGATGGGCGCGCCAGTCGATCGTGCTCATGTTGAGGAACGTGATCATCAGGTTCAGCGCCAGCAGGATGATCAGCGGTTTCAGGTCGTAGTTCATCCGCCGGCCGAGCACGATCATCGCGCCGAACAGTCCGAACAACGCGCCCGAGGCGCCCAGCGAGCCCTGGTTCGGTTCGGCGATCAGATACGACAGCGCGCTGCCGCCCAGGCCCGCGACCAGGTAGAGAGCGACGAACCGGGTCCGGCCCAGCGCCGCCTCGAGCGGCGGACCCAGCATCCACAGGCCGAGCATGTTCAACCCGATGTGCCAGAACTGCTGGTGCAGGAACGTCGCGGTGAGCAACCGGTACCACTGGCCCTCGGCGACACCCTGCCACTCGCCGCCCATGAAGAAGCGGCCGACGAGTATCCACCGGTCCACGAACGTATTGCCGACCACCTGGACCAGCACGAAGACGGCGAGGTTGAGCCCGATCAGGGACTTGGTCACGATCGCGGGCGCGGTCGTGGGCGCGACCCGGCCGCCCGCAACGGTGCGCGCCTCGCGCACCTGGCGACTGCCCTGCCGGACACAGTCCGGGCACTGGAAGCCGACGGACGCGCTCACCATGCAATCGCCGCAGACGGGCCGCTCGCAGCGCGTACAGCGAATGTTCGACTCCCGATCGGGATGCCGATAACACACGGGCGGACCGGCCGGTCCGGTCGCACTCGGCTGCTGCTCGTCGGGGCTCATGCTCACCTTCAGGCACGCGCCGCGGGCCGGGACCCGAAGGCCCCGGCCCGTGCGCTCGGGGTTCAGGACGAGACGGTCTCGACCTCGACCGTGTTGATCACGACGTCGGATGCCGGACGGTCGCGCATGTCGGTCTGGGTACCGGCGATCGCGTCGACGACCTTGCGGCTCTCCGCGTCGGCGACCTCACCGAAGATCGTGTGCTTGTTGTTCAGGTGCGGCGTGGCACCCACGGTGATGAAGAACTGCGAACCGTTGGTGCCCGGTCCGGCATTGGCCATCGCCAGCAGGTACGGCTTGGAGAACGCCAGGTCCGGGTGGAACTCGTCGGCGAAGCGGTAGCCCGGGCCGCCGGTTCCGGTGCCCAGCGGGTCACCGCCCTGGATCATGAAGCCGGAGATGACGCGGTGGAACACGGTGCCGTCGTAGAGGCGGGCGGTGGTCTTCTGCCCCTTGGCCGGGTGGACCCACTCGCGCTGCCCCTGCGACAGCTCCACGAAGTTCGCGACCGTCTTCGGTGCGTGGTTCGGGAACAACCGGATGCGGATGTCCCCGTGGTTGGTCTTGATGGTGGCGAAAAGTTCCTCGGCCACTGATGTGCCTTCCCTACGGTTACACGGACGGTCTTCTTGAATCCTCGGAATCCTCGCATGCCGCGGGCGGCTCCTGCCACGAGACCACCGCGGACACCATTCCACCGTACGGACCGCACGCCGATACGCGGCGCATGAACCCGGGATCGTCGGGAACAGATAGCGGATGAACCCGGCGAGGAGGAGGATGTCGTGACCCGCATGGATCCGGTCCGCGAGGCGACCGGCAGGACCAGGGACCGGCTTGCCCCACACGCCGCGCACGCCAAGGAGGCGGCGATCCACTACGCGGGCGCGGCACGTGAGCGAGCAGTCGAGACCACCCGCGAGAAGGTCGTACCCGCACTGGTGAACGCCAAGGACACGGCCGCACCGCACGTCGAGCACGCCGTCGAGACAGCCCGCCTCCGGGTCCGCAACGACGTGGTCCCGCGCGTATACCAGGTGGTCGACCAGGCACGGGGCGCCGCCGAACCCGTTCGTGACGAGGCCCTCCTGCGGGCCGGCGCCGCGCTGTCCGTCCTCAAGGGCGAGATCAGCGCCGAGGACGTCGCCCGGGTCGGCCGCGCCAAGCGGCGCCGGGCCCGGCGCCGCAGGTTCCTGCTGGGCACGGTCGTCGCGGGTGGCGGCTTCGCGGCCTTCCTGTGGTGGCGCCGCCGCAACGCCCGGCCCGAGTGGCTGACCGACGAGCCCGACGAGGCCCCACAGGGCTCCGCCACCACCCCGCAGACTCCCGCGTCCCTCGACGACGAGGTCAAGCTGACCGAGGACGAGTTCCGCTCAACCGCCCCGAAGCGGGACGCCGACTGACCTGCCCGAACACACGACGAAGGGCCCGGCATCGCGCCGGGCCCTTCGTCGTATCGCCAGTCGTGGATCCTGTACGGATCCTGTGGAGCCTAGGGGAGTCGAACCCCTGACATCTGCCTTGCAAAGGCAGCGCTCTACCAGCTGAGCTAAGGCCCCTCGGTACCGAACCAGATTAGCGGCAACCGGGCCGCGATTTCACGACACCCCATCCGGGCAAGTGTGACGTTTCACGTGAAACGTCACACTTCCCCGGATGGGTTCAAGCCTCTGCGGGGTCTCCCGCACGATCTGTTCAGCGAGTGCCGGTGCCCGCCGGAACCGCGTCCGTCGCCTCGGTCCACAGATCCTGCTCGGCCCGATCCGCCTGAATCTGCCGGTAGACCAACAGGCCGGCTACAGCAGCCAAAGCCACCAGGATCAGCTTCTTCATCAGCGTGGCCTCTCCGTCCTGCGAGTGACGTTCGTGCACCTGTCCGCGTGCCGTGGGCGCTGCGGTCGGGTCGGGCTCGACAATAACAGGTGCACCGAGGCACCGACCAATACCGAAAGTCGTGGTCCGAGCGCCGGTCGTCGGCCCCGGCGACGCCGGTCCGCGCAGGTCGCCGCCCGTTTCGCGGCCCCGAACCACCCCCGCGCACCGGGGAGTCGGGCACGACCGGCCCGGGCTCAGGCGCCCGACCGCACATGCATGTCGATCCCGCTCGCCCCGGGCTCCTCGACGCCCGGCAGCAGCCGCATCTCACGGTCGTAGTCGCCGCCGTCGAGCGCGCGGAAGGCCACCGGCTCGTCGGTGAAGAGCCCGTCGAGCCGTCGGGCGTACTCCTCCTTCGCCGCCTCGAACCGCTCCGGCGATACGTCGTTCGAGCCGTACACCACGAACGGCTCGAGCGGGGCCAACCCGGTGAACCAGAACAACCCGTGCTGGAGCGGGAAGAGCAGTTCCGCCGGCCGCCCGTGAATGCCCCGGTCGGAGAACGCGGTCTCCCGGGCGCCGGCCGTCACCGACAACAATGCCCGCCGCCCGGCCAACGCGCCCTCACTGTATGGGGGCGGGACCTTTGGACCGTAGGCGAATCCGGCGGTGAACACCCGGTCGATCCAGCCCTTCAGAATCGCCGGCGCGGAGAACCACCACATCGGAAACTGCAGGACGACCGCGTCCGCCCAGAGCACCTTCTCCTGCTCGGCGGCGATATCCGGGGCCAGCCGCTCGGCCAGCGTGGCCCGCTGCGATTCGGCCATGACCCGAAGGCGGTGGTCCGCGACGTGCTCCGGGAAGTCGTCGCCGTCCACCGCCGCCTTCCACTTCATCGCGTACAGGTCGGACACCCGCACGTGGTGTCCCGCCGCCCGCAGCCGTTCGACCGCGAACTCGGTGAGCGCGCCGTTGAGCGAGCGTGGCTCGGGATGGGCGACGACGACGAGGACCTTGCGGGGCGACGGCGTGGGCCGGCCGGACTGCGGCGTGGTGGGGTTCATGGAGCCAACGCTCCTCCGGACGCGAACGGGTAGCCAGGACCCGGTTCAACCGGCGGAACCCCGTTCCTGGTACTGCGAGAACCACACAGGCCCGATCCGCCCGGCGCCCGCGCATACTTGACCGCATGAACGGGGTGGAGCAGGGCGAGCGTACGACCGCCACCGAGCGGCGCACCGGGACGGCGGGCGCGCCCGCCGCGCCCGCCGCGCACACCGACGACGAGGTCGAGGGCATCGGCGACGCCCGGCGCGCGCTGGGCGGCTTCCTGCGGGCCCGCCGAGGCCGCGTCGCACCGGAGCACGTCGGACTCGTCGGCGGCCGGCGACGCCGGGTCCGCGGCCTGCGCCGCGAGGAGTTGGCCCAGCTCGCCGGGATCAGCGTCGACTACTACGTACGCCTCGAACAGGGTCGGGCCACCCAGCCCTCCCCCGAGGTGCTGGACGCACTCGCCCGGGCGCTCGGCCTCGACGCCGCCGAGCACCGGCACCTGATCACGCTGGCCGGCACGCGCCGCGCCCCCGCGCCGACGGCCCGGGTCAGCCCGCTGATCCAGCAGATCCTGGACTCGCTGACCCGGCTCCCGGCCTTCGCCACGAACCACCGCCTGGACACGGTGGCCTGGAACGACCTGGGCGCCGAACTCGTCGGCGGCCTGGCCGATTCGAGCCGCCGCGACCGCAACAACGCCAGGTTCCTCTTCCTCGACCCCGCCTCCCGCCTCGTGTTCCCCGAGTGGGAGGAGCGGGCCGAGGACGCGGTGGGCCAGCTGCGGGTCTCGGCCGGGCGCTATCCCGACGATGCGGAACTGGCCACGCTGATCACCGAACTCTCCACCCACAGCGCCGATTTCCGGCGGATCTGGGCCACCGGCAAGGTGCTGGTCTGCGGCGCCGGCCACAAGAGCGTGCACCACCCGGCGGTCGGCTCGATGCACCTGGACTACGAAACCCTCCGAGTTCCCACCCCGACCGGCGACACCGCCCTGGAAATCCACGTCTTCCGCGCCCGCCCGAACACCCCGTCCGCAACCGCCCTGTCCCACCTGGCCACACTCGCCACCCGGGCAACCACCCCCGACCTCGCCCCCGCCGATGCACGGCACCGGACGCCGCGGAGCCCGACGGGAGATTGAAGACACGCCCCAGGCCCTGTTCGCCCCCCGCGCGTCGGCCGGAAACCGCCGAGGCCCCGGGAGCTTTGGCTCTCGGGGCCTCGGTTGGGTGGTGCCTGCGGGTCAGTTCGGCCAGTTGCCGTGGCCGCCTCTCAGGTCGCCGCCCAACACCGAGTTGCCCCCGCCGCCCTGGTTGTTGCCCGACGGGGGCGGGCTGCTGGAGCCCGTGTTGCCGCCCGGGGTGCCCGTGGCCGGAGGAGCCGTGGTGGCCGGGGTCGGGCCCTTGGAGACGGTGAGGTTGATGGTGCCACCCTCGTTGATCTTCGAGCCCGCGGTCTCGCTCTGCTTGAACACCTGGCCGGCCGGCTTCTCCGTCGTGTACTGGTCGGAGGACTTGGTGACCTTGAACCCGAGGTTCTCCAGCTTGGCCTTGGCGTCGTCGTAGCTGAGGCCGACCACCTGCGGCACCTGCACCTGGGTCTTGCCGGTGAAGATGTTCAGGGTGACCTTGTCGCCCTCGTTCAGCTCGGCGCCCGCGTCGGGGCTGGTCGAGCAGACGGTGTCCCGGGTGCAGTTGGTCAGCGTCTGGCTGCGCACGGGGTCGGCGACCAGGTTGGCGTCCTTGAGCTTCTTGGTCGCGTCATCCTCGGAAAGGCCCTTGAGGCCCGGCGGGACGGTGGTCTTCTTCGGGCCGCCGAAGGCCCAGACCTGGATGGTGTCGCCCTTCTTGGCGCTCCCTCCGGCCGGCGGGGTCTGCTTGCAGATGGTCCCCTTGGTCCCGGTGGCGTCCTTGGGGCACTGCGACGGGTCGTTGTTCATGTTGATCTTGAACCCGGCGTTGTCCACCGCCTTGGTGGCTTCCTCCAGGGTCTTGCCGGTCAGGGTGGGCACCCCCGCCGACTTGTCCTCGCCGTCGCCCATCAGGGTCTTGCCGATGAAGAAGGCCGCGACCAGGACCGCGATGCAGGCCAGCGCCAGCAGGATCCAGGCGCCGCCCCGGGACTTCCTCGGCTCGTCCCGGCGGCGGTCGTTGTCGTCGAGCTCGTACTGCCCCGTGGCCGGCCCCTGGCCGTGAGCCGGGATGACCTGGGTCGCCCCGCCCGCCGTCGGCGGCAGGTACTGCGTCGCCGGGTCGGCCCCCATCGGCGCGGCCATCACGCTCGGCGCCCCCACCGGCAGGCCGTGCAGCGCCCGCTCGATGTCGGCGCGCATCTCGTCGGCGCTCTGGTACCGGTTGTCCGGATTCTTCGCCAGCGACTTGAGCACGATCGAGTCGATGGTCGGCGAGACCTCGGGGTCGAACGTGCTCGGCGGCAGCGGGTCCTCGCGGACGTGCTGATAGGCCACCGCGACCGGGGAGTCGCCGATGAACGGCGGACGTTCGGTCAGCAGCTCGTAGAGCAGGCAACCGGTGGAGTAGAGGTCGGTCCGGGCGTCCACGGTCTCGCCGCGGGCCTGCTCCGGCGACAGGTACTGCGCGGTGCCGATCACGGCCGCGGTCTGCGTCATGGTCATGCCGTTGTCGGCCATGGACCGCGCGATGCCGAAGTCCATCACCTTGACTGTGCCCTGCCGCGTCAGCATGACGTTGGCGGGCTTGATGTCGCGGTGGATGATGCCGTTGCGGTGGCTGTACTCCAGCGCCTGGAGCACGCCGGCGGTCATCTCCAGGGCTCGTTCCGGCAGCAGCCGGCGGCCCGAGTGCAACAGCTCGCGCAGCGTCGAGCCGTCCACGTACTCCATCACGATGTACGGGATCGAGATCCCGTCGATGTAGTCCTCGCCGGTGTCGTAGACCGCGACGATCGCCGGGTGGTTCAACGAGGCGGCCGACTGCGCCTCGCGGCGGAACCGGGCCTGGAACGTTGGGTCACGGGCGAGATCGGCGCGCAGTGTCTTGACCGCCACACTGCGTCCCAGACGAATGTCACGGCCCATGTACACCTCGGCCATGCCACCACGGCCGAGGACCGCGCCGATCTCGTACCGGTCGCCGAGGCGACGCGGCTCTTCCATAACTTCCAGCCCTTCCCTTACCGGTCCACGGCCTTCGGTCTTCGGCCGGCCGGTACCGCGGCGATTGCCCCAACGGTCCGGCGCGTTCTCCGACACGGTACCGGTGCGGCGGCCCGGCGGGCCGTCACACCCGAGCCACGAGGGCACGTCGATATCTGATTGCAGTAGTGGTCGGAGTGACTATTGGAGTGGTCGTGTGCCATGGCTCACTTCTTGACCACGGCTTCCATGATCGCCTTGGCGATCGGGCCGGCGAGCTGGCCGCCGGCGATGTCGCTGCGGTCGATCTCGGTGTCCGGCTCCACCACGACCGCGACGGCCACGTTCTTGCCGTCCGGGCCCTTGGCGTACGAGACGAACCACGCGTACGGCTTCTTGCCGTTGTTGAACCCCTGCTGCGCGGTGCCGGTCTTGCCGCCGACCTCGACGCCCGGGATCGCGGCCGGCTTGCCGGTGCCGTCCTTGACCACGCCCTGCATCATGTCCCGCAGCTGTGCCGAGACCTCGGGCGAGACCGCCTCGCTGATCATCTGCGGTTGGGTCTTCTCCAGCACCGAGAGGTTCTGCGCCCGCAACTCGTCCACCACGTACGGCTTCATCACCTTGCCGTTGTTGGCGATCGCGGCCGCGACCATGGCCATCTCGATCGGGGTGGACGCCACGCTCTCCTGGCCGATCGAGGCCCGCATGAGCTGTCCACCGTCGTTGCTGCCCGGGAACAGACTGGGCTTGGCCCGCGTGGGGATGTCGAGCGGGTTGGTGTTGACACCCTTGCCGAAGTTGTTGAAGCCGAACTTCTCGGCCTGCTCCTTGAGCTTCGCCTCGCCGACGTCAGTGCCGAGCTGGGCGAAGACGGTGTTGCAGGACAGTTCGAGCGCCCGTTGCAGGGTGGCACCGACACAGCCCGGGTGCGAGGCCTCGCTCAGGCCCTGGTTCGAGGACGGGTAGAAGAGCGTGTCGCCCCTGAGCGGGACCGTCGGCGCCTCGTTCGGCTTGGCCTTGCCCTCGGACAGCGCCGCCGCCGCGGTGATCAGCTTGAAGGTCGACCCGGGCGGATAGGTGTAGCGCAGCGCCCGGTTGTCCATCGGCATCTTCGGGTCGAACTTGGTGTCCGGCTTCTTGCGCTTGGGGTCGGTGTCCAGGGTGAGCTGGTCGTACGCCTCGGCCACCGCGTTGCGGTCGTTCTGGGCCAGCACGTTCGGGTCGTAGGACGGCGTGCTGACCATGGCCAGCACCTTGCCGGTGTCCGGGTCGATCGCGACCGCCGCGCCGGTCTTGTCCTTGAGGCCGTTGTACGCGGCCTCCTGCGCCTTGGCGTTGATCGTCAGCGCGACATTGCCGCCCCGGGTGCCCTTGTTCGTCACCGTGTCCAGCACCTTGCGCACGAACAGCCTGCTGTCCTTGCCGCTGAGGATGTCGTCGTCGAGGTTCTCCAGCAGGTTCTTGCCGACGAACGGCGAGATGTAGCCGGTGACCGGCGCGTACATCGGGCCGAACTCGTACTTGCGCAGGAACTCGTACTGCTTGTCGTCGGTCTTGACCGAGCTGGTGATCGGCTTGCCCTCGACGAGGAAGTCGCCGCGCGGATGCGAGTACTTCTCGTAGATCGCCCGCTTGTTGTGGTCGTTGTTCGCGTAGTCGTCGGCCTTGACGACCTGGACCCAGTTGGCCCGCAGCATCAGTGCCGCGACCAGGATCAGGCAGAAGACGGAGACCCGCCTCAACGGCTTGTTCACGGTGTTTCCCTCCCCTGGACGTGCGTTGCGGCGGTCACGGGTTCGGCCCGCCGGAGCCGCCCTGGCCCGGTGGGCCGAACGGGGCTCCGCCGCCGGGGCTCGGCGGGGGCACGAATGGTCTCGGTGGCGTCCCGGAGCCACCCGGAGGCGGGGTACCGGGGCCGCCGGGGGCGCTGGGCACCCCGCCCGCCACGGTCAGCGCCTCGGGATCGGGAGCGGACGAACCGTCGGCGGGCGTCGCGTTCGGCGGCGGGGTGGTGCCGCCGGCCGGCGTGCCGTCGCGGCCCGAGGCGTGCGAGCCACGCCGGGGGGCCACTCCCGCGCCCGGGTCGAAGGTCCCGGCGGGCGGCGCGGGGCGGCGGGCGGTGTCGCTGATCCGGATCAGGATCGCCACCAGTGCCCAGTTGGTGATCACGGACGAGCCGCCCTGGGCCAGGAACGGCATCGTCATACCGGTGAGCGGGATCAGACCGGTGACGCCGCCCGCGACCACGAAGACCTGGAGCGCGATGGTGACCGACAGGCCGGCCGCGAGCAGCTTGCCGAACGGGTCGCGCGCGGCCAGCGAGGTACGCAGACCACGCTCGATCAGCAGCGCGTACACCATGAAGATGGCCATCATCCCGGCCAGGCCCAACTCCTCGCCGACCGTGGTCAGGATGAAGTCGCTGCGCGCGGCGAAGCCGATCTCGGTCGGGTGGCCCTGGTTGAGGCCGGTGCCGAGCAGGCCGCCGGTGCCGTAACCGAACAGGGCCTGGGCCAGTTGCTCGGACTGCACCGATCCGCTGCCGTTGTAGGCGGCCAGCGGATCCAGCCAGGCCGCCACGCGGTCGTGCACGTGCGGTTCGAGCGTGCCGACCACGACCGCGCCGCCGACGGCCATGAACAGACCGAACAGCAGCCAACTCGTGCGCTCGGTGGCCACGTAGAGCATGACCACGAACAGGCCGAAGAACAGCAGCGAGGTGCCGAGGTCGCGCTCGAACACCAGGATCAGGATGCTCAGCAGCCAGACCACCACGATCGGGCCCATGTCCCGACCGCGCGGGAAGTACAGCCCCATCACCTTGCGGCTGGCCAGCGCGAGCGCGTCGCGCTTGGCCATCAGGTAGCCCGCGAAGAAGACCGTCAGCACGATCTTGGTGAACTCGCCGGGCTGGAAGTTGAACGGGCCGAGCCGGATCCAGATCTTCGCGCCGTACATGTCGCCCGGGAACGGGATCGGCGACACGAGCAGGACCAGCGCGAGTGCCATGAACGTGTACGTGTAGCGCTGGAGCAGCCGGTGGTCCTTCAAAAGCACCACGATGCCCACGAACAGCCCGATGCCGATCGCCGAGTACATCAGCTGCGAACCGGCCGCCGCGGTGCCGTGCCTGCCGCCCAGACCGATGCCCTTGACGATGTCCAGGTCGAGCCGATTGATGAACATCAGGCCCATGCCGTTGAGGAACGTGGCCAACGGCAGCAGCAGCGGGTCGGCGTACGGCGCGAACTTGCGGACCAGCAGGTGCGCGATTCCCGCGAAGATGCCGAGGCCGAAGCCGTACTTGATCAGGCTGCCCATGGGCAGTGACCCGTCCCCCGCCAGTCCCACGTTGGCGTAGGCCAGCATCGGCACCAGGACCGCGAATCCGAGCATCATCAACTCGGTGTTGCGGCGATTCGGTGCGGCTTGGGGGGTGATCGTCGTGTTGCTCACGGCGCTCCCCTCAGTTCGTTCCGGCGGTTCCGGCCGGTCGCGGATAACACTGCTTGGCCAGCTCGGCCTCTTCGGCGCTCAGCCCCGCCCCGGGTGCCTCCGGTGTCGCCGCCGGTGGTGTCGTGCTTGTACTCGGTGGTGCCGAACTCGCCGGTGCACTCGGGCTCGTGGTCGTGCTGCCCTTGCTTCGACCGCCCGACTCGGTGGGCGGCGCGGTCGAACTCCGGTTGCTGCGCGAGGCCGTGGTCGAGGTGTGCTTGGCGACCGGCAGGTTGGTCTGCAGCGCCACCGGGAGACCTTGTACCTGCTGCGGGAACGCGTCCACGCTGCCCGCCGGCTGGGCGCCGGGGTTGCCGGGAGTCTCGGTCTTCTTCATGTCCTGCGCCGAGTACGACCTGCGGCACACGTCGGCCTGGCGCTTGAGCCGGTCGATGGTGTGCCGCGCGTCGCTCAGGCTCGTCGCGTCGAGCGTGCTGTTGACCGCGTCCCGATTGGGCTGACCGATCAGGGACAGCTTCACCTCGTCGTAACTCTGGTACGTGCTCGCGAGGTTGATGCCCAGGATCTTCGAGTCGATCCCCCGGTAGATCGCTACGTGGTCTCCTTTGTCGGCCACGAAGTATTGCGTCTGGGTCCAGTAGTAGGCGCCGCCGAGCGCCGCCACCAGCACCGCGACGCCGCCCCAGATGGGCAGCGTCTTGCGCAGGGTGGACTTGGGCTTGGGCTTGCGCCGGCTGCCCGGCTCGGAGACCAGGGCCTCGGTCTCGTACTCGCCGGCGGTCAGCTCCCGGGCCCGGGAGGCCGGGGTGGTCGGCAGCGTCGTGGTGTCGTCCACCACGGCCGCGACCGCCCCCACCACGATCGGGCTGTCGGAGGGCTGGTCGGAGGGGTCGACCACGTCCGCGACGATGCAGGTGATGTTGTCCGGGCCGCCGCCGCGCAGCGCGAGCTGGATCAGCTCCTGGACCGCGTCGTTCGGATTGCCGTAGGTGAGGAGGGTGGTCTCCATCGTCTCCCGGCTGACCACCCCCGACAGGCCGTCGCTGCAGATCAGGTAGCGATCGCCGGGCCGGGCCTCGCGCACCGACAGGTCCGGCTCGACGTGGCCGCGCCCGTCCAGCGCGCGCATCAGCAGCGAGCGCTGCGGATGGTGGTCGGCCTCCTCCTCGGTGATCCGACCCTCGTCGACCAGGCGCTGCACCCAGGTGTGGTCCTGGGTGATCTGCTCCAGGGCGCCGTCGCGCAGGAGGTAGGCACGGGAGTCGCCGATGTGGGCGAGGCCGAGTCGGCTCCCGGTCCACAGCAGCGCCGTCAACGTGGTCCCCATGCCCTCGAGCTGGGGATCGTCGTCGACCATCACACGCAGTCGGTCGTTGGCGCGATCGACCGCCGAACGCAGCGCGTCGAGCAGGTCGGCCCCGGGCACGTCCTCGTCGAGTTCGACGATGGTGGACAGGACTTCGGAGCTGGCGACTTCGCCCGCTGCCTGCCCGCCCATGCCGTCGGCGACCGCGAGCAGGCGAGGACCGGCATACCCGGAGTCCTCGTTGCCTTCTCGGATCATGCCCTTGTGGGATCCGGCGGCGAAGCGGAGAGAGAGGCTCATTCAGGCTACCTGCGCAGCTCGATAACGGTCTTGCCGATGCGGATCGGCGCACCGAGCGGCACGGGGGTCGGACCGGTCAGGCGCGTACGGTCCAGGTAGGTACCGTTCGTCGACCCGAGGTCTTCGACCACCCAGCTGCCGTCGGGCGCAGGGTAGATGCGGGCGTGCCGACTCGATGCGTAGTCGTCGTCGAGCACGATGGTCGAGTCGTGCGCCCGGCCGATGGTGATCTGCTGATCCGTCAGATTTATCGTCGTGCCGGTCAGCGAGCCTTCGGTGATCACCAGTTTGCTCGGGCTGTTGTTGCGTTGGCCGCGGCGGGGCCGGGCCTGCTGCCGCTGCGGAGGCGGAGCCTGCTGCGCCTGCGGAGGCGGAGTGGCACCTCCTCCGGCTGCGGCCGGCGCGGCGGTTCTGCGCCGCGTGGGTCGTTGGGTCACGCGTGTGCCGAAGAGGTCGCTACGGATCACCTGTACGGCGACGATCACGAACAACCACAGCACAGCGAGGAAACCCAACCGCATAACGGTGAGGGTCAGCTCAGACATGCGCCCGTTGTCACCCCTCGGCTTGGCGGAACACGACAGTGGTGCTGCCGAGCACGATGCGCGATCCGTCCCGCAGGCCGGCACGTTGGCAGTGCTGGCCGTCGACGACGATCCCATTGGTCGAACCGAGGTCCGTGATCGACGCCGGGGCGCCTACGCGGATCTCGGCGTGGTGCCGCGAAACGCTCGGATCGTCGACGCGAACTTCCACATCGGTGCTGCGGCCCAACTTCACGACCGGGGCGGTGAGCTCGTGACGCACCCCGTTGACCTCCAGCCAGGTACGCAGCCGTGGTGTCGGCGGCGGAGTCTGACCGTAGCCGGCCTGCTCCCCCGGCTGTGGCCGGGGCGGCGTTCCCGGGGTCCCGGGCGGGCCGAAGGGGGGCGGTGCGGGCACCCCGGGCGGGGGTGGCCCGCCGGGTCGACCGTATCCATAACCCTGTGGCGGCTGCTCGGGTTGCGGCCCCCCGCCCGGGAAGGGCGATGCCTGCGGGGGCTGCTGCTGGTCCAAGTGGGACTGGCTGCCCGCGAGTGCCTGACTGCGCACCCGGTACAGACCCGTGTCCAGATCGTCGGCATGTTCGAAATGGACCTCGACGGGGCCGATGAACGAGTAGCGCTGCTGTTGCGCGTAATCGCGCACCACGGTCGCCAGCTCACCGCCGAGTTGCTGCACGTACGGGCTCAGGCGCTCATAGTCGTGTTGTCCGAGCTCGACGACGAAGTCGTTCGGGACCATGGTGCGGTCTCGGTTCCAGATCGTCGCGTTGTTGTCGCACTCGCGCTTGAGGGCGCTGGCGATCTCGACGGGCTGGACATCGGACTTGAACGCCTTGGCGAAGGCGCCGTTGACCAGGCCCTCGAGCCGTTGCTCGAACTTCTTCAGGGGACCCACGGGCACCTCCTTCCGTACGCGATCGGCCGGTCCGGTCCTACAGTCTGCTCACTGATCGTATCCACGCGTGGGAAACGGGCGCGGTTCCCTACCGTGGCCACTGTAAGGAGTGTTGGCTTTCACAGGGATTCCTACACCCTGTCGACCCCTCGGTGGCTCGCTTGCAGTAGTTGTGCCGCGACCGTGTGCGTGGCCCGGGTCGAAGCCCGTTCACCGTACGGTGCAGGGCAAGCATGCCGGAGAGGCGGGGGTCGTGGGGATCCCGGTACGGAAAGATGAACCGTTGGTTGCTCTGGGTGGCCATACGGGTGCTCATGGTGTGAGCCGTGGGGTCTGCGGGTAAGGATTCGTAATGGGCCTCGGGCCCGTGCTAATCTTTGATTGCTCGCGCGGGTGGCGGAATAGGCAGACGCGCTGGATTCAGGTTCCAGTGCCCGAAAGGGCGTGGGGGTTCAACTCCCCCCTCGCGCACCGAGCAAAGGCCCCAGGTCATCGACCTGGGGCCTTTTCGTATGTCCGGCCGTGTGTCGTGCATGGCCGGTCGTGGGCTTGCGTCCGGGGAGGATCGGTACATGTCGGGGACTTCGGTGGGGCGGGAATTCATCGTTCCGGGTTTTCGGGACAGGTCGGATGTCGCGTCCAAGGCGCTGGGCAAGGGCCTGCGCGAGCGGGTGTCGCGGTCCGCGCACGCGGCGTTCGAGCCGGCGGCGGATCGGCCGGACGTGGTGGAGAGCGTCGAGCGCTCCAACGTCGGGCGGCTCGAACACCTGGTGCCGTTGCGGATCGGGCGGATGGCGGCCTCGCCGTTCGCGTTCCTGCGCGGGGCGGCCGGGTTGATGGCGGCGGATCTGGCGGCGGAGCCGGTGACGGGGCTGACCGCCCAGATATGCGGTGACGCGCACGCGGCGAACTTCGGGGTGTTCGGGACGGCCGAGGGTCGGCTCGTGATGGACCTCAACGACTTCGACGAGACCGTGCAGGGACCGTGGGAGTGGGACCTCAAGCGGCTGGTGGCCTCGCTCGTGGTGGCGGGTCGGGTCGGCGGGCTCGACGAGGACGCGTGTCACGTGGCCGCCTACGACGCCGCCGCGTCGTATCGCAAGACGATGGCGCTGCTCGCCGGAATGCCGGTGCTCCAGGCCTGGAACGCGATCGCCGACGACTCGCTGGTGGCGCACGCGGACGCGGACGAGTTGTCCGGACTGCTGGCGCAGGTCACCGCGAAAGCGCGGCGCAACACCAGCGCGCGGTTCGCGGCCAAGTCGACCGCGCGGCGCTCCGACGGCACCTGGCACTTCGTGCCCGATCCGCCGGTGCTCACCGCGGTGGACGACGACCTCGCCCGCGCGGTGGCGGGCGGTCTGGAGAGCTACGTGGACACCCTCTCCACCGAGCGGCGGCCGCTGTTGGCCCGGTTCGCGGTGGAGGACGTGGCGTTTCGGGTGGTCGGTACCGGCAGTGTCGGTACCCGGGCCTATGTGGTGCTGCTCCTGGGCAACGGCGACGAGCCACTGGTGCTGCAGGTGAAGGAGGCTCGTCCGTCGGCGCTGGCGCCGTATCTGCCGCCCACCCGGGTCGAGCACGAGGGGCGTCGGGTGGTGGTCGGGCAGAAGTGGATGCAGGCCGGCACCGACGCGCTGCTCGGCTGGACCTCGATAGACGGGCGCGACTTCATGGTGCGGCGGTTCCGCAATATGAAGGGCAGCATCGACGCGACGCTGCTGGCCGCGCACGAGATAGACGACTACGCGCGGATGACCGGCGCGCTGCTGGCCCGGGCACACAGCCACTCGGTGGACCCGCAGGTGTTGGCCGGTTATTGCGGGAAGAACGACCGGCTGGAGGACGCGTTTGCGCGGTTCGCGGTGCGGTACGCGGACCGTACGGAGGCCGACCACGAACAACTGCTGGCCGCAGTGCGGTCGGGCCGGCTGCCGGCCGAGACCGGGGTCTGACTCGGCGGGGGTTCAGCCCCTGGGTGCGCGGGACGAGCCTGGCCGATTCCCTCGTTGCGATGAGGCGAGCGCCTGCTCAACCGGGGTGAAGGCCCGGGGCGCGGGACGAGCCTGGCCGATTCCCTCGTGCGCGTTGCCGCGCACGAGGGCTTCGTGTCGTGGACCGGCCGGCGGGGTGTTCCGGCGCGGTCGCCGCTCCGGGGCGGGGCGGCGGGGGGACGAGGTGTGCGGGCGGCGGGGGCATGGGGTGTACCGGCCGCCGCGCGTGCGGGGTGCCCGGGGGGAGGGCGGACCCCGGCCGTGCCTTCCTTCGAGGAGAGCGCGCCGGAAGGACGGCACGTTCGTGGGCATGCCGGATGAAGGGTGGACCCTTCATCCGGCCGTGCGCACTATGACTGCTTCATCGACGCGATGGACGCTCGCGTGAATTCGATGAGGTGCTTGCGCCGGTTCGCCCGGGCCTCCTCGGACTCCGAGTCGGCCCCGAGCAGTACCCGCGACATCTGCGGCATCGTCTGTTGCCAGGCGGCGACGCCGATGAGCGAGTAGAGCAGCTGGGCGACGTCGGGCGAGGGCTTCACGCCGAGGTGATCGGCGAACTCCTGAAGTTTCGCGGCGTAGCTCGTGACTCGCCGCTCCTCGTCCGGGACCGGGTCGTGCCCGTAGTACAACGCCTCCCACACCAGCAGCCGGAGCAATTCCGGGCGGGCGCAGTAGAAGTCGTACACCTGGGCGATGTACTCGGCCGGGTCGTCGTTGGGCATCGTGACGACCGTGTTGAGCTCTTGGAGCGACTCCGTCAGCACGTGCTGGAAGAGCTGCTCCTTGTTCCCGAAGTACGCGTAGATGCGCTCCTTGTTCACCCCGGCGCGCAGGGCGATGCGGTCGACGCGGGCGCCGGCGATGCCGTGCTCGGCGAACTCCGCGCGGGCGGCGTCGAGAAGTTTGGCTCGGGTGCGTGCGGTGTCGGGCGGCATGGCTGGATCTTATCCCCTCTAGCCAACTGCTTTGTTGGATCGACTGGCCAGGGACGGCCTGACCATGCTGCCCTACCACATAGGCTGCTGGGGGGTGTTGCGAGTGATTTGATCTTCAAAGTCCGGCAGAGGTGCCCGCCGGCCGGTGTCGCGCGGGAACAGAACAGCACACAAGGGACGTGATGGACGAGGTCAGCGCGCCGACCCCCTGGTCGGACCCCGAAATCGCCGAGTTGGAGCGACAGGTCGCCGCCGAGGAGACCGCGTTGCTCGACGACGAAGTGGATGTGACGACCCTTCAGGTCGAGCTGGACAACCTGGCGATCGTGCACCACCGCCGGCTCGGTCCGCTCTACGAGCGGCTGGACGAGCTGGACGCCTTGATCGCGGAGGCGATCGCGGCGCACACCGGCGATCCCGCGGACATCCGGCGTGCGGTCGAATTGCGTGGTGTGGTCACGGACATGCCGGACTTGGACTCGCTTTTGGGTGCCCTCGACGGGGCGCCCGGCGCGGAGGGCGGTTCGGCCGAGGAATCGATGCCGGTGCCGGAGGTGCACCGGGTCAGCCCCGGCGCCGAGGCGCGCAAGCTCTTTCGCGAGCTGGCCCGCCGGGCGCACCCGGACCTGGTCCAGGACCCGGAGGAGAAGCAGCGCCGGGGTGCCTTCATTGCCCGGGTGAACGCCGCGTACGCGCGCGGCGACGTGACCGAGCTGCTGGCGTTGGGTACGGAATGGGCCACGTCCCCGGAGGGCGCGAGCGGTCCGGGCACCGAGGGCCGGGGGCAGTGGTTGCGCAGCCGGCTGGCCTGGCTCACCCATCGCCGCACCGAGCTGGCCGGGCTGCGCGAGGAGCTGATGGCGGGTGCGATGGGGCAGCTGCTCCAGCTCGCCCCCGACGATCCGGACGGCCTGCTCGAACATCTGGCCGACCAGCTCCTGCACGACATCGCGGAGAAGGAGAAGGTGCTCGGCACGCTGGTGCCGTGATCGGCCGCCGCGGCCGGTGCCCGGGCCGCCCCCGCCCGCGCGTGTGTCGGGGAGGTGACGAGCGGGCGGTTCGCCGGTTCGGGGCACCTGTGCGCGGCGCCGATGACCGACAATGTGCGATGAGCGCGGCCGGACGGGTTCCGGACGCCTGACCTCCCGGAGATCCGATGCACCTGTCGCCCCCGCCGGCCGTGGCCGCCGCCGCGGTTCCCGACGACGCCTTCGTACTGGACGTACGGGAGGCGTACGAGTGGGACGCCGGTCACGTGGCCGGCGCCCGACACATCCCGATGAACACGCTGCTCGACCGGATCGACGAGGTGCCGCACGACACCCGGGTGTACGTGATGTGCCGGGTCGGCGGCCGGTCCGCGCAGGTCACCCACTATCTGGGTCAACAGGGCTGGGACGCGGTCAACGTGGACGGCGGGATGCTCGCCTGGGAGGCCGCGGGGCGGCCGATGGTGAGCGAGACCGAGGCGGCTCCGGCGGTGGTCTGAGGCCCGCCGCGCCGCCCCCCTCCGCTCGGGATCGTCCCTCCGCTCGGGATCGTCGTTCGGCTCAGGACCGCCGTTCTGCGATGAACACCGCGGTCGCCTCGGCGGTCACCTGCCCGTCGGCGCGGATCTCACCGGTCGCGAAGCTCTTGCGTCCTTCGCGGCCGGTCCAGCGCCCGGTCAGCTCCAGCGGTACGTCGTAGGGCGTCGCCCGGCGGTAGCGGATGTCGAGGCCGGCGGTCAGCCCCGGCGCGCCGGCCGTGGACGCGGCCACCCCGAGCAGCTGGTCCAGGATCACCGCCACGATGCCGCCGTGCGCGCGGGCGGGCGGGCCGCCGTGTGCCGCGGTCAGCGTGCATCGGGCGTGGATCTCCACCGACGCGGGCTCCGCCGTCGGGTCGGGCCTGGGGGTGACCTCGGCGAACACCAGCCGGGGAGCCTGCGGGTTGAGCCGTCCCGAGCCCATCTGGGTCAGATGTTCCAGCCTGCCGTCCGGATACCGGATCAGCGAGACCGCCTGCGGGCGGCGGGCCGCGCCGAGCAGCGCGGTCAGCTCGGCGATCCGCCCGGCCGCGTCCGCGCGTACCGCCGCGTCCACGTCGGTCCACACCACCGCCTCGACCAGATCCCGCACCCGGTCCGCGAGGTCGAGCGCCTCCGGGGTCACGCTCTCCGGTCCGGGCAGGGTGCCGGCCATCAGTTCGGCGAGGGCGGTGGCCGAGGCCGGCGGCAGCGGCCTGGTGTTCGAGTTCATGCCCGTCCCTTCGTGACACTTTGCTGGAACCTGCCGAGAATGCCCATCCTTCGTGACGCGGTTCTTGATCTTGCCAAGAATGCGGGCCAAGAATGTGACGGTGCATCAGATCTAACGGTCTATCAGACCCGGCGCGGCCGGATCGCGGTGAGGGAGTGCGGCATGGTGACGATCGCGGAGCTCGTACATCGCCAATGGGGCGACGAGCGGACCGGACTGCACTTCGAGGACCTGACCTGGACGCACGACCGGATCGCCCGCGACGCCGCCGCCCGGGCCGCGCTGCTCGCCGACCTGCTGCCGCGCGGGGTCGAGCCGCACGTGGGGGTCCTGCTCGACAACGTGCCCGAATTCCCGCTCTGGTTGTCCGCCGCAGCGGTGGCGGGCGCCACCCTCGTGGGGGTGAACTCGACCCGCCGCGGCGCGGAGTTGGCCCGCGACATCACCCACGCCGAATGCGCCGTCCTGGTCACCGAGCGGGCGCACCTGCCGCTGCTCGACGGATTGGACCTGGGCATCCCGGCGCACCGCGTCCTGGTGGTCGACGACCCCGGCTACGCCGACCTGCTGCGGCCGTACGCGGACGCCGCGCTGCCCACCCTGACCGTCGACCCCTCGGGTCGGCTGCTGATCGTGTTCACCTCCGGCTCCACCGGCGCGCCCAAGGGGGTCATCTGCTCGCAGGGCCGGTTGGCCGGCGCGGGCACCGCGCTGACCGCGCAGTTCGGCTTCGGCCCGGACGACGTCAACTACGTGTGCATGCCGATGTTCCACGGCAACGCGCTGATGGCGAACTGGGCGCCGGCGCTGCGCGCGGGCGGCGCGGTCGCGCTGCGCCGCCGGTTCTCCGCGTCGGCGTTCCTGCCCGACATCCGCCGCTACGGCGCGTCCTACTTCACCTACGTCGGGCGCGCGATCTCGTATCTGCTGGCCACCCCGGAGCGACCCGACGACCGGGACAACCCGCTGCGCGCCGGGTTCGGCACCGAAGCGGGCGCGGTGGACATGGCGCGCTTCGAGGCGCGCTTCGGATGCGCGCTGACCGAGGGATACGGCTCCTCGGAGGGCGGGATGAGCGTCAACCGGCGGCCCGGGACGCCCCCGGGCGCGGTCGGTCCGTGCCCGGAGCACGCCGCGGTGCTCGATCCGGCGACCGGCGAGGAGTGCGCGCGGGCCGAGTTCGACGCGGCGGGTCGGCTGCTCAACGGCGACGCCGCGATCGGCGAGCTGGTCAACACCGGGCGCAGCGGGTTCGAGGGCTACTGGCGCAACGAGCAGGCGTCGGCGGCGCGGTTGCGGGACGGCCGCTACTGGACGGGCGACCACTTCTACCGGGACGCGGCCGGGTACCTGTACTTCGCCGCGCGGGCGGACGACAAGCTCCGGGTGGACGGGGAGAACCTGGCGGTGGCCACGATCGAGGGCATCCTCGCCCGCCACGCGCCGTTCGAGGTGGTGGTCGTGTACGGGGTGCCGGACCCGGTGACCGGGGACCTGGTGATGGCGGCCGTGCAGGTGCGCGAGGGAGCCGCCTTCGATCCCGGGGAGTTTGCCGCGTTCATCGCCGAACAGCCCGACCTGGGCACCAAGATGGCGCCGACGTTCGTGCGGGTGGTGGACACGGTGCCGACCACCGCGACCAACAAGGTGCACAAGGTCGGATTGCGCCGCGAGGGATTTCGCACGGCGGACGAGGTGTGGTGGCGTCCCGAGCGCGAGGGGGCGTATCGCCCGCTCGACGATGCCGGGCGGCAGGAGCTGATCGGGCGCTACCGCGCGCACGAGCGGGAGTACGTGCTGGACCTGTGAGCCGCGCTCGCGGAAGCGGTCGGGAAGGGGTGGTCGGCGGTGGTTTCGGTACGCCCCGCCGACCGGACCCGGTAGCGTGCCGGGCGCACGGGTCCGGATCGGACCCATCGACCACGGGAGAGGCATGCAGTCGCCTGACGACGCGGTGCCCGGGCAACCGGTGGATCGGTCGAAGCCGCCAGTCGAGTCCGGGGCGGCGGTGGGCACCGCGACCGGCGGACCGACGACCGATTCGGGTCCGGCATCCGGCACACCATCGCCCGCCGTCCGCATTCCGGAACAGGCGGGGGAGCGTTCCCCCGTCGACGTGCCGACGGACACGGCGGTGCCCGCCGACGAGCGCCGGTCGACCGCGGTGCGCTCGGTCACGGCGGCGTTCGCCGTCCTCGCGATCCTGGTGACCCTCGTCCACGTCTTCTTCGTGTTCCTGCACGTGGCGCCGAGCAACGCGCTGAGCAAGGAGTACCAGAAGGAGACCGGCACCTGGATCTACCCCTACTTCGAGCAGAACTGGGCGCTGTTCGCGCCCAATCCGATGTCGGAGAACTTCCGCGTGCAGGCACAGTCGCGGGTGCGCGGTCCGGACGGCCGGGTCGTCGAGTCGGACTGGTCCGACCTGACCCTGGACGACCTGAACCACATCCGGGGCAACCCGTATCCGAGCAAGGCCGACCAGAACATGATCCGGCGCGCCTGGTCCAGCTACGCGGACAGCCACGACGCCAAGGACGAGTCGGCGATCGGCAGCCGCGGCCCGCTGACCCAGCGCTACCTGCGCCGGATCGTGGTGCACCGCTTCCAGGACGCCGGCCTGAACCGCTCGCTCGAGTCCATCCGGATCCGGGTCGCGACCACGTCGATCGGCCAGCCGGACGCGAGTCCCAAGCCGACGACCTCGTACCGCACGCTCGGCTGGTGGGAGACGAAGCCCGATGACTTCCGGTGAGTCGCAGCCGCGCAGCGCGGCGAGCCCGTGGCGCCGCAGGGAGGACGCCGTCGGCCGCGCGCTGGTCGCGGCCCTGGACGCGGTCGGTACGCGTACCTTCGCGGTGCACCAGGCGGCGCTGCTGCGGATCGGCTACGGCCTGGTGTTCCTGGTCAGCCTGCTGCGCGAATATCTGAACCGCCGGGAGATCTGGGGCGATCAGTCGGCCTGGTCGCCGGACATGGCCCGGGAGTTGCTGAACGGCATCCAGGGCGTGAGCCTGCTGCTCGAAAGCGACTCGCGCTGGTGGTTCGAGGGCGTCTACCTGGCCGCCGTCGTGGTCAGCGCGCTGTTCGTGCTCGGCTGGCACACCCGGGCGACGAGCATCCTGTTCGCCGTCATGGTGGTGTCGTTCAACAGCCGCTCCATCCTGATGACCGACGGCGGCGACACCGTGTTGTTGCTGATGTCGATCTACCTCGCCTTCACCGCCTGCGGTCGGGTGTGGTCGCTGGACGCCCGTCGGGCCCGGCGCACCGGGGTGCGCCCAGGCACCGGTCCCGGGCACGAGGTCGGGGTGCTCGTCGGGCTGATCGCCATGGTCGTGCTCGGCACCACCTGCCGGGGCGACTCGTGGGCCCTGCACCCCAAGTTCTCCTTCGCGTTCGTGTGCCAATGGATCTGGCTCCCCGGGATCCTCGTGGTCTTCGGCGCGCTGTGGCGCCTGCCGCGCGAGGTGGAGCAGGTCCGGGCCGGCGTGGTCACCGCGGTGCACAACTGCGCGCTGTTCGTGATCGCCGCCGAGGTGTGCTTCATCTACGGCGCGGCCGGCCTCTACAAGGTGCAGGGCTCGTACTGGCAGGACGGCACGGCGATGCACTACGTGCTGAACCTGGAGTACTTCGCGCCCTGGCCCGGGATCAGCCACACGCTCGCCGCGAACACCGAGATGGGCGTCGTGCTGGCCTACCTCACGGTGTTCATCCAGGTCGGCTTCGTCTTCATGCTGTTCGCGAAGCGGGTCAAGTACGTCGCGATCGTGATCCTGCTCGGCATGCACTTCGGCATCGCCGTCCTGCTCGGCCTGCCCGCGTTCTCCGCGTCGATGTCGGTGGGCGACGCGCTGTTCCTGCCCACCGCGTTCCTGATCTGGACCCGCTCGCGGGTGATCGGGCGGCTCACTGCCCGGCTGCGGCGCGGGCCCGCCGCGCCGGCGAAGGCGCCGGCCGATCCCCGGCCGCCGGCGGTGCCGCCCGCGTCCGACGGGCCGGCGGGGTTGTCGCCGACCGCGAGTCGGGCCTGAGCCAGGCACCCGCACCCCCGCCCCGACCCGCGCCACGCCGGTCGGGGCGGGGGTCGGTCGCGTTCTAGGCTGCCGTCATGGACTCCCACGACGTCGATGCCCGGGTGCGCCGGCTGGCCGCGGTGCCCGGGACGGTGCTGCTCGACGGCTTCCACGCGGTCAAGCACGCACTGCGGTTCGGCGCGGCGATCTCCCTGGTGGTGACCACCGACCGGGCCGCGGTCCGCACGCTCGCCGACGAACTCGCGGCCGACGTGGGCGAACACCTGGACGAGACGGCGATCGAGGTACCGGAAGCCCTGCTGCGCGAACTGGTCCCGCGCGCCGGTCCCACCGGCGTGCTCGCGTTCGCCCGGCGTCCCGAACCCGCGACCCCGGGCGAGCGCGCCGCGCCCGTCGTGCTCCTGGAGAACCCGCGCAACCTGGGCAACGTCGGGGCGGTGATCCGGCTGGCCGCCGGGTTCGGCGCCGCCGCCGTGCTGACCACCGGCGACCTGGACCCGTGGCATCCGCACGTGATCCGGGGCAGCGCGGGGCTGCACTTCGCCACCGAGGTCGCCCGGGTCGGCCTCGACGAGCTGCCCGACGGGCCGCTGTTCGTGCTCGACCCCGAGGGCGACGACCTGCGGGCCACCGACATCCCCGACGACGCGGTCCTCGCCTTCGGCACCGAACGACACGGCGTCTCCGCGGCGTTGCGCGGGCGGGCGGATCGACGGGTGGCCATCCCGATGCGGCCCAAGGTCTCCAGCTACAACCTGGCCACCAGCGTCGGGATGGCGCTCTTCCGCTGGTCCTGCACCTCCGCGAACGCGCCGGCATGAGCGGCCACGACGCCATCGTGCTCGCCGGCGGCGCGGCCCGGCGGCTGGCGGGCGCGGACAAGCCGGGCCTGCTCGTGGCCGGTGTCCCCCTGCTCGACCGGGTGCTCGCCGCGGCGGCCGGCGCCGAACGCACCATCGTGGTGGGCCCGCGCCGGCCGACCCACCGCGAGGTGGTGTGGGTGCGCGAGGACCCGCCCGGCGGCGGCCCGGTGGCCGCGCTCGCCGCCGCGCTGCCGGTCGTGCGGGCCGACGCGGTGGTCCTGCTCGCGGCCGATCTGCCGTTCCTGTCCGCCGCGTTGCTCGACCGCCTGCTGGCCGCGCTCGGCCCCGACCGGGGGCCGGACGCGCCGGCCGGCGTGGTCGCGGTCGACGCCGACGGGCGCGACCAGTACCTGCTCGCCGCCTACCGCACCGCCGCGCTCCGCACCGCGCTGGCCGATCTGGGCGAGCCCGCCGGGGCGGCGCTGCGCCGGGTGGTCGGCCCGCTGGCGACGCGCCGGATCCAGGCCGGTCCCGACGCCGCCTTCGACTGCGACACCTGGGCGGATGTGCGCGACGCGCGAGCACGGTCGGGGAGGATGGACACAGCCCCGAAGAGGAGAGAGATGACTGGCCTGGACGAGTGGACCGAAGCGGTCAAGCAGGAACTGGGCATCGAGTTGGACGTGGACATCGCGGCGCTGCTCGACATGACCCGGGTGGCGGCGCACAACGTGCAGCGACCCGCCGCGCCGCTCACCTCCTTCCTGGTCGGTTACGCCGCGGCCATGCGCGGCGGCGGCGCCGACGCGGTGGCCGAGGCGTTGCGGCAGGCACGCGAACTCGCCGAGCGTCGGGGCCCCGACGTCGAACCGGACGCCTGATGGTCCCTCGGGAGAGTCGGACCGTGCCGCGCCCCGAACCGCATGCGCCGGTGCCGTCGGCGCTCGGCTGGCCGGAGGCGCGGGCCACCGCGCGCGCGGCCGGACGACCGCTGCCCGCGGTCTCGCGCACCCTGCATCACGCGCGCGATCACGTGCTGGCCCGGCCCATCGTCGCGCTCACCGACCTGCCCTCCTTCGACACTTCCGCGATGGACGGCTGGGCGGTCGCGGGTCCCGGGCCGTGGCGGGTGCGCGGCCGGTTGCTCGCGGGCGACTCGGGCGGGGAGATCGGGGTGATGCGCGACGGGGACGCGGTGGAGATCGCCACCGGCGCGCGGGTGCCGCACGGGGCCACCGCCGTGCTGCGCAGCGAGCAGAGCCGGGTCGAGGGCCGCACGCTCTTCGCCGACGCGCACATCCAGCAGGGCACCGACATCCGCGCGTGCGGGCAGGAGTGTCGACGCGGCGACGAACTGCTGCCGGCGGGCACCACGGTCACCCCCGGGGTGACCGGCCTGGCCGCCGCGTCCGGCTACGACGAATTGGTCGTGGTGGACCGGCCGCGGGTGGAACTGCTGGTGCTCGGCGACGAGTTGCTGGACTCCGGGCTGCCTCGGGAGGGCCGGATCCGGGACGCGCTGGGCCCGCTGATCACGCCGTGGTTGCGCACCCTGGGCGCCGATCTGCTGCGGGTGCGCCGGGTCGGGGACAACCCGGACACGCTGCGCGCCCACGTGAGCGGGTCGCGCGCCGACGTGGTGATCACCACCGGCGGTACCGCCGACGGGCCGCGCGACCACGTGCACGGGCTGCTCGCCGAGTTGGCCGCGGACGTCCTCGTGGACGGCGTCGCGGTTCGCCCCGGGCATCCGATGTTGCTCGCCCACCTGCCGGGTGAACGCCCCGGCGCCGGGCGGTATCTGGTCGGCCTGCCGGGCAATCCGCTGGCCGCGGTCGCCGGCATGCTCACCCTCGCGGTGCCGCTGCTGCGCCGGTTGTCCGGGCGGCCCGAACCGCGCCCGCGCCGGATCCGGGCCGGCGCCGACATCGCCGGTCACCCGCACGACACCCGCCTGGTGCCGATGCGCGGGGATCGGCCGCTGGCCTTCGCCGGACCGGCGATGTTGCGCGGGCTCGCGGTCGCCGACCGGATTGCGGTGGTACCGCCGGGCGGGGTGCGCGCGGGCGATCCGGTCGAGGTGCTGGCGGCGCCCCGGTGAGGACGGTGCGTGTTCCCGACGACCGCCCGGCCGATCGGCGCGGGCCGCGCGGCGCGCTGACCCGGCCGCTGCCGACGCTGCGCAAACGACCCGAGGGGCCGGCGGGCATGGCCGGTCAGGCCGGCGCGAGCGTACACATCCCCAAGGACCGACCCGGGCCGCTGGCACAGGTGTTGCGCCGATTCGGGATGGCGCTGCTGGTGTTGGCGTTGACGATCCTGATCGTCTACGCCGACAGCGACGGCTATCGCGACGCGGTGGACGACCACGTCTCGTTCCTCGACGCGGTGTACTACGCGACGGTCACCCTCTCCACCACCGGCTACGGCGACATCACCCCCGCGAGCGACGGCGCCCGCCTGGTGAACGTGGTGCTGATCACCCCGCTGCGGGTGGTCTTCCTGATCATCCTGGTCGGCACCACCCTCGAGGTGCTCACCGAGCGCACCCGGGAGCAGTTGCGGCTCAACCGTTGGAGGTCCACGTTGCGCGACCACACCGTCCTGGTCGGCTACGGCACGACGGGATACAGCGCGGTGCACACCTTGATGGCGCAGGGCGTCTCGCGCGAGAACATCGTCGTGGTCGACTCCGACCCCGAGGCGGTCGCCGAGGCGAGCGACGACGACCGGCTCGTGGTGGTCTCCGGCGACGCGACCCGGGCGGAGGTGCTGCGCCGGGCCGAGGTCGAGCGGGCGCGGAACATCATCGTGTCGGTCAACCGGGACGACACCGCGGCCCTGGTCACGCTGACCGCACGGCAGTTGAACCGGCGCGCGTGGATCGTGGTTGCCGTGCGCGAGGACGAGAACGCGCCGCTGATCCGGCAGAGCGGTGCCGATTCGGTGGTCACCACCGCCAGCGCCGCGGGCCGGCTGCTCGGGGTCTCCATGCTCAGCCCGAACGTGGGCGAGGTGATGGAGGACCTGATGCACTACGGCGAGGGCATGGACCTGGTCGAACGGCCGCTCGAGAAGCACGAGAAGGGCAGGTCGCCGGGCGAGTGCGGCGATCTGGTGGTGGCGGTGGTGCGCGGACACCGCACGCTGCGGCACGACGATCCGGAGGCGGCGGTGCTCGGCGCGGGTGACCGACTCGTGGTGATCAAGACCCATAAGCCCCGTCCCAAGCCGGGTGACTCATAGGCTGGAGACATGTACGCCATCACGATTGCCGAGCCGGGCGGACCCGAGGTACTGACCTGGGGCGAGGTCCCGGACGAGAAACCCGAACCCGGCGAGGTTCTGGTGGAGGTGGCCGCCACGGCGGTCAATCGGGCCGACCTGATGCAGCGACAGGGGTTCTACCGCCCGCCGCCGGGCGCCTCCGAATACCCCGGTCTGGAGGCGTCGGGCCGGATCGTCGAGGTCGGCGCGGGCGTGTCCGGCTGGGCCGTGGGCGACGAGGTGTGCGCGCTGCTCGCGGGCGGCGGCTACGCCGAGCGGGTGCGGGTGCCCACCGGCCAACTGCTCCCGGTGCCCGAGGGGGTGGACCTGATCTCGGCGGCGGCGCTGCCCGAGGTGGTCTGTACGGTCTGGTCGAACGTGTTCATGGTGGCCCACCTGCGCAAGGGCGAGAACTTCCTGGTGCACGGCGGATCGAGCGGCATCGGCACGATGGCGATCCAACTGGCGAAGGTGGCCGGCGCGCGCATCCTGACCACCGCCGGATCGGCCGCCAAGCTGGAGCGCTGCCGCGAGTTGGGCGCCGACGTGACCATCGACTACCGCGGCGAGGACTTCGTGGCCCGGGTCGCGGAGGCCACCGGCGGCGCCGGGGTCGACGTGATCCTGGACAACATGGGCGCGAAGTACCTCGACCGCAACGTGGACGCGCTCGCGGTGAACGGGCGACTCGTGGTGATCGGGCTCCAGGGCGGCACCCGGGGCGAGTTGGACCTCAACAAGCTGCTGATGAAGCGGGCAGCGGTGGCCGCGACCTCGCTGCGGGCCCGGCCGATCGCGGAGAAGTCGGCGATCGTGGCGGCGGTGCGCGAGCACGTGTGGCCGCTGGTGGCGGCCGGCCGGGTCGTGCCGATCGTGGACCGGGTGATGCCGGTGGCCGAGGCGGCCGACGCGCACCGTGTGCTGGAGGAGAGCGGACACATCGGCAAGGTCGTGTTGCGGGTGCGCTGACGGGAGCCTGCCGGGGTGGGCCGATCTGCCGCCGGACGAATGAAAATCGGATGACCGGATCGGTGCGGCGTATGTCGCTGGATGGGTCTTTTGTCGATTTTCCTTAATCTGACGACATGCCTACCCCCGGCGGCTTCGCGCGTCGACTGGCTGCCGGGTGTGTGTTCGCGGCGGTCCACGTCCTCCCCGGCTTCGGCGTGCTCGCGAGCGCGGCGCCCGTACCCCCGCCGGCCCCGGTCGACGGATCGGCGTCGTCGGCGGAACGGGCCGTCGACGACGCGGGATCGACCGCGGGCCCGCGCGGTCGGGCGCCCGCCGCACCCGGGTTGCGGCCCGATCCGCCGGTGCCGCCGCAGGAGCCGGTGGTGCCCACCACGCCGGCCAAACCCGCGCCGATCACCGACGCGCCCACCCAACAGGAGTGGGACCGGCTGCTCGACCGGCTGGCCCGACACGGCGCCCGACCGGTGACCGACGAGTCGGGGCAGGCGGTCCTCGACGTCGAGCGGGAGCTCCTGCTCACCGGGGGGACCGAGGGTCTGGACGCGCTCCGATCCTGGGGGGCGGAGATCACCGGGGACGATCGACCCGGGGTGTACGCCGTGCGCTCCGGCGGGCGAGTCGTCGCGCGGTATCTGGTGGAGACCGAGCCGAACACCTCGACCGACGCCTCCGCCCCTGCCACCCCTCCGGCCTTCGGTGCGCCGCCCACCCTGCCCAGAACCGGCCCATCCGTTGTGAATTTGACTCTGATCGCCCTCGGAGGAGCCGGTATCGTCTGCGCCGGTGGACTGCTCGTCCGGTGTTCCCCTGCGCCGCGACGACGCTGAGCGGCGGGACGGGCGTCGGTCCCGCCGGGCAGACTGGGTGTCTGGCGCATCGCGGATGAAGGGTGCAGGCTCGTCGAGGATGCGGATCGGGATACGGGGTTACCTTCCGGCAACGTCCGTCCGATGGTGGGGGGAGGAGGCGTGATGTGGTCGATCCGCGGGTTTCACCGGCGGATTCCGCTGGGACCGACGATCATCGCGTTGGCCCTCATCACGCTGCTCGTGCTCACCAACGTCTGGGGCGCCGGCCCCGGGATCCGGGCCCGGCACGACGGGGCCGCGCCCAGTCCGGCCGACATCCCGCCGCAACTGCCCGCCCAGGACCAGAGCATCGAGGCCACCTCGACGCCGACCGATGGCACCACGCCCGCACCCGCCGGGCAGCCGAGCGCCGGTGGTCAGCGGGTCCCGGCGCCCACGGTGACGGTGACCGAGACGCCGGCCCCGCCGGCCGCGCAGGACAGCGGTTCCGGCAACCGGCCCGGGACCGGCGCCACATCGCCCCCGGTCGGCGAGCCCACCACCGGCGGATCGGGCGCCACCCCCACCACCGGCGGCGGTGATCCGGGCAGCCCGCCCCCGCTGGGTCAGCGTTTTCGGGTGACCGGCCTGCGGATCGTCGCGGACCGGGCGAACGGCTCCTACGTGTGGTGCAACGGGCTCGAACAGATACAGCTGATCGGGACCGTGCTCGTGGACGGGGTCGGCCCGGGCGACGTGGTCTATCAGTGGGTCTACGACAAGGTGCGGGTGTTCCCGCCGGACATCATGCGCTTCACCGGCTCGGGGCCGCGCCAGCAGAGCCTGTCCGTGCCCTGGCCGATCCCGCCGCAACTGCTCGGGGAGGTCAGCGGCGTGGTGCAACTGCTGATCCTGCAGCCGGTGGCCAACGCGCAGACCCAGCGCTACACGTTCGACTTCCGCTGCCGGGGCCCGTTCTCCGGCAACTGACCCCGCGCCGGCGCCCGGTGATCGGGTTTGTGTCGTAGGTCCCTCCCTTGCCCGGCGGCCGTTCCCGCCCGCCCCCGCTCTCGCGGGTGTCGGCCTTGCATGATGAGCATACCGGGTATACACATACTCGGTATGTCCATCAAACACGGCCTGCTCGCACTGCTCGATCAGGGTCCCCGGTACGGCTATCAACTCCGGAGCGAATTCGAGGCCCGGACCGGATCCACCTGGCCCCTGAACGTCGGGCAGGTCTACACCACGCTCGGCCGGCTGGATCGCGACGGCCTGGTCGCGCCCGACGGCGAGGACGCCGAAGGGCACGTCTTCTACCGGATCACCGAACCGGGCCGCGCCGAGTTGCGCGCCTGGTTCGACGCACCGGTCTCGCGCACCAACCCGCCCCGGGACGAACTCGCGATCAAGCTCGCGATGGCCGTCACCGTGCCCGGGGTCGACATCGCCACGGTGGTCCAGGGCCAACGCGCCCACACGCTGCGCGCGCTCCAGGACTACACCCGGCTCAAGACGCGCGCGGCCGAGGATGACTTGGCGTGGCAACTCGTCCTGGAATCGCTGATCTTCCACGCGGAGGCCGAGGTGCGCTGGCTCGACCACTGCGAGACCCGCCTGGCCCGCCGGGCCGCGGAGCGCGCGCCGGTCCCGGCGGTCGAGCAGTCCGTACCGCCGCGCAAGCGCGGAGCGCGCCGATGAACGGCGCCGAGCGCACGGACCCGGGGGCCGGCGCCATACCGGTCCTCGAACTCCGGTCGGTGGGCCGGATCCACGGCCGGGGCGAGGTCCGGGTGGAGGCCCTGGCCGAGGTGAACCTGAGCGTCGTACCGGGCGAGATGCTGGCCGTGATGGGACCCAGCGGGTCGGGCAAGTCGACCCTGCTGATGCTCGCCGGCGGACTGGACACACCCACCGGCGGCGCGGTCCTGGTCGAGGGGCAACCACTCGGCGCGCTCAATCGGCGCCGGATGGCCGCGCTGCGCCGGCGCCGCATCGGCTACGTCTTCCAGGACCTCAACCTGGTCCCGGCGCTGACCGCGGCGGAGAACGTCGCGCTGCCGCTCGAACTCGACGGCGCCTCGATCCGCCGGGCCCGGCAGGCCGCGCAGGCGGCACTGACCGAGGTCGGCCTCGAACACTTCGGCGACCGCTTCCCCGACGACATGTCCGGCGGCCAGCAACAACGCGTGGCGATCGCCCGGGCGTTGGTGGGCGAGCGCCGGCTGCTGCTGGCCGACGAGCCGACCGGCGCGCTCGACTCGACCACCGGCGAGGCGGTGTTGCGGGTGTTGCGCGGGCGCTGCGACGCGGGTGCGGCGGTGGTGCTGGTCACCCACGAGGCCCGGCACGCGGCCTGGGCGGACCGGATCGTGTTCCTGCGCGACGGCCGCCTGGTGGACGACACCGGTGCCGCGGCCTCCGCCGAGTCGTTGATCTCCCGAGGCGGTGCGCGATGAGCGTCGGCTCCTGGCGGGCCTGCCTGCGGATCGCCCGGCGGGACGCGCTGCGGGCCAAGGGACGCAGCGCCCTGATCGTCGCGATGATCGCCATCCCCGTGCTGGGGATGAGCGCGGCCGATGTGACCTGGCGCAGCGCGCAACTCGACACCGACGAGCTGATCTCGCGCACGCTCGGACAGGCGGACGCGCGGGTGAGCGACACCGCGCAGGAGCGCGGCTCGCGGATCCCCGGCCAACTCCCCACCGCGATTCTCCAGGACCCCGAAGGCAACGACTGGCAGACCGTCCCCCACGAGACGGCGTCGCCTCCCTCCCCATCCCCGCCCTCCGGCGCGCAGCCGGGGGGCGCGGCGGCGACCGGTACACCCGCGGCGGTGGACCCGGTCTCGGTGATACCGGGGATCACCGAGACCCTCACCGACCGCTTCGCCTACGTGATGGTGTCCACCGCGCACGGTCGAGGCAGCGTGATGTTCCGCGAGTTCGACTACGTGAAGCCGCTCGCGAAGGGCATTGTCCACCAACGCGAGGGGCGGGCCCCGGTCGCCCGGGACGAGGTGGTCGTCACCGAACGACTGCGCCGCTCGGCCGGGTACCGCGTCGGTGGAGAACTGACCGAGTTGGGTACCGGGCGCAGATACCGGATCGTCGGCACCGTCGACCTGCCGCAGGATCTGCGGGCGACCATGGTGTTTGCCGTGTCGGGCGCCCTGCTGGACGCCGTGTCCTCGGGCTCCGCGCCGAACGGGGGCACCACGGTGGAGACCGCCACGATGATCCGGATTCCCGGCGGCCTGCCCTGGAGCGGGGTCCTGGAGGCGAACCGGCGGGGAATCCTCGTCAGATCCGCCGCGGTGCTTCGGCATCCGCCGGCCGCGTCGGAGCAGCCGTTGCGGACCCCGCGACAGTGGGCCGGCTCGCACGCGCTCCGGCTCGGCGGCATCGGCCTGGGGCTCGGGCTGCTGGAGATGATCCTGCTGGCGGGTCCGGCCTTCGCCGTGGGCGCCCGCCGCAAGCGGCGCGAACTCGGGCTGATCGGCGTGGCGGGGGGTGGTCGCCGGCACATCGGCGGGGTGGTTCTCGGCGGCGGGCTGGTGCTCGGCACGGTCGGCGCGCTGCTCGGCACCTCGCTCGGCCTGGCGGTCGCGGCTGTGCTGCGCCCGTGGTTCGCCGAGCGCACCGGGCGACTGCTCGGCCACTACGACGTGCGCCCGCTCGAACTGCTCGGCATCGCCGGGGTCGGGGTCGCGATCGGTGTGCTCGCCGCGCTGATCCCGGCCTGGCTCGCGGCCCGCGAGGACATCGCCGCGTCGTTGACCGGCCGCCGCGGGGTTCGGCGCGGCTCGCGCCTGATGCCGATCGCCGGGACGACCGGTGTCGCGCTCGGCGCCGCGATCGCGCTGTACGGCGCGGACCGGGCGGACGAGACGATCATCGTCGTCGGGGTTGTGGTGGCCGAACTCGGCCTGGTCGCGTGTTGTCCGGCGCTGATCGGGCTGACCGCGCGGCTCGGCCGGTTCCTGCCGCTGAGCCCCCGGCTGGCGCTGCGCGACGCGGCCCGCAGCCGACCGCGCAGCGCGCCCGCGATGGCCGCGGTGATGGCGGCGGTGGCGGGTTCGGTGGCGGTGGCGGTGGTGTGGTCGAGTCAGACCGCCGACGAGCGCAACGCGTACCGCCCCAACGCCCTGACGAACCACGTCCTGGTCGGCATCCACGAGAGCGATCCCTTTCCCGGCCGGCCGGGTGCGCCGGTGACCGCCGGGCAGATCGAGGAGGTGCGCCGTGTGGTGGAGCGGACGCTGCCCGGCGCGAAGGGCGGTGCGCTCGGCTCGCTGACCGGGCCGTGTACCCCGGACCGGTCCGAGTGCGCCGGCTACCGGGTGCGGAAGCTGCCCGAGTTCCGGTGTCCGATCGAGGACGGCGGCGATCCGGCGCGGTGGCACGCCGATTCCAGATGCGCGTTCTCCTCGCCGGGCAACGGCTTTTTCCGATCGGTGGTCGGTGACGCCGACACGCTGCGCGAACTCACCGGTGCGCACGACCCGCGCGCGGCCGAGGTGTTGGCCCGGGGCGGCATCGTGCTGTTCGAGGACGGCTACATCGGCCCGGACGGCACGGCCGAGGTGGTCACGTACCGCAACGGTGCCGGCCCGGGCGGGATGTCGGTCATGGAGAAGCCGGACCCGGCGCGGCCCGTGGTGCGGCTGCCCGCAGTGGTGGTACGGGCGCCGTTCGGGTTGAGCAGTGGCATCTTCGCCTCCCCGGCGGCGGCGGCCACGCTCGGCGCGACCCCCGAACCGGCAGGTGTGGTCTACGACGCCGGGCGTTCGCCCTCGGACGCGCAGAAGCAGCGCCTGGAGGAGGACCTGGCCCGGATCTCCGACCGCACCTTCCTGTTCATCGAGCGCGGATTCCAGGGCAAGGACGACGTGCGCCTGCTGCTGCTCGCGGTGTTCGCGCTGGTCATCACCATCGGCGCGTCGGGAGTGGCCACCGGGCTCGCGCTCGCCGACGGCCGACAGGACCTGGCCACGCTCGGTGCGGTGGGCGCGCCACCGGGTGTGCGGCGTCGGTTGTCCGCTTTCCAGAGTGGGGTGATCGCCTTCCTGGGTACCGCGCTCGGCGTGGTCGTCGGGGTGCTCGCGGGGGTGGTCGTGCGTCGGGGTCAGCGCGCGGCCGTGTGGGAGAAGCTGCCCCCCGCCATCCAGGACAGGCTGCACGCTCCCACGGTGGCGGTTCCGTGGGCGCGGCTCGCGCTCGTGCTCGTCGTGCTGCCGCTGCTCGCGGGCCTGCTCGCGGCGCTTGTGACACGATCGCGTGCGGTGCTGCGCGGGAGGACGGCATAACCCTCCGGCGCTCCTAGGATGAGATGCATGGATACGCCGAACAGCGAAGCGAATGGTGAGAACCCGCAGGTGGTGATCGTCGGGCCGGATGGCATGGCGCTCGGCGGCGGCCTCGGTGAAGAGGGCGGTGAACTCGCGGTGACCGACATGGTGGAACAGCCCGCGAAGGTCATGCGCATCGGAAGCATGATCAAGCAGCTCCTCGAGGAGGTGCGTGCGGCTCCCCTCGACGAGGCGAGCCGGGTGCGCCTGAAGGAGATCCACGCCAGCTCGATCAAGGAACTGGAGAAGGGGCTCGCCCCGGAACTGGTCGAGGAGCTGGAGCGCCTGTCGCTTCCGTTCACCCACGACTCGGTGCCCAGCGAGTCCGAGCTGCGGATCGCGCAGGCACAATTGGTGGGATGGCTCGAAGGGCTGTTCCACGGCATCCAGACCGCGCTGTTCGCCCAGCAGATGGCGGCGCGCGCACAGCTGGAGACGATGCGTCGGGCGCTGCCGCCCGGCGTGGGACCCGGGGGACAGGGCGAGCCGCCGCACACCCAGTCGGGTCCGTATCTCTAGCCTTCGGCATCGTCCGTAGCCCTCGGGATCGTTCGGACGACGAGTCCGGACGCCCGTCGTCGCGGGGCGCACCGGGGCGGCGCCTGCCCGGCGCCGCCCCGGTGCGCTCGCGTCGGGTCTCTGACAGGCTGTCGGCGGTACGACGGGAGCGCTGTTCGGTAGGTCGACTCGCGGGGCCGTCGTGCCCGAGTCGTGAAGCGTGGAGGGCGGCCTGACGGTGACCGTTTCGGGGGACCCGGCTCGGGCGAGCGGGCGCGTCTTCGGTGGCGGGCGGTATCGCACCGGACGGCGGATCGGCGGCGGCGGGATGGCCGTGGTGCACGAGGCGCACGACCTGATGCTCGACCGGCTCGTCGCGGTCAAACGGCTGCGCAGCGACCTGGCCGAGGACACCGTCGCGCGTTCGCGCTTCGCCCGCGAGGCCGAGCACGCGGCCGCGCTGGATCATCCCACCATCGTCCGTGTGTTCGACACCGGCGCCGACCCCGGCGAGGACGGGGTCCTGGTGCCGTGGATCGTGATGGAGCTGGTGCGCGGGATCACCCTGCGCGACCTGCTGGAGGCGCACGGCCCGGTGCCCTGGCCGCGCGCGCTCGCGATCACCGCCAAGGTGCTCGACGCGCTGGAGTACAGCCACGATCGCGGCCTGGTGCATCGCGACATCAAGCCGGTCAACGTGATGATCACCCCGGACGGCGCGGTCAAGGTGATGGACTTCGGCATCGCCCGCGCCCTGTTCGTCACCGACGGCGCGCTGACCGACCCCGGTCGGATCATGGGCACCCCGCAATACTTCTCGCCCGAGCAGGCGTTCGGGCATCCCGCCTCCACCCGCAGCGACCTGTACTCGGTGGGCTGTCTGCTGCACGAGTTGCTGGTCGGCGTGCCGCCGTTCGACGGCGGTACCGCGGTGCACATCGCGTACCGGCACATGCGCGAGGACCCGACCCCGCCGTCGGCGTACCGCCCGGACCTGCCGGGAGCGGTCGACGACCTGGTGCTGCACGCGCTGCGCAAGGACCCGCACCTGCGCTTCGACACCGCCGGGCGGATGCGCGAGTCGGTGCGGCGGATCCTGCCGGAGAACGTCTGGGACTCGGTCCTGTACGGCGCGGGCGGCCCGCCGCCGGCCGGGCCGGGGCCGGCACCGACACCCGTGCCGATGGGGCACCGGCCGGGCCGCCCGCCGATCGGTGGTCCGCCGTGGGCGCGGGTGTTGTCCGGATTCGGGCCGCGGGCCCGTTCGGCGGGCGCGCACAGCGCGCCGGGCGGGCACGGTCGCCGGGCCGGCGCCGGTGCCGCGTTCGCGGCGACGGTGCTCGGCGTACTGGCCGTGCTCGCGTCCATCCTGATGTTGCGCTGAACCCGGAGCCGCGCCGAGCGGGTCGTCCGGCCCGGACGCCGGGTCGGTCCGGCCCGCGGAAGCCCTCGGCCGGGAATCCGGAATCCCGTTACCATGGCCTCTCCGCACCGGAGTACCGCCGATCCCGGTATCGTTTCGGGACTTGACGCGAGGATGCACCACATTTCATCAGCACATGGGCGCGGGCCCCAGCCCCGGCGCCACGTGAGGGGACTGTCGAGGATGATCGCCGAGTCCCCGGTCACAACCCCGACGCCCGAGACGGCGTGCCTTTGTGGCCGGCCGATCGTTGGAACCGTCGTGCTCCCCCGCTCCCGTGGTGTTTTCCGCTCCCCCCTGCTCGCGGCGGACCGTATCGCCACAGTTCGGCGGCCCCGAGCGGGTCGCCCCGACGCGCAGGGCGAGGAGCGATGACCGCGCCGCAGGGACCGGACGACCGCGAGGCGTCCGGCACACAGGTCAAGACGGTCGGATCCGGCCGCTACGAACTCGGTCGCCAACTCGGTCGAGGCGGCATGGCCGAGGTGCTGATGGCCCACGACGTGCGGCTCGGCCGTACGGTCGCGGTCAAGACGCTGCGCCCGGACCTGGCCCAGGACCCGGTCGCCCGCTCGCGGTTCGGCCGCGAGGCGCAAAACGCCGCGTCGCTGAACCACCCCGCGATCGTGTCCGTCTACGACACCGGCGAGGACCGGGTCGGCGACGAGCTGGTGCCGTTCATCGTGATGGAGTGCGTCGAGGGTCGCACCGTCCGGGAACTGCTCGGCGAAGGCAACCCGATACCGCTGGAACAGGCGCTGCGGGTCACCGAGGGGATCCTGGAGGCGCTGGAGTACAGCCACCGCCACGGCATCATCCACCGCGACATCAAGCCCGCGAACGTGATCATCACCAACTCGGGCGCGGTCAAGGTGATGGACTTCGGGATCGCCCGCGCGATGCACAGCGCGGCGACCACGATGACCCAGACCGGCATGGTGATGGGCACGCCGCAATACCTGTCGCCGGAACAGGCCCTGGGCCGGACCGTCGACGCGCGCAGCGACCTGTACTCCAGCGGTTGCCTGCTCTACGAACTGCTGGCGCTGCGTCCGCCGTTCAACGGGGACACCCCGCTGTCCGTGGTCTACCAGCATGTGCAGGACGATCCGCGCCCGCCGTCGATGATGGATCCGCGCGTGCCGCCGCACCTGGACGCGATCGCGTTGAAGGCGCTGGCCAAGAACCCCGACGATCGTTACCAGACGGCCGACGAGATGCGGATGGACATCCGCCGTGCGCTGGCCGGTCAGCAGGTGTCGGTGGCGGTTCCGCCGCGGGTGCCGACCCAGCAGGGTCAGCGGCCCGAGTTCGGCTCGTGGAGCCAGGTGGCCCCCGGGGCGACGGCGGTGTCGCCGCAGACCGGATCGGCCGAGGCCACCGCGGCGATGCCGCCGTTGGCGGGCCGGGCGGCGGGCGGCGGGCAACAACCGGGCGCCAACGACGGCGGCACCGGGCAACTGCCGATCGTGGCGCCCGCGTCGGAGCGGCCCAAGCGCAAGCTGCCGATCTATCTGGTGGCCGCGCTCGCGGTGGTCCTGATCGCGATCGGCGCGGTGTTCCTGGTCAAGGGTTTGCCGGGCGGCGGCGACAGTCCGTCGAAGACGGACGAGAAGCAGGGCGGCCAGACCACCGGCGGCGAAGGCGGGCAACCGGCGGCGTCGGTCGGTACCACCCCGGACACCAACAACAAGTCGACCCCGACCGCGCCGCCGAGCAGCCCGCAGCAGACCTGGCGGTCCACCTCGACGCCGACGAGCACGTGGCGGGATACGGGCGGGGCCTCGTCGGGGCAGACCCACGCGCCGAGTTCGCCGCCGCCCACCAAGCCGTCGGAGACCGGCAAGGCGACCTCGTCGGCCACCACGAAGCCCGGCGACAACACCTCGGGAAGTTCGGCCGGCGGCGGTACGCCGCCCGCGAGCAGCGGTACCACCAACTGACGTCCCAGGACGCGGAACCCGCGCGGGTCACCATCGGTGACGCGCGCGGGTTCTCGTCTTCGGGGAGCGGCGGCCACTCGACCGCTCAGCCCAGGAAGGCTTCCAGCACCTCGTCGTAGGACATCGTCCACCACACGATCAGCGCGGCGGAGGCGGGAAACAACGGGGCACAGCGCGGGTCGTGTTCGAGGTAGTGCCGGGTGAGCATCCAGAAGTCGTTCAGCCGCTCCCACCACAACCGGTGCACGGCGGCGGCGAGTTGGGTCGGCCCCGGATCCAGCATCGCCCGGTATCCGCCGACGAAGCCGCGCACCCTGTCGAGGTCGAGCGTGCCCGAGATGCGGTCGGTGAAGAAGATCAGCGCGGCCCGGACCAGTTCCTCGGTGTGGGGCAGCGCGGCGAGCCGGTCCCAGTCGATGATCGCCACCGGGTCGTTGCCCTGATAGAGCACGTTGAGCGGGTGGAAGTCGCCGTGTACGTAGCCCGTATGCGGTGCGTCGTGGTCACGAGGTCGCCGGTGTGCGTGCCGCAGCAGCAGCGCGCGCCGCTCGATCAGGCGCAGTTCGGCGAGCCGGTCGAAGGAGTCGCTGTCGGGTCGGGCCCGGATCCCGGTGAGCAGGCGCTCGATGGTGGCCAGGGATTCGTGCGGGTCGGCGGTGGGGACGAGGAGCGGCTGCTGGATGGGCGGCAGCAGGCGCGGCAGCGTGACATGTACGCCGCCGAGCAGCGCGCCCACCCGCGCACACCCCCGGGCGTCGAGTTCGGTGCCGCGCCGATGGATGCCGTCCACCCAGGGATACAGGGCGAACCAGCGGCCGCGCGAGGACAGTACGGTGCGCCCGCGCCGGTCGGTCACCGGTGCGATCGCGGGTATGCCGCAGGCGGCGAGCCGCTGCGTGGTCCGGTGCTGGAACCGGATCGTGTCGGGTCGTTGGTCCAGATAGTGCTTGAGAAACCAGCGTCCCCTGGTGGTGACGACCTCGTAGCCTCGGTTGAGCAGGCCCTCGGCGATGGGCCGGAACGAGAGAGCCTGGCCGACCCGATAGCGGTCGATCGTCACAGCCAGTGGGGACCCTGGCCGGGAGGGGGAGTACACGGCGTCAATCTATGTCACGGAAAGCAATCGGGTAACTACTCTGTGCAACCTTCACGCGTAAGCGTGTCTTCGGCGTCACGCGTTCGTGGAGCCGGTTGGTCCGTACACCGAAACCGGCCGCCATGCCGCCCTCTCAGCCGAACAACTTTTCCAATACCTCGGCCACGCCGTCGTCCTGATTGCTCCCGGTATGCCGGGTCACCGCCGCCAGTACGTCGGGATGGGCGTTGGCGACCGCGTAGGCCTGTCCGGCCCAGGCGAGCAGCGGCAGGTCGTTGGGCATGTCGCCGAACGCCACCACGTCCTCGGTCCGGATACCGCGCTGCGCGCAGAACCAGGCCAGCGTACTGGCCTTGCTGATGCCGAGGGCACTGATCTCGACGAGAGCGATCGAGGAAGAGTGGGTGAACTCCGCGTACGCTCCCGCCCGGTCGCGGGCCAGCGCGAGGAACACGTCCGGGTCGAGGCTGTGGTGTCGGGCGAGCAGCTTGAGCACCGGGCCGGTCAGCAACTCCTCGACCGGGCCCACCGCGTGCACGATCGACACGTCGCGTTCGAGTGCGGGATAGCTCGGCTCGTGCATGAAGCCGGTCTCGGTCTCCACCGCGAAGCTGACGTCGGGCACCGCCTCGCGCAACAGCCGGCTGACCTTGCGCGCGGCGGTGACGTCCATCGTGTGGGTGCCCACCACCCGCTCGCTGCGCAGGTCGTAGACCACCGCGCCGTTGCCGCAGATGGCCAGTCCGCGGTGGCCGGTGACGTCCGCGACGCGCTTCATCCAGCGGGGCGGGCGGCCGGTGACGAAGACCACCTCCGCACCCGAGGACTCGACCAGCTCCAGGGCGGCGAGCGTGCGCGCGGAGATGGACCCGTCGTCACGCACGATGGTGCCGTCGAGGTCGGTGGCCACTAGGCGTGGGCGATTCGTGATGGTCACGGGTACATCCTCGCTCGAAAACGATTCTCCACTCGCGGCGGTCCCCACCCCACCCGAGGCGGGACCGCCTCTGACGGAGCCGCAGAATTCGGGTCGGGTGGCCCGGAGCGAAGCGGAGGGACACCCGACCCCTCGCGAGCCGGAGCGAAGCGCCCGATCAATCGAGTTGCCGCAGCCCCTCCTGCGCGATGCGCTCGAACAGTGCCTGGTCGGCGGCGAAGATCGATTCGGGAACCGGCCAGTGGATCGCCAGCTCGGTGATGCCCAGTTCCCGGTAGCGCCCCGCGTAGTCGACGAACGCGTCCATCGAGTCGAGGGGGCGCTCCAGGGTCGAGCCCTGGAGGAGGACCCGCTCCAGCTCCTCCGGCTTGCGACCCTCGCTCGCGCAGATGTCGGACAGCCGGGCCAGTTGCTCGGCGATCACCTTCGGGCAGACCTCGGCCGGCACCCCCTTGGGGTCGCGGGTGTCCCCGTAGGTGATCCACCCCTGGCCGTGCCGGGCGGCCAGGCGCATGCCGCGCGGTCCGGTGGCCGCGAGGTAGATGGGTACCCGCGGCCGCTGCCGGCCGCCCGGGATCATCCGCACGTCCTCGGCGGTGTAGTAGGTGCCCCGGGAGGTCACGGCCGGCTCGGACAGCAGCCGGTCGAGCAGGGGGACGAACTCGGCGAGCCGATCCGCGCGCTCCCTCGGGGTCCACGGCTGCCCGCCCAGGGCGGTGGCGTCGAAGCCGTTGCCGCCCGCGCCGACCCCCGCGATCAACCGGCCACCGGAGATGTCGTCGATGGCCGCGAGGTCCTTGGCGAGGGTGACCGGATGGCGGAAGTTGGGCGAGGTGACCATCGTGCCCAGGCGCAGCCGCTCGGTGACCGCCGCGGCGGCGGTGAGGGTGGGGAGCGCGCCGAACCAGGTGTGCTCCCGGAAGCTGCGCCAGGACAGGTGGTCGTAGGTGTACGCGGCGTGGAAGCCCAGGTCTTCGGCCTGCCGCCAGATCTTTCGGCCTTCGGTCCAACGGTGGATCGGGAGGATCACGGTGCTCAAGCGCATCCGTCGACCATACGTGCCCGGTCGGGGCGACCCCACGGCCCGGCCCGCCGCTACCGTACGAACGCCCCCGCCCGGGTGGCCGTCTCGGCCGCCGCCGCCGCGCGGTCCGCGCTCGCCTCGTCGAGCGGGTCGCCACTGGCCAGGAGTCGGTAGTACAGCGGCGCCGACACCGCCCTGATCACCTCGTGTGGATCCGTGCCCACCGGCGCCTCGCCGCGTTCGATCGCGGCCGTCACGCAGGGCGCCCATTCGTCCACCCGCGTGGCGTAGAAGGCGTGCAGCGCCGCCGCGGCCCGGGCGTCGCAGGTCGCCGCCGCGATCACCGCTTTGAACAGCGCGCCCTGGCGCTCGTCCACCAGCGTGCGGCGGACCAGGTGTGCGTTGGACCGCAGGTCGCCCAGCAGTGAGCCGGTCTCGGTGCGCGACACCGAGCTGTCCGCCATCTCCACCAGCAGGTCCGCGACCAGGCCGGTGGCGCTGCCCCAGCGTCGGTACACGGTGGTCTTGCCGACCTCGGCGCGCTGTGCCACCTCGGCCAGGTCCAGCCCGGCGAAGCCCCGCTCGGCGAGCAGGTCCCCGGCCGCGCGCAGGACCGCCTCGCGTACCCGGGCGGTGCGTCCACCGGGGCGGACGGTGCCTTCCGATGTCATAACGGGACTCCTGTTCCATTAAGTCGATCCATCGTGCTACCTTCTGGGCATCTTAACGGGAAAGCAGACCCGTTAATACCTTGCCTTGGATTCGCTCGGGAGGCGCACATGTCCACGCTCGATCACCGCACCAGGCCCGTCGAGGCCCCACCCGTCACCCCGGTCGAGCCGACCGACGCGGCCGGCTCGACCGACGCCCGGATGACCGGGCAGCAGAAGCTGGTGCTGACCCTGCTGCTCGGCGCCCAGTTCATGATCGCGGTGGACTTCTCGATCCTGAACGTCGCGCTGCCGGTGGTCGGCGAGGGCCTGGGCTTCTCGCTGAACAACCTCCAGTGGGTGGCCACCGCGTTCGCGCTGACCGCCGCAGGATTCACCCTGCTGTTCGGTCGGGTGGCCGACCTGTTCGGCCGCAAGCGCCTGTTCCTGGGCGGCATGGCCCTGCTCGGCGCCTCCTCCGCCCTGGGTGGCTTCGCCATGTCCCCCGAGATGTTGCTGATCGCCCGGGTGCTCCAGGGGCTGGCCACCGCGGCGGTGACCCCCGCCGGTCTGTCGCTGCTGACCACCGCGTTCAAGGAGGGGCCACAGCGGGATCGGGCGCTGGGGCTCAACGGTGCGCTGATGTCGGCCGGCTTCACCGCCGGCGCGGTGCTCGGCGGGCTGCTCACCGATCTGCTGTCCTGGCGCTGGGCCTTCTTCGTCAACGTGCCCGTCGCCGCGCTGGTGCTGATCCTCGCGCCGTCCGCGATCACCGACTCGCGGCCGAGCGGGCGGCCCCGGCTCGACGTGCCCGGCGCGATCGCGGTCACCGGCGGTCTGCTGGCCCTGGTGTTCGGCCTCACCCAGGCGGGCGCCGAGGGCTGGGGGGAGCCCACCACGCTCGGCGCGCTGGTTTCCGGCGCGGTGCTCCTGGTCGCGTTCTGGTTCATCGAGCAGCGCTCCGCCTCGCCGCTGGTCCCGGTCGGCATCATGAAGCGCCGCACCGTGCTGTGGGGGAACATCACCGGCCTGATCGCCTTCGTCACCGAGACCTCGCTGGTCTTCCTGCTCACGCTCTACCTGCAGGAGGTCCTGGGCTACTCGCCGCTGGCCACCGGGCTCGCGTTCGGCGTCCTGGGCATCGGCACCGTGCTCGGCGGCACTCTCGGCGGCCGGGTGGTGGGCCGCTTCGGCACCCGCACCACGATCGTCGCGGGCGGCGTGGTCCAGGCCCTGGCCACCCTGTCGCTGGTCGCGCTCGGCAGTTCCGGCGGCTGGATCCCGCTGCTGCTCGCGGCCACCTTCGTCGGCGGGGTGGGCAACATGCTGATGATCGTCGGCTTCATGATCACCGCGACCTCCGGCCTGCCGGACGCCGAACAGGGCCTGGCCACCGGCCTGGCCACGATGACCCAGCAGGTCGGCATCACGATGGGCATCCCGATCATGAGCGCGATCGCCACCGCCCGGATGAGCTCGCTCGGCGACACCGGGCCCGACGCGGTGTTGTCCGGGGTCGCCGTAGCGATCCTGGTCGACGCGGCCCTGGTCCTGATCGGCGCCCTGCTCGCGGCGGTGTTCCTGGCGCCGCGCCGGGACCGCGACCGGGTCTGAGGGTGGGGGCGGACCGAGGTGGGGGCCGGGATCGGCCCTCACCTCGATTTCGCATGTGGTGTGCAGCTACTTGTAGGATGACTGGGCAATCCCACGAATCCAGGAGGGTCCATGTCGCTCCAGGCCGCCGGCAGACGCTCGCTCGTCGACGACGCGATCGACCAGCTTCGCGCCCAACTCACCGCCGGAACCTGGCCGGTCGGGTCGCGCATCCCCAGCGAGAGCGTGATCGCCGAGCGGCTCCGGGTCGGCCGGAACACGGTGCGCGAGGCGATCCGGGTGTTGGTGCACGCGGGGATGCTGGAGTCCCGCCAGGGCGACGGGACCTATGTCCGCTCCCTCACCGACCCCGGCGACCTGGTGCGCCGGATCGAACACGCGGACCTGCGGGACATCTTCGAGATGCGCCGGGCGCTGGACGTGGAGGCCGCCCGGCTCGCCGCCCAGCGGCGCGACCTCGCCGACCTGGAACGCATTCGCCGCGCCCTGGTCAGGCGCGGCGCGGCCGACGGCAGCGCGGACACCCCGGAGCCGCACGACTTCGACCGCGGCGACGTTGCCGAGGGCGAGTTGGACGACCTGGTCGAGCAGGACGTGGCCTTCCACACCGCGATCGCGCGCGCGTCGCACAACTCGGCGATGGTGGCCACGTACCGCTGGTTCAGCGACTCGTTGTGGCGTGCCATCCGCACGGTGGTCGGCGACGGCACCCTGCCGGACGCGTCGCACGCGCTGCACGTGGCCCTGGCCGACGCGATCGAGGCGGGCGATCCGGACGCGGCCGAGCGGGCGGTACGGGACATCCTCGAGCCCGCCGTGGTGGCCCTGGACACCCTGCTGCACGACCGTGCCCCGCACGACCACCCGACCGAGCACCATCCGATGGAGCACGACGCATGAGCACGACCGACCTGCGGATGTCCCCGAACACCAAGACCACCGCGAAGGCCGGCGGCGGCGCGCTGTTGCTCGCGGGCATCGTGTTGATCGCGCTGAACATGCGGGCCGGACTGTCCAGTGTGTCGCCGCTGGTGGGCGAACTGCGCGACGTGTTCCACCTGTCCGCGACCACGGGCAGCCTGATCACCGCGATACCCGTGCTGTTCCTGGGCCTGATCTCGCCGCTCGCGCCGGTCGCGGCACGGCGGTACGGCACCGAACTCGTGCTGCTCGGCGCGCTCGTCGTGGTGGGCGCCGGGATCCTGCTGCGGATGGTGCCCGCGTTGGGCGCGCTGTTCGCGGGCGGCGCGCTCGTGGGCGGTGGGATCGCGGTGCTGAACGTGCTGATGCCGGGCGTGGTCAAGCGCGAGTTCCCGGACCGGGCGGCGGTCATGATCGGGGTCTACAGCGCGGCCATGGTGCTCGGCGCGGCGGTCTCGGCGGGGGCGACGGTGCCGCTGGAGAACGCGATCGGACACGGCTGGCAGCCGGCTATGGGCTGCTGGGCGCTGCTCGCCGTCGCGGCGGTGGCGGTCTGGCTGCCGCACGTGCGGCGCCGGCGCGGGGCCGCGGCGGTCGCGATGCCGCGTGTGGCGGGGTTGTGGAAGTCGCCGCTGGCCTGGCTGGTGACGGGCTTCATGGGTCTGCAGTCGTTGCTGTTCTACGTGTTGCTGGCCTGGATGCCGACGATCCTCACCGACCACGGCATGAGCAAGGGCACCGCGGCAGCGATCTTCGCGTTCAACACCTTCGTGCAGATCCCGTCCTCGCTCGCGGGGTCGATCATCGCCGGTCGGATGCGCAACCAGAGCGCGCTGGTGGTCGGCTCGGTCGGTCTGGTCGCGGCCGGGTACGTGGGGCTGATGCTCGCGCCCACGGGCGGGGCGTGGCTTTGGGCGGTGTTGTTGGGGCTGGGCCAGGGGGGCGCGGTGTCGCTGGCGCTGACCCTGATCGTGTTGCGGTCGCCCGATCCGCATACGGCGGCGCAGCTGTCCGGGATGGCGCAGGCGGTCGGCTACGTGGTGGCCGCGTTCGGGCCGTTGGCGGCCGGGGCGCTGCGGCAGGTCACCGGGGGGTGGACGGTGCCGATCGTGGTGATGCTGGTGCTGTGTGCTTGCGCGATGGGGTGTGGGGTGGGGGCTTCGCGGCCGGGGCATGTGCGGGTGGGGTGAGGGTTTTTTGATGCCCACCCGCCCGGCCCGTTGCGTCAGCCGGGAAGGCTGCGGGATTCGGGCATCGGGGACGCCCACAGGGGCCTCGCGCCGGATGAGGCGCCTCGGGCCTCCGGGGTGCGCTCGGGCTCCGGGGCCGGGGCTCGGGCGTTGGGCTCCGGGCTTGGGCTGTAGCACTCAGGGGCCGGGCTCGGGCGTTGGGCTCCGGCTCGGGCCCAAGTGTCGGGCTCGGGTGCAGGCCGCGGGCCGTGGCGTTGGGCTCAGGCTTTGGGCTCGGAGTGTTGAGCTTGGCTCCAGGCTTGGGCTCAGGCTGCGGCCTCGGGCCTCGGGCTCGGGTGCAGGCTGCGGGCCGGGGCGTTGGGGTTTGGGGCTTGGGCTTCGGGTCAGGCGGTGGGGAACAGGCGTTCCAGGACTACCGCTACGCCGTCTTCCATGTTGGACAGGGTTACCTCGTCCGCGACGGCCAGTAGTTCGGCGTGGGCGTTGGCCATGGCCACCCCGTGGGCCGCCCAGCGGAACATGGTGACGTCGTTGGGCATGTCGCCGAACGCGATGGTGTCCGCGGCCTTGGCCCCCAGCCGGCGTGCCGCCAGGGACAGGCCGACCGCCTTGCTCAGGCCCATCGGCAACGCCTCGACGATGCCGGTGCCGGCGTGCGTGACGTCGACCAGGCCGGCGCAGATCTTCCGGGCGCACGCGGTCAACCGGTCGTCGTCGTAGTCCGGGTGGTAGAGGTAGAGCTTGAGGATCGGCTCGGACCACAACTCCTCCCGGTTCGCCACGGTGTACACCGGCAGCAGGGATTCGTAGCGGTAGCCGTCCTCGATCACCACCCGACCGGCAAGACCGTCGCGGCTGACCGCGAACCGTACCTCGCCCAGTTCGGCGGTGAGTCGTTCCACGGCCAGCCGGGCCAGTTGCCGGTCCAGGGTGACCGAGGTCAACAGCCGGTCCTCGCCCGCGTGGTAGACCTGCGCGCCCTGCCCGCAGACGGCGAGCCCCCGGTAGCCGAGCGCGTCGAACACCGGACGGGTCCACCCCACGGCGCGGCCCGTCACTATCACGTGCCGCGCACCGGCCTCGGCGACCCGGACGAGCGCCGCGCGATTGCGCGCGGAGACCGTGTGGTCCTCGCGCAGGAGCGTGCCGTCCAGGTCGGTCGCGATCAGGGTGAAGGTCACGCCTGCACCGGTTCGAGGACCTCACGACCGCCGAGGAAGGGCCGCAGCGCCTCGGGGACGACCACCGAGCCGTCCTCGCGCTGGTGGTTCTCCAGGATCGCCACGATGGTGCGGGGCACCGCGCACAGCGTGCCGTTGAGCGTGGCGAGCGGGCGGGCGCCCTGCTCGTCGCGCATCCGCACCTGGAGCCGGCGGGCCTGGAACTCGGTGCAGTTCGAGGTGGACGTGACCTCGCGGTACTTGCCCTGGGTCGGGATCCACGCCTCGATGTCGAACTTGCGCGCGGCGGAGGCGCCGAGGTCGCCCGACGCGACGTCGATCACCCGGTAGGGGAGTTCGAGCCGGTTCAGGAACTCCTTCTCCCACGCGAGCAGGCGGCGGTGCTCCGCCTCGGCCTCCTCCGGTGCGACGAAGGAGAACATCTCCACCTTGTCGAACTGGTGCACCCGGATGATGCCGCGCGTGTCCTTGCCGTACGTCCCGGCCTCGCGACGGAAGCACGGCGAGAAACCGGCGTAGCGCAACGGCAGTTCGGCGGCCGGGATGATCTCGTCCATGTGGTACGCCGCGAGCGGTACCTCGGCGGTGCCCACGAGGTAGTAGTCGTCGGCCTCCAGGTGGAACACGTTCTCCGCGGCCTGGCCGAGGAACCCGGTGCCCTCCATCGCGGCCGGACGCACCAGCGCGGGCGTCAGCATCGGCGTGAAACCGGCCTCGGTCGCCTGCGCGACGGCCATGTTGACCAGCGCCAGTTCGAGCAGCGCGCCGACGCCGGTGAGGTAGTAGAAGCGCGAGCCGGACACCTTCGCGGCCCGCTCGACGTCGATCGCCTTGAGCATGCGCCCGAGTTCGACGTGGTCACGCGGCTCGAAGCCCTCGACCGCGAAGTCGCGCCGGGCGCCGATCTCCTCGATCGTGACGAAGTCCTCCTCGCCGCCGACCGGTGCGTCGGGGGCGATCAGGTTGGCCAGCGACTTGAGCAGCCGGTCGGTCTCCGCCTTGGCCTCGGCCTGCTCGGCGTCGGCCGCCTTGACCTCCGCGGCCAGCGTCTGGGCGCGCGTCAGCAGCTCCTGCCGCTCGTCGCCCTTGGCCTTGGAGACCTGCTTGCCCATCGACTTCTGCTCGTTGCGCAGCGCGTCGAACCGGGAGCCGGACGAGCGGCGGAGCTCGTCCGCGGCGAGCAGCGCGTCGACGATGGTCTCGTCCTCGCCGCGGGCACGCTGCGAAGCGCGGACACGGTCGGGATCCTCACGGAGCAGTCGCAGGTCGATCACGGGCAAAGCCTACCGGGGCCCCGCCAACGGATTTCGCGACCGCGGGGTCCCCGGACGATTCCGGGCGTCCCGTGTACGACTTCTGCCGAGGAAGTGAACGTGCGGGACCGGATTCGGGTTATGAATGAACAATGACCTCCTCCCCAGGCTGGGTCGGCAGGCGCCTCGACCCCGACCGGCGTTTCGGACTCAGGATGACCCTGGCCGCGCTCGCCCTGCTCGTCGGCGCGTTGCCGTTCGGGGTGCTCGCGGCCCTGGTGGAGACCAAGTGGTCGCCGCTGCTCGACCTCGACCGGGACGTCGCGACCGACCTCAACGACTGGGTCCGCGCACACCCCGCCTGGCAGCACACGCTGCTGTTCCTGACCGACTGGGTCTGGGATCCGAACGTGTACCGGGTGCTGGTCGCGATCATGTGCGGGTGGTTGTGGTGGCGCGGCGCGCGGCGGCTCGTGGTGTGGGCCGCGACGAGCATGCTCGTCGCGGGGCTGCTCGGCGCGCTGCTCAAGTTCGTTTTCACCCGGGCCCGGCCGGACCTGCCGCATCCGGTGCACCACTCCGACGGCTGGTCCTTCCCGTCCGGGCACGCGCTGACCGGCGTGGTCGGCCCCGGCGTGCTGCTGCTGGCGCTGCTGCCGCTGATCCCACGGGTGTGCCGGCCGTTCGCATGGATGCTCGCGATCGGCTCGGCGGTGGGTGTCGCGTTCACCCGGGTCGCGCTCGGCGTGCACTACGTGACGGACGTGGTGGGTGGCGCGGTGCTCGGCCTGATCGTGCTCGCGGTGACCTCCGCGGTGTTCGAGTGGTGGCGCCGCGACGCCGGACTGCGCCCGGTGGACGCCACCGACGAGGGCCTGGAGCCGGAGCTCGACGGCGACGATCCGGATCCGGAGATTGCGCACATTCGCCCCGGAACCGACCGTGACTCCCCGCACGGGCGGAACTGAACGATCCGTCGCCGGGTAAGAATGTCGGTCATGCTGACCGAAGCAGGACGGTTCCTGCGCCGTATCGTCCTGCCCCTCGCCATATTGACGTTCGTCATGGTGGGTCTCGGTCTGCTCGTCACCAGGACGCTCGACGGCGTGTGGCCGTTCACCGCCGAGGACGACCTGGAGCGCACCCTCGCCGAGCACCGCTCGGGGACCTGGAACGACGTCACCCACGCGTTCTCCACGCTGGCCGACACCGGTGTGATCATCGCCACCACGCTGGTCGCGATGGTGCTGATCCGGATCGTCGGCCGCTCCTGGCGCGGCCCGCTTTTCCTGGCCGGGGCGGTGGCCGGGCAGGCGCTGGTGTTCTGGCTCGTACAACTCTTCGTCTCGCGCGATCGCCCGGGCGTCTCGCGCCTGGAGCACGCCGCCGCGACGTCGAGCTTCCCGTCCGGGCACACCGGCGCCGCGTTCGCGCTCTACGGCGGGCTGGCCGTGCTGCTGGCAAGCCGGCTGCGCCCGCGCGCGGCGGTGGTGTCGGTCTGGGTGCTGCTCGGCGCGATTCCGCTGGCGGTGGCCGGGAGCCGGATGTACCGGGGCATGCACCACCCGAGCGACGTGTTGTCCTCGCTGCTCTACGCGGGCGTCGTGCTGGTCGTGATGAACCGCGCGCTGCTGTCGCCGAAGTCGATCTGGGGGTATCGGGGACGACGCGCTCGGCGCGAGGCGCCGACGGGGGCCGACGGCGGGCGGCCGCGGGCGGCCGTGGTGGTCAATCCGATCAAGCTGGACGTCGCCGAATCACGCACTCGGATCGACCGGATCATGCACGACACGGGCTGGGCCGAGCCGCTGTGGCTGGAGACCACGGTGCTCGATCCGGGGGCCGGGGTGACCGCGAAGGCGCTGGCCGAGGGCGTGGATCTGGTGATCGCGGCCGGCGGCGACGGCACCATCCGCGAGTGCGCGGGCGCACTGGCCGGTACCGACACCCCGCTCGCGGTGATCCCGGCCGGCACCGGGAACCTGCTCGCCCGCAACCTCGGCCTGCCGATCGACATCGCCGACGCGTTGCACGTGGCCATGCACGGGCGCGATCGGCGGATCGACCTGGGCATGGTGGAGGCGAACGCGGACGGGGCCGCGGACGCCGGGGCGGGCGAGGCCGAATCCCGCTGCTTCACCGCGATGGCCGGCATCGGCCTGGACGCGGCGATGGTGGCGGACGCGCCGGACGCGCTCAAGAAGAAGGTCGGCTGGCCCGCCTACGTGGTCTCCGGTGCCCGGCACCTGCGCGACCGGCGGATGCGGGTGACGCTGACCGTGGACGACGGCGAGCCGATCCGCCGGCGGGCCCGGATGGTGCTGGTGGGCAACGTCGGCGCGCTCCAGGCCGGCATGCAACTGCTGCCCGGGGCCGCGCCGGACGACGGGCTGCTCGACGTCGTGGTGTTCGCGCCGTACGGGATGACCGGCTGGGCGCACGCCACGGTCCGGGTGATAGGCCGGCGGCGCGACCAGGAACCGGCCGTGGTGCCGGTCAAGCAGCAACGGCTGCGCCCGATCGAGCACTTCACCGGTCGTACGGTGCTGATCGAGACCGATCGCCCCGAGCCGCGCGAGGTGGACGGCGACCCGATCGGGCCCGGCACCCGACTGGCGGTCCGGGTCCGGCCCGGGGCGCTGACGGTGCGCGTCCCCTGAGCCGGCCCCGGTGGGTGCTCGGGTCAGATCTCGCCGCCGCCGCGGGCGCGTGCGAGCCATTCGGCGGCGTTCGCGAACTCGGCGTCGGAGGTGCCGCGGCGCAGTTGCGGACGGACCCGGTCGGCGCGCGGGTAGGAGCCGAGGAAGCGCACGGCCGCGCACACCCGGCGCAGCCCCATCAGGGCCTCGCCCACCCGGGCGTCGGCGACGTGGCCCTCGGCGTCCATCGAGAAGAAGTAGTGGCCGAGGCCGTCCCCGGTGGGGCGCGACTCGATCCGGGTCAGGTTGACGCCGCGGACCGCGAACTCCTGGAGGATCTCCAGGAGCGCGCCGGGGTGGTCGTCGACGATGTAGGCGACCACCGTGGTGCGGTCCGCGCCGGTGGGCACGGTGGGCCGGTCCGGGCGCTCGACCAGGACGAACCGGGTGACCGCGCCCTCGACGTCGTGGATGTCGGTGACCAGCGGCACCAGACCGTACGGGCCGGCCGCGAACTCGCCGGCCAGGGCCGCGTCGTAGCGGCCGTCCTGGACCAGGCGCGCGGCGTCGGCGTTGGACGCGGACGAGAACCAATGCGCGTCGGGCAGGTTGGCCGCGAGCCAGTTGCGCACCTGCGGCTGGGCGTGCGAGTGACTGGAGATGGTCTTGATGTCGTCCAGGGCCGTGCCGGGACGGACCAGCAGCGCGAAGGCGATCGGCAGCAGGATCTCGGCGGTGATCACCAGCGGCGCGCCGGTGGCCAACTCGTCCAGCGTGATGGACACCGCGCCCTCGACCGAGTTCTCCAGCGCGACCACGGCGCCGTCGGCGTCGCCCCTGCGGACCGCGTCCAGGGCGACCGGCACCGACTCCATCGGCGTGGCCTCGGCGTGCTCCGCACCGGGCAGCATGCGCAGGGCGGCCTCGGTAAAGGTGCCCGAGGGGCCGAGGTAGGTCCAGCGGGGCGCGGCTGCGGGGGTGGGGGCGTCGGACATGTCGTCACTGTACTGAGCCGGCCGGTGTGCTCGTCGTGCGTTCCGTGGTGTGGACGCGGGGACGCGATGGGGTCGCTCGCACTGCGCGGTACCGCCGAGGGGGTGAGGCTGGGCCTGTGGAAAACGCCTCGACGTTGTTGCCGGTGACACCGGCCCTGGGGGTCGTCGCCGTGGTGCTCCTGACCGCCGCGACGGCGGTGGCCGCACTGGCGCGGCTCGGCCACGGGCGGGCGGTGGTGCTGTCCGGGGTGCGGGCGACGGCGCAGTTGCTGGCGGTGTCGTTCGTCATCACACACGTGGTGGACCGGCTCGGGTTCGCGGCGCTGTTCGTGGTGATGATGTACACCGTCGCCGCGCTGACCGCGGCCGGGCGGGTGACCGCGACGCGCCGGTTGTTCTGGCCGGCGGTGCCGATCGTGGCGGCGACGGGGCCGACCCTGGTGCTGCTGTGGGCGAGCGGACTGGTGCCGGCGAAGGGCATCGTGCTGATCCCGATCGCGGGGATCCTGATCGGCGGCGCGATGACCGCGACGGTGCTGGCGGGGCGCCGTGCGCTGGAGGAGTTGACACAGCGTCATGGCGAGGTGGAAGCCGCTCTGACCTTGGGTTTCACCGATCGGGACGCGGCGATGGAGATCTGTCGGCCGGCCGCTTCGGGGGCGCTGATCCCGGCCCTGGACCAGACCAGGACGGTGGGGTTGGTGACCCTGCCGGGGGCCTTCGTGGGGATGTTGCTCGGGGGTGCGACGCCGTTGCAGGCGGGGGCGGTGCAGCTGTTCGTGTTGGTCGCGCTGCTTCAGGTCCAGGCGGTCGCGGTGGCCGTGACGATCGAGTTGGCGGCGCGGGGGCGGCTGGTGCGGGCGGCCTCGGGTCAGGGGGACGGGGGCGGCTCGGGCACGTAGCGGTAGGTCTGCCCGCGCACCGCCGAGCGCATGGTCGAGTCGCTCACGCCGTACTCGCGGGCGAGCCGATAGACCGACACACCGTCCCGGGCCCGACGCCGGCAGGCGGCCACGGCCTCGGGGGTGAGGCGACGTCGATCGCCGGGTGTGGGGAAATCCACGGGCCTGTGGATAACCCTGTGGATATCGCTGTGGAGAACCTGGGGATCGCTGTGGGTTTCCGAGGTGGGAGGGGTCGTGTCACGAGTGTCTGTGGACAACGGGGCGGCCGACTCGAAGCCGGCGGTGAGGCGGGCCACGGCCATGGTGTTGATCTCGACGGCCTTGGTGAGATCTCCGGTGCGCTCGGCGAGATCGGCGATCGAGCCGATGGCGCGGGAGAGGAGAGCGTCCATGTTTTCGCTGGTGGCGGGCGTGTAGCGGCCGGTGCGGCGGATGGTGGGGAGGACGTCGTGGGTCACCCAGCGGCGGAAGGGCTTGGCCTGGGGTTTGTTGCTGCGGATGATCAGCGTGTAGAGCCCGGACTCGCTGATGAATGTCATGTTCGGGTTGCCACCCCGGTTGGGGGTTCCTGCAAAATTGTTTCGGGAACCCTGCTGACCTGCGGTTTTATCGATGCGGACGATGGTCCTCTCGTCTTGATCGAGATTTGCCACCGCCATCCGCGAGTTGGAGTGATCCAGCGCGGCGCAGATGTCGAACACACAGAACCAGGGGTCGCCATCGATCATCGTGACGCGCACATGGTCTTTTCCGGCGAATGTGAAGATCTCGATGGTGCCCTCGTGACTCATACCAGCTTCCTTTGCTTGAGTTCGGCCGTTCGGTTTGCCCTGATCTATTCCGTACGGATTTGACACGGTATTCGTCTGACCTGCGGTTTCGAGGACTTTTTGGTGCTCGCCGCGATGTGCTCGCAGCGGCCACCGTCGTTCTTGCCCGACGATCCACCCGTGTCCCCCGAACGGCTCATTGCGTTCGCCCATACGTATGAACGAGCGGGGTGACGGCCCGGTTACGCCTTGGTTGGCTGGTTTGTTCGCTCTCCGGGGATTCGCGAGATCGGGTGACCGACGATGGTTATCGTTGATCCCACTGTGTGATCAGGCGACCACGGGGAGGGGTCTTGGCTGGTAGCGGGGGTGGGGCGGGGCGGATTTGGGTGGACACCGGGGCTCTGCGGCAAGGGGCCGGGGTCGCTCGGGACGTTGCGGAGGGGTTGCGGCGGGCGGCCGGTGGTCCCGATGGGGTGGTCGCCGGGTGTCCGGGGTTGGCGATCGTGGCGGCGGTCGAGGCGGTGACGGCCGCGTGGGTGGCGCATGTGCGGGCGCTTGCCGACGGGTATGCCGGGATGGGCGACCTTCTCGTAGCCAACGCCGACGCGCATGATCGGGCCGATCGGGCGGTGGCCCGTGTGTTCGCCGAGGGTGGGCGCCGATGGTGACGGTTTCCGGCCTGCGGGACGCGGCCCTGGGCGGGCTGGATCGGGCGGTGGCCGAGTGGGCCGAACTGGCCGCCGCGTTGGACGCGTTGGCCGGGCGGGCGACGACCGGTGTGGCCGGCCCGTTGCGCGCCTCGCACTGGACGGGCGCGGATGCCGACGCGGCGGCGCGGGCGGTGGCCGTGCGCGGTGAGCAGGTCGCGGTGGCGGCGCAGGAGGCCCGGTGTGTGCTGACCGTCCTGGACACGGCCGCCGAGCAGCTGCGAGCCGCCCAGCGTGAGGTGCGGGTCGGCTTGGCGGAGGCGGCGAGCGCCGGGTTCACCGTGTCCGAGGCCGGGCGGGTCCTGCCGGCCGACCCGGGCCGGGGAGCCGAGGGGGCGACGGTCGAGCGGCGCTTGGCCGAGCCGGTTCGGCGGGCGGCCGAGATCGACGACCGCTGCGCGCGGGCACTGGCCCGGTTGTATCCGACCCCGGCGGCCGACTGGGCGGATACGGCCGCCGACCGGGTGGCCGTGACGGCGTTGGCGGGGTTGCGTCCCGGTGCGATCCCGAAGGGCGATCCGGCCGCGGCTGCCCGCTGGTGGGCGGGGCTGAGCGCGACCGACCGGGCGCGGTACCAGGCGGCGTACCCGGCGCTGCTCGGTGCGACGGACGGGCTGCCGACGGAGGTGCGGGACCGGGCCAACCGGGTCGCGCTGGCCGAGGCGAAGGCCGCCGTGACCGCCGAACTCGCGAAGGCCCGGGCCGAGCGGGACATGGCGGGCCGGATCGACGACGCCCGCCGGCGACTTCGGGTCACCGAGCTCAAGGGTCGCCTGGCCGCGATCGAGTCCCTGGAGGCCGTCCTCGGCTCCGCCGCCGACCTGTTCCTGATGGGCTTCGACGCCCGGGACGACGGCCGGGCGATCGTGGCCATCGGCAACCCGGACCGGGCCGCCCACACCGCCGTGTACGTCCCCGGCACCGGCGCGCGCTTGGCGCACATCGGCTCGGACGTCGCCCGGATGCGCAGCCTGTGGCAGGCGGCCGGTCGGCTGACCGACCCCGGCGAGGTCTCGGCGATCACGTGGGTCGGCTACGACGCGCCGGACACCCTGGTCCACGCGACGACCACGTCGTACGCGGACACCGCCGCGCCGGCGCTCGCGAAGTTCCTGCGCGGCGTCGGGGTGGCCCAGGGGATCGAGACGAACCGGCATCTGACGGTGATCGGCCACAGCTACGGCTCGGTCGTGCTCGGGCAGGCCGCACGGCGCGACGAAGGGCTGTTCGCCAAGGACGTGATCGTCGTCGGCAGTCCCGGGATGCACGCGACCCGTGCCGCGGATCTCGACCTCGATCCGCGGCACGTCTGGGTGGGCGCCGCGCACGACGACATGGTCGTCGCCCTCGGCTTCGGAGCGCACGCCCCCACCGTGGACGGCAGACCCCGGGGGGTCACCCCGGACGACGCGGGGTTCGGCGCCAACCGCTTCACGACCGACGGCGCCGAGGGGCACAGCGAATACTGGTCCACGCGCCGGCCGACCGCCCTGGACAACCAGGCCGCGATCGTCGTCGGGAACTACGCGGCCGTCCGACTCCTGTGGGGAGTGCGTCCGTGAGGGTCAGGGCGTCACCGGCGGCCGGGCCGGCCGAAGGCGGAAGGTCGCCCAGAAGAGCACGGACAGTACGGCCGCCCCGGCGAAGAGGTACATCGAGCGCAGCCACATGGTCCGGGTGGTGCCGCCGGCGACGCCGGTGGGGTCGAGCAGGGTCAGCGTGAACAGGAACAGGGCCGCCACGTAGATCGCCGCCCAGGCCCAGCGGTTCCACCGCCACAGCGCGTGGCCGTCCATGAAGCGCATCGGGAGCAGGCCGAAGACCAGGCCGACCACGGAGGCCACGAAGCACTGGGTGAGCAGGTCCTCCGCGAGGACCCACCCGAAGGGTGCGCCGTCGGAGTCGTTCAGGACGTGGGTGACCGGGATGCGCCACACCCACGAGACCACCGCGAGCCCGGCCAGCGACCACGAGCCGAGGGCGATCGCGCGGCCCTCGTCGGCCGGCGACAGTCGGCGCAGTCCCGCCGAGGTGAAGGCCAGGAACAGGCCGTACACATAGCCCGGGGCCAGGCCGAGCAGTCGCGACGCCGCCGCGAGGAGCACGGCGACGACCAGCGCCCCCGGCACCAGATGCGGCAGGGCCCGGATGCGCGAGACCCGGCGCCGATACGCCTCGGCCGGGCCCTCGTACACGAGCACCCCGAGCGGCACCGCCGCCACCAGCGCCAGGGCCAGCGCACCGGTCCCGGCGTTCCAGCCCGTGCCGGGTTCCACCGCCACGCACGTGGCCGCCGAGAGCACGACGAAGGCCAGCACCTGCAACTCGGGCACCCGGGGCTGCGATCGTGGTCGGGCCGCGCCCGGCCGCAGTCGGCGCCGGATCCGCAGCCGGTTCTCCGCCCACGTGCGGTTGAACAACTCCGCCGAGAAGCCCAGCACCGGCAGTGCCGCCAGCGCGGTCGCGCCCGCCACGAGCACCGGCCGGGGCTCGTCGAACAGATCGGCCGGACTCGGCAGGTTCACCGCCGCCTCCGAACGATCTCCGACCGGCTCCGCGTCCTTCGTCGCGGCCACCACCGCGAGCTGCACCGACACGTCGCCGTCGTACCCGGCCCCACCCACACAGGCGACCGTCAACGCGCCCTCGCCGTCCGCCAGTCCGCTCGGCACGGTGACCTCGCCCGAGAACCGCCCGTCGGCCGTCACCGGCACCCGCCCGAACTCGTTCGGGCCGTGCCGTACGGTCAGCGCCCCGGCCCCGCCGTCGACCGGCCGGGCACACCCGACGAACCCGCTGCCCTCGACCCGCAGCGGCCGACCTGCCGTCGCCTGCGTGGGCGTCACGGTCAACTTCGGTTCGGGAACCTGGAATTCGGTCCGCAGCGTGACCCCGTTGTCCGGCATCCCGGCGCCCTGGGCGAAGCAGCTCACGGTGATCGGCCGCGGTCCGCGCGTCGGACCCTCGGGCACGATGAAGCGATACGAGGTGCCGGCGGGGTCGAAGATGCTGAGCTTGGCGAGGAAGTGCCCATCCCACGTCACCTCGGCGTCGTCGTCCGCGTTCGCCGGTCCACAGCGCAGGTTGGTCCACAGCGTGACCTCGGTGCCCGGCAGCCCCGTGGCGGGCTCCACGAGGATGCGCCGGGTGCGCAGATCGGCCGGCGGGCTCGCGGTCTCCTCCTTGCGGAACGCGTTGATCTCGATCGGGGTCTGCGCGAGGTTGTCTTCCCGGCCCGGGCAGCGCACCACGATCCGGTTCACCGCCGGGACGTTTTGCCCCGTCGCTCCGTTCGAGCTGTAGATCGGGGTGGGTACGGCGTGCCGGAAGGCGATCGAGTGCCCGTGCGCCGCATCCACCGGCAGTCCCGCGGCGAGCAGGTCGTCGTACTCGCCGGAACTGCCGCCGTTCACCGACGCGAGGTACACATCCACCGTGTTCGTGGGGCAGCCGCTCAGCCCCGAACCCCGGATCGTCACCGTGTCCCCCGGCCGCACCTCCCCGGTCGGCCCGCTCACCGAGGGCCCGTCGGCCGCCGACGCCGCCGATCCGCCCACCCCGATCGGCGCGAGCGTCAGCGCGATCGCCCCGATTCCGCACCCGACCGCAACCCGGAGCGCGGTTCGCCGCCGCGCCGGTGTCTCGTCCATGATCCCCGCCGTCCCCGACCCCCGTGGCCGAGCACCGATGATGACGCCGGCGGGCCCGGGTCACAACCGTTCCCGGCCATGGCCACCCTCCCGGGTCAGGTCCGGCGCTCGACGAACGCCTCCAGGCCGTCCAGAAGCAGGCGCAGGCCGAACTCGAACTCCCCCTCGCCGTCCGCGAGGAAGCTGTCCTGGGACAGCGCGGCCAACTCCGGGTAGTTCCCGCTCGTCATGGCCGCGTTCAGGATCGGGGCCTGGGCCGCCCAGAATTGTTCGTCGCTCACCCCGGTGCGCTGCGCCGCGTGTTTGGCGTTGAAGTGGGTGCGGGCCATGCCGCTGACGTAGCCGCCGTCGATGATCGTCAGGACGGTCATCTTCTCCCGGTCGCTCAGCGCCGCGTCGCCGATCGCGGCGAGGGTGAGCTCCAGGGCCCGGAGCGAGTTGGGGCCGAGCACCGGCCGCGCCTGGTCGACGTTGAGCAGCCACGGATGCCGGTTGTACATCTGCCAGATCCCGCGCGCGACCTGCTCCAGCGCGCCGCGCCAGCCGAGTCCGGGCGGGAACTCGGTTTCGCCGGGGCTGTTGACCTTGTCGACCATCAGATCGAGCAGTTCGGCCTTGCCGGGCACGTAGCGGTAGAGCGACATCGTGCCCGCCCCGACCTCGGCGGCCACCCGCCGCATGGACAGCGCGTCCAGCCCCTCGGCGTCGGCGACGGCGATGCCCGCCGCGACGATCCGGTCCAGGGTCAGCGCCGGCTTGGGGCCTCGGGTCGGCTTCCGGTCCAGGCCCCACATCAGTTCGAGACTGCGGGCCAGGTCGCCGCTGCCGGTGTGGTCGGTGCTCGTCATGGTGCCTCCCATCGTAGGAGCCCCGCCCGCACCGGCCCGGATCGGCGTGCGGGCTCGCGTGACATCGGCCGATTTAAAACTGGGTACTGCGTACGCGAGTCGGGTACGGTGTACTCGGTTGAAGGAGGCTGATGGAAACGACGAGTCACGCGGTCCTCGCCGAGGGCCTGACGAAGCGGTACGGCGCCAAGAGCGCCCTCGACGATTTCGATCTCACCGTGGCGCCGGGCACGGTCCAGGGGCTGCTCGGCCCCAACGGCGCCGGCAAGACCACGGCGGTCCGGATCCTGTCCACCCTGCTGCGCCCGGACGGCGGTCGCGCGCTGGTCGCCGGGCACGACGTGACCACGGACCCCAGGCGGGTGCGCCGGCACATCGGCCTGGTCGGGCAGAACGCGGCGTTGGACGAGGCGGTGACCGGGCGGCGCAACCTGATCCTGTTCGGCCGCCTGTTCCACCTGGACAAGCGCCACGCCGCCCGCCGCGCGGACGAACTGCTCGAACGGTTCGACCTGGTCGAGGCCGCCGATCGGGGCGTCAAGCAGTACAGCGGCGGCATGCGCCGACGGCTCGACCTGGCCGCGAGCATGATCCTCGCGCCGACCGTGCTCTTCCTCGACGAACCGACCACCGGCCTTGACCCGCGCGCCCGCAACGAGGTCTGGGAGGCGGTGCGTTCGCTGCTCGCTGGCGGTACCGCCGTGCTGCTGACCACGCAGTACCTGGACGAGGCGGACAAACTCGCGGACCGCATCGCGGTGTTGGACCGGGGACGCAAGATCGCCGACGACACCCCGGAGCGGCTCAAGCGCGAACTGGGCGGCGACCGGATCGAGATCGTGGTCCGCGAGGCCGCGCACCTGCAGCCCGCGCTGCGGGTGCTGGCCGTGGTCACCGAGGCCGGCGGCGAGCCGCTGGTCGACGCCGAGGAGCGGCGGGTGACCGCTCCGGTGGGGGACCGGGTCGCGGCGCTGACGCATGTCGCGCGGGCATGTCAGGAGGAGGGCATCACGATCGAGGACATCGGCGTCCGTCGCCCCACCCTGGACGAGGTCTTCCTGCGCCTGACCGGGCATCGGGCACACGAGGACGACCCGGATCCGACCACGCCCGCGCGGCCCGATTCCTCGGGTCCGGGTGATCCGGACGACCCATCCGACCCATCCGACCCATCCGATCCGTCCGCGCCGTCCGGAAAGGAGGTGGCGCGCCGGTGAGCGCCGCGACCGTACCCGCCGAGGCCCCCGAGCGTCGGCTCTACTGGGCGATCGCGGACTGCCTGACCGTGGTCCGCAACGAACTCGTCCACATCGCCCGCCAACCGAGCATGCTCGCCTGGCAGTTGGGCTTTCCGATCGTGTCCGTGCTGCTGTTCGTGTACGTCTTCGGCAGCGCCATGAACGTGGGCGGGAGCGTCGACTACAAGGACTACGCGCTGCCGGGGATGTTCGCGATGACCATGGCGCAGGGGTTCATGAACACCGCGACGATCGTCGCCTTCACCCGGCAGCTCGGGGTGATGGACCGCTATCGCTCGATGCCGATGGCCCCCTCGGCGGTGGTCAGCGGGCGCGGGGTGGCCGACGTGCTCGGGGCGAGTCTCGACCTCGCGGTCCTGGCGTCGATCGCGCTCGTGGTCGGGTGGCGACCGCATGGTGGGGTGCCGCAGATCCTGGCCGCGTTCGCGCTGCTCCTGCTCCTGCGCTTCGCGCTGACCTGGGTCGGGGTCTACCTGGGATTGCTGGTGCCGAACGCGGAGGCGGCGGGCAACCTGTTCGCGATCGCCCTGCCGTTCGGCATCGTCTCCAGCGTCTTCACCCCGCCGTCGATGATGCCGCAGTGGCTGGGCACGGTGGCGATGTGGAATCCGGTCTCGTCCACGGCGAACGCGATCCGGGACCTGTTCGGCGATCCGGCCCCGCACGGCGGCGGTTGGATCGAGACGCACGCGCTGCCGATGGCGATGGTCTGGCCGCTGGTGATCACCGCGATCTTCCTCCCCCTCGCGGTGCGGCGGTTCCAGGCGCTGGGACGCTGACGAGAGATCTATTACGAAACAATCTGTCGGCATACCTATCTTGTTACGCTGATCGCATGACCACCGAGCCCCTTGCCCCCACCGTCCTGGATGTGACCGGCATGGTCGTACACGCCGGGCACGTGCTGAACACCCGGCTGGCGGCGGCCCTCGCGGCCATCGACGTCTCGCCGCGCAACTACTGCGTGCTCGTCCACGCGGTCGATCGCGACCTGACCCAGGCGCAGGTGGCCGAGCTGTCCGACCTGGACAAGACCACGATGGTGGTCACGATGGACGAATTGGAGCGGACCGGGCTCGCCGAGCGACGGCCCGCGCCGAGCGACCGCCGGGCGCGGATCATCGTGGTGACCGACGCCGGCCGCGACCTGATCCGGGCCGGGCGCGGGATCGTCGACGGCGTGCACGCCGAGGTGCTGGGCACGCTGCCCGAGGACGAACGCGCGATGTTCCTGTCCGCGCTGTCGCGCCTGGTCGGCGGTGTGCTTGCGAAGCCGGTCGAGTCCGAGGTGAACGTACGCCGGGCCCGGACGCCCAAGCGCTAGCCCGACCGGCCGCGAGCCGAGGACCCCCGCCGTCGGTCGCGGCGGGGGTCCTCGGCGCATGTCGGTTCAGAGCGCCTCGACCCGGTGTGCCTCCGCCTCCGCGTAGGCCAGCTTCGCCGCCGCGATCTCGTCGATGTGGCTCTCGGACCAGTTGCGGATCTCCGCCATCAGGCCGCTCACACTGGTCCCGAGTTCGGTGAGCGAGTATTCGACCTGCGGCGGCACCGTGGCGTAGACCGTGCGGCGGACCAGGCCGTGCCGTTCCAGGTCCCGCAGGGTCTGGGTGAGCATCTTCTTGGTGATCCCGCCGAGCCGCCGGCGCAGCTCCGCGTAGCGCAGGGTCTGCGGGTGGAGGGCCCCGACCACCAGTGCGACCCACTTGTTCGCGATCAGGTCGAGTACGGCGCGGGAGGCGCAGTCGCTGAGGTAGACGTCGGCGCCACCGAAGGGGCGCAGGTCGGGAGGGGTATGCATGAGGTACCCAGGTACCAGGAAGGTGCCTTCTTCACAATGGTGACCGCCACGTCGATGCTTGCCGCATGACGACGAACACGATCGACACGACGGCGAAGATGCGCAAGGCACACCAGGACACACTCGGCGGGCCCGAGGTCCTGCGCGTGATCGAGACCGCGATACCCACGCCCGGACCCGGCGAGGTACTGGTCGAAGTGCGCGCCGCGGGGGTCAACCCCATCGATACCAAGATCCGGGCCGGCGGAATGTGGCTGGTGCCGCCGTTCACGCTCGGCTGGGACGTCTCGGGCGTGGTCGCCGCGGTCGGTGCGGACGTCTCGCGCCTCGCGGTCGGCGACGAGGTGTACGGCATCCCCGACTTCCCGCATCTCGCCGGTGGCTACGCGGAGTTCGTGGTGGCCTCGGAGCGCTCGTTCGCGCGGAAGCCGAGCACCCTCGACCATGAGCACGCCGCGGCTCTGCCGCTGTCCGGCTCGATCGCCTGGCAGGCCTTGGTCGAGGTTGCGCAGGTGGGTCCCGGTCAGCGGGTGCTGATCCACGCGGCGGCGGGCGGCGTCGGGCACCTGGCGGTACAGATCGCCAAGTCGCGCGGCGCGTACGTGATCGGCACCGCGAGCGCGGCCAAGCACGCCCTGCTGCGCGAGCTGGGCGCGGACGAGGTCGTGGACTACACCACCGTCGATTTCGGCACCGCGGTGCGCGACGTCGACGTGGTTCTGGACCTGATCGGCGGCGAGTACGAGGACCGCTCGGCGGCCACGCTGCGGCCCGGCGGCATCCTGCTCAACATCACCAACCCACCCGCGGCCGACGCCACCGCGGCCAAGGCCGAGGCAGCCGGCGTCCGGGGCATCACGGTCGACCTGGACCCGAACCCCACCCGGCTGGCCCTGTTGGCGGAGCTCGCGGAGGCGGGCGAACTGCGCACGATCGTCGCCGAGACCTTCCCGCTGGACGAGGTGGTCAAGGCGCACGAGACGGCCGAGGCGGGCCGCACCACCGGCAAGATCGTGCTGATCCCCTGAGGTCGACCCGCGCCCGCGCGGCGCTGCGGTCGGACCACCCGGCCGCGGCGCCGCGAAACGGCCCATCCGTGGGCGCGATGCGGCTACTCGGTGATCTCGATCGTGCCCGCCATGCCGCTGCCCACGTGATACATGCAGTTGAAGGTGTACGAACCCGCCTTGCCGAAGCTCAGCTTGATGTCCTGCGACGTGCCGCCCTCCGACGGCGCGACCGGCGCACCGCCGGGCAGGATCATCTGATGCGGGGTGATCCCGGTGTCCGCGAGGGTGATCACCAGCGGCCCGGTCCGGGCCCGGATCACCGACGGCGAGAAGCGCAGCTTGTCGTCCACCCGCAAGACGATTCGCTGCACACCGTCGGCGCCCAGCGCCGCGACACCCTCGGACGCGGCGGCGGTCGCCTCGGCCTCGCTCATGTAGGAGCCCGGCCCGCCCTCCGCGCCCCAACTCCCGCAGCCGGCGAGCAGGAACGGCAGGGCGATTGCCCCGACCCACCGGCGACGCCGCCTCGGCATCGGCTCCGCACGCCTCGGCATCAGCCCTCCAACAGGGATTGACCGACGTATCCGCCCGGGGCGCACCCCGGCGGGACGACGAAGATCGCACTCGCCTCGTGCCGCAGGAACGGGGACAGCGCGTCGCCCCGGGCCAGTTTGCGCTGGATCGGTACGAAGCCGTCGTCCGGGTCGTGCTGCCACGCGACGAACAGCAGCCCCGCGTCCGGCGCGCCGTCGGTGCCGAAGCCGTCGTGGTAGGAGTAGCCGCGGCGGAGCATCGTCGCGCCCCGGTTGAACTCCGGCGCCGCCACGCGCATGTGGGCGTTGGCGGTGATCACCAACTCGCCGTCGGGACCACGCTTGCCGAAGTCCGCCGCGCTGTGCTCGCCACCGCCGGTCAGCGGCGCGCCGGTGTCCTTGCTCCGACCGATCACCCGCTCCTGATGGGCCTTGTCGATGCCGTCCCAGGCGTCCAGCAACATCCGGATCCGGCGGAAGACCACGTAGGAGCCGCCGACCAGCCAGCTCTGCTCGGTCCCGGCCGCACCGACGAAGACCTTCTCGTCGAACTTCGGGTCGGACTGCTTGGGGTTGTTGCTGCCGTCGATCTGCCCCATCAGGTTCCGGTGCGTCATCGGCTTGGCCGTGGCGCCGGGCGAGCGGGCGAAGCCGTTCATCTGCCAGCGGATCCGGGCCACACCCTTGGCCGCCTTCTGCAACGCGCGGACCGCACCGAAGCCGACCAGGCCGTCGTCCGCGCACACCTGGACGAACAGGTCGCCGTCGCTGCGGGCCGGATCCAACGCGTCGTCGGGGAACGGCGGCAGCGGCTTGAGCGCCGCGGGTCGTCGGGCGGCGAGGCCCAGCTTGTCGAACAGGCCCGCGCCGAATCCGAAGGTGACGGTCAACGAGCAGGCCCCGGCGTCCGCCGCGACCTGGTCGTCGTCCGGCGCCGACTGCCCGGCGGTGAGCCGCGCGGCGGTGTCCGACCAGCGCCGCATCAGCGCGGCGACCGCGGCCCGGTCCGCACCCGGCTCCAGGTCCCAGGCCAAGAAGACCGCCTTGGCCTGGGCCGGGGTGGTGATGCCGGCCTGATGTTTCCCGTGAAACGGCACCACGGTGGCACCGAGCCGGGTCATCGCCGGGCCGCCGTCGTCGCCGGACTCGCCCGCGAACGCCACCGCGCCGCCGGTCGCGCCGACCACCAGGCCGCCGGCGCCGGCCGCGCTCGCGACACCGACGAAACGACGCCGCGAGACGTGCGCGCCGATGCTCGCTCGCTCGGCGGACGGGTCCGCTCCGTCGGGCGACCCGCTCGCTCGATCGGAGGAATCGTTCGTTCGATTTCGGGAGCTGCTCATCACGTCGTCCCTCACAGGTTCCACCACGTCTTCCACCGCGCCGCGCGCGCCGACCGGCGCATCGGACACGTTCGTCGTCGGCACGGCCGATTCGGCCGACTCGACGGAGTCGACCGGCGCTCCTGCGCCCGCCGGCACCGCCCGGTGCGATCCGCGCCGTACCACCACGACCAGGGCCAGCGCCGTGCCGAGCCCGGCGCCCAGGACCAGCACGGTCAGCGTGCGATCGAGCCCGATGCCGCCCACGAACGGCGACGACGAACGCCACAACACCGGCAGGTCGTACCCGGCCACCCGCAACGCCAGCACGCCGAGCGCCGGCGCGGCCAACCACGCCCCGCCCATCCGGCGCCGCACCAGCAGCACCGCGCCCGCGAACGCCACCGCGCTCGACAACAGTTGCAGCAGGTTGCCGTCGAGGAAGGCGGTCGCCCATGCCCCCGCCCCGCCCGCCCGAACGCCCGCGACCAGGGCCAGGTGCAGCACGCTCGCCGCCGCCACCACCCCCGCGAGCAGGCCGTAGCCGAGCAGGGCCCGGCGCCGGACCGGCGGCAGCCACGCCGCCGCGAACACCAGCGCCGCGAGCCCGATCGAGCCGACGATGCCCGGCCACGGACTCGGCCCCGGCACCCAGCGCAACTCGCCGGTCGCGGCCACCTCGCGGTCGCCGATCCGCATCGGCACGGTCCAGGACTGGACCTTCTGCGCCCGGTCCGGATCGGCCATCACCCGTGGTGGCAACCGCTGTTGCACGATCCAGTGCACCCGCTGGTCGTACCAGCGCGCGACCGGCTCGGCGGAGATCCGGTGCCACTGCGGCGCCCCGGTCGGTTGCAGGTTCGACTTCTCGTCGACCGAGCCCCACCGCTCGCTGCTGAGCGGCACGGCCGGGGACTGGCGGTTCTCGAACACCCCGTCGGGGCCGATTCGCAGGAACGGCTCGCTCATGTAGCCGAGCACGATCACGTCCTGCGGACCGGTGTTGCGCACCTGCATGCGCGCGCCGTTCTCGATCACCCGCACCGTCAGGCCCGGCGCGAGATCGCCCGGCGAGGTCATCACGGTGTGGAAGTTGCTCGGCCCCTGGCCGGACAACTCCTGCGCCACCGCGCTGCCGGCCGGCGCCAGGCAGAGCAACACCCCGACGCACAGCAGCAGGATCCGGCGTACGTGCCTCACCTGACCTCCACGGGCACCGTCACGGTGATCCGGTCGACATCGGAGGTACGGATCGCGAACGACAACTCCCAGCGACCGGCCATCGGCATGGACAGATCGCCCAGCCAGTGCCCGGGACCGCCCCGACGCACCTGGACGTCGGCGCCGTCGATGCCCTTGCCCGGCAGTGCCATCGACACGGTCAACTCCTCGACCTCGCGGATCTGTCCGATCGGGTCGGCGAGGTAGATGTGCAACTCGTTGGGACCGACCCGGGCCGGGTCGACGGTGATGTCGAGCCTGCCCTTGCCCGCCGCGCCGCCGGCGTCGAACGGGACACTGCGGCTGACCGGCCCCGCCGCCTCCACCTGCTTGCGCTCGTGCGCGGTGCGGCCCGGTTCGGTGTCCGTGAGCACCGTGGTGACCCCGAGCACGGCGATGGCCAGCGCGGCCTCGATCACCACCGCCTTGCGCAACACCGCCCACTTCGGGCCGCCCGCCGCGCCCTTGCCGATCGGGGATCGGCCGGCCGTCGCCTCGATGTGCCGCATCAGCCAGCGCCGGGAGACCCAGGCACCGGCCAGCATCAGCAGCACCAGGTCGACCTTGAACACCAGGAGCAGGCCGAACGTGGTGTCGAACAGCGCGGCGAACGAACCCACCTGCCGCCAGGCCGCGTACAACCCGGTGGCCACGAGCACGCACACCGATACGAACGCGGTCCGGGAGAAGACCCGTACCGAGGGCACGTCGAGCCCGGTGCCCGGCGCCGGATCGCCCGGTCGCACCACCAGCGTGACCACCATCGCCAACCCGCCCAGCCAGGTGGACATCGCCAGCAGGTGCACGACGGCCGCGGCCATCGCCGGCTCCACCTGACGGCCCACCGACGCGTGGTCGGCGATCGGCCAGGTGATCGCGATCGCGGTGCACAACACCGCCCAGCCGCCGACGACGATCCGCCGGGTGCGCACGGAGGCGTCCGCGAGCGAGGCGATCAACCAGCCGAGCAGCGCGCCGGCGGCGCCCAGGAGCAACACCCGCGCCGCGATCGCCTTGCCCAGCTTGGTGTCCAGCGTGGCGCGCAACACGTCCGCGTCGAACGCCGACGACAGACCGAGCCCGGACGCGTTCGGGCCGTGCAGCATCAGCACCGCGAGCGAGGACAGCAACAGCCCGCCCCACGCGCCGGACACGAGCAGCCAGACCCGGAACCGACCCATCGCGGCGGGCCGGGCGATCAGCAGGAACAACACCGCGCCGCCGAGCACCGCGAAGGACAGATACGCGACCCCGGTCGCGGCCCGCTCCAGTACGTCGGTCGCGGTGGAGCCGTCGTCGGTCAGATCGCCGACGTTCACCCCGCCCGAGGCCTGGCCGATGTTGAACGTGAACGCGCCGGAGATCGGGTGCGAGTCGGCCGAGACCGCGCGCCAGGCGACGGTGAAGGTGCCGGTCGGCAGGCCGCCCCGGAGCGGGGCGACCACGGTGGTGTCGCCGTCGGGGCCGTGCTTGGTCTGGTTGTTGTCCACCCGGGTGCCGCCGGGGTCGAACACCTTGACCCCGCCGAGCCCGATCTCCACGCCCTCGCTGAACCTCAGCGTGACGGAAGCCGGCGCGGCGGTCAGGGTCGACCCGGACGCCGGGTTGGACGACTCCAGGACGGCGTGCGCCGACGCGGCCCCGGCGCCGCCGAGCACGAGCGCGGCGAGCAGCACGGGCAGCGCGAGCACCCATGCGAGCACCCGCCGGCCGCCCCCGCCACGCATCGGGGCCGGGGTCGACGCCGGGACCGGTCGCCCGGCCGGGTCAGTGGCCCGCATGACCCGTGTGGTCTTCCGCGGGCGTGCCCGTCGCCGGAGCGGGCGGCGCAGCGGGCGGGCCGGCCTCCGATGCGCCCGGCGCGGACGCACCCGGGGCCGGCGCGTCGCCGGGCCGTTCGGTCACTCCGAGCACCGGCACCTGCACGGTGACCGGCCCGGTGTGTTGGAACGTGAGCGTGAGCGGCACGGTGTCGCCCTTCTTCACGGATTTGTTCGGATTCATGAACATGATGTGGTTGCCGCCGCGGGCCAGGACACCCCTGCCGTGCGCGGGCACGTCCAGGCCCGGCACGTGCTGCATCGAGTTCCCGCTGGTCTGGTGCAGCATCACCTCGCCGGAGAGCGGGCTGGCCACCGACAGCAGGCGGTCGGCCGTGTCGCCGTCGTTCTGCACGATCAGGTAGCCCGCCGCGACGTCCGCCGAGGAGGGTTGCGGGATGTACGGGTCGACGATGCGCAGCCGGGGCGCGCCCTGGGCGGCGCCCGCGGCGGTCTTGCGGTCGTCCGTCTTGGCCGACGACGAGGAGCCGGAGTCGGCGCAGGCCACCAGCACACCGCCGATCCCGAGCGCCAGCACACCGCCGACCGCGAGCGGGACGGCCTTGCGGGGGAGGGGGAAGAGCTTCACTTCTTGGTGTCCTCGGGGTGGATCAGCAGGGGCAGGTCGTGCGCGAAGTCGTCGGACGAGTTGCCGTTCGGCGTGCCGTCCGGGGTCAGCCCGCTGCTCGCGCTGTACATGACCGGGCCCTGGTTGTCCGGGCCGAACGCGATCACCTGGGTGCCGTGGGTGCTGACGACCTTGCCGTCGGGGCCGGTGGTCGCCGGTTCGATGGAGACCCCGACCTGGCGGGCCGCGGCCTGGATCCTGTCGAACGGGCCGGTCAGCCCGACGAACGACTTGTCCAGCGAGTCGAGCCATTCGCGCAGGGCCGCCTGGGTGTCCCGCTCCGGATCGGTGGTCACGAACACCACGTCGACCGTGGCCCGGTCCTGCGGGGGCAACTTGCCGAGCGCGCGCACGATGTCGCCCATCACGGTGGGGCACGCGTCCGGGCAGTGCGTGTAGCCGAAGTAGAGCAGGGTGGTGCGCCCGGCCGTCTTGGCCCGGAAGTCGTACGGCTGTCCCGAGGTGTCGGTCAGCGTGAGTTCGGGCTTGGTCCACGGCGGGTCGACCGCGATGCCCTTGTACTTGGACTTGCTCTCGCGCACCTTCACCGGGGCGCCGCTGTCGCTCTTGCCGGAATCGTTGCAGCCCGTGGCGAGCAGCAGCCCGGCCGCGGCCAGGGCGGCGAGGCGAAGACCGGTGCGGCGGCCCCGGCCGAGGGACTTGCTTGCGTTGCTCATCGTTCTCCAGGTCGTTGCTGCCGGGGGCTCGTGCCCGACGCGTCCGGCGTCGGCGCGGGCCCGGTGGCCCGGGTCGCGGGCACGGAGCACATCCGTGCGGGGCGACCCGGGCCGGGACTTCTCCGCCGCGGACCGCGGTGGCGACCGCGGTCCGCGGCGGGACCGCGAGGATCAGGCCGAGCCGGGGCGCCGCGACGCGCGCAGGACGGCGAACACACCGGCGCCCAGGCCGAGCACGCCGACCACGATGCCGACCACGCCCAGGGTGCGCGCAGTGGAGTCGTCACTGTTGTCCTCGGCGACCGCGGCGACGCTCGCCTTGCCGTCGGCGGGCTTGGTCGCCTGGGCGGTGGCGGGTGCCGCGGCGGGTGCCGTGGCACCGGTCTTGGCGGCGAGCTTGAGCACCGGCGCGGGGTACTGCGGCTCCTTGCCGTCGGCGCCCGCCAGGTCGATCCAGCGCACCACCTCGCCGCTGTCGTAGGTCTGCACCGCCTTGAAGACCAGCTTGTCGGTGTCGGTGGGCAGCTTGCCCATGGACACCTCGAAGTCCTCGAACGTGCCCGGGTTGACCCGGGTGCCGGCGTCCGCGGTCCAGGTGATCTTGGAGACCACCTCGGTGAGCGGCTTGCCGTGGTTGTCGATCGGGGTGGTCAGCTTGGTCTTCTCGACCTCGGCCTTCCAGCCGGGCATCGCCCTGGTCTGCACCGAGGTGAGCGGCTTGTCGGCGGGCAGGGTGACCTCGAGCTTGGTGGTCCCCGCGTCGTCGCGCTCGTTGGGGACCCGGAAGGCGACCTTGGCGTACGAGCCCTGGTCGGCGGTGCCCGGCTGCACGCTCACGTGCGCGGCGGCGGAGCCGGCGAACAGCAGCACACCGGCGCCGGCCGAGGCCGCGATCACGGACAGGCGGCGACGCGTGATGGACATGGTCATGGGATGTCTGCTCCATGGATGATCCGGCCGCGGGCGCACGAGGGCACCCCGCGGTACGGGTGGGGACGACGGGAAGGCGGACGCGCGCCACCGCCGATCCGGCACCCGGTGGGCGGGATCAGCAGGCGAGCGCGTACTCCACCGGCGGCCCGCGCCGGGTCACCGCGTGCCGGAGCAGAATCTGATTCGTGGCCGGGTCCGCCGCCGCACCGGTGCGCCGGGCCAGGCCCGGGGTCGCGGCGACCGGGACGACCGGGCCGAACAGCACCGCGAGCACCACCCGCAGCGGCGCCGACGCCAGCGTGATCAGGGCGAACAGCGCCGCCTCGCCGCGCCGCAACCACCAGCCCGTGAGCAGCGCCGCGACCAGGTGCGCGCACAACATGCCGGTGCCGCCGTCGAGCAACATCGGCCCGGAGCCGGACATGTGGTGGTGTCCGCCGGCCGGTTCGCTCGCGAGCAGCGTCGGATCCACCCGGGTGCTGCGCACGATCGCCTCGGGCGTCCAGCCGGCCGGCAGCAGGACGTGCCCGGCCGAGTCCCGGGGCCCGCACAGGAGCCGGTCGAGCAGACCGCTCGACGTCGAGCCGCCCGCGCCGACCGTGCCGGCGGCCCGGGCGGCGGCCGCATAGGTGAAGAGGGTGTGCAGCGCGAGTTGGCCGACCGCGAGCAGCGCGGTGATCGAGCCGAACGAGCGTTGTCGGCCCGCGCCGGCGAAGGCCGACACGAACACCACGCCGAAGCCGGCGACCGGCGCCCACAGCGGCAGCGGCGCGGTCGACATCCACGCGTGACCGCATGCCGCGAGCGCGGCGCAGACCGCCGAGAACACGGCGGCGCGCACGGCGCGGAAAGGTACGGACACGGCCTGCATGACGCCCCATCGTCTCATCGCGCGACGCGCCTTCGACCCCGGGGCCGAAAACTTTCCGTCCGCCCCGACGGGCGGCCGAGCCCGACCCCGACGGCCCGCGAGGTCCGCGCGATGCGGCCGAACGAATCGTCTTTACAGCGTATTGACGACCGATCGCGTGAGGTGCGCATACCGGGACCGACCGGCGGCAATAAAACCAGGTGTGCCTGCCCGTCGATGCGGTGGGCCGGATTCGGCCGCAGTTCCGGAGATGTCGAAAGGCCGCTCATGGACATGAGGTGGACTGTCCACCTGCCACGGGATACGGCGAGCGTGCCGATGGCGCGCAGACTTCTTGTCGGCGCGATGGAGACGGCGGGGGTGGATCGCGAGATCGCGATGGAGATCGGCCTCGCCCTGTCCGAGGCCTGCGCGAATGTCGTGGAGCACGCCCGGGGCGGACCGTATTCGGAATACCAGATCCGGGCCGGGATCACCGGTGACTGCTGTCGGGTCGAGATCATCGACGGCGGCCCGGGGTTCCCCGTGGAGCGCCTGCGCGGCCTGCCGGCGATGGCCGGTCCGGGCGCGGAGAACGGTCGTGGCCTGATGCTGATCCGGGCGATGACCGATCACGTGCAACTGAGCAACCATCCCCGGCGCGGTGCGGTGTTGCGCTTCGAGAAGACGCTGCGTTGGCGCAAGGACGCGCTGGTCCCGGTCTCCTGACCGGCCGCCGGCGCGGCTGCAACGGGTGGGCGTGGCAGGGCTGTTCGGGTCCAGGGCTACGATCGGGGCAGTGAACCGGGCCGAGGTGAGGGAACTGCTCGACCGCGTGGCCGCCGGGGAGGCGGGCGTGGACGAGGCGCTCGACGACCTCGTACGGGCGCCGACGGCGGGTTTCGCCGATCTCGGCTTCGCCCGGGTGGACACCCACCGGGAACTGCGCACCGGAGACCCCGAGGTGGTCTTCGCGGCCGGGAAGACCCCGGAGCAGACCGTCGCGTTGTTCCACCGGCTGCGTGCGGCAAGCCGGCGTCCGGCGTTCGCGACGCGCGCGTCGGCCGCCGTGGTCGACGCGGTGTACGCGGCGTTTCCCGGCGAGGCGTACACCGACGACAGCGGCACGTGTGTCGCGGTGGGCGAGCCGCCCGCCACGCGCGGCCTGGTCCGGGTCGTCTCGGCGGGCACCTCCGATGTGGCGGTCGCCGGCGAGGCCGCGTTCACCGCGCGGCTGTTCGGCGCCGAGGTGGAGCGGATCGAGGACGTGGGCGTGGCCGGCATCCACCGGCTGCTCGCGGTACACGCCGAACTCGACGCCGCGGACTGCCTGGTGGTGGTCGCGGGCATGGAGGGCGCGCTGCCGAGCGTGGTGGCGGGCCTGGTTTCGGTACCGGTGCTCGCGGTGCCCACCAGCGTGGGCTACGGCGCCTCCTTCGGCGGACTGGCCGCGCTGCTCGCGATGCTCAACTCGTGCGCGCCCGGGGTCGCGGTGTGCAATATCGACAACGGATTCGGCGCGGGCGTGTTCGCCGCCCGGGTCGCGCGCGCCGCCGGTCCGAAACGAGGCGGCGCGACGCCGTAGGCGGTATCCGAATATTCGGCGGGATTACGAATTTCGGGCGCGCCGCCAACCACGCGGCAAAATGCACCGTCAAGGGCAAGAAACCGGTCGCTTTCGGTCGCTTCACCGTTTTTCCGGCAGGACCTCCCGATGGCTGCGAAAGTGGCGGCGACGGGAGGTATCCGCTTGGCCATCGCATGGTTTCAGTGCCAGGCCGGTGCGAGCGGCGACATGCTGCTCGGGGCCCTGATCGACGCCGGCGCCCCGCTGGAGGCCGTCCAGCAAGCCGTCGACGCGGTGGGCGTCGAACCGATCCTGATCACCGCCGAGCGCACCGATCGACACGGGATCGCGGCCACCCGCGCCCGGGTCAAGACCGTGCACACCCACGTGCACCGCACCTGGCACGACGTGCGGGTGCTGCTCGACCGTGCCGATCTGCCGGAGCCCGTGCACGAGCGCGCGCACGACGTGTTCGACCGGCTCGCGCGCGCCGAGGCCCGGGCGCACCGGTGCCTGCCGGAGGAGGTGCACTTCCACGAGGTCGGCGCGCTCGACGCGATCGCCGACGTGGTCGGTACGTGCACTGCGCTCCACGCGCTCGGGATCGAGGAGGCGGTCGGCTCGCCGGTCGCGCTCGGCAGCGGCAGCGTGCGGGCGGCGCACGGGGTGCTTCCGGTCCCGGTGCCGGCGGTCCTGGAGTTGATGCGGATGGCCGCAGCCCCGGTCTACGCGGGCCCGGCGCCGTACGAGATGTGCACGCCCACCGGGGCGGCCCTGATCACCTCGGTCTGCCGGTCCTGGGGGCCGCTGCCGGCGCTGCGGATCACCGCCGACGGGACCGGTGCGGGCAGTCGGCGGGTCGAGGAGGTGCCGAACATCCTGCGGGTCGTGCTCGGCGAGCGCTACGCGGTCGAGCGGGAGCGGCCGGCCGGCGAGGATGTGCTGATCGAGACGAACGTGGACGACCTCGACCCGCGCCTGTGGCCGGCGGTGCTGAGCAAACTGCTCGCGATCGGTGCCGGCGACGCGTGGCTGGTGCCGATCCTGATGAAGAAGGGCCGGCCCGCGCACACCCTGTGTGTCCTGGTCCCGGCGGATCGGGTGGACGCGGCGCTGCACACGGTGTTCGTGGAGACCTCGACGATAGGCGCGCGGATCGTGCCGGTGGCGAAGCGGGCCCTGGACCGCGAGTTCGGCACGGTCCGGGTGGAGGGCCTGCCGGTGCGGGTCAAGACCGCGATGTTCGAGGGCCGGGTGGTCAATGCCCAGCCGGAATACGAGGACGTGGCCGCAGCGGCGGCCACGCTCGGCCGCCCGGTCAAGGTGGTGATGGGCGCGGCGACCGCGGCGGCGTACACGGCCGGTCTGCTGCCCTGAGCGTGGCGGCGGACGGCGACGCATAGCCTGGGGCGACCATTCATCCCCGTGTAGGCCGCGTACGTCGAGGAGCAGCACCCGTGATCGCTCGTCCCCTCCGGTTGCTGCCAGGCCCTGTCCGGTGGGGCCTCGCCGCGCTCACGGCGCTGATCGCGCTCGTGGCGCTGCCATCGCAGGCCGGTGCCGCGCCGGCCCGCGCGGCCGGCGCCGACCACGTCGTCCTGCTCGGGATCCCGGGGCTGAGCTGGGCCGACATCGACGGCCGGGGCACCCCGGCGCTGGCCGCGCTGGCCGGTCGTTCGACCTCGGCCGCGATGTCGGTACGAACCGTGCATCCGCGCGCGTGTCCCGTCGACGGGTGGCTCACCACCGGCGCGGGGGCACGCTCGACGGACAACCGCACCAGCGCGAAGAGCGCCGAGCCGTGTGCCGAGCCGCTGCCGCCGACGCTCGCCCCGGACGGGTCGGCGACCGTGCCGAACATGCGCGCGATCGTCAAGCGCAACGACTCGTTCGGCTACAACCCCCGGTTCGGGCAACTCGCCGCCTCGGTCGCCGAGCACGGCGGGGCGGTCACCGCGGTCGGCCCCGGCGCGGCCTACGCGAGCGCGGACAAGGCCGGTCGCGTCCGCGCCGACTACCGGCCCGACCCGGCCGCGGTGGACACCGCCCTGATCGAGCGCTCCGCGCTGACCCTGGTCGACCTCGGCGGCCTGACCGGCCCCGGGATCGCGCGCGCCGACCGGCTGCGCGCGGTGGACGCGCAGGTGGGCCGGATCGCCGCCCTGCTGCCGCCGCGCACCCAACTCGTGGTGGCCGGCCTCGCCGACGACACCGGCACCCCGCACCTGCGCGCACTGCTCGTGTCGGGCCCAGGCACCTCGGCCGGTCATGCCTTCGACTCCGGCTACCTGACCGCGACCTCGACCCGCGACGACGGCATGGTCCAGCTCACCGACCTGGCCCCGAGCCTGCTCGCGCCGCTGGGCATCGACGCGCCGAGCGAGTTGGTCGGCGCGGTGTACACGCGCGTCTCCGGACCCTCCGGGCAAAGCGCGATCGACGAGTTGGGGCTGTTCGACGTGGGCGCGCAGGCGTCGCGCACGGTGCGCGAGGTCTGGTACTTCTTCACCTGGATCACCCTGCTGCCGCTCGTCTGCGCGGCCGTGGCGCTGTGGCTCGCCGTGCGGTTCGGCCGCCGAGGGCGCACCCGGGCGCGCGCCGCGGTGATACGCGCCGCGACCGGGATCGGGGTGTTCTTCGGCGCCATCCCCGGGGGGTCCTTCCTGGTCGGTCTGGTGCCGTGGGAGAAGAGCGGCGACCCGGCGTGGGCGCTGCTCGGGCTCACCGTGGCGTTCGCCGCCGCGTTGACTGCCGGCGCGCTGCTCGGGCCGTGGCGCCGGCATCCGTACGGCCCGGCCGGCGCGGTCGCCGCGGCCACCGCGGTGATCCTGGCGGGCGACGTGATGCTCGGCTCACCGCTCCAGATGAACACCCTGTTCGGGCTGTCCCCGCTGGTCGCGGGCCGGTTCTACGGCTTCGGCAACGTCGCCTGGACGATCTTCGCGATGGCCGTCGTGCTCGCCGTCGCGTGGCCCACGGCACACCTGCTCGCGGCCGGCCGGCGGCGGGCGGCGGTCGTGGTGCTCTCGGTGGTCGGGGCGGTGGCGGTCCTGGCCGACGGATGGCCCGCGTTCGGCAGCGACTTCGGTGGCGTGCTCGCGCTGATCCCCGGCCTGGCGGTGCTCGGCCTGCTGCTCACCGGCACCCGGATCTCCTGGGGCAGGGTCGGCCTGGTCGCGCTCGGCGCGGTCGTGGTGATCGGTGTCATCGCGGTGCTGGACTGGCTGCGCCCGGCGGCGAGCCGCTCGCACCTGGGCCGCTTCGTCCAGGAGGTTATCGACGGCGCCGCCGGCGACACGCTCCACCGCAAGGTGATGGGCAACCTGCACTCGTTCACCACGCCGTTCACGTTGCTGATCCCGGTGGCGTTCGTCCTGCTCGTGCTCGCCGTGCGTGATCCGCTCAAGTGGCGCGCGCCGGCCCTGGCCCGGGCCTTCGCGGCGGTGCCGTGGCTGCGCTCGACGCTGATCGCGTGCTGGGTGACCGCGGTGGTCGGCTACGCGGTGAACGACTCCGGCATCCAGATCCCGGCGGTCGCGCTCACGATCGCGGCACCGCTGGCGATCGCGGTGATCGCGGCAGTGGAGGCCCGCCCGCGCGTCGACTGACCAGCACCACCGCGACCAGGATCGCCGCGCCCGCCCACGGGCCGACGGTGCCGCGCACGGTGCGCTGGAGGGTGTCCACCACGTCCGGCAGCGGGACCACCCGGCCCGGGACGTAGGCGCACACCAGGAGCGTGGTGCGGGCCAGGAGCAGCCCGTCCAGCGCGGACGGGGCCAGCAGCACCAGCGGCGCCCACGCGGCCACGTCGTACCAGGGCAGGCTGTACGGGGTGGTCAGCAGCCAGGCCAGGGACAACAACGCGGCCGCGGCGGCGCTGTCGCGCAGGACGGCGTCCATCGCCGCGGGCCGGGCCCGGGCGGCGGTGCGGGCCAGCAACCACACCACCAGCGCGCCCAGCACCCAGCCGAGCAGCCCGATCAGCGAGCGCGCCGGGTCGTGCCCGAAGGCGGACTCCATCGGCTTGAGCACCAGCCGCAGCGGGACCGCGAGCGAGACCAGCTTCGTGTTCTCCCGCAGCTGGTCGAACGCGCCGAGCCCGACCGGCAGATAGGTCGCCACCCCCACCGCGAGCGCCGAGCCGAGCAGCGCGGCGAGCGCGCGCGGACGCCCGCGCAGGCCCCACGCGAGAGCGAGGACGTACAACCCGAGCGACACCTTCGCCGCGCAGGCGAGGCCGACCAGGACACCCGCGAGCACGGGCGAGCGGCGCACCGCGAGCAGCGCGCCCACCGCGAACACCAGCGCGAACGCGTCCAGATGGCCGGCGCCCACCGCGACGAACAACAGCAGCGGATTGGCCGACCACAGGATCGCCACCCGCGCCCGGGCCACCCGATCGGCGCCGGCCGCCCGCTGGAGCAGCAGCCCGGTCAGCACGAACGTCGCCGCGCCGAGCAGGGTCAGCACCAGCACGATCGTGTGCACCGAGGAGCCGCCGAGCCGGGCGGCGAGCCACTGCTCGGCCGTGGCCACCGGCCCGTACACCGACGGCACGTCCGTCCAGGGTGCCTCGACCGCGCGCCCGACCGGATCCCCGTCGCGCACCAGCGTTGCGGCGGTGTCCCGATACGGGTCGCCGCCGGTGGCCGCGAGTCGGCCGTACGCGGCGTAGACCAGATGGTCGGCCGACCCCATCGGCGGCACGCACACCACCGCGAGCGCGGCCGCCGCTCCGCCGACGGTGAGCCGACCCGGATCCGGCGCCCAGCCGCGCCGGAGCTCGCGCAGCGCCAGACCCAGGCCGAGCGCGCCGAGCAGGGCCGACGCGAGCAGCAGGCCGGTGACCGTACCGGCGGCGGGACGGGCGGTGAACCGATACGGCGGCAACCACGACGGCCCGCCCGGCAGCGGTGGCTGGGCGGCGGAGGGCCCGAGCAGCCCGGTCAGCACGAGCAGGCCGACCGCGAGCGCGCACAGGCCCAGCGCGATACACCCAAACGGGTGTTCCACGTGAAACATCGACGGCCGACGTGCCTGGGTGCGCCGTGCGGTCACCGGTTCAGCCACGCCCGCGGATCGCCCCGGGCAGCGCTCCGGCCGCGCCCCGCGCGGCCAGCGCGCGGGCCACGTGCGCGTACTGCCGGGCCCGATGGCGCTGCGCGGCGAAGTCGGTGCCGGTGACCCGGTGGTGCAACTCGACCTCGACCTCCTCGACCGCGAACCCCTTGCGGACCAGGTCGATCGTCAGCCCCGTCTCCACGCCGAACCCGTCCGCGAGCGGCAGCGCCGCCTCGAACGCCTCGCGGGTCAGACAGCGCTGCCCGGACAGCGGCTGGGTCGCGGCGAACCCGCTGGCCCGGGCGATCCCGTCGCGGGCGGCGCGCACCACGAACCCGTGCCCGCCGCCGGCCCGCGCCTGCGGCGGCAACACCGCGATGGTCATCGCCGCCCCGCCGGCCCGCACCGGCTCGACCAGCGCCGCCGCGGCGGCGGCCGTACCCTCCAGGTCCGCGTCCAAAAACAGCAGGTGACGCGGGCGCTCCCGGCCCTCGCGCAGGTCGATCGCGGCGACCACGGCGGCGCCGGTCTCCATCGCCCCGGCCTTGCCGCGATTGCGGCCGTGTCGGGCGATCACCGCGCCGGCCGCCCGGGCGAGCCCGGCCGTGTCGTCCGCGGACCCGTCGTCCACCACCACCACGAGATCCACGCCCGTGATCGAGCGTGCCGCCTCGACCGTGGCCGTGATCCGCCGTGCCTCGTCGTATGCCGGGATCACCACGGCCGTGTCGCCGGTCGATGTGCCGGTCGTGTGCTCCGCCATGGCGTGATCCTACGAGTCGCTCGCCATTGATCCGGATGACACGGGTTCCACCCGTACTGCCCAACGCCGCGGCGCGGCGGCGTGAAGGTCCGAGGGGATGGGGGTACAACGGAAGGGAGCCACATCGCGGGTATGCTCCAGGAGATCCTGTGATCGCGGTCTCGTGACATCTGCGGAACCTCCGAGGGCCGGCCGTTCGTCGTCCTCGGTGAGGAGTGCTGGAACAGGCGCGGTGTCGATTCGGACGCGGTGCCGGCGCAGGCAGAGACCAACCGACCCAACCGCAGCGCAAACCGCAGCAACGGATGGCACAACGGTCCGCTCGGGAGCCCCCATCTCCCGCCTCGGGGCCGATTCGCGAGGGCAACACCCGTACCGGGCGCCGTAATTCGCCACCCCTGCGCCACCTCGCGCCATGTGCCGCCAAGCGGCCTCGTCATGGTCGGCTGCGGAGTACCTGAGTATCACGCATAGTGCTTCCACGTTCACGGAAAGGAACGAGCGCATGCTGCGCGAGATCCTCGGAAGACGACGGAGGGAACGCACCGCATTGATGTCGGCCGTGCTGACGTGTGCGAGATGGCGCTGGCCCGTGGTTCCCGGCGTCGGATACGACCGCTGGTCGGGCGTGTGTCGATGTGGTGCGACCGATTGCCGTGTGCCGGGCGCCCATCCGGGTGAACCTCCCCTGCTCGCGGCCACCTGTGATGAACGCATGGCGCGTTGGTGGTGGCAGCAGTCACCGGACGCGTCGGTGATCCTGGCGACGGGTGGGCGGGTGGCGGCGTTGAGTGTGCCGTCGGAAGCCGGTGCCCGCTCGCTCGACCAACTCGCCCGGCTCGGTGTGCGTACCGGACCGGTCGTCGCCGCGCCGGGCCGCTACGCGTTCCTGGTCGAGCCCTACGAGTTGGGCGAACTGGGTGACCTGCTGGACCGATACGGGCTCGATCGGTACGGCATGGTGCCCTCGACCCTGCGCTTCCACGGCGACGGCGGCTATCTCGCGCTGCCGCCGTCGCGGGTGCAGGGCGGCCAGTTGCGCTGGGCCCGACCACCGGCGCCGTCGGGTGATCCGACGGCGGGCGGGCCGTGGTTGCCCGCCGTGGCGGACCTGGTCCGCACGCTGGTGGACACCTGCCAACACGCCGAGCCCAGAGCCTGATCCGTACAGTCGACCCGTACAGCCCGATCCGCGGAGCCCGAACCCGGGTGCGAAAAGGGCGCGCCGTCACGCGGTGGAGTGATCGTTGTGGCGTAACCGCAACATGTGGTGATCGCTGCACGTCGTGGCGGCGCGATAGGCTCGGCGCGCCGATCATTCCGGCCCCGTTCCGCACCGAAGTCCCGCTCGTCGGGCCGGATGTGGAAGGGGGCTTCGCGCGCTAGGAGACACCATGCAGCGCCCACGCACCGGTCACGTCCGCACCGTGGCCCTGGGCGCGGTCGTGGGCCTGTGCCTCGTCGTCCCGCTCGCCGCCGCCTCTGCGGACTCGGTGGGCTCGGACAAGGGCCGCCACACCGCCGACTCGGGACCGAGCACCCGCCCGAGCGCGAACAAGGCCGCCGACTTCGGCAACGGTGTCGCCGAGGGCGACCGTTCCGGCTCGGCCGGACTGCTGGAGTTGCTCGGCGGCAAGCCCGCCGCCAAGTCCGGTACACCCGCGGCCACTTCGCCGGCCGCCGGCACGGAGAGCGTGTGCGGCAAGGCGATCGACGGTCCCAAGGGCGTCCGTGCGCAGACCTGTGTCGAGCGCGACGGCTCGGAGGCCTGGGGCCGGGTCTACTACCGAAACCCCACGCCCGACCCGCTGTTGTTGGTGATGAGCGTGCTCCAGCCCGGCGGCACGACGCTGCGGGTGACCTGCACGGTCGAGCCCAAGGACACCGAGGGTCGCTGCGACAGCCCGCGCGTGCGCACCGCCAAGAGCCTCGACGGCTGGTCCGCGGTGGCCGAGTTGGCCTCCAAGGACGGCCTGAACAAGCTGCTCCGTGCGGGGTCGGCGACCGCTCAACGCTGACCCGCGGCACCGCGACACGCCGGTCCGGCGGCACGCCGAATACGACCGGGGCAGTGACCGACGAATGCGGAGAATTCACCGGGGAACGTGGAAAAAATTCCGGTCGGTCGATGCGGAAAGCGCGCGGCGCGAAAGCGGAAAAGGCCCGGAAAATCGAAGGGCCCGGCCGCTGAAGACGGGGGATGCATCAGCGACCGAGCTGCTTCAAAGGTAACAACAAGCCGGCGGATCTCCAATCCGGGGCCCTCCTCGGCCGGTCGTGACCGAGCCCGCACGCCCGATTGCCGGGCGTGCGGGTGATTTTCGGTCCGGCGCCGACACGGGCACGCCGGCCGGATCCGGTCCGCTATCGACCGGCCGGAACCATCTCTTCGCGCGGGTCCTCCTTGGTGCCCGGCGAGTCGCCGACGGGCCGCTCGGGCGGGTCCACCGCCACGTGCGGCAACACCCGGTCGAGCCATCCGGGCAACCACCAGTTGGCGCGGCCGAGGAGATGCATCAGGGCGGGGACGAGCAACATGCGCAGGATGAACGCGTCCAGCGCGACCGCGCCCGCCAAGCCGAGCCCGGCCATCATCGCGCCGCGGTCGCCGCTGAGCACGAACGAGGAGAACACGAAGATCATGATGAGCGCGGCCGAGTTGATCACCCGCCCGGTGCCGGCCTGACCCACGCGTACCGCCCGGGCGTTGTCGCCGGTGTGCAGCCACTCCTCGTGCATCCGGCTGACCAGGAAGACCTGGTAGTCCATCGACAGCCCGAACAGCAGCGGCAGCATGATGACCGGCAGGAAGGAGATGATCGGCCCCTCCTTGCCCAGCCCGAGCAGGTCCATCCCCCAGCCCCACTGGAAGATCGCGACCAGCAGGCCGAACGACGCGCACGCGGCGATCAGGTTCATCAGCGCGCCGGTCAGCGGTACCAGCACGCTGCGGAAGGCGATCAGCATCAGCAGCGCGCCCAGCCCCACGATCAGGGCGATGAACCCCGGCATACGGTCGCCGACCACGGCGGCGAAGTCCTTCTGCAACGCGGTCTCGCCACCGATGTGCACCTTCAGCGTGCTGCCCTCGGCGGCGGTGGGCACGGTGCGGTCGCGCAGGGTGTCGATCAGCTTGTCGGTGGCCTCGGCCTGCGGCGAGGTCGACGGCACGACCTGAATGGCCCGGGTCTCGGCGGCGAGGCCGCCGGCGTCGGCGGGCACCGGCGCCTCGACCACACGCACCACGCCGGGGGTGCGGCGGACGTCGGCGATCAGCGTGTCCAGCGCCTGCCGGTCCTGCGGACCGTGCAGCTCGGCGACCATCAGCAGCGGGCCGTTGAAGCCCGGACCGAAGCCCTCGGCGAGCATGTCGTAGGCCTGTCGCACGGTCTGGGAAGTGGGCTGATTGCCCTGGTCGTTGGCGCCGAGCCGGAGCGACAGGGCCGGGATCGCCAGCAGCCCCATGACCACCAGCGCGACCAGACCCAGGGTGCGGGGGCGACGCTGCACCAGGCGGGCCCAGCGCGCCGCGGTGCGCCCGACCTCCTCGCCCGGCAGGGCGGCGCCGGCCGCGGACCGCGCGGCCAACTGCCGGCGTTCGCGGCGGCTGAGCACACGCGGGCCGAGCAGGCCGAGCAGCGCGGGCAGCAGGGTGGAGGAGGCGAGCACGGTGAGCACCACGACGAGCGTGGTGCTGATCGCGATGCCGTCGAACAGGGTGATGTCGACGGTGAACAGCGCGAGCAGCGCGACGCACACCGTGCCGCCGGCGAACACCACGGCCCGGCCGGAGGTGTCCAGCGCGCGCACCGCCGCCTCCTCGGGCGTGAGCCCCGCCTTGAGGCCGTTGCGATGCCGCGTCACGATGAACAGGGCGTAGTCGATGCCCACGCCGAGCCCGATCAGGCTGCCAAGGAGCGTCGCGGTCTCGGGAATGTCGGTGACGTGGCTGAGCAGGATCACCGACGCGATCCCGGTACCGACCGCGAACACCCCGCTGATCAGCGGGAGCAGCATTGCGAACAGGGATCCGAAGGCGAGGAAGAGGATGACGCCCGCCGCGACCACACCCACCGTCTCGGCGAGTCCGGCCGGCGGTTCCTGAGCGGCCTCGATCGCGGGTCCGCCGAGTTCGACGCGCAGTCCGGGCGCCCGAGCCGCCTCGGCGCGGTCGATCAGGTCCTTGAGATTTCCGGTCTCCAGCTCGAACTGCTGCTTGACGAAGGTGACCTGGGCGAACGCGATCCGGCCGTCCTTGCTGACCTGGCCGGCGCCCTCCGCGTCGTACGGGCCGACCACCCGGCCGACGTCGGGCATCCGCGCGATGTCGGCGAGCAGCGCGGTCATCCGGTCGCGGACCGCGGCGTCGTGCACGCTGCCCCGCTCGGTCTGCCACACCACGTTGTCCACATCGCCGGAGGCGTCGGGGAAGGCCTTCTGCAGGCGCTCGTACGCGGTCGAGGACTCGGTCCCGGGGATCTTGAACACGTTGGAGTACGCGCTGCCCGCGGCTGCGCTCGCCGCGACCGTTCCGAACAGCGCGGCCGCCCACAGCAGCAGCACCGTCCACCGATGTTTGAGACACCATCGCGCCCAGGCGGCCATGCTCGATTCCTTCCTCGTGCGGGCCTCGCGGCCCGGTCGTGCGTCCTGGGCCCAGACTGGTTCGGCGCGATGGGTCGCCCGGCGGGCGCACGGTCGACTCACAGGAAGCTCTCAAGCTGTCCCATGGGGTTCCGCAAACTTCCCCCGGATACTGGGCACATGAGCAGCAGTCAGCCGCGCGCGGGCGCCACGGTCCTGGTCGTCGAGGACGAGCCGAGCATCGCCGACGTCCTGGCGATCACCCTGCGCTTCCACGGGTTCGAGGTGGTCACGGCCGACGGTGTGCACGCGGCGCTGGCCGCGGCCCGGACGGCGCGGCCCGACGTCGTGCTCCTCGACATTTCGCTCCCCGACGGCGACGGACGCCAGGTGTGCCGCGTGTTGCGCGCCGAACGACCGGAGATCGCGGTCGTGTTCCTCACCGCCCGGGACTCGCCCGCCGACGTGGTCAAGGGGCTCACCCTCGGCGGCGACGACTACATCACCAAGCCGTTCAACGTCGACGAGCTGGTCGCCCGCACGCGTGCGGTGCTGCGGCGCACCCGGCCGACGCCGGACGAGAGCACGCCGCCGCCCCCGCCGCCCGTACTGCGGCACGGCGACCTGGAGTTGGACGAGGCGACGTACACCGCACGCCGGGGCGGGCGCGGCGTGGAGCTGACCCCGACCGAGTTCGCGCTGCTGCGCCACCTGATCCGGCACGGCGACCGGATCGTGCCGAAGGAGCAACTGCTGCGCGAGGTGTGGCGGTACGAGCACATGGTGGAGTCGACGGTGGTGGAGACGTACATCTCCTACCTGCGCCGCAAGCTCGACCCGCTCGTGCCGGACGGGCCGCCGCTGATCACCACGCGGCGGGGTGTGGGGTACGGGCTGCGCCGGACGGCGGACCGCGGGGCATGAGCGGCGGGCGCGGGAAAGAGAGCTGCAACGAGATCGTGCCGCCGGGTTCGCGGGGGCGGGGGTTCCTGCGCCGGGCCCGGCAGCGTCCGCACATCGTCGCCATGCGGGCGCACCTGGCGCTGAGCAGCATCGCGGTGCTCGCGATCGGGCTGGCGCTGCTGATCTGGTTCAGCATGATGGGCATTCGGCACTACCTGGAGTCCCGCGTCGACGAGGACCTGACCGCAGGCCGGACCGGCATCGAGCGCACCGGTCTGAACACCGCGCAATTGTCCGTACTCGCCTCGACCGCGAGTCTGCGTGAGGTGCTGATGTCGGCCGGTCTCGACGGCAAGACGTTCGCGCTGGTGGACGAGCGGGGCGTGGCCCTGCCGGTCGGCGACCGCATGCCCGACGCCATGCAGCGGGCCCTGGCGGCGGTGGTCCGGGATCCGGGCGCCCCGGCGTGGCACGACAAACCGCGTGCCATCTCGCTCGCGGGTGAGCACTACCGGGTCGTCTCGGCCCGCCTCGGCGACGGCCACTACATCCTGCTGGCCCGCTCGACCGAGGACGTCGACGGTGTGGTGGACAAGGTGGTCCACTTCGAACTGTTGGCCGGAGGCGCCCTGTTGGTGCTGCTGGGCGCGTTCATGTACTTCGGTGCCCGGTGGCGGCTGCGACCCCTGGAGGACATGGTCGAAACCGCGTCGGGCATCGCCGAGGGTGGCCCGGACCGGCCCGACCTTTCCGCGCGTGTGGGTACGCGCAAACGTTCGTTCAGCGAGGTCGAGCAGCTGCGGACCGCGTTGAACGCGATGTTGCAGCAGGTCGAGTCGGCGTTCGAGATCCGCGAGCACGCGGCGTCGCACCTCAAGCGGTTCGTGGCCGACGCGTCCCACGAGCTGCGTACGCCGCTGGCGGCGATTCGCGGCTACCTGCAGCTGTACGAGAAGGGCATGCTGGCGTCGGAGGAGGAGCGCACCCGGGCCCTGGGCCGGATGGCGGCCGAGGCCGAGCGCATGGCCCGGCTGGTGGACGAACTGCTGGCGCTGGCCCGGCTGGACCAGCGTCCGCGGTTGTTGTCGCGGCCGATCGACCTGGTGGGCGTGGTGCGCGACGCGGTCGCCGACCTGAGCGCGCAGCAGCCGGACCGGCCGGTGCACGTGGACACACCCGAGGTGTGTGTGGCGCTTGCCGACGAGACGACGCTGCGCCAGATCGTCGGCAATCTGCTGGCCAACGTGCGCACGCATACGCCGGTGTCCGCGGCCGTGCACGTGTCGGTGTCCGAGGGCGAGGGCGAGGGCAAGGGCGACGGCGGGGAGCGGCGGGTCGTGTTGCGGGTGCGCGACGAGGGGCCGGGGATGCGGCCGCAGGACGCCGAGCGCATCTTCGACCGCTTCTTCCGGGCCGCGCGGGAGCACGGTGCGAACGGTACGGCGGGCGGCGCCGGCGCCGCCACGGGCAGTGGTCTCGGCATGGCCATCGTGTGGGCGGGCGTGGCCGCCAACCGGGGCGAGGTGCGGATCGAGACCGCGCCGGGGGCGGGCCTGACGGTCGTGGTCGAGCTGCCGGGGGCGGTCGTGGAGGCACGGTCGGAGGACGGCGGGGCGTCGTCCGGGACGAAGGCGGAGGCTGCCGCGGTGAAGGGCGAAGGGGCCGGGGGGAAGGGCACGGTCGTGGGTTCGCCGTCGCTGGTGCCCCGAGTCGCGGAATCCGGCTGAGCCCCCAACCGAGTTCGGCGTGGTGGGCGCGGATGTGCCCGAGCACCCGGATCGGGGTCGATCCGGGTGCTCGGGTAGGGGTTTGCCTCGGGTCAGTTCAGGGTGATCTGGCGGTTCAGCAGACCGTTGCGGGCGCTGCGCTGACGCGGCGTCAGCGGGCTGGTGTCGGCCATCGCTGCGGCCAGACGCTCGCCGAACTCGCGGGCCGGCTTCTCCACGTCCTCGGCGGACATCGAGGTCGGCAGGTCCCACACCGGGACGAGCAGCCCGTGCGCGCGGAACGAGCCGACGAAGCGGGTGCCCTCGCCCAGGCTCGACTCGCCGGCCGCGTGCAGCCGGGCGATCGCGTCGAGCAGTTCCTCCTCCGCGTGTGGCATCACCCAGCGCAGGTGGTTCTTCTCGGTGGTGCCGCACCAGTACGCGGCGTCGACCGAGGTCAGCCGTACGGTCGGCATCGCCGCGGCGTTCGCCCGCTCCAGCGACGCGCTCACCTCGGCGTTCATCGCGGTCGGGTCGTCCACCCAGAAATCGAAGCCCTGGTGGACGGTGATCTCCAGCGGGTGGGACAGGTCGAGCAGGTCCTGGAGGCGGTCGCCCGACTCGGGCAGCGGGCCGGGGGCCACCGACGTGCCGTCCTCCTGCGCGAGCGCGCGCTCCAGCGCGTGCGCCAGGTCCCGGGAGACGTCGCCCGAACTGGTGTGCGTCTGCAGGCCGACCAGGATGGTGCCGTCGGCGCGCCGCAGCGCGGGCCAGGCCATCGGCAGCACGGTCGCAAGCGTGACGGTCTGCTCGGCGTGCTCGCCGGTGAGCTTGAGCTGTGCGGTCGCGGCCGGGACCAGCTCGCGCAGCGCGATCCAGTCGCACTCGTTCGGCAGTCCCTGGAAGGGACGCAGGACGAGCGTCTCGGCGGCGGAGGCCGCCTCGCGCCCGTGACACGCCTTGTACCGGCGGCCCGAATTGCACGGGCAGGGTTCGCGACCGCCGACGGCCGGGACGGATCCCGTGGCGGCTGCGGTCTGGGTCTTGTTGCCGGTGTGGCCCTTCAGCGCGGCCTTCTTGCCCATGCTGCGGTCTCTCCGCCTCGGTGTCGGGGGGATGGTGGTCGACGACTCACCGGATCCGAGGGTACTGAGTTCCGCGGGCATGGGGTGACGCTCGAACACGCGGCCGACGGGGGTGGGTGGTCGGGACGGTCGGGGGCGGGCCGGCCGGGCGAGTCAGTCGAGGGGGTCCACCGCGTCCAGGTCGAATTCGTCCCACAGGCGGTCGGCGGCGCTCGACTCGATCGGGACCAGCGCCCACACGGTGACCTCGTCGGGGGTGCCGCGCACGCCCCAGTCGGCGGCGAGGGTGCCGATGATCGACAATCCTCGGCCGCCGTGCGCGCTCAGGGACGGACTGGCCTGGCGCGGGCGGGTCGAGCTGCCGCCGTCGGTGACCTCGATGGCGAGGAGGCCGTCGGGGCGCACCCACCACGCGGCGCGGACGTTGCCGGAGGGCAGCGCGCGAGCGTGCCGCAGCGCGTTGCTCAACAATTCGGAGAGGATCAGCACCGCGTCGTCCACGACGCCCCGGGCGATGCCGCGGTCGTCGAGGTCGGTGGCGAGACGGTGCCGAGCCGCGGACACCCCGACCGGAGCGTGCGGTACCAACACCGCCGCGGAATCGGGCACCCCACGGGCCACGACCATTGCCACCCCCGGCCTCCTTCGTGCACACGCCTGCCTCGCGCACATCTCGCGCGCGTCGGGCTTGAGATGCCCGATGCCGGAGGACGGGAAACGGCGGCGCGCCACGCGCTCCGACTCGCTCAGGGGCGTATAGGGGTATGCGATCCCGCCAAGTCGGATATAACGCCGCGAAAGGCTCCAGCGTACGCCCCCCAATGGGGGCTAACCGGACACTTGGGCCAGGACCTGTCGTGGCCGATTCGTGATGATGGCATCCACGCCGAGTCGCAGGCACAGCTCGACGTCCTCGGGGGTGTCCACGGTCCACACGTGCACCCGGTGCCCGGCCCGGTGCAGGCGGGCGACGTAGCGCGGATGGGCCCGGACGATGTCGATGCTGGGGCCGGCGATCCGCACCTCGCGGGGCAGCGTGCCGTCGCGGTAGAGCAGCGGGACGTGCTCCATCAGGAACACGGTGGGCAGCGAGGGCGCCATCAGCCGCATCCGGCGCAGGGACAGCTGGGAGAAGCTCATCACCCGGATCAGCGACGGGTCCTCGTCGGCCGGCTCGGCCAGGCCGAACCGCTCCAGCAGGTCGACCAGGCGGCGCTCGACCAGGCCCGCGTACCGGGTGGGGTGTTTGGTCTCGATCGCCAGGCGCACCGTGCGCGGTGCGTCGACCACGAGTTCGAGCAGGCGTTCCAGGGTGAGTACGGAGGTGCGGTCCCAGTCGGGTGCCTCCGGCTCGTCCGGGTGCTCGCGGTCGACGCCGGATTCCCGGCCGGATTCCTTCCAGGAGCCGAAGTCGAGCGCGGACAACTCCGCGAGCTCCAGCGTCGAGACGATGCCGCGGCCGTTGGAGGTGCGGTCGACCTTGCGGTCGTGGACGCAGACCAGGTGGCCGTCGGCGGTCAGTCGGATGTCGCATTCGAGTGCGTCGGCGCCGTCCTCGATGGCCTGGAGATAGGCCGCGAGCGTGTGCTCGGGGACGGTGTCGGAGGCGCCTCGGTGGGCGACGACCTGCACGTTGGCGCGCAGTGGGCGCGCTCCGGTGGTGGACACGCCACAATCGTGCCATCCCGAGGTGAGCGTGGGGTGACGCCGGGATGTCGGGCGGTGGCGCGGGTCGCGGATCGGCTTCCCCGGGGCTGAGAATCGCTCTCCGGCACGCCGCGGGCGGTGGAATTTCCGCCGGTTTCCGCGCTGTTTCCGTTCCGGTACGGGCGGTCCGACCTGCGTGGATAACCCCGGGATAAGGGGCGTGGGCGGCCCGGGCCGTCGGCGCTTACGGTGTTCAGACAGCGTGTCGGGAAGTCTGTCACCAACAACTATTCCGAAGTGTGTGGGAGGAAGACCGTGAGTGACGATCGCGACGTGACCGGCGAAGTCGGTTCACCGGTGCCGGGGGAGGCCCACGGATCGTCTCCCGCCACACCGCAGCCGGCTCACCCGGAGGGGCGGTCCGACGTGTCGGCGGAGCCGGAGTTCCGGGCCGAGGTGCCGGCCAAGCCGGTGCAGGCGCCCACCGTGGGGCAGCCGCAGGATGAGGCGGTGCCGCCGACGCCGGTCGGGCCGCCGACCGCGCAACTGCCGCCGACGGGTGAGCCGGGCGCCGAGGTGCCGGCGGCGTTCGCGGCCGGGTCGGGTGCGGGTGGTGCGGGTGCTCCGCCGTTCGGGACGGGCGGTGCCTATCCCGGCTACCCGGGCTACCCGGGCTTCGGCGCGCCGCCCAAGCCGAAGCGCCGCCCCTCGGGGATCCTGGTCGCGGCCGTGGTGGCCGCGCTGCTCGCCGGCGGGGTCGGCGGCGGCGTGGGCGCGTGGATCGTGGATCGCGACGACAAGCCGTCCTCGGCCGGCGTGAGCCCGTCCTCGTCGCCGGTGGACCCGGCTTCGCTGAACCGCTCGCCCACGAGCGTGGCGGGCATCGCCAAGCAGGCGGTCCCCAGCACGGTGACGATCAAGACCAAGGGCAAGGTGTCCGGGCAGGGCACCGAGACCGGCACCGGGGCCGGCTTCGTCTACGACAAGCAGGGCCACATCCTCACCAACAACCACGTGGTGTCGCTGGCCGCCGCCGGGGGCGAGCTGTCGGTGACCTTCTCCGACGGCACCACCAAGCCGGCCAGGATCGTCGGCCGGGCCGAGGGTTACGACCTCGCCGTGATCAAGGTCGACGACATGCCGGCGAGCGTGCAACCACTGCCGCTCGGCGACAACGACAAGGTCGCGGTCGGCGACCCGGTGATCGCGATCGGCGCGCCGTTCACCCTGTCCAACACGGTGACCACGGGCATCGTGAGCGCCAAGGACCGCCCGGTGGCCTCCGGGGACCAGCAGAAGGTCTCCTACATGAACGCGATCCAGACCGACGCGGCGATCAACCCCGGCAACTCCGGCGGCCCGCTGCTGAACGCGGCCGGCGAGGTGATCGGGATCAACTCGGCGATCCGCTCCACCGGTGGCGGCGGCCAGTCCCCGTTCGGCCAGCAGCAGGAGTCCGGCAGCATCGGCCTCGGCTTCGCCATCCCGATCAACCAGGCCCGGTGGGTCGCCGACACCCTGATCCAGGGCAACAAGCCGGTCTACGCGCAGATGGGCATCCTGCCCGACTCGCGCTACACCGGCACCGGCGCGCAGATCGTCGCCCAGAGCCCCAACGGCCAGGACCCGGTCACCGCCAACGGCCCCGCCGCCAAGGCGGGCCTGAAGGCCGGCGACGTGATCACCAGGCTCAACAACCGCGCGATCGGCTCCTACGAGGACCTGTTCAGCGAGATCTGGAGCCACCGCCCGGGCGACAAGGTCAAGGTCACCTACCAGCGCGACGGCAAGGAGGCCACCACCGAGGTCACCCTGGGCCAACGCGTAGGCGACAACTGACCCGCCGCCTCCGAACGTGTCGGCCCGGAATCCCCAGTGATCCCACGCATCGCTCATGAGAGACTGATGCCGCCCGCACCCGACCAGGGTCGCGGCACTGGAGGACTCGCCTAGTGGCCGATGGCGGCAGTCTTGAAAACTGCTAGCAGGGGTGACTCTGCTCGTGGGTTCGAATCCCACGTCCTCCGCTGAACCGCGGTAATGCGGAGATGAGAGACCGCCGGCGCGTGTCTCGGGACCTACGGTGTACCCGAGGTGTGCCCGGCGGTTTTCTCGTTGGCACGCGGGACGAACTGCTCGGCGGCTTGGGCCGGCGCGGCTGCGACCTCCTCGAAGAGGCTCGCGTGGACGTCTGCGGTGAAGGCGTACGTGGAATGGCCGAGCATGACCTGGGCGCTTGCTTCAGACGTTGGCGCCCGAGGGAACCGTCGACCGAGGCATGCGGAACATCCTCGCGCTTTGCATCATCTTCTCCTGGAATCGCATCGGCTTGCCGCCCTCGACGCGAAGCCTCCTCGCCCGCGCCGCCAGGGGGGTGGTCATGCGTTGGTAGCGGCAAGGGGGTTCCTGTCCTGGGGATCAAGAGCGGAAGCCCGCTTGCGCCGGGCGTTTACGCGGCGGTCGCCGCACCGAAGTAGGGGGCGAAGTGGTCGGCCACCTCTGCAGCCACCGCCGTTGCGTCGAGCGTGCCATCTATTTCGATGACGCGGATGCCGAGGCGGCGCGCGTTCTGTACCACGTCCTCGGCGATCAGCCGGTCGCGGGCGACGCGGTTGGCTTGGGCGCGAGCCTGGTTGGTGACAGGGACGTCGAGGGTTCCTGCGCGCGGAAGGGTGCGGAGTTGGTGGCGACGGAAGTCTTCGGTGGGGACGAGGACGACCATTCGTCGGAGTGAGTCGAGCAGCGGCGCGACGAGCTCCGGTCGCAGTCCCCATCCCTCGGCGATCGCCGGTCGGCCCGTGAACAGTGCGCGTAGGTCGTCCAACGCCCACTCGAAGCGGACCGGGAAGTCGGCCAGCGTTTCGGAGGCCATCTTCTCCGGGCTCTGTTCCACCCAGACGTGGTCGGGGGTGGGATTTCCTACGGGCTCGCCCAGGGCGACTCGGCGCGCGATCCGGCGATCCTGGTGGCTGCGGGCGTCGTGGTAGTCGTAGTGATACACCGTCAGGCCATGCCCCTTGGCGATGGCTTGTGCCACCGTGGTCTTGCCGGACCACTGTGCGCCGCCGATCCACAGCGTGCGTTGCAGGCTGCCATGCGGATCCCGGATTTCTGACATGAGCATCCTCCCGTCGGAAAGCGGAGCAGAGCTCCGCCCGGGGACGAGTGTCCGGGTTTGATGGCAAAAATTGCAGCCTTGTTTTCAATGGATGGTTGGCAGAGAGTGGAAGGGAAGGGAAGATCGTTGCCCGCCGCGCACTTGGTCGTGGCCGCTGTTCAGCGTTTCGCGTGCGCGTCGCGGAGCACGACGCCTTGAAGACACGCCTCAGGGGACTCGCCACTGTTGGGAAGGGCTGCCGGGGGTGCAGGTGACCACCGACAGCGGCTTGCCGTTGCCGTTGTTGGTGAGGCAGGTCTGGCCGCCGAAGTCCTTGATGTAGACCGCGCCCGATGTCGGGGCGGTGACCAGGCGCCAGTTGGTGGAGTAGCCGAAGCCGATGGCGAGTTCGGCGCGGTCGACGTTGCCGTACGGCTGGCCGAGGGCCGGGCCGCTCAGGCTGCAGGTGTTGAAGGAGTCCCAGGTCGAGGTCGAGTGCACCCAGCCGTATCGGGTGTGGCCGCCCATGATCACCTCCTTGCCGGCGGTGGGGCCGTCGGCGGCGAGGCCGATTTGGAGGCCGTCGGCGACGCTGGTGATGGCGCCCCAGTTGGCGCCGCCGCAGCCCTGGGGGGCGGATTGGGCCGGGGGCGCGGCGGGGGTGGTGGGCTTGGGCTTGGTGCCGGTGCCCGCGCTGCTGCCTCCGCCGCCGCTTCCGGCTCCGCCTCCCGGGGAGCCGCCCGCGCCGTTGGAGGTGGACGTGTTGGGGGCGCCGCCGGTTTCGGGGAGGGGTGCGCCGTTCGGTGGTCGGCTGCCGGTGGGGTTGCCGCTCGGGGCAGCGGGGGTGGGGTTCGAGGGGGTGGGTGAGCCCGCGACGGGATCGGCGGACGTGCCTGCGGACGTGTGGATTTCGGCCGGGAAGGTTTTTGCGTCGGCTGCGTTGGGGGTTCGGTCCGCCTGGGCCTGCGAGGGTTTGAGGTACAGGACGGTGACGATGACGCCGGCGATCACGCCGAGTACCAGGAGTACGGCGGCCAGGCCATGCCGCTTCCAGGCTCGGGGGGCCGATGACCCGGGCGGTGCGGCGGGTGGGCCGGCCTCGCCGGCGGGCGTCGGGGGCGGTGTCTCGGCGGGGGCGGGGGTGTGGTCGGCGGTACCGGGTGGCGTGGGCGGTACGGACTTCGACGGAGTGGGCGTCTCGTCGGTGGAGGCGGGTGTCGCAGCCGGATCCGGCTGCGCGGCGTCGGGCTCCGAGGTCGGAACCGACGGCTCCTCGGAGGGCGTAGGGGGCGTGCCCGATGGCTTCTCGATCGACACGGGCGGCGAACCCGGTTGTTTTCCGGTGGTTCCGGGCGTGTCGTCGGTGGTGAGTACGGCGGCGGCCGGCGCCGGCGCCGGGGTCGACGTGCTCGCCAGCGCCTCGCGGGCCGCCGTTGCCATGTGGGCCGCGTCGGGGAATCGATCCTCCGGTTCCTTCGCCAGTGCCCTCGCCACGAAGGCGCGGACCGGCTCGGGGAATTCGGCCGGGAGTTCGGGCGCGGGCTCGCGGATGTGCCGGAGTACCACCTCGAATACCGCGTCGCCCGTGAACAGCGGCTCGCCGGTCAGCAGTTCGTAGCAGACCACGCCGATCGCGTACTGGTCGGACGCGGGCACCGCTCCTTGGCCCCGGGCCTGTTCGGGGGCGATGTAGCGGGCCGTGCCGAGCACCGAGTGCGACGCGGTGAGCCTGGTGCCCGCCGTCGTGGAGTGGGCGATGCCGAAGTCGGTGACGGTCACTCGGTCGTCGGCGCCGATCATCAGGTTCGACGGCTTGACGTCGCGGTGCACGATGTCGCGCCGATGGGCCGCGTGCAGCGCGTCCAGGGCCTGGGCGACGATGCCGAGCGCCCGGTCGGCGGGCATGGTCGCGGCGCCGGCGGCGGCCGACACCGCGTCCAGCGGCAGGCCGTCGACGAGTTCCATCACGATGTAGGCGACGCGCGGCTCCGATCCGCTCTCGCCGTAGTCGTGTACGTCGACGATGCCCGGGTGGTCGAGTGCCGCCAAGACCTTGGCCTCACGTCGGAACCGCTCGGCGAACCTGGCGTCCTCGAGCAGCGCGGGCAGCAGGATCTTGACCGCGACCGGCCGTTCCAGCACGCCGTCGTCGGCGCGCCACACCTCGCCCATGGCACCACCGCCCAGCCGCTCGGCCAGCGTGTAGCGGTCGCCCAGCACCGTGCCCCGACCCCACATGCCCCGTTCCCCCGTAGGCTCCAGAGTTTCCGCGCGTCGGCGACGCACGATTCGTCGGGGGCGCTCTCTCCGGGTCCGGAACCCGGAAGTGCCCTCGGCAGGCGATCATTTCATCGCACCGTGACACCGGGGTCGCATGGGACTCCCTCGATCGGCTTCGGGATCATGGATCCGGTTCCGTCGCCGACGGCACGCGGTCGCATCGGGGCCGGGGCAGGCCCGGGTTCGGGCGGACTGAACGGGGAACGCGCATGATCGATCCGTTGCTACCCGACGACCCTCGCGACGTCGCCGGATATGTGCTGCGCGGCAGGCTCGGGCAGGGCGGCATGGGCAGTGTCTACCTGTCGCATACGCGGGGCGGGCAACCGGTCGCGCTCAAGGTCGTCCGGCCCGAACTGGCCCGGGACGCGGAGTTCCGCAGGCGGTTCGAGCGCGAGGTACAGGCCGCACGGCGCGTGCACGGGCCGTACACGGCGCCGGTCCTGGACAGCAACACCGACGGCCCGCTGCCGTGGCTCGCGGGCGCGTATGTCGCGGGCCCGCCGCTGTCCGAGGCGGTTCGGGTACACGGGCCGCTGCCCGTCGAGTCGGTGCTGCTGCTGGTCGCCGGTGTGGCGGAGGCGCTGGAGGCGGTACACGCGGCCGGCGTGATCCACCGCGATCTCAAGCCGTCCAACGTGCTGTTGGCCGCCGGCGGGCCGCGCGTGATCGACTTCGGCATCGCCCGGGCGGCGGACACCACCGCGCTCACCGGCTCCGACGTGATGGTCGGCACACCCGCGTACATGTCGCCGGAGCAGGTGTCGGGAAAGCCGGTGGGGTTCGCGAGCGACGTGTTCTCGCTCGCGCTGGTCGGGCACTATGCCGCGACCGGGGACCACCCCTTCGGGCAGGGCCACGCCCAGGCGCTGATGTACCGGATCGTCGGCCAGGCCCCGGACCTGAGCGCGAGCCCGGCGGTGTTGCGCGAGCTGTTCGCGGCGTGCCTCGCGAAGGAGCCCGCCGACCGGCCCTCGCTCGCGGACGTGATCGAAGGTTGTCGGCGCGGTGCCGACGTGGCCGTCCTCGTGCGGGGCGCGAACTGGCTGCCGGCGGGCGTCGTCCGGGAGATCGCCGAGCGTGAGGCGGCCCCGTCGCCGGCCGCCGCGGACCGGGCGGTGCCGGCCGGCGCGGCGATCCCACCGCCGCCGAAGCCGGCCGGCCCGCCGTGGGTCCCGCCGCAACCGTCGACGTCGCCGGCGCCACCGGTACGACCGCCCATGGTGGGCCCGGGTCCGTACGCGGCCGGCGCCGCCGGTGTCGGCCCGGCCGGCCCCGTCGCCCCGGCGGGCCCCGTCGGCTTCGCCGGCCCGCCACCCCCGCCCCTGCCCGCCCACCCGCACCCCGACGGCGCCACCCGCCGCCGCCCATGGGCCCGCATCGCAATGGTCGCGGTCGCGGCGGTGGCCGTGGTCGTGGCCGCCGTCCTGGTCGTACCGCCACTGCTGGACGGGGACGGTGACGGAGACGGCGGCAAGGACTCCGGGTCGGCCGACGGCTCCGGCACCGACCCCACCACCGGTCTGAAGCGGATCCGTTCGAAGGTCACCATGGTGATCGAGGCCCCCACGATTCCTGCGGCCTCCTTCCTCGAAGACGACGTCTGCAAGGGAGGTTTCGCCACACTGATCGACCTGGAGAAGCTCGCGGTCACGCCCCGCCGGCCGGACGCCGAGGACCGGGATCTGCTGCCGACGACCACGCTCAAGTACGTGGCGTGCCATACCGATTCGGGTACCGACGCCGACCGTTCGATCACGGCCGAGCTGCGGTTCCTGGACCCCCAAGCCGTCGCGGGCCTGGTCAGCCGCCCCGACGCGACCGCCGCGGAATGCCGGGCCGCCGCCCGCACCGCGGCGTTGCCCAGTTCGGTGCCGCTGACCGTGCTCAATTCGAGTGTCGCGTCGGGCAAGGTGGGGTTCTGCGTCGAGACCGCTCGGCAGACCCTGGTGCTGGTGTGGCTCACCGGAGTCCGGGACGCCGAGGCCGGACACGGCCTGCGTACCTTCACCGTCGACGCCACCCAGTGGAAGCCCGGATCCTGACGGCGCCCCGACCACGGCGCCGGCGGTGACCCTTCCGCGCCGGGGCGCGCCGGATCGCCGTGGAGCACGGCGGAGCACGGTGGAGCACGAGTGGTGCACCCCTATATAAAGGGGCGCGCCCGGCGCGACTTTCGGCGCGAGGGAATCCGCTTTCCCGACGGCCCGGATCGTGATAACACCGGGCCTTTCCCCGGGCCTCGGCTTCCGGAAGGATGTCTTCCGTGTCGGCGTCCTTCGAAAGGGGCGCAAATAGCCCCTCGTACGGGTGAAAGTGGCGCGGGTCACAACTTTCGATGTGGCCTGGATCGCATTCGGCATACTTTTCCGGCCGGTGGTGGAACGCTCTCGCAGCGTACATATGCGCAGGTTGGAAAGGGTGTCCCGGTCGACTGCCGGCCGGTTATACCCGCTGTGCCCACCGACTGCCACGGTCGGATTTGTGATGCCGCTCACTCCACACGTGTAAGTCGGACATAAAGGTGCTTAAGGATCCGGCGAAATACCGCCTCCGGGCCGCTCGGGTGCGTGATCGTTCGATCGCATCCGGTGATAATTCGACACTGTGTCACAGCATGAATGCGTAGCGTGTAGAGCTGGTGGTCAAAACGGGCAAAAGGTTCCCAGGTTTGCGGCCCGGTAAACGCGAATCCGGCCCGGAAGAGGCTCCCGAGCGGTGCTCTCGGCATTTCCGGTACCTATCCTGACCTGCGTAAATGCAAGAGCGGGTTGATAAGGGCCGGATCACCTGTTTATGGTCCTGGCGATGTGCAAATCGCACCTCCTGGGTTCCCGCCGGCACGGCATGGCGGAACTCGCGGTCTGGGAGGGCCGCGGGGTTGCGGCATCGGACATCACGTCTCCGGCGTGAACGTTCGGTTCCGGGCAGGGGTGATCCGCAAGGATCGCGCCGGTCCATCCGCCCCAGGGGAATTCCGAGAGGAATGTATGTCTCTCCGCAACGCTTTCGGTCGCACCAACACGCACCGCGGCATGGGCCGTACCCAGCGCCGCCTGCGCACCGCGACCATCGTCGGCGTCGTCGCCGCCACCCCGCTCGTCGGGCTCGCGACCGCGACCTCGGCCGGCGCTGCCACGACGTCCACCTGGGACAAGGTCGCCGAGTGCGAGAGCGGTGGCAACTGGTCCATCAACACCGGCAACGGCTACTACGGCGGCCTGCAGTTCACGCAGAGCACGTGGCGCGCCAACGGCGGTACGGGCAGCCCGCAGGGCGCCTCGAAGGCCGAGCAGATCCGGGTCGCCGAGAACGTGCTCAAGTCCCAGGGCCCGGGCGCCTGGCCGGTGTGCTCGAAGAAGGCCGGTCTGACCCGCGGCGGCGGCAGCCCGTCCGACTCGGGCAGCACCACCTCCTCGAAGGCGTCGACTCCGAAGAGCACGACTTCGAAGACCACGCCGAAGAAGGCCGTCGCGCCGCAGAGCGAGACGCCGAAGAAGTCCGCTCCGGTCACCAAGTCGGAGCCGACGACCGCCAAGGTCGAGACCACCACCACGGCGACCGAGGGCACCTACGTCGTCAAGACCGGTGACACCCTCAGCGCGATCGCCGCGGCGAACAACGTGAGCGGTGGCTGGCAGTCGCTGTACGCGAAGAACCAGGGCGTGGTCGGCACCAACCCCGACCTGATCCTCCCGGGCCAGAAGCTGGTCCTGCGCTAGAACCACCCGGGGCCGTGGGTCCCGAACGGTTCGGCGTACGCCGTGTGTCGGTCGCGACGCGGTGCACGGCGGTCGAGTGAAGAGCGCGAAGACGGTCGGGGGCGGCCGCATCTCCTGTGTGTACACCGGGAGATGCGGTCGCCTCCGGTCGTTGTGGGAAGACGGCCGCCCGCGGCCGTCATGGGGAACATGTTTCCGGTTCGGTCACCACGGCACCGGCAGCACTACGGCGTGCCGTGGAGGGGACGGAACGTCGCGAGGGCCCCGGGCCGGTCTCGAACAGGCCCCGGTGGTCCGACAGTCGGCCCGGGCGGCACCGTCAGGCGCGGCCCGGGCCGCGCTGCCTCGCGGCCGCCTCGGCGGCGCACAGCGACTCCAGGCGGCGGGCGATCGAGGCCGCGCGCTCGACCAGCAGCCGGGCACGCTCGTGCTCGGCGTCGCTCCACTCGCCGGGGTCCGCGCGATGGCCGCCCGGATGATGACCGTTGTTGCCCATAACCGCTTGGTTCCCACCTGATGGGGAAAATCATTCACGATGTGCCGGCCGATCACTCGTGATGCCGATCACGTCCACCTTCCGGGCGGTGCGGACACCTCTGCGGGAGGCCGCCCGTTCGGGCCACACTGGCGACCATGACGACTCTGATCGCCGGGGCGAACATCCCGGTTCCCGCGGGTCCGTTGACCCTGGTGATCCGCCGTGCGGCGGACGCGCCGAGTGTGGACGCCTCGGCGCTGCTGCTCGGATCGCACGGCAAGGTGCGTACGGACGCGGACTTCGTGTTCTACAACCAGCCCACCGGCGCGGACGGCGCGGTGCGCCACGTCGGTTCGGACGCTGAGGGCGAGAGTGTTCGGGTCGATCCCGGTGCGCTGCCCGCCGATGTGGAGCGGGTGGTGCTGGCCGCCTCCGTGCATGAGGGCACGTTCGCCGGCGTGGGTGGGTTGTCGCTGGTGGCGCTGGACGCCGCGGGCGCGGTCGCGGCGACCTTCGAGGTGCGGGCGGGCGGGGCCGAGACGGTGATGGTGCTCGGCGAGTTGTACCGGCGGCAGGGCGCGTGGAAGTTGCGCGCGATCGGGCAGGGGTACGACAGCGGGCTGGCCGGGCTCGCGAGCGACTACGGCGTGGACGTGGGCGAGGAGGACCAGGTCGCGGAGGCCGCCGGGGCGCCGGTCGGGGCCGCGGTGCCCGTCGGGACGCTGCCGGTGGTGCCGGTGGGCGGTCCGCCGTTGGGTGTCACGCCCGGGTGGGCGCCGCCGCCGTACAGCGACGAGCCGACCATGCGGCTGCCCGCGCCGTCGGACGACCCGCAACTGGCCGGGCTGCCGCCGGAGGTGGGCGCGCGGATCTCGCTGCGCAAGGAGGCGGTGCGGATCTGCCTGGAGAAGAAGGGCCTGCACGGGGTGCGGGCCCGGGTGGCGATCGTGCTCGACCGCTCCGGCTCGATGCGCGCGCAGTACGCCGGGGGCGCGGTGGGGCGCCTGGTGGAGCGCATGGCACCGATCGCGGCTCGGCTCGACGACGACGGCGAGTTGGACGCGTGGATCTTCGCCGACGAGTACGCGCCGCTCGACCCGGTGCGGATCCCGGAACTGCCGCGCTGGATCGCGGACAACGTCTACATCGACGGCGGTGGCCGCCGCCCGCAGTCGCCGCCGCTGCCGGACGGGTCGCAACGTTCGCCGGACCCGCTGGCCGGGGTGTACGGGGGCAACAACGAGCCGGCGGTGATCGAGGACATCATCGCGCGTTACCGGCGTGAGCCGGGCGCGCCGGTGCTGGTGCTGTTCTTCTCGGACGGCGGGGTCAACCGGAGCAAGCAGATCCAGCGGTTGTTGACGGACGCCGCCGGGTTGCCGATCTTCTGGCAGTTCGTCGGTCTCGGCCGGTCCGACTACGGGATCCTGGAGCGGATCGACACGATGCCGGGGCGGCTGGTGGACAACGCCGGGTTCTTCCAGGTGGACGACATCGACCGGATCTCCGACGTCGAGTTGTACGAGCGCATCCTCTCCGAGTTCCCGCAGTGGCTGACGGCGGCGCGGACGGCGGGCGTGGTGCGCTGAGTCGGGGCTCGGGCGGGGTTCGCCTACGCCGTGTGCCGTGTGTCGTGTGTCGCGCGTTTGTGGAGTGCCGCGTGCCCGACGTGATTGGGGGCTGACGCGACGTCACCGGGGCGGTCACAATGGGACATTGCGCCGTCCTTTCACACCACGTCGTCGGGCAGTCGAGGCACGCGGAGGGATTCCATGGCGATATCGGGCGAATTCGCCGATTGGGCCACAGAATTGACGATGCGTCATATTCCGGTCACGGTACGGCGGGCGACGGGTCGGCGGATCCTGACGGCGATCGCGGGCGGGGTCGGCGCGGCCCGGGTGGGCGTCGTCGACCCGGCCGTACACGTCGCGGTCGGCATCGGCGGCCCGCCCGAGGCGGAACTGATCGGCCATGCCGCCGGCCGGCTCGCCGCGCCCGCCGCCGCGCTCGCGAACGGGATGCTGATCGGTGCGGCGGGCCCCGCGCCCGCCGACACCCCGGCCGGCGCGATGGCCGTGGTGCTGCCGGTGGCGCTCGCGGTGGGCCAGGAGGTCAAGGCGCGCGGCGACGAGGTGTTGGTGGCGGTGGTCGCCGGGCACGAGATGGCGTGCCGGCTGGCCGACCGGGACGGCTCGCCCTCGATCGGGATGCTCGGCGCCGCGCTGGCGGCGGCCCGGCTGATGACGCTCGACCGTCGCCGGATCCGGGACGCGGTGGGCATCGCGGGGGAGTTCGCGGGCGGCCCGGTCGGTCGGGGTGGTACCGTCGGGGTGGCCGAGGGGGTCGCGGCCGGCAACGCGGTGATCGCCGCCCGCTTGGCCGCCTCCGGCGCGAGTGGCCCGGTCGGCGGCATCGACGAGTTGTGCCGGGCCCGACGGCTGCGCCCGGAGGCGGTACTCGACGGCCTGGGCGGTCTCGGCGGCAGCTGGGCCTGCGAGCGGCACCCGGCGGCCGAGGTGACGGACTACCAATTCGATCTGGAAACCTGCGAACTCCTCGGCGGCCGGCGCCGCGACGCCAGGGCCTTGGTCGCCGAGATCCGCGCCCTGGCCTTCGCCCCGTCCCTCGACTCGATCCTGTCCCTGACGGTAAAGGTCGCAGCGGGCACGTGACATTGGGCCGATCCGCGCCCGACACCCTCGACGACGCCCCACCGCCGACCGGGCGCGTGGGCCTCGACGCGTTACCAGTCGCAGCCCCAGTCGATGTGGCGCAGGGGGCCGCCGATGTCGTGGCGGGTGACGCGGTGGGTGTTCTCCAGGCCGCGCAGGTGGAGGAGTCGACGGTCGTCCAGCAGGCGGGCGCGCTCGGGGGAGACGTCGCCGACGATGAACCACGACGTCGGCCCACGCTTCGGCGTGAACCACCCACACTCGTGATGCGCCCAGCCGTCGGCGAGCGAGGCGACCACGGCGAGACCGCGACCGAGTTCGAGCCGCCGACGAGGCAAGTGGGTGACCCCGACCTCGCGAAACACCACGGCCAGCACGGGCCGCCCCTCGTCGGTAGCGCCCGTAACGTCCAGGACGTACGAGGTGGCCTCGGCCGCGAAGAGCGCTTCGCTCACCAACTCGGTAACCATCAACCCGACATCGCCCCGCCGCCCATCCCCGATCCCGACCCCGTCACCCACCTCCCACACGAGACGCCGCGCAACCCCCGCCGCCTCCGCAACGGCCGGCAACGACCGCGACACGACGATGAGCACCGCCTGCGGCGCGGCGGGCGCCGATGTCGTGACGTGGCCGAACGACGTGAATGGCTTGCTCACGACGAGCCCCTTTCCGAGATGTTGTTCGCCGAGCCACGGCCCGGGCCCGAACGGGTCGGCACGACTCGGGCGAAAGCGACGTGATGCGGCACTCGACGCCCGGCAATGTCCGTGTGGGTAGCATCAGGCCGAAAATGCGGCGACCGGGGACGGATTGTCCCCGGTCGCTTTGTGTACCCGCTTCGCTACGCGGCGATCAGGCCGATCCGGTCGGCCAGCCGAAGAGCGTCCTCACGCACGGTCGCCCCGCCGTGGTCGACCAAGCCGGAGACCAGCGTCCGGCCGATGGGAGAGTAGGTGAGCGTCTCCGAACTGGTGCGCCAAGACCGATCGAGCAGGCTTGCCGCCGCGAGTTGGTCGCCACGGTGATGGGCACCCCGAGCCAGCTCGATCCAGTGCCGGGCCCGCCGTTCGACGCTGGGGATCGAGAGCGGGTCCAGTCGGTCGGCCTTGCGTTGCGCCTCACCGGCTTGCCCGAGTTCCACGTCGATCATGACGTCGTAGAGGTCGACGATCGCGTGACCGAAGCCGTGCCACGGATGCGAGTATCCGTCCGGCAACTGCGGCACCACTGCGGCAGCCTTGTCGAAGTAGCGGCGCGCTTCGCCCTCTTGGCGCTCCCGTGCTGCGGTCAGTGCGGCACACAGCCACAAGTGCCCGTACATCGGCAACAGCCGATTCGCCGCATCGTCGAGTTGTGGGCGCAACAGTTCGAGGGCACGGAGCACCAAGGTCTGCGCATCCTCTCCCCGGTCGCAGGCACGGATGAGATGGGCGAGGTAGAAGGCGGAACCGGCAAGGGCCAGTGGGTCGTCCGATGCGCGGGCCGCCGCCATCGCTCGATCCGCGACGAGCCAGACCAGCCGCGGCTCGGCCTGCCATGCCAGATACGCCTGCGCCAAGTGGTAGACCTCGGACAACAGCGCCTGTGCGGTCCGCCGTTCCTCTCCGTCGTAGGTCTCGGCCGCTCGCTCGGCCTCGTGCATGAGCCCCGGAAGGGCCCGGCCGATCTCGGTCCGCTGCTGCGTCGATGTGTGCCAGGTCCGCCATGCGCTGTCGAGTTGGGCCCTTACCCGGTCGAGCGTCGGCGGCTCTTCGGTGGCAGCGCCGAGTGGGTACGCCATGAGTGCGCGGCGCACCTTGTCGAGCGTTTCGTGTCCGGGGCGGGTGTAATCCATGGTGCGCACCTGGCGGCCGACCAACTCGGTCAGATCCGCCACGTGCAGTACCTCGGCGAGACGAAGCAGCATCGGCAACGGTGTGCTGCGCTTCCCGATTTCGATCGACTTCAGCCATTCGGCACTTTTGCCGCAAGCCGCCGCGACGGCAACGCGGGTCATGCCCTGTCGGGTTCTCCGGTCGCGGATGCGCCGGCCGATCTCGTGCGCGTGGTCGTCAGCCACTGTGTCCCCTACCCGTGCGTGCGGGTTCGCCCCCGTGGGCGGTGCGGTGTGACGTAGGGCGGGGGCGGTACCCTGCCTGTGATGTGAGTCATCGTCAGGTTACGCCTGCTGGTGACGGATACGGCCCCGTCGTCCGGTTCGTCACCGACGCGGGGCCGTTGTCTCGATGCTGTACCGACCACGGAAAAGGCCCTCTCCGGTTTCCCGGAGAGGGCCTTTGATCTGCTGTGCGCTCGGCAGGATTCGAACCTGCAACCTTCTGATCCGTAGTCAGATGCTCTATCCGTTGAGCTACGAGCGCTTGGTCGGCTTGACCGAGGTCAACAATACATGGTCCCCCGCTCGGGGTGAAATCCATTGTCCGGTGGTGGTGTGAACAGGGCATTTCGTGAGCAATCGGGTTCGGTTGGTGGGGGATCCGCAGCCGAACGGGTGAGTGTGGGCGAGGGGGGCGACGCGTGGTGGGGGCTTGGGTCGTGCGGATGGGTGGCGCGGCGCGTGAGTGTGGCTTGGTTGTGTTCGCTGCCGGCTGAATTGGGCCTTTCGGGCATGTCGGCGGACGGGGGGTATGGCGGGTGTGATCGGCCGGCGCGAAGTCGCGGCGGTGTTCGCTGTGATGGCGGATGTGCGCGGGTCCGGGCGAGGGCTTCGGATATGAGCCTTATATCGGACATCGTGGCCTGAGTCGTGACCCGGGGTCGCCGCGCGATCACGGAAAGGTCACGACGATGGGCGCGAAACAGCCCGCCTGGTGGGACCAGACGGGCTGTTCGTCGAGCGGAGGCTCCGGGATTTGAACCCGGGATGGGGATGAACCCAAACCGCATTAGCAGTGCGGCGCCATAGACCGGACTAGGCGAAGCCTCCATCGGTGTTTGCCGACGAGGAACAGATTACTAGGCTCGTCAACGTGACTGCAAAAACAATGGGATAGTCGGTCGTGACATGCCCCGGCGGCGACGGGCAAGATGGCCGTCGCGCAGTCCGAGGACCGGAGGAGGTACGCGCTTCGTGAGCAGCAGGCCATCCCGAGGCGCTGCTCGCCTCGCCGCCATACTCGACGCCCTGCCGGACGCCCTCCTGCTGGTGAATCGCAACGGCACCGTCGTCAACGCGAACGCCATGGCACTGGAGGTCCTGGAGGCGCCGGGCACTCCCGTGGTGGGTCGCGGTCTCCTCGACCTGCTCCCGTCGTTCGACCACCGGCGTATCCCGGGATCGGTACGGGCCACCAACGACACCCGCGACACCCGGACCAAGCCGACCCGGATGTCCGCGCACCGCACCGACGGCGGGGTCTTCCCGGTCGAGGTGACCAGTGCCAACCTGCCGGCGGGATACGACGACGAGTTGCTGATGATCGTCGTGCGCGACCTCACCGGCAAGGTCGACGTCGAGGCCGAACTCGCGCGCCAGCAACGGCAGACCGAGATGATCCTGCGCGCGGCCTGCGAGGGCATCATCGGCATCGACGCCGAGGGCGACATCGTGCTGGCCAACCCGGCCGCCGCCCGGATCCTCCGCCACCGGGCCAGCGACCTCGGCGGCCGGAATGTGCACGAACTGCTCATGCACGCCCGCGCCGACGGCTCCCCGCTGCCCGCCGAGGAGTGCCCGCCGCTGGTGACCTTGGGCAACGGCCGCCGGCAGCGGCTGCGCGACCAGGTGTTGTGGCGCGGCGACGAGGGCTTCGTGACGGTGGACATGATCACCGCGCCGATCCTGCTCGGCGGTGCCGTGGTCGGTGCCGTGATGACCTTCAGCGACACCGCGCGCGAGAAGTCGCTCGGCGAACGCCGGGCACAGCTGGCCGAGTTGGTGGACACGGAGATACTGGGCCGACTCGAGGCGGTACGCGGTCGGCTGAAGAAGGTGGCCGACGGCGGCGCCGGCGAGGTCGGCCACGGCGCCCGTCGGATGGTGCGTCAGGTCGCGGGCGAGTTGGAAAGCCTGGAGGAACTCGCGAGCGAGGTGCTCGCCCACCAGGCGGCCGACGCCGACCCGACCCCCGCGGCGGACGACGCGGAAACCCCGGCCGAACCCGAGCGCATGCCGACCACGGTGGACGACCTGGTCGACCGCGCCATGGAAACGGTGACCTATCTCGCCCGCGGCGCGGGTGTGGAGTTCGCGGTCAACGCGTCCCCCGTCGGAGTCCGGGTGGACGTCGACGCGATGACCCGCGCCCTGGGTCACCTGCTCGCGGACGTGGTCGCGGCCGGCCCCGAGGGCTCCACCGTCGTGGTCGCGGCGGCCCAGCGCGGCAACCTCGCCCGAATCGAAGTACGCGGCCCCGAGAGCCGCAACAGCAGCGTCCGCGTGCCGCTCGCCCGCGCCGTGGTCGAGGCGCACGGCGGCACGATCGAATCGCACACCGTGGCCGGCCGGGGCAGCACGTACGTCGTCGAACTGCCCGCCGACGAGGAGGCCGCCGAACTGGTGGTCAGCTCCGGCGAACACCGCGCGGCCAAGGGCCGCCGCGCCCGCCAGTCGGGCCGCCCTGACCCGGGCACCGACAAGACCGGCAAGGCCGGCAAGAGCGACAAGACGGATGAGGCCGGCAAGGCGGCCAAGGACGAGCAGGACGCGGACGGCGACGAGGCGGCGAAGCCGGGCAAGGCCGCCGCCGGCGCCCCGAAGCAGGCCGACGAACCCGACGACTCCGACGACTCCACGCCCGCCGCGGACGAGTCACCCGACTCCGACACGGACACCGCGCCCGCATCGACCCCGGCGAAGCAGGCGGCGACCGCCGACCGCACCGCCGCCCCCAAGCGCCGCATCGGCGCGGCCGTCACCCCCCGCAAGTCCGCGACCCCCGACGCACCGGCCGCCGCCGACCGCGAGAGCGCCGACCACGACCCCGAGGACCGCCCCGCCCCCGGCGCCGGCGTCGAACTCGCCGTCCGTGGCCGCGGCGCCCAGCCCCCACGGGCCCGCCTGGAGCCGGCCGGCTCGTCCACCCCGCCCGTACCCGCGCCTCCGCCGCCCGGCTCGGTCGCCCCCGCACCGCAGGGCCCGTTCGCCCTGCCCGCCGGCACCGTCGCACCGGTGCCCCTGGTGCCCGCGAGCGCAGGCTCCGACGAGGGCCGGCACGAGCGGCCCGACGCCGACGCATACGACGAGGCCGAGGAGGCCGCGCGCAACAACAGCGGCGCGTTCGAGGCGGTCTACCCGCCCCGTTCCCGCCGCGGCCGCGCCGCCCGCGAGCTGCCCGAGGCCGCCGACAACCCCGCCGGGGCATCCGGTTCGCACCGCGGCGCCGCCCACCAGGACCCGGCCACCACCCCGGGCCGGCAACCCGCGACCCCGGCGACCCCCGCCGCCGGCGGCCGGCTCAACGGCGCGCACACCCCGCAGGGCGCCCAGACCCGCCGCCGCCTGTCCACGCCGCCCGCGCCGATCCCGGCGCAAAACCGCGCGGCCGACCCGACCGGGCGCACCACCAGCGTGCAGGACCGCCCCGGCCGCCCGGCCGCCGCCGACATGCCGACCGAGGTGTTGCCGCCGATCCCGGCCGCGCCGGACCAGCCGATCCCGTTCCAGGGCCGACGGCCCGGATTCCCGGCCGGCCCGCCCGGTGACGCCGAGGCGATGTCCGGCGCCGACCTGCCGACCATGGTCAGCCCGGCGCCGGACGGACAACCGCGTCGGCTGCTGGTCTGGCCCGAGCCGGACACCGCGACCGCGGGTGCGCTGACCGCGCGCGGCTGGAGTCCGCTCCTGGTGCGCTCGCGCGAGGAGGTCGACGCGAGCGTCCCCGTGCAGCCGGCCGCGCTGTTCGTGGACCCGCTCACCGGCCCGATCACCCGTACCGCGCTCCAGTCGCTGCGCACCGCCGCGACCGCCGCGCAGATCCCGGTCCTGGTCACCGCCGGCCTGATGCAGGCCACCCGCGACGCCGCGTTCGGCGCCGACCCGGCCGTACTGCTGCGCTCGCTCGCCCCCGCGGACAGCGCCGGACACGCCTCGCGGGTGCTGCTCGTCGAGGCCAACCCGGACATCGCGGCCGCGTTCACCGCGTCGCTGGAGCGGCGCGGGATGGACGTGGTGCACGCGGCCTCGGAGAGCGAGGCGGTGTCCAAGGCGTCCAGCGTCGAGCCCAACCTCGTCGTGCTCGACCTGATGCTGGTGCGCCGGCGCCGGATGGGCGTGGTCGACTGGCTGCGCAACAACGCGCGGCTGCACTCGACGCCGATCGTCGTCTACACCACGCTCGACCTCGTCGAACACGACCTGCACCGGCTCCAGACCGGCGAGACCGTGCTGTTCCTGGCCGAGCGCTCGACCCGCGACGACGTACAACAGCGCATCGTCGACCTGCTCGGCAAGATCGCCTCACCCAAGTAGGGGACGACCCCGAGCACCCCGGCCGAGCAAACCGAGCAAACCGAGTAAGCCGAGCAAACCGAGTAAGCCGAGCAAACCGAACAAGCCGGCCGAACCGCCCCGCTCGATCACCCGCACCGCCGCCCCGGCATCCCGGTCCGGCGGCGCGGAATCGTGCACGTCCGCACTCGGATCGCCGGTACCCGCGGCCCGCACGGCACCCGCCTTATCCGCACCGACCCACAACGCCTCACCATGCCGCCGGCCCCCGTGCGTGCAGTCGGCGACTCATCTCACCGACGGTCAGCGCCAGTTCGGTGCCGAGGTCGATCGCCTGCGGGTGATCGTGGTGTTCGCGCATCCACCAACACATGACCTGCACGATAGGCCCGGCGGACTCCGGATGTCCGATGATCGCGGTGCGCGCGCACAACGGCCGGGCCGGGCCGTCCCGGCCGATGTGGAACCAGTAGCCGTTCCGGAAGCCGAGCACGGGGTGGCCCAACGCGTCCGGCAGTACGACGTCGTACGGCGGGTGCGGTTCGGGTCGGACCTCCAACGGGTACACGAGGTGCCCTCCAGGGGGACGTCGAGGGCTCGCCGGTCCCCCTCCGGAAGAGCGGAAAACGGGAGTTACGGAATGCTCGCCGCGTTCCGTCGAAAACGATGTGCCATCCGGAGCAACCGGGACACCGTCGCATTCTTCCGTCCGGCTAGCCCGGTTGGCCGATCGCCACGCCTGGTTCACCCGTACGGGCGCATGGCGGATCGCGACGGGCGCGTGGGTCGGCGCGTGATCCGGCGTCGGTCCGGAAACCGAGCCGCCCGGTCCGCAAACCGAAACGCGCCGCTCAAAGGGCTGACAACGACCCGATCGGCGAGAAAGAATCCCCTACACCTCGACCGGTCCCCGTCCGGCGAACGCAGGGAGGCTCCACTGTGCTGAGCACGATGCAGGACGTGCCGCTGACGATCGCTCGCATCATGCGACACGGCACCACGGTGCACGGCGGCTCGGAGGTGGTGACCTGGACCGGCGGCGCGCCGCGCCGGGCCTCCTACGCCGAGGTCGGCCGACGCTCCGCGCAACTGGCGCACGCCCTGCGCGAACTCGGCGTCACCGGCGACGAACGGGTCGCCACGTTCCTGTGGAACAACCAGGAGCACCTGGAGTGCTACCTGGCGATTCCGTCGATGGGCGCGGTGCTGCACACGCTCAACCTGCGGCTTCCCCCCGAGCAGCTGGTCTACATCGCGAACCACGCCGACGACCGGGTCCTGGTCCTGGACGGCTCGCTGGCCGCGCTCGCCGCCCCACTGCTGCCCATGCTGAGCACGGTCGAACACGTGGTGGTCACCGGCGCGGACACCGACCTGGCCCCGCTCGCCGACTGCGGCAAGCAGGTGCACCGCTACGACGACCTGCTCGCGGGCCGGCCGACCGAGTTCGACTGGGCCGAGGACATCGACGAGCGCCAGGGCGCCGCGATGTGTTACACCTCCGGCACCACCGGCAACCCCAAGGGCGTCGTCTACAGCCACCGGTCGACCTACCTGCACAGCATGCAGGTGTGCACGATGGAGGGCTTCGGCCTGGGCCCCGGTGACCTGCTGTTGCCGGTCGTACCGATGTTCCACGTCAACGCGTGGGGCCTGCCGTACGCGGCGATGTTGTGCGGCGCGTCGATCCTGATGCCGGACCGGTTCCTCCAGCCGGAGCCGCTGGCCACGATGATCGCCGCGGAGAAGCCGACGTTCGCCGCCGCGGTGCCGACCATCTGGACCGGGCTGCTCGACTACCTCGACGTACACAAGACCGACGTGTCCTCGCTGACGGAGGTCGTGGTCGGCGGTTCGGCCTGTCCGCCGGGCCTGATGCACGCGTTCGAGGAGCGGCACGGGGTCCGGATCATCCACGCGTGGGGGATGACCGAGACCTCGCCGCTGGGTTCGGTGGCCCGCCCGCCGGCCGGGCTGACCGGCGACGAGGCGTTCCCGTACCGGATTTCGCAGGGTCGCCTGCCCGCGTCGGTGCAGGCCCGCCTGGTCGGCCCGGACGGCGCCGACATGCCGTTCGACGGCGAGGCGGTGGGCGAACTGCTGGTGCGCGGGCCGTGGATCGCGGGCGCGTACATCGGCGACGAGGGCTCGGCGGACGCCAGTGGCGGCGGCCGGTTCAAGGACGGCTGGCTGTACACCGGCGACGTCGGCACGATCACCGCCGACGGCTTCCTGCGGCTGACCGACCGCGCCAAGGACGTGATCAAGTCGGGCGGCGAATGGATCTCGTCGGTCGAGTTGGAGAACACGCTGATGGGCCACGAGGACGTGGTCGAGGCGGCCGTGGTGGGCGTACCCGACGACAAGTGGGGCGAACGCCCGCTGGCGACGGTCGTGTTGCGCGAGGGCGCGCAGACCACCGTCGAGCAACTGCGCGACTACCTCGCCGGGCAGGTGGCCCGCTGGCAGGTGCCCGAGCGGTGGAGCCTGATCGCCGCCGTGCCGAAGACGAGCGTCGGCAAGTTCGACAAGAAGGTGATCCGCCGGCAGTACGCGGAGGGCACGTTGGAGGTCAGCGAGGTCGACCGCGGCTGACCCGGGGCATCCGTCGGCCGGACCCGTCAAGGGCCCGGCCGACGGCCCGAAAACGCTCAGAACACCCCGACCGGCCCGTCCACCGCGTTGCGGTCGATGGACATGGTCCGGCCGCCGTACGTCTCGGTGACGTTGCCGCTGTACTGGTGCACCCGGCTGCCGTGCCAGTGCCCGTCGGGCAGCGCGCCGTCGCCGCTGGTCACCGCCTTGTCGTCCCAGCGGGCGTACCAGATCGCGTCCGGGATCGAGCGGCTGCCGACCGCCTGGACCACGTCGGCGACGCCGGAGTCCAGGCTGCTGTAGTAGCCGGCCACGAAGCCGCGCTCGCGGACCCGGTCGGACCACGCCGAGACGAAGTCGAGCACGGCGGTGCGGCACGCGGCGTCGGTGTTGTCGTACGCCTCCATGTCGAACCAGACCGCGCTGCCCCGCCGGAACCCGAGTGCGGTGCTGCGGTCCACCATGTCGTCCGCCTCCGCGACCCCCTGGCCCGCGGCCTGCGCCGGATCGATCCGGCCCGGTTTGCGCGACTGCGAGCACGGCGCCTGCAGGCCGACCTGGATGGGCAGGAAGTCCCAGCCCTGGTCGTGCACGGCGGTGACCCAGTCGCGGGTCAGCCGGGTGCTCTTGCAGGCCCGGTTGTCGCCCGCGACATAGATGCCGACCACCTTGTACGGCGACTCGCGCCAGGCCTGCATGGTCTCCACGGTGGGGGTCTCGCAGGTGTCGAAGCCCGGACCGGAGACGAAGAACGACCGCCCCGACCGTGCGGCGGCACCCTCGGCGAGCCCGGCGGGCAGCAGGCCGAGCACGGCGATGAGCAACACGGTCGAGGCGATTCGACGAGTGAGCAGAGGACGCACGAGACCTCCTGGCATGGCGGGAAGGAGCGCTTCCACCACGCTGGGCATGGCCGGCGGCGAAACCGACGGACCGCCCGGACGACACGCCGAAGCGTCACCCGGGCGGCCCAGTGCGGGCGGGCCGGCCGCTACTCCACGCCCAGCACCAGCCCCGACGTCGGCACCCCGGTGCCCGCGGTCACCAGCACGTTGTGCACGTTCTCGACCTGGTTGACCGAGCTGCCCCGGATCTGCCGCACGCCCTCGGCGATGCCGTTCATCCCGTGCAGGTACGCCTCGCCCAGCTGCCCGCCGTGCGTGTTCGTCGGCAGCTTGCCGCCCAGCTCCAGGCCGCCGTTCGCGACGAACGCCGGCGCCTCGCCGCGCCCGCAGAAGCCGAACTCCTCCAGCTGCATCAGCACGAACGGGGTGAAGTGGTCGTAGAGCACCGCGGTCTGGATGTCGTCGGGGGTGAGCCCGGACGTCTGCCACAGCTGCTTGGCGACCACGCCCATTTCGGCCAGGCCGGTCATCTCGTCCCGGTAGAAGCTGGTCATCTGGTCCTGGAGGCGACCCGCGCCCTGCGCCGCCGCGTTGATGATCGCGGGCTTTTGCCTGAGGTCCTTCGCCCGCTCGGCGCCGACGACCACGATCGCCTGCGCGCCGTCGGTCTCCTGGCAGCAGTCGAGCAGGCGCATCGGCTCGACGATCCACCGCGAGTTCTGGTGGTCCTCCAGGGTGATCGGCTTGCCGTGGAAGTACGCCTTCGGGTTGTTCGCCGCGTGCTTGCGGTCGGCCACCGCGACGTGGCCGAACGCCTCGGTGGTCGCGCCGTAGACGTGCAGGTAGCGCTGCGCGAACATGGCCACCCACGAGGCCGGGGTGAGCAGGCCGTGCGGCATGTTCCAGCCCAGGCCCACCCCCTCGACGGTGGGGTCGCGCTGGAGCACGCCGGAGCCGAAGCGGCGGCCGGAGCGCTCGTTGAACGCGCGGTAGCAGACCACCACGTCGGCGACGCCCGTGGCGACCGCCATCGCGGCCTGGGCGACGGTGGCGCAGGCCGCGCCGCCGCCGTAGTGGATCCGGCTGAAGAAGGTCAGGTCGCCGATCCCGGCCGCGGCGGCGACCGCGATCTCGGGGTTGGTGTCCATGGTGAAGCTGACCAGGCCGTCCACCTCGGACGGGGCGATCCCGGCGTCGGCGAGCGCGGCGCCCACCGCCTCGACGGCCAGGCGCAGTTCGCTGCGGCCGGACTCCTTGGAGAACTCGGTCGCGCCGATCCCGGCGATGGCGGCCTTGCCGCGCAGGTTGTCGGCGTGCTTGAGGCTCACGCGTCGGCTCCTTCCAACAGCTTCACCGTGACCGTGCCGGTGACGTGGTTGCCGAGCTTGTTGGCGCCGACGACCGCGATCTCCACGAGCGGGGTGCCGTCCTCGGCGGTGGGCTTGGCGGTCACCGTGCCGGTCAGGGTCATGGTGTCGCCGGGGTAGTTCGGGGCGCCGAGCCGGATCGCGACCTTGCGCAACTCGGTCTCGGGGCCTCCCCAGTCGGTGATGTAGCGCCCGACCAGGCCGTTGCTGGTCAGGATGTTCATGAAGATGTCCGGCGAGCCCTTTTCCGCGGCCAACTGCGGATCGTGGTGCACGTCCTGGAAGTCGCGGGTGGCCAGGGCCGTGGCGACGATCAGCGTGCGGGTCAACGGGATGACCAGCGGCGGCAGTTCGTCGCCGACGGACACCTCCGCGTGGGTCAGGCTCGCCGGGTTCGCGGTGGTCATCGGTTGCCTCCCTGGGCGGGCACGTGGGCGAGCAGGTCGCCGAGCGCGGCGAGGTGCTGGATGCCGCTGCCCAGGGTCACGTCGATCTGACGGCCCCACAGGAAGTGGCGGTGAATCGGATGGTCGATGTCGGAGCCGGTGCCGCCGTGCAGGTGCTGGCACGCGTGCACCACGCGCTTGCCCGCCTCCGAGGCGTACCAGCGGGCCACCAGCGCCTGCTCCGTGGCCGCCTCGCCGCGGTCCATGCGCCACGCGGCCTCCAGCGTGGTGACCCGGATGGCCTCGGTGTCCATGTACGCCTCGGCGGCGCGCAACATCACGCCCTGCTTGGTGGCCAGCGGCTTGCCGAACTGCTCGCGGGTGTTCACGTGTTCGACCGTGCGGGCCAGGCCGCGCTCGCACACGCCCACCTGCTGCGCGGCCAGCGCGACCCGCGCGCGGTCGACGATCCAGTCGGCGATCTCCGTGCCTGCCTCGGCGGTACCGAGCAGCGTGGCCGGCGCGTCGGCCAGCGTCAGGTTGCCCGACGCCCACGGCGCGGTGGTCGGCGCGGCCTCGATCGCCACGCCCGCCGCGTCGGCGTCCACCGTGAACACCGCGAGCGCACCGTCCAGCGACGCGGTGACCAGGATCCGGTGGGCCACGGTCAGCCACGGCACCGCCCGCTTCGCCCCGTCGAGCCGAAAACCCCCGCCGTCGCGCCGGGCGGTGGTCCTCGGCACCGCGGGCAGCGCCGCGCCGACCTCGGCGAGCGCGCCGGCCACGATCCGCGAACCGTCCAGCAGGCCGGGCAGTTCGCTCTCGACGGCCGCCGGCGTACCGAACCGCAGCAGCGGCAGCAGCCCGTAGACGACCGTGTCCAACAGCGGGATCTGCGCGGTGAATCGGCCCTGCTGCTCCACGAGCAGCGCGAGCCCGACCAGGCCCAGGTCGCCGCCGCCGTGCTCCTCCGGGATCAGCGCGCCGACCAGGCCCGCCTCGGCGACCCGGCCCCACAACTCGGCGTCCAGGTCCGCGCCGGACTGGGCGAGCTTCTTCAGCCGCTCGTCGGTGGACTGATCGGCGAAGATGCGCTCGGCCAGCGAGACCAGGTCCCGCTGGTCCTCGGTGAGGTTGAAGTCCATCAGTTCTCCCCGACCACTCGGAACGCGGGCACGGTCAACTCGGCGTCGTGGGTCACGAATTCGACCTGCACGCGCTGTCCGATCCGCACCTCGTCGTGCGCCACGCCCAGCACGTTGCCGAGCATCCGGACACCCTCGTCGAGTTCGATCAGGCCGACCGCGTAGGGCATGTCGAACGCCGGGAACTTCGGGTAGTGCATGGTGACGTGCGAGTAGACGACGCCCGCGCCGGCCGACTCGACGCTCTCCCACTCCAGCGATGCGCAGTGGTTGCAGCCGGGCGCGAACGGGAAGCGCGGGGTGGCGCAGGCCGTGCACTTCTGGAACAGCAGTCTGCCTTCGGCCACGCCGTCCCAGTAGGCCCGGTTGTCCTTGTTGACCACCTTGCGCGGGCGCAGCGCGCGCTCCGCCGGCGCGGCCTTCGGCTTCTTCTTGTGCGGCGTGTAGCGCAGGATCCGGAAGCGGTGCGTGCCGACCAACTCGCGGCCGGCCTCGCCCTCGACGTAGATGTTGACCAGCGTGGTGATGAAGTGGCCGACGCCGAGACCCGTGGTCTTCTCCTCGGACACCGTCTCGATCAGCTGGTCGTACTGCACCACCTCGCCCAGCCGCAGCGGTCGGATGTACTCCTGCTCGCAGTTGGTCGCCACGACCGAGCCGAAGCCGTTGTCGGTGAAGTGTTTGTACAACTCGCCGGTGACCGTGTTGACCGTCAGGCCCGCGTCCATCCCGCGCATGATCCACACCTGGAGCATGGTCGCGGGCGCGACCACCTCGCCGAAGTGGGTCGCCGCGGCGGCCTCGGGATCGGTGTAGACCGGGTTCTTGTCGCCCATGGCCTCGGCCCAGTGCCGGATCATCGGCCCGTTGACCGGATCGAGCGCGAGCACGCCCGACTGGTCGTGCACACCCTCGTACTTCTTGACGACCGCGAGGAAGGCGGCCTTGTCCCGGCTGGTGGTGTCCGTCATGTCGTCCTTCACCGCTTCACTCGCGTCATGCCAAGGCGGACCATGGCGACGATCTCCCGCTGGACCTCGCTGACGCCGCCGCCGAAGGTGTTGATCTGGGCGCGGCGATTCATCGCCTCCAGGAGTCCGTCGCCGAACGCGCCGGGCGACCTCGGTCGCAGCGTCGCGTCGGGGCCGACGATCTCCATCAGGTTGCGATATACCTCGATGGCACCTTCGGTGCCGAAGAACTTCACGCCCGACGCATCACCCGGGTTGAGCGTGTTGTTGCCGACGTCGTGCACCAGACGCCAGCTGAACATGCGTACGGCGGACAGGCGCGCGTAGGTCTCGGCCAGCTTGAGCCGCACCCACGGCTGGTCGATCACCTTGACGCCGGGTTCCACCTCGGTCTCGCGCGCCCACGCCAACACCTCGGCGAAGAAGTCCTCGGCCTGCATGCCGAGCGCGGCGAGCGCGACCCGCTCGTGGTTGAGCTGGTTGGTGAGCAGCTTCCAGCCCGAGTTCTCCTCGAACACCAGGTTGTCGTAGGGCACCCGGATGTCGTCGTAGTACGTCGCCGTGGTGGTCATCCCACCGACGGTGACGATCGGGGTCCAGGAGAAGCCCGGGTCGGTGGTCGGCACCAGGATCATCGTGATGCCCTTGTGCTTGGGGGCGTCCACGTCGGTGCGGCAGGCGAGCCAGATCCAGTCCGCGCCCTGGGCGGTGGAGGTGAAGATCTTCTGCCCGTTGATCACCCACTCGTCGCCGTCGCGCACCGCGCGGGTGCGCAGCGAGGCCAGGTCGGTGCCGGCCGAGGGTTCGCTGTAGCCGATCGCGAAGATGATCTCGCCGGCCAGGATGCGCGGCAGGTAGTAGCTCTTCTGCGCCTCGGTGCCGAACTTCATCAGGGTCGGGCCGACGGTGTTGAGGGTGACCATCGACACGGGCGCGCCGGCGCGATACGCCTCGTCGAAGAAGATGAACTGCATCTCCGGGCCCTTGCCCTGCCCGCCGTACTCGGTCGGCCACCCGATGCCGAGCCAGCCGTCGGAGCCCAACTGTCGGCGCACCCGCCGGGTGGTCGGACCGCCTGCCTCGCCCTCGCGGTCGAGGTCCGCGCGGACGTCGGGGGTGATCAGCCGGGTGAAATAGTCCCGCAGCTCTGCCCGCAGAGCGTCCTGCGCCGGGGTCGGGGCGAGATGCACGTCACTGCTCCTTCACGTGCGTGGATCGCGTGGTCGCGACGCGGGTCGACGCCCGCCGGGCACGGAAGGGTCGCGGTCGGGTCTGCCCCGCGCTGCACATCGATACGGACCGGGAACGCGTGTCACCCGGCACGTCGAATCTCTCCGACTCGGGATCGCTTGTCAATATCAAGCATTTTTTCGATGCCGGCGGACCCGCGGAAAACGGGTGGTTCGGGCCCGGGTGGGGCCGCCACACTGGCGGGCATGGACATACCCGCCCGGCAGATCCGTGCGCTGTGGAGCGAGGACACGATCACCGTGTACCAGGCGTACAAGCCGCAGATCGCCGACGCGGCCGTGCGGGACGGGCGATTTCCGGACACCTGGAGCCGGGAGCGGATGACCTGGGTCAAGCCCAGCTTCACCTGGATGATGTACCGCTGCGGCTGGGCGACCAAGCCGCGCCAGGAGCGGGTGCTCGCCCTGGAGATCGACCGCACGGGTTTCGAGGCGGCGCTCGCGGGGGCGTGCCTGAGCCACTACGAGCCCGGCACCTACCCCGACCGCGACGCGTGGGGCCGACGGCTGCATGCGACCGCGGTGCGGATCCAGTGGGATCCCGAACGCGACTTGGACCTGCGGCCGTTGGCGCATCGTTCACTGCAACTCGGGCTGGCCGGATGGGCGACGCGCGCCTACGCCGACGAGTGGACACGCCGGATCACCGACGTGACCGCGCTCGCGCATCGGGTGCACGACCTGGTCCGCGCCGGTGATCACGACGGCGCCCGCGCGTTGTTGCCGGTCGAGACGGTGTACCCGTTGCCGGCGGAGCTGGTGCCGGTGATCGGGGCCTCGCCGGTGGGCTGAGGGCCTGTCGCCGGGAGCCGTCCGCGGCCCGGCGGCCGGCTCAGTGGACGGTCAGCCCGCCGTCGATGCTGACGATCTGGCCGGTCATGAAGCTGCCCGCGTCGGACGCGAGCAGCAGGGCCAGGCCGGTCATCTCCTCCGGCGCGGCGATTCGGTTCAGCGGCGCCGCGCCCCGCATCCGGGCCATCGTCTCCGGGCCGGTCTTGCGGACCATGTCGGTCTCCACCGCGCCCGGGGCCATCGCGTTGACCCGGATGCCGTGCGCGGCCAGCTCGCCCGCCATGGTGCGCGTGAACGCGACGAGGCCGGCCTTGCCCGCGGCGTACAGGCCCTTGCCCTCGGCACGGGTGAACACGGCCGCGCTGACCACGTTGACCACCGAACCGCGCCCGGAGGCGATCAGGTGCGGCAGCGCGTACTGGACCAGGAACACCGGTCCGCGCAGGTTGACCGAGAACGACTTGTCCCACGCCTGCGGGGTGATCGCGCCGAGCGGCTGGGCGAGTTCGTTCGCCGCGTTGTTGACCACGATGTCGATGCCGCCGAAGTGCGCGACGGTCGTGTCCACCAAAGCGGCCAACTGCTCCAGTTCCCCGCAGTGCGTGGCCACCGCGAGCGCCCGGCCGCCGGCGTCGGTGATCTCCTTCGCCACCGCCTCGCAGGCGTCCGCCTTGCGGCTGGCGATCACCACCGAGGCGCCCGCCGCGGCATAGGCGTGCGCGATGGCCCGCCCGATGCCCCGACTGCCTCCCGTGACGATCGCCACCCGACCACTCAGGTCGAACATCGCGTTCGCGTCCCGTACTTCGCGCGTGTCGCCGCTCATCGGCCACCCGTCCCGTCCGCCACCTCGGTGGCTCGTCCTCCGTGCGTGCCCGTGGATGCGACACGTGTGGAGATTTGTATTGCACAGTCAACTACTTCGGGGCAAGGTGTCGGGCGAATCGACGACCGGCGGAAGGCACGTACATGGCGGGGCTGATCGACGCGCGACGCACGTGGGAACTCGCCGAGAAACGACTGGCCGAGGAGCGTGATCCGCGCCGCCGCGCGATCTTGACCACGCTGGTCGCGCACATGCACGCCGAGCACGAGGGCGATCTCGACGCGCTGATGGCGACCGTCGCACCGAACGCGTGTTATCACCAGTGGGGCGCGTCGGTTGTGGACAGGGCCCCCAAGAGTCACGCCGAGGTCCGCGAGTTCTATCGTGCCGTGGTCGAGAACGACTGCGGCCGACTCGCCCACCACATCGACCGGTTGACGGTGGATCGGGACACCGTGGTCACCGAGGGGATCCTGCGGATCGCCTACCCGGGCCGGGTCCTGGTCGGGATGGGTCGGTCGGTGCCGGACGTCGACGCGTTCTACCTGTACGAGACCCGAATGGCGATCGTGTGGGCCTTCGACGAGCAGGCGCTCGTGGTGTGCGAGGACAGCTACTCCACCGGCGACGGGTTCGCCGACATGCGCCGACTCGGGCCGGACGAGGTGCCCGCGCGGATGGGCGTCTGACGGCGTGTCACCGGGGCCGGCGGCGGCGCCCCGGCCCACCATGGGACTCCCGCGCGGCGGCCGACGCGGGCGGTTCGCGGTCCTGTCGGTGCTGTCGTTGTCCACAGGAGCTGCGCGGCAACCCCCACATATTTCCACAGCCTGTGGATAACTTATGCACAGATGGGATCCCGATCTGTCGGTGGGCCGGCGGATCGGTGATCGCTCGTGTCCACAGGGGCTGGCGGGAATGCATTCATGGTTGGCGTTTCCGCCACTCACTTCGACTTCGCCGCACCGGTCAGGATCGGAGGCGAGCCGGAGGCCCCCCGCTCACCTCCCGACCGCAAGCGCGTTCCGGGGTGAGGACGCCGATCGGCTCGCTCCCTCCATCGAGCACGGGGTCGTTGGAGGAGAGTGCTCCACGGGGGATGGGTCCGCGCACACACGCCGTCGCGGATCGAGGTGCGGCCGTTCCCCGCATCTCCGCGCCGGCCGCGGTCGCGACCGTGAGCCTCCCCCGGTTCGCGGGTCGCACCGGGCCGGCGCGCACACCCACCGCACCTTCGTGAGGGATAGGTTGCCGCCATGCGTCGCGTGGGGATCGTGCTGTTCGACCCGGTTCGAGTGTTCGAGTACGCGGTGGCCTTCGAGGTCTGGGGCGTCGACCGCACCGCCCGGGGCGTGCCGCCGTTCGAGGTGCGCGTGTGCGGCCCGGGGCGGGCGGCGGTCGAACTGGGCGCGGGAGTGGTCTGCGTCCCCGATCACGACCTCGACGGCCTGGCCGACTGCGACCTCGTCGTCGTCCCGGGCAACGAACACCGGACCGCGCCACGCCGCGAGGAATTCCCCGAGGAGGTCCTGGCCGCCCTGCGCGCCGCGCACGCCCGCGGCGCCACCATCGCCTCCCTGTGCTCGGGCGCCTTCGTCCTGGCCGCCGCCGGCCTCCTCGACGGGCGGCGGGCGACGGCGCACTGGATGGACACCGAGGACCTGGCCCGACGCCACCCGGACGTCGCGGTGGACGCCAACGTGCTGTTCGTCGGCGACGGTTCGATCTGGACCTCGGCCGGTTCCGCGGCCGGCATCGACCTGTGCCTGCACCTGGTCCGCCTCGACCACGGCGCGGCCGCCGCCGCCGAGATCGCCCGCACGATGGTGACCGCGCCGTTTCGCTCCGGCGGCCAGGCCCAGTTCATCGACAACCCGGTGCCGGCCGCCCCCGCCGACCCGGGCGACGCGCTCGACCGGCTGCGCGGGCGGGTGCTCGACGACCTGGGCCACCCCTGGACGGTGACCGAACTCGCCGCGCTGGCCGGGATGTCCGAACGCAGCTTCGCCCGCCACTTCGTCCGCGGCACCGGCACCTCGCCCCTGCAATGGTTGTGCACCCAGCGCGTCCTGGCCGCCCAGCGCCTCCTGGAGATCGGCGACCTCTCGATCGCCGCCATCGCCCGCCACTGCGGCTTCGGCTCCCCCCTGACCCTGCGCCAACACTTCACCCGCCGACTCGGCGTGGCCCCCAGGGACTACCGCGCCGGCTTCCGCGGCGTCGGTCCCGCCCGGCCCGGCTAGATCGAATTGCGGCGACCGGTGCGTCGATCGGCGCCGGCGGACCCGGGCCGAATGGCTGAAAGGCCGTTCGAGCGCCCCGTGTCGGGGCACCCCTCCCTTCTCGGACCGTGTGTTTCCAGGGAGGCCGGATTTGCCCGCCAGTCATGTCGCACCCCGGCCGCGCTCCGGCGTACTGCGGACGAAGCCCGTGGACGCCATCCTCGCGGAGAGCGGCCACGGCGAGGGGGAGGCCGGTCTGCGGCGCTCCATGGGGCTGCTCGAACTGACCTTCTTCAGCGTCGGCGCGACGCTGGGCACCGGGATCTTCGTGATCCTGGCCGAGGCGGTGCCCAAGGCCGGCCCGGCGGTGGTGATCTCGTTCGTGCTGGCCGCGGTCACCGCGCTGTTCTCGGCGCTGTCCTACGCCGAACTGGCCGGGACCATCCCGGTGTCCGGCTCGTCCTACTCCTACGCGTACGCCACGCTCGGCGAGGGCATCGCGTGGGTGTGCGGGTGGTGCCTGCTCCTGGAGTACGGCGTGTCCATCTCCGCCGTCGCCGTCGGCTGGGGGCAGTACGTCAACGAACTGCTCGACTCCGCCTTCGGAGTGCGCCTGCCCGACGTGATCAGCCAACCCCCGGGCGACGGCGGCACGTTCAACGTGCCCGCGGTCGTCGTCGTGCTGCTCGCGGTCCTTTTGCTGGTGCGCGGGGTGTCGGAGAGCGCCGTGGCCAACACGATCATGGTCTTCATCAAGCTGATCACCCTCGCGTTCTTCTGCGCCATCGCGTTCACCGCGTTCGAGCACGGCAACCTGACCCCGTTCGCGCCGCTGGGGGCTGCCGGGATCAGTGCCGGCGCGTCCCAGGTGTTCTTCTCCTACATCGGCTTCGACGCCGCCTCCACCGCCGGCGAGGAGGCCAAGAACCCGCGCCGCGACCTGCCGCTCGCGATCCTGATCTCGCTCGGCATCGTCACCATCGTCTACGTGGCGGTCGCCCTCGCCGCGCTCGGCGCCATGCCGTGGGACCAGTTCGAGGGCAGCGAGGCGACGCTGGCGCAGATCGTCACCGACGTCACCGGCGGCTCGTGGGCGTCGACCATCCTGTCCGCCGGGGCGATCATCTCGATCGCCAGCGTCGTGCTCACCGTGCTGTACGGGCAGACCCGGATCCTGTTCGCGATGGCGCGCGACGGCCTGATCCCGCCGATCTTCGCCAAGGTCGACAGCCGCACGCAGAGCCCGGTGGCCAACACGCTGATCACCGGTGCGTGGGTGGCCCTGCTGGCCGCCCTGGTCCCGCTCGGCCGACTCACCGAGGCCACCAGCATCGGCACCCTGTTCGCCTTCACCCTGGTCAACATCGGGGTGATCGTGCTCCGCCGCACCCGCCCCGACCTGCCGCGCGGCTTCACCTCGCCGTTCTTCCCGATCACCCCGCTGCTCGGCGTGGGCTTTTGCATCTACCTGATGGCCCGGCTCTCCGGGACCACCTGGCAGGTCTTCCTGGTCTGGATGGCGGTCGGCGTGGCGATCTACTTCCTGTACGGCTACCGCCACTCGCGCTGGCGCGCCGAAGCCGGCGCAGAGGCGGACCGGTGAGCGCGGACATGCGGATCGTGGTGGGCTGCCGGCCCGAACCGCGCGGGCGGGACGCACTCGCGCTGGGCGCGCTGCTCGCCCGCCAGGCGGGTGCCCGCGTCGTGCTCGCACACATCCGCCCACCCGCCCAGCCCGGCGCCGGGGTCGGCGCGGTGGACGCGGAGTGGCGCGCGTTCCTGCGCGAGGAGACCGATCGGCTGCTCGACGACGCGGAGCGGCAACTGCGGGAGCGGGACCCGGACCTGCCGGTCGAGCGCGCGATCGGCGACAACCGGGGCAGCGGCCGGGGACTGGCCCGGATCGCCGAGGAGCACGACGCCGCGCTCGTGGTGATCGGTCCCGCGCCGGGCGGCCGGACCGGGCGGGTCGCGCTCGGCAGCACCGCGGACCAACTCCTGCACGGCTCGCCGGTGCCGGTGGTGCTGGCGCCGCGCGGCTTCGCCGAACATCCGCCGCCGCGCATCGCCCGCTGCACGATCGCCTACCAGCGCGGCGTGCAGTCGGACCAAGTGGCGGCCTGCGGCGTCGCGTTCGCCCGGCTCCTGGACGCCGACGCGCGGCTGCTCACGCTGGTGTTGCGACCGGTCCGGCTCTACTCGGGCAAGCAGCACCAGACGGCCGAGCAGCAGGTGTTGCGCGCCGTGCGCGAGCAGGCCCGGCAGGACTTGGCGGCGGCGATCGCCGACCTCGACGGGGCGGTCGACGGCGAAACGGTCGAGGGCGACGACGTACGTGCCGCGCTCGACGCCGTCACCTGGGCCGACGACCTGCTGATCTGCGCGTCCGGCACGGTCGGCCCGGTCAAGCGGGTGTTCGTCGGCGACGTCTCGCACAAGATCGTCCGCAACGCCCGCACCCCGGTCATGGTCCTCCCGCGCGGCGTCCGCGCCGACGCCTGGAAGACACCCGCCCCGTCCACGCCCTGACCCACCGCACCCGCCGTCCCGGCCGGCGTAGCCACCCTCCGCGCCTCAGCCCGCCGGCACCGCGGACCCGCTCGACACCGCCGGAATCACCACCGGCTCCACCGTCGCCTGCTCGGCCGGCGCCGCCGGTGCCCAGCGCTCCGGCGCCGCCGCCACCTCGCGCCACCATGGCTCCACCTCGGCCCCGTCCACCAGGGCCGGTTCGAACAGCGCGCCGGGCCGCGGGACCACAAGCCCGGTGCCCAGCGCCCGAGCCGCCGCCACCGACCGCTCGGCCGGCTCCTCCCACGCGTGCGGCGCCAGATCGAACGTGCCCCAGTGGATGGGCAACATCAGCCCGCCGCCCAGATCCGCGTGCGCTTGCACCGCGCCCTCCGGGTGCAGATGCACGTCGGGCCACGCCTCTGCGTACGCCCCGGCCTGAATCATGGTCAGGTCGAACGGCCCATGTTCGCGGCCGATGTCGGCGAAGCCCGGGAAGTAGCCGCTGTCTCCGCTGTGGAAGACCCGGTGTCGGGGCCCGGCGACCACCCACGACGCCCACAACACGGTGCCCAGCACCCGCGCGCCGCGATTGCAGTAGTGCCGCGCGGGCGTCGCGGTGAAGGCGAGCCCGGCGACCTCGGCCGACTCGTGCCAGTCCAACTCGGTGATCCGGTCCTCGGCGACGCCCCACCGCTCCAGATGCGCGCCGATCCCCAACGGCACCACGAACAACACCCGCTCACGCCTGGCCAGCGCCACGATGGTGGCCAGATCCAGATGGTCGTAGTGGTCGTGCGAGACCACCACGACGTCGGGGTCGGGCAGATCGGCGAAGCGCACCGGCACCGCGTGCAGCCGGGCCGGGCCGAACGCCGCCGACGGCGAACATCGGGTGCTCCACACCGGGTCGAACAGGACCCGCACCCCGTCGATCTCCACGAACACCGTCGCGTGCCCCAGCCAGGACGCCCGCAGCCCGGTCGCCGGTGCCGGTGCGAAGTCCGCCGCCGACGCGGTGACCAGGGGAATCGCCCCGGCCGGTCGACGCAGTCCGGACGCGGCCCGTTGCGCGCGCATCATCTTGCCGAGCGCGCCCGGACTGCCACGGCGCGTCGGCACGGGATTTCGGAACGCGCCGTCGCGGAAGTGCGGCGATCTGCGGACACGCTCCAAGCGCTTGCCGGCGGGTCTGGCGCCGAACGCCGCGGGAGCCAATGACGTGAACACGTGCCCGGCCACATGGACTCCTCGGGCAAGCGGGGTCTTCGGCCGACCGTACTGGGGTCGAACCGGCGACCGGTGATCGGGACGAGTGGAGATTAACCCCGCGCCCGACGCTGAAACGTCGTCCACGGGGAGGGGTCGCGGCCCCGATGATCCTCCCGGCGGAGTAGGGGTCGGGAGTACGTCGGAGCACTTTGCCCGACAACGAACCCGTCGGTCCCGAGATGCGCCGGCCGGGTGAACGGGCCCACCCGGCCGGGGGAAGGGGCACCGCGTCCGGGCAACCGTCCGCCCGCCCCCACGCTGTCGGCCGACGTGAGTAGTGTTCGAGTCGTCGCCACCGGGGATGACGGGGCATCAGCCCCCTTGCAACAGCACGGTTTTCCCGCCCCGTCGTGGAGGTTCGGCATCCCCCAACCCACTCAGCGGAGCCAGGAGTCGTCATGCCCGAGACCCGTACCTACCTTGAGCTGTCCGAGGAAGGCGACGGCGCGCACAAGTACTACGAAGTGGTCGTCGACGGCTGCGACGTCACGGTCACGTACGGGCGGATCGGGGCCAAGGGCCAGACCGGGACGACCACCCACGCGACGCCGCAAAAGGCCGAGGCGGACGGCAAGAAGAAGGTCGCCGCGAAGCTGCGCAAGGGCTACGAGCCGGCCGTCCAGGGAGTGCGCAAGCCCAGGGCGATCACCCGCCGCGAGATCGTCTCCCGGCCCAGCACGGCCCGCAACTCGGCGCCGGTGTTGTGGCGCTACCGCACCGGCTCCTCCGCGTTCGGCATCTTCGTCGACTCCGAGCGGGTCCTGGTCGGCAACCAGCGCGGCGACGTCTGGTTCCTCGACCACGCCGGCGAGGTCACCGGCCGCTACCAACTGCCCGACGGCGTCAAGTGCATCGTCGCCGACGACTCGTGGATCTACGCCGGGTGCGACAACGGCAACGTGTACGACGTCGGCGGCAAGGCCCCGCGCGTGGCGTACGAGATCACCGACAACATCGACATCTACTGGCTGGACATCCACGACGGCGTGCTCGGCGTGTCCGACTCCAACGGCGGCTGCACCACGATCGACCACGAGGACGAGTCGCTCTGGGCCGCGGCCACCAACGGCACCGGCGCGTGGATGGTGCGCTGCGACGAGAACGCGATCTACCACGGACACAGCGCCGGGGTGCAGGCGTTCGCCGCCGGCGACGGCAAGGAGTTGTGGACCACCAAGACCAAGGGCGGCGTGCTCTTCGGCTGGCAGGAGCGCGACGACGTGTACGCGGGCACCACCGGCAACAAGGTGCACCGGATCGCCAAGTCCGACGGCAGCATCCGCACCACCTACGACTGCGACGCGTCGGTGTTCTCCTGCGCCACCGCCGAGAACGGCAAGTACGTCTTCGCCGGGGACAGCTCCTCGACGGTGTACTGCTTCACCGAGGACGGCAAGCGGCTGTGGAAGCTGGGCACCACGTGCGGCTCGGCCTTCTCCATGCAGTACCACGACGAGAAGCTGTACATCGTCACCACCGACGGCTCGCTGGCCTGCATCGACGTGAGCGAGGCGGCGATCGCGGCGGCCCAGGACGGCACCGTGCCGCAGGTGCGCGACGTCAAGGTGGCCGCGATGGAGGCCGTGGTGCCGACCACCGAGGTGGCCACCACCACCGAGGCCGGCACCGGCGTGGTGGTCGAGTGCGTCGACCAGGGCAACGGCCGGCTGCGGGTGCACGTGGTCACCGCGGGCTACGAGAGCGGCTGGAACGTGCAGTTCCCGAAGAACGTGCGGGTCGCGGGCGCGCGCTTCGTGGTGGACGCGGTCAGTCCGGCCGAGCGCGGCGGGTTCTACCGGGTACGCGGCGAGATCCGCCGCCTGGTCTGAGCCGACCCGGAGGACCCCGAAGACCCGAACCACACCGAAGTCCCGAACGACCGAAGGGCGGCACCCCCGCGAGGGTGCCGCCCTTCGGCGTGGCCGAGCCCGGTGGTCAGGGCTGCTTGTGCTCGGCCGGCTCGCGCTGCTCCGCGGTCCAGCCGTCCAGCGGCGGCGTCGCCTCGGCGGCCTTGCGCTTGGTCATCGAGGCCACCCGCTGCTCGTGCCGGGCGCCGAACAGCTGCGGCAGCGTCGGCGTGGTCAAGAAGCCCTCGGCCCGGGCGCTCGCGATGCCGATCCGCGGCAGCTCGCTCGCCTTGCGGAAGCAGATGTAGCGCGGCTCCCAGATCGGGCGGTACTTCTCGTTGGCCCGGTACAGCGACTCGATCTGCCACCAGCGGGAGAAGAACACCAGGACCGCGCGCCACAGCCGCAATACCGGCCCGGCGCCGAGCTTGTTGCCGCGCTCGAACACCGAGCGGAACATCGCGAAGTTCAGCGAGATGCGCTCGATGTCGATCGGCGAGGACGCCTCGGCGGGGGCCTCGGCCTCCGGCTCGGCCGGCTTGCCCTTGCCCTTGCCGCCCTTGGCGGGCTTCGTGTTCGCCGCGGCATACGCCTTGGCGCCTTCTATGACGTCGAGCACCATGAACTCGATCAGCCCGTTGTCCGACTCGCGGTCGCGACGCATCAGGTCGAGCGAGACGCCCTTGGCACCCCACGGCACGAAGCTGAGCACCGCGCGCAGCCGTCCCTCGTCGTCCATGCACTCGACCATCAGGCAGCGCCCGTCGTCGGGGTCGCCGAGCCGGCCGAGCGCCATCGAGAAGCCGCGTTCGGTCTGCCCGTCGCGCCAGTGGTCGGCGAGGTCGAGCAGTTCGCGCATCTCCCCCTCTGGGATGTCCTCGTGGCGGCGCACCCGGGTGGTGTACCCGGCGCGCTTGACCCGGTTGTACGCCTGCCGGACACCGCGCATCGCGCGGCCCTCCAGGCTGAACTCGGACACCTCGACGATCGCCTCGTCGCCCAGCTCCAACGCGTCCAGACCGTGCCGGGCGAAGATCGTGCCGGCCTCCTCGCTGGCCCCCATCACGGCCGGCACCCAGGCGCGGTCCTCGGCCTCGGCGAGCCAGCGGTCGATCGCGCCGGGCCACGCCTCGGGGTCGCCGATCGGGTCGCCGGAAGCGAGCGAGACGCCGCCCACGACCCGGTAGGCCACCGCCGCCTTGCCGCTCGGCGACCACATCACCGCCTTGTCCCGACGCAGCGCGAAGTAGCCGAGCGAGTCCCGCTCGCCCTGCTTGTCGAGCAGCTCGCGCAGCAGCACCTCGTCGTCGGGGGTGAGCAGTTCACGACCCTTGGGCGCGCGGAAGAGTACGTAGAGCACCAGCAGGAACAACACCACGCCGGCCACGTTGATCACGATGTCGACCCAGCGCGGCACCGAGACGCTGCCCAGGTCGCTGTCCGGGGCGAGGGTGAAGATGCGCAACACCGCGTACAGGATCCGGTCGCCCATGCTGGAGTCGGCGATCCGGTCGGTGGCGTTGACCAGCGTCGAGCCCAGGACCACACCGACCACCGCGCCGCCGGCCAGCACCAGGCCGGCCTTGAGCACGTTGCCCCGGTCGCCCTTGGCGCCGAACTCGGCGAAGCTCAGCAGCAGCGCGACGCAGATCACGAACGTGAGGATCGTGGAGAACCAGTTGAACGGGTGTTGCCGCAGGTCGTCGAACCACAGCGCCCAGATGTAGACCGCGGTGGACGGGACGAGCAGGATCGCCGTGAACGCCCAGGCGGCCCGCTTGCGGCGGGCGAGCATGATGGCGAGGAACGCGGCCAGCGCGGCCGACGTGAATCCGGACGTGACCAGGAACGGCGTGTAGTACTCGCCCGTGTCGTGGTGACGCACCCGGTCGCGCAGCGGCACCGAGACGGCCGACACGAAGTCGAGTGCCGCCACGATCCGCAGGTACCAGATCAGCACCCCCGCCGAGATCCCGCGCACGCGCTCGGCGGCCGGGGTGCCGGTGCCGTTCTTGTTGTGGCCGTTCGCGGCGGCCCGCGTCGTGGCAGACACCGTGCTCCTCGATTGTGGGGTGGTGGAAGAGTCTCATGGCCTATGTCCAGAATTGCGACTCTTCGTAACGCTCGCAGAACAGCGTAGACACCCACGAAGTAATTTGGATGCGCACGATGGCCCTTTGGTACGTCATCCCACGGAGGGATACCCGATCGTTTGCTAATCCCAATGGTGGACAAGCGCGGTTCGGACATACGGCGGGGCCGGTGCGGCATCAATGGACACGCCGCACCGGCCCCACCGGTTTCACCGGGCTCTCAACCGAATGAGAACCGGTTCGATCAACCCCCGATCGGGAGTCCGCCGAGGGAGGGCACGGCGGGCAGGGACGGCGCCGCGGGGGCGCCGCCACCGGTGAGCTGACCGGCCGCGGGGGCGGCCTGGCCGATCGTCTGGCCGGCGGCGGGAGCGACCGCCGCGGCGCCGTCGCCGACCGTCTTGTTCGCGTTCGTGGCGGTGGTAGCGGCCGTCTGACCTGCGGTCTTCGAGGCTGCGGGGACGGTCTTGGACGCCGTTCCACCGGCCGCGTTGCCCGCGCCCTCGGAGGCCGCGGGGACCTTGTCGGCGAGGCCGCCGACGTCCGGCTGGGTCAGCGCGCCGAGGCCACCCGTGGGCAGTTCCGCCGCGTGCGCGGCGGACGCGCCCAGGATCGGCGCGGCGCCGGCGGCGATCAGCAGGGCGGCCTGGGCTACGCGGCGCGAGATGTGCGTCATGGTGCTCCTCGTGGTGTCACGGTGAGGTCGGGCCCCTCCGGCACCGACCACACTGACTACCGCTCGAAGCACGATCGGGATGCGGGCGCTGTTGGCAAAGTGTTGGCAATGAGCAGGCGTGTCGTCACTATTTGCGGCTGACCGGCTGTTTGTCGGGATCATCCCGCGAATCTGGATCATCCTGCTTTGACTCCGGCAAACGAGTGATCACATCCGACTCACCCGCCCCAGCCGTCACCGGTGTGCTAATCGCGTCGGCGACCCCGACCCCGACCCCGGGTCCGGCCCCCGCCGCGACGGCGACCGGCTCGGCGTCGGGTGCGGCGACCGGGTCGACCGAGAAGGCCGAGCGGCCGGTCAGCAGGTACTGGACCACGAAGCCCAGGGTGACCACCGCGGCGCCACCGACCGCGTCCATGATCCAGTGGTTGGCGGTGCCCATCACCACGATCGTGGTGGACAGCGGGTAGAGCAGACCCAGCCAGCGCCAGCCCTTCGGCGCGATGGCCAGGATCATCAACCCGCACCACAACGACCAGCCCACGTGCAGCGAGGGCATCGCCGCGTACTGGTTGGAGATCTTGGTGAGCGCGCCGAAGTCCGGGTTGTTCAGGTCCTGCACGCCGTGCACGGTGTCGATGTAGTCGTAGCCCGGCATCAGCCGCGGCGGTGCGAGCGGGTAGAGCCAGAACCCGACCAGGCCGGTGAGGGTGGCCACGCTCAGCACGGTGCGCGCCGAGCGATAGGCGGCGGGCTTGCGTACGTACAGGATGGCCAGGATGGTCAGCGGCACGATGAAGTGGAACGTCTCGTAGAAGAAGTTCATGCTGCTCTGCAGCCAGCCGACCTTGGCCACGAAGTGGTTCAGGCCGCGCTCGACGTCGACGTGCAGGAACTTCTCCAGGTCGATGATCTGCTGCCCGTGCTCCTCGGCCACTTGGCGCTGGTCGGGCACCGACGCCCGGATGAACGAGTAGACCTGGTAGCCGACCCGGATCATCAGCAGTTCGAGCAACAGGTTCGGCCGGGACAGCGGACGCCAGCCGAACGGCAGCGCCGGGATCCAGGCGAACCGGCCCTTGTCCGCGACCCCCTGCGGCACCGCCCGCGGACTCCACTTGGCCGACGCCTTGGTGATGAACGGCACCGCGCACGCCGAGGCGATCGCGAGCAGCAGCGGCCCGTTGTCGGCGATCGTGCGGACGGCGGCCAGCTTGCCCCAGACCAGCGTCTTGCTGTCGAAGGTCATGATCATGAAGACCGCGACCGGCCACACCATGCGGTCCGTCTGCCTGGCGCCGAGCCGGGCGACCGCGACGAGCAGGATCCACAACTGCTGGTGCTGCCAGGACACGGGGGAGACCGCGACCATCACACAGCCGGCCAGCGCGGCGCCGAGCAGCGCCTGTCCGTCCTTGGCGTAGGCCACCGCGCGCGGCACGCCGAACCACAACACGGCGGCGGACAGCAGCACCACGAGCACGATCTCCAGCGGCCCGGACAGGCCGACCCGCAGCAGCAGACCGTGCAGCGACTGGTTGGACAGCGCGTCGGCGTCGCCGCCCAGGCCCGCGCCGGCGACGTGGTGCACCCAGTACGTGAAGGAGTCGTGCGGCATCGTGACCCAGGCCAGCGCGGTGCAGCCGAGGAAGGTGGCCGTCGCGTTCGCGGCCGCGCGCTGCTTGCCGGTCAGCCACAGGTGGACGGCGAACAGCAACATCGCCGGATGCAGCGCCGCGGCGACGCCCATCGCTATCGAGGCGACCCGGCCCGGAGCGGCCCTGAGCATCGCGGGCAGCGCGAGCAGGACCGGGAGCAGGCTGAGCTGGCCGAGCGACAGGTTGCCGCGCACCGGAAGGGACACCACGAGCAGGGTGATGATCAGCGGCGTCGCGAGCAGCCGGGCGCGGCGGGTGCGCAGGCCCGGCACCGCCCCTGCGACCAGCACCGCGATCGCGGCCACGATGAGCAGGGTGGCCACCGTCCAGGCGACGCCCAGCGTGTGCTCCGCCGCCCGGGTGAGCGGGCGCAGCACCCAGCCGGCGAAGGGTGTGCCATTGAAGGTGGTGCCCCGCGCGTCGGCGTCGTAGAGCGAGCCCGGCAGGTGCAGTACGCCGTCGGGACCGAGCCACGCGTCCAGGTCCGGCAGCCTGCGGTCCTCGGGTCGGTCGAGTACTTCGTTGGCCTGTCGGACGGCGACGCATGCGGCGAGCAGCCACAGACCCACCAGGGCCAGGGAGAGCCTGGTCCTCCGTATGTCCAGCAGCCGGCGAACGCCTGCCCTCACCATGTACGGCTTCTCCCGTTTTCCTGGAGTTTCTGGGTTTCCCGGGTTTGGTCCTGATTCGTCGCCCGGTGACCCCCGATTCATGGCGGGGCCATCCGGTTGCCGGCTTCCGGACACCTTGTCACCGCCCGACCGCGACCGAAAGCGGAGGGCCCCTCTCGGGACCCACGCCGTACGCTCGGGGACGGCATGGAACACATTGCCGAATCGACGAGGGGCGAGAGACAACCATGGTGCCGCAGGACGCGTGGACCCGAACGCAGGAGTCCCCCGACGAGGTCGTCGCCGTCGGCTTCCGGCAGGCCGGACCGGCGGATATCCCTGCCCTGCTCGAACTGGTCGAATCCGCCTACCGCGGCGAGGCGAGCCGCGCGGGCTGGACCACCGAGGCCGAACTCCTGGAGGGGCAGCGCACCGACGCGGACGGCGTCGCGGCGGTGGTCGAGGGCTCGGACAGTGTGATGTGGATCGCCGAGCGGGACGGCGTATTGCTCGGCTGCTGCCAGTTGGAGCGGCATCCGGATTCGGTCGTGTACTTCGGCATGTTCGCCGTGCGACCCGGTCGCCAGGGCGGCGGCCTGGGCCGAGCGCTGCTCGCCGAGGCGGAGCGGGTCGCGGTACGGCGGTGGGACGCCAAGCGCATGCGGATGACGGTCATCCGCCAGCGCGAGGAGCTGATCGCCTGGTACGAGCGGCGCGGTTTCGTCCGCACCGGGGCGCGCACCCCGTTTCCCTACGGCAACGAGCGGTTCGGCAGGCCACTGCGCGACGACCTGGAGTTCGAGGAGCTGACCAAGGACCTGTGAGCCGCGCGCGGGACGCGGCCGGGCGGTCGGCGCGGCGCGTTCGTCCGGCGGCCCGCGCATCGGCGGTGGTCGGGGTGGGGATTCCCTCGAATCGGTGCTCACTTTGCCCGGACTTCGGTGGACCGGCTCCGGCACGTCCGGATCGTGACAGCATGGATGTTCGGGGACAGTTCGCCCCCGGCACCGGTCGCCTTGGGGGTCGAAGCCCGTGTCGCACCACGAACCGCCGCCGTATCCGCAGCAGCCGCACCGACCGCCGCCGACGCAGGGCGGCGGTCGCCGCGGCAACCCGCTGATCATGCTGGTGATCGCGCTCGTGCTGGTGGCGGGCGTGGTGACCGCGGTCATCCTGATCAGCCGCGGGGACAGCGACGACGACGGTCCGAAGAAGACCCCCTCGACCCAGGGACCCAAGCAGCCGGGTCTGCCCTCGGGGGTGTTGCCGAGCGGGTTGTTGCCCTCGGACATCGACAGCCTGTTGCCGGACCTGCCGTAGGCCCGGTCGGGCGGATCGACGGGCCGTCTCGGCGCGGATCGGCGCGGATCGGCGGGCCGTTTCCGCGCGGCCTCGGTCGGGACGGCCCGACCGCCCGGTGTGGTGCGGGCGTTGCGACAGCCGGGTGATTCCGCGGCCCGCCCCCGGTCGGGTCCCCGGATCGGCGCGCGGGCTGCCTACAGTCGGCTGACATGGCCAAGCTGATCATCCGATCGTCCGTGGTTGTCCTGCTCGCCGGCGTCCTGGGCGCCGGACTCGTCGTGGGGCCGGCCGCGCCCGCCGAGGCGGTCTCGGACGACGTCTGGGACCGACTCGCCGAGTGCGAGAGCAGCGGCCGCTGGAGTCTCGACTCCGGCAACGGCTACTACGGCGGACTCCAGATCCTGCCGAGCACGTGGGACGAGGCGGGCGGACAGGAGTACGCCGACCGGCCGGACCGGGCCACCCGCGAGGAACAGATCGCCGTCGCCGAGCAGATCCTGAGCATGCAGGGCTGGGAGGCCTGGCCGCAGTGCGCCCGACAGATCGGCATGCTCGGCTCGCGGTACACGGTCAAGGCGGGCGACACGCTCTCCTCGATCGCGCGCGACCTCGGCGTGATCGGCGGTTGGCAGGCGCTCTACGCGGCGAACCTGGACGTGATCGGCCCGGATCCGGAGCGCCTGGTGCCGGGCACGGTCCTGAACGTGCCGAAGGCCGCTCGCAGGAGCGGCCCTCGATTGATCAGGATCACGAAGTGATCGGTGCTCACGACTGGGATCGAACCAGTGACTTCCTCGGTGTGAACGAGGCGCTCTCCCGCTGAGCTACGCGAGCGTGCGTAGTTGCGTGCCCATCTTAACCAGTAGTGGCGCCGGGGTTAACCGGCCCCGGGTGAGTGGGTCGCCCCCTCCCCGTGACGGGGCGGCCCACTCGTACTCACCGCCGAGTGGTGCAGACTCCAGGGTGCGGCCTTCGGCGGGGTCGATTCAACCGGATTTCCCCGCCCGGTCCGGCCGCGCAGCGCCACCAGCAGACCGGACAGGCCGAACACCAGGGTGACCAGTGGCGCCGGTTGCCGCAGCAGCCCGATCAGGTTCGGATTCGCCGGGAGCCCGGACCGATGGACCGCCGCCAGGCACAACACGGCGCCGGCCACCGCACAGAGCGCACAGGTGACGAGCGGGGTCGAAATCGGGTGCCTGCGGTCGGTCTGTCGAGCTGTCACGGTGAACTCCCGGACGGGCTTGGCGCGTTTCCTCCAGCCTGGCCGGACGGCCGCCGCGCGACCAGGTAGGTGCCTGGCCGATCGGGGGTGGGGCCAGCCCCACCCTGCGCCGGGTCCCGCCGAAACCGCCACCGTGTCGGTGCCGTGTGCCTATCCTGGCTGCCCGTGATCGCCGACCGGAGGCGCCCCGCTTCATGAAGCTGTTGCACGCCGCCGACCTGCACATCGACAGCCCGCTCCGCGGCCTCTCCGGCTACGAGGGCGCGCCCGCGGCACAGATCCGCGGCGCGGCGCGGCGGGCCGTGGTCAACCTCGTCGACCTGGCGCTCGCCGAGGCGGTCGACGCGGTGCTGCTCGCCGGCGACATCTACGACGGCGACTGGAAGGACTACCACACGGGGTTGTTCTTCGGCGTGCAGATGCGCCGCCTGGAGGAGGCGGGCATCCGCGTCCTGCTGGTCGCGGGCAACCACGACGCCGACAGCCGGATCACCCGGGAGTTGCGGCTGCCGGCCAACGTGCACCGCTTCTCCACCGCGCGCCCCGAGACGGTCGCCTTCGAGGACTTGGGCCTGGCCGTACACGGTCAGGGCTTCGCGGTCCGGGACGTGACCGACAACCTCGCGCTCGCCTATCCCGCGCCGCGCGGGGGGATGTTCAACGTCGGCCTGCTGCACACCGCGCTGACCGGCGCCGAGGGGCACGCCACCTACGCGCCGTGCAGCGTCGGCGACCTCGTCTCGCGCGGCTACGACTACTGGGCGCTCGGCCACGTGCACGCGCGCGAGGTGGTGCACGAGCGCGAGCCGTGGATCGTCTTCCCGGGCAACATCCAGGGCCGGCACGCGCGCGAGACCGGGCCCAAGGGCGCGACGCTGATCACCGTCGACGACCACGGCCGGGCCGCCGTCGAGCACCGCGACCTGGATGTGGTGCGCTGGGCCCGCCTCGACGTCGACGCCTCGACCGCCGGCGGTGTCGACGACGTACTCGACCTGGTTCGGCGCGCCGTGGCCGAACAGCGCGGCGCGGCCGGCGACCGCCTCCTCGCCGGCCGGGTGCGGATCACCGGCGCCACCGACGCGCACGAGGCGCTGTGGCGCGACGAGCGCCGATTCGTGTTCGAGACCCGGGCGCTGGCCGCCGAGTTCTCCGGGGTGTGGCTGGAGAAGATTCGCCTGGAGACCCGACACGCGGACCTGGCCGACGCCGGGTTCGAGGTGCCGACGTTGGTGGAGGACCTGGCCCGGACGGCCAGGGCGCTGCGCGCCGACCCGACCGCGCTGGAGCAACTGGTCCGGACCGTGCCCGGGATGCGCACGCTCGACCCGAAGGTCGCCGAGGAGGGCATAGCCCCCGCCGACGCGGCCTGGCGCGCCGACATCTTCGATCAGGCCGTGGAGTTGCTCACGGCGCTGGTCACCGGGACCGACGGGGAGCACGCGTGAGGATCGACCGGCTCGACCTGATCGCGTTCGGCTGCTTCACCGACCGCCACATCGAACTCGGCGCCCCGGGCGTGCACGTGATCAGCGGCCCGAACGAGGCCGGCAAGTCCACCGTGCGGCACGCCCTGGACCAACTGCTCTACGGGATGGACCGACAGACCTCGTACGACTTCGTCCACGCGATGCGCGACCTCAAGCTCGGCGCGTTGGTGCGCGACGAGCACGGGCGGGTGCTCGACGTGGTGCGGCACAAGCGCGACCGGGATCCGCTCACCCGCGCCGACGGTTCGGTCCTGGCCGAGGCCGAGCTGACCCGGATGCTGGCGGGCGTGGGCCGCGACGACTTCCGCCAGGTGTTCGCGCTCGACCACGCCGGGCTGCGCGCGGGCGGGGCCGAACTGCTGCGCGGCGAGGGCGACGTGGGCCGGGCCCTGTTCGAATCGCGCTCCTCGGCCCGGCTCGGCGAGGTGCTGACCCGCCTCGAGGAACGTGCCGCGCAGTTGTACAAGATCCGCGGCAAGAACCAGCGGATCAACGCGGGCCTGGTCGAACTCGGCCGGCTGCGCAAGCGGGTGCAGGACGACGGCCTGGCCCCCGCGGTCTTCGGCGAGGCGGTCAAGGAGAGCCGGCGCGCCGAGGAGGAGCGCGACCGGCTGGGCCGCGACCGCAGCGACGCGCGGGTCCGGTTCGAACGCCTCGACCGGGTCCGCCAGGCGCTGCCGGTGCTGGCCAAGCGGGCCGAACTGGACGCCGCGCTGGCCGAGACGAGTGCGGGCGGGCCGCCGGTGGGCCCCGACGTGGCGGCAGCGCTGGCCGCGCTCGACGCGCGGGCCGCAGAGGCGGCGGCGGAACTGGCCCAGATCGAGCGGGAGTCGGCCCGGGCCCGGGCCGAGTGGGCCGAACCGGGGGCGGACCGCGACCTGTTGGCGGCCGGCGACGCCGTGGACGCGCTGCACGCCGACGTCGCGGCGATCCGCGACGCGGTCGAACAGGCCGACTACGCCGACGCCGAGGCCACCGAGGCCCGGGGCGTGGCCGCCGAACTGCTGGCCCGGGTGCGCCCGGACCGCGCCCTCGACGACCCGACCGCCTACGAGCTGCCCGCGGGCGTGGCCGCGCGGGTCACCGCGCTGCGCGACGACCTGACGGTGTGCGAGGCCCGACTCGCCGGCGCCGTCGAGCAGGTCGCGCACCGCCGGGCCCGGCTCGACGCGGCGCGCGCGGCCTGTGCGGCGATCCCCGAGCCCGCCGACCCGGCCGTGCTGCGCGCGCTGTTGCGGTCGGTGCCGGGCGATCCGGTCGAGGACGTTGCGCGCGACGAGCGTCGGCTGGCCGAACTCGACCACGAGGCCGCCGATCTGCGGGGCCGACACGGCCTCGCCGACCTGGACGTGCGCGCCGACGAGCACCCGGCGCGGCTGCGGCTGCCGGGGCGGGAGTGGGTCGCCGACCGGCTGGGCCGGCTGCTGCGGGTCCGGGCCGAGCTGGAGGAGACGGCGGCGGCCGAGCGGGCGCTGCTGAGCGAGCACGACCGGCGCCTTCGTGAACTGGCCGAGTCGTCCCTGGCCGACCCGCCGCCCACCCCCGACGACTGGACGGCGGCCCGGGCCGAGCGCGACCGGCTGTGGACGCTGATCTGTGCGAGCCCGCCGCTGACCGACGACCGGATCGACGCCTACGAGCGGGCGGTGGCCGCGGCCGACGAGATCGCCGGACACATCGGGCGACGGGCCGAGGAGGCGGTGCGGCGCGGCCGCTTGGAGGCCGACCTCGCCCACGACGAGCGCACGCTGGCCCGGCTGGCCGAGCAACGGGCGGCGGCGACCGAACGGGCGGCCGAGCTCGACGCGGACTGGGCCCGCGCGTGGGCGCGCAGCGGCCTGCCCGCGCCCGACCCGCACGACGCCGTCGCCGTCCTGGACGCGATCGCCGAACTGGCCCGGGTCGAGGTCGAGGCGCGGGGTGTGCGCGACCGGCTGGCCGCCGGCCGGGCCCGGGTCGCCACGCTGGTGGCCGATTTCCGCACCGCGCTGGCCGAGTCCGGCGCGCCCACCGGGACGAGCACGCTGCCCGCGTTGATCGCGCAGGCCGACGCGCGCCGCGACGCGCTGGTCGACGCGGTGCGCGAGCGGGAGGCGGCGGTCGCGGCGGTACGCGAAGCCGAGGCCGAACTTGCCGAGGCGGTCGCCGAGTCGGAGCGGGCCGAGGGCGAACGGGCGGCCTGGGAGCGGCGGCGGCACGAACTGGCGAGCGAGCTGGACCTGCCCGAGGGCGGCCCGGACACGATCGCCGCCGCGGTGGCCACGCTGGCCGAGGTGGCGGCGGCGGTCGGGCGAACCGACGAGGCGGACCGACGGCGCGTGCGCGCGGCCGACCGGGTGGCCGGATTCGGCGCCCGCGCGGCCGAGGCGTTCCTCGCGTGCGGGCGCCCGGCGCCGAGCGAGCCCGCCGGTCGACCCCCCTTCGCTGCGGTCTTGGACCTGCATCGCGAGCTGACCGCGGCGCGCGGCGTGGAGGCGGCCCGCACCGGCCTCGCCCAGCGCATCGCGGACCTGGACCGGGCGTTGCGCGCCGGCCGCGACGCCGTGGCCCGGATCGAGGCCGAACTCGCCGCGCTGGTCGCCGCGTCCGGTGCCGCCGACCTCGGCGACCTGCGCGCCGCGGTGGAGCGTTCGGCCCGGGTGCGCGAGCTCGAAGCCGCGCTGGCCGAGCACCGCGCGCTGCTGTCGCCCGAGGTCGAACAGGAGGCCGCGCGCTACGCCCCCGACGAACTCGACGTGGAGATCGAGGACGCCGCACGCCGCGTCGAGGAGGCCGACGCCGCCTACGCGCAAGCCGGCGAGACGCTGGGCCGACGCCGACAACGCATGCTCGACCTGGAGCGCGAGTCGGTGGCCGCGGCACAGGCGCAGGAGGAGGTGGCCGGCACGGTCGCCGCGATCGCCGAGGACACCGAGGAGTTCGTCCGGCTGCGGCTGGCCCGCGAGGTGCTGCTGCGGTGCATGGAGGACTACCGCAAGGAGAACCAGGCCCCGGTCCTGGCCCGGGCGGAGGAGGTCTTCACCGCGCTCACCGGGGGCCGCTTCGACCGGCTCGTGGTGGAGACCGAGGGGCGCAAGGGCGCGCCGGTGTTGCGCGCGCGGCGCGCGGGCGCCGGGTCGGGGGCCGGTGTGCTCGGGGTGGACGAGATGAGCGAGGGCACCCGCGATCAGCTCTACCTGGCGCTGCGGCTGGCCTCGCTCGACGCCTACGCCGACGCCGGGCGGGCGATGCCGATCGTGCTCGACGACGTGGCGATGACCTTCGACGACGGCCGCACCCGGGCGATGCTCGCGGTGCTGGACGCGATGGCCGACCGGTTCCAGGTGGTGGTCTTCACCCACCACCCGCACCTGGGCCGGCTCGCCGTGGACACGCTCAAACCGGGCCGGGCGCACGTGCACGAACTGCCGGTCCACGTACCGCCGTCCCGGGCGGGCGTACCGGGGGAGTGACCCGGGCGACCGGGGCCGGCGTGCGGGCCGGCGCGGGGACCGGCGGCGGGTCAGGCGGTCATCGCGAGCCGGAAGCGCACACACTTGCCGCCGGGCTCGGGCACCGATTCCCAGCCGTCGGACAACGATTCGACCAGTATCAGGCCGCGGCCCGTGGTGTCGTCGTCGGCAGCCTCGATCACCTGGGGCGCACGGGCGTCCGTGTCGTGTACCTCGATCCACACGCAGGCGGCGCCGTCGGGCGCGCGATCTCGGCGGACCACGACGCTGAACGGGCGTCCGAGACCCGCGTGACGCACGGCGTTGGTCGCCAGTTCGGAGGCGAGAAGTACGGCGGTGTCGGACAAGGAATCGAGATCCCATACCTGCAGCGCCACGCGGACATGCTCCCGCACGGCGGACACGCACGCGGGCATCGCCGGCAGCGTGATGGTCGGGCTGACCTCGTCCGCTTCGTCCGCCACTTCCGGATCGGCCAGGGTGGTCATGCAGCTACCTCCTGTTGCGTGGGCTGCGTTTGCCCCCGCAAGCGGCCCCGCCCCGTCCCGTCGCTTTAAGTGATCTTGTAAGCGCGTAAAGTGAGGGTGCTCGGTAGGATGCTCCACGAAACCCGGCGGTGCAACTCTCGCCGCCACTTCGGTGTCCGCGTGTACACGGTTCACCCGATCGGGCGATGTCCCTGACCCTCACATGGAGGTCGGCTCCCACCTGGGGGAGGGGTTCGTGTCGCCCGGCGGCGGGACCTCGACAAGTCAGGGGTGACGGGCCGATGGCGACCTGGTCGCAGGAAACCTACGCACCGACGTGGCGACGGAGCTCCTACAGCAGCGTGCAGGGAAACTGCGTCGAAGTGGTGAACCGGCGGCCCAGTGAGGTCGCGGTGCGCGATTCCAAGCAACGGGCCTGCGCGGTCCTGCGGTTCACCGATCGTGAGTGGACCCACCTGTTGGTTGCCCTTGTCTCGCACCGGATTTGATGGCCAGTCAGATCACTCTCCGGGCAGATCGTCGGTAAGCACCGGGGATTGGCTCCAGCGGAAGACGTGAGCCAGTACGGGTTCCACGATCGCCCCGGGTATCTCGCCGTCGAACCAGCGATCCACATGCGCCCAGTGATACGGGTTCAGCAGATATTCGCCGGTCAACCCCTCGATCGTGGCGAACTCCTGTTCCCACGCGTGGGTCCACGCGGTGTCGCCCCCGACCGGGTCCACCCGGGACAACGCCCAGGAGCGGATGGTCCCGATGTGCTCCGGCATCGCGATCAGATCCGATTCGAACTCCGCGAGCACGTCGGCGGGAGTGCCCGCGCGCACGGTCAGCAGCAGGGTGCGCTTGATTCGCGGACCGGTCAGCGGCACGAACCCGGCGCGCACCGGGCGCAGGGCGATCGCGTCGGCGGACGCGGGCAGTTCGGGCCGCGCGTCGGCGCGCAGATCCCACGACCAGCCGAGCCCGCCGACGCTGCCGGGCAGATCCGGCCCCGCCGACAGACCCTCGGCCGCGAGTACCGAAGACCCGGGAGCGGGCGGCCCGTCCGCGCGGACCACCCACCGCCTCACGCGGACACCCCCGAGCCGCCCTCGGCCGGTTGCAGCGCCCGCCGCTGCCGCTCCAGCGCGTAACCGTCGGTAGCCGCCCAGAACGCCGCCACCTCCGGATCGGCCGCCGCGGCCCCGCGCATCGCGTAGAACGCGCGGATCCCCGGCAGGATCCACAGGATGTGCACGGTGGTCGCGTCCCGACCCGCGGGCGAGCGCCAGACCCGCTCCAGGCGCATCCCGCGCCGTTGCGCGCCCGGCAGATAACGATCATGGAACTGGCCCAGCCACCAGGCGACCTGATCGTTCGTCAGGGTCACGTGGTCGAGGATGCTCACGGTCTGTGGGACGGGCGTCGCGGGGGTGTTCACAGCTTGTCCGCGACGGTCTCGCGGTAGTGCGCGATCCGCTCGCGCAACACCCGCAGCCCCCGCGGCCCGGCCAGTTTGGCCGGGTTGGGGGCGAACACCAGGCGGCTCGCGCCCGCGTCGGTGAACCGGCGCACCCAGTTCGGGTCGTACTGGAGGTCGCGATCGCACGAGCCGGGCCACGCGGTGATCTCCACCGCGTCCGGGGCCCGACCGGCCGCGGCCATGCTCGCGCGCAGCACCTCTGCGCGCGCCTCGAACTCGTCGGGGGCGATCGTGTACGGGAACCAGCCGTCGCCGATCCGGCCCGCCCGGCGCACCGCCGGCTCGCTGTTGCCGCCGAGCACCACCGGTACCGCGCCGCGTTCGGGGCGCGGCAGACAGTGCACCCGCTCGAACGTGGTGAACCTGCCGCGGAACGTGGCGGGCGCGTCGGCCCACAGCGCGCGCATCGCGCCCACACACTCCTCGAGCCGGGCGCCGCGCTCGGAGTACGCCGCGCCGACCGCGGCGTACTCCTCCTTCTGCCAGCCGATGCCCAGGCCGAGCAACAACCGGCCGTCCGAGTGCCGGTCGATGGTGGCGGCCCGCTTGGCCAACACCACCGGGCTGTGCAGCGGCGCGACCACCATCGCGGTGCCGAAGCGCAGGGTGCGCGAGGCGCCCGCGAGGAAGGCGATGGTCTCCAGCGGGTCGGGCATCGGCACCACACCCGCCGCGCTGGGGGTGCGGCCGGAATCCGAATACGGGTACAGGGGCTCGTAGTCCTCGGCGACCACGACGTGTTCGACGGTCCACACGGACTCCACGCCGCACTCCTCCAGCGTGCCGGCGAAGTCGCGCAGGAAGCCGCCGGAGGTGATCAGACCGTCCGCGAAGGGCGCCATCACGCCCAGCTTGATCGTCATTCTGACGCCCTTTCAGATCCCGTGTCCGCACCCTGCCCCGGTGGGCGTGCGAGCGCAAGACCCGACCGACGGTGTCGTTGGACACGCGGCCGAGGGGTCGTTCGGGCGGTACGCGCGGCCCGCCGCATGCCGCGCGCGCCCGCCGTCGGGGTGCGGGCGCACGCGGTGGCCGCGAGCGGGCCGGGCGGGAGCGACCTACGAAAGCTCGACCAGCTCGTCGTGGCGGTACAGCGGGCGCAGGCCGTCCGCGAAACGCACCGAATACCACTGATACGGGGACAGCGGTGGCCGGTGTGCGTCCGCGAACACCTCGCAGACCTCGCCGATGTGCCCGGTGCTCAGGCCCACCTGCACCCGTACCCGGGTGCCGACCTCGAATCCCTGCCAACGGGTCGCCCCGCCCCCGAGAACCTGCTCCCGATCTTTCGTCGTCGCGTCGCCCATGACGGGCACCGCCCTTCTGCCGATGGGTAGTTCCTCGACTGTCGAGACAATTCCCCTACCCGATATCGGCCCCGGCGCTCGCCCGCTTGACCGGAGGACTCCGTTCGCGCGCGGACTTCACCCGGAAGGAGCGCCCGGGTGGCGCGACGGAGCCGGCAGGCTTCCGATGTGGACGTCTTGTTGTGGATCACCGCCGTTTCCGGTCTCGCCTGGGTCTATCTGACCCTGTTTCACGGCTGGTTCTGGCGCACCGACGTGCGCCTGGCACGGCCCGCCGCGCCACCCTCGGACAGCGCCTCGGTGGCGGTGATCGTGCCCGCGCGCGACGAGGCCGCGGTGCTCGGGGAGAGCCTGCCCACGCTGCTCGCGCAGGACTTCCCCGGCCGGGCGCGGGTGGTGCTGGTAGACGACGGCAGTACCGACGCGACCGCCGAGGTGGCCCGCTGGTTGGGGGCCGATGCCCGGGTGTCGCTGACCGTGACCTCGCCCGGGGAGCCGCCCTCGGGCTGGACCGGCAAGCTGTGGGCGCTGCGGCACGGCGTGGAGTCGGTCGGCGAGGTGGACTGGATCCTGTTCACCGACGCGGACATCGCGCACGCGCCCGATTCGCTGGCCCGGCTGGTCGGCGAGGCCGAGCGGGACCGGCTCGACCTGCTGTCGGTGATGGCCCGGCTGCGTACGCACACCCGGTGGGAGAAGTTGATCGTGCCGGCCTTCGTGTACTTCTTCGGCAAGCTCTTCCCGTTCCGCCGGGTGAACCGGCCGACATCCCGCGTGGCGGCAGCCGCCGGCGGATGCGTGCTGGTGCGGCGCACCTCGCTGGAGCGGGCCGGCGGGGTGGCGGCGATCCGGGACGCGGTGATCGACGACGTGTCCCTCGGCGCGGCGCTCAAGCGCTCCGGCGGCCGGATCCGGCTGGTGCTCGCGGACGGCCCGGCGCGGCACGTGGACAGCGTGCGGCCCTATCCGGGGCTGGCCGACCTGTGGAACATGGTCGCGCGCAGCGCGTTCGCCCAGCTCCGGCACTCGTGGCTGCTGCTCGCCGGCACCGTGGTGGGACTGGCGCTGGTCTATCTGGCCGCGCCGGTCGCGCTGGTCGCCGGGCTCGTCGGCGGCGATGTGCCGCTTGCGCTGCTCGGGCTCGCGGTATGGGCGCTGATGACCGCGACCTATGTGCCGATGGTGCACTATTACGGACGGCCTGCGGCGGAGGCGGTGTTGTTGCCGGCGGCGGCCACGCTCTACCTGGGGATGACCGTGCACTCGGCGGTGCGGCACGCGCGTGGGCGCGGTGCGGCGTGGAAGGGTCGAACGTACCCGGCGCCGGCCGAATAGGCTCCCTTCGTGCCCAGACCGGACTCCACAGCCCGTCCCTATCGCGACGGCGTTCCCGAACACGGCCGCGTGCCCAAGTCGCACACGGTGAAGATGCGCCTGCTCCAACTCATGGACGAGTTGGGCGAGGACGCCCTGCTGCCCTCCGAACGCGAACTCGCCGCCGACTACGGCGTCGCCCGCTCCACGCTGCGCGCGGCGATCGGCGAGTTGGTGATGGAGGGCCGACTGCGCTCGGCGCGCGGGCGCGGCACCTACGTCGCGCCGCCGAAGCTGATGCAGCCGGTGAGCATGGGCAGCTACACCGAGGCGGTGCGCGCGATGGGGCTGACCCCCAGCCGACGTGTGGTCACCCTCGAACACCACGTCGCCAAGCCCGACCTGGCCGAACGGCTGCGGATCCGGGCCGGCGACCTGACCGTGCACGTGGAGCGGGTGCTGCTCGCCGACGACGAGCCGATCGGCCTGGAGAGCACCTACCTGCCGCTGGACCGGTTCCCCACGATCCTGGACGTGCTGCGCCCGGAGGGGTCGTTGTACAAGTGCCTGCAGGACGACCTCGGGGTGGTCTTCGCGGAGATGCACGAGACGGTGGAGACCGTCCTGGCCGCGCCGCGCGAGGCGCTGCTCCTGGAGACCAACCCGGCGCTGCCGATGTTGCTGGTCATGCGCACCTCCTACGACCCACAGGGGGTGCCCATCGAGCGGGTGCGGGCGCTGTTTCGTGGTGATCGGATGGGATTCGCGACGCGTATGCGGGCCTGACCGACCGACTTTGATAACGACGAGGTAACAGGTTCGGACCTTAACGGACTGTTCACCCGGACGACATACCGCCTCCGTGTGCTCGGCATCGGCCACTCCCAAGCTGGTCGCATTCGCCCCCGAGAACACGGAGGAAGCCGGTGCGAGTCATTGTCGTCGGAGGTGGCGTGCTGGGCACCATGCACGCCTGGCAGGCCATCGAGCGAGGCCACGAGGTCGTGCACATCGAGCGCGAGCGCGAGGCGCGCGGTGCATCGGTGCGCAACTTCGGCCTGGTGTGGATCGGTGGCCGCGCCGGCGGCGACGAACTGGACACCGCGCTGCGGGCCCGCGAGATGTGGGAGCGCATCGGCGCCGACGTGCCCGGCATCGGCTTTCGCCCGGGCGGCTCGCTCACCGTGTGCCGCGGCGCCGAGGAGGTCGCGGTCGCCGAGGCGGCGCTCGCCCTGCCGGACGCCGCCGAACGCGGGCTGAAGCTGCTCACCCCGGAGGAGGCGCGCGGCCACAACCCGGCCCTGCGCGGCTCCTTCGACGCCGCGCTGTGGTGCGAGCGCGACGGCGCGGTCGAGTCCCGCGTCGCGCTGCCCGCGCTGCGCGGCCGGATGGCCGGCTCCGGCCGGTACACCTGGCTGCCCGGACGTGAGGTGCGCGACCTGCTGCCCGCCGGCACCGGGGTGCGCGACGACCACGGGCAGACGCACGAGGGCGACCTGGTGGTGCTGTGCACCGGCGCGTGGCTGAGCGGCCTGGTCCGCGAGCTGGCCCCCGCACTGCCGGTGCGCCGGGTGCGCCTGCAGATGATGCAGACCGACCCGCTCGACGAGGCGCTGACCACCTCGGTCGCCGACGGCGACAGCTTCCGCTACTACCCGGCCTACGCCGGCACCGCGCTCGAGGCGCTGCGCGCCGCCCGCCCGCAGGCGCCGGTGCCCACCGAGCACCGCATGCAGCTGCTGATGGTCCAGCGCCTCGACGGCGGGCTGACCATCGGCGACACGCACGAGTACGACGAGCCGTTCACCTTCGACGTCGACTCCGCGCCCTACACGCACCTGGTCGAGGTGGCCGAGGCCCTGCTCGGCCGACCGCTGCCGGCCGTGCGCCGCCGCTGGGCCGGGGTGTACGCGCAGACCGTCGACACCACCCGCGTCGTGCACCGCGAACAGGTCGCCCCCGGCACCTGGCTGGTGACCGGCCCCGGCGGGCGCGGGATGACCTGCTCGCCCGCGATCGCGGAACGCACCGCCGACACCGTCGGCCTGTGACCCGGCCGCCCCTTCCCGCCCCACCCGTCGTCCAAAGCCCCCCGGAGCACCACTCATGACGAACTATCAGCTCGCCGTCCTGGACATGGCCGGCACCACCGTCGCGGACGACGGCCTCGTGGTCGAGGCGTTCACCCGGGCGATCGGCGCGGTCGGCGTCGAGCCCGGCACGGCCGACTTCGAGCGCAAGCTCGGCTACGTCCACGACACCATGGGCGAAAGCAAGATCACCGTCTTCCGGGCCCTGCTCGACGGCGACGAGGAGCGCGCCCAAGCGGCCAACCTCGCGTTCGAGGGCGCCTACGCCGACCTGGTCGCCGAGGGCCGCTGCGCGCCGATCGAGGGCGCCGAGGACACCATCCGCGCGCTGCGCGCGGCCGGCGTCAAGGTCGCGCTGACCACCGGCTTCGGCCGCCCCACCCAGGATGCGATCCTGGCCGCGCTCGGCTGGGCCGACCTCGCCGACCTCACCCTGTGCCCGGCCGAGGCCGGGCGCGGGCGGCCCTACCCCGACATGGTGCTCACCGCGGTGCTGCGCCTGGGCGTGGACGACCTGCGCGCGGTCGCCGTGGTCGGCGACACCGCGTTCGACGTACTCACCGGACTGCGCTCCGGTGCCTCCATCGCCGCCGGTGTGCTCACCGGCGCGCACGACCGCGCCGTGCTCGAAGCGGCCGGCGCCACCCACGTACTCGGCTCCATCCGCGATCTTCCCGCCCTGCTCCAGGGCTGATTCGACGTCTCGAAAGGGCGATTCCCCATGCGACGCATCCTCGGCCTCACCGCCGCCGCCACCGTGGTCGTGCTCGGCGCGAGCGCCTGCGGCGGGACCGGCGGGAGCGGCTCGGACGACACCAAGCCGGCCGCCAACGCCGCCCCCGGCGGCGCGCCCGCCAAGGGCTCCGGCAGCGTCACCGTCTACTCGGTGGACGGCCTCGCCGACTGGTACACCAAGCGTTTCGCGGACTTCGAGAAGAAGACCGGGGTCAAGGTCAACCTGGTCGAGTCCGGCTCCGGCGAGGTGGTCACGCGCATGGAGAAGGAGAAGGGCAACCCGCAGGCCGACGTGGCGATCACGCTGCCGCCGTTCATCCAGCGCGCCGCCCAGGCCAACCTGCTCACCGCCTACACCCCGGCCGGCTCCGACAAGGTGCCCGCCACCGGCAAGGACGCCCAGGGCCGGTTCACCGCCGTGGTGAACAACTACGCCTCCTGGATCTACAACCCGGACACCGCCAAGCCCGCGCCGACCAAGTGGGCCGAGCTGACCGACGGCCGGTTCAAGTCCAAGCTCCAGTACTCCACGCCCGGCCAGGCCGGCGACGGCACCGCCGTACTGATCCAGCTCCAGCACCTGTACGGCAAGCAGGGCGCGCTCGACTACCTCAAGCGGCTCGAATCCAACAACGTCGGCCCGTCCTCGTCCACCGGCAAGCTCCAGCCCAAGGTCGGCAAGGGCGAACTCAGCGTGGCCAACGGCGACTTGCAGATGAACCTGGCGTCGATCCACAACGACAAGTCCAACTTCAAGGTCTGGTTCCCGGCCGACGACGCGGGCAAGCCCTCGACGTTCGCGCTGCCCTACTTCATGGGCCTGTCCTCGGGCGCCCCGCACGCCGACAACGGCCGCAAGCTGATGGACTACCTGCTCTCCACCGAGGCGCAGACCTCGGTCTCCGCCGACGCGCTCGGCCTGCCGGTCCGCGAGGACGTCAAGCCGACCGACGCGAACGCCGCCGAGATCACCAAGGCCCTGGAGGGCGTGGAGATCTGGGCTCCGGAGTGGGACACCGTCCTCAAGGACCTGGACGCCGACCTGGCCGCCTACAACAAGGCCGTCGGTCGCTGAACCGCCGGCGCACACGTCCGAAATCAACCGCGGACAGGGAGGGAACCCGCATGACCGCACCAGCCATCGAGCGCACCGCGTCCGCCGTCGCGAGTGCCGCGCCGACCGAATCGGCGATCGGCATCCAGGATCTGACGGTCCGTTATGGATCCGTCACGGCCCTGGAGGGGCTGACCCTGGAGGTCGCCCGAGGCGAGACGGTGGCCCTGCTCGGGCCCTCGGGCTCGGGCAAGTCCACCGCGCTCAAGGCGGTCGCGGGTTTCCTCCGGCCCGCCTCGGGCCGGATCACCCTGGCCGGCCGCGACGTCACGTACGAGCCGCCGAACAAGCGCGGCATCGGCGTCGTGGTGCAGAACTACGCGCTGTTCCCGCACATGCGGGTCGCCGACAACGTGGCGTTCGGGCTCAGGGCCCGCCGGGTCTCGCGCGCCGAGGTGGGCCGCCGGGTCACCGAGGCGCTGGACATGGTGGGGATGGCCGGCTACGCCCGGCGCTATCCCCGCGAGTTGTCCGGCGGGCAGCAGCAGCGGGTGGCGATCGCGCGGGCGTTGGCCATCCGGCCGCCCGTGCTGCTGCTCGACGAGCCGCTGTCCGCGCTCGACGCCACGCTGCGCGCCGATCTGCTCGGCGAACTGCAGCGACTGCGCGGGGAGTTGCCCGACGTGGCGATCATGTACGTGACGCACGATCAGACCGAGGCGCTGGCGCTCGCCGACCGGATCGCGGTGATGCGGGACGCGCTCCTGGTCGACCTCGACGCGACGGACCGGCTCTACCGCCGGCCGCCGAGCGAGTTCACCGCGTCCTTCCTGGGCGCGGCCAACCTGCTCGACGCGCGGGTGCTGGCGGATTGCACGGCCGGGGACGACGCGGTGCGGGTGGCGGTGGGCGGGCTGACCGTCGCGGCCGATCCGACCGGGGCGTTCGTCGAGGGCGCTCGGGCGCTGCTCGTGGCCCGCCCGCACACTCTGGGGGTGACCGAGGCCGACCGGGCGGACACGCTGCCCGCGCGACTGGTCGCGACCCAGTGGCGCGGCGCCGACTACCGGCTGACCTGCGTGTTGGAAGGCGACGCCGAGCGGGAGATCCGGATCGACGTCACCGACCTGGCCGCGGTGCCCGCGCTCGGCGAGCGGTTGGGCGTCGCGCTGCCCGCCGAGCCGTGCGTCCTGGTCCCGGCGGGAGCGGGCGGATGACCGCGACGCTGACCGAGCCGCCGATCGCGACGAAGCCGGCCCCGGCCCCGGTCCGCGAGCGGCGGGCCCGCGGCGGCGCGACCCGCGCGTTGTGGGTGCTCCCGCCGCTCGTGCTCGCCGCCGGGTTCTTCCTCTATCCGCTCGCGCTCGTGGTCAAGCAGTCCTTCGTCGACAAGAACGAGAACGTCGGCCTCGACGTGTGGCGCGACGTACTGAACTCGCCCTCGTTCGGCGACGCGCTGTGGAACACGGTCGAGATCGCCGTGTTGTCCACGCTCGGCTGCCTGGTGGTGGGCTTTTTCCTGGCCCTGGTGTTGTCCTTCGTGCCCTTCCCCGGCTCGCGCGCGGTGAGCAGGATCGTGGACACCGTGCTGGCCTTCCCGTCCTTCCTGATCGCGCTCGCCTTCACCTTCCTGTACGGCACGGCGGGCGTGGTCAACGCGGCGGCGGACAAGCTCGGCCTGGGCGAGCCGCTGGTCGGCTTCCTGTACTCGCCGTGGTGCGTGGTGCTGGCCGAGATCACCTTCTACACCCCGTTCGTGATGCGTCCGCTGCTCGCGGCCTTCGCGCTGGTGCCCCGGGAACGCCTCGACGTGGCGGCCTCGCTCGGCGCGGGTCCGCTGCGGGTGATCCGGCAGGTGCTGCTGCCCGAGGCCTGGCCCGCGCTCGCGGCCGGCGGCAGCCTGACCCTGCTGCTCACCCTCAACGAGTTCGGGATCGTGCTGTTCATCGGCGCCAAGGACGTCACCACGCTGCCGATGCTGGTGCACGCCAAGGGCGCGGTCACCTTCGACTACCCGGGCGCGTGTGTGGTCGCGGTGGTCGAGGTCGCGCTGTCGCTGACCCTCTACACCGTGTACCGATTCGTCTTCTCCCGGACAGGAGCCGGCCGTGCTGGTCTGGTCGCGTAGCGGACGCGCCCTCGTCTGGGCGCTGTTCGCACTCGTCTTCGCCCCCCTCGTGCTCGCCCCGCTGGCGATCCTGGGCATCGCCGCCTTCGCCGGCGACTGGAACAGCGTGCTGCCGGCGTCCTGGACGAGCGAGAACATCCGCGAGGCCACCGCGGGCACCAACTACGACAGCCTCGTGGTGAGCATCGAGACCGCGCTCGGCGCGTCGCTGATCGCGATCGTGGTCGGCACGTGGGCGGCGATCGCCGCGCGCGGTGCGCCGCGCCTCGTACGCCGGCTCACCGACGCGGTGTTCCACCTGCCGGTCGCGGTGCCCTCGGTGGTGGTCGGCCTCGGCATGCTGGTGGCCTTCAGCGACGGTCCGATCCTGCTCAACGGCACGAAGTGGATCGTCATCGCGGCGCACGCGGTGCTCGTGGTGACCTTCGCCTACTCGACGGTGTCGGCGGGCCTGGATCGCACCGACGCGGCCTTCGCCGAGGTCGCCGCCTCGCTCGGGGCGAGCCCGGCCCGGGTGCTGCTGCGGGTGCGACTGCCGATGTTGCTGCCCTCGATCACCGCGGCGGCCAGCCTGGCGATCGCCCTGTCCATGGGCGAGGTGGGCGCGACGATCATGGTCTACCCGGCCGAGTGGCGCACCCTGCCGGTGTCGATCTTCACCCTCACCGACCGGGGCAAGGTGCTCCTCGGCTCCGCGGTCACCGTCGTGCTGCTGGTCGCGACCCTGGTCGTGCTCATGGTCGTCGGCCTGCTGAAGGGCCGGGTGGAGGAGCGCCGGCGGCGACGGTAGCGGGTCGGGGCCGGCCCACCGCTCAGTTCTTGCCGAACGTACGCGCGGGCGGGGCCGGCGACGCGACCGCCGTGGTGTCGTGGACCACGGCGGCGCCGCCGGTGAAGTCGGCCAGCGCGGGACCGTGCTCGACCCGGCCGGGGAACGGATCGGCGGCGGTACGCCGGGCCAACTCGGCGATCGGCAGGTCGCCGTGCGAGGCGACCAGCACGACATTGCCGAACCGCCGCCCGCGCAACACCGCCGGATCGGCGACGAGCAACAGGTTCGGGAAGACCGACCGGATCGTGGCCACCTGCGTGCGAACGAAGGAAAGCGGCCCGCCGTCGGCCAGATTCACCGCGTACACCCCGCCGGGGGCCAACGTCCGGGCCACCTCGCCGACGAACTCGGCCGAGGTCAGATGCGCGGGCACCCGCGAGTCGGCGAACACGTCCACCACGGCCAGGTCGAACGCGGCGTCCGGTGCCCGGGCGGCCACCTCGCGGGCGTCACCGGTGCGCACCCGGATCTGCCAGGCGCGATCCCACGGCAACGCGCGCCGAACGAACTCGACGAGTTCCCCGTCCAACTCCACCACCTGCTGCCGCGAACGCGGCCGGGTGGCGGCCACGTAGCGGGGCAGGGTCAGCCCGCCGCCGCCGAGGTGGAGGGCCCGCAGCGGCTTGCCGGCGTCCGCGATCAGGTCGACCAGGTGGCCGAGCCGGCGCACGTACTCGAACTCCAACCAGGTCGGGTCGTCCAGATCCACGTGCGACTGCGGCGAACCGTGCAGCCGCAGCGTCCAGGCCCCGGCCCGATCCGGATCGGGTTCGAGCTCGACACTGCCGGACGCCACCTCGGCCCGGACCGGCTCGGGGGCGCGACCGCGTCGCCGCTGCTTGTCTGCCATCGGTCCAGTATCGAGCCGCCGTGTGCCCCACCCCCGCGGCAGGTCGGCCGGCGTCAGCGGCCGGTGGTGACGAACCGCTCCAGGCGATCGTCCTCGCCGCCGCGCAGCGTCCGGTCGCCGGTCACGGCGGAGACGGTGATGTTCCCCTTGTTCAGTTCGGTCCAGTCGGCCCGCCGCTTGGTCTCCGGACGGCAGAAGGTGCCGGGCGACGCGCAGTCGCCCTGGCCGATCGCGAACGTGGCGCCGTCGGCCTCGGCCGTGTAGCGGATCGCGACCACGGTCTCGGTGCCGATCTCGGTCCAGACCGGTCGGCCGATCCGCTCGCCCGGCACCACGTTCGGGTGGTTGATGTTGACCACGTACCGGTCCGACAGCACGTTGCGGTCCTTCAGCTGTGCCACGTACGAGGGCAGGAAGTCGGCGAACGCCCGGTAGGTGGCCGGGGTCACCTTGAACGTCTCCATGTCGAAGCCGCCGCTGAGCGCGATGGCCGGCTTGCCGTTGTCGTTCGCGGCGATGGCGGCGCCCAGCGTGCCCGAATCGTTGGTGACCGAGGCGACGTTGGGCCCGGAGTTGATGCCGGTGAGCACCAGGTCGGGACCGTCGTGCCAGCCGACCTTGGCGGCGAGGCCGCCGCGCAGGGCCAGTCGTACGGTGTCCACCGGTGTCGCGCTCGGGGTCGTCGGGCCGCACGGGGCGTTGCCCTTGCACACGCCGAAGACGGCTCCCTTGCTCGGTGCCCCGGCACAGTCGCCCTCGAAGCCGGCCGGCAGCGCGGTGCGCCTGGACACGGTGAGCGCGCCGCCGCCGGTGGCCGCGGTACCGAAACCGCTCATGTACTGCCACGGTGCCATCACCACGACGTCGGCCCCGGCGGTACACAGCGCCCGGCGTACCTCGTAGATCCCACGGCCGTCGGCGCCGTCCGGCGTGGCGTTCTGCATCGAGTCGTCGTTGCTCAGCAGGATCCGCATGCCGGCCACGGAGGGGCGGTGGTCACCGTGCTTCGGGGCGGCGTCGGCGCTCCCGGCCAGGGCCAGGAGCAGGGCGCCCGCGCCGAGGGCGGCGGGCAGGGCGGCGATGCGCTTCCGCTGGAGCTTCATGGGTCCTCGACTCGACTTCGTACCGAATGCGGAGGAATCAGTCGGCGAGCGTTCACGACTCGAACACTCGCCACCGATTCGGGTGCGAGTGAACGTAGAAGCTGAACCTAGTGAGTGAAAGGTTTGAGATCTAAACGTTACCGATGAGCTTCAGTCGAGGGCTCTCCGCGGGCGGCAGGGCCTGCCACGAACAGCTCTCCGCGGCGAAGAAGCACTGCGACCGACCGACGACATCGCCTGCGTCGACCGGCTCGTAGGCTCCGGGCCCGTCGACCGGATCGAAGTCCAGATAGAACAGATCGCCGTAGGTCTCGTCGGTGAATCGCGAGAGCACCGGGTCGAAATAGAGCATTCCGGAGAAACCCTTGCCGTGTTCGACCCGATAGTCCCGAAGCCCCGTAAGAGTGAACTCCACGGGAATCCACGGCCAGCCGTGTTCCCGATCCCTGGCATCGACCAGGACGCGGGCGGTGGCGCCGTTCGGACTGAACGGATCCTCGATGTGGACGCGGGTGACACACCCGTTCCCGAAGTCGAACAAGCCCAGGAGGTCGCCCAGGCTGTCCGGGGTGAGCAGCGACATGGGGCCCTCCGGTCGGTGGCGGTGCGATGCGGTCCTTGCACCCATCATCGCGACTGGTGCGCCGCCACCGTACGGAAGTATCGAGCCGATCGTGATCGCGCTCAGACCCGGCGGGCCAGGCGCTCCAGCAGTGCGGCGGCCCCGAGGTACACGAGAACGGCCAGGCCGCAGTTCACCGTGACCCGGACCTTGGGGTTGTCGGGGGTGAAGAAGTCCTTCGCCCAGCGGGTGAGCCAGTCCGACCAGTCGGCGATCGTGTCCACCGCGTCGTTGGCGGGATTGGCCTCGAAGACGAACAGAACGATGTGCAGGACGATGATGACCACGATCACTGTGACCACGGCGCGTATGACGGTCACGATCGGGTTCGCTCGTCGTGCTCGGGAGGTCACCATGCCGGGAGTCTGCTCGCGTTCGAACACCCGAAACGGAGCCCGTCCGCGCCGGTTTGCGGTCGGGACCGGGCACCGGTAAGGTCCTCCAAGTTGCCCGACAGGGAGACCTGAGACAGACACGAGCCTAGGTGCTTGCGCTGGCTGGTCCCGGGGCGGCGAATCCGATCATTCGAACGAAGTGTGCTGCGCCCTGCGCATCACACGCGTAGTTCCGTGCTCGGGTGTCCCCGCAGATTGCCGGAACGCGAATTGCCACCGATTAGACGGTGGGAAATGCGATCCGCTAATGTTCGGGGGTCGCGGAAAGCAGCGGGAAGAACAAATTTCCGAAGCCGAAGCGGTGAGCGAAGCGGGTCGGAAGACCTGCTAGGCTCGAAGGGCCGGAAGCCGAAGGAACGAAAGTCCCGAAGGTGGAAAGCAACAGCAGGAACGGACGAAAAGCGGGTCGGAAGATCTGCTAGAGTCTGAAAGGCGGAAAGCGCGGGAACGCGCCGGACGCCGAAAGCG
>NZ_JBHZAE010000007.1:389635-590169 GCF_042754105.1 Embleya sp. NPDC059237 | reverse complement strand
ACACCACTCGAAGCTCTGCGCGACCACGACGGACTCGGACTCGCGGCATAGAAGGACAGCAAACAAGGCGTCCGGAAAACGCGGGGCCCCTCAGGACCATCCCCGCGTGCGCGGGGAGCAGCCTGACCCGCCGCCAGGCGCTTTACCTCGTCAGGGACCATCCCCGCGTGCGCGGGGAGCAGCGCCGCCCCGCCTCCGACAACCGGATGCCGAGGGGACCATCCCCGCGTGCGCGGGGAGCAGGGGGTTCGTGCCGGTGGCGGGGCCCGCGGCGGGGGACCATCCCCGCGTGCGCGGGGAGCAGACGCACGCCTCATCAAGGTCACCGAGGCGGCCGGGACCATCCCCGCGTGCGCGGGGAGCAGTGGCAGCCTCCCGGATCTCCTTTGGACTCTCTGGGACCATCCCCGCGTGCGCGGGGAGCAGGCGGGTGTCGCCCTCCTCGCCGGCCGGGCGATGGGACCATCCCCGCGTGCGCGGGGAGCAGGGCCGGGCCCGGAGCCGTGGCGACGCGGGATCGGGACCACCCCCGCGTGCGCGGGGAGCAGGCCGGGGTCCACGCCGAGATGGGTGGCGATGCGGGACCATCCCCGCGTGCGCGGGGAGCAGCCGATCTACGAAAACCCGTGGGTGAACCTGTGGGGACCATCCCCGCGTGCGCGGGGAGCAGCTGGAGTTCGCCGACGGCGGCCCGGTGTACTCGGGACCATCCCCGCGTGCGCGGGGAGCAGTGGAGAATCCACGTGTGGAAAATCGCTATTAGGGACCATCCCCGCGTGCGCGGGGAGCAGGCCGGGCCGCGCGCGATCGGCGTCGGAGCGTCGGGACCATCCCCGCGTGCGCGGGGAGCAGGCCGCGCAGCGTCCACAGACGACCCGCCCGGTGGGACCATCCCCGCGTGCGCGGGGAGCAGTCTTGATGACCTGCGGGTTTAGGTCTCGACGGGTGCGTTTACGAGTAGTTTTGTTGAATCGGATATTAGTTGCTTTTATTGAAAATGCGACATATGTAACCTTGCTTGTGGCGCCTGGACCTCAACCGACCATCGGGACCGAGGCTCATGAGTCCCTGGCGGAACGGTACTTCCTTGGCTGCGGCCGCGAGGGCATCGGTTGTCCAGCTCGATTACCAGTTCTTGCATGGTAGGCGCGTGGCTGTGCCACCCCACGATTCGTGCTGCCGAGGCGCAATCCGGGTGCCACGCATGTTCGTTCGAGTCAAGATCCTGGTGGGTCCGGACGCTTGCGAGCGGGGGCTGGGGTGGCATACCAGGCCGGCGTGCAGGTGGGCTCCGAGCTGGGAAAACGCGTACGGCGCGGCACTGTTGGGGCCGCGCCGTACTGTGCGTCACATGGGTGCCGAGAGTTGAAAAATGCCGTGTCGGTGTGGACCGTTCCTTCACCAGAGAGGCCACGGTGCGGCGCCGCTTCGAGGCGTCGCTGGGCGTGGACATCAACGGCGCGGCGGCCCTGTGGCCGGTTTCGCGGAAGTGTCGGTTTGGGAGGAGTTGAAGTGACGGTGGGCTCTTCGACCGGCTGCTCACGGCCTTCCCGCCGGGCTGGACGGCCGCAATCGGGGGCCCGCCGGCTGTCGCGGGGAGCGGCCTCTGCCGAGAAACAGGGCGCAGGAAGGGCACACCAGGGCAGGAAATGGCACGAAACGATGAGCAGTCAGGCAAGGTGTTTGTGTAGGTCAGGGCCCATGCCACGGCATTTCCGCAGGTCAGCGGATCGCCCGGATCACTTCTTCGATATCCGAACCCCCCGAGGGTGGCCCCGTCGTCCTCTCGGAGGCGGGGTCGGTGGTGGCTTGCGGGAATTGGGGCATCGGCGGTGGTGGGTTGGGGTGGGGCGCTGACAGACTCGGGTGATGAGGATCGGGGAGCTTACCCGCGACGCCGTCTTGCAAGCTCTTGCGGAGTGCGATCGGCTCGGGACCGACGACTTCCTCGCGAGTTACGGGTTCAAGCCGGCTCGGAAGTACGTCCTGGTTCACGAGGGCAAGGACTACGACTCCAAGGCCGTCGCGGGTGTGGCCCATCGCTACTGCCAGGGGCGGGCGCTGCGGGCGGACGAGTTCAGCGGGGGTAGGGCAGCCGCCGCCGGGTGGCTGCGCAGGCTCGGGTTCGAGGTACGCACGCGGGAGTCCGGACCAGCATGGGTCTGGGACGAGTTGGTGCTGGCCTGCGCGCTGCCGGCGGGCGATGGGTGGGCGGACATCGACCCGGGTGACGAGCGCGTGGTCGAGCTCTCCCGACTGTTGCAGAAGCTGCCCTTCCATCCCGAAGCGACGCGGGGAGCCGGCTTCCGAGATCCGGAGGCCGTGGCCGGCAAGATCAGGGACCTCCGTACCCGCCGGGCGCGGGGCATCGGCAACCCGACCCGCGGCAGGAGCGGCCGGGCGGACGTCGAGGTCCTGCACGCGTTCCTCGCCGCGCCGAGCACCATGGCCGAGGCCGCGCGGCGCATCGGGTCCGGGCTGCGCTCCGGCGAGTTGCTCCGGCTTCCCGAGACGCCGCTCGAAGAGCTCGAGGAGTACAGCGCTCCGGAGGGACGCCTCCTCGCTCGGCGGCACCTCTACCGGGAACGCGACCACGGCCTGCGGGAACGCAAGATCGCCGAGGTCCTGCGCGAACGGGGCCACCTGGGTTGCACCGTGTGCGACTTCGACTTCGAGGCGAAGTACGGTGCGCACGGGGCCGGCTACATCGAGTGCCATCACGTGGTGCCGCTGCACGTGGCCGGGGAGGGCCAGACCAGGCTCGCCGATCTTGTGCTCGTCTGTGCCAACTGTCACCGCATGGTGCACCGCGGTGAACCGTGGCTGACGATCGATCAGCTCCGGGCGTCGCTCGCGAAGTAACGGTCTCCCAGCCTTCCGGGCTCCGGGACCCGGCCTCCCGGCCTCCGTCACCCCTCCGCGCCGGGCTTTGCCGCGCCCTCCGCGGCATCGCCCCGGCGCGGGCGTTTTGGCATGACATGAGGCTTTACGCACGCTGATTGCATACCCCCCTCAGGTATTTTTCGCGCAGCTCTGGATTTTGCATACCCCCCTCGGGTATGTTCCTGGTCGCCGGATACCCCCCGGTCGTATCTATGGAGTGATCGCGATGTCCGAACCACAAGCCAATCCGCGTCGCTGGACGGCGCTTGCGCTCATTGCGCTTGCGCAGTTCATGGTCATCATGGACACGTCGATCATCGGCGTGGCCCTGCCCGAGATGCGTACCGATCTCGGGTTCTCGCAGGAGAACCTGTCCTGGGTCTTCAACGCCTACGTGGTCGCGTTCGGCGGGCTGCTCCTGCTCGGTGGGCGGCTGTCCGACCTGTTCGGCGCCAAGCGGGTGTTCTCGCTCGGCTGGGCGATCCTGGGTGTCGGGTCGCTGGCCGCCGGGCTCGCCGGCGAGGTGTGGATCGAGCTGGCCGGGCGGGCCGTCCAGGGTGTCGGTGCCGCGCTCATCGCGCCCTCGGCGCTGACCCTGCTGATGATGCTCTTCGGCGGCAATCCCAAGGAGCTGACCAAGGCGTTCGCGCTGTACGGCGCCGCCGCGCCCGCCGGTGGCACCGCCGGTGTCTTCCTGGGCGGCCTGATCACCGAATACGCCAGCTGGCCGTGGGTCTTCTACATCAACATCCCCGTCGCCGTACTCGCCCTGGTCGCCACGCCGTCGCTGATGCCGGACGCCCCCGCCCGGCGCGGTTCGATCGACGTGCTCGGCGCCATCCTCGCCACCGCCGGACTCGGCGTCGCCGTCTACGCCGTCGTGCGTGCCCCCGAGACCGGGTGGGGCTCCGCCGAGACCCTGGTGGTCCTCGCCGCCGGCATCGGCCTGATCGCCCTGTTCCTGCTGCTCCAGGCGAAGAAGGCCGAGCCGCTGATGCCGCTGCGCATCCTGCGTACGCCCAACCTCGCCGGGGCCAACCTGGCCCAGTTGCTGATGGCCGCGGCCTGGATCCCGATGTGGTTCTTCCTCAACCTCTACCTCCAGCAGGTGCTCGGCCTGGGCGCCTTCGCCTCCGGCTCGGCCCTGCTGCCGATGACCGTGGCCATCATGCTCATGATGATCGTGCTCGCACCGCGCCTGATCGCCCGTTTCGGTCCCAACCCGCTGGTGGTCACCGGTCTGATCGCGCTCGCCGGTGGCATGTTGTGGCTGTCCTTCGTCCGCTCCGACGGCAACTACTGGGTGGACGTGCTGCCGGCCTCCCTGCTCGCCGCCGCCGGCATGGCGCTCGCCTTCATCCCGTCCCTGGGCACCGCGATCTCCAGCGCCCGTCCCGAGGAGGGCGGCCTCGCCTCCGGCATCGTCAACACCAGCTACCAGATCGGCTCGGCCCTCGGCCTGGCCGCGATGACCGCCGTCGCCGCCGCGCACGGCGCCCAGGAGGTCGGAAACCCCGGCGCGCTCACCGACGGCTTTTCCGCCGCGTTCCTCGGTGCCTCCGCCATCGCCGCCGCCGGCGCGGTGATCGCCGCGATCACCCTGCGCAAGCCCGCCGGTGCCGCCGACCCGACCTCCGCCGATCCTGCCCCCGAGTCCGTCCCGACCCCCTGATCACACACCGGCCCACGGGCCCCGACCGATCTCACGGACCTCGTCCGACACTCCGAAGGCCGCCCTCCATCCCCACGGAGGGCGGCCTTCGTGCACCCTCGCGACGTGCGTTTCCTCCGTCCGAAGACGGAGAAGACCGCCCTCGGATGGCCCCACGGGGTGATCGGCTCGGGGGCGGGCTCTGGCAGACTTGAGTCATGGGGGGCAATCCGAGCCGAGAGACCATGCCGCCGTCGGGGCGACGGCTGACCGACGAAGCCGGACGGACAACCATGCAGCCGATCCCCACGATGACCCGATTGCGGGTATATCTGCACACGCCGCGTCGTCCGCGATTCGTGGTCGAACTCGCGTTGGTGGCGCTGAGCTACTGGGTGTACTCACTGATCCGCAACGCGGTGCCCGAGCGTGAACACCTCGCGGTCGACCGCGCCTGGCAACTCCTCGATGTCGAGAAGGCACTGCACATCGACATCGAACACAGCGTGAACCACGCCGTCAACGGCATCACGTGGTTGATCGTGCCGATGAACTACTACTACGCCACACTGCACTTCGTGGTCACCATCGGTGTCCTGGTGTGGCTGTTCCACAAACATCCCGGCCGCTACCGGGCCGTGCGCACGGTGTTGTTCCTGACCACCGGGCTGGCCCTGTTCGGCTACTTCTTCTACGCCCTCGCGCCGCCGCGACTGCTGCCCGGCGCGGACTACATCGACACCGTCCTGGTCCACCACACGTGGGGATCGATGGCGTCCGGCGACATGAAGAACGTCTCCAACCAGTACGCGGCGATGCCGTCGATGCACATCGGCTGGTCGACGTGGTGCGCGCTCGCGATCGTGATGTTCGCCCGGCCGTTGTGGGCCAAGGTGCTGGGCGTCCTGTACCCGATCGCCACCCTGTTCGTGATCGTGGCGACCGGCAACCACTTCGTGCTCGACGCGGTCGGCGGCTGGATCACCCTGGCCGCGGCCTTCGGCGTCCAGTGCCTGGTCAACGGACGCTCCGCGTACCGCTTCCCGCAGTATCCGCCGGACGACCCGCGGGCCGCGCCGCCACCGCCGACGGACAAGAAAGCCGACGACGACCACACGCCCGACGCCCCTCGCGCGAAGCCTCAGCGCGAGCCCGTCGAAGTCTCGTCCTCGCCGTAGAAGACCCGCTCCACCACGGCCCGCGCCAGCCTGGTCACCCGCCGATACTCCTCCAGCAGACTGCCGGTCTCGTCCGACGCGTGCCCGAGCAACCGGGCCACCCCGCCCAACTCGCGCACATCGGACGGGAAGCTGTCGGAGGACCGGCCGCGCACGATCATCACCGCGTTGCGCACCCGGGTGGCCTCGACCCACGCGTCGTCCAGGATCCGGGCGTCGTGCGCGTCGAGCAGCCCCGCCTCCCGGGCCGCCGCCAACCCCTGTCGGGTGCCGGTCACCCGCAGCGTGGGAACCTCGTGCGCGTGCCGCAGCTGGAGCAGTTGCACCACCCACTCCACGTCGGCCAGACCGCCCCGGCCGAGCTTGGTGTGCATGGTCGGGTCGGCTCCGCGCGGCAGCCGCTCGGCCTCGATCCGGGCCTTCATCCGGCGGATCTCGCGGACCTGGCCGTCGTCGATCCCTGGGCACGGGTAGCGCACCGGTTCGACCAGTGCCAGGAACCGCCGGCCCAGGTCGGCGTCGCCCGAGGTGACGTCGGCGCGCAGCAGGGCCTGGCTCTCCCACAGCTTGGACCAGCGCTCGTAGTAGGCCCGGTACGACGCGAGCGTGCGCACCAGCGGGCCCTGCCGGCCCTCGGGGCGCAGGTCGGCGTCGATCAGCAGCGGCGGGTCGGTGGACGGGATCTGCAGCAGCCGGCGCACCTCGTTGCACACCCGCTGGGCGGCCTTGGCGGCCGGCTCCTCCGGCGCGCCCTCGATCGGCTCGTACACGAACATCACGTCGGCGTCGCTGCCGTATCCCTGCTCGTAGCCGCCGAACCGGCCCATCGCAATGATCGCGATCCGGGCCGGGATCGGCCCCTGCTCGCGCTCGTACCCGTCGACGGCGGCCCGCAGCGCGCCGGTCAGCGTCGCGGCGTTGACGTCGGTCAGCGCCCGGCCGATGGCGTCCACGTCCAGCCGGCCCAGCACGTCGGCGGCGACGATCCGAAACAGCTCCCGTCGGCGCACGCTGCGCGCCGCCTGTACCGCGCTCTCCGGCCCGGGCGCCCGCCCGACCGCGGCCAGGATCTCGGTCTCGAGCGCTGCCCGCGAACGCGGCCCCAACCCGTCCCCGTCACCGAGTATCGCCACCGCCTCGGGCGCGCGCAGCAGCAGATCCGGCGCGAGCCGCCCCGACGCCAGCACCCGCGCCATGTTCTCCGCCGCCGCCCCGGAGGCACCCGCCCCCGAGTCGCGCAGCAGCCGCAGGTACCAGTGCGTGTTGCCGAGCGCGTCGGAGACCTGCCGGAAGGCGAGCAGACCGGCGTCGGGGTCGGCCGAGTCGGCGAACCAGCTCAGCATCACCGGCAACAGCGTGCGCTGGATCGAGGCCCGCCTGCTGACCCCGGACGCCAGCGCCTCCAGGTGGCGCATCGCGGCGGCCGGGTCGGCATAGCCCAGCGCCTCGAACCGGGCCCGCGCGGCCTCGGCGGTGAGCCGCTGCTCGCCCGGCTTGAGTCGGGCGACCGCGTCCAGGAGCGGCCGGTAGAACAGTTTCTCGTGCAGCCGGCGCACCTCCAGCGTCTGCTGCTTCCAGGCCTTCTCCAACTCGCCCACCGGGTTGGAGCGCATGCCCATCGAGCGGGCGATCCGGCGCAGTTCGTCCGGGTCGGTGGGCAGCAGGTGGGTGCGGCGCAGCCGGAAGAGTTGGATGCGGTGTTCGAGGGTGCGCAGGAAGCGATACGCGGCGTTCAGCCCGGCGGCGTCGTCACGGCCCACGTAGCCGCCGGCGGACAGCGCGGCAAGCGCCTGCAGGGTGGAGCCGTGGCGCAGCGTCGGGTCGGACTTGCCGTGCACCAACTGGAGCAGCTGCACGGCGAATTCGATGTCGCGCAGCCCGCCCGGCCCGAGCTTGACCTCGCGGGCCACCTCGCGCGCGGGGATGCTGTCCACCACCCGGCGGCGCATCGCCTGTACGTCGGCGACGAAGTTCTCCCGGCCGGCCGCGGTCCACACCATGGGCGAGACGCTGTCCATGTACTTGCGCCCCAGGGCCGGGTCGCCGGCCACCGGGCGGGCCTTGAGCAGGGCCTGGAACTCCCAGGTCTTGGCCCAGCGTTCGTAGTAGGCGAGGTGGCTGGCCAGGGTCCGGGTGAGCGGGCCGTTGCGGCCCTCGGGGCGCAGGTTGGCGTCGACCTCCCAGATCGAGCCCTCGACGGTGGTCGCCGAGCAGGCCCGCATCAGGGCGCCGGCGAGCCGGTTGGCGGCGGCGACCGCGCTGCCCTCCGACACGCCGGGCGGGGCTTCGGCGACGAAAACCACGTCCACGTCGCTGATGTAGTTGAGTTCGCGTCCGCCGCACTTGCCCATGCCGATCACCGCCAGCCGGCACTGTTCGGCCTCGACCGGATGCTCGCGGCGGACCAGGTCGAGCGCGGCGTCCAGGGTGGCGCCGGCCAGGTCGGCGAGTTCGGCGGCCACGGTCGGCTCGTCGGCGAAGCCGCACACGTCGCGTGCGGCGATGGAGAGCAGGCAGCGCCGGTAGCCGATGCGTAGCGCGTCGAGCGCCGGGTCGCCGCGCAGGCCGGTGAGCGCGCCGGTGAGTTCGGTGTGGAAGTAGGCCGGCGTGGGCCGGGCGTCGCGAACGTCGTAGGTGACCAGGGAGCGCCAGTCGTCGGGGTGCCGGGCGAGGTGGTCGCCGAGCGCGGCGCTGACCCCGAGGACGCCCAGTATCCGGTCCCGGAAGGGCTTCGCGGACGCGAGCGTGGACAGCAGGACCGAGCGGTCGGCGGCGGCCTCGGCGAGTCGGACCAGGCCGAGCAGCGCAAGGTCGGGGTCGGCGGTGGCGGCCAGCGCGTCCAGGAAGAGCGGGTCGTCGCCCGCGCCAAGCAGGGCCGGATCGCGCAGGTTGCGCGCGGCGCTCGCGATGTCGGTGAAGCCCAGTCGCACCAGACGCCCGTCGGTGGCCGCCGGTTCGCGAGGCTGATCCACAGAGGTCACCGGCCGAGCGTATCCGGTCAAACGACTGATCGATCAAGAACGGAACTGGGAATGTGGACGCGCCGCACCGGGGGTTCGCCGAGCCCCCCGACCGCGGCGAACACATGTGCGGCGCGCCCTCGTCCGGTGGTGAACGGCGATTCCACTCTGCGAGCCGTCCGTCCCACGGCCCGAAGAGGCCTCCGTAGCGACGAGCCGCCATACGCCACCGTACGGGACGTCACCCTACGTTAGCGTAGGTGCCATGCGCAACGGTGTTCCCTCGGAGAGGGTTCAATCAGACGACGAACCGGAACGGTCCGCTCGCCCCGGCCGCCGCACCCTCAGCCGAGAGGACTGGGCTCGAGCGGCCCTGGAGGCGATGCGGGAAGGCGGCCTGGGCGCGGTCGCGGTGGAACCCCTCGCGGAACGCCTCGGCACCACCAAGGGCAGTTTCTACTGGCACTTCAAGGATCGCGACTCGCTCATCCAGGCCGCACTGGAGCGCTGGGTGGCCGAGTCCGAGGAACTGATGGCCGCGGCCGAACGGATCGAGGATCCGGTCGAGCGTGGGCGCCGACTCACCGAGTACGCGTTCACCGCGCCCAGCGGCGCGGACATCACCACCACACTGCTGATCCACGCCCAGCACCCGGTGGTCGGCCCGATCCTGGAGCAGGTCACCCGCCGGCGGCTGGAGTTCGGCGCCCGGCTGACCGAGGAGTTGGGCCTGCCCGCCGACGCCGCCTACCGGCATGCGCTGACCGCGCTGACCATGACCGTCGGCATCGCGCTGATCCGCCGGGGCGCGCCGCAGCTGCTGCCGCAGGGCGAGGAGAAGGACGCCTACGTCCGCTACATCCTGGAGTTGCTCGGCCCGCCGATGTCCTGAGCGCGGACGTCCCGGGCGCGGACGTCCCGGGCAGGTCCCGGGCGGGGACGTCCCGAGCACGTCCGGGCGGGGATGCCTCGGACACGGATATCCCGGACACGGATATCCCGAGCCCCCGGCGGCCCATACGTCCGACCGCCCCGCCGCCGCCCGACGACCGACGGCCCGATCCCCCGGCGGGGTCGGGCCGTTCGACGTGGTGGAGCCCTGGAGTCGGGACGGTGCCGGACCGGGGGCGTTGCCGGCCGTGAAACGGAGCCGGTGCGGTGCCGGACCCGCAGCCGTGCCGGCGCCGCCTCAGAGCACCGGCAGGTAGCGCTTCAGCTCGAAGGGAGTCACCTGCTGGCGGTACTCCTCCCACTCGTGCCGCTTGTTGCGCAGGAAGAACTCGAAGACGTGCTCGCCCAGGATCTCCGGCAGCAGCTCGCTGCGCTCCATCAGCGCGATCGCCTCGGCCAGGTTCTGCGGCAGCGGCGCGATGCCGAGCGCGCGCCGCTCGGCGTCGGTCAGCGCCCACACGTCGTCCTCGGCGCCCGGGGGCAGCTCGTAGCCCTCCTCGACGCCCTTGAGCCCGGCGCCGAGCAGCACCGCGTACGCCAGGTAGGGGTTGCACGCCGAGTCGATCTGGCGCACCTCGATCCGGGTGGACTGCCCCTTGGTGGGCTTGTACATCGGCACCCGCACCAGGGCGGAGCGGTTGTTGTGGCCCCAGCAGATGTACGACGGCGCCTCGCCGCCCATGCCCGCGGTGCGCGCCGATGCGCCCCACAGCCGCTTGTACGAGTTGACCCACTGGTTCGTGATCGCGGCCATCTCGCCCGCGTGCCGCAGCAGCCCCGCGATGAACGAGCGGCCGACCTTGGAGAGTTGGTACTCGGCGCCGGCCTCGTAGAACGCGTTGCGGTCGCCCTCGAACAGGGACAGGTGCGTGTGCATCCCCGAGCCCGGGTGCTCGGAGAACGGCTTGGGCATGAAGGACGCGTGCACGCCCTGCTCCAGCGCGACCTCCTTGACCACGAGGCGGAAGGTCATGATGTTGTCCGCCGTGCTCAGCGCGTCGGCATAGCGCAGGTCGATCTCCTGCTGGCCCGGCGCGCCCTCGTGGTGGCTGAACTCGACCGAGATGCCCATGTTCTCGAGCATGGTGATCGCCTGGCGGCGGAAGTCCTGGCCGACCGGCTGCGGGGTGTGGTCGAAGTAACCGCTGTGGTCGATCGGCGTCGGCGGGGTCCCGTCGACCGGCTTCTCCTTCAGCAGGAAGAACTCGATCTCGGGGTGCGTGTAGAAGGTGAAGCCCTTCTCCGAGGCCCGCTCCAGGGTGCGCTTGAGCACGTAGCGCGGATCGGCGAAGGACGGCGAGCCGTCGGGCATCAGGATGTCGCAGAACATGCGAGCGGTACCGGGGGCCTCGGCCCGCCAAGGCAGTATCTGGAACGTGGCCGGGTCCGGCTTGGCGAGCATGTCCGACTCGTGCACGCGCGCGAAGCCCTCGATCGCCGAGCCGTCGAAGCCGATGCCCTCGGCGAACGCCTGCTCGAGTTCGGCCGGTGCCACCGCGACGGATTTCAGGAAGCCGAGCACGTCGGTGAACCAGAGCCGCACGAACCGGATGTCGCGCTCCTCGAGGGTGCGGAGCACGAACTCCTGCTGCTTATCCATAATTCCCTATCCTTGCAGGTCGGACGGCCTGTGAGCGATCGGCAGGGGCACCGCGGGCACCCGAGTATCCCGCTGCGGGGTTTCGAGCACATTACGTGCCCTTTGCGTTGCGTCCTCGGCCGCGTACTGCTACCGCCGTGCTTCGCCACGCCCCGTGCTCCGGTACCCCGAAACCGCTCGGGGACGACCTGCGGGGCGGCTGTTTCGTGCGGCATCACACCCGTCGGGGAATCCCGTCGGGCGAGTCGTCGGGGCCCGGTGGTGAACCGTGCCAAGGGTATCCTCCGGGCGGTTCGACGCCGAGCCCCGGGCCCGCCCGGGCGGACGCCTTTCGCCCGCTGTTGGCCTGCGGTTTTCCGTCCGGCCGAGGGGCCGCCACCGCACGCCGCGTCCGGTCCGCGCGGACGGGTCGCGGATGGGTCGTGGGCGGGCCACGGGTGGCTTGCGCCGGGCCCACGTCGACTATTCGTCACTTTGACGTCAAGGGTCGGGTACATTGGAACGCGTGACCCGGATTCGCATCGCCCTCAGCCAGATCGACCCCACGGTCGGCGACCTCGACGGCAACGCCGAACTGGTGGTCGGCCGCACCCGGCGGGCCGCCGAGCGCGGCGCGACACTCGTGGCCTTCCCGGAGATGGCCCTGACCGGCTACCCCGTCGAGGACCTGGCTCTGCGCTCGTCCTTCGTCGAGGCATCCCGACTGGCCATGGAGGGCCTCGCCGACCGGCTCGCCGCCGAGGGGCTGGGCGAGATCGCGGTGGTGGTCGGGTATCTGGACCGGTGCGAGGAGTCCGCGCCGCGCCTGGGCCGTCCGGCCGGCGCCCCGCAGAACGCGGTCGCGGTGCTGCACCGGGGCCGGATCGTGGCCCGCTCGGCCAAGCACCACCTGCCCAACTACGGCGTCTTCGACGAATACCGCTACTTCGTGCCCGGCGACCGGCTCCTGGTCGTTCGGATCGGCGGGGTGGACATCGCGATCGCGGTCTGCGAGGACCTGTGGCAGGAGGGCGGACCGGTGGCCGCCGCGCGCGCCGCCCGGGTGGGTCTGCTGCTGTCGATCAACGCGTCGCCGTACGAGGTGAGCAAGGACGATTCGCGGCTCGACCTGGTCCGCCGCCGGGCCCGCGAGGCCGACTGCACACTCGCCTACGTCAACGCCTTCGGCGGGCAGGACGAGCTGGTCTTCGACGGCGACTCGCTGATCGTGGACGCCGAGGGCCGGCTGCTCTCGCGCGCCGCACAGTTCCACGAGGAACTACTCGTGGCCGACCTGGACCTGCCGCAGCGCACCGTCGACGCCCGACTCGCCCGCACGGACGACACGGTGGCCGACGACCTGACGATCCGGCACGTGGTGCTGACGGAGGAGTCCGCGCCGCCGCCCGCGCCCGCCGCCGAGCACACCATTGCGCCGGCCCTGTCCGACGACGCGGAGATCTACCGGGCACTGGTCACCGGTCTGCGCGACTACGTGGCCAAGAACGGCTTCAAGTCGGTCCTGCTCGGCCTGTCCGGCGGGATCGACTCGGCCCTGGTCGCGGCGATCGCGGCCGACGCGGTGGGCGGCGGCAACGTGTACGGCGTCTCGATGCCCAGCAGCTACTCCTCCGAACACTCCAGGGACGACGCGGCCGACACCGCCGAGCGCATCGGGCTCGACTACCGGCAGGTGCCGATCGCGCCGATGGTCGACGCCTACCTGGCCGCGCTCGGGTTGACCGGCCTGGCCGAGGAGAACCTCCAGGCACGGGTGCGCGGCACCACCCTGATGGGCCTGTCCAACCAGGAGGGCCACCTGGTCCTGGCCACCGGCAACAAGAGCGAGCTGGCCTGCGGCTACTCCACCCTGTACGGCGACGCGGTGGGCGGCTTCGCACCGATCAAGGACGTGCCCAAGACCGCGGTGTGGCGGCTGGCCCGCTGGCGCAACGCCGAGGCCGAGCGGCGCGGCGAGGTCGCGCCGATCCCGGTCAACTCGATCACCAAGCCGCCCAGCGCCGAGCTGCGGCCGGGCCAGGTCGACACCGACTCGCTGCCGCCCTACGAACTGCTCGACGACATCCTGGACGACTACGTCGAACGGGACATGGGCCGCGACGCAATCGTGGCCGCAGGCTTCGAACCGGCACTGGTGGACCGCATCCTGGCCCTCGTCGACACCGCCGAGTACAAGCGGCGCCAATACCCCCCGGGCACCAAGATCTCCCTCAAGGCCTTCGGCCGCGACCGCCGCCTACCCATCACCAGCCGCTGGCGCGAAAGCGGCCGACCGGGAGCCGGACCGGCCTGAGCCCGCAAGCCGGGACACCCGCAGGGCCCGACCGATGCGGTCGGGCCCTGCGGCAGGCGACTTCGCGATGCCTCACTTCAGGCGCAGGTCCGCCTGGACCGGTTTGTGGTCGCTCGGGGTGCTGCCGAGGACCTTTGCGTCGGCCGCGGTCATGCCTCGGTACATGATGTGGTCGATCGCGGCCATGGGGAACGACTCGGGCCAGGTGAAGCCCATGCCCGTGCCCGCCGTGTCCTGGGCGTCGCGCAGGTAGCGGGTGACCGGGCGCAGCGCGCGGTCGTCGGTGGTGCCGTTGAGGTCGCCGACCAGGATCACGTGCGGCGCGGTCTCGACCGCGAGCGACGAGGCGAGCCGGTCGATCGTGCGGTTGCGGTCGCCGACGGTGAAGCCGCTCGGGCCGAAACGCACCGACGCCAGGTGCGCGACGTAGAAGGGCACGTCGCCCTTGGGCGTGGTGATCACGGTGCGCAGCGCCCGGGTGAAGCCCATCCCGACGTCGATCGCCTCGGCCTTGCTCATCAAGAAGCGGGCCGTGGTCCACACCGCCACCGTGCCCTCGTGCTGCACGTTCGGGTAGCGGTCCTTGAGCACGGCGTTGTACTGCTTCCACGCGCCCTCGGGCAGCTCCTCGAGCGCGATCACGTCGGCGCCCGAGCCGAGCAGCGAGCGCGCGGTGCCGGCCGGGTCGGGGTTGCCCGCGTTGACGTTGTGGCTGACCACCCGCAGGTCGTGCGGGCCGCCGCCGCGGCCGGGCAGGAAGAAGCCGCCGAACATGGTCACCCAGACCAGGACCGGCAACATCGTCGCGGCGACCGCGGTCCACGAGCGGCGGATCGCCGCGCAGACCAGCAGCACCGGGACGACCAGGCCCGCCCAGGGCAGGAAGGTCTCGATGAAGCTGCCCCAGTTGCCCGGGGTGTTGGGCACGAGCCGGTGGAAGGCCATCGGCAGCGCGGCCAGCACCGCGAACACCGCGATCACCCGGCCGCGCCGCCACGGCGGGGTGCGCCAGACGCGGACCGCGCCGTCCCGGATCGATTCCCACGACCAACGTGACCCGCGCCGCGGACCGCCGTCGCCGGCCGGCTGCGGCTCGGCTCCGGTGTCGGTCGTGGTGGGCCACGTCATGCTGCCTCCTGATGTCCCGGGGTACGGGTCCCGACTGTCCGCGTCAACGTACGAACAAAACGTCGCCTACGTCGAAACGGACGCCGGGAAGCGGCCGATAGGTTCCCTTTGGGCTCAGGAGCGAGCGCGGATTCCGCCGAGCAGCGCGTCCGCGAGTTGGCCCGGCAGCTCCGGATCCAGACTCGCGTTCTCCCGTACGAGCTTGCGTACCAGTATGGGGCCCGTGACGAGGTCCATCAGGACTTCCATCGGAAGGTCGGCGCGCAGCTCGCCGGAGTCCATCCCGCGCTGGAGCAGATCCCGCAGGATCGCCCGGCGCTTTTCCACCACCACCTCGTGGTAGCGCCGATGCAGCTCCGGGTGGTTGCGGATCTCGCCCGCGACCACCCCCATCAGGCCGTCGCCGCGCTTGTCGATGGCCTGCCGGCGCATGTTCTCCAACACGCTGACCAGGTCCTCGCGCAACGAGCGGCCCGCGAGCACGGTCGGGGTCACCTCGGCGGCCTCGATCGCCGCGATGATCAGCGCCTCCTTGCCGGGCCAGCGGCGGTAGATGGTGGCCTTGCCCACCCCCGCCTCCTGGGCCACCGCCTCGACGGACAGGCCGGTGATGCTTTGGTGCTCGGCGAGCAGTCGCAACGTCGCGTGCAGGATCGCCCGTTCGGCCTCTTCGCTGCGGGGCCGACCCCGGCGCGGCTTGTCCGCCGCGCCGGGGTCTTCGACGTCGATCCCGACGGTGGGGCCGACGTCGGCCTCGACGGCGGGGTCGGTGTGCACGGTGGGGTCGGCCGACGTCGGCTCGACCGCTGATCGGGATGTCGCAGGCTGCATGTCAGACCTTCGCGGAGCGCTGTTCCTCGACGGGCTCCCCGGGTCGGCCCGCTCCCGGGGCAGTCTGCCCGGCATCGCGGCGCGGCATCCACAGGAACACCACGACCGCGCCGATCAGGCCGACCACCGCCGAACCGATCGAGGCCGCGTGCATCGCGTCGATGAAGCCGTCCTTGGCCGGGTCGACCAGCGCCGCGCCCCGGTCGCCGAGCCGGCCGGCGACCGCGAGGGTGGCCTCGACCGAGTCGCCGGCCGGGCCGCGCGGCACGTTCGGCGGCAGCTTGTCGAGGTCGCCGGAGATCCGGTCCCGGTAGACCGAGGACAACACCGAGCCCAGGATCGCCACGCCGAGGGCACCGCCCACCTGGCGCACGGTGTTGCTGACCGCGGATCCGGCGCCGGCCTTCTCGCGCGGCAGCGAGGACATGATCGAGTTGGTGGCCGGCGGCATCACGTGCGCCATGCCCGCGCCCTGGAAGAAGAAGACCACGCACAGGATCCAGATCGGCGAGGTGCGGTCCATCCAGAGGAAGGACAGGAAGCTCAGGCCGACCAGCAGCATGCCGCCGGTGGTCACCGCGCGCACCCCGAACCGCTTGACCATCACCGAGCTGCGCGCCGAGAACAACAGTTGCGCAACGGCCAGCGGGAGCAGCAGCAGACCGGTCTGGAGCGGGGTGTAGCCGCGCACGCTCTGCAGGTAGAACGCCATGAAGAAGGTCACGCCGAGGAGCGCGAAGAAGACCAGGCCGATCGCGGCGGCCGCGGCGGAGAACGCCGGGTCGCGGAAGAACCGCACGTCGAGCGCGGGGTGGTCGCTGCGCTTTTCGAACCAGACGAAGAAGGCGAGTACGGCCAAGCCGAGCACGATCGTGCCGATCACCTCGATGCTGCCCCAGCCCGCGTCGCCGCCGCGGATGATGCCGTAGACCAGCGAGACCAGGCCCGCGATGGACAGCACCACCCCGATCGGGTCGAGCCGGCCCGGGCGGGGATCACGCGAGTCCGGCACGAGCACCAGCATCGCGACGATGCCGACGATCACGATCGGGACGTTGATCAGGAACACCGAGCCCCACCAGAAGTGGTCCAGCAGCGCGCCGCCGGTGATCGGGCCGATCGCGATCGCGAGACCCACCGCGCCGGACCAGATGCCGATCGCCTTGGGCCGCTCCTGCGGCTCGAAGACGTTGCTGATGATGGAGAGCGTGGCCGGCATCACGAACGCGCCGCCGAATCCCATCACCGCGCGCGCCGCGATCAGTTGCCCCGGGTTTTGCGAGTAGGCGGACAGCAACGAGGCGAGACCGAAGATCACCATGCCGAACAGCAGCGTGCGTTTGCGACCGAAGCGGTCGCCCAGGATGCCGGCGGTGAACAGCAGGCCGGCGAAGACCAGCGTGTAGGAGTTGATCGCCCATTGGAGTTCGCTCTGGGTGGCGCCCAGACCCTTGTCCGGGTCGGCGATGGTCTTGATCGCGACGTTGAGGATGGAGTTGTCGAGGACGACGACCAGCAGGCTGATCACCAGGACGCCGAGGATGGCCCAGCGCCGGCGGTGTATGTGCTCGTCGACGGTGCGTATCGGGGGAACGTTCGCTGCGGTCACGGGTGAGGCTCGATTCGTACGACACGTGGACACTGCTCGATTCCCCCTCAGGCTAGCGAGCCTTTACGAAACGAGACGGTCTCGTATTGCAAAGCCTCGGCAAACGTCGCGGCCCGCGACCTGCACGCGACCGGCTCCCGACCGGCTCCCGACCGGCCTCCGGCCACCCGGAATCCCCCGCCCGACGCCTCTGTTGTGCTGTTCGGAGGCATGTCACCATGGCCTTGTCCGGGGACGCCGTCCGAGCGCCTCGAGTCGGGAGAACACCATGTCCAGCAACAAGTCCGCGCAGCCGATATCCGCTTCGGCCGAGGGTCCGGGACTGACCCTGTACGGCGGCGACGGAACCGGGCGCCGGGTCACCGTGCGCGACCTGGCCCGGGCCAAGCGGGCCGGCGAGCGGTGGCCGATGCTCACCGCGTACGACGCGATGGTCGCCTCGGTCTTCGACGACGCGGGCATCCCCGTACTTCTGGTCGGCGACTCGGCCGGCAACAACCACCTCGGCTACGAGAACACCGTGCCGGTCACGATGGACCAGCTCGTGATGCTCACCGGCTCGGTCGTGCGCGGCACCAAGCGCGCGCTGATCGTGGCCGACCTGCCGTTCGGCTCGTACCAGGAATCCCCCGAGCAGGCGCTGCGCAACGGCGTGCGCTTCCTCAAGGAGGCCGGCGCCGGCGCGGTCAAGCTGGAGGGCGGGCGGCGCTCGGTACCCCAGGTCGAGGCCCTGGTCGCCGCGGGTGTCCCGGTGATGGCCCACCTCGGGCTCACCCCGCAGTCGGTGCACGCCTTCGGCGGCTACCGGGTGCAGGGGCGGGACGCGGAGAGCGCCGAGCAGTTGATTGCCGACGCCAAGGCGATGCAGGCCGCGGGCGCGTTCGCGGTGGTCCTGGAGTGTGTGCCGGAGGAGCTGGCCGCCCGGGTCACCGACCTCCTCGACATCCCCACCGTCGGCATCGGCGCGGGCGCGGGCACCGACGCACAGGTGCTGGTGTGGACCGACATGGCCGGCATGACCACCGGCCACACCCCCAAGTTCGTCAAGCAGTACGTCGACCTGCGCAGCGCGCTCGGCGACGCCGCCAAGGCGTTCGCGGGCGACGTGGTCGGCGGTGCCTACCCGGCACCGGAACACGCGTTCCACTGAGTGTCCCGGCAGGGCCGTACGATGCGAACTCCCGGTCGTACGGCCCTTCCGCCTGTCTGGAGCAGTTCGTGACGCACCCCTATGGAGATTACGGCCGCCGTCCCGCGGCCGGCTCGCTGCGCCATGTGCGGCCGAGCCCGGTCTTCCTCGCCATCGTCGCGGTCTGCGTCGCCTCGGGCTGGTACGCGTGGCACGACGACGGCACCTCCGAGGCCGCCACCCGCACCAGCGTGTTCCTGCTGGTCATGTCGGGTTGGCTGGTCTCGTTGTGCCTGCACGAGTTCGCGCACGCCTTCGCCGCGCTGCGCTCGGGCGACCACAGCGTGGTGGGCAAGGGTTATCTGACCCTGGACCCGCTCAAGTACAGCGACCCACTGCTGTCCTTCATCCTGCCGACCGTCTTCGTGCTGCTCGGCGGGATCCCGCTCAGCGGCGGCGCGGTCTACCTGGACCGCGGCGCGATCCGCGGCCGGGCCCGCAACAGTCTGGTGTCGGCGGTCGGACCGCTGACCAACGCCGTGCTGGCCGGCGTACTCGCGCTGCTGCTGTCGTCCGGCGTGGTGGACGGGGCGAGCGCGACCTTCGTGGCCGCGTTCTCGTTCCTGATCCAGCTCCAGGTGATCGCGGCGGTGCTGAACCTGCTGCCGGTGCCGGGTCTGGACGGATACGGCGTGCTGGAGCCGTGGTTGCCCTTCGAGTTCCGCCGGGCCATCGCACCGTACGCGCCCTACGCGATCCTGTTCCTGTTCGCGCTGTTGTGGTCGCCGTCGGTCAACCACTACTTCTACGACGTGGTCGACCACATCACCGACGCGCTGGACGTGTCGCCATACCTGGCCAACGACGGCTACCGGCTGTTCCGCTTCTGGTCCTGAGCGTCCGTATCCCCCGCCGGGCCCGCCGGGTCCCCGCTCCGCCGCCACAGCCGGCTCAGCCGACCCGGCCGCCTCGGCGGCCGGGTCTCGTCGGGCGTCAGGTGGTGTTCGGGCACCTCGTAGCGGTGCAGGTAGCTCCCGATAAACGCCTGCGCGGTGGCCGTCACCGGGATCGCGATCAGCGCGCCCACCGCACCGAGCAGCGCGGCGCCCGCGATCACCGAGCCGAACGCCACCGCCGGGTGGATCTCCACCGTGCGCGCGGTGATCCTCGGGTGCAGCAGGTAGTTCTCGAACTGCTGGTAGGCGGTCGCGAACAGCACCACCCACACGGCGGTCGCCGGGCTCACCGTCAGCGCGATCAGCGCGGGCAGCACGATCGCGATGTAGGTGCCCACGGTCGGTACGAACTGCGAGATCAGCCCGACCCACAACGCCAGCGGGATCGCGTACGGCAGGTCGAGGATCAGGAACGCGACGTAGTGCGCGAACGCCGAGATCAGCGCGAGCGCGGCGCGCGAGTAGAGGTATCCGCCGGTCTTGTCGATCGCGATCTCCCACCCGCGCAACACCTCGGCCTGGTGGCCGGGCGGCAGCAGCGAGCACACCGCGCGCCGTATCCGCGGGCCCTCGGCGGTGAAGTAGAAGGTGAACAGCGCGATGGTGAAGAGCTGGAACAGCGCGCCGACGATCCGGGCGGACCAGCCGAGCGCGTGGTTGGCCACCTGCTCGGCGTAGCCCTGCACGGTGCCGGTGTCCTTGAAGATCTTCCCCTGGACCTTCTCCACGGTCAGATCGGTGCCGAAGGTGCGGTTCACCCACGCGACCAGGTCCTCCAGGTAGCGCGGCAGGTGGTTCGCGAAGGCAACCACCTGGTCCACCAGGAGCGAGCCGACCACGGCCAGAAATCCTGCGCAGGCCAGGAAGACCACCACGAACGCGATCGCGGTGGCCACGCCGCGCCGCATCCCGCGGCGGGCGAGCCGGTCCACGGCGGGCTCGAACGCGAGCGCGAGGAAGAAGGCCACCAGCAGGTCGATCAGCAGCGTGCGCAACTGGTTCAGGGTCCAGCCGAGCAGCCGGAAGCCGGCGATCATCACGAGGACCAGGAACACCGCCCGCGGCAACCAGGACGGCATGCGGTCGCGCGCCGCGACCCGGGTGGTCCGGGTGTCGGGTGTGGTCACGTGGGCTCCCTGTCCGGTCGCGTGGCATGTGTGGTGCCATGCGTCGTATGACAGAAAGAGACTAGAGCGTCACGCTGGGTCGTTTTGTGCAGATTCGCCCGCACGGACCGGCGCGACGAGGCCGAGCACGCCGCGCGCCGGCTCCGCCGGGTCCCGGTCCGGTCGCCGGGCTCAGGCGCGTTTGGTGGTCGGCAGGTCCATCGACACGCACACGCCCCGCCAGACGTCCTTGGCGTCGATGCCCGCGGCCAGTGCCTCGTGCACGGTACGCCCGCCCAGTTCGGACATCACGTGGTCGCGGGCGAAGGACTCGAAGTACGAGTCGCCGAAGTGCGCGCGCATGCGTCGCCAGAAGTCGGTGAGTCCCATACGACCAGTATCCCGGTGCGGGCCGGCCGGCCCGCCGCCCACACCGCCGCCCGCCTGTCGGCCGACGCGAATGTCGGAGCCACCGGGCACCATGGGGAGTTATGCCACACGACGATTCCGCTTCCGTCCTGGCCGGCTTCTCCCCCGCCACCCGGGCGTGGTTCACCGGCGCCTTCCACGCGCCGACCCGGGCCCAGGAGGGCGCCTGGCGGGCGATCGCCGAGGGCAAGGACGCGCTGGTCGTCGCCCCGACCGGTTCCGGCAAGACGCTCGCCGCGTTCCTGTCCGCGCTCGACCGGCTCGCCGCCGAGCCGCTGCCGGAGGATCCCCGGCGACGCTGCCGGGTGTTGTACATCTCGCCGCTCAAGGCGCTCGCGGTCGACGTCGAGCGCAACCTGCGCAGCCCGCTCACCGGCATCCGGCAGGCGTCGGTGCGGCTGGGCCTGCCCGAGCCCGAGGTGACCGTGGGGGTGCGCTCCGGCGACACCCCCGCGGCCGATCGGCGCCGGTTCGCGACCAAGCCGCCGGACATCCTGATCACCACGCCCGAGTCGTTGTTCCTGCTGCTCACCTCGCAGGCCCGCGAGGCGCTGCGCGGGGTGGACACGGTCATCGTGGACGAGGTGCACGCGGTCGCCGGCACCAAGCGCGGCGCACACCTGGCGCTGAGCCTGGAGCGGCTGGACGAACTCCTGGAGCGACCCGCCCGCCGGATCGGCCTGTCGGCGACCGTGCGCCCGGTCGACGAGGTGGCCCGGTGGATGCGCGCCACGGGCGAGGTGCACGTGGTCCAGCCGCCGTCGGCCAAGACGTTCGAGCTGTCCGTGGTGGTCCCGGTCGAGGACATGGGCGAGTTGGGCGGCGGCACCGGCGACTTCGACGAGGCCGGCAACGAGCGCAAGACCTCGGTGTGGCCGCACGTCGAGGAGCGCATCGTCGACCTGATCCAGGCGCACCGCTCGACCATCGTGTTCGCCAACTCGCGCCGCCTGGCCGAGCGGCTGTGCGGCCGGCTGAACGAGATCGCCTACGAGCGGGCGACCGGCGAGGAGTTGCCGCAGGACGCCTCGCCCGCCGAGCTGATGGCCCAGGCCGGGAGCAGCAAGGGGGCGCCGCCACTGCTCGCCCGGGCCCACCACGGCTCGGTGTCCAAGGAGCAGCGGGCCCAGGTGGAGGAGGACCTGAAGGCAGGCCGGCTGCCGGCGGTGGTGGCCACTTCCAGCCTGGAGCTGGGCATCGACATGGGCGCGGTGGACCTGGTCGTCCAGGTCGAGTCGCCGCCCTCGGTGGCCTCCGGCCTGCAGCGGGTGGGTCGGGCCGGCCACCAGGTGGGCGCGGTCTCCCGGGGTGTGGTCTTCCCGAAGTTCCGCGGCGACCTGGTCCAGACCGCGGTGGTCACCGAGCGGATGCGCGAGGGCGCGATCGAGTCGGTGCGCGGGCCGCGCAATCCGCTGGACGTGCTCGCCCAACAGATCGTCTCGATGGTCTCGGTCGAGGACCGCGACGTGGACGCGCTGCTCGCGCTGATCCGCCGGGCGGCGCCGTTCACCGCGCTGCCCGCGTCGGCCTTCGAGGCGACCCTGGACATGCTCGCGGGCCGCTACCCCTCCGACGCGTTCGCCGAGTTGCGCCCGCGCATCGTGTGGGACCGGGTGGCCGGCGTGTTGTCCGCCCGCCCGGGCGCGCAGCGGCTCGCGGTCACCTCCGGCGGCACCATCCCCGACCGCGGCCTGTTCGGGGTGTTCCTGGTCGCGGGCGAGGCGAAGTCGCGCGTGGGCGAGTTGGACGAGGAGATGGTCTACGAGTCGCGCGTGGGCGACGTGTTCACGCTCGGCACCTCCTCCTGGCGGATCGAGGACATCACCCACGACAAGGTGCTGGTCTCGCCCGCCCCCGGGGTGCCCGGCAAGCTGCCGTTCTGGCACGGCGACGCGCTCGGCCGGCCGGTGGAACTGGGCCGCGCGCTGGGCGCGTTCGTCCGCGAGGTGGGCGCGCTGCCGGCGGATCGGGCGCGCGAGCGGGTGGCCGCCGCGGGCCTGGACCCGTGGGCGGTGGACAACCTCCTCGGCTATCTGGGCGAGCAGCGCGAGGCGTGCGGCCACGTCCCCGACGACCGGACCATCGTGGTCGAGCGTTTCCGCGACGAGCTGGGCGACTGGCGCGTGGTGGTGCACTCGCCGTTCGGCGCGCAGGTGCACGCGCCGTGGGCGCTGGCCATCGCGGCCCGGCTGCGCGAGCGCACCGGTCTGGACGTACAGACGATGCACGGCGACGACGGGATCGTGCTGCGGCTGCCCGACACCGGCGACCCGTTCGGCGACGCCCCCGAGGACCTGGCGGCCGGTGCGCTGCCGCCGGACTTCGCGGTGTTCGAGGAGGCCGAGGTCGAGCCGCTGGTGACCGCCGAGGTGGGCGGCTCGGCGCTGTTCGCGTCGCGCTTTCGCGAGTGCGCGGCCCGCGCGCTGCTGCTGCCGCGCCGGATGCCGGGTCGACGCACCCCGCTGTGGCAGCAACGGCAGCGTTCGGCCCAACTGCTCGCGGTGGCGAGCGAGTACGGCTCGTTCCCGATCGTCCTGGAGACGATGCGCGAGTGCCTGCAGGACGTATTCGACGTACCCGGCCTGACCGGGCTGATGCGCGACATCGCCACGCGCGCGGTGCGCATCGTCGAGGTGACCACGACCGAGCCGTCGCCGTTCGCCCGCTCGCTGCTGTTCGGCTACGTCGCGCAGTTCATGTACGAGGGCGACTCGCCGCTGGCCGAGCGGCGGGCGGCGGCGCTGGCACTGGACTCGCGACTCCTTGCCGAGTTGCTGGGGCAGGCCGAGCTGCGCGAGTTGCTGGACCCGGAGGTGTTGGCGCGCACCGAGAGCGAGTTGCAGCGGCTGGCCGAGGATCGCCGGGTGCGGGACGCGGAGGGGGTGGCGGATCTGCTGCGGTTGCTCGGACCGCTGACCACCGCCGAGGTGGCGGCGCGGGCCGAGCCGGGCTTCGAGCAGGAGTGGCTGACCGCTCTGGAGCGGGCCCGGCGGGTGATCCGGGTGCGGATCGCGGGCGAGGAGCGCTGGGCCGGCATCGAGGACGCCGGCCGGTTGCGCGACGCGCTGGGCACGCCGCTGCCGGTCGGGGTCCCCGAGGCGTTCACCGAGCCGGTCAAGGACCCGCTGGGTGATCTGCTGGCCCGGCACGCGCGTACCCACGGGCCGTTTCGCGCGGGCGAGGCCGCGGCCCGGTTCGGCCTGGGCGTGGCGGTGACCACCGGCACGCTGGAGCGGCTGGCCGCGAACGGGCAGGTGGTCTCCGGCGAGTTCCGCCCGGGCGGGTCCGGCCTGGAGTGGTGCGGCGCCGAGGTGTTGCGGATGCTCCGGCGTCGTTCGCTGGCCGCACTGCGGCACGAGGTGGAGCCGGTGCCGCCGGTCGCCCTCGCCCGCTTCCTCACCGCGTGGCAGGGCGTGGGGGCGAGCGGGGTGCGCGGCTTGGACGGCCTGGTCCGGGTGATCGAGCAGTTGCAGGGCGCGAGCGTGCCCGCGTCGGCGCTGGAGAAGCTGGTGTTGCCCTCGCGCGTGGTCGGCTACACGCCCGCGATGCTGGACGAGTTGTGCGCGGCGGGCGAGGTGCTCTGGGCCGGGCACGGCGCGCTGCCCGGCAAGGACGGGTGGCTCTCGCTCTACCTCGCCGACGCGGCTCCCTACCTGCTGCCGCCTCCGGTGCCGCTGGACACGGGCGATCTGCACCGGGCGATCCTGACCGCGCTCGACGGCGGCTACGCGCTGTTCTTCCGGCAGTTGACCGAGCGGCTGGCCCCGGAGACGCCGGCGTCGGAGGCGGCGATCGCCGAGGCGCTGTGGGACCTGGTGTGGGCCGGGCGGGTCACCGGGGACACGCTCACCCCGCTGCGCGCGCTGCTCGGCTCGGGGCGCACCTCCGGCTCGACCGCGCACCGGGCCCGGCGGGCGACCCCGCGCGGGCGGTACGCGGGCCTGAGTCGGGGCCGCCCCGTGGCGAGCGCGCGCACCGGGCCGCCGACCGTGGCCGGGCGCTGGTCGCTGGCCCCCGTGCCCGAGCCGGACCCGACCCGGCGCGCCCACGCGCTGGCCGAGACGCTGCTCGACCGGCACGGCGTGGTCACCCGCGGCGCGGTGGTCGCCGAGGGCAGCCCCGGCGGCTTCGCGGCGGCGTACAAGGTGCTGAGCGTGTTCGAGGAGGGCGGCCGGGTCCGCCGCGGCTACTTCGTGGAGGGCCTGGGCGCTGCCCAGTTCGCCGCCGACGGCGCGGTGGACCGGCTGCGCGCGGTGCACAACGCGAGCGAGCGCCGCGAACCGCACGAGCGGCCCGACGCGGTGGTGCTGGCCGCCGCCGACCCGGCCAACCCGTACGGCGCCGCGCTGCCCTGGCCGGACCGAGCGGGCGAGGCCGGCGGCGGCCACCGGCCCGGGCGCAAGGCCGGCGCGCTGGTGATCCTGCTCGACGGCGAGCCGATCCTGTACGTCGAACGCGGCGGTCGCACCCTGCTGTCCTGGACCGACGACCCGGATCGGGTGGGTCCGGCGGCCGCGGCGCTGGCCGACGCGGTGCGCGCGGGCGCGCTGGGCAAGCTGACCGTGGAGAAGGCCGACGGCGCCGAGGTGCTGACCTCCTCGCTGGGCAAGGCGCTGGAGGCGGCCGGGTTCCATGCCACCCCGAAGGGGCTCCGCCTCCGAGGGTGACATCGTTTCGTTACACGAGCGCCCGGTCCGCGAAACACCCCGGTCATGTACATCCCGCAGGATCGTGGTCACGGACGGCGACCCGGGAGTGATCCTGGTGGACCGGCCGGCACCACCCCGCCCGTGGCGACCCTGCACGCGTCACGGTCGGGTGCACTCGGATCCGGCGTCGCGGACGTGTTCCTGGCCGCGCGTTCGCGACGTCGGTCCGTGTACCGCGAAGCAGCGCGCGCCGGCGCGCGTCCCGTGGCGTCACCGACCCCCGGGGGCGGCCGCACCGACGGGTCCGGGGGGACTCGGGGGCCGGCCCCGGGCCGGGCGCACGGCCGGCGGCACGGCCGGGACAATGGCGGTATGCCCGAAGGCGACACCGTGTACCAGGCGGCGCGGCGACTGCGCGCGGCCCTCGTGGAGCGCGAGCTGACCGTGACCGACTTCCGGGTGCCCGCGCTGGCGACGGTGGATCTGACCGGCCGCTCGGTGCTCGAAGTGGTCCCGCGCGGCAAACACCTGCTGACCCGCGTCGAGGGCGGCGTCACGCTGCACACCCACCTGCGGATGGACGGCACCTGGCACGTCCAGGACACCGGCGCGCACCCGCTGCCCCGCCCCTGGCACGCGATCCGACTGGTGCTGGCCAATACCGCACACACCGTGATCGGGATGCGGATGCCGGTGGTGGAGCTGCTGCGCGCCGCCGACGAGTCGAGCGTGGTCGGGCATCTGGGCCCGGACCTGCTCGGCCCGGACTGGGACGCGCCCGAGGCGGCCCGGCGGCTGGCCGCCCGCCCGCGCCGGCCGATCGGCGAGGCGCTGCTCGATCAGCGCAATCTGGCCGGGATCGGCAATGTGTACCGGGCCGAGCTGTGCTTCCTGCGCGGCGTCGCGCCGTGGACCCCGGTCGCCGAGGCGGGTGACCCGCTCGCCTGGGCGGTACTGGCCCAGCGCCTGCTCGCGGCCAATCGGGACCGGGTCGGGCACATCACCACCGGCGATACCCGCCCGGGCCGGCGCCACTGGGTCTACGGGCGCGCCGGTCGCCCGTGCGCACGTTGCGGCAGCGGGATCCGGCGGGCCGATGTGGGCGATCCGCCGAGGGTGACCTTTTGGTGTCCGCGTTGCCAGCCGTCACCCGATGGAGGTACACCCGGTGACCGACGACCGGGTGGTTCGTCGTACCGGGCATGACCCCTCCCCGGATCCTGCCCGTCCTGGTGCTGCCCGTGCTGTTCCTGGCCTCGGCCGGCTGCACCTCGGTGTCCGCGCCGACTCCCGCACCGCGCCCGCAGACCCCGCCCGCGGCCGCCGCGCCGCACCGGCCGACCGGCGCCCCCTCCCCCGTCGACCCGCTCGCCGGCGAGCCCGCGCCGGCGATCACCGCCCTGGCGGGCGGCACAGCCGAGCCGACCCCGACCGAACACCCGACGCCGCCGGCGGGCGATCCCACCGAGGACGCCGCGCCGCCCGCCGCCCGCCCGCGCCCCCGGACGGAGACCGGCCCGGCCCACCCGCCCCGGTCGGCGCACACCGGCGGCGGCCGAACCGGACGGCCGGCGCGTATGCCCACCGACCCGTGCGACGCCCTCGCGGCGGCCGGCGTGTTCCCCGCCGGCGGCGAGACGCACCGCTGGTGCCGCCGCCAGGAGGGCCTGCGGTGACGCCGATCTCCCCGGCCCACACCTTTATTGACTGTTCGTCAGATGGCTCGTACGGTCGGCGCGCCATACTCGACCAGCGCCGGGAGGTCACCCGTGTTCCGTGAAGCCCTCGATCTGACCGGCCGGGTCGCCGTCGTCACCGGCGCGGCGTCGGGCATCGGCCGCTCCAGCGCCGAGGTCTTGGCCGAACTGGGCGCGACCGTGGTCTGCGCGGACATCCACGAGGCCGGGGCGCAGGAGACCGCCGAGGCGATCGTGGCCGCCGGCGGCGCCGCGACCGCCGCCGCCGTGGACACCTCGCGGGCCGTGCAGGTCGACGCGCTGATCGACGACACGGTCGCCGCGCACGGCCGGCTCGACGTACTCGCCAACATCGCCGGGGTGATGCACCTGAGCACGGTGATCGAGACCGAGGAGGCCGACCTCGACCGGGTCCTGGCGATCAACTTCAAGGGCGTCTTCTTCGGCTGCCGCGCCGCCGCGCGGGTGATGTCGGGGCAAGGCTTCGGCAGCATCGTCAACATGGCCTCCGGCGCGGTGGACACCGCCACCTCCGGGCTGCTGTGCTACGGCGCGGCCAAGGCCGCGGTGGTGCAGTTGACCAAGACGCTGGCCACCGAGGTCGGCCCGCGGGGCGTGCGGGTCAACGCGGTCGCGCCGGGCTGGATCGTCACCGGGATGACGGGCCGGCACTGGACCGACGCGGACGGCAACGAGGACGAGGAGCGCAAGGCCGCGGTCGCCGCGCCGATGGCCCGGATGGCCCCGCTGCGCACCGTCGGCGAGCCCACCGACATCTCCTACGCGGTGGCCTACCTCGCCTCGGACGCCGCCAAGTTCGTGACCGGCCAGATCCTGCGCCCCAACGGCGGCGTCGCGATGCCCTGGTAGGCCGCCCGCCCGTCGGTCCCGCCCATGCCGAGGCCCCGTCTCCCGATAACAGGGACGGGGCCTCGGTGTCGTGTTCGGGTCGATCGGGCCCGGTGTCCGGTGCGCGACACCCGGCGGGTGCCCGGCGCGCGGACGCGGCTCAGGCCGCCACCACCACGCTCACCGCGTTGTCGCCGGCGATCGGGGCGGCGCCCGACGTCCGGTCGTTGTTCTGACGCTCGGTGGCGCGCTCGTTCGGCGTGAAGCCGGCACCCACCGGCTCCAGGACCGGGCGCATCGCCTCGGCCGAGGCCAGCTCGGCGAGGGCCAGCTCGTCGCTGACCTCCCGCATGAGCACGGACATGCGCACGTCCAGCGCGTCGCAGATCGCGGCGAGCAGTTCGGACGAGGCTTCCTTCTGGCCGCGCTCGACCTCGGACAGGTAGCCAAGGGATACCCGGGCTGAGGACGAAACCTCGCGCAGGGTGCGACCCTGACGCTGGCGCTGGCGCCGCAGCACGTCACCCAGCAGGCGACGGAGCAGGATCATCGGTCGCTCCCTCCTAGGGCGGCTCGGGGGGTCACAGCCCCACCGTACCTGCCCGACCGTGCGGGTGTGCCCGCCTTGCCGTCCTGTTCACTCAGGGCGTGGAACCTTGACGGCGGGGGTCCCCAGGGTCCATAGGCGTTCCGGTTCACTCCCACCTCGATTCGCAGCACGTCCTCGGCCGGCCTTTCGTATCTTCCCCGGACGCCCGGCCGCCATGGTCTCGTCGGCCGATCGGCGGGCCCGGTCACCCCGTACACGCCGGGTCCTGCTCGGCCGGCAGACCGGCCACCACACACCGGAGCAGGTCGAGCGCACGGACCGTGGTCATCTCGCGGATCCTGCCCCGACTGCCCGAGAACAGCAGGGAGAGCACGATTGTTCCCTCGGGGCCGGCCACCGCGATGTATACGGTGCCCACGGGCTTTCCGTCCTGGGGGTCCGGACCGGCGACCCCCGTCGTGGCCACCCCGTACGTACCCGACATGACGTCGCGCACACCCTCGGCCATGCGCGCGGCCACGTCCGGGTGAACCGCGCCCTCCGCGGCGAGCAGATCGGTGTCCACGCCGAGCACCGAGCCCTTGAGGTCGGTGGCGTACGCGGTGACCGAGCCGCGCACGCTCGCGGACGCGCCGGGCACCGAGGTCAGCTCGGCGGCGATCAGGCCGCCGGTGAGCGATTCGGCCACCGCGACGGTGGCGTCGCGCCCGCGCAGCAGGTCGAGCACCACGCCGGCGAGGGTGTCGCCGGCCTCGCCGTAGACACACCCGCCGAGCAGTTCGCGCGCCCGCGCGGCGGCGGCGTCCACCTCGGCGGCGCCGCCGGGTGTGGCGGAGGTGAGCTTGACCCGGGTCTGTCCGGCGGTGGCCAGGTAGGCGACCTCGACCGCGCCGTCCCGGGCGAGTTCCTTCTCCAGCGGTTCGAGCATCGCGGCGATCACCCCCTCGCCGATCGAGGCGGTGAGCAGTTGGCGCTGCGCACGCGTCGGCGGCTCGCCCGCGCGGCGCAGCAGGTCGGGCAGGACCTGCTCCTCGGTCATCGCGATCATCTCGTGCGGCGGGCCGGGGATCGCGTAGACCGCCACGTCGCCGATCACCACCGCGATGCCGGGCGCGCTGCCATTCGCGTTGGGCAGGCTGCGCCCGCCCTCGGGGACGTCGGCCTGCTGGAGGCCGAGCGCGGTGAGGGTGCGGTTCAGGCCCCGGTAGCGCCGGCGCAGCCAGTCCTCGATCGCCGGGTCGCGGCGCAACGGCACACCGGCGACGGCGGCGATCGCCTCGCGGGTGCGGTCGTCGGAGGTGGGGCCGAGGCCGCCGGAGACGATCACCGCGTCGGCGCGCCGGACGGCCTGGGTGAGGACGTCGATCATCGCGTCGAGGCCGTCGCCCACCGTGGACACCCCACTCACCCGCAGACCGGCGGCGGTGAGTCGGCGGCCGAGCGTGCCGGCATTCGTGTTCTCCACGTCGCCGACCAGCAACTCGTCCCCCACCGCGACGAGTTCGATCTTCAATTCGCGCATGGTCCCGCTTCCCCGCTTCCCCCGTGGTCGGGATTCGTCCCGACGGTCAGCCCTGTCCGGCGGGCACCGGGGTGCCGCGTCGCAGTCGTACGGCCTTGACGATGTAGTCCAGGCCGGTCACCACGGTAACGATGACCGCGGCCGCCATGATCCAGGCCCGGGTGGTGGCCAGCGGGCCGGTCATGACCAGTGTGTACATCCCGATCGCGCTGCCCTGGAGCATGGTCTTGGCCTTGCCGCCCCGGCTGGCCGGGATCACGCCGTGGCGGATCACCCAAAAGCGCAGCAGGGTGATGCCGATCTCCCGGGCGAGCACCACCAGGGTGACCCACCAGGGCAGGTCGCCGAGCGCGGACAGGCTGATCAACGCGGCGCCCATCAGCGCCTTGTCGGCAATCGGGTCGACGAGTTTGCCGAAGTCGGTGACCAGGTTGTGCATCCGGGCGAGCTTGCCGTCGAACAGGTCGCTGATGCTGGCCACGGTGAACGCGGCCCAAGCCCAGGCGCGCCAGGCGGGGTCGTGGCCGCCGTCCTGAAGCAGCAGGGTGACGAAGACCGGCACCAGGGCCACCCGCATCAGCGTGAGCGCGTTGGCGGCGTTCCAGGCGCTGACGGAGGTGGTGGGGTCGCCGAGGCGGTCGGGCTTCGGCGGGTGGTTGGCGGCGGCGGCCCGAACGGCCTCGGCCGGGCGCCGGCGCGGCGGTGCCGGTTCGGCCGTCACCGATCGCCCCCGCGCACGATCACGTCGATCGCCTCGCCGTACAGGTCGGCGCCCTCGCTGTCGGTGACCCGGACCCGGACGAAGTCGCCCACGCGCAGGCCCTCGCCGACCACCGTGGTCGAGCCGTCGGTCTCGGGGGCCTGGTGGGCCGCGTGGCCCTCGGCGCTGCCGTCCTCGCCGAGTTCCTCGATCAGCACGACGATCTCGGTGCCGATCCGGTCCTCGGCGCGTTGTGCGACCAGTTCCTCGGCGAGCCGGGAGATCCGCTGCACGCGGGCCTCGATCACGTCGGCGTCGAGCTTGTCGGGATAGTTCGCCGCCTCGGTGCCGTCCTCATCGGAGTAGCCGAACACGCCGATCGCGTCGAGCCGGGCGGCGATCAGGAAACGCTCCAGGTCGTCCACGTCCTGCTCGGTCTCGCCGGGGAAGCCGACGATGAAGTTCGATCGGGCGCCGGCCTCTGGGGCCTTGGCCCGGATCTGCTCCATGAGGGTGACGAACGCCTCGACCGAGCCGAATCGACGCATCCGGCGCAGCACCGGCTCGGAGGCGTGCTGGAAGGACAGGTCGAAGTAGGGCGCGACGCCGGGCGTGCCGGTGATCACGTCGATCAGCGTCGGGCGCATCTCGGCGGGCTGGAGGTAGTTGACCCGGACCCGCTCGATGCCCTCGACGGCGACCAGTTCCGGCAGCAGCGTCTCCAGCAGGCGCAGGTCGCCCAGGTCCTTGCCGTAGGACGTGGAGTTCTCGCTGACCAGGACGATCTCGCGGACGCCCTGCTCGGCCAGCCAGCGGGCCTCGGCGAGCACGTCGGAGGGGCGGCGGGACAGGAACGAGCCGCGGAAGGAGGGGATGGCGCAGAACGAGCAGCGGCGGTCGCAGCCGGAGGCGAGCTTGAGCGAGGCCACCGGCCCCGAACCGAGCCTGCGGCGCAGGGCGCGCGGCCCGGAGGCGGGCGCGACGCCCTCGGGCAGATCCTCGGGGATGCCGTGGCCGGGCACCGCGACGTCGGCGGCCTGGCGCTCGACGGGGGTGATCGGCAGCAGTGCGCGGCGGTCGCGGGGCGCGTGCGGGATGTGGCTCTCGCCGGCCAGGATCGAGCGCAGCCGGCCGGAGATGTCGCCGTAGTCGTCGAAGCCGAGCACGGCGTCGGCCTCGGGCAGCGCGCCCGCGAGCTGGTCGCCGTAGCGCTCGGCCAGGCAGCCGACCGCCACCACGGCCTGGGTGCGGCCGTCGCCCTTGAGGTCGGCGGCCTCCAGGACGGTGTCGATCGAGTCCTTCTTGGCGGACTCGACGAATCCGCAGGTGTTGACCATGACGACGGAGGCGTCCGCGGCGTCCTCGACGAGGGCCCACCCGTCGGCCTCGAGCCGGCCGGCGAGTTCCTCGGAGTCCACCTCGTTGCGGGCGCAGCCGAGGGTGACCAGGGCGACGGTGCGCAGGGCGGCGGGGCTCTCGGCCGGGGCGGCGGGGCGGGTGGTATCGCGGGCGGACATGCCGGAAAGCCTACGTCAGGCGCGGACGTGGACCGGACGCAGGGAAGCGTCGGATGGTTCCGGGGAGGTCACGATGCCCGGTCACCGGGGCGACGGGGTCGCCGACGCGCTCGTCCGCATCTGCGGGATGGGGTCGCCGGGGACGAACGTGCGGTTGACCACCTCGCCGTCCTCGCCCGCCGGGCCCAGGTCGCGGCCGTTGACGTTCAGTCGCGCGGCGCCCGAATTGCCGACCTGGACCTGCAGCTGTGCGGGGTCCTCGAAGGTCTTGGCCTCACCCTTGTCCAGGATTGTCTCCAGGATCTGCCTGTCCCTGGAGTCGAACGCGCGGATCCAACTGCGCCCGTCGACGGCGGTGATGGTGACCACGACGCCGGGCGGGAATGCCGGCGCCTTGCTCACCGGCGCGGCCGAGGACGGCGGCGGGGGCGGCGGGGCCGGTGCCGCGGGGGCGGCGGTGGTCGGGGCGACCCGGGACGCGGTCTCCTTCTCGTCGTCGTCGGCCCGGCCGCCGGCGAGTTGTACGAAGGCGAAGATCAGCACGATGACCACGGCGACGCCCATGGCCAGGGTCCAGTTGGGGCGGCGGTATTCGATCGACTTGCGCGGCGAGTCGAAGATCTCGGTGGGCCGGGGGGTGCTCGTGCCGCCGACGGTGTGGTCGTACTCGGCGATCAGCGGCGCGGGTTCCAGGCCCGTGGCACGCGCCAGGGTGCGAATGTGGCCGCGAGCGTAGAAGTCGCCCCCGCACGGCTCGAAGTCGTCGTGTTCGATTCCTTCGATGACGACCTGTCGGATCCGGGTGACCTCACTGAGCCGTTCCACGGTGAGACCGGCCCGTACGCGCGCCTCGGCGAGGCTCTGACCGATCGACACTTTTCGCCCCTTATGCGTCATTCATCACGACTGACACCAATCATCACTTAAGTCAGATCATTCTCCGCGCAACGTGGCCATAACCTGCTCGATTTCATCCGGTTTGATCAACACCTCGCGCGCCTTGGAGCCCTCGCTCGGTCCGACGATGTCCCGGCTCTCCATCAGATCCATCAGCCGGCCCGCCTTGGCGAAGCCGACGCGCAGCTTGCGCTGGAGCATCGAGGTCGAGCCGAACTGGGTGGACACCACCAATTCGACCGCTTGGCAGAGCAGGTCGAGGTCGTCGCCGACGTCCTCGTCCACCTGCTTCTTGCGATCCGGCCCCGCGGTGACCTCGTCGCGGTACTCCGGCTGCAACTGCTCCTTGCAGTGCCGGGCGATCGCCTCGATCTCCTCCTCGGTGACGTAGGCGCCCTGCATCCGGATCGGCTTGCTCGCGCCCATCGGCAGGAACAGCGCGTCGCCCTTGCCGATCAGCTTCTCCGCGCCGGGCTGGTCCAGGATGACCCGGCTGTCCGCCAGCGAGGAGGTGGCGAACGCGAGCCGCGAGGGCACGTTGGCCTTGATCAGACCGGTGACCACGTCCACGCTGGGCCGCTGGGTGGCCAGCACGAGGTGGATGCCCGCGGCACGGGCGAGCTGGGTGATCCGCACGATCGAGTCCTCGACGTCGCGCGGCGCGACCATCATCAGGTCGGCCAACTCGTCGACGATCACCAGCAGGTACGGGTAGGGCTGGATGTCGCGCTCGCTGCCCGGCGGCACCTTCAGCTTGCCGGCGCGCACCGCGACGTTGAAGTCGTCGACGTGCCGGAAGCCGAAGTTGGCCAGGTCGTCGTAGCGCATGTCCATCTCGCGCACGACCCACTGCAACGCCTCGGCGGCCTTCTTCGGGTTGGTGATGATCGGCGTGATCAGATGGGGAATGCCCTCGTAGGTGGTGAGTTCGACCCGTTTGGGGTCGACCAGCACCATCCGCACCTCCTCCGGCGTGGCGCGCATCATGATCGAGGTGATCAGGCCGTTGATGCAGCTCGACTTGCCCGCGCCGGTGGCGCCCGCCACAAGGAGGTGCGGCATCTTGGCCAGGTTGGCCACCACGTCGTTGCCCTCGACGTCCTTGCCCAGCGCGGCGATCATCGGGTGCGCGTCGCCGGCGGCGGTGTCGGAGGCCAGGATGTCGCCGAGGCTGACCATCTCGCGGTCGGTGTTGGGGATCTCGATGCCCACCGCGGACTTGCCGGGGATCGGGCTGATGATCCGTACGTCCGGGCTGGCCACGGCGTAGGCGATGTTCTTGGCCAGCGCGGTGATCCGCTCCACCTTGACCGCCGGGCCCAGCTCGATCACGTAGCGGGTCACCGTCGGGCCCCGGGAGAAGCCGGTGACCTGCGCGTCGACGTTGAACTGCTCGAAGACCTTGGACAGCGCCGCGACCACGTCGTCGTTGGCCTTGCTGCGGGCCTTGGCGGGCGGGCCCTTGCGCAGCAGTGCGGGGCCGGGCAGGTGGTAGGTGATGTCGCCGGAGAGCCTGAGTTGCTCGCTGCGCGGCGGCGCGGGGGTGTGCGCCGGGGCGTCGGCGACGCGGGCCCGCAGATCGGTCACCACCCGAGCGGCGGCGGCCTTGCGCGAGCGGGCGGGCGGGACGACCAGGCCGGCGTCGCCCGCGTCCAGCGCCGCGGCGGCGGCCGCGGCCACGTCGACCGCGTCCGGATGGCCGGTTTTGCCGGCCGGGCTCGGCCGGCGGCGCGGTCGGGGTTTGCGCACCGGCGCCGGCGCGGGCTCGTCGTCCTCGTCGAAGCCGGCGAACCCGCTCGGGCGGTCGTCGTCCTCGTCGTACGGCTCCGGCTCGGGGCCCTCGATGAAGCCGAGGAAGACTCCGAGGCGTTCCGGCGCCGCGTTGATCGGCGTCGCGGTGACCACGAGCAGCCCGAACACGATCAGCAGCACCAGCAGCGGCACCGCAACCCACCGGGTGACCAGGTGCACCGGCGGCGTCGCGAACGCCCAGCCGACCAGCCCGCCCGCGTCGCGCATCGCCGCCGCACCGTCACCGGGCTGCGGCGTCCCGCACCCGACGTGGATCAGCCCGAGCACCGCGCACACCAGCGCCGTACAGCCGATCACGATCCGCCCGGTGGCGTCCTTCTGGTCGGGATGGCGCATCACCCGCACGCCCAACGCGCCGACCAGGAACGGCACCAGCACGTCCAGTCGGCCGACCAGGCCCGCGACGACCGCGTTGACCCCCTCGCCGACCGCGCCGTCGATGGTGCCCCACGCGCCCGCGGCGATCACTATCGCCAGGCCGAGCAGGGCCAGCCCCAGCCCGTCCCGACGATGCGCGGGGTCGAGTCCGCGCGCGCCGGAGCCGATGCCCCGCGCGAGCGAACCGAACGCGTGCGCCAGCCCCAGCCACAGCCCCTTGAGCGCCTTCCCGAGCAACGCGGGCACCCCACCGAGCAGTTTCGGCGGGGGAGGTGGGGGTGGGGCCGCCTTCTTGGCGGGAGCCTTCTTCTTCGCGGCCGTGCGCGGTTGCGCTCCGCCGCCGGACGCACGTGTGGCCATGTCCCGAGGTTACCGGTGGACCCTCTCCACCTCATGCGTCCCGGCCCGGAGCGCGCGCCGTGTCGGACCGGGCCGTCGTCGACGGTCCGGTCCGCGCGGGCGCCCCGAGGTCAGCCGGCCGCCTCGCCCTTGTCCGGGGCCGGGACCAGCGGGGGTCCGCCGTGGCCGGCCGTGGCCGGCGCGAGGGCGTCGAGCGCGGCGCGCATCCGGGCCACCCGGCGGCGCAGTTGCACCGCGGAGGCGGCCAGGATCGGGTCGTCGGTCGACTCGACCTGCTTGGCCATGCCGTCGGCCTGCTCCTCGACCGCGGCCAACCGGGTGGACAACTCCGCGATCACGTCCGCCCCGGCCCGGTCGCCGCCGGCGGGCCCCTCCAGGCGCCCGCGCAGCAGCGTGGCCTGCTCGCGCAACTGGCAGTTCTTCTTGTACAGGTCCACGAAGACCGAGACCTTGGCGCGCAGCACCCACGGGTCGAAGGGCTTGGAGATGTAGTCGACCGCACCTGCCGCGTAACCGCGGAAGGTGTGGTGCGGGCCGTGGTTGATCGCGGTCAGGAAGATGATCGGGATATCGCGGGTCTTCTCCCGCCGCTTGATGTGCGCGGCCGTCTCGAACCCGTCCATTCCGGGCATCTGGACGTCGAGCAGAATCACCGCGAACTCGTCCGTGAGCAGCGCCTTGAGGGCTTCCTCGCCCGAGTGCGCCCGAACCAGGGTCTGGTCCAGCGCGGACAGGATCGCCTCCAGGGCGAGCAGATTCTCCTGACGGTCATCGACCAGGAGGATCTTGGCCTTCTCCGTCATGGCCCACCCTCTTCGATCCGACACGGTGGGTGACCCCGCGTATCGGTCGGCTCCACTCGTCCTTGTGCATGTTTTCGGTTTGCCTGGTTGACACTGCCGGCACTGCTGACGCTGCCCAGAATGACACGGCCTCGATCGACACGGTTCGGCCCGGCACACCGTCGGCCGAGATCGCCCCGACGCACTCCACGCCGGTCGAGCACACGTTCCGGGTGATGCTCGTCCCGGTCATGGTAGTGGCCAGGCGATCGGCTCGGCAGGTATTCCGGAACAGACGACCGCATGGTGTCACCACAGCCCGACCTACGGTTGCGACAACACCCCATCGACCCCTCCACCCCTTCAACGCCGGTTCGACCATACGGGTTCCATCATGTGGTGCTTGCCACCCGAGAAGCGAACTAGTGGTCGAGCCAAGTGCGGATGAGTCCCAACAAGTGCCGCGTGTCGACCGGCTTGGCCACGTAGTCGGAGGCGCCGGAGTCGATGCTCTTCTCCTGATCCCCCTTCATCGCCTTGGCGGTCAACGCGATGATCGGCAACCCCGCGTACTGCGGCATCCGGCGAATCGCCGACGTGGTGGCGTATCCGTCCATCTCCGGCATCATCACGTCCATCAGCACGATCGCGATGTCGTCGTGTCCCTGGAGCACTTCGATGCCCTCGCGGCCGTTCTCCGCGTACAGCACGCTGAGTCCGTACTGCTCCAGCACGCTGGTCAACGCGAACACGTTGCGCACGTCGTCGTCGACGATCAACACCCGCTCGCCGTCGAAGGTGCCCTCGAACGGCTCGACCACCGGCTTGGCGGGGCCGGTGTGGTCGGCCCGCACCGGCCCGGTGGCGCCCAGCACCGCCCGGGCCAGCGCGTCGGGGGTGGAGACCCGCTGGAGCAGCACGATCCGGCGCCGGTAGCCGCGCAGCCGGCCCGACTCGGAGCGGGTCGGGCGGGCCGGAACGTGCACCACGACCGGCAGGCTCTGCAATTCGCTCCGCGAGGCGACCGCGTCGAGCACCTGCCACGCGCCCTCGTCGGGCAGCCGCAGGTCCACCACCAGGCACGCGGGCGGCGCCTCGGCAAGCAGGCGCACCGCCTCGCCCTCGTCGGCGGCGGTGCTCAGGTCGATCTGCCCGTCGAGCCCGGCCAGCGCGGTGCTCAGCGGCGCGCCGTCGGACTGCGGCGTCTCCACCACCAGGACCCGGCGCGGCGCCGCCTCGCCCGTGTCGTCGGGCTCGTCCTCCCCCTCCCCGGGCAACTCCGGTGCGTCGCTGAGCAGCGGGGTGGACGGCGCCGCGGCGGGCAGCGCCGCCCGGTACGGGGTCGGCGGCAACTCGATGTCGCGGTCGTGGCCGATCTCGTCGCCCGGGACCAGGACGCTGTCCAGCGGGAGGTAGAGGGTGAACGTGCTGCCGCGTCCCGGCATGCTCTCCGCGTGGATCTCGCCGCCGAGCAGCCAGGCGATCTCCCGGCTGATCGACAGGCCCAGGCCCGTGCCGCCGTAGCGGCGGCTGGTGGTGCCGTCGGCCTGCTGGAACGCCTCGAAGATCACCTTGAGCTTGTCCACCGCGATGCCGATGCCGGTGTCGATCACCGAGAAGGCCACCGCGTGTTCCGCGTTGTCCAACTCGGTGTTGGTCAGCGGGATGTCGTCGGTGAGCGTGATCAACACCTCGACCGAGCCGGAGTCGGTGAACTTGACCGCGTTGGAGAGCAGGTTGCGCAACACCTGTTGCAGCCGCTGCTCGTCGGTGAACAGGATCCCGGGCACCGCGGGCGAGACGTGCACCGTGAACTCGAGGTTCTTCTCCGAGGTCAGCGGGCGGATGGTGGCCTCGACGTAGTCCATCAGCTGGGCCAGCGCGATCCGCGCGGGACGCACATCCATCTTCCCGGCCTGCACCTTGGACAGGTCCAGGATGTCGTTGATCAGCTGGAGCAGGTCGGATCCGGCGCCGTGGATGGTCTCGGCGAACTCGACCTGCTTGCGGGTCAGGTTGCCCTCGACGTTGTCGGCGAGCAACTTGGCCAGGATCAGCAGGCTGTTCAGCGGGGTGCGCAGCTCGTGCGACATGTTGGCCAGGAACTCGGACTTGTACTTGGAGGACAGCGCGAGCTGCTCGGCCCGCTCCTCCAGCGCCTGCCGGGCCTGTTCGATCTCCCGGTTCTTGATCTCGATGTCCCGGTTCTGCCGGGCGAGCAGCGCCGCCTTGTCCTCCAACTCGGCGTTGGAGTGCCGCAGCTCGCCCTGCTGGCGCTGCAACTCCTCGGACCGTTCCTGGAGTTCCTCGGTCAGTCGCTGCGACTCGGCGAGCAGCATCTCGGTGCGCGAGTTGGCCATGATCGTGTTGACCGTGACCCCGATCTGCTCGTTCAGCTGCTCCAGGAAGTTGCGGTGCACCTTGGTGAACGGGCGGAAGGAGGCGAGTTCGAGCACGCCGAGCAGTTGGTCCTCGAACAGCACCGGCAGCACGATCACGTTCGCCGGGGCGGCCTCACCCAGACCGGAGGCGATCTTGATGTAGCCGGGCGGCGCGTCCAGGATCAGGATCGAGCGCTTCTCCAGCGCGGCCTGGCCGACCAGCGACTGGCCGAGCCGGAAGCGGGTGGGCACGCCGCCGCCGTCCTGGTAGCCGTAGGAGGCGATCAGCCGCAGCTCGACCACGTCCTCCTGGGTCAACTCGGCCAGGAAGAAGGCGCCGTGCTGGGCGTCCACGACCGGGGTCAGCTCGCTCATGATCAGCGCGGCGACCGCCATCAGGTCGCGACGGCCCTGCATGAGACCGGAGATCCGGGCCAGGTTGGTCTTGAGCCAGTCCTGCTCCCGGTTGGCCCGGGTGGTCTCGCGCAGGTTGTAGATCATCTGGTTGATGTTGTCCTTGAGCTCGTCGAGCTCTCCGGACGCGTCCACCGCGATCTGCAACGACAGGTCGCCCCGGGTCACGGCGGTGGCGACCTCGGCGATGGCCCGCACCTGGCGGGTCAGGTTGCCGGCCAACTCGTTGACGTTCTCGGTGAGTTGCTTCCAGGTACCGGAGACGCCCTCGACCTCGGCCTGGCCGCCCAGCATGCCCTCGGTGCCCACCTCGCGCGCCACGCGCGTGACTTCGCCGGCGAACGCCGAGAGCTGGTCGACCATGGTGTTGATGGTGGTCTTGAGCTCCAGCATCTCGCCGCGCGCGTCCACGTCGATCTTCTGCGACAGGTCGCCGCCGGCGATCGCGGTGGTTACCTTGGCGATGTTGCGGACCTGGCCGGTGAGGTTGTCCGCCATCGAGTTGACGTTGTCGGTCAGGTCCTTCCAGGTGCCCGAGACGCCGGGCACGTGTGCCTGGCCGCCCAGGATACCCTCGGTGCCCACCTCGCGGGCCACGCGGGTGACCTCGTCGGCGAACGCGCGCAGCGTGTCGACCATCGTGTTGATCGTGCCCGCCAGGCCCGCCATCTCGCCCTTGGCCTCGACGGTGCTCTTCTGGGACAGGTCGCCGTCGGCGACGGCGGTGGCCACCTGGGCGATGTTGCGCACCTGGGACGTCAGGTTGTTGGCCATGACGTTGACGTTGTCGGTCAGGTCCTTCCAGATGCCGGAGACCCCGCGCACCCGCGCCTGCCCGCCGAGTCGGCCCTCGGTACCCACCTCGCGGGCCACCCGGGTCACCTCGTCGGCGAACGCGGAGAGCTGGTCGACCATCGTGTTGACGGTCTCCTTCAGCTCCAGGATCTCGCCCCGGGCGTCGACGGTGATCTTCTTGGACAGATCGCCCGTGGCCACCGCCGTGGTCACGTCGGCGATGCTGCGCACCTGGCCGGTCAGATTGCCGGCCATCACGTTGACCGACTCGGTGAGGTCCTTCCAGGTGCCGGAGACACCCTTGACGTCGGCCTGCCCGCCGAGGCGGCCCTCGGTACCCACCTCGCGGGCCACCCGGGTGACCTCGTCGGCGAAGCCGGAGAGCTGGTCGACCATGGTGTTCACGGTGTTCTTGAGTTCGAGGATCTCGCCCCGGGCGTCCACCGTGATCTTCTGCGACAGGTCGCCGCGGGCCACGGCGGTGGTCACCTGGCCCAGACTGCGCACCTGTTCGGTGAGGTTTCCGGCCATCGAGTTGACCGAGTAGGTCAGGTCGCGCCACACCCCGGCCACCCCGAGCACCTGGGCCTGACCGCCCAGTCGGCCCTCGGTGCCCACCTCGCGGGCCACCCGGGTGACCTCGTCGGCGAACGCGGAGAGCTGGTCGACCATCGTGTTGACGGTGTTCTTGACCTCCAGGATCTCGCCCCGGGCGTCCACGTCGATCTTTTTGGACAGGTCGCCGCGCGCGACCGCCGTGGTCACCTCGGCGATGTTGCGGACCTGGGCGGTGAGGTTGCCCGCCATGAAGTTCACCGAGTCGGTGAGGTCGAGCCACACACCCGCAACGCCCGGCACCACCCGGGCCTGGCCGCCGAGCCGGCCCTCGCCGCCGACCTCGCGGGCGACCCGGGTGACCTCGGAGGCGAACGCGGACAGCTGGTCCACCATGGTGTTCACGGTGTTCTTGAGCTCCAGCATCTCGCCGGAGACGTCGACCGTGATCTTCTGCGACAGGTCGCCCCGGGCCACGGCCGTGGAGACCTGGGCGATGTTGCGGACCTGGCCGGTCAGGTTGCCGGCCATCACGTTGACCGAGTCGGTCAGGTCCTTCCACGTGCCGGCCACGCCGGAGACCTGCGCCTGGCCGCCCAGGATGCCCTCGCTGCCCACCTCGCGGGCGACTCGGGTGACCTCGGAGGCAAAGGCCGACAGCTGGCCGACCATGGTGTTGACGGTGTTCTTGAGCTCCAGCATCTCGCCGGAGACGTCCACGGTGATCTTCTGCGACAGGTCGCCCTGGGCGACCGCCGTGGTCACCCCGGCGATGTCGCGGACCTGCGCGGTGAGGTTGAAGAAGGCGGTGTTGACCGAGTCGGTCAGGTCCTTCCAGATGCCCGCGCCGCCGGGGACCTGGGCCTGGCCGCCGAGCCGGCCCTCGAAGCCGACCTCGCGCGCCACGCGGGTCACCTCGGAGGCGAACGTGCGCAGCGTGCCGGTCATCGCGTTGATCGTCTCGGCGAGCTGGGCCATCTCGCCGCGCGCGGACACGGTGATGGTCTGCGACAGGTCGCCGTACGCGACCGCCTTGGTCACCTGGGCGATGTCGCGGACCTGGGCGGTCAGGTTGCCCGCCATGATGTTGACCGAGTCGGTGAGGTCCTTCCAGGTCCCCGAGACGCCCTCGACCCGGGCCTGGCCGCCCAGGCGGCCCTCGGTGCCCACCTCGCGGGCCACCCGGGTCACCTCCTGGGCGAAGCCGGAGAGCTGGTCGACCATCGTGTTGACGGTCTCCTTCAGCTCCAGCATCTCGCCGGCCACCTCGACGGTGACCGTGCGGGACAGATCCCCCTTGGCCACGGCGGTGGTCACCAGGGCGATGTCGCGCACCTGGAGGGTCAATCGGCTGGCCATCGTGTTGACCGAGTCGGTGAGGTCCTTCCAGCTGCCGGAGACGCCGCGCACCCGGGCCTGCCCGCCGAGTTTGCCCTCGGTACCGACCTCGCGGGCCACCCGGGTGACCTCGTCGGCGAACGCGCTGAGCTGGTCCACCAGTCCGTTGGCGGTGCGGCCCATCCGCAGGAACTCGCCACGCAGCGGCTGTTCGGCGATCCGCAGGTCCATGCGCTGGGACAGATCGCCCTCGGCGACCGCGGCCAGCACCCGGCCGACCTCGACGGTGGGGCGCACCAGGTCCTCGACGAGCGCGTTGGCCGCGTCGATGCTCGTCGCCCAGGCACCCTCGCCCGGGCCCGGGTCCAGCCGCTCGGTCAGCTTGCCCTCTCGACCGACCACCCGACGCACCCGGGCCAACTCGCCGGACAGGTGCTGGTTGCGCTCGACCATGTCGTTGAACACGACGGCGATCTCGGACATGATCCCGTCGCCGGAGACCGTCAGGCGCTTGCGGAAGTTGCCGTCACGGACGCCGGTCAGGGCGGCCAGCAGACGCCGCAGATCCTGCTCGTCGTGCCGGCCCTGCCGGACGGCCGCAGTCCGCGCCTGCGCTGGGGAAGCCTTCGCCATCTCGCATTTCCTCCGCCGGACCCGATTCGCCGCGACCGTCCGTGCCTCCGGCCGCTTGCCGTCCACAGTCTTTCACTCACAGGGTTGAGAGCAGAGGCGGTCCGGGAGGATGGTGCTTGTCATCCGGAAAGTGCGGGCCCGAATGGCACGCTCGGACGGAACATCTGTCGGAATCGTGATCGATGCGTCACTGTTTGGAAGGGGTCCGCCCGATCGTCCGAAACCGATAGGGTGCGAATCTGCCGGACTGTGGAGCCGGATTCGTCACCGCAGCCGCCGTTCGTCGCAGATGCGGGAGTGTATGGATCAGGGAACGAGCATGCTCATCACTGCCCGGATGAGCGCTGCCTTCGCACCCGAGGGCAGGTCCGTGGCGGCCGCACGCTCGTTCGTCCGCAAGACGCTCACCGACTGGGACGCCGGCGACGTGGTCGACGACGCCGTATTGCTGACCAGCGAGTTGGTCACCAATGCGATCGTGCACGCGGGCACCTCGGCCGAGGTCTCGTGCGTGCGCTACGACGGCGGCGTCCAGATCGAGGTCACCGACCACTACCCCAGCCGCGAGTTGCCGGAGCCGGCGACCGGCTTCGACGACGGCGACGAGAGCGGCCGCGGGCTGTTCCTGTCCGCGTCGCTGGCGTCGGCGTGGGGGGTCGAATACGCCAAGAACGTCAAACGGGTGTGGTTCCGGCTCGAACTGCCCGACCCGGTCTCGGCGACCAGTTCGGCCGGGCCGCTGCTGCCCGCCAACGCGCTGCCCGATGCCGCGGTGCCGGTCTGCGTGGCGGTGGTGCACGCCGACGCCTCGCGCAAGGTGACCCACTGGAGCCCCGAGGCGGCCCGGTTGTTCGGTCTGAGTGACACCGAGGCGATCGGCATGGCGCTGGGCGACCTGGTCGCCTGGCCGCAGACGCCGGGCACCGAGCTGACGCTGGACGAGATGCTGGAGCTGTCCCGTTGGCAGGGCGGGTACGACGTGCGCGCCGCCGACGGGGTAGCCACGCGCGTCTTCGCCTCGCACGTGCGGCTGCGCGACGCCGACGGCGACCCCGCGCTGGTCGCGCTCCTGGTGCCCGCGCAGGCCCGCGCGCTGCTGGAGAACCGGGACGCCTCACGTGGTCGCGCCGGGGCGGCGATCCCGGTGGACAGCGAATGGGACGGGATCGACGGGCTGAACCGACTGGGCCTGGAGGACCTGCTCCAGCGCGCGGTCGAACGTGCCCGCGACCTGCTCGACGCCGACGCCGCGTTCGTGCTGCTGGCCACCGACGACGAGAGCGAGATGGAGGTGCGCGCGACCACCGGCCTGGCGGGCGCGGTGCATCGGCTGTCGCGGGTGCCGGTGGAGACCTCGGTGGGCCGTTACGGCTCGGCCCGGATGCCCGCCGTGCACGAGGACTTGGAGGCCGGGCCCGACGCAGTGCCGATCCTGCAGGGGACCCGGATGCGCTCGGCGGTGACCGTTCCGCTCAAGGTCGAGGGCCGGCTCACCGGCACGCTCGGCGTCGCCTCGGAGTCGGCGGCCCGCTTCGACAACGACGACGCGGCCCGGCTCCAGCGCGCCGCCGACCGGGTCTCGCTGACCGTGGAGAGCGCGCGCCTGTCCGAGTTGGAGCGGGTCCGGCGCGGCTCGCTGTCCTTCCTCGCCGAGGCGTCCGACCTGCTGGCCGGCACCCTCGACCCGGAGATGACGCTGGCCATGATCGCCCAGATCGTGGTGCCGCGACTGGGCACGTGGTGTGCGGTACACACCGGCGAGTCGCACGCGCCGGTGTTGAGCGTGGTGTGGCACGCCGACGAGATGCGGATCGACGACCTGCGCGCACTGCTGGACCGCGCCGAGGCGCCGCGCGCGCAGCCCACGCCCGGCGCCCGGCGCTGGCTGGGCCTGCGGTCGCTGGACCCGGAGGTGGTCCGCGAGCACACCGACCTGGTCACCGGCGAGGCGGTCACGCTGCCGCTGGTCGCCCGGGGGCGCGGCATCGGCATGCTGACCTTCGGCATTCTGGCCGGCGACCGGTTCCGCCGGGACACCCTGGAACTCGCCGAGGACCTGTCCCGCCGCGCCGCGTTGGCGATGGACAACGCCCGGCTGTACTCGGAGCGCAACGCGACCAGCCAGGCCCTCCAGCGCAGCCTGCTGCCGCCGGAACTGCCCAAGGTGCCGGGGGTGGACGTCGAGGTCGTCTACCAGGCCTCCGGCGAGGGCAACGAGGTCGGCGGCGACTTCTACGACCTGTTCACCATCGGCGAGGACAAGTGGGGCTTCGCCATCGGCGACGTGTGCGGCACCGGCCCGGAGGCCGCCGCGGTCACCGGACTCGCCCGCACGGCGTTGCGGTTGCTGACCCGCGAGGGCATGTCGGTGCCCGCCGTCCTGCAACGGCTGAACACCGCGATCCTGGACGAGGGCCCGCGCAGCCGGTTCCTGACCCTCCTGCACGGTCACATGACCCACCGCGACGGCGGCGGCGTACGCCTGAGCCTGGTCTCCGCGGGCCACCCGCTCCCGCTGCGCCTGCGCCCCGACGGCACGGTCGACGCGGTGGCCACCCCGCAGCCGCTGCTCGGCGTCCTGGACGAGGTCGACCTGGTCCTGGAGACGGTGGACCTGGACCCGGGCGACGTCCTGGTCTGCGTCACCGACGGCGTCACCGAACGCCGCGAGGGCACCCGCATGCTCGGCGACGACGGCCTGGCCGAGGTCCTGTCCGGCTGCACGGGCCTGACCGCCGGTGCGGTAGCGGCCCGAATCCACCGCGCGGTCGAACAATTCGCCGAAGAACAGGCCCGAGACGACATGGCCATCCTGGTCCTGAGAGTCTCCGGCGACGACTAACCCCGGCCCACACCACAAAGCCCCCCAACGTAGACCCCACCCCACCCCACCAGCCGAACCAACCCGCAGCCGGCGCAAGCCCCAGCGGCAGCCACCCACCCGATGCCGCCCGCCGGCCCAAACCGGCACGAGGCCCATCCCTCCCTCAACCAGCCCCATACAAAAGCCACCACGGAAGCACAAGCCCCCACCAAACCGAGGCCGCAGTCCGAACACAGGCCGGACCACCGGGGCGCGGGCGGAGAGCACAGCGCGGCGAGTCAAGGGCCAACTCCGGCGTGGATGGGCCGATCGACCCACCCGCGCGCGCCGGCGGAGAGCGCAGCGGGGCAGGTCGCGGAACAGCTCCAGACCGGGTGGTCCGATCCGGCCGGCCGGACCGACCCGGGCGCCGGCGGGCAGCGCAGCAGGGCCGGTCGCGGAAATACTCCAGGGCGGGGCAGAGCCGATCAGACCCACCCTCGCGCCGGCGGGGGCGGCAGCGCCAGTCGTGGACGACTTCAGGACAAGTGGGTGGGGCCGGCCGGGGACCGGCTCGGGCACGGGTGGAGGGTGCAGTGGGGCCGGTCTGGGGTGGCTCTGGGGTCGGTGGGTCGAGTCCGGCCGGGCTCGGCCGGGTGCCGGTGGAGAGCGTGGCCGGGCGGGGCGTGAGGCGGCTCCGGGTGGGGTGGTCGGGTTCACTTGGGTGTTGGCGTCGTGCGGGTCGTGGACCAGCGTTGTTCGCCTTGCCGCCAGGTTTCGGTGGGGGTCAGGGACGCCGCTTCGGCTACTGCGGCGGAGGCCGTGTTGGCCGGGTGGATGTGGGCGCGGATCTCTTCGATGCCTCCGGCCCGGAGCCAGGCCACCCACGCGACCGCCGCCTCCTTGGCGATGCCCCGGCCCTGCCAGGCGGTTCCCACCACCCAGGCCACCTCGGCGACCGGACCTGGCCCCACCGTGGCCTGGACCGTGCCCACCAGAGACCCCCGCGACCGCAGCCGGATCACCCGGTTCAACCAGACCACGCCGGGATCCGGCGATCCCTTCGCCCAGCGCGTGTAGCGCGCCCGCAGCGCGTCCACGTCCTCCGGCTCACCACCGATGAAGGTGTGCAGCGCCGGATCGCCCAGCACCCGCGCCATCTCCTCGGCGTGACCGACCTCGACCGGAATCAACTCCAGCCGATCGGTGACCACCGGCCCTGCCTCGTTCACGTTCATCGCCGCAGCATGCCGGCGCCTACGCGGCGATGTCGCCGCGATTTCGCCGCTCCCGCAGCCGCAACTCCGATCCGATCCGGGCGACCGTGGCCGCCGGCCGCTCGCGCGCCTGGAGCGTCGGGCAGTGCAACACGAGCCAGCTCTGCCCGGCGATGCTCCGAGGCCGCGCCCTGACCCACTGCCGGTCGTCGGTCAGCTCCACCCCGACCCGCGCCCCCGGCCAGGCCAGCGCAAAGCGCTTCAGGACCCGACCGAACGCCGACCGGATCTCCCAGCCGACCTCGGCCGCCGGCACCCCGGCGTCGAGCAGCGCCAGCCGCAGCCGGGTCTCGTCCTCACCCGCGCTGCGCCGGTCGGCCAGCCGCACCACCTCGGCGAGCCGATGGCGCCCCGGATGTCCGGCGTAGCGCTCGACCATTGCCGACAACGCGTCGGGCGCGATCAGCCCGGCCCGCAGGAACCCGTCGAGCACCACCACGCCGGTCTCCCGATCCGAGGTCCGGACCAGGTCCGCCGCGGTCCGGGCGGGCGAGGTGACCGGAATCCCGGCCCGCCACACCGTCTCCCCCGGCCCGAGCGCCATGATCCGCGCCCGGCAGCCGTGCCGGCGGGGCAGAGCCGCCCCCACCGGCACGACCACTTCGATCGGTGCCACGCGCCGTGCCTGCGTCCGGGGCCGCGCCGGAACCCGCACGCCGTACAACCTCGCCGCGGTGCGCCCACAGACCACGGCCCCGCGGGGCAGAACCATGACCGCGGCCCGGGCCCGCACCTCCGGCGTGTCGTCGACGTGCGCGCCGACGTAGACCCCGTGTATGACCCGACGCACGTCGCCGTCGCGCACCAGGCGTCGGACGACCGACCGGCCGACCCCGTGGCGGGCGGCGACGGCGAGGGTGAAGGGCCGGGACAGCAGTGCGGAAAGATCGGTCGGCGTCATGCGGGCCAGTGTGCGCGCGCCCCCTCCACGCGCGCCGCCCGTCGTCCACAGCCCCCGGGATGGGTGTGACCATCACACCCGGCCTGTGTACGACTTCGGCCCGGCCGCCCCCACGACCCGACCCCGGCCGACCCGCCGACGCCCCTTCCGCCTCCCGCCCGGCCCGCACCCGCTACTCGGTGCCGGTGTGCTCCGCCTGCCGCCCGCATCCCTTCTTCGCGCGATAGAGCACCTTCCAGGTGGCCTCGTTCGTGACCCCCGACGGATCGAGGCCGTTGCACTTCTGCACCCACCGGACCCCGTCCGCGGTGGCCGCGTCGAACACCCCGGTCTCAGGCAACTCGCCGGGGGCTCCGGACCTCGTGTCGATCAGGCACTGCACCTGGGCGACCGCGTCGTCCCGATCCCCCTCACGCAGCTCCGGCCGGTTGTCCTTCGCCACGTGGTCGCAGCGCGGGGCGGCCGCCGCCGGCGAGACGGGGCCCGTCATCCCCGCGCCCAGACCCAGCGCCGCACACGAGCTCAGCGCGAGCGCCGCGACCCGCCCACGCCGCGATCGCCCGAACCGGGCGACCGGCCGCCGCCCGGGCACCGAGATCGGCGCGCCCCACGGCGCGGGCGGCGGAGCGCCCCGTCGTGGGCCGCCGCAACGCCGATTCCGCTGTACCGCATACATGTGTGCTCCTGACTGCCGATCCTGTCGACCGTGTCGACCTGTCCAGCGCCCGGAGAGCGGCTGCCCTCCGAACACGACCGACGTTAGGAGCCGGCAGTCGAGCCACCCATAAGTACGAGAACCCGACCTTCACACCACAAAAAAGGCCACAAACTCCCCAGCCACCCCAGCTTCACGCCACCATCACCCTCCCCCGCACCACGACAAGCCCGCCAAGGCCCACCAAGGCCCCGCCAAGACCCGCCAAACGCAGCCACCCCCACACCCACCGCCTCGCACATCCGGTCGACAACCCGCCACCGCCACCGACCACAACCGCCGACTCCCCCGAACCACGCCCACGCCCACGCCCACCCCCCGCCCCCAAACCACACAGGGCCCGCTACGAAGATTTCGTAGCGGGCCCCGCGCAAAACGATCGAGGAGGTCTCAGACCTCCACCACAACCGGCAGAATCATCGGCCGGCGCCGATAGGTGTCCGACACCCACTTGCCCACGATCCGCCGCACCTGCTGCTGCAACTGATACGGCTCCGCCACCCCGTCGGCGGCGGCCTTCTGCAGCATCTCCTCGATCTTCGGGATCACCGCGTCGAACCGGGCGTCGTCGATACCCGATCCCCGCGCCGTGATGGTCGGCCCGCCGACCACCTTGCCCGAGCTGGAGTCCACGGCGAGGAACACGGACACGAAGCCCTCCTCGCCCAGGATCCGACGGTCCTTGAGCGAGGACTCGGTCACGTCGCCCACGGACAAACCGTCAACGTAGACGTATCCGGCCTGCACCTTCCCGGTGATCTTGGCGACACCGTCGACCAGGTCGACGGTCAGCCCGTCCTCGGCGAGGACCACCCGGTCCTTGCGCACCCCGGTCTTGACGCCCAGATCGGCGGCGGCGCGCAGATGGCGCCATTCGCCGTGCACGGGCATCAGGTTGCGCGGGCGCGTGAGGTTGAAGAAGTACAGCAGTTCACCGGCCGAGGCGTGGCCGGAGACGTGCACCTTGGCGTTGCCCTTGTGCACGACCTTGGCGCCCCACCGGGTCAGCCCGTTGATCACCCGGTAGACCGAGGTCTCGTTGCCCGGGATCAGCGAGGACGCGAGCACCACGGTGTCGCCCTCGACGATCCGGATCTGCTGGTGCGAACGGTTGGCCATCCGCGACAGCGCCGCCATCGGCTCGCCCTGCGAGCCGGTACAGACGAGGACCACCTCGTCCGGCGGCAGGTCGTCGAGCGTCTTGACGTCCACGACCAGGCCTGCGGGGATCTTCAGATAGCCGAGTTCCCCGGCGATCTTCATGTTGCGCACCATCGAGCGGCCGACGAAGGCGACCTTGCGCTCGTAGGCGTACGCAGTGTCGAGCACCTGCTGGATGCGGTGCACGTGGCTCGCGAAGCTGGCCACGATGATCCGCTGGTCGGCGTCGGCGAAGACCCGGTCCAGCACGCCCGCGATGTCCCGCTCGGCCGGGATGAAGCCCGGGACCTCGGCGTTCGTGGAGTCCACGAGCAGCAGATCGATGCCCTCGGTGCCCAGCCGGGCGAACGCCGGCAGGTCGGTGAGCCGGTTGTCCAGCGGCAACTGGTCCATCTTGAAGTCGCCGGTGTGCACGACGGTGCCGGCCTCGGTGCGGATCGCCAGTGCGAGCGCGTCCGGGATCGAGTGGTTCACCGAGATGAACTCGCACTCGAACGGCCCCAGCCGCTCGATGTCGCCTTCCTTGACCTCGAGGGTGTACGGCCGGATGCGGTGCTCGGTGAGCTTCGCCTCGATGAAGGCGAGGGTCAGCTTCGACCCGATCAGCGGGATGTCGGCCTTCTCCCGCAGCAGGTACGGGACCGCACCGATGTGGTCCTCGTGCCCGTGGGTCAGGATGACCGCCTCGATGTCGTCGAGGCGATCCCGGATCGAGCTGAAGTCCGGCAGGATGAGGTCGACTCCGGGCTGCTCCTCCTCGGGGAACAGCACCCCGCAGTCGACGATCAGCAGCCGGCCGTCGAACTCGAAGACGGTCATGTTTCGGCCGATCTCGCCGAGGCCGCCCAGCGGGGTGACCCGAAGGCCGCCCTTCGGCAGCACCGGCGGCGGGCCGAATTCGGGGTGGGGATGGCTCAAGTTCTCTCCTCGCCACGTGCCGCCGTCCGGCCGATCGATACTCGGCCGGACGGGAACGCGCAAAAGCTCGTGTTCGGCCCGAGCGGGTGTGGTACCCGCCCGGGGCACTACTTACAGATATTCCTGTTTACAGCTCTACCCCACCCGCCGAAAGATCCTGCCTCAGCTGCGCGATCTGTGCCTCGTCGGCATCGATCAGCGGCAGCCGCAGCGGCCCGGCGGGCAGGCCCTGCAATCCCAGTGCGGCCTTGGTGAGGATCACGCCCTGGGTACGAAAAATGCCGGTGTACACCGGAAGAAGACGCTGGTGGATCTCGCGCGCCTTGGCGACGTCGCCGGCCGTGAAGGCGTCGATCATCGCGCGGAGCTCCGCCGAAACGAGGTGTCCGACCACGCTCACCACACCGACCGCGCCGATGGACAGGAGCGGCAGGTTCAGCATGTCCTCACCGCTGTAGTACACCATGTCGGTGCGCGCCATCACCCAACTAGCCGAGGCGAGGTCGCCCTTGGCGTCCTTGTTCGCCACGATCCGGGGGTGCTCCGCGAGCCGGACCAGGGTCTCGGTCTCGACCGGCACGGCGCTGCGACCGGGGATGTCGTACAGCATCACCGGCAGCCCGGTCGCGTCGGCGACCGTGGTGAAGTGCCGGTACAGGCCCTCCTGCGGGGGCTTGCTGTAGTACGGGGTGACCGCGAGCAGACCGTGCGCACCGGCGGCCTCCGCCTGCCGGGCCAGCTCGACCGTGTGCCGAGTGTCGTTGGTACCCACACCGGCGACCACGAACGCGCGATCGCCCACGGCCTCCAGAACCGCCCGGACCAGCTGCTCTTTCTCCGCGTCGCTCGTGGTGGGCGACTCGCCGGTGGTGCCGTTGACGACGAGTCCGTCGTTGCCGGCATCGACAAGATGAGCGGCCAGGCGCTGGGCGCCGGGGAGGTCGAGCGCACCGTCGGCCGTGAAGGGGGTCACCATCGCGGTGAGGACCCGGCCGAAGGGGGTCTGGGGGGTAGACGTCGGAGCCATGGCCCAAACCGTACCGGGCCCGCACCTGACCTGCGGGTAGCACCCGCCCTATGAGACCTCCACCGAGACCTCCATCGCCCGGGAGCCCGCCCCATCGGCCCGAACGAGACCCGAACGAAACCGGGGACCGGGCCGCACAAAACAAGGGACCAGGCGCTGCCCGCTCGGGGGTTCGAGCAGCGCCTGATCTCTTTCAGTATCGACCACGAGGGGCGAAACCTTAGGGATTCTGGCGAAAAATTTCCAATGTCACCCTATGTGCCGATTTGACCACTCGGACGGCTCAGCCGGCCCCTGCCCCGCCCTCGCCCCCTACGGCGCGACCCGACCGTTGGCGTTGAACGCCGCGTACGTCAGCGGCATCAACTCCGCCCAGGCCGCCTCCATCCGCTCCGCGACCATCTCGATCTCGCGCTGCGGGAACGATGGGAAGGTCGCGTCGTCATGCCTGGTGCGCAGTCCCAGGAAGTGCATCAGGGAGCGCGCGTTGCAGGTCGCGTACATCGACGAGTACAGCCCGACCGGCAACGTGGTTCGCGCCACCTCCCGCGCGACACCCGCCTCCAGCATGCGCCGGTAGGCCGCGTACGCCGCCTCGTAGCCCGCCCGCGTCGCCTCGTCGACCACCGCGTGCTGCTCGGCCGTGCCGTCGACGAACTCGTACGCCCCCGGCTTGCCCCGCTGCACCAGCCGCCGCTCCGTCGCAGGCACATAGAACACCGGCAATAGCTCCCGATAACGCCCGCTTTCCTCGTTGTAAGACCATCCGACGCGGTGGCGGTGGAATTCGCGGAAGACGAAGATCGGGGCGCTGACGAAGAAGGTCATCGAGTTGTGCTCGAACGGGCTGCCGTGCTTGTCGCGCATCAGGTAGTTGATCAATCCCCTGGAGCGCGAGGCGTCCTTGTCCAACTCGTCGAGGGACTTCTCCCCCGCCGTGGAGACCCTGGCGGCCCACAGCACGTCCTGGTCCGAGGCGCTGTGCTTGATCAGTTCGACGGTCACGTCGTCCCGGAATCGAACAGCCGACTTCTCCTGGGGTGTTTCGGTCACGCGGGGTGGCTCCTCGTCGGACGAACGCACGCAGCCGTGCGTCGATGAAGGGGGGTGCGGCGGCGGATAAGCCTAACCACCGCTCGGAGCCGCGCTCGTCCCCGTGCCCGTCGGCGTGGAGCGCGGCACCACCACCGTGCTCGGCTGGGTCGACGGCCCCTCGGCGGGCCGCGTCGGCGCACCCGCCGGCAGCGCCGCGGATGTCGTGAAGGTCACCCGGTCCAGTCGGCCCATGTACGGCTGCACCTGGACCTCCAGCTTCCCGACCAGCTCCCTCGGCACCGCGAAGTTGTAGGTGATCACCGTGTCGGCGTTCACCGCGACCTCACCCGGGCCGCTGCGCGCCGAGCCGACCTTGGCGAGGGCGCACGGCAGCGCGTCCGGCCCCGCGTACAGGGTCACCTGGAACAGTTCGGCGACCAGGTTCGATCCGGTGCGGTTGCCGTAGCGGATCGGAATCGCCACGTCGACCGTCTCCCGCCGCTCGCCGGGCACGGCCGCCGTCCGGGTCACCGCCGGCGCCAGGGCGGTGACGGTCAGCCCGTTCGAGTAGGTGTGCGTCTGCTTCTTCTGTCCGGTCCCGCCGGACGGCGGCGGCGCGCCCGAGGGCGGCGGGGCCGCCGGGGTCGAGCCGTCGGTCGGATTCTTGTCGGGCAGATCCGGCGGATTGCCGGTGGGGCCGGCCGCGGCCGGCTTCGGCTTCTCGTCGTCGATCGTCGGACCCACCATGCAGCCGGTCGCGAGCACCGCGACCACCGCGCACACCGGGGCGATTCGTCGGACCCGGACCCCCATGACCATCCTCCGCTGCCGCGCCCACCAATCCTTGGCCGACAGCGTCGCACGACGCGCGCGGGGGCGGGAACGCCGGCGGCGCGTGTCGCCCACGGGTGTGTGCGTTCGGCGAGCGGCGGACAGGAAACCGTCGGGCGCGCGAGAATCGGCCGAACTCGACGATGGGGGCACCACATGAGCGATTGCTACGTACGGCCGGCCCACGCCGGAGACGGCCCCGCCCTGGGCGCCGCGCACGCCCGGGCCTGGCACGACGCCTACACCGGCGTGCTGCCCGCCGCGGCCTTGGCGGCGGCCACACCCGAGGCGTTGGCCGCCGAGTGGGAGGACGCCGCGATCGCGCCACCCTCACCGCGCCACCGCGTGCTCGTGGCCTGCACGGGCTCCACCGCGGCCGGCTTCGCGGCCCTCGTCCCCGGCTCGGACGAGGACCTCGACCCGGCCCGGGCGGGCGAGTTGGCGATCCTGGTGATCGACCCGGCCCGACAGCGCGAGGGGCACGCCTCCCGGCTGCTCACCGCGGTCGTCGCGGACGCGGTGTCCGACGGCGTGGACACGCTGGTGACCTGGGTCCTGGAGAACGACAAGCCGCTGTACGACTTCCTGACCGGCGCGGGCTGGGCCGCGGACGGCGCCACCCGCGAACTGTGGGTGGACGAGCCCGGCGGCGCGGTGATCCGCCAGGTGCGACTGCACACGGCGGTCTCCCCGATGCCCTGAGCAAAATCCGACCACGTTCGTCGCCCCACTCCGGGGTCGATCCGTTTCCGCCCGACGGCAATCCCGTGACGCGAGCGGGAAATCGGCGGCGAAACGGCCGACGAACACGGTGAAGACCACACCGACGTGCCATTGAAGTGGGTAAGTCAGCCGACTTAACGTGGGCGCCGTGAGCCGAACTCCGACCCGCGAGCGCCTTCTGCTCACCGCCGAGCGGCTGTTCGCCGTACACGGAATCGACGCGGTCTCGCTGCGCCGGATCAGTGTCGCGGCGAGTCAGCGCAACAATTCCGCCGCGCAGTACCACTTCGGCAGCAAAGAGGAATTGATCCGGGCGATCTTCGGCTTCCGGCTCGCGGCGGTCAACGGGCGCCGCGAGGACCTGGTCCGCGCACTGGTCCGGGCCGGCCTCGACCGGGACCCCCGGGCCCTGGCCGAGGCCATGGTGCGCCCGCTGGCCGAACAGATCGACGTCGGGGGCAGCTTCTACCTACGCTTTCTGGCCCGGGTGCACCAGCACCCGGGCGCCTCCGCCTATGCGCTGCCGGCGATGGGCCTGGAGGGCAGCTCGCCGGAGTTCGCCCACCTGATCGATCTGGCCCTGGGCCACCTGCCGAGCGCGGTGCGACGCAACCGGCTGCGCCTGGGCGGCAGCCTGGCCGTACACGCGACGGCCGATCGCGAGCAGCGCGTCCACGAGGGGCAGGCGCACGACGTGCTGCCGCCCGCGGCGTTCGTGGAGGACCTGGTGGACGCGGTGGCGGGCATCCTGGCCGCGCCCGTATCGGCCCGGCTGCTCACCGCCCTGGACCCGACCGCCGCGCAGCCGGCCACGCCCCACCCGCCCGGCCCCGCGACACTCGACCACCCGGCCGGCGCCAGACCCTAGCGCGTGTCTTCAAGCCCCTGTCGGGCTCCACAACGCCCGGCACCGCACCTCGCCGCCCCGGAGAAACAGGCGAATAGAACCACTATGCACCTGCTTCTCCGGCACGCCGATGCACAGCACCGAACGCCGCGGAACCCGACGGGGGCTTGAAGACACGCGCTAACGCGTGGCCGGCGCCCGGCCCGCGTGCAGGCGGATCGCGGTCAGCATCGCCCGGCGCCCGCGCGCGTTGTCGCGCGCGTCGCCGTAGGCCACGGCCAGCCGATACCAGCCCCGCCAGTCGTCCGGCGCGGCCTCCACCTCGGCCTTGCGCCGCTCGAACACCTCGTCGGCGCTGTCCCGATCGACCCGCCCGCCGGGGGTGCGGGCCAACTCGTCGGCCGGCAGCCCGCCCTCGGCCGCCAACTCGCGGGCCAGCCGCTGCATCGCGAAGCCGAAGCGCACCTCGCGCCAGATGTACCAGGCGCCCACCACCGGCACGAGCAGGATCGCCAGCCCGAGCACGACGGTGACCGGCCGCCCGTCGCGAATCGCGATCATGCCGCGACTGCCGACGAGGAACACGTAGAAGACCAGAACCGCGATCAGCACGAGCGCGGTGACACGTTGCCTCACGATGCTCAGCCCAGATCGAGGAAGTGTTCCAGGCCCACGGTCAGGCCGGGCGTGGAGACCACACGACGCACCCCGAGCAGCACACCCGGCATGAAGGACGTGCGCTGGAACGAGTCGTGCCGGATGGTCAACATCTCGCCGTCGTCGCCGAGCAGCACCTCCTGGTGGGCGACCAGGCCGCGCAGCCGGACCGCGTGCACCGGCACGCCGTCGACCTTGCCACCGCGCGCACCGTCCGGGTCGTCCACCGTCGCGTCGGGCATCTCCCCGAGGCCGGCGCCCTCCCGTGCCTCGGCGATCAGCTCGGCGGTCCGGCGGGCGGTGCCGCTGGGCGCGTCGACCTTGTTCGGGTGGTGCAGTTCGACGATCTCGACCGACTCGTAAAAGCGCGCCGCCTGGGCCGCGAACCGCATCATCAGCACCGCGCCGATGCCGAAGTTCGGCGCGATCAAAACGCCGGTTTCCGGGCTCTTCGCCAGCCACTCGCGCAACTGCGCCAAGCGGTCGGGGGTGAAGCCGCTGGTGCCGACGACGGCGTGGATCCCGGCGCCCGCGCAGTACTCCAGGTTGCCCATGACCACACCCGGATGGGTGAAGTCCACGGCGACCTGCGCACCCGCCTTCGCGAGGTCGGCGAGGTCGTCTCCCTCGTCGACACGCGCCACCAGTTCGAGGTCGTCCGCCGCCTCGACGGCACGGCACACCTCGGTGCCCATGCGGCCGGCCGCACCGATCACACCCACCCGGATCGCAGTCATGATGTCGCGCACTCTCCCGTCAGCACAGTTCTTCGCCCCGATCGGCACCGCGGCCGATCGCAGCGCACCAACTTCCGTGCCCGCCGACCCGCTCGCGACCCGGCCGGCACGGTTTCGCCGTCGTTCAGGCCGACACGGCGACGAAGTCCGCGTCGTCGGCGAACGGTCCGACCACGGCCAGCGTCGGCCGCGCGGCGAACAGGACCTTCGCCACGTCGTGGATCTCGTCGGCGGTCACCGCGGCGATCCGGGCCAGCACCTCGTCGACGGACAGGTGCTCGCCGTAGACGAGTTCGCTCTTGCCGATCCGGCTCATCCGCGACCCGGTGTCCTCCAGGCCGAGCACGGTCGAGCCGCGCAGCTGGCCGATCGCCCGATCGATCTCGTCCCGGGGCAGCCCGTCGTGCACCACCCGCTCCAGCTCGGTCCGGCAGATCTCGATCACCTGGCGGGCCTTCTTGGGCTGGCAGCCGGCATAGATCCCGAACACGCCCAGGTCGGCGTAGCCGGAGTGGAACGAGTAGACCGAGTAGGCCAGCCCGCGCTTTTCCCGGATCTCCTGGAACAGGCGCGAGCTCATCCCGCCGCCCAGCGCCGTGTTGAGCACGCTGAGCGCGAACCGCCGGTCGTCGTCGCGGGCCAGGCCGGGCATCCCCAGGACCAGGTGGGCCTGCTCGGTCGGCCGGTTGAGCACCCGGACGCTGCCGGCCGCGCGGGTCCCGCGACCGCCGACGCGCGGCGCCGCGGCCACCGCGCCCTCGTCCACCTTGACCTGCGCGAACGCCTTCTTGACCAGCCGGACCACCTTGGCGTGGTCGACGTTGCCGGCCGCGGTCACCACCATGTTCGGCGCCTTGTACCGGCGCCGGTAGTAACCGTTGATCTGGGTCCGGGTGAGCGCGTTGATCGACTCGACGGTGCCCAATACGGGCCGCCCGAGCGGGGCGTCGCCGAGCATCGCGTCGTAGAAGAGTTCGTGCACCAGGTCGCCGGGCTCGTCCTCGTTCATCGCGATCTCCTCGAGGATCACGCCGCGTTCGGCGTCCACGTCCTCGGAGTCGATCAGCGAGCCGGTCACCATGTCGCAGATCACGTCGATGGCGAGCGGGAGGTCGGTGTCGAGCACGCGTGCGTAGTAGCACGTGTACTCCTTGGTGGTGAACGCGTTCATCTCACCACCGACGGCGTCCAGTTCCGCGGAGATCTCCAGTGCGTCGCGCTTCGCGGTGCCCTTGAACAGCAGGTGTTCGAGGTAGTGCGAGGTGCCGGCCAGGGCGGGGGTCTCGTCGCGCGAGCCCACCCCGACCCAGATGCCGAAGGTCGCGGAGCGCACGGACGGCATGTTCTCGGTGATCACCCGCAGGCCGCCGGGCAGGACCGTGCGGCGGACGGCACCCACACCGTCCGCGTCACGCAGCAGGGTCTTCGTGGAACCAGGCCGCTGCGCGGACGCAGCGGCCTGGTTCTTCGACGAGGAGGACGTCACTTGGCGGCAGCGTCCTCGGTGTCCTCGGCGGCGTCGCCTTCGCCCTCGATGACCGGGACGAGCGACAGCTTGCCGCGCTGGTCGATCTCGGCGATCTCGACCTGCACCTTGTCGCCGACCTTGATCACGTCGTCGACGTTCTCGACGCGCTTGCCACCGGCGATCTTGCGCAGCTGCGAGATGTGCAGCAGGCCGTCCTTGCCGGGCATGAGCGACACGAACGCGCCGAACGTGGTGGTCTTGACAACCGTACCCAGGTAACGCTCCCCGACCTCGGGCATCGTCGGGTTGGCGATCGCGTTGATCGTCGCCCGCGCGGCCTCGGCCGAGGTGCCGTCCGAGGCACCGATGTAGATCGTGCCATCGTCCTCGATGGTGATCTCGGCACCGGTGTCGTCCTGGATCTGGTTGATCATCTTGCCCTTCGGGCCGATGACCTCGCCGATCTTGTCCACCGGGATCTTGACGGTGATGATGCGCGGCGCGAACTTCGACATCTCGTCCGGAGTGTCGATCGCCTCCATCATCACGTCGAGGATGTGCAGACGGGCGTCCTTGGCCTGCTTGAGCGCCGCGGCCAGCACCGACGCGGGAATGCCGTCCAGCTTGGTGTCGAGCTGGAGCGCGGTGACGAACTCCTTGGTGCCGGCGACCTTGAAGTCCATGTCGCCGTACGCGTCCTCGGCACCGAGGATGTCGGTCAGGCACACGTACTCGGTCTTGCCGTCGACCTCGTCCGAGATCAGGCCCATCGCGATGCCCGCGACCGGCGCCCGGAGCGGCACACCGGCGTTGAGCAGCGACATCGTGGACGCGCAGACCGAGCCCATCGAGGTCGAGCCGTTGGAGCCGAGCGCCTCGGACACCTGGCGGATCGCGTACGGGAAGTCCTCGCGCGCGGGCAGCACCGGCAGCAGGGCGCGCTCGGCGAGCGCACCGTGGCCGATCTCGCGGCGCTTGGGCGAGCCCACGCGGCCGGTCTCGCCGACCGAGTACGGCGGGAAGTTGTAGTTGTGCATGTAGCGCTTGCGCGTCTCGGGCGAGAGCGTGTCGAGCATCTGCTCCATGCGCAGCATGTTCAGCGTGGTGATGCCCAGGATCTGGGTCTCGCCGCGCTCGAACAGGGCCGAGCCGTGCACGCGCGGGATGACCTCGACCTCGGCCGACAGGGTGCGGATGTCGGTCAGCCCGCGACCGTCGATGCGCACCTTGTCGCGCAGCACGCGCTGCCGGACGAGCTTCTTGGTCAGCGCGCGGAACGCGCCGCCGATCTCCTTCTCGCGACCCTCGAACGCCGGGAGCAGCTTCTCCGCGGCCAGGTCCTTGACCCGGTCGAGCTCGCTCTCGCGGGCCTGCTTGCCGGCGATGGTCAGCGCGGCCGACAGCTCGTCGGTCACCGCGGCGGCCAGCGCCTCGAAGACGTCGTCCTGGTAGTCCAGGTAGACCGGGAACTCGCCGGTCTCCTTGGCGGCCTTGTCGGCCACCTCGACCTGCGCGGCGCACAGCGCCTTGATGAACTTCTTGGCGGCCTCGAGGCCGTCGGCGACGACCTCCTCGGTCGGCGCCTCGGCGCCGCCCTTGACCAGCTCGATCGTGCCGGTCGTGGCCTCGGCCTCGACCATCATGATCGCCACGTCGCCGTCGTCGAGCACACGGCCCGCGACGACCATGTCGAACACGGCGCGCTCGAGCTCGGTGTGCGTCGGGAAGCCGACCCAGGTGCCGTCGATCAGCGCCACCCGGACGCCGCCGATCGGGCCGGAGAACGGCAGGCCCGCGAGCTGGGTGGACATCGAGGCCGCGTTGATCGCGACCACGTCGTACAGGTGGTCCGGGTTGAGCGCCATGATCGTCTCGACGATCTGGATCTCGTTGCGCAGGCCCTTCTTGAAGGACGGGCGCAGCGGACGGTCGATCAGCCGACAGGTGAGCACGGCGTCCTCGGACGGGCGGCCCTCGCGGCGGAAGAAGGAGCCGGGGATCTTGCCCGCGGCGTACATGCGCTCCTCGACGTCCACCGTCAGGGGGAAGAAGTCGAGCTGGTCCTTGGGGCGCTTCGAGGCGGTGGTGGCCGAGAGCACCATGGTGTCGTCGTCCAGGTAGACCACGGCGGAGCCGGCGGCCTGCTTGGCGAGGCGGCCGGTCTCGAAGCGGATGGTGCGGTTGCCGAAGGTGCCGTTCTCGATGACTGCTTCGGCGAAGCTGATGTCGGGACCCTCCACGGGTGCCCTCCTCGTTCGTTTCGAGGGAGGTCCGCGGCGCATGACGCCTGAGGGCCGACCGTGCCGGTCTTCGATCGAAGCACCCGGGTGCGTTACCCGGGGGCCACTACCGAGGACCGGCGCTGGAGGTCGGCGCCTTGGTCGCGACGCGGCGCTCCCAGTGTTTGTCGTTCGTCCTCGTCGTCGGGCGTGCGCGAGGCACGACCGACGTCGATTGTCTTGTTCTATCTCACCGCGGATGCCCGCGTGCGGAACACAGCCTACAAAGACGGCGTCCGGATACGGCGAAGGAGCGGCTTGTGCAAGCCGCTCCCCCGTCGTGTGTTGCTAGCGGATGCCGACGCCGCTGCGGCGGATGCTCAGGCGGTCGGTCAGCGTGCGGTAGCGCTCGATGTCCTTCTTGGCCAGGTAGCCGAGCAGGCGACGACGCTGGCCGACCAGGAGCAGCAGGCCCCGGCGGCTGTGGTGGTCGTGCTTGTGCTCCTTGAGGTGCGCGGTGAGCTCGTTGATCCGGTAGCTCAGGATCGCGACCTGCACCTCGGGGGAGCCGGTGTCGCCTTCCTTGGTGGCGTAGTCGGCCATGATCTGCTTCTTCGTTGCGGTGTCGAGCGACACGTGTTCTCCCTCTGCAAGGTGGTGAGCGCCACCGGTCTTACTCACGGCGGCGACTGGGCTCACATGGTGCGGGCGCGCGGCCCGTGGGCAGCACGCATCCCGGGCACGCGGCTCCGGGATACGGACAACCCTAGCAGGAGCGCATCAGGCCGTGATGTTCCGCAGCTTGTCGTACAGATCCAGCACCGCCAGGCACAGCGGTACGACCGACACCATCAGCATGCCTTCGAGCACGTCCATCAGCCGCCCCCAGAAGGGGGACAGGCCGCGCGAGGGCACGGTGGTCGCCACGATCGCGAGCAGCGCGCCGACCACGCAGACCAGCGCGAAGATCCAACCCTGGCGCTCCTTGTCCGCCATGCCGGTGTCCAGGGCCAGTCCGACGAACAACATCGCCAGGGCGAGCAGGCCGGCCGTGTACAGGACGGTGACCTGGGTGGTGTGCCGGAACAGGCGGGCCCGGCACAGGGTGACCAGGGCGAGTACGGCGGTCAGGGCCCGGGCCCACAGGGTGTCGACGCTGCCGAGCACGACGCAGGAGGCGACGAGCGCGGCGGCGCAGGCGCCGGCCAGGCCGCTGAGCACCTCGTGGCCGCGGCGGGCGCGGGCGGCGACGTCGGCGTGGTCGAGGGTGTCGCTCTGGCGGGAGGTCGGCGCGTCGGAGGGCAGGAAGCCGATCGGCAGCCGGGCCAGGCGGGCCGCCCAGGAGGGCAGGAAGGCGATCATGGCGAGGGCGACGGTGCCGGTGACCGCGGCGGCCTCGCGGGGGGCGCCGTCGACGGTGATCAGGCCGAAGGTGGCGAGCGTGCCCAGGGCGCCGGCGCCGGCGCCCGCGATGTAGACGGCGCCGCGGGCGGGCAGCAGGGCGGCGATCAGGGTGGAGACGACGAGCACGGCGACGCAGGCGACCAGGAACTGGACCCGGCCCGGGCCCTCGCGGACCGGCGGCTCGATCAGGCCCAGGCCCGCCAGGAACGCGTTCGGCAGCGCACCGAGGCCGAGCACGGCGCCGCCGGAGTGGTCCCCGTACACCCGGGCGCGCACGCCTGCGACCACGGTCAGCACCAGAGCCAGCGAGCCGCCGACGATGGCGGGCAGGCCGTGCGGCAGGGGGGTCATGCGCCAGAGCACGACGGCGCCGAGGGTGAAGAAGACGGCCGCGCCGGACAGGCCGGCGATGCGCAACATCTCCGGCGTCCACAGCCGGTTGTCGCCGGTGACGGAGGTGGCCACCGAGTCGGCGACGTCGTCGTACACCGGCGGGGGCGGCGCGTCCGCGAGCGCCGTGAAGCGCAGCAGTTCGCCGTCGCGCACGTTTTGCGCGGCCAGCGTGAGTCCGCTGTCCAACGCCTCGCCGTCGAGCCTGGTGAGCTGAAAGCCGGTCACCGCGCCGTTGCGCTGGGTCTGCCCCGACAGCCGCAGGATCTCCGGGTACAGCTCCGCGAGCGGGACCTCCTCCGGCAGCGCGAGGTCTACGCGACAGTCCGGTGCGATGACGGTGATCCGGGCGAACCCGGTGGTGACCGTCGTGGTCGTGGAGTTCACCTGTGCAGATCCCCCTGCTTGTAGCCGCCCCGTGTCCCGCGACCCCGAGGGGGCGGGACGACGACTCTATACGTCACCGCTTCGCGCGACGGTGGCGCCGGGAAGACCGGCCAGTAGTATGCGGCGCACACACGAACGGACCACCGGTCCACCGTGTGTCATGGAGACGACCCTGACGGGGTGGGTTGACTCACATCACCTGCTCCTTTTCCGTGCTTTGCGGCGGGTTCGATCCGTGTCCGGGATCCTCGCGACGGATGAGGCTGATTCACCTTGACCGTGGTCATCGTCAAGCGCCCGCCCAGGGTGCTGCCCTCTCCTGTCCCCACGGAGGAGATCCGACTCCAATCGCCACCCGAGTTGGAGCGCCCGACCGATCAGAACTGGATCATGAGCGTGCTCCCGATGATGGGCATGCTCGGGTCGGCGGGCTTCTTCTTCATGCCGGGCGCGCCCAAGATGATGATGGTCATGGGCGGCATGATGATGATCTCGTCGCTGGTCATGGTGGTCGCGAACATCCTCAAGTCGCGTGGCGGCAACCGGGTGCAGATGCTCGACTCCCGGCGCGACTACCTCAAGTACCTCGCCCAGCAGCGCAAGGAGGTCCGGCGGACCGCCCGCAAGCAGCGCGACGCGCAGTTGTGGACGCATCCGGATCCGGGCCAGTTGTGGTCGGTGGCCGCGGGCGAGCGGCGGATCTGGGAACGGCGGGCCGGTGACCCCGACTTCGGGCAGGTCCGGGTCGGGGTGGGTCAGCAGCAGTTGTCCACCCCGCTGGTGGCTCCGGACACCGCGCCGCTGGAGGAGTTGGAGCCGCTGTGCGCGGACGCCATGCGGCGGTTCCTGCGCACCCAGGCGACGCTGGACGATCTGCCGATGGCGGTCTCGCTGCGCTCCTTCTATCACCTGACCGTCTCGGGCGAGCCGGAGCGGGTGTACGGGCTGACCCGGTCGATGCTGGGCCAACTCGCGGTGCTGCACTCCCCCGACGACGTGCGCATCGTGGTCGCGTGCGACACGAACTCGCTGCCTCGTTGGGACTGGCTCAAGTGGCTGCCGCACGTGCAGCACCCGTCCCAGTCGGACGGCGCGGGCTCGGTGCGGATGATCGCCGGCGACCTCGGCGAGATCGAGGAGTGGCTGGCCGAGGAGTTGGCCGGGCGTTCGCGGTTCGCGGCCGGTGCGCAGCCGGTGCCGGACCAGCCGCATCTGGTGGTGGTGCTCGACGGCGGCGGGGTGCCGGCCAACTCGCTGCTGGCGGGCGCGGACGGGTTGCAGGGCGTGACCATCGTCGAGGTGGTCCCCGGGCCGCTGGACGAGTTGCGCGGCGGGCTGGCGATCATCGCCGAGGAGGACCGGCTGACGCTGGAGTCGACGGCGGGCGCGTACGAGGGGGTGCCCGACTTCCTGTCGGCGGGCGACGCGGAGGCGCTGGCCCGCAAGCTCGCGCCGCTGCGGCTGTCGGCGAACGACGACGACGAACCGCTGCTGGCCAATCTGGACTTCACCGACCTGATGGGCATCGGCGACGCGGCCCAGGTGGACGTATCGCAGACCTGGCGGCCCAGGCCGCCGAACGACCGGCTGCGGGTGCCGATCGGGATCGGCCAGAACGGCGAGCCGATCATGCTGGACCTCAAGGAAGCGGCGATGGAGGGCATGGGTCCGCACGGCCTGTGCGTCGGCGCGACCGGTTCCGGCAAGTCGGAGCTGCTGCGCACCCTGGTGCTCGGCCTGGCGACCACGCACAGCTCGGAGATCCTCAACTTCGTGCTCGCCGACTTCAAGGGTGGCGCGACCTTCTCCGGAATGTCGGACATGCCGCACGTGGCGGCGGTGATCACCAACCTCTCCGACGACCTGACCCTGGTCGACCGCATGCGCGACTCGATCACCGGTGAGCTGAACCGACGCCAGGAGTTGCTGCGTTCGGCGGGCAACTACGCCAACATGCACGACTACGAGCGGGCCCGGGTGGCCGGCGCGGCCCTGGAGCCGCTGCCCTCGCTGGTGATCATCATCGACGAGTTCAGCGAACTGCTGACCGCCAAGCCGGACTTCATCGACATGTTCATCCAGATCGGCCGCATCGGCCGATCGCTCGGCGTACACCTGCTGCTCGCGTCGCAGCGGCTGGAGGAGGGTCGGCTGCGCGGGTTGGACACCTATCTGTCCTACCGGATCGGGTTGCGCACCTTCTCCGCCGCCGAGTCGCGCGCGGCGATCGGCGTGCCCGACGCGTACCACCTGCCGTCGGTGCCCGGCGCGGGTTACCTCAAGTTCGACACCGAGTCGATGGTGCAGTTCAAGGCCGCGTACGTGTCCGGCACCTACCGCGCCTCGGACCGGATCCGGCGCAACCGCACGGGCTCGCCGATGCCGGTGCTGTTCGACAGCCGGTGGACGGCCGCGAACACGTGGAACCGACAGCCGGACCTGCCACCGGAGCCCGAGCCCGAGCCGGACGTCGACAGCGCGCTCGCGGACACCGTGCTCGACGTGATCGTGCGGCGGATGGTCAACCAGGGCCCGCCGGCGCACCAGGTGTGGCTGCCGCCGCTGGCCGAGTCCAACTCGGTGGACCGGATGTTGCCGCCGCTGCGCGTCACCGCGGAGCGCGGGTTGAGCTCGCCCGAATGGGGGGCGAACGGCCGCCTCGTGGTGCCGCTGGGCCTGGTGGACAAGCCGTTCGAGCAGCGCCGCGACGTGATGTACGCGGACCTGTCCGGCGCGGCCGGCCACGCCCTCGTCGTGGGCGGCCCGCGCAGCGGCAAGAGCACGCTGATGCGCACCATGATCACCTCGTTCGCGCTCACCCACACGCCGGCCGAGGTGCAGTTCTACGTCCTGGACTTCGGCGGCGGCGGGATGGTCGCGCTGAGCGATCTGCCGCACGTGGGCGGGGTGGCGGGCCGGCTCGACGCCGAGCGGGTGCGCCGGATCGTCAGCGAGGTCAAGGGCATCCTGGACCGGCGCGAAGAGATGTTCCGGGTCAACAACATCGACTCGATCGACACATTCCGCCGACGCCGCGCCGCGGGCACGCTGCCGGACGAGGCGTGGGGTGACGTCTTCCTGTTCGTCGACGGCTGGTTGACCCTGCGCAACGACTTCGACGCGCTGGAGGCCGAGGTCACCGACATCGCCACGCGCGGTCTGGGCTTCGGGGTGCACGTGGTGCTCTCCGCGTCCCGGCATCCGGAGATCCGGCCCGCGCTGAAGGACCAGATCCAGACCCGGCTCGAACTGCGGCTCGGCGAGACGATGGAGTCCGAGGTCGACCGGCGGCTCGCGGCGAACGTGCCCTCCGGCGCGCCCGGTCGCGGTCTGTCCCCGGACAAGCTGCACTTCCTGGCCGCGCTGCCCCGGATCGACGGCTCGTCGACGGCGGAGGACCTGGGCGAGGGCATGGCGGCGATGGTCGGCGCGGTCAAGGCGGCGTGGGCGGGCCCGCCCGCGCCGCCGGTGCGGGTGTTGCCGATGTTGCTGCCGTACGAGCAGTTGCCGACGCCGGCGCAGGTGTCCGGCCGGGGGATCCCGATCGGTGTGGACGAGCAGACGCTCAGCCCGGTGTACCTGGACTTCAACGTCGACACGAACTTCGTGCTGTTCGGCGAGAGCGAGTCGGGCAAGACCAACTTCCTGCGGCTGCTCTCCCGGGGCATCGCCGAGCGGTACACCCCGGCCGAGGCGCGGATCATCGTGTCCGATTACCGGCGCACGCTCTTGGACGTGGTCCCGGAGTCGCACCTGCTGGAGTACGCGGCGGCGGCACCGGCGCTGACCTCGTTCATGGCCGAGATCCGCGGCGGCATCGAACGGCGGCTCCCGGGGCCGGAGGTGACGCAGGAACAGCTGCGCAACCGGAGCTGGTGGAGCGGCCCGGAGCTGTTCCTGCTGATCGACGACTACGACTTGGTGGCCTCCTCCAGCGGCAACCCGGTGGGCAGCATCGCCGAGTTCCTGCCGCTGGCCCGCGATGTCGGCCTGCACCTGATCATCGCCCGCAGCAGCGGCGGTGCGGGCCGCGCGCTGTACGAGCCCGTGCTGCAAAAGCTCCTCGACCTGGGCACGTCCGGCCTGATCCTGTCCGGCAACCGGGACGAGGGCGCCCTGATGGCCAATGTCAAACCGACCCAACTCCCGCCGGGGCGTGGCCAGTTGATCACCAGGCGGCGAGGCGTGCAGCTGATCCAGACGGCCTGGCTGCCGGACAACTGACGGCATTTCGCGTCGGTATGCCGAACCCACCATCCGAATAGTTATAACGGAACGTCAGCCTCCTCTTGCGGTCCGCTGACCATTCGTGGATCAATGGTCAGCGCCGCGACGCGCAGGCGTGTCCGACGTCCGCCGGGGAGGGTCGCGGCCGAAGGTCACCAAGCCCGGGGGAAACGTTGGCTATGGCGGGATCCGGTTTTCAGATCAGCCTGGAGATGCTGGAGAAGTTTCAGGGGGCGTTGGAGGGAGTGCTCGCCGATCTGATCGGCGAGGATCCGGGGGCGAACGCGGCCGAACACGGGATCGGCGCGACCGACTTGGGCGTGTCCTTCGCGGAGGCCCCGATGATCGGCGGAGTGATCCAGGAGACCGCCACCCGATTGCGCGCACTGATCGCCACGCTGCACGACCAGATCACGGCAATGAAGTTGTCGATCAAGGTGACCGGCGCGAACACGGCCGACGTGGACGACGACACGCGCCGCGCGCTGAACGAGATCATGGCGCGGATCGGCCAGGGTGGACAGACGCCGGTGACGACGGGATCGACGACCAAGTCGGGCGGCACGGTGGGTCTGGAATGACACGACTACACGAATCCGGCGTCGTGGGGGGAATCTGATGGTGCACGCGGACGGCGCGCCGACCGGGGGACCGGGCGGCGGCGGAACCGACTTCGAGGGATACACGCTCGAACAACTGCAGGCGATGATCGCCGGGGCGAACCCCTCGGCACTGGGTGTCTACGCCGACAAGCTGCACGGAACCGCCCAACGCATCCAAACCGCCACCGACGGCCTCACCAAGTGCATCCAGGCCCTCAGCGGCGCCTGGGAGGGCCCGGCAGCGGAAAGCTTCCGCACGTGGGCCGGCGGCGTCACGGCCGCCGCAACCGGCCTCGGCGACTACGTCTCGGCAGCCGGCACCCACGTCAACCACGTGGGCCAACAAATCTTCGTGGCCAAGATGCGCATGCCACGGGTGCCCCCGACAGTCCTGGCCACAGCCAACCAGGGCCCGGTAGCGGTCGTCTCAGCCGCCACAAACCCACCCCCCGGCGGCGTCGACCCAATCAAGGCCCACGAGGAAGCCAAGGCCCAGGTAGACGCAGCCCACCGCGAAGCAGTAACCCAAATGCGCACATTGGCCTCGACATACAGAGTCGCCGCCGCAGACCTACAAGCGCTACCAGCACCGGTGTTCCCGAAGCCACCGGGCGATCCCGAGCACGGTTGGACGGCCATTGTCGGACCGGGAGATAACGCAGGGAGCAGTCGATCAACCAACCCTGGTTACGTTGACAGCAAGACCACTTCGGGTTCGAGTCGCCCAAGCTCCGGCATCTACTCCGCTCCGCAAGGCTCCCCACCGTATGGCGGAACTTCTGGCGCAAGCGGGCCGGTCGGCCCCTATGTGCCGCAATCCACCAATCTTCAAGGGAACGGTCCCCTCAATGCGCCAGCCACGACGGCGGACATTTCCTGGACACCTCAAGCTTCCAATGGGCCAGCGGGGTCGAGCCCTCCGGTGGGCAGCGGGCCGACCGGAGTTCCGCTGAGCAACCTCCCCTCGTTCCCTAGCAGCAGCCCTGGAGTGCCAGGCCAGGGACGCGCTGCTGGCATCCCCGGCTCCCGCCCGCGCAACGGTGTCCCCGGTTCACCTTCCCGCAGCGGAACCATCCCCGGCGCTATACCGGGCGGAGGCCCGGGGATACCGGGAGCCATGCCTCGTAGTGGCGTTACGCCCGGCACCAGCGGCGGGCGAGGATTGTTCACCACCGGCCAGGATGCACGCACCATGAATGCAAACGGGTCGGGTGGTCCGGCCGGTGGCGGTTCGCACGGGCGTACTAGCGGTATGCCCGGAGCGCCGGGTATGGGTATCGCTGGCAGCCCCTCCTCCACCGGCGGATCCAACCGCAGGCTTGCGGCGTCGAGGGGCGGTTCTGTAGGGGACGCCTCGGGAACTCCGACACGTCGCCACTCCCCCAGGCTGCGCGCATTGCCAGCGCAAGGCGACGAGCCAGCTTCCGGGGGTACCGATGATCGGGCGCCGAGGCCGAGTCCCGGCCGTCGAACGCCTTTCACTGGCGGAGCACGCTCGGAACAGATTCGACGCGCTCCCCGCCCCGCACAGGATGACGACAATGTCTGGGACGGTTCACGCCAGCCCGGCGTAGTACCACCGGTCATCGAATGACCAGCGCTCACAGCGCTGCCTGAGGAAGGACACCTTCGCCGCATGAGCGGACGCTTCGCCCGAGCCTCCCAGATGTCTGTTGTGGTCGGCTTGCTCTTGACGACCATGATCGGCGCGGGAGTCTCCGCCACCCCCGCTCATGCCGACTCCATCCGCGCTCAACAGTGGCACCTGGATACATGGAAGATCGACGACATCTGGAGGATTTCGCGCGGAGCGGGGGTCACGGTTGCCGTTGTCGACACGGGCGTCGATGCCACCCATGAGGATCTTGCCGGACGTGTTCTGCCGAGTCTCAATACTCCAGGCGACCAGGAGGGGCACGGCACCGGTATGGCCAGCCTCATTGCCGGGCAAGGCCGAGCAGGGGGCGGTCAAGGAGCCTTCGGGGTCGCTCCGGATTCCAAGATCCTGCCCTTCCGCATCAATCCAGCTCCAGTAGGAGGGATCGACCCAGCGTCTACAGCCGAAGGTATACGCCGCGCCGCTGATTCTCCGGCCAAGGTCATCAATCTCTCAGTCGGCATACAGCTCACCATCCCGGAGCTGAGGGAAGCCGTCGCGTATGCCCTCAGCAAGGGGAAACTGCTCGTCGCGGCTGGGGGCAACACACCACGGAACCAGTCAGGTGTGCCCGTATATCCCGCCGCCTATCCAGGCGTTCTATCGGTCAGCGCGGTAAATCGTGCTGGTGAGCCAGCCTCGAACAGCGTGCAAGGGTCGTGGATCTCTCTCGCCGCGCCGGGACAAGACATCCCCAGCGCTTGCGTCACGCAGACGCACTACTGCCTTGGCACCGGTTCCAGTGATGCCACCGCACTTACCTCTGGGGTGGCGGCGCTTGTGTGGTCGGTGCATCCCGATTGGACTGCGAATCAGGTCATTCGGCGGCTGATCGATACTGCCAACCGGCCTACCGAGCCTGTTCCTTCCGACACCTTTGGCTATGGGGCCGTGAGTCCCCGCAAAGCCCTTGCTGCCACCGACACGCCTGGGCCGGCCGATGTGAATCCGCTCGTCGGCGTGCGTGGGGACAAGCCGAGTGCGCCGCCCACCACCGGCGCGTCCAGCGGCCCACCTGCGCCAACTGCGCCACCCGCAAGTACCGCGCCCTCGGCGGCAGTCGCCGGCAAGTCCGACGACGGGGACAGCCTCCTCATCCCGATCCTCATCGGCACCGCAGCCGTCGTCGTCCTCGGCGCCGGCGCCGCCGTCGTCACCATGCGCCGCCGCCGAGCCCGCGAACTCGCCTATCACCAAGCCCCCCTCGCGCCGCCGCCCTACCACCAAGGCCGCACCTACGACGGGCGCTGAACGGGTCACCGGAAGGACGTCACCACATTCGCGCTCGTCGGCAGGCGCGACGCCACGCGGGCAGAGCCGGTCCGGCGCAACCGCAGCGGTCGGTCTATTTCGGACCCCGACCCGGTTTCGCAAAGCAAGGGGAGGTCACCCAGACCGTGATTTGCTCGGGTGGCGCAGTACTGCTCACCAGGATTCGAAAGCCATCGGCCTCGCCGACTCCTGAAACCTTACCTCCCGGACTTTCCGGAATGTCATAGATCTCGTCCTGCACAACCTTCACCCCCTGCGCCGTAAATGCATCGCGGACTCGGCGAAGCGCCTCCACTTGGTGCGCGGGCGCCACGATCACGTTGTACATATGCAGCAGGGAATAGGAATCGGCGTCGGAGACGCTGCCGTCGAGACCTTCACAGGGGCCATCCTTCGAGGAAAGCCCCTGCGGTGTGACCGGGGCGCCGATGACGTCCAGCACGGCTCGGGCATACCGCTCCGCGATCGCCCGAGTATCATCTAGGGGCTTGACGCGCAACGGCTCGTCGTTTTTCGACATATCTCCTCCGCATGCTGAACCGAAGACGAGCAAACCGAGCACCGAAACCAGGATTCGACCGGTCCTCATGGCTTCGGTGCAGTCGGGAGCCGACCGTGCTCGAGTTCCGGACGGCGAGCAGGGTTGGGATCGTCGTAGAGCCCCATGATCACTCTTGCCTGATTCTCGAGACTCGAAGCCGGTTGATCGCCATTCATGCTCCAGTAGCTACTGTGATCGCCCGGTGATGCCACGAGCCGATTTCCGCCGAAGTCCTTTTCATGCGGCAGAGTCTTACCGTGCTCGGCCTGCCATCCGGCGTGGCTTGCCGCGCCCAGTCCTGGTATTCCGTCGTCGTCCGCGGCCTCGGCCCAAAAGTGGCGAGGGTCGATGTGCAGGTCATCGGCGCTGTTGGTATGCGTGCCGGGACTCCCCACCACGATCATGTCGTCGACCGCAATGCCGTCGCCCTTCCGTCCGGCATCACCCAGAAGAGACGATCCATAGCTGTGTGCGACGACACTGATGTGGTGGTCCGTGGATTGAGCACGCAGGCCACCGACGAAGGTATCGAGACGCGGCGCGCCCTCCTGCGATCGATCCCAGCCGATGACGCTGGAGACTTTCGATTCCCAAGGCTTGTCGAGTCCACCGAAAGAAGCTTCGGGAGCGTCGTAGTCCAGCCAGAAAACCGACGCCACATCACCTGCCTGGGGAGTCAGCCGGTCGGAAGCATCCTGGATCTTGTCCAGACGCTTCATCTGCCCTTCCAAACCACCCGCCACATCGGTATTCGTGCCAGGTATCAGGATCGCGGTGTGCCGAGCCAGGTCTGGATTTCCGATCGACATGACCACCTGGCCGTCGAGGAACTTGTTGCCGAACTTCAGCAGCAGTATTCCCGAGTCGTCCGCGGCACAGGTTCCGTTCTTCGTCAAGGCGGACTCTATAGCCTGGAGATTCTTGATCTCCCGGAATTCTCCATCGCTCAGCGGCCGTCCCGACAAATCGGCCAGTCGCGCATCGAGCGCCCTCCGATTCGCCTTGTCACGGTCGGCGGCCGGAATCCCGTCCATACTCCCTATCTCGTGTGGGTAGCTGCTCAGGTAAAGGCGCCGCTGCTCCTCCGTCAACCCTCTCCACCAGGCTGCCGATCCGGCGGGGTCCATATCCTTTGGAAGGCCGTTCACACCGTGGAGAGCGGCGACGCGACGAGCATCCTCCTGGGCATTTTCCCACGAGTTCAGTGCCGTCGCGGCAACATCCGAGGGATTGAGTCCGGCAAGCACTCCGGCAAACTTGTCATCCACCTCGCATGCCTGACGAATGATCGTATCCAAGCGCCGCTTGAATTCATCCAGCAAGGTTTGCATTTTGGCCGGATCGCCGGGTGCAGCCCCTCCACCTGCGCCGCGAGGTGCAGAAGCGTCGAGGACGAAACCCCCACCTGAATCCGAGACCTTTATCCCGGCCGCCTCCGCCTCCCGCACGGCTGTCAACAAGGCGTTCTGGATGACCGGCATCTCGGCTGCCGCCTGGTCGGCAGCGGACCCTATCGATTGGGCCTGCATGGCGGAGAGGGCAATCTGTCGAACGACACGTTCGAGATCCTTGTCGGCGGTCTGCGCCGATATACCCTTCCACCCGGCCTGCTCGACCACGTCGTTGACGCCGGCCCGAAAGGATCTCTCCAGGTCGTGCAGACGGGTGGTCGCTTTACTCCAGGCAGCGGCAAACTCACGCCACCCATCGAACTTTGCGTCCCTGAGTTCGACAAAGTTGACCATATCTAGGGCTTTCCGCCGAACATCGTCTTCAACTCGGTCTCGTTCTCACGATACTTTGTCCGAGTGCGATAGATCTTGTCGGCAGCCGCCTGGGATCCATTCGCCAGTCGCATTATTGCGGCCGACCATTCCCGGCTCAATTCACCCATCTGGAATCCGGTTTTGAAGCCCGGCGTCCCGATCGGCGGACCGTGGCCCACGTCTCCACTCACAACTTTGAGGTCTTGGCCGATGGAGACTGCCTTGCCGGCCGCAGGAACGAGTTTCTCGATATCGACCGTGAAGTTGTTCCCCGGGGACGAAAGGACCGGAGACATGACCTCGGGTAATGCCGTACGCGCCCCGGGGCCACTGAGAATCTGATTCATCCCCGGCTCGGCCCGCTCACCGTCCGGGTTGTCGGCGAACTTGGGCCCAACATTGAACAGAGCCGGATCGGTGTCCGCCGACGGCACGGGTGGCCGGGACGCGGCCGGAGCAGAAAGGAGTGGATTCGAAGTCGGGCCGGTCGGGTCCACTCGGAAATATTCGGGTGACAGAGCCCGGTTTATATTTGTGTCGGGAATGTTGTGCTCAGTCATTCTCGCTCCGCTGATCGGGGTAAAGGAGTCACCAAGCGCGCCGACGACGGTCGGGCAGGCCCTGGTGGTCGGAAACCAAGTGCCGGTCGGGGTTCAGCCGGGTGAAGGGGGGTTGCGGGCGTCGCGGATGACGATTGCGCCGCAGATCACCACGATCGTGAGCCCGATCGCGACGAAAAGGATCACCGAGGCCTTGCGGCGGTCGCGGTCGGCTCGGGAGGGGCCGTGGGCCAGTGGGGCCACGTTGACCAGTTCCGTGCTGCGGTCGACCTTGGGGTCGGGGACCGGGACGGAGCCGGGTACCCCGGTGAAGGCGAGGGCGCGCAGGGGGTCGACCACGCCCCAGCCGACGCCGTCCACGTGGCCCGGGGCGGTGCGCTGTGCGGTCTGTTCGATCAGGGTGATCACCTGGGCCGCGGTGTAGTTCGGGTGCGCCGAGCGGATCAGCGCCGCGACGCCCGCCACGTACGGCGTCGCGAACGAGGTGCCGTCGCCCCGGCAGTGGCCGCCCTTGGGGACCGTCGACCACATGTCCACGCCGGGCGCCATCACGCCCACGTACGGCTTGTTCTGCGAGAACGGCGCTCGCTCGTTGTTGCGGTCGGCGGCGCCGACGCCCAGCACGCCCGGATACTTCGCGGGCCACGAGTCGAGGTTGTCCTTGTCGCCGGAGTTGCCGGCCGCGGCCACCACCACGACCTGCTTGGCCAGCGCGCGCTGGATCGCGTCCTGCAACTTTTGGCCCGGCTCCTGGCCGCCCACGGTGTCCTGCGAGATGTTGATCACCGAAGCACCTCCCGCGACCGCGAAGTCGATCGCCTGGGCCAGGGTGTCCTCGTTGCCCTTGGTCGCGTCGTCGCCGCCGTTCTGCCGGATCGGCAGCAGCATCGCCTCGGGCGCGATCCCGGCGAATCCGGTCTCCAGCCTGGGGGTGAGCCGATCCCCGGGCCGGGCCGCGATGATGCCCGCGGCCATCGTGCCGTGGCCGTTGGTGTCGTCGGTGCCGTTCGCCTTGTCGTTGAAGAAGTCCTTGCCGGCCACGATCGCGGGCGCCAACTGCGGGTTGTCGTCGTCTATCCCGCTGTCGATCACCGCGACCGTGACGCCCTTGCCGGTCGCCTTCTGCCACAGCTCGTCGAGCAACACCCGTTGCAACGACCACGGCTTGCCGGGCATCGGCTTGGACGGGTACTGGCAGTCGCTCCCCGCGAGCAGTGCGGTGTGCGCCGGACCCCCGTCGGCCGAGGCAGCGCCCACCGATCCGGCGGGAAGCACCAGACCCAGCGCCAGAAGGGGTGCCGCCCACCGTCGCCGCACGGGTCGCATCGGTTCGTTCGCCTTCCGGATCACCGTCCGCCCGATCCCGGTCCACCGGGCCGGGCGATTCGTCTTCTGGGTGTCCCCGGCCCCCGTAAGACCGATGACGGACGCGGGAGGAGGCGGGCACCGGCCCGCCTCCTCACATCACGCCACTCACGCACACACGCTCTCACTCACACACGCTCTCGCACACACATGCACTCGCACACTCACGCCTTCGCGCACACATGCGCACGCGCACTCGCACACACGCACTTCGCCGACGACGCACCGCGCCGAGATCGAAGCAGCGACTACTGCCACATCTTGGCGTTCGACGCCTCGGTCTGGCGGTACGCGTCGGCCGCGCGCATCAGGCCGTCGGCGATGCCGTTGAGCGCGTCCTGCAGCCCCTGCGCGTTCTGGTCCCAGCTCGCCTGCTGGACGAGGTAACCCTCGCGGGCGTCACCGGACCACGACTCGGTGACCGGCGAGATGTCCCGCTTCAGACCCGACTGCATGTCGGCGAGACGGGCGTTGAGGGCGCGAATATCGGCTGCGGCCTGTTCGAGCGCAGCGAAAGTGACAACTACCTGCGACATGCTTTCTCCCCAGTGTCGGATGACGGGCGTACGACCGGGGCATCGCCCCGAGCGCCACGAGAGCGGACTCGACCGTCGGCGACGGGGGCGACCAGGCGCACGGCGACGACGGTACGAATCCCGGAACGAACCTCGGTCAGAACATCAACTTCGAGATGTTGCCGGACACCGTCGTCTCGGTCTGGTCGTACGAATTGGCGTTGTGGCCCATCGCCCCCGAGATGGCCTCCAGAGCGCGCTTGACCCCGAGCGCCTTCTGTACGGCCTGCTCCTGCAGCGGGTCGAACTGGGTCCTGGCAGCGCCCTGCCACTGACCCTCGATCGCGTCGACCTTGCGGTTCATCTCCTGGATGGCCGCCTCGAGGTCGGTCGCGACACCCTGAACCTTCTTCGACAACTCCGCCAACATCTGCGGAGTGATCTTGAACGCTTCACCTGCCATGTTTCACCATCCCCCATGAGACAGACGTGCGCGAGGGAAGGTTCGTGTCACCCGTGTCGGGCGCCCCCGCACCAACGTCACCGTTGCGACGTCGTGGGAACTCTAACCGCAACCCCGGACGCCACCCAAGCGACGCCCTACGCAAGGTTACGGAACCTTGACCCAGTGAATACCCCTGCGGGTCCAGTGCAATGCGCAGGTCTTCAGTGGTGCTTTCGGGTCGGTTCGTCGCCACTCACGACCCCCACGACGCTACCTCAACTCCGGCCCCCAGGCTCAGGATCCCTGTGGCTTCTTGGCATCGGCCGTACTCAACTGCGGTCCCCGCGACACCAGTTCCGACCACGCCCGGGGCAACGGCTTCGCCTCCACACCCTTGTACCCCAGGCGCTGCTTCGCCTCGCTCTCCTGCCCGGACTGCGCCTGCGCACCGCCGACCTGCGCCTCCTCCGGCACGCTGTAGCGCAGTCCCGAGTCGGCGACCAGATACATCGGACCGCCCTCGGGCGTACCGGTGACCTCGCGGTACAGCGCCCCCGCGCCGGGCTTGACCCACACCCCGCCCATGCCGTCGACCAGTTGCTCCGGCGGCCGGGTCCCCGCGGACTGCGTGGTCACCGGCTGGGTGCCGCGCCAGTCGTCGGCGAAGGTGTTGCACACCACGTTGCGCGGCAGCTCCAGGTCGTTGCGAGTCATCCGGTTCATCGGGGTCGGCGGGATCTCCGGCCACCCCTTGTCCGCGGCGTAGGTGCGGTCCTGCACCACGGCGGTGCCGAGCGTGCCGATGTTCACCGGGAACGCGTTCGGCGGCGTGTTGCCGTACGCCTCCTTGACCCTCGGGTTCGTGGTGAGCAGGACGGCGGTCAGCTCGCTGATCGGCATCACACCCTCCCCGGTGACCACGTAGTTCTGCCGCTGGGCACCACCCTCGGCCCGCAACACGATGCCGATCCTGTTGTACTCCCGAGCCAGCGGCAGCGAGGTGGGCTTGCCGTAGTCGGCCGGCAGCGGGTGGTCGATCACCCCGCCGTCGATCAGCGTGGCCAGCCACGAGTCGCTCATCGGCTGTGCCGGTATGCCGACCAGGTTGAGCGCGCCGATCACGGTCGGCGCCTCCACCGCGTAGCGCTTGCCCTGGTAGACGAGGTACTTGCGCTGGTTGCGGTCCTGGACGAACAGCCCCTGCCCGGGGGCGAGCGGCCCGTCCGCCGGAGCCGCGCCGATGAACACGCTGCGCTGCGGCTCGCCGGCCGGGTCGGGCCTGCCGTCCTTGCCGATCGCCGGACGCTCGCACACGGTCCAGGACTTGCGCCCCCGGACCTCCTTGGCCGTGGGCAGCCGGTCCGGCGCGTTCGGAATACCCAGCGGCGCGCCGTGACTCACGCTGTTGAGCTGCTTCTCCGGCACCATGTTGACCTTGAAGTTGCCCGGGTCCAGGAGCAGTCGGCCCGAAGCGATATTGAGCACGGGGTGCAGCTTGCCGTCGAGGAAGACGTATCGGCTGGCCGAGTCGCGGCCCACGATCAGACTGCTCTTGTCCTTCCAACCGGGCGGCGTCCCGGGCTTGATCAGACCGACGACCCCGAACCCGGCCAGCACCAGCATCGCGACCACGATGCTGGGCGTGACCATCCGCATCGGCTTGGGGGCGTTCTCCTCGGTGCCCCCGCCGGGCGCGGGTTGCAGGAAGGCCGCCACCATGCGGCGGCGCGCGAAGATGTACGCCTCAAGTTGCTCGCGGCGCGATGCCATCGTTCTCCCCGTGATCGACCGAACGCTCCGGCTGACGGTTCTACCACCGCCGCGGTCGCAGGGTCGCGGCCAGACCCCCGGCCCCGTACCGTACGGTGTGCCGCACCCGTTGTGACACTCGGGCGACGGCGTACGGGGACAAGTCGTGACATGGGGGATCTACAAACGTGGCCGCACCCACGCCGGTAGGGACGCATCGGCAGACCCGCCCGCCCACACCACCCGACGGGACGTCACCACCGACGCCGCCCCAACGCGCCTCGTTGCGGGTACATCCGCGCGCGGGGCGGATCGGCGGCGTGCTGGTCCAGCAGATCGTACTGATCCAACTCGCCGTACTGCTGGTCGCGATCGGCCTGGCCACCAACCTCGCGGTGCTGATCGGTCTGGGCGCGGTGGCGATCCTGCTGGTGGTGCCCGCGCTCGTGCGGCTGCGCGGCCGGTGGCTCGCGCAGTGGTTGCCGATCGTGTACGACTTCCGCCGCAGGCGTCGGATGCCGGCCGTGCCGGACGACGCGGACCCGGTCCTGGTCCCGGTATTGGAGTGCGCGCCGCGGTTGACCACCACCTCGGTCACCGACCGCGACCGCCGCTCGATCGGCCTGATCGGCGACGGCACCTTCCTCACCGCCGTACTGCTGGTCACCTCGCGCGACGAACCGCTGCGCCCCTCGCGGGCCCAACGCCCGCTGCCGCTGCCCGCGATCGTGAGCACGCTCGACGTGGACGACGTGACGCTGGCCTCGGTCCAGGTGGTCCAGCACACCCAGCCGGCGCCGGCCACCCACCTGCCCGAGGAGGCGCTGGCCACCCGTTCCTACCGGCAACTCGTCGAGCAGGGCCTGCACGACGTGCCCGCGCTGCGGCTGACCTGGATCGCGCTGCGCTTCGAACCCGAGCTGTGCGCGGGCGCGGTGGCCGCGCGCGGCGGTGGCGAGGAGGGCGCCCAGCGGGCGCTGTTGCGCGCGGTCAACCAGCTCGCCGGCAACCTGACCGGGGCCGGTTTCGAGGCCCGGGCCCTGGACGAGGCCGAGTTGGTCCAGGCGCTCGCCACCTCGTGCAGCGTGAACCGCACCACGCGCCAGTACGGGCGCGGCGGGCGGCGGACCACCGAGTCCAAGCGCGCGTGGCGCTGCGACGACCGGTGGCACACCACCTATTGGGCGAACCACTGGCCGCAGTTGACCCAGAGGCGCACCTCCGACCTGGTGGGCGCGCTGACCGCGACGCCGGCGATCGCCACCACCTTCGCGCTGACCGCCACCCACGGCGTGGGCGGGACCACCGCGCTCACCACGCACGTACGGATCGCCGCCCGCTCCGGCAGCGAACTGGCGGACGTGACCCGGCAACTGGAGCGCCGGGCGCGCTCCGAGCGGATCGGGCTGACCCGTCTCGACTGGGAGCAGCAGCCGGCCCTGCTGGCCACGCTGCCGCTCGGCGGCCTGTCGTGACGAAGCGTCACATGTGCATGTGTACGGGGAGGATCCACCTGTGAGCACGACCAACACCGGCCGCGGCCGACGTCGGGCGCCGAACGGGCGCAATCCGGCCCCCGCGCCGACGCCGACCCCGACCCCGACCCCGGGGTCCGGCACCCCCGCACCACGGCCGGCGCGCCGCGGGGGCCTGGCCCGCTTGATCGGCCCGCGCCACGAGCGACACCTGCTGACCGCCGCCCAGTTGCCCGCGCTCGGCCTGCCGGTGGGCGACGACGGCGTGGTGATCGGGGTCGACGCGGATCGTGATCCGGCGGTCCTGGGCCTGTTCCGGCCCGAGCCGCTGGAGGTGGCGTTCGTCGGCGGCGCGTATGTGGTGCAGATCATCGCGTTGCGGGCGGCGGCGATCGGCGCCCGGGTGGCGATCGAGTCCGGCCGTCCGCAGCTGTGGTCCGCGATGGCCCAGGCCGCGGGCGGCGCGCAGCCGTGCGTGACGGTGCATCAGGTGGGTCGGCTCGGCCCGCAAGGCCCCACTCCGGGCAGCCCGGTCCTGGTCGTCCGCGACTGCGGCGCCCGGCCGCCGCGCAATCGGCTCGCGCCGGCCGCCTGGCAGACCACGCTGACCCTGCTGCCCTTCCTCGACCCGGCGCAGGCCCGGCAGCGGATCGGCGCGGGCGTCGGGCTGATCGGCATCCAGCGGGTCTCGCCGATGGAGGCGCAGGCTGCCGCGACCGTGCTGAGCCTGCCCGGCGAGGACGAGGCCGCGCTGCCCACGCTCGCCGACGAGCTGACCCTGTGGAGCACCAGGAAATCGCGCAAGTACGTGATGCTGACGCCCACTCGGGCCGAACTCGACCTGCTCGGACCGCCGCGCCGGATGGACTGACCCGGTGTCCGGGCACACCGACCGCGCGGTTCCGCGCACCGCCTCGACGCGAACAGGGGACGGACCGGCGACGACCGCCGACGCCGCTGACTACGCTGTGAGGCTCGTGTAGGGGGCAACCTCGACCCTGGTCGGGGTACGGCCGACGGCGGCGCCGTGTGCTCTGATGCCGAGCCGCCTCCGGACGATCGGAAGGACCACACCGTGAGCAGCGAGCAGGACGGCGCACACATCGAGGCGGGGGCGGACGAGGAAGAGGAGTGGTCGGGACCCGACTTCACCATGCCCTCGTGGTACACCCACCAGGACGGCGGCGCGCCCGCGCCACCCCCGTCCGGGGTCCGTGCGCCCGCACCACCGGGGCCGAGCCAGGCGCCCCGCTACGGCAGTGAGGACCCCACGCTCGTGCCGCCGGCACGCACGCCGGACGCGCCCGCGCCGCTGCCGTACGGGGCGGACCACGGCGCCGCGCACCCGGCCGGACCGACCGCCGGCGCACCGGGCCCGTACGGCTCCGGCGCACCGGTACCGCCGCCCGCCGGTCCGCCCGGAACGGGCGCCCCGCCGCACGAGCCCACCCACCGACCGCCGGCCGGCGACCCCCGCGCGCACGAGGCCCGCACGCACGAGCCCGCGCCCCCGGCCGCCGTCGACCACGGCGCGCACCGCCCGGCCGGGCCCGGCGAGGCGCACCCGAACACCGCGCCCCAGGCCCCACCGGCGTTCGGCACGGGCGAGCCGACCACCGTCGTCCCGCCGCAGTACACCCCACCCGAGCCCGCGGCCCCCCTGCCGTACGGCGGCCAACCACCCGTCGCGCAGGACCGCCCCGGCCCGACCTTCACCCCCGGCGACCAGACCATGGTCATGCCGCCGGTGACCGATCCGGACCGCCCGGGCCCGGCCACCCCGCCGGCCGCCCGGGACAACCGACCGGATCAGCCGTTCACCCCCGGCGACCCGACAACGGTCGTGCCCCCGTCCCTCGACCGGGACCACCCGGGCGCGCCCGTACCGACGGACGACCGGACGACGGTCGCACCGCCCTCCCACGACCAAAACCGCCCGGACCCGACCTTCACCCCGGGTGACCCGACGATGGTCGTCCCGCCGTCGTTCGACGGAAACCGGACCGAGCCCACTCCCCCGGCCGACGACCGCACCACCGTCGTCCCGCTGTCCGGCGACCCCAACCACCCCGGCCCGGCCCACACACCCGGCGACCCGACCATGGTCGTACCGCCTTCCCACGACCCGAGCCGGCCGACCACGGAACCGGCCGAGCCCGGTCCCGCCGACCCGCCCACCGGCGCTCCGGTCGACGCGGCCCCGGACGGCTCGGAGCGCCCGGAGCCGATCGAGCCGCCCCGCCCCGACGTCGAGGCCGGCGACGCGCGCCCGGCCGACACCGCGGCCCCGGAGCAGTCGCCCGCCGGTCCGCCCGGCGACGCCGCCCCGCAGCCCGACTCCGCACCCGACCGCGCCGACGACGCGCCCCCGGCGGCGGAAGCCCGCCCGGACACGCCCGCGCCGTTCGACCCGCAGGACGTACCCACCACCCCCGCCGGCGGCACGCCGATCCCCGGCCTCTCCGCCGACGAACCGGCCCCGGCCGCCCCGGAAGCCCTCCCGACCCAGCCGGCCGACGCACCCGCGCCGCCACCGCAGTCGCCACAGGGCTACGACCAGCACCCCCAGGCGGACCCGTACACCCCCCACGCCGGCGAAGCACAGCCGCCCCGGGCCCCCGAAGCGACGGAGGTGCCGCAGCCACCGGCCGCCGCGCATCCGCAACAGCCCCAGCCCCCCGCCCCGCCGGCCGCCCCCGCGCAACAGCCGCCCGCCGGCGCGTACCCGCCCTACGGACAGCCCCAGCAGCCGCCCCCGCCCCAGGGCGGGCCGCTGCCCTACCCGCAGTACCAGGGCCCGGCGCACCCGGGCGCCCCGCAGCCCTATCCCGGTCAGCAGGGCGCCCCGACCCCCGATCAGGCGACCCGGCTGATCCCACCCGTCACCGACGACATGGCCGCACCGCCCGGCGTCCCGCAGCAGGGCCCGCCGACCGGTGCCCCGCCGCGCCCGATGACGGCCCCGCAGGGTTCGCCGCTGCCGCCGCCGGCCTGGACCGGCTCCGCCCCCGGCCACGGCGAGGCCTGGGGCGGCTCGGCACCGCCGCCGACCGGGCAACCGCTGCCGCCGCCGAGTGGTGCGCCGATCGCGCCCCCGCAGCAGCAGCGCGACGAACGTTCGTGGATGCGCCGTGCCTTCGGCGGCGGCAACGACCAGACCACCGCGCCGGAGCAACAGGAGCACGGCGGCCAACCGCCGTACGCCCAGGCCCCCGGCCCCTACCAGCAGGCCCCCGCCCCGTACGCCCAGGGCACCCCGCCGCACGGCGCCCCCGGCCCACAGGCCCACGCCCCATACCCACAGCCCGATCCGCAGCAGGGCGGCCCCAACCCGTACGCCCAGGCACAGCCGGGTCAGCCGCCCTACGGCCAGGCACCCCCCGGCCCCCAGGGACCGGACTACGCCCAGGGCGCGCCCTACGGACAGCCCAACCCCGGCCACCCGCAACCGCCCTACGCCCAGGGCACCCCGCCCCAGGGCGCCCCGGCCCCGCAGCAGCCCCCGTACGGCCAACCCCCCGTCGCCGCCCAGCCCCCCGAGGCCCAACCGCCCCACCAGGGCACGCCCCCACACGGCGCCCCCGGCCCCCAGGCGGCACCGGCAGCACAGGGACAGCCAGTACAACCGGGACAACCGGGACAACCGGGACAGCCAGGGCAACCGGGATACCCCAACCACCCCACACCCCAACACCTCAACCCGGCCGACCCATACGCCGCCCAACCCCCCGAGGCGCCCCAGCCCTACCACCCGGGCACCCCGCCCCAGGGCAACCCGCAGCCCCAGCAGCAGCCCTGGTCCCCCGACGGCGGCGGCGCCCCGGCGCGCACCGTCGGCGGCGCCCCCCTCGGCTACACCGCGGCCGTCGAACTGACCAGCGACCGCCTGCTGCGCAAACAACCGCAACCCCGCCGGCAGACCCCGCGCTTCCGGCTCGGCGGCAAGTCCGCCGACGCCCGTCGCGCCGAACGCCTCGAACGCATCCGCACACCCGTCCTGGGCTGCTACCGGATCGCGGTGATCAGCCTCAAGGGCGGCGTCGGCAAGACCACGACCACCACCGCCCTCGGCTCGACCCTGGCCACCGAGCGCCAGGACCGGGTGATCGCGATCGACGCCAACCCGGACGCCGGCACCCTCGGCCGCCGGGTCCGCCGGGAGACCGGCGCGACCATTCGCGACCTGGTCAACTCGATGGCCCACGTGCACAGTTACATGGACATCCGGCGGTTCACCTCACAGTCGTCCAGCGGCCTGGAGATCCTGGCCAACGACGTGGACCCGGCGGTGTCGACCACGTTCAACGACGACGACTACCGCTCGGTGATCGACCTGCTCGGCAAGCAGTACCCGATCATCCTGACCGACTCCGGCACCGGCCTGCTCTACAGCGCGATGCGCGGAGTCCTGGACCTGGCCCACCAGTTGATCGTGATCAGCACGCCCAGCGTGGACGGCGCGACCAGCGCCAGCACCACACTCGACTGGCTGGTCGCACACGGCTACGCCGACCTCGTGGCCAACAGCATCACGGTGATCTCCGGGGTCCGCGAGACCGGCAAGATGGTCAAGACCGAGGACATCGTCGCCCACTTCGAGACCCGCTGCCGCGCGGTCGTGGTCGTCCCCTTCGACGAACACCTGTCCGCGGGCGCCGAGTTGGACCTCGACATGATGCGCCCCAAGACCCGCGAGGCGTACTTCGAACTCGCCGCGCTGGTCGCCGAGGACTTCCACCGCACCCAGCCCGGCGAGCAACAGCAGCAGTGGCAACCGCAGTACGGGCAACAACCGCCGCAGCAGCCCTATTACGGCCAACCGCAACAGCAGCCATACCAACAGCAGCAACAGCACCCGCAACAACCGCACCCACAACACCAACAACACCAACAACAGCCGCAGCACCCGCAACAACCACAGCCCCAACAGCCGTACTACCAGCAGCCCCCGCCCGGCGACTGGCAACCACCGCGACAGGGCTGAACGCACGAGGGCCGCCCCGGAGAACATCTCCGGGGCGGCCCTCGTCGGTTCACTCAGCCCGCGGTGTCGAGATCCGTCGCGTCGATCAACTCGCGTGCCCGCTTCACGTCCCGCGCCATCTGGTCGAGCAGGTCGTCGACCGACTCGAACCGCACGGTCCCGCGCAGGTATTCGAGGAAGTCCACGGCGACGTGCACCCCGTACAGGTCGAGGTCGGTCCGGTCCAGCGCGTACGCCTCGACCCGGCGCTCCGTACCGTCGAAGGTCGGGTTCGTCCCGATCGAGATCGCCGCCGGCAACCGCTCGCCGTCGATCACCAGCCACCCCGCGTACACCCCGTCGGCCGGAATCGCCGTATACGGAAGCACCTCGAGGTTGGCCGTCGGATAGCCCAGTTCGCGCCCGCGCTGGTCCCCGCGCACCACCACACCCTCGACCCGGTGCGGCCGGCCGAGCAGTTCGGCCGCGCCCGCCACGTCGCCCTCGGCGACCCGGGCCCGGACCACGGTGGACGAGAAGGTCACCTCGCCGGAGACGAACAGCTCCGGCTCGACGACGGTGAAGTCGTTCGCCACGCCCAACTCCTCCAAGAGGGCGACGTTGCCCGTCGCCTTGTGGCCGAAACGGAAGTTGCGTCCCTCGACCACCACGGCCGCGTGCAGCGTGTCCACCAGTACCTGGCGGACGAAGTCGACCGCGCTCTGCCGGGAGAATTCGAGGGTGAACGGGAGCACCAGGACCGCCGCCACCCCGAGGTCCGCCATCAACTGCGCGCGCCGGTAATGCGGCGTCAGCAGCGGCGGATGGCTGCCCGGGCGGACCACCTCGCTGGGGTGCGGGTCGAACGTGACCACGACCACGGGCAGACCGCGCTCGCGACCGATCTCGACCGCTCGGCCGATCGTCCGCCGGTGTCCGCGATGCACACCGTCATAGGACCCGATCGTGACGACGGAGCGTCCCCAATCGCTGGGGACGTCCTCCAAGCCCCGCCAACGCTGCACCGTAACCGCTCCTCGTTCTCCGTGGTGTGTCGCGGGTCCAGCCTCCCACGTACCGGCCCCCACCCGGCCCCGACCCCGCCGTGGCAACGATCACCCCGGACCCGAGCCGACAACCTCAGCCCACGAACACCGCAAGCGGCCGGGCCACGCCCCCGCTGTTCTCCACCAACGCCAGAAAGGTCCCGTCCGGCCCGAACACGCCCACCGGCCCCGACGCCGCGTCCGCCGGCAGCCGCCCGCCGTGCGAGACCGCCCGCGCCTCGTCCTCGCTCACCTCGCGGCGCGGGAAGGCCGCCGCCGCCGCGTCCGCGATCGGCAACACGCCGAAGGACTCCTCCAGCTCCTCCAGCGTGCGAGCCCGGTCCAGGCCGTACGGACCGACCCTGGTGCGCCGCAGCGCCGTCAGGTGGCCGCCCACGCCGAGCCCGGTGCCCAAGTCCCGGGCCAGCGCCCGGATGTAGGTGCCGGACGAGCAGGTCACCCGCACGTCCAGGTCGATCGTCTCGCCCTCGCGCCGGGTGGCCAGCACCTCGAACGCGGACACGGTGACCGGTCGGGCGGCCAGCTCGAACTCCTCGCCGGCCCGCACCCGCGAGTAGGAACGCTTGCCGTCGATCTTGATCGCCGACACCTTCGAGGGCACCTGCATGATCGGCCCGGTCAGCGCGGCCACTCCCGCCGCGATCGCGGCGTCGCCCACATGCCCGGCCGGGGTCGCATCGGTGACCTCGCCCTCGGCATCGTCGGTGACCGTGTTCTGCCCGAGCCGGATCGTGCCGTCGTAGCCCTTCTCGGTGAGCGCGAGGTGGCCGAGCAGGCGGGTGGCCTTCTCGACACCGATCACCAGGACGCCGGTGGCCATCGGGTCCAACGTCCCGGCGTGGCCCACCCGACGGGTGCCGGCGATCCGGCGCAGCCGGCCCACCACGTCGTGCGAGGTCAGTCCGGCCGGCTTGTCCACGATCACCAGACCGTCGGGCGGCGGGGGTCCTGCGTTGCGGCGCTTCACGCGTCGTCTCCCGGGGTTGCCTGCGCCGGGGCGACCGGCAGTAGTGCGTCGGCGAGGAGGTCCCGGAATCGGGCCACCACCTCGGCCGGTGGATCGTATGCGGTGAAACCCGCCGCGAACGCGTGTCCACCGCCGCCGAAGGCCCCGCAGACCCGTCCCAGGTCCACCGCACCCTTGGACCGCGCGGAGGCGCGCAGCGCGCCGTCGTCGTCCTCCTTGAGCACCAGCGCGACCTCGGCCTCGCCGCTCTTGCGGACCACGTCGATCACGCCCTCGATCTCGTCCAGGCGGATCCCGTGCGCGGCCCGCTCGGCGCGGGTGATCACCGTGGACACCAAGCCCAGGCCGCCGGCCGCGCCGGTGTCGAGCCGGGCCCCGGCGAGGGCGGCGGCGAGCACCTTGAGGTAGCCGAACCGGCAGGTGTCCCAGATCGCCCGCTGGATCAGGTCGTGCCGTATCCCCGTGGCCATCAGCCGGGCCGCGAAGGTGTGCGTCTCCGGCGTGGTCCCCACGTACTTGAACGAGCCCGTGTCGGTGACCAGACCGGTGTACAGCGCGGTGGCGATGTCGGCGGTCAGCGTGGCGCCGAGCCGGGTGATCAACTCGTCGGCGAGCACCGCGGTGGCGGGCGCGTCGATGTCGATCAGGTGGTGGGTGCCGAACCGGGTGTTGGAAGCGTGGTGGTCCACCACCAGGAGCGCTCCGGCCGCCTTTGCCTTGCCTTCCAGCAGGCCCAGCCGGGCCGAACCGGCCGCGTCGAAGACCGCGACCAGCTCCGGCTCCTCGGGGACCTCGGTGTGCGGCACCAGCAGGTCCTGACCGGGCAGGAACTCCAACGAGGACGGCACCACGAGGGGATCGTCGCCGTAGGAGACCCGCACGCTCCGCCCCAGCTCGCGCAGCGCGAGCCCGACGGCGAGCGCCGAACCCAGCGCGTCGCCGTCGGGGCTGACGTGTGCCAGCAGGGTGATGTCCTCGGCCGTCAGGAGCAGGCGTACCGCCTCGTCCCAGTCGGCCGCACCCGGCGCGGTCGGCGGCCTCGTCTCCGCGTCGGAACCACCGCCGGTCCGCGGCTTCGCTCCCGCGGCCGGACCGGAGTCCCGGTCCGCCGCCACGCCTGGTGTCAAGGTCGGTCGCCCTCCTGTGTGTCCGCCTTGGTCTGCGCCGTCGACTCGTCGTCGGAGTCGTCGGCGTCGCCCGCGGCCGGGGTCCGATAGGGGTCCGCGTCACCGGCGTAGCCGGCGCCCGCGGCGGTTGAGCGTACCGCCGCATCGGCCTGCTGCGCCCGGGCGAGGAGATCGTCGATGAGTTTGGCGCTGTCCGGAAGGGCGTCGGCGACGAACGTCAGCGACGGGGTGTGGCGCACGCCGGTCTGCCGGCCCACCTCGCTGCGGAGCACGCCCTTGGCGCTCTCCAGCGCGGCGGCGGTCGCCGCGCGCTCGATCTCGTCGCCGTAGACCGTGTAGAACACGGTCGCCTCACGGAGGTCACCCGTCACTCGTGCGGCGGTGATCGTCACGAACCCCAGACGGGGGTCCTTGATCCGGCGCTCCAAGGTCTCCGCGACCACGACCTGGATGCGGTCCGCGAGTTTGCGCGCCCGCGCGGTGTCGGCCACTGATCCTCCTGCGATTGCTCGGCATTTCGGCGGGGTCCCCCGCGCCCGGGGTCACCGGGCGCGGGAGCCGCTCTCGTTCTTCTTCCCTGCGACTGCGACGACCACGGCCGGGGTCGCGACCGGAGGTCGCGGCCACGGCGACCGCGACCGCCGTCGCCGCCGGTCCGTCAGTCGTCGTCCCCGTACACCCTGCGGCGTGCGGAGAGCAGATCCAACTCGGGCCGGCCCGCGACGAGCCGCTCGCAGCTGTCCAACACCTCGGCGCACCGCTCGACGGTCGCGGAGACCACCGCGACCCCGATCACGCTGCGCCGATGCAAATCCTGATGCTCCACCTCGGCGGCGGCAACGGCATTCTTGCGCTGAAGGTCCGCCAGGATGGGGCGGATCAAAGATCGTTTTTCCTTCAACGAGTGCACATCGCCGAACAACACATCGAGGCTGATCGTTCCCACAAACATAGGCGACGGGCCTGGCCGGCCCGGGAGGCCTCGGGTCGGGGCCACCGGGGCCGCCGACGAAAAGAGCCGGGCACGCACGTCGCGGCCCGGATACCACCACACTGCTTCGCGACACGGCGGATCCACCCGGTGTGCACCGGGCGGATCCGCCGCCTCGTCTCGGCGGGTTCGAGTGCCTTCGACCACCGGATCGGCGGCCGGAGGCGCTCGAACGCCCTACCGGATCAGCCTCGCGGCTTCTCCCGCATCTCGAACGTCTCGATGATGTCCTCGACCTTGATGTCGTTGAACGAACCGAGGTTGATACCGCACTCGAAGCCCTCGCGGACCTCGGTGACGTCGTCCTTCTCGCGGCGCAGGCCCTCGACGTTGAGGTTGTCGGCGACCACGGCCCCCTGCCGGATGATCCGCGCCTTGGTGTTGCGCTTGATCGTCCCGCCGGTGACCATGCAGCCCGCGATGTTGCCGAGCTTGGAGGAGCGGAACACCGCGCGGATCTGCGCCGTGCCCAGCTGGACCTCTTCGAACTCGGGCTTGAGCATGCCCTTGAGCGCGGCCTCGATCTCCTCGATGGCCTGGTAGATCACCGAGTAGAAGCGGATGTCGACGCCCTCGCGGTCGGCCATCGTCCGCGCCCGGCCCTCCGGCCGGACGTTGAAGCCGATGATGATCGCGTCCGAGGCCATCGCCAGAGTGACGTTGGACTCGGTGATGGCACCGACGCCGCGGTCGATGATCCGCAGCTCGACCTCTTCGCCGACGTCCAGGTTGAGCAGCGCGTCCTCCAACGCCTCCACCGAACCGGAGCCGTCGCCCTTGAGGATGAGGTTGAGCTGCTGCATCTCGCCGGCCTTGAGGGCCTTGTCCAGGTCCTCCAGCGAGACCCGCTTCGACCGACGGGCCAGGACCGCGTTGCGCTCCCGGGCCGCCCGCTTCTCGGCGATCTGCCGCGCGGTGCGCTCTTCCTCGACCACGAGGAAGTTGTCACCGGCGCCGGGCACCGAGGTCAGGCCGAGCACCATGACCGGACGCGACGGCGTGGCCTCGGTGAGGTTGTTGCCGTTCTCGTCGATCATCGCGCGGACGCGGCCGTAGGCCTCGCCGACCACGATGGCGTCGCCGATGTGCAGCGTGCCGCGCTGGACCAGGACGGTGGCGACCGGGCCGCGGCCCTTGTCGAGGTGACCCTCGATCGCGATGCCCTGGGCCTCCTGGTGCGGGTTGGCGGTGAGCTCCAGCGCCGCGTCGGCGGTCAGCACGACCGCTTCGAGCAGGTCGTCGATGCCCATGCCCTGCTTCGCCGAGATGTCGACGAACATCGTGTCGCCGCCGTACTCCTCGGCCACGAGCCCGTACTCGGTGAGCTGGCCGCGCACCTTGGTCGGGTCCGCGCCCTCCTTGTCGATCTTGTTGACCGCCACCACGATCGGCACGCCCGCGGCCTGCGCGTGGTTGAGCGCCTCGATCGTCTGCGGCTTCACGCCGTCGTCCGCCGCGACCACGAGGATCGCGATGTCCGTCGACTTGGCGCCGCGGGCACGCATGGCGGTGAACGCCTCGTGACCGGGGGTGTCGATCAGGGTGATCTTGCGGTCGACGTCGTTGACCGTGGTCGCGACCTGGTAGGCACCGATGTGCTGGGTGATGCCACCGGCCTCGCCCGCGATCACGTTCGTCTTGCGGATCGCGTCGAGCAGGCGGGTCTTGCCGTGGTCGACGTGACCCATGACGGTGACCACCGGCGGACGCGCCTCGAGGTCGTCCTCGTCGCCCTCGTCCTCGCCCCATTCGAGGTCGAAGGACTCGAGCAGCTCGCGGTCCTCCTCCTCCGGGGAGACGATCTGGATCACGAAGTCGAGCTCGGCCCCGAGGGTCTGCAGCTCGTCGTCGCTCACCGACTGCGTCGCGGTCAGCATCGAGCCCAGGTTGAACATGATCTGGACCAGTGCCGCCGGGTTCGCGTTGATCTTCTCCGCGAAGTCGGTGAGCGAGGCACCGCGCGACATCCGGACGACGCGCCCGTTGCCGCGAGGAGCCATCACGCCACCGGCGGACGGAGCCTGCATCTGGTCGAACTCTTGACGACGCTGACGCTTCGACTTGCGCGCGCGGCCCGGACGCCCACCGGGACGACCGAACGCGCCCTGCGTGCCGCCGCGACCACCCGGGCCGCCACGACCGCCGCCGCCGGGACGACCGGCGAAGCCGCCGCCACCACCGGGACGACCCGGAGCGCCGCCGCCACCACCGCCGGGACGGGGACCGCCGAAGCCGCCACCGCCACCACCGGGACGACCGCCACCGCCGCCGGCACCCGCCGGACGACCGCCGCCGCCACCGGGACCGGGACGACCGGGCGCACCGCCCGGACGGCCGGGACCACCCGGGCCACGCGCGGGCGCCGGACGGTTGGGCATCATGCCCGGGTTCGGACGCGGGCCACCGGGGCCTGCGCTACCGCCCGGACGCGGACCCGCGGGACCACCCGAACCACCCGGACGCGGGCCGGCGGCCGCAGGACCCTGCGGACGCGGCGGCATGCCGCCCGGGGTGGGGCGACCGCCGCCGGCGGCCTGCGGCCGCGGCATACCGGTGCTGCCCGAGGTGAAGGGGTTGTTGCCCGGACGCGGACCGGCCGGACGCGCGCCACCCGGACGGGGGGCACCACCCTGACCGGGACCACCGGCACGCGGGCCACCGGCGGACGGTGCGCCGCCGGTACGCGGACCGGAGGAGCGCTCGCCGCGCTCGGGACGGTCACCGCGCTCGGGACGACCACCGGGGCCGCCCTGACCGGGACCACCCGGACGCGGACCCGGACGGCTGCCCGCCGCCGGACCCGAGGAGGCCGCGGCGGGACGGTCCGAACGCGGACCGCGCTCGGCGGGACCGCGGTCGCCCTGGCCACGCTCGGCCGGACCGCGCTCGGCGGGACGTGCGGCCGGACGCGGACCCGGAGCGGGCGCGCCGCCCGGACGCGGACCCGACTGTGCCGCGGGACGCTCCGCCTGACGCGGGGCGGCCGGAGCCGCCTCCGCGGCCGGCGCGGCCGGCACCACGGGCGGGGCGGTGCTGCCCTGGGGGGCCGGGCGCGGCGTCGGGCGCGGGCCCGGCGTCGGCGCACCCGCCGGGCGCGGGCCCGGAGCGGGGGCAGGGCGCGAGGCGCCCTGCGGGGAGGGGGCACCCTGCGACGCACCGGACGAGGCCGGCGGACGCGGGGCGCGGCGGGCGGGCCCGCCTTCCGTCTTGAGTGCTTCCGTCAATTTGCGAACAACCGGCGCCTCGATCGTCGAGGACGCCGAACGAACGAACTCACCGAGTTCTTGGAGCTTGGCCATGACGACCTTGCTCTCGACTCCGAACTCCTTGGCGAGTTCGTATACCCGGACCTTTGCCACGTCGCTCCTTCTGGTCCGGGGTTGGTCGTCCGCCGGACCGTCACTACCGCATGTCTGTACTCATCGCGTACTCATCGAGTGCTCATCGCAATCTCGACCTACTTCCGACTCGCGAGGTACCGCTTCGCTGGACCTGTCCGACCGACCTCTGACAACCCATCACCGCTCAAAAAAGCACGCAGTGGTGCCGAGTCCAGCGGCCCCGGCACGCGCAAAGCCCGAACGAACGCCTTGCGGCGCTCCGCCTGGGCCAGGCACTCCGGATCGGGGTGCAGATGCGCTCCCCGCCCGGGCATTCGGCCGCGGGGATCGGGGACACAAACGCCCTCGACCGCCACGACCCGCAATAGGTCGGCCTTGGCCGCACGCTGCCGACAACCTACGCACGTTCGGCACGGGGAAGCGGTGATTTCCCGCTTCTCCGACCTTGTACGAGGGCATGCTCGGGCACGCCTGCGACCAGACATGTTCAAGTCTACCGCTCCTCACCGCGACCTGGTTCGGTCGACCGGGTCCGGTCGTCCGAATCGGTGGTCTCGGTGTCCGGCCGGATGTCGATGCGCCATCCGGTCAATCGCGCGGCAAGTCGGGCATTCTGCCCCTCCTTGCCGATCGCCAGCGAGAGCTGGTAGTCGGGCACCGTCACCCGGGCGGAGCGCGCGGCGAGATCCACGATCTCGACCTTGCTCACCCGCGCCGGCGACAGCGCGTTGGCCACCATCCGCGCGGGGTCGTCCGACCAGTCGACGATGTCGATCTTCTCGCCGTTCAACTCGGCCATCACGGCGCGCACGCGCGCGCCCATCGGCCCGATGCACGCGCCCTTGGGGTTGAGCCCGGCGCGCGTGGAGTAGACGGCGATCTTGGAGCGGTGGCCGGCCTCGCGGGCGATCGCGGCGATCTCGACGCTGCCGTCGGCGATCTCCGGGACCTCCAGCGCGAACAGCCTCCGCACCAGGTTGGGGTGGGTGCGCGAGAGCGTGATGGACGGCCCCTTGGGCCCACGCCGCACCTGTACGACATAGCAGCGCAGGCGCATGCCGTGCGCGTACCGCTCGCCCGGCACCTGCTCCTGGGGCGGCAGGATCGCCTCGATGCGACCCAGGTCCACCAGGACGTTGCGGTTGTCCTTGCCCTGCTGGACCACACCGGCGACGATCTCGCCCTCACGACCGGCGAACTCGCCGAACGTGATCTCCTCCTCGGCGTCGCGCAGCCGCTGCAGGATCACCTGCTTGGCGGTGGTCGCCGCGATCCGGCCGAAGTCGTCCGGGGTGTCGTCGAACTCGCGCACGCGCTGACCGGCCTCGTCGGTCTCGGTCGCCCATACGGTGACGTGACCGCTTGCCCGGTCCAGCTCCACGCGCGCCTTGGGCAGGCTGCCCTCGGTGCGGTGGTAGGCGATCAACAGGGCCGACTCGATGGCCTCGACCAGGAGGTCGAACTTGATCTCTTTTTCGCGCTCGAGCCCGCGCAGGGCGCTCATGTCGATGTCCACGTCCTACGCCTCCTCGTCCATGGTGTCGTCCGCGTCGGTGTCGTGCTCGACACCGGTGTCGTCGTCCTCGTCGTCTTCTTCGGTCTCGGCGTTCGTCGCCGAATCCTTGCCCTTGCGGTTGAACTCGACCTGTACGACGGCCTTGGCCACCTCGTCCCAGGTCAACCGTCGTGGCGTGCCGTCGACGTCCAGTTCCACACCCTCCGCGTCGCTCGCGCCGATCCGGCCGGTCACCGTGCCGCCGTCGTGCAGCTGCACCAGGACCAGCCGATCGGCCGCGCGGCGCCAGTGCCGCTCCAGCGTCAGCGGGCGGTCCACACCGGGGGTGGTGACTTCCAGCAGGTAGGGCAGCGAGCCGAGCACGTCGCTCGGGTCGAGCACGTCGGAGACCGCGCGGCTGACCTCGGCGACCTTGTCCAGGTCGACGCCGCCGTCGGCGGCCACCATCACGCGCAGCACACGCCGTTTTCCGGCGGGAGTGAGGGAAACTTCCTCGAGATCCACGCCCAGGGTCGATACCACCGGCTCCAGCAACTCCCGCAGCCGGTCCAACGTGGTGGTGCTCATCCGGGTGACTCCTCGGCTGCGTGTGCTGTTGTCTCAGGTGCGTCGACCGCCGGAGGGCGGGTCGGGGGAGGACAACAGTATCCGGTCCGGGAGCCATCTCGCGCACGTCCACCCGGCGTACACGGGTTGTCCGCCGGATGTCCGGCGGGCTCCACAGGCCCGGCCATGCGGTAGCGTCCGACACGGCCGGAGGCGGCACGGACATCACGGACGAGGTTCAGGAGCGGGACGCATGCGCGACGCGGGGCCGACGCGACGGGCCGTCCTCGGCGCCGTGACCGCGGCGACGATCGCCGCCGCGGTCGCCGGGTGCGACGACGGCGGAGGTTCGGACCAGGGGCGGCGCAAGGCCGACGACGCGGCGCGCGACCGGGCGTACGCGGCGACCGGGGCGCTGTTGGCGCACTACGACGCGGTGGCCGCGCGACACGCCCCGTTGGCCGAGCGGATCCGGCCGCTGTCGGTCGAGTTGCGGCAACACCTGACGGCCTTCGCCGGTCGCGCGACACACCCCGCGCCGCCCCCCGGGGCCGCGCCCGACGACCTCGCCGCGGCGACCACCACGATCGCCGACCGGGCGCAGCAGGCCTCGGACGAGCGACTGGTCGACCTGGACCGGGTCTCCCCCGATCTCGCCCGCCGACTGGCGGCCACCTCGGCGTGTCTGGCGGGACACGCCCAACTGTTTCGGAGCGCATCGTGAGTACGCCGCGTCCGACCCCGTCGGGGGCCGCCGCCGTCGAGGTGAAGGCGCTGCGCGACGCGCTGGACGCAGAGCACGCGGCGGTCTACGGATACGGCATCGCGGGCGGGCGGCTGACCGGCGCCGCCCGGACCCAGGCGCGGACCGCGCTGGACGCGCATCGGGCCCGGCGGGACACGATCACCCGGCTGATCGCCGACCGGGGCGCGACCGCGCCGCCGGCGGCGCCCGCGTACACGGTGCCCTTCCCGGTGGCCACGCCGGCGGACGCGACCCGGCTCGCGGTGTACCTGGAGGACGGGGTCGCGCTGCACCTCGGCGCACTGGTGGCCGCGGCCGGGGCGCCGCTGCGGGCGGAGGCGGCCGGCTGGTTGCGCGAGGCCGCGGTGTGGGGGGTGCGCTGGCGGGGGGCGAGTACGCCCTTCCCGGGGGTGCCCGAGGAGGGTGGTTCGGGGACGGCGACGGCGGGGGGCCGCACGTGAACGATCGGGTCGAGGTACCGGAACGGCTGACGCGGACCGCGCTGCGCTGGTGTGGCGAGGAGGCCGCGCGCGGGTGGCTCGCGGGGCTGCCGGACGCGGTCGCGGAGTACGCGGCGCGCTGGGGGCTGACCGTGGAGCGGCCGATCATTCCCGGCGGCGCGCTGAGCCTGACCTTCCTGGTCCGCCGGGCGGACGACACGCCGGCCACGCTCAAGCTGGGCTTCGTGGATCGCTACACCGCGCATGAGCCGACCGCGCTCGCGCTGTGGGACGGCGCCGGCGCGGTGCGGTTGCTGGAGGCGGATCCGGCGCGCGGCGCGCTGTTGCTGGAGCGGCTGCAACCGGACGTCTCGCTGCGCTCGTTGGCGGAGGATCGGGCGATGCTGGAGGCCGCGGAGGTGGTCCGCCGGTTGTGGGTGGCCCCGCCCGCCGACTGCCCGATCGAGCCGGTCGCGGAGCGAGCCGGGCACTGGGGCGCATCGATCCCGCGGCGCTACGCGGAGCTCGCCGGCCCGTGCCCGAAGGCGCTCGTCGACGAGGCGGTGGCGCTGTGTGGCGAACTGGCCGCGTCGCAGCCGGAGGTGGTGGTGCTGCACACCGACTGCCACCACGGCAACGTGCTCGCGGGCACTCGGGCGAAGTGGCTGGCCATCGATCCGCGGCCGATGCTCGGCGAGCGGGCCTTCGACCTGGGGCCGCTGGTCCGGGACCGGATGGCCACGGTGGTCGCCGAGCCGCGTCCGCAGGCGCTGGTGCGGCGGCGGGTGACGTGGTTGGCGAACGCGCTGGACCTGGACCCCGAGCGGGTGCGCGGGTGGGCGCTGGTGCAGGCGTTGGCACTGGGCCTGTGGTGCCTGTCGGTGGACGACCCGGCGGGCGAGGACCTGCTGTCGGTCGCGGAGTGGCTGTCCTGAGCCGTGCCCCGGCTACCGGCGCGCGGCGGCGCCGTCGGACGCGGCGGGATCGGGCGCGGCGGCATCACGCGAAGGGCAGGATCGCGCCCATCACGGTGTAGGGCCGGTTGTTGCCCGGGAACAGCACCGGGCGGGCCAGGTCGACGAAGCCCAGGCCGCGATAGAGCCGGCGCGCGGGGGTCTGCTCGTCGATCGCGGAGAGCAGGATGTGCGAGCGGTCCTGGCCCCGGCACAGCAGGCCGATCAGGGTGCGGCCGATGCCGTGCCCCTGCCAGCGCGGCAGCACGTGCAACTCGCCGACCACGAACGACTCGTCCAGCCAGGCCCGATGGCCCTCCCGGGCCAGGTGCGGCTCGATCACCAGGCTCCACCACTGGTCGGTGAGGTTGGGATAGCCGTAGCCGAAACCGACCAGGCGACCGGCGCCGTCGAACGCGCCGAGCGAGCGCACCCCGGCGAAGGCCGCGTGGCGGCGCATTATCCGCTGCCGGATCGCGATCTCGTCGTCGGCGAGCCCGAACGCGTGCGCCTGTACCTCGACCGCCTCGTCCGCGTACGCGGCGAGGTCGACGACCCGGCACGTCCACTCCATCAGCACACGCACTCCATCGGGACGAGCCGCCGGCGCCGCATCAGAACAACACACTCATGCTGCCTCAAAACAACACACTCATGAAGGCGCCGGTCTCGGCGAAGCCGACCCGCCGATAAGCCGCGCGGGCGGGGCCGTTGTAGCTGTTCACGTACAGGCTGGCCACCGGCGCGACCTCGGCGAGCGCGTGCCGCAGCACCGCCGCCATGCCGATCTCGGACAGCCCCTCACCGCGCCGCTCCGGGGCCACCCACACACCCTGGATCTGGCACGCGTGCCGGGTGACCGCGCCGATCTCCGCCTTGAACACCACCCTGCCGTCCTCGATCCGGGCGAACGCACGGCCACCGGCGATGAGTTCGGACACCCGTGCGCGATACAGCGTGCCACCGTCGCCGATCAGGGGCGAGACTCCGACCTCCTCGGTGAACATCGACACGCACGCGGGCATCACCAGATCCAGCTCGTCCGGCCGCACCCGGCGCACCAGCGGATCCGCGGGCACCTCGGTCGAGGGCCGGCCGGCGACCATCAGCGGCTGCACCGGGCGTACGTCGCGGGCGGGTCCCCAGGCGGGTTCGAGCAGCCGCCACAGACCGGCCGCCGCCTCGGCGGGGCCGACGATCGACGAGCAGCGCCGACCCTGGCGCCGGGCACGTTCGGCGAAGGAACGTATCGCGTCGGGCCCGGCCTCGACCGGAACCAGGTTCGCCCCCGCGTAGCACAGCGAGGTGAGCAGGCCGCCCTCGTAGTAGCCCCACAGCTCGCCGCCCAGACGCCACGGATCGACACCGGCGAGCCGGACCCGGGACGCGACGAAGACGTTGGTGACCGGGTCGCGGTCGAGCAGCGCCTGGACGGCGGACAGGTCGGTCCCGTCCAGGACCTTGGTGGAAACCGAGCTCAGCACGTGCCTCACCATGCCATCGGGCGGACCTTGGGGAAATGCCGGTTGTTGCGGCACCACCCTATGCAGGTCCGGGCCGTATGTGCCGCCCGGGAGGTAGGGGGATCGGCGGGCGGATCAGCGCGGCAGCCTCGGCACCCCCGGTCGGCGCGTCACGGGGCCCTCCGGCGCGGCGGCGTCGCACTCGATGTCGTTCGCGGGCAGGGTCCCGTCGACGAGGTACCCCGTGGCCCGGTCGTCCACGCACGGGCCGTCGACGAGGTAGTGCCCGTGGTTGCCGTTGCCGCGCACGGTCAACAGCCGCGAGGAGGGCAGCGCGTCGTGCATGCGCAGCGCCCCCTCGTAGGGAGTGGCCGGGTCGCCGACGGACTGGATCAGCAGCACACCGGGCAGGCCCGCCCCGTCGATCCGGGTCGGCGGGGCGGTGTTGGTCTGCAGGTATAGGCACGCCCCGGGCGAGGCGATCGCCGCGCCGAGCGCGCCGTCGCGGGTCCGCAGTCGGACCATGTCCGCGTCGAAGACCCGCTCGTCGGCCGGGAAGGGGGCGTCCGCGCAGGAGACGGTCTGGAACACCGACTCGAAGTTGACCTCCTCGGTGGTCGCCGCCCGCCGGGACGCGACCAGCGCCGCCGGGTCGCCGGAGGCGTAGTCGGCGAGCGCGCCGGCCAGCCGGGGCCAGTCCCGGTCGGTGTAGAGCGAACCGATCGTGAACTGGTCGAGTTCGACGCCGCCGAAGGCGCCGTCGGCGGGCTGCGCCACGAGGCGGGCGCGCAGTACGTCCCAGCCGGCCAGCACCCGGGCCGCGCTCGTGCCCAGGTGGTAGCGGTCGTCGCGGTCGGCGGCCCAGGCCGCCCAGTCGCGCTGACGCGCGGAGAAGGCGCGGGCCTGGAGGAAGCCGGTCCCGTACCAGACCTCGGTCGGGTCCACCACGCTGTCCAGGAGCATCCGGTGCACCCGCCGCGGGAACAGTTGCCCGTACACCGCGCCCAGGTAGGTCCCGTACGAGTAGCCCAGGAAGCTCAGCCGCTCCGCGCCGAACGCGGCCCGGACCAGGTCGAGATCGCGGGCGATGTCGCGGGTGGTCAGGTGCGGCAGCAGGTCGGGCGCGGAGGCCCGGCAGCCGTCGGCGAACGCGCGGGTCGCGGCCAGGTGCGCGGCGCGACCGGCGGGAACCGCCGGATCGGGCCTGGGCCCGCGGCCGAAGGTGACCGGGTCGGTGCAGACGACCCGCGTACTGGTGCCGCGCCCGCGCAGGTCGAAGCCGATCAGGTCGTAGGCCCGGCGCAACCGCTCGGGCAGGCCGCCGGCCAGCGCGGCCATCGAGCCGACGGAGGAGGCGCCGGGGCCGCCGAAGTTGACCACCAGGACGCCCTGATACTCGGCCCGGCTCCCGGTGGCCGGCACCCGGGAGACGCCGACCCGGATCCGGGCGCCGTCGGGGCGGGCGTGGTCGAGGGGCGCGCCGATGCTGCCACAGCGCTCGCCCGGCGCGGTGCCCGTCGGGCAGCCGCCCCACGTGATCGGCTCGGTGCCCGCGCGGGCCGGTGCGGGGGCGGCGGTGAGCGCGGCGGCGGTGAGCGCGCCGGCCAGGAGGGCGCGGACGGCGCGGGTCACGATTCCTCACAGGTGGTGTCGCGGCCCGCCGGGAGCGTGCCGTCGGTCAGGTAGGCCGCGGCGGCGGCCAGGACGCAGTCGTTGGGCTGGAACGCGAGGATCCCGTGGTCGCCTTCGCCGAGCACGGTGATCAGGCGCGAGGAGGGCAGCGCGTCGTGCAGCGCGTTCGCCCCGGCGGGCGGGGTCGCCGGATCGCGGGTGCCCTGGATGAGCAACACCGGCGGCAGGTCGTGGCCGTCGATCCGCATCGGGGTCCGGGCCGGCACCGGCCAGAACGCACAGGGCGCGTTCAGCCAGGTGTTGGACCAGGCGGTGAGCGGGGCGGTGGCGTGTACGGCGCGCGCGTCGCGGTCCCACACCGCCCAGTCGCGCGGCCACGGCCCGTCGTGGCACTCGACGGCGGTGTAGATCGCGGTGCCGTTGGCGTCCTGCGCGGTGGGCGGCGTGTACAGCGCGGCGAGCGGGGCCGGGTCGCCGCGGTCCCAGGCGCGCAGGGCGTCGGCGAAGCCGGGCCAGTGCTGCGAGCTGTACAGGGTCCGCGTGGCGAGGTCGTAGAGCTCGGCCGGGCCGACCGCGTCGGCGAGGGGGCGGGTTCGGGCGGCGGCGAGCACACGCGTGAAGATCGGGTCCAGATCGGCGCCGGAGGCGTCGAGGAAGTCGCGCCAACGGCCCTGGAAGGCGATGTCCTGACGCAGGTTGGAGCCGTACCAGACCTGGTCGGGGCGGGGGTCGACGATGCTGTCCAGGATCATCCGGTCGACTCGCTCGGGGAACAACTGCCCGTAGACCGCGCCCAGATAGGTGCCGTAGGACCAGCCGATGAAGGAGAGTTTCGGCCGGCCGAGCGCCGCGCGGACCAGGTCCAGGTCGCGGGCGTTCTCCAGGGTGCCCAGGTGCGGCAGGAGGTGGCCGGCGCGCTCGGCGCAGCCGCCGGCATAGGTGCGGGCGCGCTCGATCAGCCGTTCCTCGTCCCGCGCCGTGGGGGGCACCGGGTCGGGCCTGGGCGCCCGGTCGAAGCTCGCGTCGACGCACGAGATCGGGTCGCTGTGGTGGTTGCCGCGAGGGTCGACGCCGACGATGTCGTAGCTCTGCCGCACCCGTTCGGGCAGGGCGCGGCGGACCAGCCCGGCCAACCACATCCCGCCGCCGCCCGGTCCGCCGGGGTTGACCACGATCGTGCCGCGCCGGGCCCGCCCTCCGGTCGCCGCCGCGAGCGACAGACCCAGCGTGGTGGTGGGCCCGTCGGGGCGCGCGTGGTCGACGGGCACGGCCAGCGTGCCGCAGCGCAGTCCCGGTTCGGCGACATCGTCGGGGCAGCCGCCCCACACGACGCCGGGCGTGCTCCCGACGGCCGGGTGCGCCGTGTCGGGACCACTCGCGGGTCCCGCGGCGGTGCCCGCGATCATGGCGGCGACGGCCACTACGGCCACGACGATGCGTCCCACGCGCGACGCCCCTCCCCCGGGGGCGACGCCCCGATCATGTGTCTCGATGATCGGGGTCGATTACCTGGGGTCGGGGCGCATCAACGATATGTCACTCGCGTGGGCGAGCCGATTGATCCGGTCGGGCTCGAACCGGGGTGGATGGGGGTGGACCCGCCCGGATCGGGATGGACCGGGGTGGACCCGCCCGGACCGGGGTGGATCCGCGCGGACCCGCCTCGATCAAGACCGACCGCAGCCGGATCGGGCACCGGCCGAAATCCGCCCCCGGCGACGCCCCGCCCGGCGACCGCTTCGGGCGACCGACTCAGGCGATGTCGACGATCGGCTCGCCGCTGATCACACCGTCGGCCTGCATCTGCTCGGCCAGCTTGAGCGCCTCGTCGATCAGCGTCTCGACGATCTTCGACTCGGGCACGGTCTTGATCACCTCGCCCTTGACGAAGATCTGCCCCTTGCCATTGCCGGACGCCACACCCAGGTCCGCCTCGCGGGCCTCGCCGGGGCCGTTGACGACGCAGCCCATGACGGCCACCCGCAGCGGCACCTTGAGCCCGTCCAGGCCCGCGGTGACCTCCTCCGCGAGCTTGTACACGTCGACCTGGGCCCGGCCGCAGGACGGGCAGGAGACGATCTCCAGGCCGCGCTGCCGCAGTCCGAGCGACTCCAGGATCTGGTTGCCGACCTTGATCTCCTCGACCGGCGGGGCGGAGAGGGAGACCCGGATGGTGTCGCCGATGCCCTGCGACAGCAGCGCGCCGAACGCGACCGCGGACTTGATCGTGCCCTGGAAGGCGGGCCCGGCCTCGGTGACGCCAAGGTGCAGCGGGTATTCGCAGCGCTCGGCGAGCAGCCGGTATGCCTCGATCATCACGACCGGGTCGTTGTGCTTGACCGAGATCTTGATGTCGCGGAAGTCGTGCTCCTCGAACAACGAGCACTCCCACAGCGCGGACTCCACCAGCGCCTCGGGGGTGGCCCTGCCGTGCTTGGCGAGCAGTCGCTTGTCCAGCGATCCGGCGTTGACGCCGATCCGGATCGGGGTGCCGGCCGCGGAGGCCGCCTTGGCGATCTCGGCGATCTTGTCGTCGAACTGCTTGATGTTGCCCGGGTTGACCCGCACCGCGGCACAACCGGCGTCGATCGCGGCAAAGACGTACTTCGGCTGGAAGTGGATGTCCGCGATCACCGGGATCTGCGACTTGCGCGCGATCGCGGGCAGCGCGTCGGCGTCGTCCTGCGAGGGGACCGCGACCCGGACGATCTGACAGCCGGACGCGGTCAGCTCGGCGATCTGCTGAAGCGTGGCGTTGACGTCGGACGTCAGGGTGGTCGTCATGGACTGCACCGACACCGGGGCGTCTCCGCCGACGGCCACGTTGCCGACCATGATCTGCCGTGACTTGCGGCGCGGCGTGAGGGGCCGGGCAGGTACGGACGGCATTCCGAGCTGGATCGCGGTCATGTTCGCTTGAGTCCCGTGGGTTCGGCGGGGTAGGTCGTCGTCAACGCTACGCCACCGCCCACCGGTACGGACGCGCCCGTACCCCTGTGCCGTCCCACCTGTTGCCTGATCGACACACGCCGGGCCGGCCCGGCCCGGATACGGGCGCGCTCTCGACGCTAGGTGACCTTCACGGGGTTGATCAGGTCGGCGATCAACACCAGGACAGTGAAGGCGATGAAGATCGAGGCCACGACGTAGGCGACCGGCATCAGCCGGGCCACGTCGAACGGGCCCGGGTCCGGACGCTTGCGCAGGCTCGCGATCCGGCGACGGATCGACTCCCACCACGCGCCGATCACATGGCCGCCGTCGAGCGGGAGCAGCGGCAGCATGTTGAACAGGAACAGCGACACGTTGAAGCCGGCGATGATGAAGATCATCAGGCCGACCCGCTGGGACGGCGGCACGTCCAGCGCGGCGACCTCGCCGCCGACCCGGGCCGCGCCGACCACGCCGACCGGGGAGTCCTGATCGCGCTTGTCGCCCTGGAAGGCCGCGCCCCACAGGGCGGGGACCTTCTGCGGGATGCGCAGCAGGCCGTGGAAGGCGTTCTTGACGATGTCACCGGTGAATTCGACGGACTCGGCGGCGCTCTGGCGCTGGATCCCGGTCGCGGGGCTGATGCCCAGGAAGCCGGTGGTGACGTACTGGTTGGGCACGGCCCGCCCGTCGCCGTCGATCTTGATCATCTTGTTCTGTTCGAGCACCGGCTTGAGGGTCAGCTTCTGGCCCTTGCGGTCGACCACGAGGGTGACCTCGCCGGACGACTTGCGGATCAGGCCCTGGAGCTTGTCGTAGTCGCCGATCTTCTGCCCGTTGAACGAGACGATGCGGTCGCCCGGCAGCAGACCCGCCGCCTTGCCGGGTGCCGCCTTGGCGCCCTCGGGGCACTTGTCGGTCTTCGCGTCGGCGCTGACCACACACTCGGAGACGGTGCTCACCGTCGAGGTGGTCTTGTTGATCCCGAAGCCCATCAGGTACACCGCGAGCAGACCGATGGCCAGGATCAGGTTCATGAACGGGCCCGCGAGCATGATGATCGTGCGCTGCCACGGCTTGCGCTGGTAGAACATCCGGTCCTCGTCGCCGGGACCGACCTCCTCGTAGGACGCCTCCCGGGCGTCCTCGATCATGCTGCGCCACGGCGAGGTGCTGCGGGCCTGGACCTTGCCCGACGCGTCGGGCGGGAACATCCCGATCAGCCGGCAGTAGCCGCCGGCCGGGATCGCCTTGAGGCCGTATTCGGTCTCGCCGATCTTCTTCGACCACAACGTCTTGCCGAAGCCGACCATGTACTGCGGCACCCGAACGCCGAACATCTTGCCCGTGACCAGGTGGCCCGCCTCGTGCCAGGCGATGGAGAACAGCAGGCCCACGACAAAGACGACGATGCCGAGGATCGTCATGAACAGGGTCAACGGGGTTCTCCTCCGTGGGCGATGATCTCGCGTGCCCGTCGGCGCGCCCAGTCCTCCGCGTCGAGGACGTCTTCCAGTGTCAACCGGTTGCCGTCCCCACGTACATCATGCTCGCTCACCACGGCGGCGACCGTGTCGGTGATGCCGTTGAACCCCAGGTGTCCCGCGACGAACGCGTCCACACACTCCTCGTTGGCCGCGTTGAACACCGCGGGCGCGGTGCCGCCGGCGCGGCCCGCGGCGCAGGCCAGCCCGACCGCCGGGAAGGCCTCGTGGTCGAGCGGGAAGAACTCCCACGTGGCCGCCTTGGTCCAGTCGCAGCCGGCCGCCGCGTCGGGCACCCGGTCGGGCCAGGACAGGCCGAGCGCGATCGGCAGCCGCATGTCCGGCGGGGACGCCTGGGCCAGCGTCGAGCCGTCGGTGAACTCCACCATCGAGTGCACGATCGACTGCGGGTGGACCACCACGTCGATCCGGTCGAAGGGGATGTCGTAGAGCAGGTGCGCCTCGATCACCTCCAACCCCTTGTTGACCAGGGTCGCCGAGTTGATCGTGATCACCGGGCCCATGTCCCAGGTCGGGTGTGCCGCGGCCTGCGCGGGGGTGACGTCGACCAGGTCGGCGCGGGTGCGACCGCGGAACGGGCCGCCGCTGGCGGTGACCACGAGCCGCTTGACCTGATCGGCCCGGCCGCCGCGCAGCGCCTGGATCAGCGCGGAGTGCTCGGAGTCGACCGGGACGATCTGGCCGGGCTTGGCGATCGCCTTGACCAGCGGGCCGCCGACGATCAGCGACTCCTTGTTGGCCAGCGCGAGGGTGCGTCCCGCGGTCAGCGCGGCCAGCGTGGGGGCCAGGCCGATCGAGCCGGTGATGCCGTTGAGCACCACGTCGCACGGGTGTTCGGCGAGTTCGGTGGCGGCGGTGGGGCCGGCCAGGATGCGCGGCAGCTTGTACTGCCCCTTGGCGTAGCCGCGGCGCTGCGCCTCGGCGTAGAAGGCCAGTTGCAGGTCCTGCGCGGCGGACGCCTTGGCCACGGCGACCACCTCGACCCCGAGTTCGAGCGCCTGCCGGGCCAGTTCGTCGACCCGGCCGCCGCCGGCGGACAGGCCGACGATGCGGAACAGCTCGGGGTGGGCGCGCACCACGTCGATGGTCTGGGTGCCGATCGACCCGGTGGAACCGAGCAGGACGACGTCCCGTCGGCCGGGCGGCTGGTCGGGGGCGGCGAAGGGTGCGTACGGATCGGCCAGGGAGTCCATCCGTCCATTGTGGCCCGCGCCGACGAGGCGCCGAGCACAGGTCGGCCGATTGCCCGCGGTGACCGCCCCGGACGGCGCGAGTCGGCGCGCGGGAGCCTGCGGTACCCGCCCGCGGGCCCCCGCGCGTGGCTCAGCCGACGGGTCGGTGCACGTTCTCCACCTTGGACGGTCCCGGCGTCGCGTCGGCGATCCAGGGGCCCTCGGTGGAGACGTCGAGCACACCCTCCTCCAGCCACAGGTAGCGGCCCGCCAGCACACCCTCGACGGCTCGCCCGTCCAGCGTGTCGGTGTTGGTCCACAACCGGCCGAACAGCTCGTCCACCCGGATCTGCGCCTGCCGGCAGAACAGGTCGGCCAGCTCGTACGCGGCCCGGCCCTGCTCGGCGTCGCGGCGGCGCAGCATGTCGGCCCGCACGCACACCGCGCTCATCGCGAACAGCTCGGCGCCGATGTCGACGATCCGGCCGAGGAAGCCCTGCTTGCGCTCCATCGCGCCCTGCCAGCGGGCCATGCCGTAGAACGTCGAGCGGGCCAGCCGGCGCGAGGTGCGCTCGACGAAGCGCAGGTGCGCGGCCAGGCTCGGCAGCCCGGCGGGGGCGAACTCGCGGTAGGACGTGGGCACCTGCCCCTTGCCGGCGACCAGTTTGGGCAGCCACTTGGCGTAGAAGACACCCGCGTCGGCGGCGGCTTTGCCCTTGGCCTTGAGGTCCGCGTCGGGGTCGATGATGTCGCCGGCCACGGCCAGGTGGGCGTCCACCGCCTCGCGGGCGATCAGCAGGTGCATGATCTCGGTGGAGCCCTCGAAGATCCGGTTGATCCGCATGTCGCGCAACATCTGCTCGGCCGGCACTCCGCGTTCGCCGCGGGCGCGCAGCGAGGCGGCGGTCTCGTAGCCGCGTCCCCCGCGGATCTGCACCAGTTCGTCGCTGACCAGCCAGCCCACTTCGGAGGAGTACAGCTTGGCCAGCGCCGCCTCGATCCGGATGTCGCGCCGGTCCTCGTCGGCCATTCGGGCGGTCAGCTCCAGGACCGCCTCCAGCGCGAAGGCGTTGGCCGCGATGTAGGCGATCTTGCCCGCGACCGCCTCGTGTGCGGCGATCGGGCGGCCCCACTGCTCGCGCTCGCCCGCCCATTCGCGCGCGACCTTCAGCGACCACTTGGCGGCGCCGGCGCACATCGCGGGCAGCGAGAGCCGGCCGGTGTTGAGCGTGGTCAGCGCGATCTTCAGGCCCGCGCCCTCGGCGCCGATCCGGTTCGCCGCGGGCACCCGGACCCGGTGGAAGCGGGTGACGCCGTTCTCGATGCCGCGCAGGCCCATGAAGGCGTTGCGGTTCTCCACGGTGATCCCGGGGCTGTCGGCGTCCACGACGAACGCGGTGATCCCGCCGCGCCGGCCCTCGGCCTTGGGCACCCGGGCCATCACCACCAGGAGTCCGGCGACCACGCCGTTCGTGGTCCACAACTTCACCCCGTCGAGGATGTACGCGTCGCCGTCCTCGGTGGGCACCGCGGAGGTGGCCAGGCGGGCCGGGTCGGAGCCGACGTCGGGCTCGGTGAGCAGGAACGCGCTGACCTCGCGCACGCAGCGCGGCAGGAACTCGCGCTTTTGGTCGTCGGTGCCGAACAGCTTGACCGGCTGCGGCACCCCGATCGACTGGTGCGCGGACAGCAGCGCGCCGAGCGCGGCGTTGACCGAACCGACCAGGACCAGCGCCTTGTTGTAGTACAGCTGGCTCAGGCCGAGGCCGCCGTACTCGGTGTCGACCTTCATCCCGAGCGCGCCGATCTCGGCGAGGCCCTTGATCACCTCGTCGGGAATTTGCGCGTCACGCTCGATCACGGTCGCGTCCACCCGGGTGGTCAGGAACTCGCGCAGTACCGCGAGGAAGTCCTCCCCCCGACGGATCTCCTCCGCGTCCGCCTCGGGGTGCGGGTGGACCAGGTCGAGCCGAAAGCGGCCGAGGAACAACTCCTTGGCGAAACTGGGCTTGTCCCAGTCCTGCTGTCGCGCTTCCTCGGCGACCTTGCGCGCTTCGCGTTCGCTGACAGGGGGCATGGCGGACTCCTCGCGGACTCGCAGCGGAACCGACGTTGTTACCGACCGGTGTTACCTGCCCGTGCACGTCCACTGAATGCCGGGTAACGGGGTTTTGTCCAGAGCTATGCCACCGCCGACGTCAAGACATGCGCGCGTTGATCCGAGGCGTGCGCCGCGTCGATCCCGGGCACCCGCCGCGTCGATCCCGGGCATGCGAAAGGGCCCGGCGGCACCACCCCAGGTGGCCGGGCCCTTCGTCGGTGGGGCCTACAGGTCGAGGCCGGTGAGGACCATCACGCGCTCGTACGTGAAGTCGGTCATCGCGTAGGTGACGCCCTCGCGGCCGACGCCGGAGTTCTTGGCGCCGCCGTACGGCATCTGGTCGGCGCGGTAGGACGGGGCGTCGCCGATGATCACGCCGCCCACCTCCAGTTCGCGCTGGGCCCGGAACGCGGTCTGGATGTCGTGCGTGAACACGCCGGCCTGAAGGCCGAACTCGGAGTCGTTGACCGCGGCGAAGGCGGCGTCGGTGCCGTCCACCCGGGTCAGCGTGAGCACCGGGCCGAAGACCTCCTCGCAGGCGATGGTGACGCCCGCCGGGACCTCGCTGAGCACGGTCGGCGCGTAGTTCGCGCCGTCGCGGGTGCCGCCGGTGAGCACCTTGGCGCCGGCCTGCACGGCCTCGTCCACCCACGCCTGCACCCGCTCGGCGGCGGCCACGCTGACCAGCGGGCCGACGTCGACCGCGTCGTCCTCGGGGTCGCCGGTGACCTGCGCGGCGACCTTGGCCACGACCTTCTCCACCAGGCGGTCGTACACGCTCGTGTCGGCGATCACCCGCTGCACCGAGATGCAGGACTGGCCGCCCTGGTAGTTGGAGAACGTCGCGATCCGCTGCGCGGCCCACTCCAGGTCGGCCTCGGAGGACCAGTCGGCGAGCACGACGGCGGCGGCGTTGCCGCCCAGCTCCAGGGTCACGTGCTTGCGCGGGACCGCGTCCATGATGCTCCAGCCCACCGGGCCCGAGCCGGTGAACGAGATGACCGGCAGCCGCTCGTCCTCGACCAGGGCCGGCATCCGGTCGTTGGGCACCGGCAGCACGCTCCAGCTGCCGGCCGGCAGGTCGGTCTCGGCCAGGATCTCGCCCAGGACCAGTGCGGACAGCGGGGTGGCCGGCGCCGGCTTGAGGATGATCGGCGCGCCGACCGCGATCGCGGGGGCGACCTTGTGCGCGACCAGGTTGAGCGGGAAGTTGAACGGCGCGATGCCGAGCACCACACCCTTGGGGATCCGCCGGACCAGCGCGTAGCGGCCGGTGCCGCCCGCATCGGTGTCGAGGCGCATGCCCTCGCCGTTGAACCGGCGGGCCTCCTCGGCGGCCCAGCGGAACACCGACACCGCGCGGCCGACCTCCCCGCGCGCCCACTTGATCGGCTTGCCGTTCTCGGCGGTGATCAGCCGGGCGATCTCCTCGGTGCGCTCACCCAGGCGCCGGGCGACGTGGTCCAGGGCCGCGGCGCGGCGGTACGCGGGCAGCGCGGCGAACTCGTGCGCGCTCGCGTGGGCGGCGGCGACGGCCTCCTCGATCTGCGCGTCGGTGGGCTCGAAGACCCGGCCGACCAGCCGGCCGTCGTACGAGTTGGTGACGTCGAAGGTCGACTCGCCGGTGGCCTGGCGGCCCGCCAGCCAGAACGCGTGGGTGGTGGTCACTGCTGCTCCTTCTCCGTCAACGGGCGCCGATGATCCCGGTGTCGTCCACGGTACGTCGATCGGGCGGGCGAGTTTTTGTCCATGCCGGCCAATCCCGGCCCGCCGGTGCTACGACTTGTCCTCGGCGGTGCCGGTCGTGTCGCGCAGCGCGAACCACAGTTCCGCGCGGGTGTCCGGATCGTCCAGGGTGCGGCCGAGGATCTCCTCGACCCGGCGGATGCGATAGCGCAGCGTGTGCCGGTGTACGCCCAGATCGCCCGCCGCCGCGTCCCACTGCCCGTGCCGGGCCAGCCACGCGCGCAGCGAGACGATCAGGTCGCCCCGACCGCCCGCGTCGTGCGCGCGCAGCGGCGCGAGCACCTGATCGGCCCACGCGTGCACCGCGTCGCCGTCCAGGAGCGGCAGCAGGCCGCCCGCGTCCCGGCCGTGCACGGTCAGCGCCTTCTCCGAGCGCAGGCCCACCGCGTGCGCGCCCAGCGCCTGCCGATAGCCGTCGCCCGCCCGGTCCGGCTCGACCGGACCGGACACGCCCGCGACCAGCCCCGGCAGGTCGACCGGCTCGACCGGGTCGACCGACTCCGGCAGCACCAGCACCGTCGCGCCGGCCAGTTCGCCGGTCAGTGCCGGGGTGCCCGCCCGGGCCGCCCGCGCGCACAGCCGCTCCGTGAACGCGGCCACCACCGCGTCCGGTCCGGTGGCCACCACCATCCGCCACGGCCCCGGCGGCAGATCGGCCGCGATGTCGTGGGCCAGTTCGGCGGGCGTCGCCCGCTCCCCCGTGAGCAGCAGCCGCAGCAACGCGGTCCGCATCCGGGCGCCGGCGTCGGCGCCCGCCCGGGACTGCTCCAGGGCCAGGGTGAGCAGCGACGCGGCGGTGCCCAGGGTCTGCCGGTCGGCGGTACGCGCGGGCCGGTCGGTACCCACCGCCAGGAACCCGCTGATCCGTCGCTCGGCGCCCAGCGACTGCACCACCACCCGCCCGCCGTCCTCGTCCTCCTGGAGCGACGCCGAGGACGGGGCGGGCATCCGGCGCAGCTTGTCGATGTCGGCGCGCAGCGCCTCGGTACGCGGGCGGGCAGCCGCAGGTGCCACCTGGCGCAGCGTGCCATCGGCGTCGTAGAGCGCGGCCCAGCCGTCGAGCCGGCCCGCGAGTCGGCGGATCAGCGTCGCGGCGCCCTCGCGCCCGGCGGCGGCCCGGGTCAGCTCCTGCTGCACCGCGAATCCGGTGGTGACCGTCTCGTACTGCTCGGCCGCGAGCGCCGAGGAGACCACCTTGCTGATCGCGATGAACGGGGTCGGTCGGGGCACCTCGAACACCGGGAAGCCGTGGCTCTCGGCCGTCTCGACGATCACCGCGGGCACCCGGTCCAGGGTCAGTCCCACGCCGATGCCCAGGCCCGCCACCTCGGCCGCGGCCAGCCGCTCGACGTAGGCGCGCCGCTCGGCGTTGTTGCGGCCGAGCTTCATCCCGGTGGTCAGCAGCAGTTCGCCGCCCTCCAGGTAGGGCGTGGGGTCGGCCAGTTCGCTGGTGTGCACCCACCGCACCTCGCGCTCCAGGCCGCCCTTGCCCGCGAGCACGCGCAGGTCGAGGGCGGGCGCGCGGACCAGGGAGGCGAGGGTGGGCGGCATGTCGGTTTGTCCAAACTGGAGTGGGAGAGGTCTCCAGTGTGACTCAGCGGCCGAGATCGATCAGCACGGGAGGCGTGCGCTCGCCTTTCCGGGTGGTCAGGCTGAGCACGGCGTGCCCGGTGGGCAGGTCGCTGGTGAGTTCGGCCGGCGACCAGCGATAACGCTCGACGGTGCGGGTGGTCACCCGCTCGGAGCGTCCGCTCGCCTTCTCGCCGAACAGCGCGCCGAGCACCGAGTAGCGCAGCCGCTTGACCAGGCCGCCCTCCGGCGAGCCCATGGTGATCGAGCGCTCCTGCTCCTTGGTCATGCCCCAGTGTTCGGCGAACAGTTCGGCGTCGGCGCGGGAGGCGCCCGGGACGATCGCCTTGCAGCCGGCCGCGGCGAACACGCCGTGCCGCAGCGCCGGGGCCAGGTCATCGAGCGAGCGCACCGACAGGACCAGGCCCGCCCGGCGGTTGCGGGCCCACTGCAGGCCCTTGGCCGCGTACTCGTCGATCAGCCGACCCGCGTCGTCGGCGACCAGGCACGCGAACACCCGGCGCGGTCCGCGTTCGCGCCGCGGGGTGGCCATCGCCTGGACGAACTGGGCCAGCACGAGCCGGCCGATCAGCCGGGCCGCCTCGGGGTGCGCCGCCTCGTTCAGCGCGATCCGCACCCGCAGCGGCCGGTCGATCTCGCCCGCGCCGAACCGCTCCCGGTCCGCGTGAAACAGCTCGGCGACGCCGGGTCTCTCCAGCACCGCGAGCCGCTGCACCAGCATCCGCGCGTCGTCGTCGCCGCGCGCCATCGCCCGCAGCGCCCGCTCGTGTTCGGGGTAGCGGCCCGCCGCGCGCAGCGCCTCCTCCAACGCGGCCAGCGCCGCCTCGGTGCCGTCGAGCAGGTCGAGCAGCGTGCCCACGTCGGGATAGCGGTCGTGCCCGGCCACATACGCGCCCAGCACCTGGCGCAGCGCGTTGCTCGCGCCCTCGCCCAGGCCCAGCGCGCTCGGCGGCAGCGCGGCGGCGGCGAGCCGATCGGCCGCATCCTCGGGAGTGCCGGCGCCGCCGTACAGGTCCAGGCCCCACGGCGAGTCGCGGTCGCCGACGATCACTTCGCGGTCGTAGCCGCCGGGGCGCTCGAACTCGTCGCCCTTGGCGTCGATCACCAGCAGCGAGGCGGTGCCGGTGAGCGCGCGCAGGCTCATCGCCTCCACGACGGGTTCGAGCAGCCGCCCCGGCTCGCCGGCCCGGGACGCGCCGACCACCAGCATCGAGGCGCCGAGCACGTCCGGGTCCAAGGCGAAGTCGGCGGCGCGGTACAGCGCCGGATTGCGCGCGTGGTCGGTGCCCGCCCCGATCCGTACCTGCCCGGTCAGCAGATCGTGCTCGGCCCGCCGCGGCCGCACGTCGCGCTGCCCGGAGCCGTGCCGACAGGCCGCAGCGCCGTGATCGACGATCTCCTCGGCCACGTCGGCCAGATACTCGGGGTCCCGGTCGCCCGCCTCGATCACCCGGCGCAGCCGCAGGTAGTCCACGTCCCGCAAGCGCCCCGCCGCCACCTCGTCGTCGAGCACGTCGGCGGCCTCGTGCTGCCCCGCGTTGCGCAACTCGGGCCACAGGTCGGCGTCGACGGGCGCCTCCTCGTCCTCGGGCGTCGCGTGCTCGCGCGGGGTGCGGGTGTACGGCTCGACCACCACGCGCCACCGGCCGAGCACCGCGGCGGCGTAGACGAAGCCGCCGTTGTAGACGAGACGCACCAGCCACTGCAGGTCGTGCAGCGCCCCGCGCGGAAAGATCAGCAGGAGCAGCGCGACGAACGGCCGCATCAGCACGATCCAGGCGACGAAGCCGAGCACCAGGAACAGCGCGGCCCGGCGCCACTGTTCGGGGCGCGGACGCCCGTTCAGCTCGGCGCGCCGGTCCAGTCGTTGCCACCACGGGCGCAGGAACGGCCAGGCGATCTCGTACCAGCGGCCGAGGTAGCAAAAGAGCGCGAACACCAGGACGTAGAGCAGGTTGTTGAACAGCAGCGGCCACAGGAACTCGGGCAGGATCTTCCGGACCAGCCAGACGTAGGCGAGGATCACCCAGTTCAGGCTCGCGATCGCGATCACCAGCCACAGCACGGCCCTGCGCACCAGCGCGGCCTCGGGCCGGGTGCGGGCGTCGCGCTCGGCCGCGCGCAGCCGGATCTCCCGCTCGTCGCGCCCGAACCCGTAGATGCCGGGGGCCTCGCGGTGTCGCGGCCCGCGCAGCCAGCCGCGCAGGTCGAAGCCGTCGGGATCGAGGCCGCGTCCGGGCGAGGCCGGCGCCGGCACCCGGGCCCGGCCCGCCGGCGGGCGACGGCCCGGCGGCTCGTCGGCGCGGGTGCGATCGCTTCGGCCGCGATCATCTCGGCCGCGATCACCGCGGCTGCGATCACCGCGAAGGGCCTCGGCCTCGACGGCCCGCGACGCAGGGGAATCCGACCGTTCCACGTTCACGCCTCGCCCTTCCGGAACCACACCTTCGGCCGGGACTCAATCTAGGCGCGGAACCCGCGCTCGTGACGATCATTCCGAGGCGAGTCCGCAATCCGTTCCGCAATCCGTTCGGAGTTGTTCTGCCCGATCGGCATTTGTCCATCCCGGACACAAGCAACCGGGCGACTCACCGATGCGGCGCATGCGGCGAACACCACCCGGCGCCTAGCCTGCGAAGAGGACCACGGTGCCACCGCGCCGACCCACCTCGACCCCACAGGAGACCAGCATGGGCGCTTCGCAGCCCGGCGGGCCCTCGCTCCCGCAGGAGCGCCGGCTCGTCACCGCCATCCCCGGCCCGAAGTCGACCGAGCTGATGAACCGCCGCAACGCGGCGGTCCCGCGCGGCGTCAGCACCACCCTGCCGGTCTTCGTGACCCAGGCGGGTGGCGGCGTGGTCGTCGACGTGGACGGCAACTCGCTGATCGACTTCGGCTCCGGCATCGCGGTGACCAGCGTCGGCAACTCGGCCGAGGGCGTGGTGCGTCGCGCCTCCGAGCAGTTGCAGCGCTTCACCCACACGTGCTTCATGGTGACCCCGTACGAGTCGTACGTGGCCGTCGCCGAGCAGCTGAACGAGCTGACCCCCGGCGACCACGACAAGCGCACCGCACTGTTCAACTCGGGCGCCGAGGCGGTGGAGAACGCGATCAAGATCGCGCGTGCCCACACCAAGCGCCCCGCCGTCGTGGTGTTCGACCACGGCTACCACGGTCGCACCAACCTGACCATGGCGCTGACCGCGAAGAACATGCCGTACAAGGAGTCGTTCGGCCCGTTCGCGCCCGAGGTGTACCGGGTCCCGGTCGCCTACCCCTACCGCTGGCTCACCGGCGCGGAGAACTGCGCCGAGGAGGCCGCCGCGCAGGCGATCGACGCGATCACCAAGCAGATCGGCGCGCACAACGTCGCCGCTGTGGTGATCGAGCCGATCCTGGGCGAGGGCGGCTTCATCGAGCCGGCCAAGGGCTTCCTGCCCAGGATCGTGGAGTTCTGCCGGGACAACGGCATCGTCTTCGTCGCGGACGAGATCCAGACCGGGTTCTGCCGCACCGGCCAGTGGTTCGCGTGCGAGGACGAGGGCATCGTGCCCGACCTGATCACCACCGCCAAGGGCATCGCGGGCGGCCTGCCGCTGGCCGCGGTGACGGGGCGCGCCGAGATCATGGATTCCGCCCATGCGGGTGGTCTGGGCGGCACGTACGGCGGCAACCCGGTCGCGTGCGCCGCGGCACTCGGCGCGATCGAGACCATGCGCGCGCTCGACCTGAACGGCGCGGCCCGCCGGATCGGCGAGATCATGCTGGGCCGACTGGGCGCGATGAGCGAGAAGTTCGCCGAGATCGGCGACGTCCGCGGGCGCGGCGCGATGATCGCGATCGAGCTGGTCAAGCCCGGCTCGAAGGAGCCGAACCCGGAGCTGGCCGGCGCGCTCGCCAAGGCGTGCCACGCCCAGGGCCTGGTGGTGCTGACCGCCGGCACCTACGGCAACGTGCTGCGCTTCCTGCCGCCGCTGGTGATCCCGGAGGACCTGCTCGTCGAGGGCCTGGACCTGCTGGAGCAGGCCTTCGCCGCCACGGTCTGAGTCGGGCGACACCCCGAACGGTCCGAACACCACGAACCCCCGGTCACCGGAATGCTCCGGCGACCGGGGGTTCGGCGTCGTGTCGGGAAATCGGGTCGGAGGATCGGACCCGCGCTCGGCGGGCGATCACATCCGGATGCCTCGGACCCGGATGATCGGGATTCGGGATTCGGGGATCGGGATCGAACGATCGGGTTCGGGCGATCAGATCCGTGGTCGGCGCGGCGCCGGAGCGATCCGCTCGACCATGGTCAGGCCCGGAACGGCGTCCCACCCGCACAGGGCGAGCACGCGCACCATCTGTCGGCTCGCGCCGACCAGAACCATGTGCCCACCACGCCGCGCCAACGCGCCGGCCTGGTCGACGAACACGCGCAGACCCGCGACGTCGATGAACACGAGCTTGCTCACGTCCACCCGGACGTCGCCACCGTCGCGCGCGGCGGCGCCGAGGACACGGCGCACCACGTCCACGTTCGCCAGGTCGATCTCGCCTTCGAGCCGGAGGCCGCGCGGTCGGGTGGTGCGCACGACGCGAAGCTGGCGGTCGCTGGTCAGGACCACGCCCATCGCACCCGCGCCGCGACCCGGCCGGGGTTCCACCGAGGAATCGAACACGGCACCGCCCGCCTTGACGCCCTTGGAAACCACCGGAGCCTCGATCCGGCGGACGCGCCCGCTCCCCGCAGGGGCCGGGATGCACGGCACGCGGTATGTCGAGTAATCGGACTCTTCAACCACCTGGCCAACCCTACCTTTGCGTGCTGACAGCAGAGGGGCGATCGACGACATTGCGTCAATGCCACGTCACTCGAGCCACCGTCGATTTGCCCTGCTTACGGATGTTCTCCGCGTACTTGGACTCTCCGGGGTGTCCGGAGTCACGCGACACGCGCTGTGACCCCGCTCACACCCTTCAATGCTCCAACGTACAGCGTGTATGTCCCACCTTCCAGACCGTGGAGAACGTGTGCAGGGTTTGTGAGGAGGCCGCGCGTCGGGAACTCGACGACCCCTTCTCCGCGTATCTTCGAGTGAGATGCACAGACCTTCCTCCGACACCGGCCCTGAGCAAGCCGGTGGCCGCCCCGGGACAACGCCCCCCGTTCCGGGGCGGTGGTCTGTTCACTCACAGTACACGCGCCGCCTCGCAGCGCCGCTGATTCTCGCCGTCGTGCTCCTGGCGCTCACCGTGCAGGTGATGGCCGAAAGCGGACCCTCGATCACGCTGGACCGGATCGTCCGCGACGGCACGCGAAACCTCGCCGACGCCACGGGCGCGGCCTGGCTCGACGGACCCATGCACACCCTCGCCGACCTCGGCGGACCGCTCCCCGCCGGCCTCGCACTCGCCGCGGCGGCGCTGTTCGCCGCGTGGCGGCTGCGCCGGGCGTACCCGATCACGATCGCGGCGGGCGCGGTGCTCGTGGTGACGGTCGCGGTGATCGGCGGCAAGGACCTGATCGGCCGGACCGGGCCGAGCGAGTCGCCGCTGCCCGCCGACCAGTGGGGCTTCTTCCCGTCGGGCCACACCGCCACCTCGACGATCTGCTACGGCACGGCCGCGCTGCTGCTCGGGCGTGTCGGCTCCGCGCGCGCGGCCCGGTGGTGGCATCGCGGCGCGGTGGTGTCGTGCGCGGCGATCGGCTTCTCCCTGTTGTGGTGCGACTACCACTGGTTGGCGGATGTGCTTGCCGCGTGGGCCCTGTGCGGGATCGTGTTGTGGGCGGCGGCGCACCTGACGGCCCGGATGGCGATCCACCCGACGCACGGCCCGGCGGACCGGACGACGACCGGATCCGGCGACCGTCTCGCCAGGTGAACGGTCGGAGAACTTTTCCCGCAGGCCGATCTGCGGATTACGCACCATCACCTGCCAGCTTGGAGCGTTATTCGACGAAATCCGAGGGCACAACCTACGGAATCAGTTGGTATCGGAACCTTGACGCGTGATCAAACGGGCGTTTGTATTACGCCGCACCGTTCGGAACGTGCGAACGGCTCACATCCGTCCCGGAGGCGATAAACCGCACCCCGCTCTGTCCGCAGAGGTAGCGCTCATGGCTGTAGAAACCACCCCACCGCCGTCCGGGACCCTGACTCCAGTCACGCTCGAAGACGTCGGTGGCACACCCGCCCCGCTCAAACGATCCATCGGTGTCGTCGGCGGCACACTGCTCACCCTGTCCTGTCTGACCCCCGCGTCGTCCCTGTTCGTGATCGTGCCGGGCATGTTCGCGGATCTGGGGTCCGGGACCTCGCTGGCCCTGGTCGTGGCCGCCGTGCTGTGTATCGGGGTGGCGTTCTGCTACTCCGAGTTGGGCACGCTGATCCCCAGCGCCGGCGGCGAGTACGCCATGGTCGGCACCCTGATGGGGCGCTTCATGGGCTGGCTGGTCTTCATCATCGCCACCATCGTGGTGATGATCGTGCCGCCGATCATCGCGCTCGGCACCGCCGACTACCTGACCTCGATCGCCACGGTCGACACGATGTGGGCCGGCGCCGCGGTGATGATCCTGGCGACGATCATGGGCCTGCTCGACCTGCGCGCCAACGCGTGGGTGACCGGTGTGTTCCTGGCCCTGGAGGTGGTCGCCGCGGCGATCGTGGCCTTCCTCGGGTTCGGCAACGTGCACCAGTCCGCCTCGACGCTGGTCAAGCCCGAGGTGGTCGCGGACGCCGCGGCCGGCACCACCGACCCGCTGAAGATGGGCCTGCTGATCGCGGGCATGGCCGGCGCGCTGTTCGCGTTGCAGGGCTTCTCCACCGCGGTCTACCTGGCCGAGGAGATGGAGAACCCGCGGCGCACCGTCTCGCGCACGGTGTTGTGGACCCTGGGTCTGGGCGGCGTGATCCTGATCGTGCCGACCATCGCCATCTCGCTGGGCGCGCCGTCCCAGGCGGCACTGGCCGAGGGCGACATCCTCGGCCTGGTCGAGGGCTGGTCCAACCACGGCATGGCGACGTTCATCGGGTTGTGCATCGCACTGGCGATCATCAACGCGGGCGTGGTCATGGTGATCCAGAACTCGCGTGTGGTCTACGCCTCGGCGCGGGACAAGGCCTGGCCCGAACCGATCAACCGGGCCTTCGGCAAGGTGAACCGGTTCGGTTCGCCGTGGGTGTCCACGCTGGTGGTCGGCGTGCCGGGCGCGCTGCTGTGCTTCGTCAACCTCGACATCCTCGGCGAGGTCACCGGCGTCGCGGTCGCCGCGCTCTACCTGACCGTGGCGCTGGCCGTACTGGTCGCCCGCCGGGGTGTGCACAAGAGCGGTCAGGCGTGGCGGATGCCGCTGTGGCCGGTGATCCCGGTGCTGCTGATCGCGGCGATGATCTACGTGCTGACCGAACAACCGATGCGCGCGCTGGAGATCACCGGCGGCATCGTCGTGGTGGCCGCGCTGTACTGGGTGCTCTACCTGCGTCCGCGCCAGGAGACCCGCTGGAACATCAAGCTGATGGCCGACGACTCCTGAACCCCTCCCGTCTTCCGTGACCACCCGCCCGAGGGCGGTGCCTCCTCCTGTGGGCACCGCCCTCGGGTGTGTTCCGGGCCGGTACGGCTCGGCCCTCGGTCAGTCGGTCAGCAGCGCCGCGCGCAGCCGCTCCAGCCGGTCCGCGTCCAGGCCCAGGCCGCGTTCCAGGTAGGCGTCGAAGCCGCCCCAGTGGGTGTCCATCACCTCCAGCGCGCCGCGCAGGTACTCCTCGCGCACCTCCAGGAACGGCCGGAACAGCTCCAGCAGGCCCGGGCGCATCGCGAGCCGGTCGCTGTTGGGCGTGTAGCGGTGCGCCGGGTCGTTGCTGATCAGGTAGTTCGCCACCACGTCGTCGACGCCGACGCCGAGCAGGCGCTGGACCAGGGCCGCCGCGATGCCCGCGCGGTCCTTGCCGGCAGAGCAGTGCACCACCACCGGCAGGCCGTCGGCCTCGATCAGCGCGTGCACCAGTGCCGCGTGTTTGTCGACCCGGCTCACCACCTGGTCGCGGTAGTCCGCGGCGATCGACTTCTCCGCCCGCCCGTCGCCCAGCCGCTCGCGCAGCACGTCGAGGTCCGCCGAGCGCATGTCGCGCCAGAACTCCGCGCCCCGGGCCGGGTCGGACATCGACAGGTTGAGCCACCGCGCGCCCTCGGGCAGCACGTCCGCGCCGTCCAGCTCGATGTCGGCCGGGCTGCGCAGGTCGACCACGAGCCGGATGCCCAGTCGGGCCAGGCTCGCCCGGTCGGCGTCGGTGGGCGTGGCCAGGTGGCCGCTGCGGAAGTAGCGACCGGCCCGGACGTGTCGGCCGTCGACGGTGGGCAGACCGCCGATGTCGCGGAAGTTGCGGACGCCTTCGAGAGCGACTCCGGCGTGCGCCTGATGTTGTGTCACGTGTCTCCTCGTGCTGGTCGGGCCGGGATGGGAACAACCGCGATATCCGGGGCCGGGGTCGATCGGTCGGGGTCGATCGGGCCGCCGCGCGGGCTGTGCGTCGGGCTCAGGCGCCCCGTACCGGCCGGGGCTCGCCGAACCGCTCCTCGAACTGCTCGTCGCTCAGCGCGCGCATGTCCTCGACCGTCACCAGGCCCATCATCAGCTCGGTGAGGAAGCGCGGCGCGGGCCTGGCCCGCATCGCGTCGGTGATCGGCCCGGGCACGGTGTGCGCGGCGGATTCCACCCGGCCGTCCGGGTGCAGGGTGAAGGTCCGGTAGCCGGGGCCGTCGAAGTGCCTGCCCTCGTAGTCGATGCTGTACGTGGTCGAGGGCGCCACGAACACCGGTACACCCGCGAACTCGCCCTCCAGGGAGCCGTGCAGGTGTCCGCCGGAGATCGCCCGGATCCGCGGGAAGTCGCGCAGCAGCGCGCCGAGTCGGCCGGAGGGGTCCAGGTTCGGACAGATCTCCGCGAGCGGCGGCTGGTGCAGGAACAGCAGCGCGTGCTCGGCGTCCGAGCCGGCCAGGATCTCCCGGATCCGGGCAGCCTCCGGCGCGCTCAGCTCCGGCCCGTCGGCACGTGTCATGCGGTCGTCGAGGTCGCGGTACACCCCGTCCCCGACGTGTTCGCGACCCAGCGCGTTGGTGTCCACCATCAGCAGCAGCCAGGACCCGATCCGTACCGCGGGTTCCAGGTGCACGCCGGTGCGGGGCAGGCCGGCGGTGTAGGCGTCGTGGCTGTCGTGGTTGCCCGGGAGGCAGTACACCGGCACCGGCAGCGCCTGGAGCACGTCCCCGAGCCGCCGGTAGGCGCCCGGCTCGCCGGTGTCGGCCAGGTCGCCGGAGGCGACCAGTACGTCCGCCGCGGCGAGCGCGTCGGCGGCGCCCTCCAGGGTGGCCGCCAATCCCGCGTCCGGGTCGTGCCGTACGAATCCGTGGGTGCCCGGGGCGTCCCGGTAGTGCACGTCGGAGATCTGGATCAACCGGACGGCGGTGTCGCCGGCCGGACTGTCTTGGATGGGCATGCGCCGTTCCCCTGTCACGTCCGTAACGGCCGTCGACTGATCATCTGACGACCCGTCACGCATGCTGCCAGGGAAGGCGCGTGGAGGAAATGGCGAAGCCCGCCGGACCACGTCGTCGGGGTCCGGCGGGCTCGCCGTGAAGTCTCGCCGAGGCGAGGAGGTGATCAGTCGTTGGTGGGGAAGCCCAGGTTGATCCCGCCGTGGCTCGGGTCGAGCCAGCGCTGGGTGACGACCTTGCCCCGGGTGAAGAACTGCACGCCGTCGGCGCCGTACGCGTGCAGATCGCCGAACAGCGAGTTCTTCCAGCCGCCGAACGAGTAGTAGGCGACCGGGACCGGGATCGGCACGTTGATCCCGATCATGCCGACCTCGACCTCGTTCTGGAACTTGCGGGCCGCGCCACCGTCGTTGGTGAAGATCGCGGTGCCGTTGCCGTACGGGTTGGCGTTGATCAGGGCCAGGCCCTGGTCGTACGAGTCGACCCGGAGCACGGAGAGCACGGGGCCGAAGATCTCGTCGGTGTAGATCGACATCTCGGGGGTGACGTTGTCGAACAGGGTCGGGCCGACCCAGTAGCCGTCCGCCGTGTCGTCCCCGTTGATCGGGTGGGTGCGGCCGTCGACCACGAGCGTCGCGCCCTGGTCCACGCCGGCCTGTACATAGGACAGCACCTTGTCGGCGTGCTGCCGGGTGACCAGCGGGCCCATCTCGGACGCGGCGTCGTTGCCCGCACCGACCTGGAGCTTGGTCATGCGCTCCCTGATCTTGCCGATCAGCTCGTCGGCGATCGGCTCGACCGCGACCAGGGCGGAGATCGCCATGCAGCGCTCGCCGGCCGCGCCGAAGCCGGCGTTGACCGCGGCGTCGGCGACCAGGTCGAGGTCGGCGTCCGGGAGCACCAGCATGTGGTTCTTGGCGCCGCCCAGGGCCTGCACACGCTTGCCGTAGCGGGTGCCGTTCTCGTACACGTACTTGGCGATCGGGGTCGAGCCGACGAAGGAGACCGACTTGATGTCGGGGTGCTCCAGGATGCGGTCCACCGCGACCTTGTCGCCGTGCACGACGTTGAACACACCCTCGGGCAGGCCGGCCTGCTTCCACAGCTCGGCGAGGAAGTTCGCGGTCGAGGGGTCCTTCTCGCTCGGCTTGAGGATCACCGTGTTGCCGGTGGCGATCGCGATCGGGAAGAACCACATCGGGACCATCGCCGGGAAGTTGAACGGCGAGATGATCGCGACCGGGCCGAGCGGCTGGCGGATCGAGTAGACGTCGATGCCGGTCGACGCCTGCTCGGAGTGGCCGCCCTTCTGCAGGTGCGGGATGCCGCAGGCGAGTTCCACGACCTCCTGGCCGCGGGCGATCTCGCCGAGCGCGTCCGAGTGCACCTTGCCGTGCTCGGCCACGATGATCGCGGCCAGCTCGTCCTTCTTGGCGTTGAGCAACTCGCGGAAGTTGAAGAGCACCTGGGAGCGCTTGGCCAGCGAGGCGTTGCGCCACGTCGCGAAGGCCCGGACGGCGACGGAGACGGCCTCGTCGACCTCGGCCACGGACGCGAAGTCGACCGTGCCGGTGACCTTGCCGGTGGCGGGGTTGTGGATGTCGCCACGACGCTCGGACGTCCCCGTCCACTCCGCGTTGGCAATCCAGTGGGTTACGTGGTTCGTCACGGGTCCGACCTTCCGAGGGGATGTGGTTTCGCCAGTCTGCGTGGTCCGATGCGGGCGGCTCAACCTTCAGGTTGTCGGCGGTTCCGGCTTTTGGCTTACAGACCGTCTCGGTCGGGTTTTTTTGGTGCCCACCCGCACCGCCCGTTGCGTTGTGTGTGCAGGCTGCGGATCCACCGCGGCGAGGTGGGCCGATCGTGGCCCCGCGGCCCGCGTCGGGGACATGCCGGAAGCCGAGTGAGGTGCCTGCTCACCCGGCTGCCCGACGGCGCGTCAGTGCCCACGACGTGATCGCGTGCGGTGATCGACGAGCGTGCGAGGAGAGCGGCCGGAGGCCGCTGCCCCGCGCGCAGCGCGGTCCTAGCTGTCGAAGCCCATGCCCAGTTTGTCGAGGGTCTTGAGCCACAGGTTGCGCTTGCCGGCGTTCTTGTCGGCTCGGTCCATCGACCACTTCGTCATCGTGACGCCGGCCCACTTGATCGGTTCCGGAGGGAACGGGAGGGGCTTGGTGCGGACCATCTCCAGCTCGGTGCGCGCGGTCGGGCGGCCGTCGAGCTTGTCGAGCATCACCTCGGCGCCGAACCGGGTGGCGCCCACGCCGAGGCCCGTGTAGCCCATCGCGTAGGCCACCTTGCCCTTGTACGCCGTGCCGAAGAACGCCGAGAACCGGCTGCACGTGTCGATCGCGCCACCCCACGTGTGGGTGAAGCGCAGACCTTCGAGCTGCGGGAACGTCTCGAAGAAGTGCCCCGCGAGCTTCGCGAAGGTCTCCGGACGCTGGTCCAGTTCCGGGGACATCCGCGAGCCGTAGTGGTAGACGGCGTCGTAACCGCCCCACAGGATCCGGTTGTCCGCGCTCAGCCGGTAGTAGTGGAACTGGTTGTTCGTGTCGCCGATGCCCTGGCGGTTGTTCCAGCCGATCGCCGCCAACTGCCCGGCGCTCAGCGGCTCGGTCATCATCGCGTAGTCGTAGACCGGGACCACGAACGGCCGCAGTCGTTTGACCAGCGAGGGAAAGACGTTGGTGCCCAGCGCCACATGGCCCGCGAAGACCCGCCCATAGGGCGTCTTCAGCATCATCCCCGAGCCGTGTTCGGCCAGTTCGGTCACCTTGGTGCGCTCGAAGACGCGTACGCCGAGCGACTCGCACGCGGCCTTCAGGCCCCAGGCCAGCCGGGCCGGGTCGACGATCGCGCAGCCCGTCTTGTCCCAGACGCCCGCGAGGTAGGTGGGCGAGTCCACCTCGGCCCGCACCTCGTCCCGGTCCAGGAAGGTCAGTTCGGTGCCGTACTTCGCCGCGAGGTCGATCTCCTCGCGCAGTTCCTCGACCTGGTGCGGCTGGGTGGCCACGTTGAGTTCACCGGTGCGGCGGAAGTCGCACTCGATGCCGTAGCGCTCGATCGCCGCCTCGATCTCGTCGAGGTTCTCCTCGCCGAGCCGTTCCAGCCGGGCGAGTTCGCCCTCCCAGCGGTCGAGACCGTTGTAGAAGCCGTGGGTCAGGCTCGCGGCGCAGAATCCGCCGTTGCGGCCCGAGGCCGCCCAGCCGATCTCGTGCGCCTCGATCAGGACCACGTCCCGCGAGGGGTTGCGCTCCTTGGCGATCAGCGCGGTCCACAGACCCGAGTACCCGCCGCCGACCACCGCGAGATCGCAGTGGTCGTCGCCGATCAGGGCCGCGTGCGGCGCGGGGCGGTCCGGCTGGTCCAGCCAGAAGGGGACCGGCGCGGCGTCCGCGAGCGAGCGGACGGCCTCGACGGAGGGGGCAGGATCCGACGTGTTCCGGGGACCCATGGGGTTTCACCACTTTCGCGATGTCCGCCGGAGTCCCTGGTCGGACCCCGGCGGTTTCACCGCATAGCTACGGATCTGGGAGTGTTCATCATCCAACAGGCGTGGCTAGGCGCGTTGCCTGGCCCGCCGCGACGCGCGGATCTGCCCGATCATCACGATCAGTACGGCGATCACGAACATCGCCGAGCCGATCACGTTGATCTGCGGCGGGGTGCCGCGCTGGGCCGCGCCGTACACGAACATCGGGAACGTGACCGTGTTGCCCGACGTGAAGTTGGTGATCACGAAGTCGTCGAAGCTGAGCGCGAAAGCGAGCATCGCGCCGGCTCCGATGCCGGGTGCCGCGAGCGGCAGGGTCACCCGCAGGAACACCTGGGTGGGTGACGCGTACAGGTCCTGCGCGGCCTCTTCGAGCTTGGGATCCATGCCGAGCACCCGGGCCTTGACCGCGACCACCACGAAGCTCAGGCAGAACATGATGTGCGCGATCAGGATGGTCACGAAGCCGGTGTTGATCCGCATGTTCAGGAACAGCGTGCCGAGCGAGGCGCCCATCACCACCTCGGGCATCGACATCGGCAGGAACAGCAGCGTGTTGATCGCGCCCCGGGCCCGGAACCGGTAGCGGCCGAGCGCGAAGGCGATCGCGGTACCGAGGGCGGTGGCGATCAGCGTGGACAACACCGCGATCTTCATGCTGACCTCGACCGAGTCGCAGATGCCCGCGACCCCGCACGGCTTTTCCCACGCGTCGGTGGTGAAGCCGTTCCAGGTGTAGTTGAAGCGCCCGTTCGGGTCGTTGAACGAGAACATCAGCACGACGATGTTGGGCAGCGTCATGTAGCCCAGCGCGAGCAGGCCGACCAGAACGATGACGTTGCGACGCAACCAGTTGACGACGGCCATCAGACCAGGTCCTCCGTCCCCGCCTTGCGGATGTACGCGGTCACCATCAGCACGATCAGCAACATCAGGATGAACGACAGGGCGGCGGCGGTCGGGTAGTCCAGGACCCGCAGGAACTGGGTCTGGATCACGTTGCCCGCCATGCCGGTATCCGGCGAGCCGAGCCACTGCGCGTTGACGTAGTCGCCGGAGGCCGGGATGAAGGTGAGCAGCGTGCCGGAGACCACGCCCGGCAGCGACAGCGGGAAGGTGACCTTGGCGAACGTGGTGCGCGGCGAGGCGTACAGGTCGCCGGCCGCCTCGTGCAGCCTCGGGTCGATCCGCTCCAGGCAGGCGTACAGCGGCAGCACCATGAACGGCAGGAAGTTGTAGGTCAACCCGCAGATCACCGCGAGCGGCGTGGCCAACACCCGGTCGTCCTGGGTGAGTCCGAGGAACGCCGTGACGTCGGTGAAGCGCAGCGTGTTGAGCACGTCCACGACGATCCCGTTGTCCGCGAGGATCGTCTTCCAGGCCAGGGTGCGCACCAGGAAACTGGTGAAGAACGGCGCGATCACCAGCACCAGCCACATGCCGCGCCACCGGCCCGCCTTGAACGCGATCGCGTAGGCGAGCGGGTAGCCGATCACCAGGCACATCACGGTCGCCGCGGCGGCGTAGCCGAACGAGCGCAGGAACTGCGGGTAGTACTGCTCGATCGCGTCCCAGTAGCCGGCCCAGTGCCAGGTGAGGTCGTAGCCCTTGGTCAGGTTGCCGGTCTGGAGCGAGGTGGAGCCCTGGACCACCATCGGAATGGCGAAGAACACCACGAGCCACAACAGGCCGGGGGCGAGCAGTGCGTACGGCACCCATCTGCCGCGCCGCGCCGGCTCGTTGCCCGCCTTGTCGGTGGTGTCCGCACCTCCCGTCGTGCCCGTGCCGAGGGTGCCGAGCGCGCTCACGCGGCGTCCTCGCTCGCCTCGGCGATGCCCGCGGTGAGGTCGCCCGATTCGAGCCCGAAGCCGTGCTCCGGGTTCCAGTGCAGCAGCACGCCGGCGCCGGGTATCAGGCGCCGGTCGCGCTCCATGTTCTGCTCGAAGACGGTGAATTCCTGGCCCCACGGCATCCGCACCACGTACTGGGTGGAGACGCCGATGAACGCGGCGTCCACGATCACCCCGCCGTCGAGCCGGTTGCGGCCGTCCGCGACCTTCGCGTCGGCCGCGTGCACGATGGTGATCTTCTCCGGGCGGATGCCCATCACCAGCCGGTCGCCGTCGGCGGCGGAGCGCGCGGCGGGCAGCACGAGGCGGTTGCCCTGCGCGTCGAGCAGCAGATCACCGTCGGCGCGCCCGGTCACCTTGGCCTCGACGAGGTTGGACTGCCCGAGGAAGTTGGCCACGAAGGTGGTGCGCGGCGACTCGTACAACTCGACGGGTGAGCCGAGCTGTTCGATGCGGCCGCCGTTCATCACGGCGATGGTGTCGGCCATCGTCATGGCCTCTTCCTGGTCGTGCGTGACGTGCACGAAAGTGATGCCCACGTCGGTCTGGATGCGCTTGAGTTCGAGCTGCATCTGCCGGCGCAGCTTGAGGTCCAGCGCGCCCAGCGGCTCGTCCAGGAGCAACACCTGCGGCGTGTTGATCAGCGCCCGGGCCACCGCGACCCGCTGCTGCTGGCCGCCGGAGAGTTGGGTCGGCTTGCGCTTGGCCAGGTGCCCGAGCTCGACCAGGTCGAGCATGTCCTTCACCTGCCCCGCGGTGTCCTTGACGCCGCGACGGCGCAGCCCGAAGCCGACGTTGTCGGCCACGCTCAGGTGCGGGAACAGCGCGTAGTTCTGGAACACCGTGTTGACGGGACGCTTGTACGGCGGCAGCGCCGTGACGTCGCGATCGCCGATGTGGACGGTGCCCGTCGAGGGCTGCTCCAGTCCGGCGATCATCCGCAACGTCGTGGTCTTGCCGCAGCCCGAGGCGCCGAGGAGGGCGAAGAACGATCCCGCGGGGATGGTCAGGTCCATGGGGCGGACGGCCGTGAAGTCACCGTAGTGCTTGCTCAGACCCGCCAAGGAGACATCGCCGGAGGCGCCGGCCCGCTGCTGCTCAGTCATGTTTCCTCTCGCCGCCCGGGACGGGTGAAGGCCCGTCCGCCGGCCACACGAGACGGCCGGGAGCTCTCGCTCTCGGCCGCCGATCCGGAAGGTGGGGGGTGTCTACCGAGCTCCGAAGATGGTCCGGTGCCAGTCCTTGCGGGCGATGCCCGTGCCGTCGTACATGACGTGCTTGACCTGGGTGTACTCGTCGAAGGAGTACTGCGACATGTCCTTGCCGAAGCCGGAGGCCTTGTAGCCGCCGTGCGGCATGTCGCTGATGATCGGGATGTGGTCGTTGACCCACACGCAGCCGGCCTGGATCTCCCGGGTGGCGCGCAGCGAGCGGAAGATGTCGCGGGTCCACGCGGACGCGGCCAGGCCGTACGGGGTGTCGTTGGCGAGCCGGATGCCCTCGTCGTCGCTGTCGAACGGCAGCACCACCAGGACCGGGCCGAAGATCTCGTCCTGCACGATCTCGCTGTCCTGGGCGACCCCGGTGACCAGCGTCGGCCGGTAGAAGGCGCCCTTGGCCAGGTCGCCGCCGGGGATCTCGCCGCCGGTGACGATGGTGGCGCCGTAGCCGCGGGCCCGCTCGACGAAGCCGGCCACCGACTCCTGCTGGCGGCGCGAGACGAGCGGGCCGAGGTCGGTCGCGGGGTCCGTCGTGTCGCCCAGGCGCACCCCCTCGTACAGCTCCGCGACCCCGGCGACGAACGCGTCGAAGAGTGGGCGCTGGACGTAGGCGCGGGTGGCGGCGGTGCAGTCCTGGCCGGAGTTGATCAGGGACGCGGCGACCGCGCCGTTGATCGCGGCGTCGAGGTCGGCGTCGTCGAAGACCACGAACGGGGCCTTGCCGCCCAGTTCGAGGTGCAGCCGCTTGACCGTGCGCAGGGCCACCTCGCCGACCCGCTTGCCCACCCCGGTGGAGCCGGTGAAGGAGACCATCGACACGTCGGCGTGGCCCATCAGGTATTCGCCGACGGTCCGTCCCTTGCCGGTGACCACGTTGACCACGCCGTCGGGGATGCCCGCGTCGGTGCATGCCCGGGCGAACATCAGCGAGGTGAGCGGGGTGATCTCGGCCGGCTTGAGCACGATGGTGTTGCCCGCGGCGATCGCCGGGAGGATCTTCCAGGCGGCCATCTGCAGCGGGTAGTTCCACGGCGCGATCGAGCCGACCACGCCGATCGCCTCGCGGCGCACCATGGAGGTGGAGCCGGCCGCGTACTCCCCGGCCGCCTTGCCCTCCAGGTTGCGCGCGGCGCCCGCGAAGAACGCGGTGTTGTCGATCGTGCCCGGTACGTCGAACTCGGTGGTCAGCCGGATCGGCTTGCCCGCCTGCGCGCTCTCCACCCGGGCGAAGTCCTCGGCCCGCTCCTCGAGCAGCGCGGCCAACGTGTTCAGCGCGCCGGCCCGCTCTCCCGGGGTGGCGCCCGACCACTGCGGGAAGGCGCCCTTGGCGGCGGCGACGGCCGCGTCCACGTCCGAGGGGTCCGCGAGGGTCAGCGTCTCGACCGTGTCGCCGGTGGCGGGGTTCACGACGTCGAACGTCTCCCCGGACGAGCCCTGCCGCAGTTGTCCCCCGACGTACTGATGACCGTTGCCGAAGTCCTGCATAGGCATGGGAGCCCTCCAAGGGAATTTCGATGAGCCGACGGGGCGTCGCGGGTGGTGGTTATGCGCGTGAGCCGCGTCAGCGTAGGACGATGCCGTTTCGACACGGGGTGCCGCAACAGGCACATCGACAGGTAGGGGGCCATGGCCTTTACAGGTCGTGAATCCTCGGGACGAACCCCGGGGCGAGAGGTCGAAGCCCCCGACGACCTGTCACCATGGAAGCACCGCCTGCCGAGCCGTTTACAGCTTGCTCACGGTTTGCTCGCGGGTCTCCTTCTCTCAGGATCCCTCGGGTTCCCCTCGCCTTCCCCTCGGGAACCGACCGCCCCGCGGTCGGGTCGTAGTCAGCACGCGGAGGTTGTCGAATGTTCCCCACCGTTTCCGACGTACTGGCCCTCGATATCGTCCGGCGTGGCCGCCCGCAGGTGGTGGCGGGCGAGCGTGGCCTGGCCCGTCCGGTGCGCTGGGTGCACATCAGCGAATTGCCCGACGTGACGCGCCTGCTCAAGGGGGGCGAGTTGGTGATGGCCACCGGCATCGCGCTCCCGGAGGAGCGTGAGGGGTTGCAGCGCTACATCCGCGATCTGGCCGAGGTGGACGCCGCCGGGCTCGTGCTCGAACTGGGCCGGCGCTACACCGAACAACTGCCGCGCGCACTGGTCGCCGCGGCCGAACAGGCCGGCCTGCCGGTGATCACGCTGCGCAACGAGACCCGGTTCATCGGCATCACCGAGGCCGTGCACGCGCTGATCATCGACGCCCAGTTGGCCGAGTTGCAGGCGTCCGAGGCGGTACACCAGGCGTTCAACGAGCTGGCCGTGGAGGGCGCCGAGCCCGCCGAGGTGGTCCGCCAGGCGTCCCGGATGGCCGGGCGGCCGGTGATCCTGGAGAACCTGGCGCACCAGGTGCTCGCCTACGACGCGGCGGGGATGGCGGCCGAGACGCTGCTGGAGAACTGGGAGGACCGCTCCCGGCAGCTGCGGCTGTCCAGCCGCACCGCCTTCGACGAGCGCACCGGGTGGCTGGTGACCACGGTGGGCGCCCGGGGGCACGACTGGGGCCGGCTGGTACTGGTGGGCGACGGCGCCCCGCCGCCGGCGCAGCAGACCATGCTCCTGGAGCGGGCCGCCTCCACGCTGGCGCTGAACCGGCTGGTGGTGCGCGACCGGGAGAGCCTGGAGCGGCAGACCCACCGCACGCTGCTGTCCGGGATCCTGACCCACTCGTACACGGTGGCCGAGGTGACCCTGCGCGCCCGTGCCCTGGGCATCCCGCTGGAGGGCCGGCGTCTGGTCGGGGTGGTGCTGCGACTGCGGCGCAACAGCACCCCCGCCGCGCTGGAATCCCAGGCGCGGCTGCGCGACTTCACCGAGATCGCCGCCGCCGCGGTGCGCGAGCGCCGGTTGGCCGCGCTGGTCGGCGGGCTCGACGACGACAACGTCGGGCTGCTCGTCGCGCTCGCCTCGCAGGACACCGAGGACGGCGCGCTGGAGGGCTTCTCCGCCGCGATCCGCCGGCTCGCGCCGGACCTCGCGGACGACATCGTGGTCGCGGTGGGCTCCTCGGTGGGCGCGGCGCGCGACGCGCGGCGCTCGCTCCTGGAGGCGACCCAGGTCGCCGACGCCGCGCTGCACCAAGGCGGCAAGGCCGCGTTCTACCGGCTGCCCGACGTGCGGCTTCGCGGTCTGCTGCACCTACTGCGCGACGACGCGCGGCTGCAGACCTACGTCGAGCGGGAACTCGGGCCGCTGCTGGCCTACGACGCGCAGCAGGGCACCCAGTTGGTCCCGATGCTCCGGATCTATCTGGAGCACGGGCGCAACAAGTCCGCCGCAGCGGATGCCGCGCACCTGTCCCGGCCGTCCTTCTACGAGCGCCTGCACCGGATCGAGCGGGTGCTCGGCGTGGACCTGGACCAGGTGGAGAGTTGCCTGTCGTTGCACGTGGCGCTGCTCGGTCTGGAGGCGCTCCGGCGCTGACCGCGGCTCAGGCGGCCGGCCGGGTGCCGGCGAGGGTGAAGTCGTTCATCGCGAGCGCGTGCAGGATCGAGTCGCGCGGCCACAGCTGCTCGGTGCCGAACACGTCGACCTCGACGTAGATCCCGTCGATGATCACCGACGCCAACATCGCGTGCCGGGCAATACCGGACTCGGTCCAGGTGTATTCCCAGACCACGCCTTTCCGGCCGTGAATGGCACGCGACTCGAAGGTCACTTTCCGATAGTCGCGAAATACCCGGGCCGCGTTCTGTTCGTCGTCGCGCCACTGTTCCAGCAGGTCGCTGGTCTGCTGGAAGGCGGTCCGCCCGGTCAACACGGTCGGGCCGGCCGGGTCGGTGTAGATCACGCTCTGGTTCTGCTCCTTGCGGGTCCAGCCCTGCGGGACCTGCCAGGCGAAGGTGCTCTCGTCGACCCGGCGCACCGGGATCGGCGCGCCTCCCGGCGGCGCGGTGGGATACGCGGCCAGGCCGGCGAGCGGATCGGCGGCCGGTCGCGAGCCGGACCCGGTGACCGTCGGCGGGTTCGGCCGGGACGACGCCCCGCCCGCGTCGCCGCCCCGGCCGCCGGCGCGGGCGAGCAGCACCGCTGCCACGATCGCGCCCGCGACGAGGAAGGTGACGATCGGGAGCAGGACCGCCAACAACCGACGACGCGAACGGCCTGGCCGCCGGCCGCGGGAGGGCAGCGGGAAGGTCGGCGGATCCCCGCCCCCCGGCAAACCGCCGGGTCGGCGTCCGGGCAGCGGCGCGGCGGGCACCCGGGGCAGCGGGTCGAACGATCCGGCGTCGTCGGGGGCGGGCCGCGCGGTGGGCAGCAGGTCGCGCAGCGGCGGTTGCCGGTGCGAGGAGGGCACCAGCGTCACGTCCGGGTCGGTCGTGTCGGGGTCGCCTCCGTGCGGGTCCGTCCGGTGCGGGTCCGTCGCGGACGAGTCGGTCGGGTGCGGGACGGTCACGGCCGGCTCCCCCGCCTCCACCGCCCCGGGCGCCGACGTCCACCCGAGCAGGGTGGGCCGGATCGGCCGGGTCGGATCGCCCGCGCGCCGGCGGCCCTCGGCGGCGACCACCGCGCTCAGCCGCGCCTCCACCTCGGCGCTGTTCGGGCGCAGCGTCGGATCGCGCCGGAACAGGTCGCGGACCAGTGGCTCCAGCGGCCCGATCTCCTCCGGCACCTCGGGCTCGGCGATCACGATCGCGTGCATCGTGGCCACCGGGGTGGCCCGTCGGAACGGCGAGGCGCCGGTGACCGCCGCGCACAGCGTGACGCCCAGCGACCACAGGTCCGAGGCCGGTCCCGGGTGTTCGCTCTCGATCCGCTCCGGCGCCATGAACTCGGGCGAGCCCAGGATCGCGCCGGTCCCGGTCAGTCCGCTCACGCCCTCCAGGGCGGCGATGCCGAAGTCGGTGAGCACCGCGTGCCCGTCCCGCTCGATCAGGACGTTGCCCGGCTTGACGTCGCGGTGGATCACCCCGTGTGCGTGTACGACGCCGAGCGCGCGGGCGATCTGTACCGCCATCGCCGCGGCGGCGTGCGGGGTGAGCGGCCCGTCCTCGGCGAGGATCGTATCCAGCGAGCGGGCGTCGAGCAGTTCCATGACGATCCACAACCGGTCGTCGTCCTCGACGTAGTCGTAGACCCGCACCACGTTGGGGTGGTTGATCCGGGCGGTCGCCTGGGCCTCGCGCAGACTTCGCTCGCGGAAGGACTGCGACGCGTTGCGCCCCCAGCCCGTGCTGATCACCTTCGCCGCCACGGGTCGGTCGAGCAGGCGGTCGCGGGCCCGCCACACGGTGCCCATTCCGCCGCTGCCGAGCACGCTCACCAGCTCGTAGCGGGCTCCGACCACGAAGCCCGTCCCACCGTCACCAGGCGCGCCCGACATCGGCTTTCCCCCAGGTTCGCCGCTTTTCAAGATCAGACTATTTCAGCTTTACCAGGGTTATCCCCCAAAAGCCGTCCTAAAGCTTAGGACGGACATGGTAGAACGAATCGTCACGCATAGCGGGAGGGGGATACCGCATGTTCCTACGGAGAAAACTTCGATCAGAAAATGTCAAGCGAGCCGCACTGATCATTTCTGTTCCGATCGGAATAGGAATGATTCTGAACGCGGGCCTGGCCGTCGCGGATACCGACGCGAGCGGGTCGGTACCGCGAGGCGGCGGCGAGGGGCACACGCATACCCGACCCCCGACCGGCGAGAGCACCAGGCCGCCGGTCACCACCAAGCCGCCGGTGAGCACGAAGCCGGCCACGACGTCGCCACCGGGCACCCACCGGCCGACCACCGAGCCGCCCACCACCCGGCCGCCGAGCAGCACCGGGCCGCCGACCACGACACCACCGACCACCGGGCGGCCCAGCACCACGTCGTCGTCCACCCGGCCGTCGACCACGCCACCACCGGCCACGCGGTTCGAGGTGGCGACCGCCCTCCAGATCACCTTCGATGCCCGGGGTCGGGGCACGATCTGGTTCACCGTCACCAACGACACCGACAAGGCCCAGCCCGCCCGGGACGTGTACGCCTACAGCACGGGGCAGTTGCGAATCACCTCGGTGGGCGGCTGCTCCGCCGCACCCGCGCTGCGGGATCCGGGCCCGGCGTGGGTGACCACGTTCAAGTGCTCACCGGGCTCGCTCCGGCCGCACGAGACCAAGCGCTGGACGGCGTCGGTGGAATACCCGCCCGCCGTGGCCGGGTCGCCGCGCGCGGCCCGCGCGGAGGTACGGCTCCCGCTCGCGCCGGAGACCGACATCTCCACGTTCTGCGCCCTGGTGGTACCCGAGGGCGCCACGGACACCTCGGTGATCCTGGGTCGGGCCGGACCGCTGACCCTGGTCGGCCGGGCCGACAACAACGACCCGTCGTTCATCGGCTACACCGTCGACACACCCCTGCCGAGCTTCCCGGGCGGGACCTCCGGCGGAGGCACGTCGGGCAGCGGGACATCCGGTGGCGGCACGAGCGGCGGCGGATCCACCGGTGGCGGGAGCACCGGCGCCGGCAGCACGGGTGGTGGAAGCACCGGCGGAGCCACGGGCGGCACCTCCACCGGTGGCGCCGACCAAACGCCGCCGAGCACCCTGCCCAAGACCGGACCCGACGACGACACCCTGTCGCTCGCGGGCGGCGCGGTCGGCCTGCTGCTCGTCGGCAACGCGCTGTTCCAGGGCGCGCGGCTGCGCCGGATCCACTCCGCCGAGGACGAGGAGCCGGAGCAGGACTGACCCGAAGCCCGACCCGGCCCACGGCGACACCGCAGCACTCCGGCACCGCAGCACCCGGGCCGGCGGCACACCCCACGAACACGGCCCCGGGCCCGCGCACCGCGGACCCGGGGCCGCGCCCGGTCCCACCCCGCCGATCGACGACCGGCGGACCTTCGATCAGTGGCCGGTCAGCGCCAACACCCGCCGGGCGGCGGGCCGTTCGAGCAGGTCGGCGAACGTGGTGCGCCCCTGGACCACCTTGCGGAACACCCGCCAGCCCTGCGGCAGCGTGGTCACCGCGTGGTGCAACATCGCCGGGTGCCGCTCGAAGACGTCGAGCAGGATGCGCCCGGCGCGCATCTCGCGCCCGAGCACCGCGTCCACGTCGGCGTGGTAGTCCGCGCCGATCTTGTCCACCTCGGCGACGGTGTCGACCCCGGCCACCTGCGCGGCCCGCTCCCCCGCCAACCGGCCCGAGCGCAGCGCGTACGAGATGCCCTCGCGCGTCCACGGTTCGAGCAGCCCGGCCGCGTCCCCGGCGACCAGCACTCGGCCGCGCGACAGCGGCGCGCTCTCCTTGCGGCACCGGGTCAGATGGCCCGACTCCACCGCCGGCCGGAACCCGGCCAGACCCAGCCGGCCGATGAAGTCGCGCAGGTAGGCACGGGTGGCCTCACCCTCGCCGCGCGCGCAGATCACCCCGACGGTCAACGTGTCGCCCTTGGGGAACACCCACCCGTACGAGCCCGGCAGCGGGCCCCAGTCGAGCAGGATCCGCCCCCGCCAGTGCGCGGCGACCTCCGGCGGCACCGGGATCTCCGCCTCCAGGCCCAGATCGACCTGCTCGAAGGTGACCCCGACGTAGGCCGAGCTGCGCCCCGCGCTGCCGTCCGCGCCGACCACCGCGTTCGCGCGCACCGTCTCGCCGCCCGCGAGGGTCAACTCCACCAGGCCGTCGTGCTCGACGATCCGGGAGACCGCCGTGCCCTCGCGCAGCACCGCGCCCGCGGCCACCGCCGCCCGGGTCAGCGCCTCGTCGAAGCGGGCCCGGTCGACCAGTCCGATCAGCGTGGTCCGGGCCGAGCGGACCCGGCGGCGGCGTCCGCGCAGGGTGAACTCGACCTCGCGCACCAGGTCTTCCACCGGCGGCTCGAAGCCCGGCGGGAGGGCGTTCTTGGACGGGCCGATGATGCCGCCGCCACACGTCTTGTAGCGCGGGAGTTCGGCCCGGTCGAGGACCAGCACGCGGCGTCCGGCGCGCGCCGCGGCCAGCGCCGCCGACGCGCCGGCGGGGCCCGCGCCGATCACCACGACGTCCCAACCCGAGGGCTCACCGGGATCGTCGGCGGGGTCGGCGGGCGTTGCGACGGCGGGCACGGCGGTGGCCTCTGAGGAGCTGCTAGTCATGGAAATCGACCCTAGTGCCCCGACGCCGTGCCCCCGTCCGGGCGGCTCCCGCCCGCACGTGCGACCCCCGCCCGCGCGTCTGCCCGAATCGCCGGCGAATGCGCCTTATGCTCCGCCGGTGCCCCACGACAGCGCGCCGTTCCTGATCGTCCTGGCCCTGGCCTTCGTCGCGCCGCCGGCGGCCGATCTGCTCGGGCGACGGATCCCGGTACCCACCGTCGTGCTCGAACTCCTGCTCGGCGTACTGGCCGGACCGTCCGTCCTGGACTGGGTACACGAAACGACCGTGCTCTCCTTCACCGCCAACTTCGGGCTGGCCTTCCTGATGTTCCTGGCCGGCTTCGAGATCGACCCGTCCCGGCTCAACGGGCGGCCGTTGCGCCTGGCCACGCTGGGCTGGGTGGTGTCCCTGGTGCTCGGCCTGGTGGTCGGGCTGCTCCTGGTGTGGTCCGGTTCGACCATGTCGCGCCTGGTGGTCGGCCTGGCCCTGACCACCACCGCGCTCGGCACGCTGTTGCCGATCCTGCGCGACGCGGGGGCGCTGCCCACCCGGTTCGGCGCGCAGGTGATGGCGATCGGCACCCTCGGCGAGTTCGGTCCGATCGTCGCCGTCTCGCTGCTGCTGAGCGGGCGCAACGCGGACGCCTCGGCGGTCGCGCTGGCCTGCTTCGCCGCGGTGACGCTGGTGGTGCTGGCGTTCGCGCGCCGGCCGCTGCCCTCGGCGCTGGACCGGGTGGTCCGGGCCACCCTGCACTCCAGCGGCCAACTCGCCATCCGACTGGCCGTGTTGGTCCTGGCCGCGCTGGTCTGGGCGGCGGACGAACTCGGCCTCGACGCGCTGCTCGGCGCGTTCGCGGCCGGCCTGATCATCCGGCTGCTGCTGTCCGACATGCCGGCGGAGATCCGCGAGACGGTGGCGGCCAAGCTGGACGCGATCGGATTCGGGATGTTCATCCCGGTGTTCTTCGTGATCAGCGGCGTGCGCTTCGACGGCCGGGCGCTGTTCGCGGACCTGGGGACGGTGGCCCTGCTCCCGCTGTTCCTCGCGCTGTTCCTGCTGGTCCGCGGCGTGCCGACCTACCTGGTGGAGCGCGGTTCCCCGGTCGCGGTACGCCTGGGCCTGGCCCTGTTCGCCTCGGCCGGCCTGCCGCTGATCGTGGTGATCACCGGGATCGGCGTGGAGGAGGGCGAGTTGCGGGCGGGCACCGCGGCCGCGATGGTCGGCGCCGGCATGGTCTCGGTGCTGGTGTTCCCGCTGCTCGGTCTGCGCGCCTACCGCAGGGCCCGGACCGCCGACCCGGCCATGGCGGAGCGCTGAGCGCGGCACCGCGAACCGAGGCCCGCGGACCGCCCGACAGGCACCGACCGCCCGCGCGGCCCCGGCCGCCGGCTCACAGGCCGATGATCTTCCCCCACGCCTTCTCCCAGCGCCGTTCCTCGTCCTCGGTGGTCTCCCGCATCCCGTGCAGCTTCGCGGTCATCTCCGCGTCCGGGAAGATCAGCGGGTTGGTCGCCGACGCGCGCATCTCCTGGTCCGGCGACTCGGCCAGCACCTGCTGCGCGGCCGGCACCGGACACACGTACGCCACGTAGTGCGCCAGCTCCGCGGCGATCTCGGGGTCGTAGTAGAAGTCCATCAGCTTCTCGGCGTTGGTCTTGTGCGCGGCCTTGTTCGGCACCATCAGGTTCTCCGACCACAGCTCGGCACCCTCCTCGGGCACCACGAACTCGATGTCGGGGTTGTCCAGCTTGAGCTGACCCACGTCGCCGGAATACGCCTGGCAGGCCAGGATGTCGCCACTGGCCAGGCCCGAGGTGTAGTCGTTGCCGGTGAAGCTGCGGATGTGGTCCTTGTCCACCAGCTTCTGCATCCGCTCCATCACCTTGTCCACGTCCGCGTCGGTGAAGGTACGGATGTCCGAGCCCTCGCCGAGCATCAGCAGCGCGACCGCCTCCATGAAGCCGGCGAACACGGTGACCCGGCCCTTGAGTTCGGGCCGCCACAGGTCGTTCACCGACCGGATCTCGCGGTCCACCAGTTTCTTGTTGTACGCGATGCCGGTCATCCCGCTCTGCCACGGCACGGTGTATTCGCGCCCCGGGTCGTAGCCGGGGCTGCGCAACGATTCGGCGAGGTTGGCGCCCACGCGCGGCAGGTTGGCCTTGTTCAGCTTCTGCACCCAGCCGAGCCGGACGAAGCGGGTGCACATCCAGTCGGAGATGACGATGGCGTCGCGCCCCGGCTCCTTGCCCGCCTGGATGGCCGGGTGGATCTTGCCGAAGAACTCGTCGTTGTCGTTGATCTCCTCCGAGTACCGGACCTTGATCCCGGTCCTGTCGGTGAACGCGTCGAGCGTGGGGTGGCGCTGTTCGTCCTCGTCGTCGACGTCGATGTACAGCGCCCAGTTGGAGAAGCGGACCACCTTCTCGCGCTCCGACCGGTCCGTTCCGCCGCGCTTGGACTCCTCGACATACGCCGAGGGCACACCGCACGCGGCCAGCGCGCCCACAGCCGCGGCCGCGCCGGTGCCGCGCAGGAACATCCGCCGGTCCACCCGGTGTCCGGCGATCCGCGGCGGGGACTGGGCGCGCGTGCGGGCGCGGATCATCGGCGACTCCTTGGCGGTACGGAACGGGGCCTGCTCCCTGGGCGCGGGGACGCGCCGGGCGTACGGACGGCCCACCGCATCGTGGCCGGGTCCCGCCCCGGACGGCAACACGCACCCTGTCAACCCTCGCGAAGCGGAGTTGACAGGGTGCGTGCGGGTGGCGCCGGGGTGCCGCTCACGCGGCGGGGCGGATCAGGCGTCGTAGTTGGTCATCACGTGCTTGATCCGGGTGTAGTCCTCGAAGCCGTAGCCGGAGAGGTCCTTGCCGTAGCCGGAGTGCTTGAAGCCGCCGTGCGGCATCTCGGCGACCAGCGGGATGTGCGTGTTGATCCACACGCAGCCGAAGTCGAGCCGCTTGGCCATCCGCATCGCCCGGCCGTGGTCCTTGGTCCACACCGAGGAGGCGAGCGCGTACTGCACGCCGTTGGCGTTGGCCAACGCCTCGGCCTCGTCCTCGAACGCCTGGACGGTGATCACCGGGCCGAAGACCTCGTTCTGGATGATCTCGTCGTCCTGCTTCAGTCCGGAGACCACGGTCGGCGCGTAGAAGAAGCCCTTGTCGCCGACCCGGTGCCCGCCGGCCTCGACCTTGGCGTGTCCGGGCAGGCGGTCGATGAAGCCGGAGACCTGGGCGAGCTGGTTGACGTTGTTGACCGGGCCGTAGTCGGCGTCGTCCTGCGGGCCGGTGGAGGTGGCCTTCGCGGCGGCGGCCAGCGCGGCGACGAACTCCTCGCGGATCGAGGAGTGCACGAGCACCCGGGTGGCGGCGGTGCAGTCCTGGCCCGCGTTGAAGAAACCGGCCCCCGCGATGCCCTCGGCCGCGGCGGCGATGTCGGCGTCCTCGAAGACCACGACCGGCGCCTTGCCGCCGAGTTCGAGGTGCACCCGCTTGAGGTCCTTGGACGCGCTCTCCGCGACCGACATGCCGGCCCGTACCGAACCGGTGATCGAGGCCATCGCCGGGGTCTTGTGCTCGACCATCAGCCGACCGGTGTCGCGGTCGCCGCAGATCACGTTGAACACGCCGGCCGGCAGGATCTCGCCGATGATCTCGGCGAGCAGCACGGTGGACGCCGGAGTGGTGTCGGACGGCTTGAGCACCACGGTGTTGCCCGCGGCGAGGGCCGGCGCGAACTTCCACACCGCCATCATCATCGGGTAGTTCCACGGCGCCACCTGGGCGCAGACACCGACCGGCTCCCGCCGCACCATGGAGGTGTGCCCCGCCATGTACTCGCCGGCCGACTTGCCCTCCAGCATGCGCGCGGCACCCGCGAAGAAGCGGATCTGGTCCACCATCGGCGGGATCTCCTCGGACGCGGTCAGCGCCCGGGGCTTGCCGGTGTTGCGACACTCGGCGTCGATCAACTCGTCGGCGCGCTTCTCGACCGCGTCGGCGATCTTGAGCAGAGCGAGCTGGCGCTCCGCGGGCGTGGTCTCGCTCCAGCTCTCGAACGCCGTGGCCGCCGCGCGCATCGCCGCGTCGACGTCCCGCTCGCGAGAGAGCGGGGACGTCGCGTAGACCTCGCCGGTGGCGGGATCGACGATGTCGAGCGTGCCGCCGTCCGCGGCGTCGGTGAACGTGCCGTCGATGTAGTTGCGCAGAGTACGCAGGTCGCTCATGTCCCAAGTCTCCTTCGAAAACGGGGCGGCGCCGGCAGGACGGCGAGGGGGTCGATTCCCGACCTGGGCCGCGATCCCAGCCTAACCGGATTGCTGTCGGTATCCGCATCCCCATCACGCACCAACAACTGAATCAGTTGTCTGACTGAGCAATGTCAACGGATTCCCTTGCGAAAGGCCCATCTGATGAGGCAGAGTGACCACATGGCCGGTCGAGACAGAAACCCGAGCGCGCCGGCCGACGCCGTGTCGAAGGCGATCATCGAGCAGCTCCAGGAGGACGGACGCCGCTCGTACGCCGCAATCGGCAAGGCCGTCGGTCTCTCGGAGGCCGCCGTGCGCCAGCGCGTACAGCGCCTGCTCGACCAGGGCGTGATGCAGATCGTCGCGGTGACCGATCCGCTGACCGTCGGCTTCCATCGCCAGGCCATGGTCGGGGTTCGGGTCGAAGGCGACATCGAACCCGTTGCGGACATACTGGCCACGATGAAGGAAGTGGACTACGTCGTCATCACGGCGGGTTCGTTCGACCTCATCGTGGAACTCGTATGCGAGAACGACGACCACCTGCTCGACATCATCAACAAGAGGATCCGAGCGATTCCGGGCGTACGGAGCACCGAGAGCTTCGTCTACCTGAAGCTCCGGAAGCAGACCTACCAGTGGGGTACTCGATGACACAGCAGTACGACAACGCGGCCCTCTCCAAGAGCGCCTACGACCACCTGTGGATGCACTTCACCCGCATGTCGTCGTACGAGAACGCTCCCGTGCCGACCATCGTGCGCGGTGAAGGCAGCTACATCTGGGACACCAACGGTCGCAAGTACATCGACGGCCTCGCCGGCCTGTTCGTGGTACAGGCCGGACACGGCCGCACCGAGCTGGCCGAGGTCGCCCGCAAGCAGGCCGAGCAGCTGGCCTTCTTCCCGGTGTGGAGCTACGCCCACCCCAAGGCCATCGAGCTGGCCGAGCGTCTGGCGAACTACGCCCCGGGCGACCTGAACAAGGTCTTCTTCACCACCGGTGGCGGCGAGGCCGTCGAGTCCGCGTGGAAGCTGGCCAAGCACTACTTCAAGCTGACCGGCAAGCCGACCAAGCACAAGGTCATCTCGCGGGCGATCGCCTACCACGGCACCCCGCAGGGCGCGCTGTCGATCACCGGCCTGCCGGACTACAAGGCGCCGTACGAGCCGCTGGTGCCGAGCACCTTCCGGGTGCCCAACACCAACCAGTACCGCAAGCCGGAGTTCCTCGCCGACAACTCCCCCGAGGCGTTCGGCCGCTGGGCCGCCGACCAGATCGAGGTGGCGATCCTCAACGAGGGCCCCGACACCGTCGCCGCGGTCTTCCTGGAGCCGGTGCAAAACGCCGGTGGCTGCTTCCCGCCGCCACCCGGCTACTTCCAGCGTGTGCGCGAGATCTGCGACCAGTACGACGTGCTGCTCGTCTCGGACGAGGTCATCTGCGCGTTCGGTCGGCTCGGCACCATGTTCGCGTGCGACAAGTTCGACTACGTGCCGGACATCATCACCTGCGCCAAGGGCATGACCTCGGGCTACTCCCCGATCGGCGCGATGATCGTCTCGGACCGCATCGCCGAGCCGTTCTACAACGGCAGCGACAACGTCTTCATGCACGGCTACACCTTCGGCGGGCACCCGGTGTCCTCCGCCGTGGCGCTGGCCAACCTCGACATCTTCGAGCGCGAGGGCCTGAACCAGCACGTGCTGGACAACGAAGCCAAGTTCCTGGCCACCCTGCAAAAGCTCCAGGACCTGCCGATCGTCGGCGACGTGCGCGGCAACGGGTACTTCTACGGCATCGAGATGGTCAAGGACAAGGGCACCAAGGAGACGTTCAACGAGGACGAGGCCGAGCGCCTGCTCCGCGGCTTCCTGTCCACCGCGCTCTACGACAACGGCCTGTACTGCCGCGCCGACGACCGCGGCGACCCGGTCATCCAGCTCTCCCCGCCGCTGGTCGCGGACCAGGGTGTGTTCGACGAGATCGAGCAGATCCTGCGCGGAGTGCTGACCGAGGCCTGGACCAAGCTGTAACACACGCCGTCGACTCGACGCCCGACTCGACGGTGGGCACCGGCATTTCGACGAACCCTCAGTGAGGCTGCCGCCGTCGCGCACACACCCGTGCGCGACGGCGGCAGACTCATATCCGGCGCCGAATCCCCCGAAACACCTCGAACCACCGGCACCATCGGCACCACCGACATCCCCGAAGAGGCCCGATGAGTCACCCCGTTCCCGGCTCCACCCCCCGAACTCGCATACGCCGCCTGCCCGATCACGCCGCCCGGGACCGGGCCGCGCTGCACGCCGTGCTCGACGCCGGCCTGGTCGGCCACCTCGCCATCACCGGCGAGGACGGTCAGCCGTTCGTCCTGCCCGTCGCCTACGCCCGGGACGGCGAGCGGGTGTTGATCCACGGCTCGACCGGCAGCCGACTCTTCCGCGGCCTGGCCGCCGGCGCGCCGACCTGCCTGACCGTGACCCTGCTCGACGGCCTGGTGCTGGCCCGATCCGCCTTCGAGTCGTCGATGAACTACCGCAGCGCGATGGTGCTCGGCTCGTGCACGGTGCTCCCGGACGTTGAGAAGGTCACCGCCCTGGACCTGCTCACCGACCGGCTGCTCCCCGGCCGCCGCGGCGACCTGCGCCCGCACTCGACCAAGGAACTGGCCGCGACGCTCGTCCTCGCGCTGTCCCTGGACGAGACATCGGTAAAGATCTCGGCCGGACCGCCCGACGACGACGAGGCCGACCTCGACGCGCCGATCTGGGCCGGCACGGTCCCGATCACCGAGCACTTCGGCACCCCCGTGCCCGCCCCCGACCTGCGCTTCGACCTCCCCGCGCCGGACTACCTGAGGACGTGGACCCGATGACGGGCGACTACCGCGACGTGTCCCTGTGGTTCGACACCCTCGGCGAGGACGTCACCGCGCGCCCCGCGCTCGCGGGCGACCTGGACGTCGACGTGGCGATCGTCGGCGCCGGCTACACCGGCCTGTGGACGGCGTACTACCTGGCCCGGGCCGACCCCTCGCTGCGGATCGTGGTGCTGGAGCGCGAGGTCGCCGGCTTCGGCGCGTCCGGCCGCAACGGCGGCTGGTGCTCGGCGCTGTTCCCCGCGTCCATCGCCAAGGTGGCCCGCGACAGCACCCGGGAACGCGCGATCGCCCAGCAGCGGGCGATGAACGCGACCGTCGACGAGGTCGGCCGGGTGGTCGCCGCCGAGGGCATCGACTGCGACTTCGACAAGGGCGGCACGGTCGTGCTCGCCCGCACCCCGGTACAGCTGGCCCGCGCGCGCGAGGCGGTCGCCGGGGAACACGCGTGGGGCTTCGACACCTCCGACGCCCGGCTGCTCGACGCCGCCGAGGCACGCGCGATGGTCGGCGCCACCGACGTGCTCGGCGGCACCTACACCCCGCACTGCGCGGTGCTCCACCCCGCCAAGCTGGCCCGCGGCCTGGCCGTGACGGTGGCCGGCCTCGGCGTGCGCATCCACGAGCGGACCCCCGTGCTCTCGATCGAGGACGGCGTCGCCGTCACCCCGCACGGCCGGGTCCGCGCCGACGTGGTGGTCCGCGCCACCGAGGGCTACACCCCCGAACTGGCCGGCTTCCACCGCGACCTCGCGCCGGTCTACTCGCTGATGATCGCCACCGAGCCGCTGCCGAAGGCCTTCTGGGACGAGGTGGGCCTGGCCCGCCGGGAGAGCTTCAGCGACATGCGGCACCTGATCATCTACGGCCAGCGCACCGCCGACGACCGCCTGGCCTTCGGCGGACGCGGCGCCCCGTACCACTTCGGCTCCAAGGTGCGGCCCGAGTTCGACCGCGACGAAAAGGTCTTCGCCGAACTGCGCCGGGTGATCACCGAGTTGTTCCCGGCCGTCGCCGACGCGCGGATCACCCACACCTGGGGCGGCCCGCTGGGCGTGGCCCGCGACTGGTACGCGAGCTGCGGCCTGGACCGCGCCCGCAAACTGGCCTGGGCCGGCGGCTACGTCGGCGACGGCGTGGGCACCGCCAACCTCGCCGGCCGCACCCTGGCCGACCTGATCCGCGACGAGTACACCGACCTGACCCGGCTGCCCTGGGTCCGCCACCGCTCGCCCCGGTGGGAGCCGGAGCCGCTGCGCTGGATCGGCACCAACGTGGGCCTGCGGGTGATGGCGGGCGCCGACGTCGAGGAGCGGCGCACCGGGCGCGAGTCGCGCCTGGCGCACGCGTTCGGCCGGTTCCTCGGTCACTGAGCCGGACCGGTCACCCCGTCCCCCCTCGGATGGTGCGGCGCCAGGACTCCAGGTGGTCCGGCGCCGCACCCGCCTTGAGCAGGAACTCCGCCGCCGAGCCGTGCCGCTCCTCCAGCACCCGCAGGAAGGTGTCGATGGACGCCCGCGCCGCACCGCGCATCGCGGGCGCGACCGGATGCGACGGGTCGATCCGGGGCTGGCGCGGCAATCGGTCGATACGTTCGAACATCTCCACGAGATGCGTCTCGGTCTCGGTGTAGTCGGCGATGATCGCCTCGCGCTCGACCCCGGCGACCGACAGGAGCAGGGCGACCAGGATCCCGGTCCGGTCCTTGCCGGCGGTGCAGTGCACCAGCGCCGGCACCCCGCCGTCGCCGGCCAGGATCTCCAGCGAGCGTACGTAGGACTCGGCGCCGCGCTCCGCCATCCGCATGTAGAGCAGCCCGGCCCCGAACTCGTCCACGCTGCCCAGGTCGATGTCGTCGTCCAACTCCAGGCCCTGGGTCTGCCCGGCCGACACGTCACCGATCGCGGCCCGGTCGGCGGCCAGCGCGGAGCGGCGACCCAGCAGCGGCAGCCGGTGCCGGACCACGCCCGCCCACTCGGTCGGGGGCAACCCCTCGTGGTCCGAACGCAGATCGAGCACGTGCCGCACGCGATAGGTGTGGATCAATCGGTCGACCCCCTCGGGGGTGAGCAGATCCGGGGTCTCGGACCGCATCAGTACCCCCGTTCGAGTGACACCGCCGCCGATCAGCGGTAGGTCGCCGACGTCGCGGGCATTGAGCAGATCTGGAAGATCGAGTCGGCGGTTCATGTGCACCCCGTTCGGAACGCGTTCGAGACACCTGTTCGCCTCATCATGATGTGTGCGAACTCCCGCCGCCGACAGGGCTCCCCGACCGAGGGGGTTTGTCGCCCGTGCCGAAACCACGTGCCGCGACGCTCGTTGGAGGAGAACGGGTGGCAACGAACGTAACTCTGCGGGAGGTGTGCCATGTCCCTGTCGTCCCGCGAGACCAGACCCGCCGACCGGCGCGCCGTCGCCGACGCGCCGAGCGCCCCACCCGACAACGACGTGCTGCGCGCTCACGGACTGACCCTCACCCAGGGGTCGCGCACGCTGCTGCGCGACGTCTCGGCCGCGGTCCGCGCCGACGAGACGTTCGCAATCACCGGGCCTGACGGCGCCGGCAAGTCGGCGCTCCTCGCGTGCCTGTCCGGCGTGGTCGCCCCCGACACCGGCGAGGTCTGGTTCAACAGCGGCCCGATGCACGTGCTCGACGAGAAGGGCCGCATCGCGCTGCGGCGCCGGCACTTCGGCCTGGTCGACGGCCGCACCCGGCTGCTGCCGGAGTTGACCGTCGCGGAGAACGTGGCGCTGCCGCTGCTGCTGGATCGCATGCGCCGCACCGAGGCGTTCGCGATCGCCCGGCACTGGATGGATCGGCTCGACGTCACCGAGCACGCCGAGTCCCGGCCGCCGGGCCTGGGACCGGCGCTGCTGCGTCGGGCGGCGGTCGCCCGCGCGCTGGTCACCCGACCGGCGGTGGTCTTCGCGGACGAGCCGGCGCACGGCCTGGCCGGCGCCGAACTCGACCATCTGATGCGGATCCTGGTCTCCGCCGTGCGCTCGCACGGGATCACCCTCGTGTTGGCCACCGCCGATCGGCGGGTGGCCGCGCACGCGGACCGCGGCCTGGTCCTGCGCGAGGGTCGTCGCGACCCGCGCGCGGAGGGGTGGTAGGCCGATGTCCGAGGCCGACGCACGGGTCATGCGCGACGCGTGGCACGGCGCGTCCCGGGTCGACGCGGTGCGGGTGCTGGCCGGCGCGGCGCTGGCGGGCAGTGCCACGATCGTGCTGCTGTGCCTGCTGGCCTGGGCCCGCCCGAGCGGGCGCGCGGCACCGGCGCCGACCGGTCCGCTGCTCGCGGCGCTGCCGGTGCTGGCCGCCGTGGCGGTGCTGACCGCGGTCGGCACCCGGCTCGCGGTCCTGCACTGGCACGACCGGGCCGATCGGGCCCGGCACGCGCACGCCGAGGTCACCGAGGGGCCGCCGGTCCCAGGGCACGGGACCGGGCCTGGAACGGGGCCCGGAACGGGCCGGGCGACGGTGGCGACCGAGGCGGCGATCACGGCCATGGTCGGCACGATCGCCGGGATGCAGGCACACCTGGTGCTGCGCTCGGTGCGGGATTCGCTCCCGCCCGCGGTTCGCCGACTGCTCGCGGTGGGCGCCGAGGTGCACTGGCCGGGCCTGGCGGCGCTGCTCGTGGTGGTGCCCACGATCACGGCGATCGCGGCGGCGAGCGCGGTGCCGGGGCCGTCGGCCCGGTCGTTGCCCCGGGTGCCGCCGTACGTCGGGCCGCTCCTGGTGCTCGCCGGGCTGCTCGCGCAGTACTTGATCGCCGACCCGGCCCGTCCGGAACAGTTGCCGCACGGCGCGCTGCCGGCGGCGGTGGGCGGATACGCCGCGGTGCTGATCGGGGCCGCGCTGACCGTGCCGTGGTTGGTGGCCCGGCTCGGCGGCGGCTGGGCGGCCCGGGCCGGTCGGGTCTGGACGTTGTGCGCGGCCCGGCGGATGGAGGCCGCCGCGCACGGCCTGGCGCTGCCGCTCGGACTGACCACGATCGCGCTGGCGGTGGTCACCACCGCTCGGCTCGCGGGCGAGCGCACGCCGGTTCGGATGGCCGACGCGCCGCTGTTCCTGACGGTGGCCACCGTCTCGCTGTGCGCGGCGGCGATGTTGTTCGCGGTGGTGGTCGAGTACGGCCCGGCCCGCCGGGAGACCTCACGGACCCTGCACTCGATCGGCGCGGCCACGCCGACGGATCGCCGCGCGGCCCTGGTCGCCCTCGCCGTCCCGGTTCTGGTCTGCGTGCCGACGGCGATCACCGTCGGCGCACTGGCGGCCTGGCCCGCGCACGAGGGCGCCAATCCGTTCCCGACGGTCTCCACCCGCACCGCGCTGCTCGGCACGGTCTGGGCGGTCGGCCTGCTGGTGGCCGCGCTGATCGCGGCGGCGGCGGTGATCCTGCGCGACGAACGACCCCGGCGGCGCCGCCGCCGGGCCTGAGCCCCGGCCATCGGAAAACGCTCGGATGCGGGAGACCCTCGGACATGCGAAAACACTCCGAGCCCGGCGCGGCGTCCCCTTCCGCGACGGGCTCGAAGTGCTTCTCGTCTCGGGGGCCACGCGACCCCGAGCCGTGCGCCGGATCGTGTCCCTTCGACCGGCGGCTTGGGCGTGCCACCGTCGGATCATTCGAACGGGGGGATCAAAGGATCCGACGGCCTGGCACTGAGATCAGTCTGCCCTGTGCGGCCTAAGGATCCGATAAGGATTCGTTACCCGTTCTATATCGCCGCGCCGCGCACCCGTGACCTGCACCGATTGTCCCGCTTGCCGGCTGTGTCCCCGGCGATCGGCGGGCCGGCGTGGGCCGCCCGCCGATCGCGCCGCGGAATCAGACCTCGGCGGCGGCGAGTTGCCCGCACGCACCGTCGATGTCGCGACCCCGGGTGTCCCGGACGGTGACCGGCACGCCGTGCTTGGTCAGCAGCCGGACGAACTCCTCCTGGCGCTCGGCCGTGGAGGCGGTCCACTTCGAGCCCGGGGTGGGGTTGAGCGGGATCAGGTTGACGTGCGCGTTGTGGTTCTTCAGCCGACGCCCGAGCAGGTCGGCTCGCCAGCCGTGGTCGTTGATGTCCTTGATCAGCGCGTACTCGATGGAGACCCGGCGACCGGTGACGCCCTCGTAGTGCCAGGCGGCGTCCAGCACCTCGCGCACGTCCCAGCGGGTGTTGACCGGGACGAGCGTGTTGCGCAGCTCGTCGTCCGGCGCGTGCAGGGACAGGGCGAGGGTGACCGGGATCCGCTCCTCGGCGAGCTTGTACATCGCCGGGACCAGGCCGACCGTGGACATGGTCACCGAGCGGGCGGAGATGCCCAGGCCCTCGGGGCTCGGGTCGACCAGCCGGCGCACCGCGCCGACCACGGCCTTGTAGTTGGCCAGCGGCTCGCCCATCCCCATGAAGACGATGTTGCTGACCCGGCCCGGACCGCCGGGCACCTCGCCGCGCGCGAGGGCCCGCGCGCCGGCGAGCACCTGCTCGACGATCTCGCCGGTGGACAGGTTGCGGGTCAGGCCCGCCTGGCCGGTGGCGCAGAACGGACAGTTCATCCCGCAGCCCGCCTGCGAGGACACGCACATCGTGACCCGGTCGGGGTAGCGCATCAGGACGGCCTCGACGAGGGTGCCGTCGAAGAGCTTCCACAACGACTTGCGGGTGGCCCCGTCGTCGCAGGAGATGTCCCGTACGGAGGTCATCAGCGAGGGCAGCAGCGCCTCGGCGAGCCTGGCCCGGGTCGCGGCGGGCATGTCGGTCCACTGCTCGGGGTCGTCCGAGAGGTGACCGAAGTAGTGCTTGGACAGTTGGGCCGCGCGAAACGGCTTCTCGCCCAGCTCGGCCACCGCCTCGCGGCGCTCGGCGAGGGTGAGGTCGGCAAGGTGGCGCGGCGGCTTCGAACGACGCGGCGGCGCGGTGAAGGTGAGTTCTCCAGGTTTGGGCATGGCTCGTCCAGTGTCGCAGGTGTACGGGCGGGGCCGGATCCGACGGGTTCCGAAGACCCGCCCGGCCCCGCTCCGTGCGTCTGCCGGGCCTGTCCGGAAAGGGCCGGATCAGGTCCGGGTCATACGAATACGGCGAGCAGCAGCCACACCACCGGGGCGGCGGCGAGCAGCGAGTCGAGGCGGTCCATCACGCCGCCGTGACCGGGCAGCAGACTGCCCATGTCCTTGACCTTGAGGTCGCGCTTGATCATCGACTCGGCGAGGTCGCCGAGCGCGGACACCGCCGCGGCCGCGACGCCCACCACGGCGCCCTGCCACCACGCGCCGTCCAGCATGGACACCACGCACAGCGCGCCCGCGGCGGCGGCCAGGATCACGCCGCCGGCGAAGCCCTCCCAGCTCTTGCCGGGACTGATCGTGGGCGCCATCTTGTGCCGGCCGCCGGAGATCACCCCGGCCGCGTAGGCGCCGGTGTCGGCGCACACCACCAGGATGATGAAGGTCAGCACCCGCTTCGCGCCGTCGTCGTCGCCCAGCATGAGCACCGCGAAGCCGGCCAGGAACGGCAGGTAGAAGACGGTGAACACACCCGCCGTCATGTCCCGCAGGAAGTCCTCGGGGCCCTCGGTCATCCGCCAGATCATCACCGCCACGGCGGTCAGCGCGGTCGCCACGGCCAACCCCTGCGCACCGCGCGCGTAGGCGGCGATCAACATCGCCGCCGAGCCGACCGCCAGCGGGATCACCGGAATCTTGATACCGCGCCCGACGGTGGCGCCCTGCGCGGTCCGCCCGGCCGCGTCGGCGACCGCCTCGGCCCGGCCGAAAGCGCCCGCCAGTTCCCACAGTCCGACCAGGACCGCGAGCAGCACGACGCCCACGAACAACACCTGGACGGTGAGCAGCGAGGCCACGATCACCCCGCCGAGGGCGGCGCCGACGCCGATCGCCTGAGGCAGGTTGCGTCCGGCCTTGCCGACCGGTTTCGCGGGTCGGTCCCCGGTCACCCCGCGGCCCTCGCGTGGCACCTCGGCGTACGCCGGATCCCGTCGAACGGGCTCCTCGTGGAACCGCCCGCCCGCGTCGGATTGCGACCCGTCGTCCGGGTCGTGACCCGCGATCGGTGAGAGCACCTGCGTATGGTCATCCTGTGTCCGTACCCCGACGCCGGCGGGAAAGTGCTGCTGCGCACGAGTGGCGCCGCCGCCGTGGCCGCCGGACCGTGCCGCATCGTAGTGGGCCGGTTCCTGACCGTTCGGCGCGTCCGGGACCTGCTCCGGCCACGCGCCGTACGACCCGTACGGGTCGTGGCCGGGCGGCAGATCGGGGTGCGCTCCCGCGGGCGGATCGGCCGGCGGCGTACCGCCCCAGGTCGAGTCGTTCATCAGACTTCGAGCAGCTCGGCTTCCTTGTGCTTGAGCAACTCGTCGATCTGCGCGACGTACTTGTGGGTCGTGTCGTCGAGTTCCTTCTCGGCGCGACGCACCTCGTCCTCGCCGGACTCGCCGTCCTTGACCCGCTTGTCGAGCGTGTCCTTGGCCTTGCGGCGGATCGACCGCAGCGAGATCTTCGCGTCCTCGCCCTTGCTCCGCGCCACCTTGATGAACTCCTTGCGGCGTTCCTCGGTGAGCTGCGGGAAGACGACCCGGATGACCTTGCCGTCATCCGTCGGGTTGACCCCGAGGTCGGAGTCGCGGATCGCCTTGACGATCGCGTTCCTCGAACCGCCGTCGAACGGGGTCACCAGGACCATCCGCGGCTCGGGGGTGGTGAACGACGCGAGCTGGTTCACCGGGGTCGGCGAGCCGTAGTAGTCCACGAGGATCTTGTTGAACATGGCCGGGGTGGCCCGGCCCGTGCGGATCGCCGCGAAGTCGTCCTTGGCGACCACGACGGCCTTCTCCATCTTTTCCTCGGCCTCGAGGAGAATCTCGTCGATCATGTCGGCTCCTGTCCCGGTCCTGTCGCCGTCGATCAGCCGTCGGTACGGCTGACCAGGGTGCCGATCTTCTCACCCCGCACGGCGCGGGCGATGTTGCCCTCGACGAGCAGGTTGAAGACGACGATCGGCAGTTCGTTGTCCATGCACAGGCTGATCGCGGTGGCGTCCGCGACCTTGAGCCCGCGGGCGAGCACCTCGGCGTGATCCAGACGATCGAACATGACCGCGTCCGGGTTGGACTTCGGGTCGCAGTCGTATACGCCGTCGACGCCCTTGGCCATGAGCAGCGCGACCGCGTCGATCTCGAGCGCACGCTGGGCGGCCGTGGTGTCGGTGGAGAAGTAGGGCATGCCCATACCCGCGCCGAAGATGACCACGCGGCCCTTCTCCAGGTGTCGCACGGCGCGTCGCGGGATGTACGGCTCGGCGACCTGACCCATCGTGATGGCGGTCTGCACGCGGGTGTCGATGCCCTGCTTCTCCAGGAAGTCCTGGAGCGCCAGGCAGTTCATCACGGTGCCGAGCATGCCCATGTAGTCCGAGCGGGCGCGGTCCATGCCGCGAATCTGCAACTCGGCGCCGCGGAAGAAGTTGCCGCCGCCGATCACGATGGCGACCTGGGTGCCGCGGCGGACCACGTCGGCGATCTGGAGCGCGATGGTCTGCACGGTGTCGGGGTCGACACCGAGGGCCCCGCCGCCCGCGAACGCCTCACCGGAGAGCTTGAGCAGCACCCGGCGCGCGTAGGGGTTCGGCTCGTCGCCCTCGGCGGACGACGAGGAGGCCGCCTTCGTTTCGGTTTCCTGCACGGTTCCCTCCACGCCTTGCGGCCTCCTCGCCATACTGCTTTTCACTGCGTTCATGCCTACTACATGCCCCGGCCGCGTTCACTTTCCGGTCGGGGCGGTGCCACAAGTGGCGATCAGACGCCGACCTTGAAGCGGGTGAAGCGCTTGACCTTGACGCCGGCCTCGTCCAGGACCTTGCCCACGGACTTCTTGCTGTCCTTGGCGAACGCCTGGTCGAGCAGCACGTTGTCCTTGAAGTAGCCGGTCACCCGGCCCTCGACGATCTTGGACAGGGCGGCCTCGGGCTTGCCCTCCTCGCGCGCGGTGGCCTCGGCCACACGACGCTCGGTCTCGACCGTCTCGGCCGGCACGTCCTCGCGGGCGAGCACGGTGGGCGAGAACGCGGCGATGTGCTGCGCGACGTCCTTGGCCACCTCGGCGTTGGCGCCGTCCAGCTCGATCAGCACGCCGATCTGCGCGGGCAGGTCGGGGCTGGTCTTGTGCAGGTACGCAGCGACGAAACCGTCGGCGTACTGCGCGAAGCGGTCGAGCACGATCTTCTCGCCGAGCGTGACGTTCGCGTCGTCCACGAACTGCTGGACGCTCTTGCCGGCCTCGATCTCGCTCGCGAGCAGCGCGGCGATGTCGGCGGGCGCGGTCTTGGCGACGTGCGCGGCGATCGCGTTGGCGGCCTCGATGAACTTCGGGCTCTTGGCCACGAAGTCGGTCTCGCACTTGAGCTCGACCAGGACGCCGGAGGCGTTGCCATCGAGCAGCGCGACGACGGCGCCGTTGGACGCCGAGCGGCCCTCGCGCTTGGTGACGCCCTTCTGGCCCTTGACGCGAAGGATCTCGACCGCCTTGTCGACGTCGCCTTCGGCCTCTTCGAGGGCCTTCTTGCAGTCCATCATGCCCGCGGCGGTGAGCTCACGGAGCTTCTTCACGTCCGCGGCGGAGAAGTTCGCCATGTCCTGATTCTCTCGTCTCTCGGTCAGCGGCCCGGTTGCCCGAGCGACTGCGGGTGAGGGTGTCGCCCCACCCGATGAAGGTCAAGGGTCCGTGCGGTATTCCGACACATACGGGACGTACGGGATGCGTACGCACCGTGATCGGGTCCCGGCACAGGGCGAGGGGTACGCCGGCCTGGCCGTCGTACCCCTCGTTCCAGGGTCAGGCCTGCGGGTCGGCCTCGGCGGCCGGCGCCTCGGCAGCGGCGGCCTCGACGGCCGGCGCCTCGACGGGCTCGGCCGCGACGTCGGCCTCGGTGACCGAGCCGGACTCGACGACCTCTTCGGCGGCGGGGGCGGCCTCGGCGGCCTCGTCCTTCTTGCCCGCCTCGAGCAGCTCGCGCTCCCAGTCGGCGAGGGGCTCGCCGGCGGTGGCCTTGGTGTCGGCGGCGGCGCCACCGGCACGCGACATGAGACCGTCGGCGACGGCGTCGGCGATCACGCGGGTGAGCAGCGTGACCGAGCGGATCGCGTCGTCGTTGCCCGGGATCTTGTAGTCGACCTCGTCGGGGTCACAGTTGGTGTCGAGGATCGCGACGACCGGGATGTGCAGCTTCCGGGCCTCGCCGACGCCGATGTGCTCCTTCTTGGTGTCCACGATCCACACGGCCGAGGGCACGCGCTGCATGTCGCGGATGCCGCCGAGGGTCTTCGACAGCTTGTCCTTCTCGCGCTTGAGGACGAGCAGTTCCTTCTTCGTCATGCCCGAGCCGGCCACGTCGTCGAAGTCCAGCTGCTCGAGCTCCTTCAGGCGCTGGAGGCGCTTGTAGACGGTCGAGAAGTTGGTCAGCATGCCGCCGAGCCAGCGCTGGTTGACGTAGGGCATGCCCACGCGCGTCGCCTGCTCGGCGATCGCCTCCTGCGCCTGCTTCTTGGTGCCGACGAACAGGATCGTGCCGCCGTGGGCGACGGTCTCCTTGACGAACTCGTAGGCGCGGTCGATGTACGACAGCGACTGGAGCAGGTCGATGATGTAGATGCCGTTGCGCTCCGTGAAGATGAAGCGCTTCATCTTCGGGTTCCAGCGGCGGGTCTGGTGACCGAAGTGGACGCCGCTTTCCAGCAGCTCCCGCATCGTGACGACGGCCATGGCCGTACGCTCCTTGGACTCTCGTCCCGGCGATCGAGCCCGGGACTCTCGGTTGTGTCGTGACGACGGGTCGCCGTCACGCCTGGCGCCCGCGACACCACGCCGAGGTCCTTGCGGATTCCCGGACCGAGAGGTGTCCCCATCGAGTCCCGCTCACTGGCGTCTCGCCATGCGGGACGTCGGCGGCTCGAAGGTGGGCGCGCGAAGTCGACCCGGAAGGCCGGGCCGCTCCGGGAAGTGTACGGGACCGGTACGCGGCCGGGCGACTCGCCTTCCGGCCACCCTTTTCTGCCGCCTCGTCCGCTTGTATGCCGGCTTTTCGCGGCGTATCGCACTTCGACGATCGGCGACCGCTTGTGGACGAAAAAGTTGTCTACACGCACGGGGCGGCTGTTTGTCCACAGGCCGACGCGGATCGGCGCGTGTGGCGGGCGCGGGCGGTGAGTCTGGGCGCATGAACGATTCGAGGTCGGTTCGTGGACCCGCCGTGATGGGTCTGCTGTTGCTCACCGCCGTGGTGTCGACGGTCGCATCGCCCCTCGCCTCCCCGGCGCCGCTCGCGTCGGGGGCGGCGCGGGCCGCTCCGGAGGTGCGGCGCTGGGTGTGGCCGCTGGATCCCCGGCCGGTGGTGCTGCGCGGGTTCGAGCCGCCGGCGGCGGCGTGGCTGGCCGGGCATCGCGGGGTGGATCTGGCCGCGACGGTGGGCCAGTCGGTGCGCGCGGCGGGCGCGGGGGTGGTGGTCTTCGCCGGCGCTGTGGCCGGGCGCGGGGTGGTCACCGTGCGGCACGGCGATGTGCGCACCACCTACGAGCCGGTGCTCGCGTCGGTGGCGGCGGGTCGGGTGGTCGCGGCGGGCGAACCGATCGGGGTGCTGGCGCCGGGGCCGTTCCATCTGCCGGTGCCGTGTCTGCACTGGGGGTTGCTGGTGCCGGGGTATCACGACCCGCTCACGCTGCTGCGTCGGGCGCGGGTGCGGTTGTACCCGAACCGCCCGGGCTCGGGCCCGTCGGGTTCGGCGGGCTATGCGACCCGGGCGACGCCGCCGAGCACCAGGGCCAGGGTGGCGGACGCGGCCTCGGCGGGGTCGGCGCCGCACTCGATCCGCCGGACCGCCGCGTCGACCATGCCCTGGACCAGCGTGGCGACCAGCATCGGGTCCCGGTGGCCGAGCGCGGACAGCGCGTCCACCACCAGTTCGACGATCCGCCCGTGGGCGGCCCGGATGCGTTCGCGCGCGTTCGCGTCGAGCTCGCCGGTGGAGATCGCGACGACGACGCGATGACGACGATCACCGACCAGTTCCAACTGGCGCTCGACGTAGGCCGCGATCTTGTGCGCCGGGTCGTCGGTCGCGCCCATCGCGTCCTCGACCTCGGCCACCCACGCCGGCAGGTCGACGGCGCACAGCTCCTCGACCACGGCCGCGCGCGAGGCGAAGTATTCGTAGAGCGAGGAGCGGGCCAGGCCGGTGCGTTCGGCCAAGGCGGGGAAGGTGAGCGCGGCGAAGCCGCCCTCGTCGAGCAGGCTCCGGGCGGCGTCGAGCAGCGCGGCGTGCTGCATCGCACGGTGCTCGGCGACGGAGGAGGCTCGAATCTTGGGCATTCCCTCACTCTACGACGTCACCGTGCGTGTCATCGGGGAGCTTGACCAATTCCCTGGTCAGCCGCCGGAGTGGTCCAGTTCGGCGTCGACCGGGGGCAGCGCGCACTCGGGGTCGTCGAGCCAGCCCTCGGGCAGCACGACGCGCTTGCCGCCCGCGGTGCGCCCGCGCGGGCCGTCGGCGCCGATCGGCCACGGCTGGTCCAGGTCGAGCTGCCCGAACCAGTCGTCGAGTTCGGCCAGGCTGCTCGCGGTGGCCAGGCCGCGGCGGATGGTGCCGCCGACCGCGAAGCCCTTCATGTACCAGGCGACGTGCTTGCGCAGGTCGGTGACGCCGTGGGTCTCGTCGCCGATCCACTCGGCGAGCAGCACCGCGTGCCGGCGCATGATCGTGGTGACCTCGCCCAGGGTCGGCCGGGCCCGGTCGGCGCTGCCCTCGAAGGCGGAGACCAGATCGCGGAACAACCACGGGCGGCCCAGGCAGCCGCGGCCGACCACGACGCCGTCGCAGCCGGTCTCGCGCATCATCCGCAGCGCGTCCTCGGCGTCCCAGATGTCGCCGTTGCCGAGCACCGGGATGTCGGTGACGACCTCCTTCAGCCGCGCGATGGCGGACCAGTCGGCGGTCCCGCCGTAGTGCTGCTCGGCGGTGCGGCCGTGCAGGGCGACCCAGGTGACGCCCTCGTCCACGGCGATTCGGCCCGCGTCGAGGTAGGTCAGGTGGTCGTCGTCGATGCCCTTGCGCATCTTGATGGTGACCGGCACGCCCCGCGCGTTCTTGACCGCCGAGCGCAGGATGTCGCGCAGCAGGTTGCGCTTGTAGGGCAGCGCGGAACCGCCGCCCTTGCGGGTCACCTTGGGCACCGGGCAGCCGAAGTTGAGGTCGATGTGGTCGGCCAGGCCCTCGTCCACGATCATCGCGACCGCACGGCCGACGATGTGCGGGTCGACCCCGTACAGCTGGATGCTGCGCGGGCGCTCGGTCTCGGCGAAGCGGATCAGCCGCAGCGTCTTGGCGTCCCGCTCGACCAGCGCGCGGGTGGTGATCATCTCGCTGACGTACAACCCGGCCGGGCGCGCGGTGGTGGCCGCCTCGGCCTGCTCCTGGCACAACGTGCGAAACGGCGCGTTGGTGATGCCGGCCATGGGAGCCAGCACCACGGGCGGCCGAATCCGCGCGCCGCCGAAGGCGCCCAGGCGCAGCGGCGGCCACGGGCTGCCGGTGGCGTCGGGCGTGGGTGCGTCGGCGGGTGCCATGGACGGTGCTCCAGGAGGGGTGCGGGGATGGATCCGATCCATTGTCCCCCACCGGGAAAAGTGGTTTCCGGGTGTCGCCGGGTCCTGGCAGCATCGCCGGCATGACCTCCGATTCCCTGCCGGCGTCCGCCGGGTCCGCCGCCGAGTCCGACCGTGAGCCGCTCGATGTCGCGTCCCTGATCCTGCGGGCCCGGCGGCAGCCCCGGCTGAAGTACGTCTACTTCTGGGGGCACCGCGAGCCGATCCGGGGCGTGGACGCGAGCTGTCTGAGTCAGTGGTATCCGTCGCCGTTCGAGGTGGACGGGATCACCTATCGCACCGCCGAGCACTGGATGATGGCCGGCAAGGCCCGGATGTTCGCCGACGCCGACGCGGAGCGCCGGGTGCTGGCGGCCGATCACCCCAAGACGGCCAAGACGATCGGGCGCCAGGTGCGCGGCTTCGACGAGCAGCGGTGGGTGGAGGAGCGGTTCGAGCTGATCGTGCGCGGCAACGTGGCCAAGTTCGGGCAGCACCCGGACATGGGCACCTTTTTGCTGGGCACCGGGCGGCGGATCCTGGTCGAGGCCAGTCCGCTGGACCGGATCTGGGGCATCGGGCTGGCCGCCGACGACGAGCGGGCGGGCGACCCCGAGCGCTGGCGCGGGCTGAACCTGCTCGGCTTCGCGCTGATGGCGGCCCGCGCCCGGCTGGCCGACGCGGCCGGGGCCGGCACTTCGCCCGGCTCGATCGGCTCGACCACATCGGCCGGAGGGCACGATCACGCGGTGTCGGAATCCGCTCCTGCGCCGTCGTCCGGATGAACTAACCTCCGCACATGAGTGCCTTCCCGCCCCCGCAGCCCCCGAACGGGCCCGGCTACGGCCACGGGCAACAGCCGTACGGACAACCGAACAACGGCCAGTCGGCCCACGGGCAACAGCCCCAGGGTCAACCGGCCTACGGGCAACAGCCGTACGGACAACAACCGTATGGGCAACAGCCGTATGGACAGCAGCCCTACCCCCAGCAGTACGGCCAGGGTTACGGCCAGCCGCCGCCCCCGCCGTCGGGCCGGCCGAAGTGGCTGGTGCCGGCGGCGGCGGTGGTGGCGCTCGCGGTGATCGGCGGCGGGGCGTTCTTCTTCCTGTCCAAGGACAAGGACGACGACAAGAAGCCCGCCGCCCAGACGTCCCCGACCGCCCCCGTCAACGGCGGTTCGCTGCCCGCGACCGGCGGTTCGCCCGGGCCGAGCGCCGACGAGCCCAAGGGGTTCCAGTCGGCGCCGCCGCCGAACAACTCGGCCATCGACGACCTGTCGACCGACAAGTTGTCCTTCACCACCGACTACTTCTTCAAGGACACCGCCGAGTTCCAGGGCCGCACCGGCGCGAAGTATCGGCAGCTGAGCAGCGACGACTCGGCGGCCAAGGACTGCTCGAAGGTGATCACGGCCGGCGGCTCGGCGGTCACCCAGAACGGTTGCGTGGGTGTGCTGCGCGGGTCGTACAAGGACTCGGCCGGGAAGTACGCGGTGACGCTGTCGCTGATCTCGATGCCGAACAAGGAGAAGGCCGAGGCGGTGAAGAAGGGGCTGGGCACGATCGCGCTGTCCAACTCCCCGATCGCCTGGCTCCAGCCGCCGGCGTCGAGCGGGGTCACCTTCAAGGACGGCTCCGAGCACGCGGCGATCGCCACCACGACCGGGCACTACGTCCTGATCCTGGACATCGGCCGGGCCGACGGCGGGCCGATGAAGGGCCAGGGCGAGGACGCCTCGAAGGCCGCGGGCAACGTACTGAACGACCTGAACTTCCGGATGGCCGACCGCATCGTGGCGGGCGTCTTCAAGTAGTTCCGATCCGGCCCGGGACACACGTGAGGGGCGCCGTCCGAGACGGCGCCCCTCACGGCGTTCACCCGGCCCACGGCCGGTTTCGGGTCAGCAGCCCGGCAGGCGTGCCGCGAGATAGCCCACGACCTGGTCGAGCGACACCCGCTCCTGCTGCATCGTGTCGCGCGAGCGCACGGTCACCGCGTTGTCCTCGAGCGTGTCGAAGTCGACGGTGATGCAGAACGGCGTGCCGATCTCGTCCTGGCGGCGGTAGCGACGGCCGATCGCACCGGCGTCGTCGAAGTCGCAGTTCCAGTATTGCCGCAGGTCGGCGGCCAGGCTCCGGGCCTTCGGCGACAGGTCGGCGTTGCGCGACAGCGGCAGGATGGCCGCCTTGACCGGCGCCAGGCGCGGGTCGAGCCGCAGCACGGTGCGCTTTTCCAGCTTGCCCTTGGCGTTCGGCGCCTCGTCCTCGAAGTAGGCGTCGAGCAGGAACGCGAGCATCGCCCGGTTCAGGCCCGCGGCGGGCTCGATGACGTACGGGAACCAGCGCTCGTTGGCGTCCTGGTCGAAGTACGACAGGTCGGTGCCGGACTTCTCCGAGTGGGTGCGCAGGTCGTAGTCCGTGCGGTTGGCGATGCCCTCCAGCTCGGAGAACTCGGTGCCGCCGAAGTTGAAGCGGTACTCGATGTCGACGGTGCGCTTCGAGTAGTGCGACAACTTCTCCTTCGGGTGCTCGAAGAAGCGCATGTTGTCCGGGTTCAGGCCGAGACCGATGTACCAGTCCCAGCGCTGCTGCATCCAGTATTCCTGCCAGTGCTCGTCCTCGCCCGGCTTGACGAAGAACTCCATCTCCATCTGCTCGAACTCGCGCGTGCGGAAGATGAAGTTGCCCGGCGTGATCTCGTTGCGGAAGCTCTTGCCGGTCTGGGCGATGCCGAACGGCGGCTTCTTGCGCGAGGTCTGCTCGACGGCCTTGTAGTTGACGAAGATGCCCTGGGCGGTCTCCGGGCGCAGGTAGGCGCGGCCGGACTCGTCCTGGGTGGGGCCGAGGAAGGTCTGCAGCAGACCGTTGAACATCTTGGGCTCGGTGAAGGTGCCCTTGTTCCCGCAGTTGGGACAGGTGATGTCGGCGAGGCCGTTCTCCGGCAGCCGGCCGCGCTTGGCCTCGTACGCCTCTTCGAGGTGGTCGGCGCGGTAGCGCTTGTGGCACGAGGTGCACTCGGTCAGCGGGTCGACGAACGCCTCGACGTGACCGGACGCCTCCCACACCTCGCGGGCGAGGATGACCGAGGAGTCCAAACCGACGATGTCGTCACGCGAGGTGACCATCGTGCGCCACCACTGGCGCTTGATGTTCTCCTTGAGCTCCACGCCGAGGGGACCGTAGTCCCAGGCGGCCCGCTGGCCGCCGTAGATCTCACTACAGGGGTAAACGAAGCCTCGGCGCTTGCTCAGGCTGACGATGGTGTCGATCTTGTCGGCGGCCACAATGCTCTCTTCGGTGCGACGATGCGGGCAGTGACAGTGTCGGCACAGGCTACCGGCGCGCTGGTCACCCCCGTAAATCGATAACTGCCGGCCCGGGTCCGCCACGGTTGGCCCAAACCCGTATTATTGACAACGATTGTCATTCTAGTTGAGAATCATTGTCATGAAGATATGCCGCTCCGCCCCGGTCGCCCTGCTCGCGACCGCCGCCGCATCCGCGCTGCTGCTCTCCGGATGCGCCGGCACCGACGACGCGAAGGCGGACACCGGGGCGGGTGCGAAGGTGCGGGTGATCGCCGCGTTCTACCCGATGAAATTCGTCGCACAGCAGGTCGGCGGCCCGCATGTGAAGGTGACCAACCTGACCAAGGCCGGGGCCGAGCCGCACGACCTGGAGCTGACCCCCAAGCAGGTCGGCGCCGTCTCGCAGGCCGATCTGGTGGTCTATCTCAAGGGCCTGCAGCCCGCCGTGGACAAGGCGATCTCGCAGAACAAGCCGAAGCACATCGCCGAGGCGAGCCGGTTCGCACCGCTGGAGGAGCACGGCACCGAGGTACAGGGCGCCGAGGACGAGCACGCGGGCCACGACCACGCCGACGCCGAACACGGCGACCCGCACGTGTGGCTCGACCCGATCCGGCTGTCCGCGATCGCGACCGGTGTGGGCGAATCGCTCGCCGGCGCCGACCCGGCCAACGCGGCCGACTACCGCGAACGCGCCGCGGCGCTGGTGACCCGGCTGAAGACCCTCGACGCCGAGTTCACCGCCGGCCTGACCACCTGCGCCCGCAGGGACGTGGTGACCAGCCACGCCGCCTTCGGCTACGTCGCGGAGCGTTACCACCTGAACCAGATCGGGGTGAACGGCGTCAACCCGGAGTCGGAGCCCTCCCCCGCCCGGCGGGCCGACATCCAGCGTCTGGCCCGGGACCGGGGGGTGACCACGATCTTCTTCGAGACCCTGGCCGAGCCCAAGACCGCCAAGACGCTCGCCGAGGACCTGCACGTGCAGACCGCGGTCCTGGATCCGCTCGAGGGCATAAAAGACGAGGCGCACGACGATTACTTCTCGGTGATGCGCGCCAACCTGGACGCGCTGCGGAAGGGGCTGGGCTGCTCATGACGGATTCTCGGACCCCGGTCGCCCGGTTGACCGGCGGCACCGCGTCCCTCGGCGGCCGACCGGTGCTGCGCGGAGTGGACCTGACCGTGCGCCCCGGCGAGGTGGTCGCGCTGCTCGGCGCCAACGGCTCGGGCAAGTCCACGCTGGTGCGCTCCCTGGTCGGCCTGGTCCCGCTCACCGGCGGCACGATCGAGCTGTTCGGCACCCCGTTCGCGCGTTTTCGCGACTGGTCCCGGATCGGCTACGTACCGCAGCGCACCACGGCCGCGGCGGGTGTGCCCGCGAGCGTGCGCGAGGTGGTCACCTCGGGTCTGCTCGACGGCCGCCGGCTGTTCGGGCCGGGCCGCGAGGGGCGGGCCGCGGTGGACGCGGCGCTCGACGCGGTCGGCATGCGCGACCGCGCCCGCGACGGCATCGCCCACCTGTCCGGCGGCCAGCAACAGCGGGTGCTGATCGCCCGCGCCCTGGCCCGCCGCCCCGACCTGCTGATCATGGACGAGCCGATGGCCGGCGTGGACCTGCGCAGCCAGGAGGTGCTGGCCGGCACCCTGCGCGGCCAGCAGGAGCAGGGCCGGGCGGTGCTGCTCGTCCTGCACGAACTCGGCCCGCTGGAGCCGCTGATCGACCGCGCGGTGGTGCTGCGCGAGGGCTGCGTGTGCCACGACGGACCGCCGCCGCGCGCGGTCGGCCAGCACGCGCTGCCCGGCCACGACCACGTACATCCGCACGACGATCACACCGCGCGCCACGCCGGGATGGGACTGCTCTCGTGACGATCCTGGACTTCCCCTTCATGCAGCGCGCGCTGCTCGCGGCCCTGCTCGTGGGCATGACCGCGCCCGCCGTCGGCGTATACCTCGTGCAGCGCCGGCAGGCGTTCATGGGCGACGGCATCGGGCACGTCGCGCTCACCGGCGTGGGTCTCGGCTTTCTCCTCAGCACCTCCCCTGTGCTCACCGCGGTGCTCACCGCGTCGGTCGGTGCGGTGTTGATCGAACTGATCCGCGAACGCAGCCGGGTCAGCGGCGACGTCGCGCTCTCGGTGCTGTTCTACGGCGGCATCGCGGGCGGGGTGATGCTGATCAACCTGGCCCCCGAGGGCTCGAACGCCAATCTCCAGTCGTACCTGTTCGGCTCGCTGACCTCGGTCTCGCCCGAGGACATCCGGGTGATCACGATCCTGGCCGCGGCCGTGCTCGCGGTCACCCTCGGACTGCGTCGCGCGCTGTTCACCGTGTGCCAGGACGAGGACTTCGCCCGGGTCACCGGGCTGCCGGTGCGCGCGCTGAACCTGCTGCTCGCGGTCACCGCCGCGGTCACCGTCACGGTCGCGATGCGGGTGGTGGGCCTGCTTCTGGTCAGTGCACTGATGGTGGTCCCGGTCGCGGTCGCGCAGCAGGTCTCCCGCACGTTCTCGATGACCGCGGCGCTCGCGATCGTGGTCGGCGTGCTGGTCTCGGTCTCCGGCACCGCGCTGACGTACTACGTCGACGCGCCGCCCGGGGCCACCATCGTGTTGCTCGCGATCGGGCTGTTCGTTCTGGTGGGAGTGCTCGCGACGCCGTTGAATCGGCGCCGGGCCCGACGCGCGGAGGCGGCGGCGGGGGAGGTGGACGCGCCTCGGATCGACGACGTGCGTGTGGACGCGCAGGCCCCCGGCGCCGGCACAATGGCGGGGCAGGCACCCGGCGTCGTCGTCCGGCCCGCACCCATCGAGGAGGCACCCAGGTGACCACCGCCCACGGCACGAGCCCGGTTCGGGGTCGGTCCACTCGGCAGCGTGCCGCCGTCTCCGCGCTCCTCGACGAGATCGAGGACTTCCGCAGTGCGCAGGATCTGCACGACCTGCTCAAGCAGCGCGGCGAGGCGGTCGGTCTGACCACGGTGTACCGCACCCTCCAGGCTCTGGCGGACGCGGACGAGGTCGACGTCCTGCGCACCCAGGACGGCGAGTCGGTCTACCGTCGATGTAGCCGTGGGCACCACCATCACCTGGTCTGCCGCTCCTGCGGCCGCACCGTCGAGGTCGAGGGCCCGGCGGTCGAGCGCTGGGCGAACCGGATCGCCGCCGAACACGGTTTCGGCGACGTCTCCCACGAACTGGAGATCTTCGGCACGTGCGCCCAGTGCGCCGGCACGCCGGGCTGACCTCGCCCGTGTCGGCGTCGGCGTCGCCTACCAGCTGCCGCCCCCGGTCGCGCCGGTCGTGGTGCCGCCCCACGTCCCGCCCTCCGAGCACGTGCCCGTGGGCCGCACCGTGGCCGAGCCGACCGCATTCGGCTTCAGCACGTTGAGCTGCCCGGCCGCGATCGAGCCGCCGGACAGGAACTCCGAGTAGGCGAACGTCTTGGTGATCGACTTCTTACCCGCGGGCACGTCGATCTCCTCCTGCTTCATGCCGCCGGAGGATCCGCCGTAGGAGATGGTGATCCGGCCGCCCCGGTGTCCGTCGGCGAAGGTGATCGTGCCGATGTACGTCTCCATGAACGCGGTCCGGCACCGGACGCCGGCCAGCGTGCCGGGCGTGACGGTCAGGAACACGCCCTTGACCCGGAGGTCCCCGTCGCCGGCCTTGCCGTCCGCGTCGGCGGTCCCGACCGGCTCGCTCGTCTGTCCCTTCCGGTCGGCGTCCGCTCCCCGGTCCTCCTTCTGGCACGCGGTGGCACCCGATACGAGTGCGCCCACAACGGCCGCCGCGACGACGGCACGACGAATTCCCCATCCCATGACGATTCCCCCCGATGGTTCGGCGGATCGTCCTCCCCAGGCGATCCGTCCGTGAACTCACGCTAGGGGAACGGATCTTGCTGCACCGCCGCGCTCGCAGGACACGAACGCGGCGGTGACCGGACGGTGACATCGTCACAACGCGGCCAATCGGCACCATGTGCCTATTCGTACGGCTCCTTCGGCGTCGGCACCCGATCGACCTTGGTCGCGGTCAGGGCCGGCATCGCGTCGTCGGCCTGGACCTGGCCGTTGGGCAGCCAGCGGCCGGTGACGGTCACCCACGAGTCGGTCGGCGGGGCCGCGACGCCGTGCACCTCGATCTTGCGTGCGAACGCGTCCGCCGCACAGCAGCTGATCACCATCCGGGTCACGTACCAGGTGCCCGCGCTCTTGCCGGGTGTGACGAAGCCGGTGAGCTGGACGTCGCGGTCCTTCAGCGGCGCGGCGGTGTCCCACACCGAGCGGATCAGGAAGTCGGCCAGGGTCATCGGCAGCGGGTCCCCCGGCGGCAGCGCGGGAAAGCCGGCGTCGTTGTTCGCGGCGGCCGGCTTCGCCACCACGTTGTCCGAGCGCGAGGCGGTGTACGACCCGAGCGCCGGCGGTGCGATCAGGAACAGCGCGAGCACCGGCAGACACAGCAGCCAGGCCGCGCGCGGGCCCGCCGAGTGGTCGTGCCCGTGTCCGGCGTCGTCGACCGCCGGGGGTTCCCCGTCCGCCGCGTGTGCGTGCCCGGCGTCCGCCGCCGGCTCCACCGCCCGCCGCTGGATCCCGTCCCGGACCGCCGAGACCAGGCCGACCAGGAGCAGGATCGCGCCCGCCGCGATCAGCGCGGGCCGCAGGCCGTCCTTGACGTAGCGCAGGTACATGTCGGTCAACGAGATCCGCAGCAACGCACCGCCGATCAGGATCAACAACACCGCCTGGACGTCCCGCCTCACAACAACCACCATCCGACGACGTAGCTCGCGACGATCGCCACCACGAACGTCGCCGAGGAGAACCGGGCCGCGAATCCGCGCCCGAAGGTGCCCGATTGGAGCGCGATCAACTTCACGTCCACCATCGGGCCGACCACCATGAAGGCCAGCTTCGCGGTCGGCGAGAAGCCGAGCAGGCTCGCCGCCACGAACGCGTCCGCCTCCGAGCACACCGCGAGCACCACGGCCAGGAAGGCCAGCGCGAGCACCGCGAACCAGGGCGAGCCGGAGACCGCGTCGATCACGTGCTTGGGCACCGTGACGTTGAGCGTCGCGGCGGTGATCGCGCCGATCACCAGGAAGCCGCCCGCATGCAGGAAGTCGTGCTGGAGCGCGAGCCGGAAGTTTTCCCACTTGCCGTTGCCGCCGTGATCGTGCGGACGGCGCATGGGCTTGATCCACTCGGGCCGGCCGAACCGGGCCCACAACCAGCCCATCAACACCGCCGTGCCGAGCGAGGCGACGAAGCGGGCGAGCACCATCTCGGGCTGCTTGGGGAAGGCGACCGCGGTCGCGGTCAGCACGATCGGGTTGATCGCGGGCGAGGACAGCAGGAACGCCAGCGCCGCGGCGGGCGCGACCCCGCGCGCCATGAGTCCGCCGGCCACCGGCACCGACGCGCACTCGCAGCCCGGCAGGATCGCCCCGGCGGCGCCCGCGACCGGTACTGCGAGGGATTGCCGTTTGGGCAGTACCTTGGTGAACACCGAGGGTGGTACGAACGCGGTGATCGCGGCGGACAGCAGGGTGCCCAGGACCAGGAACGGCAGCGCCTGGACGGAGATCGCCACGAACACGGTCGCCCAGGTCTGCACCGCGGGCGTGCCGAGCCGGTCCACGATCCACGGCTGCGCGAACAGCAGCACGAGCAGGGCGAGTACGAAGAATTCGAGTTGGCCCGGCCGCCACCGCTCGGCGGGTGGGCGACCGTGTGCCGCGGACCCGGCGGTCGCGGCCGGCGACTCGGCGCCGCGGGGTGGCGGGGGCGCCACCCGAGCGGCGGCAGCGGGGCGCGGCGGCGCGCTCTTTTCGAACATGATGGTCATGTTCGCATCGATCGCGGCGCCGCCGCTCGCTCCACACCCCGCTTTGCGAAGCTTTCACGCTTCGGGAGCCGCGACTTCGGGAGCCGGCCCACCGAGAGCCGACATTTCGGGCCCCCGGGCCTTGGCGGCCTCAGGAGCCCGACGGCACCGGTTCCGGCTCGGCGACCGCGTTCGGCAGCGCGCCGCCGTAGCGGCGGTCGCGCGACGCGTACGTCTCGCAGGCCTGCCACATGTGCCGCCGGTCGAAGTCCGGCCACAACACGTCGAGGAAGACCATCTCGGCGTAGGCGGACTGCCACAGCAGGAAGTTCGAGGTGCGCTGCTCACCGGAGGAGCGGATGAACAGATCGACATCCGGCATGTCCGGCTCGTCGAGATACTTGGCGAACGTCTTCTCGTCGACCTTCTTCGGGTCGAGCCGGCCCGCCTTGACGTCCTCGGCGATCAGCGCGGCGGCGTCCGCGATCTCGGCCCGGCCGCCGTAGTTGATGCACATCGCCAGGGTCAGGCGGGTGTTGTCCTTGGTGCGCTCCTCGGCGATCTCCAACTCCTTGATCACGCTCGCCCACAACCGGGGCCGCCGGCCGCACCAGCGGATCCGCACGCCGAGTTCGTCCATCTCGTCGATCCGGCGGTGGATCGTGTCGATGTTGAAGCCCATCAGGAAGCGCACCTCCTCGGGCGAGCGCTTCCAGTTCTCGGTGGAGAACGCGTACGCGGAGACGTACTTGACGCCGATCTGGGCGGCGCCCTCGACCACGTCGAACAACGACGCCTCGCCCGCGGTGTGCCCGTCGGTGCGGGCCAAGCCGCGCTCCTTGGCCCAGCGGCCGTTGCCGTCCATCACCAGCGCGACGTGTTTCGGCACCAGATCGGCCGGGATGTCCGGCGGCAGCGCGCCCTCGGCGTGCGGCTTGGGGTCGCGGTAGTGCCGCTGCTCGCGAGCGGCCCGGGCGGGCGCCGACTCGGCCCGCCGACGGCGGGGGAACAGGCCGAAGCGGCCACGCGACTGACTCACGATCTCTCCACCAATCTCAACGAGCGGATACCCCGCTCCAGGTGCCATTGCAGATACGCGGCCACCAGGCCGCTGCCCTCGCGCCGGTGCCGCGGCTCGCTCGCGTCGGCTCGGCCCCAGTCGCCGGTCAACAGCGCACCGAGCAGGGAAAGGGTCTCGGGTGAGGGTACGACGGATCCGGCCGGCCGGCAGTCGCCGCACACCGTCCCGCCGCCCTGGACGGTGAAGAACCGGTTCGGTCCGTCCAGGCCGCAGCGGGCGCAGTCGGCGAAACTCGGCGCGTAGCCGGCCACCGCGAGCGAGCGCAGCAAAAACGCGTCGAGGACCAGACCGGGCTCGTGGGCGCCCGAGGCCAGCGTGCGCAGCGCGCCGATCAGCAGCAGGTATTGCTGCAGCGCGGGCTGGCCGCGCTCGTGGTCGGTCAGTCGCTCGGCGGTCTCCAGGATCGCCGTACCCGAGGTGTACGCGGCGTAGTCGAGCGCGAGCCGACCGCCGTACGCGCCCAGGGTCTCGGCCTGCGTGATGATCGGCAGGCCGCGCCCGGGGAAGTCGCTGCCCCGGGTGAAGAACTGCACGTCGACGTGCGCGAACGGCTCCACCCGGGCGCCGAACTTGGACTTGGTCTTGCGCACCCCGCGCGCCACGGCGCGCACTATCCCGTGGTCGCGGGTCAACAGGGTGATGATGCGGTCGGCCTCACCCAACTTCTGGGCTCGCAACACGACACCCTCGTCACGGAGGAGGCTCATGCTCCCATTGTGCCGCGCGCGGCCGACGTGCCGCGTCGGCCGGTCCCCTCGTGCCCGCGGGTCACGGGCCCGCGAGCACGTGGTCGACGCGGGCCCGGCCGAGCCCGAGCTGGTCGCCGGCGTGGTACAGGATCACCCGATGCGCCGGGTCGTACGCCCCGCAGGCCAGCGCCACCCGGGCCGCGACGCCGACCAGGTGCTCGCGCCCGGCGACGGCGAGGTGCGGGGCGATCTCGGCGAGCGCCCACGCGGTGTCCTGGGCCAGGTGCGCGCCGACGTCGACGGCGAGCGCGCACGCGTCGTAACTCGGCATGCCCGCGGCCCGGACCGCCTCGACCGCCGCCGCGCGGACCGCGTCCCCCTCCTGCGGCTCGTCGTCGACGGCGGCCACCACGGCCACCACCAGCGTGCGCACCGCCTCGCGCAGGAGCAGGGTCAGCGCCCGGGCGGTCGGCGTCTCGAGGACCGCGACGTCGTGCCGGGTACAGCACACCGCGCACTCGACGCCGGAACCGGCCCGCCCGAGCGGGATCAGCGCGACGCCGAACAACACGAGCCGACGCCGACCGCCGCCCTTGCGAAAGCGCCGATCGCCTCCGCACGCCGGACAGTGGAACTCGCCGTCACCGATCGCCGATCGGATGGTCCGGATGCCCACGACGAAGAACATGGTGCCGCCCCCTGCGTCCCGCGCGGCGGAGAGCCTTCTGTCCGCCTGCTTCGATGCTGCCACGAATTTCACGAAGCGTCATCGAAAGCGGACAGATGGTTACTTTTTCCCGGCCTGGAACGGGGCCGACCTGCATCGGAGCCGGTGGGGGCGGCAGGTTCCGGCAGGCGCGGACAGGACGGCCGGGCGTCAGTAGGGCCGGTCGCCCAGGATCGCCGCGCGCTCCATCACCCGCACGTGCGGGTGGTAGTCGTTGACCGCGTAGTGCTGGGTGGCCCGGTTGTCCCAGAAGGCGACCGTGTCCGGCGCCCAGCGCAGCCGGACCTGGTACTCGGGCGTCATCGCCTGCCGGAACAGCACCCCGAGCAGCTCCTCGCTCTCCGCCTCGGGCAGTCCGACGATGTGGTCGGTGAAGATCCCGTTGACGAACAGGGTGCGCCGACCGGTCACCGGGTGGGTGCGCACCACGGGGTGCTCCACCGGCGGGAACTCGCGGCGCCTGGCCGCCAGTTGCTCGGGGTCGAGACCGTGCCCGAAGGCCAGGGTGAAGTCGTGCACGGCGGTCAGACCGGCCACCCGCTCCTTCAGGTGGGCCGGCAGTGCGTCGTAGGCGGCGCCCATGTCCGCCCAGACCGTGTCACCGCCCCGCTCGGGCACCTCGATCGCGCGCAACACCGAGCCGAGCGCCGGCCGTTCGCGCCAGGTGACGTCGGTGTGCCAGATGTTCTCCACGCCCACCGAGGCGGCGTCCTTGGCGAATCGCACCACCTCGGGCACGTCCCCCTGACCGAGGAAGGGGTGCACCTCCAACTCGCCCCAGAGGCGGGCGAAGGCGCAGTGTTGCGCCGGGGTGATCGGCTGGTCCCGAAAGAACAGCACCTTCCATTCGAGGAGGGCGCGGTCGAGTTCGGCGAACAGTTCGGGGCCCACCGGTTCGGCGAGCGAGACGCCGCGGATCTCGGCGCCGATCAGGTCGCCGTACGGAACGAGTTCGAACCGGGTGTACGGCTCGGAGTCGACGCCCTCGGGCAACCGGCGCAGCGGTCGCGACCCCGGCATCAGACCGCGGTCGGCGATCCGACTACGCCCGGGGGCGGCGGGCGTACCGGATGCGCCGGGTGTACCGGGGGCGGTGGATGACGTCATGGCAGAGCCCTCCCTGGAGTAGAGGGCCGCACATTAACCCAGTCGAGTTAAATGGGGAATGGCGTCGGACCGGTCGGGAGCAGCGAAACGGCGGTCCCCGGTCGCCCGGGAACCGCCGTCGTCTCGCCTCACCGCGTCGAGGTCACCCGCGGGCGGCCCGGTTCACCGCGCTCACCACTGCCTCCAGCGACGCGCGCACGATGTTCTCGTTGACGCCGATGCCCCACAGCACCCGGCCGTCGACCGCGCACTCGACGTAGGCCGCGGCCCGCGCGTCCTCGCCGCCGCTCATCGCGTGCTCGCTGTAGTCCAGCACCCGGGTGTCGAAGCCCAGTCCGCCCAGGGCCCGGACGAAGGCGTCGATCGGACCGTTGCCGATCGCCTCCAGCGTCTGTACCTCGCCGTCCACGCTCAGCTCGACGGTCAGCACGTCCTTGCCGTCCGCGCCGGAAACCGTCCGGTGGCCGAGCAGCGCCAGCCGACCCCACGGGGCGTCGGGGGTGGGCAGGTACTCGTCCTGGAACACCGCCCAGATCTGAGCCGGCGTCACCTCGCCGCCCTCGGCATCGGTCTTGGTCTGGATGATCCGGGAGAACTCGATCTGCGCGCGCCGCGGCAGGTCCATCCGGTGGTCGGCCTTGAGCACATACGCGACGCCGCCCTTGCCGGACTGGCTGTTCACCCGGATCACGGCCTCATAGGTGCGGCCGACGTCCTTGGGGTCGATGGGCAGGTACGGCACCGCCCACTCGATCTCCTCGACCGACCTGCCCGCCGCGGCCGCGTCCCGCTCCAGGATCTCCAGGCCCTTCTTGATCGCGTCCTGGTGCGAGCCGGAGAACGCGGTGTAGACCAGGTCACCGGCGTACGGGTGGCGCGGGTGCACCGGCAGCTGCGTGCAGTATTCGACCGTGCGCCGGATCTCGTCGATCTCGGAGAAGTCGATCATCGGGTCCACGCCCTGGCTGAACAGGTTCATCCCCAGCGTGACCAGGTCCACGTTGCCGGTGCGCTCGCCGTGCCCGAACAGGCAGCCCTCGACCCGGTCGGCGCCGGCCATCACGGCCAGCTCGGTCGCGGCCACCGCGGCGCCGCGGTCGTTGTGCGGGTGCACCGACAGGGCGATGAACTCGCGGCGGGTCAGGTTGCGGCTCATCCACTCGATCTGGTCCGCGTACACGTTCGGCGTCGAACGCTCGATCGTCGCGGGCAGGTTCAGCGTGATCTCGCGACCGGTCTCCGGCTGCCATACATCCATCACCGACTCGCAGACCTCCAGCGCGAAGTCCAGCTCGGTGTCGATGAAGATCTCGGGCGAGTACTCGTAGCCGAACGCGGTCTCCTCGCCCAGGTGCTTCTCGGCGTAGCGCATCACGTGCTCGGTGCCGGTCACCGCGATCGCCTTGCACTGGTCGCGGTCGACGTTGAAGACCACCCGGCGGAAGGTCGGCGCGGTCGCGTTGTAGAGGTGGACCGTGGCCTTGGGCGCGCCGACCAGCGACTCCACGGTGCGCTCGATCAGTTCCTCACGGGCCTGGGTCAGTACCGAGATGGTGACGTCGTCCGGTACCGCGCCCTCCTCGATGATCGAGCGGATGAAGTCGAAGTCGGTCTGCGAGGCGGCCGGGAAGCCGACCTCGATCTCCTTGTAGCCCATCCGCACCAGCAGGTCGAACATGGTGCGCTTGCGCGCCGGGCTCATCGGGTCGATCAGCGCCTGGTTGCCGTCGCGCAGGTCGGTGGACAGCCAGCGCGGGGCGACGGTGATCGTCTTCGACGGCCAGGTGCGGTCCGGCAGGTCGACGCCCCGGAACGGCTGGTACTTGTGGATCGGCATCCCGGACGGCTGCTGGGTCACGGACGCGGCGGTGATCGGGGTGGAGCGATTCACGGAAGGCATGCGGGCGGGTCTCCTGAACGCGAGGAAGGACTGCGGCGAGAGCAGATGGGCCGGCGACGGGAGGAACGACATCCCGGAGGCTCCGACGTGCGGACATGCCTCTATCCCCGCGACGGGGGAGCCGGTCTGACCTCTGTCAGAGGGATGAGCCCCCGGCGCGGCGGCTAAGGAGAAGCAGCCACTGACGCATGATGTCGGCAACCATACCCGACGGGTCGAATAGGTCGAGACGGCGTCCGTCATACGAACACATGTGATCTTTTCGGCCGGCCCCCTCCCCCCGACGGGCGCGATGCTCCTACGCTCACTCCCCATGAGCGATTACAACCAGGGTCCCTACGGACCGCAGCCGGGCCAGGGCGGCCCCGGCGGATACCCCCAGCAGGGCGGTCCGGGCTACGGACAGCAACCCCAGCAGGGTGGGTACGGACAGCAGCCGCCTCCGCCGCAGTACGGACAGCAGCCCCCGCAGTACGGCCAGCAGCCGCCCGCATACGGCCAACCGCCGACCCCGTACGGTCAGCAGCCCGGTGGATACCCGCCGCCCGCGCCGGGCGGAGGCGGCATGGGCGGCGGACTTCCGTCGTTCGGGCCGGGTGCGATCGCGGGGGCGATCGGCGCGGTGATCGTGGTGATCGGCTCGTGCCTGGCCTGGATCGGCGCCGACGGCAAGAGCGACGCGATCAAGGGCCTGGACGGTGACGGCAAGTGGACGCTGGCCGCCGGGATCGTGGCCGTACTGCTGTTCGTCGCCGGCATCGCCACGCGTAAGGCCGTGGCCGCGGCCGGAGCCGGTATCCCGGCCCTGGTCGCCCTCGGCTTCGCCGTCTGGAACGTCGCGGACAAGTACCGGCTACCCATGCAGAAGGACGACGTCCCGAGCGACAAGAAGGACCGCTACAAGCAGTTGCTCGAACACTCGGGCATCACCCTCAAGGTCGAGGCGGGCCTGTGGATGGCGCTCGCCGGTGCGGTGATCGCGATCGCCGCCGCCGCCTTCGTCCTGATCACCTCGAAGCGGAACCAGTCCGGCCCCTACGGCCGCTGACCCGCCCCTTCGGGTCGGGTCTCGGGGGTGGGCTCGGGGTCAGAAGCCGAGCTTGCGGAGCTGCTTGGGGTCGCGCTGCCAGTCCTTGGCCACCTTCACGTGAAGGTCCAGGTAGACGGGCGTCCCAAGCAGCGCCTCGATCTGCTTGCGGGCACGCGTGCCCACGTCCTTGAGCCGCCCGCCCTTGTGCCCGATGACGATCGCCTTCTGGCTGGGGCGCTCGACGTAGAGGTTCGCGTGCACGTCGAGCAGCGGCTTGTCGGCGGGGCGGTCCTCGCGCGGGATCATCTCCTCGATGACCACCGCGAGCGAGTGCGGCAGCTCGTCGCGCACACCTTCGAGCGCGGCCTCGCGGATCAGCTCCGCGGCCATCACCATCTCGGGCTCGTCGGTCAGCTCGCCGTCCGGGTACAGCGGCGGGCCGGCCGGAAGCAGCGGCATCAGCAGGTCGGCGACCAGGGTCACCTGGCTGTCGCCGACCGCGGAGACCGGGATGATCTCGGCCCATTCGATGCCGACGTCCTCGCCCATCTTCTGCACCGCGAGCAACTGCTGGACCAGCGTCTGCGGGTCCACGAGGTCGGTCTTGGTGACGATCGCGACCTTGGGCGTGCGCTTGGCCTCGGCCAGCTCGGCCGCGATGAACCGGTCGCCGGGACCGACCTTCTGGTCGGCCGGGATGCAGAAGCCGATCACGTCGACCTCCGCCCAGGTGGCCCGGACCAGGTCGTTGAGCCGCTGTCCCAGCAGGGTGCGCGGCTTGTGCAGGCCGGGGGTGTCGACCAGGACGAGCTGGCCGTCGGGGCGGTGCACGATGCCGCGCACCGTGTGCCGGGTGGTCTGGGGGCGGCCCGACGTGATCGCCACCTTCGTGCCCACCAGCGCGTTCGTCAGGGTGGACTTGCCGGCGTTGGGGCGGCCCACGAAGCACGCGAAGCCCGAGCGGTGGACGGGTGCGGAGGGGTTGGGGCGATCACTCATGGGTGACATTGTCGCTCAAGCCGCGAGCGTTCCTCGCCGCGCGGGTCGGTCGTGGTCGCGCCGGCCTGGGGAGGCGGGCCCGGGGGCGGCCTCAGACCGTCACGATGGTGCGTACGACCGCGTCCGGACCGGCGGACAGGATCGGCGTGCCGGCGCCGCCGAGGTCGCGCACCGCGTCCCGATCGGCCTCGGTCACGGTGTCGTCGGCCCCGACGATCGCCGCCGCCTCCAGGCCGCGCGCGCCGCCTGCGACGGCCATCGCGACCGCCGTGCGCAGCGCGGACAACTCCAGCGAGGGCAGCGCGACCGTGGACGCGGTGTAGGTGCGCCCGGTCTCGTCCCGTACCGCGGCCCCCTCGCTCGCCCCGTTGCGCGCCCGGGTGGCCCGGGCCAGCGTGACGATCTTGGCGTCCTCGGGGTCGACGACGAACTCGGGCGTCTCGGCGCTCACGGGGGCTCTCCTGTTCGGCGCGGTACGAATGCCGACACAGTAACTTGCCGCCGCCGACGCGCGATGTACCGGTCCGAACCGGCCCAGGAGGCCGACCGGGTCGACATCACCGCCCCCGCCGGGCCCGGCGTCACCGGTTCCGCTCGGCCGCGGAACCCCCCTCGGCGGGCGCCGCCGGGCGCTCCTCGCCCCGCTCGGTCCGGCGCACCACGATCGTGCCGACCCGGTTGCGCCGCCCCGACGGGCTCTCCGCGACCAGCCGCAGCCCTTCGACCACCGCCGTCGCGCCCGGGATCGGCACCCGGCCCAGCGCCTTGGCCAGCAGGCCGCCCACGGTCTCCACGTCCTCGTCGTCGAGTTCGAGCCCGAACAGCTCGCCCAACTCGTCCACGGGCAGCCGGGCGGTGACCCGGAACGCGCCGTCGGGCAGCGGCTCGACCGGCGCGGTCTCGGTGTCGTACTCGTCGGTGATCTCGCCGACGATCTCCTCCAGGATGTCCTCGATGGTGACCAGGCCGGCGGTGCCGCCGTACTCGTCGACCACCACGACCATGTGCGTGCGCTCGAACTGCATCTCGCGCAGCAGGTCGTCGGCCGGCTTGCTGTCCGGCACGAAGGTCGCGGAGCGCATGATCGAGTCGACGCTCTCCTTGGCCCAGCCCGGATCGCCCATCGTGCTGCGCCGGGCCAGGTCCTTGAGGAAGACGATGCCGACCACGTCGTCCTCGTTCTCGCCGATCACCGGGATCCGCGAGTAGCCGCTGCGCAGCGCCAGCGACATCGCCTGCCGCAGCGTCTTGTGCCGCTCGATGAAGACCATGTCCGGGCGCGGCACCATCACCTCGCGCACGATCGTGTCGCCCAGTTGCAGCACCGAGTGCAACATCTCGCGCTCGTCGTCCTCGATCAGCGAGTCCTTCTCGGCGAGGTCCACGAACGCGCGCAGCTCCGCCTCGGAGGCGAACGGCCCCTCGCGGAAACCCTTTCCGGGGGTGAGCGCGTTGCCGAGCAGGATCAGCAGCTTCGGCAGCGGCCCGAGCACACGCGCGAGCCCGAACAGCACGGGCGCGCCGATCGTGGCCACCATGACGGGGTGTTGCCGACCGACGGTGCGCGGGGAGACCCCGACGGCGACGTAGGACACCACGACCATGATGCCGATGGTGACCAGTACGGCCTGCCAGGTCTCGTCGAAGTCGTCCACGCACACCACGGTGACCAGTACGGCCGCCGACAACTCGCACGCGACCCGCACGAGCAGGGCCAGGTTGAGATATCGGGCGGGGTCCTGAACCACCGCCAGCAGTCGCTTGGCGCCCCGGCGTTCGGCGCGGACCAGTTCCTCGGCGCGGACGCGCGAGATGCGCGAGAGGGCCGCCTCCAGGCACGCGAAGAGACCGGCCACCACGACCAGGACGATCGCGCCCACCACGAGGCGCACCACGCTGTCAGCGGGCACTGCCGCCCCCGACGCGCGCTCGGCCGGGGGCGGGGATATCCCGTGGCCGGCTCATCCGCGGTCGTCCGCGGCGCGGCGGGCCTCCCGCCAGGATTCGAGCAGTTCCTTCTGCAGCGCGAACATCTCGCGCTCCTCGTCGGGCTCCGCGTGGTCGTAGCCGAGCAGGTGCAGCACGCCGTGCACGGTGAGCAGATGCAGCTCGTCGTCCATGGTGTGGCCGGCCGCCGCACCCTGGCGCTCGGCGACGGTCGGGCACAGCACGACATCGCCGAGCAGCCCCTGCGGGGGATCCTCGTCGGCTTTGCCCGGACGCAGTTCGTCCATCGGGAAGGACATCACGTCGGTCGGACCGGGCAGGTCCATCCATTGGATGTGCAGTTGCTCCATCGCGGGTTCGTCCACGATGACCACGGACAGTTCCGCCAGTGGATGGATGCGCATACGGTCCAGGGTCCATCGGGCGACGTCCACGATCGCGTGTTCGTCCACCCCCGTGCCGGACTCGTTGGCGATGTCGATGGACATGGCCCTCAGTTCACTTCCCGTTCCACTGTCTGCATGTTCACTGTGTGCTTGCCGCGGCCGTTCTTGTCGATCGGCCGCCGGCCGCGCGACCTGGGCACGTCACCGTTTCCGGAGCCGTTGCCGTTCGGCCGCGCGTCCGCCTCGACTTGGATGTCGTAGCGCGCGTACGCGTCCACGATCCGGCCGACGAGCTTGTGTCGGACCACATCATCGCTGGTGAGCGTGCAGAACGCGATATCGTCCACGCCGCGCAGGATCTCCTGCACCACGCGCAGCCCCGACTGGGTGCCGCCGGGCAGGTCGACCTGGGTGGTGTCCCCGGTGACCACCATGCGCGAACCGAACCCGAGGCGGGTCAGGAACATCTTCATCTGCTCGGCCGAGGTGTTCTGCGCCTCGTCGAGAATGATGAACGCGTCATTGAGTGTGCGGCCGCGCATATATGCGAGCGGAGCGACCTCGATGGTGCCCGCGGCCATCAGGCGCGGGATGGAGTCGGGGTCGATCATGTCGTGCAGCGCGTCGTAGAGCGGGCGCAGATACGGGTCGATCTTCTCGTAGAGGGTGCCGGGCAGGAAGCCGAGGCGTTCGCCCGCCTCGACCGCGGGCCGGGTCAGGATGATCCGGGTGACCTGCTTGGACTGCAGGGCCTGGACGGCCTTCGCCATCGCGAGGTAGGTCTTGCCGGTGCCCGCCGGGCCGAGCCCGAACACGATGGTGTGCTCGTCGATCGCGTCCACGTAGCTCTTTTGGTTGAGCGTCTTGGGACGGATCGTGCGGCCGCGGTTGGACAGGATGTTGAGGGTCATCACCTCGGCGGGACCGTGTCCGTCGTTCGAGCGGACCATCGCCACCGAGCGCTCCACGGCCTCCTCGTTGAGCGGCTGACCGGTGCGGACGATGACCAGGAGTTCGTCGAAGAGCCGGCGGACGAGGGCGACCTCGGCCTCGTTGCCGGAGACGGTGACCTCGTTGCCGCGGACGTGGATGTCGACCTCGGGGAAGCCCTGCTCGACCACTCGCAGGAACGAGTCGCCGGAACCGAGGAGCGCCACCATCGGATGCTTGGCGGGGATCGTGATCTTCGCCTGGGCCTGCGCGGTCGGAGTTGCCCGGGAGTCGGCCCGCGGGGTGTTCTCGGAGCTCGCGCCTCGCGCGTTCGTCGTGGGAGCCATGGGCGGCCTTGGCGGCCTGATCACGCCTCATTTCCGTGCTCGGGAAGCGGTTCGATGCTGCTCAATGGTAACTCTCCGGCCCCCGCGAACTTCGGGATTATTCCGGCGCCGGCCGGCGGCGCGGGATCGTGATCCGGTCCAGGTCGTGGGCGGCGACGGTGTCCGGGAACACCTCGCGGGCCTGGTCCAGGAGCGGGCCCACGTCGGGGTAGCGCTGCGAGAAGTGGGTGAGCACCAGTCGCCGCGCGCCCGCCTCGGCCGCGATGGTCGCCGCCTCGCGGGCGGTGAGGTGGCCGACCTCGTGCGCGAGGTCGGCGTCGGCGTCGGCGAAGGTGGACTCGCACACGAGCAGGTCGACGTCGCGGGCCAGCTCGACCGCGGCCGCGCAGCGCCGGGTGTCCATCACGAAGGCGAACTTCTGCCCGGGTCGGGGCACGCTCACCTGCTCCAGGGTCACCGCGCCGATCCGGCCCTCACGCTGGAGCCGGCCCACGTCGGGACCGGTCACGCCGTGTGCGGCGAGTCGCTCGGGCAGTATCCGGCGGCCGTCCGGCTCGACGACGCGGTAGCCGTAGGACTCGATCGGGTGGGACAGGCGGCGGGCCTCCAGCGTGAAGGGCCCGGCGGGGGTGTGTACGTGCTCGCCCGCGAGCGGGTGCTCGACCAGCACGGCGGCCTCGTGGAACGCGGTGGCGTGGTGCAGTCGGTCGAACCAGTGTTGCCCGCTCGCCGGGAAGTGGGCGGTCACCGGGTGCGGGACCCGGTCGAGCGAGAGTCGCTGGAGCACGCCGGGCAGGCCGAGGCAGTGGTCACCGTGGAAGTGCGTGACGCAGATCCGGGTGATGTCGTGCGCGGCCACGCCGGCGTGCAACATCTGGCGTTGGGTGCCCTCGCCCGGGTCGAACAGCAGCCCCTCGCCGTCCCAGCGCAGCAGGTAGCCATTGTGGTTGCGCTGCCGCGTCGGGGCCTGGCTCGCGGTGCCGAGGACGACGAACTCCCTGGTGCTCACGTACGCCTAACCGGGAGGCCAGCTCAGCCCGCGACCGCCGAGGAGGTGCGCGTGTACGTGGAAGACGGTCTGGCCGGCGCCGGCGCCGGTGTTGAAGACGATCCGGTAGCCCGAGTCGGTGATGTCCTCGGCGGCCGCGATCACCGCGGCCTCGGCCAGCAGCGCGCCGGCCAGCTCGGGGGCCTCGGCGCCCAGTTCGCCGGCGTTGGCGTAGTGCGCGCGCGGGATGACGAGGATGTGCGTGGGCGCCTGCGGGTTGATGTCGCGGAAGGCCACCACGTCCTTGGTCTCGTGGACGATCGTGGCCGGGACGTCGCCGGCGAGGATCTTGCAGAACAGGCAGTCGGCCTGGGGTTCCCCCGCAGCCATGGGTGCCTCCATCGGGTCCGGGTCGATCACGAGCGGTCGCCGTCGATCGTAGTGGGCCGAACCCCTCGCTCGCGCTCGTCGGCGGGGCGGCTCAGCTCCAGCGGCCGGAGCGGGCCAGCAGGACCGAGGCGGCCGAGACGCCTGCCGTGGAGGTGCGCAGTACGGTCGGGCCGAGTCGGTAGGCGGTCGCGCCGACGGCGGTGAACGCGGCCAGTTCGTCCGGGGTGATCCCGCCCTCGGGGCCGACCACCAGGACCAGGTCGCCCTCGCTCGGGACGGCGGCGGTCGCGATCGGCTCGGTGGCCGCCTCGTGCAGGACGCCCGCGAACGAGGCGGCCTCGAGGAGCGCGGTCACCTGCCGGGTGCTCATCGGCTCGGTGACCTCGGGCAGGTGCAGCCGACGGGCCTGCTTGCCCGCCTCGCGCGCGGTGGCGCGCCACTTGGCCAGCGCCTTGGCCCCGCGCTCGCCCTTCCACTGGGTGATGCAGCGGGCGGCGGTCCAGGGCACGATCACGTCGACGCCGACCTCGGTGGTCGTCTCCACCGCGAGTTCGCCGCGATCGCCCTTGGGCAGCGCCTGTACCACCACGATCCGGGGCGCGGGGGCGGGTTCCTCGGTGCGCGAGTCGACGTCGATGTAAAGCGTGTCCTTGCCCTCGGTGCGGTTGACCGTGCCGTACACGGCCAGTCCGGCGCCGTCGGCGAGGACGATCGGCTCACCGGCCGCGAGCCGGCGCACCGTGACGGCGTGTCGGCCCTCGGCGCCGTCCAGGACCACCTGCCGGCCGTGCCGGATCGTGTCGCCGGGGGCGAGGAAGACGGGGGCGCTCAAGCGGATGCCTTTCGGGCTGCGGCCATCTCGTCGACGAGCCGGTGGATCACCTCGGCGGCCGGCTCCTCGCGGGCGAGGCGCCGGCCCTGACCGGCCCACAGGGCCAGACCGTCGGCCTCGCCGCGCGCGGCGGCGGCCTTGCGGATCGGCGCGACCAGGTGGTGGACGTACGGGTAGACCCCGGGGGCCTCGGCCTCGTGCCGGGCGACGAAGCCGTTGTGCAGCCCCCGCGCCCAGCGGCCGGAGAAGGCGCGAGTGAGCACGCTGCGCTCGAAGGCGGGGTCGCCGAGCGCGGCCTTGTGCGCGGTCGAGGCGACGCTTTCCGGGCAGCGCAGGAAGGCGGTGCCCAGTTGGGCGGCGCTCGCCCCGGCGAGCCGGACCGCCTCGACCTGTCGGCCGGTCATCAGGCCGCCGGCGGCGATCAGCGGGAGGTCGGTCTCGGCGGCGATCAGGGTGAGCAGCGTGAGCAGGCCGTACGGGGCGGGGGCGTCGGGGTTGTCGAAGCTGCCCTGGTGGCCGCCGGCCTCGCCGCCCTGGACACACAGCGCGTCGACGCCGTGCGCGACGGCGAGCCGGGCCTCCTCGGGGGTGGTGACGGTGGCGACGGTGAGCGTCCCGGCCGCCCGGAGTGCGGCCACCGCCTCGATGTCGGGCAGGCCGAAGGTGAAGCTCACCACGGGGACGGGGCGGGCCAGGAGGAGGTCGAGCTTGGCGTCCCAGTCGTCGCGCTCGACGCCCGGCGCGGGGGTACCGACGCTGCCGCCGTAGCGCGCGGCGGCCCGGGCCAGCGAGCGGGCGTAGCGCGCGGTGAGCTCGTCCTCGGCGCGGGTGGGCGGCGGCTGCGGCATGAACGCGTTGACCCCGAACGGCACGTCACCGACCAGCGAACGCAACTCCTCGATCTCGGCACCCAAGGCCGCGGCCGACCGATACCCGGCCGCCAAAAACCCGAGCCCCCCGACACGGGTGACCGCCGCCGCCAACGCGGGCCCACTCGCTCCGGCCATCGGCGCCTGCACGATCGGCAGTTCGGTCAGCCGGGTCGGATCGACGTTCGTCGCCATCATGCTCCCCGTTCCCTCGATCGACGGCACACCCGCAACCCACCCAAGCCTAGGCGCCCCCGGAGCCCCCCGAATCGAGTCCCACCCACGGACCCACCAACACGCCGCCGGGCGGCTCGATCGCGGCCGATAAACGAACGCGGGGACGCGGGGACCGGGAGCGGTCACGTCACACCTTTGGTTGCGGATGGCCGGTGCGACCGGTCCGAGTCGGTGGTGGGCCGCCGCCGGCGTGCGGGGCTCCGAGACTTCGAGGTCCTGACGAGACGAGCGTGTTGGTTGGGGGAAAAGCGGCCGGCAGCGGCGGGCGGGGTGGGTGCTCGGGTTGGGTTCGCCGGGCGTGCGTTTTTGAGTGGGTCGGGTGTTCCCCGGCGGGGGTTGCGCTTGTGGTTGCGGGTAGCTGGTGCGGGGCTGGTCCGAGTCGGTGGTGGGCCGCCGCCGGCGTGCGGGGCTCCGGAACCTGGGTTTCCCGGCGAGACGCGCGTGTTGCTCGGCGGGAACCGGCCGGCAGCGAGGAGCAGGAGGGCGGTCGGGTCGAGTCCTCCGGAGGGCCTTACGAGTGAGCCGGGGTGTTTCAGGGTTTTTGGACGGGTGTTGGGGTTCGAAACCGGATCGCGGTGGGTGGTTGTGGGCTTCGAGCTTCGGTGACCTGCGGTTTTGCGAGATCGAGGCGGGAAGTCGGGCGACGAGTGCCGGTTTCGTGCGCTCCGACCCCCTCAGCACCGGAGCGGAGACCAAAACCGCTCACTCGGAGTTGGCTTCGAGCACTGCGGCCCCACAGAGGCGGTCAAGAAGACCGAAAGTGCCCAGCGGTAGCCGAAACCGGATCCCGAGACACCTCAAACGCTCTCCCCTCCGCGCTGACCTGCGGTTTTCTCCCACCCCGAGGCCACGGCACCCAACGCCGTCCGGTTTCGTGCCTCTCGCTCCCACACACGCTCACCACACCGCGAAATGCCCTGCTCAACCCACTCGGAAGGGCCCCCAGAGGACCCATCCCAACCGCCCTCCCACTCCCCCGCTGCCGGCCGGTTTTCGCCGAGCAGCGCACCCGCCCCGCCGACGCCCCGCAGTACCCGAGCCCCGCACGCCGGCCGGCGGCGGCTCAGCCCACGGCTCGGGGCGGCCTCGGCGTCACTCGGTCAAGGCATGCCGTGACCGCTTCGCGTTGTCGGGCGCGGTCGGGTGCAGCCCGTCCGGCGTTCGAGGGCGCTCGCCGCAGGCGGCCCGAGGGCGCGATCGGGCGCCGGACGCGGCCGAATCGCAGCCCGTCCGGCGCCTGAGGACGACGTCACGACGCGCCGCCGCCCGCTACCGGCCGTTGAAGGCGTCCTTCAGGCGCGAGAACAGGCCCTGTTGGCCCGGCGTGAATTGTCCCGACGGGCGTTCCTCGCCGCGCAGCTTGGCCAGGCGGCGGAGCAGTTCCTCCTGCTCGGGGTCGAGCTTGTTCGGCGTTTGCACCTCGACGTGCACGACCAGGTCGCCTCGGCCGCCGCCGCGCAGGTGGGTGATGCCCCGCCCGTGCAGCGGGATCGACTGGCCCGACTGGGTGCCCGGGCGGATGTCGATCTCCTCCGTGCCGTCCAGCGTCTGCAGCGGCACCTTCGTACCGAGCGACGCCGCCGTCATCGGGATGGTGACCGTGCAGTGCAGGTCGTCGCCGCGCCGCTGGAAGGTGGCGTGCGCGACCTCGACGATCTCCACGTAGAGATCGCCCGCCGGGCCGCCGCCGGGGCCGACCTCGCCCTCGCCCGCGAGCTGGATCCGCGTACCGCTGTCCACGCCCGCCGGGATCTTGACGGTGAGCGTGCGCCGCGCGCGGATGCGGCCGTCGCCCGCGCACTCGGGGCACGGGTGCGGGACCACGGTGCCGAAGCCCTGACACTGCGGACACGGCCGCGACGTCATGACCTGGCCCAGGAACGACTTGGTGACCTGGCTGACCTCGCCCCGCCCGCGGCACATGTCGCAGGTCTGCGCCGTGGTGCCCGGGGCCGCGCCCTCGCCGTTGCACGTGTTGCACGTGACGGCGGTGTCCACCTGGATCTCCCGGGTGGTGCCGAAAGCGGCCTCTTCGAGGGTGATCTCGATCCGGATCATCGCGTCCTGGCCGCGGCGCGTGCGCGAGCGCGGTCCGCGCTGGCTGGCCTGGCCGAAGAACGCGTCCATGATGTCGCTGAACCCGAAGCCGGCCTGGCCGAAGCCACCACCGCCCCCGCCGCCCCCGGAGGACAGCGGGTCGCCGCCGAGGTCGTACATCTGACGCTTCTGCGGGTCCGAAAGGACCTCGTAGGCGTTGTTGATCTCCTTGAACCGGTCCTGCGTCTTCGGGTCCGGATTGACGTCCGGGTGCAGCTCCCGAGCGAGCCGGCGGAAGGCCTTCTTGATTTCCTCCGGGGTGGCGTCGCGCCGTACCCCGAGGACCTCGTAGTAATCGGTAGCCAACTCTACGACTCCGCGAGGATCTGTCCGACGTACCGTGCCACGGCGCGCACCGCTCCCATCGTTCCGGGGTAGTCCATCCGGGTCGGCCCGAGTACCCCGAGCTTCGCCAGTGTTTCCTGCCCACTGCCGTATCCGACGGCGACCACCGAGGTCGCGGCCAGTCCTTCGTGCATGTTCTCGTGTCCGATCCGCACGACCATGCCCGGGTCGGTCGCCTCGCCCAACAGCCGCAGCAATACGACGTGTTCCTCGAGCGCTTCCAGGACCGGGCGGATCGTGTTCGGGAAGTCCATGCCGAAACGGGTCAGGTTGGCCGTCCCGGCCAGGACGACCTTCTCTTCCTTGTGCTCGACCAGGGTGTCGAGCAGGGTGGCCAGGATGCCCGCCACGATCGGCCGTTCCTCGGCGGTGAACGGCTCGGCGAGATCCTGGACCAGCAACGGCACATCGGCGAACCGCTTGCCGGTGATGCGGCTGTTCAGCCGCGCCCGGACGTCGGCGAGCAGGTTTTCGCCGACCGGGCCCGGCGTGTCCATCACCCGCTGCTCGACCCGGCCCGTGCTGGTGATCAGCACCAACATGACCCGGGTGGGCGCGAGGGTGAGCAGCTCGACGTGCCGGATCGTCGAGCGGGTCAGCGAGGGGTATTGCACGACGGCGACCTGATGGGTCAGCTGCGCGAGCAGCCGGACCGTACGGCCCACCACGTCGTCCAGGTCGACCGCGCCGGCCAGGAAGGTCTGGATCGCCCGGCGCTCGGCGCCGGACAGCGGCTTGACGCCCGCGAGGCGGTCGACGAACAACCGGTAGCCCTTGTCGGTGGGCACCCGGCCGGCGCTGGTGTGGGGCTGCGTGATGTAGCCCTCCTCCTCCAGCGCGGCCATGTCGTTGCGAATGGTGGCCGGGGAGACCCCGAGGTTGTGTCGGTCCGCGAGCGCCTTGGAGCCGACCGGCTCCTGGGTCGCCACGTAGTCCTGCACGATGGCACGCAACACGTCCTGTTTCCGATCGTCGAGCATGGTGCGCACCTCCCTGACCCGTTCTTCCACCCGTTGCCGTGTCGCGTAGGCGGTGGTTCGTCCCACTGGTTGGCACTCCGTCCCGCCGAGTGCCAGTGTACGGGTCACCCGATCCGGACCGTACCCCTGAGTCCGTGCCAAGGTTGACGCATGCTACGCGCCGAACAGCCGAAACACGCCACATGGGAGCCGATCGGGCCGGGCGTACTGCGTCGTCGGTTGCCCGGCCTCGAACTGAATGTGGCGGTCGTCACGGGGCGGGAGGGGATCCTGCTCGTGGACACCGGTTCGCACGACCACGAGGCCGCCGACATCCTGGCCTCGCTGGCCCGCGAACTGCCTGGGCACGGATTGCCCGACCGGGTGGTCGCGGTGGTGAACACCCACGGTCACTTCGACCACTGCTACGGCAACGACGAGGTGCTGCGCGCCTTCCCCGACGCGGAGATCTGGGGACACGCGGACCTGCCGCGGTATCTGGAGCGGTGGGCCGAGGCCGGTCGGGCGAGCGGCGTCGCGCACGGGTTCGACCCGGAGCTGATGCGCGCGGCGCGGATCGTGCCGCCGACCCGACCGGTGTCCACGGGCACGCCGGTGACGGTGGATCTGGGCGGGCGCGAGGTGGTGCTGTTCGCGCCCGGTCGTGGACACACCGACCACGATGTGGTCGTCCACGTACCGGACTGCGGCGTGCTGATCGCCGGGGACATGGTGGAGGAGAGCGGGCCGCCGGTCTTCGGCTCGGACGCGTTCGCCGCCGAGTGGAGTGATTCGCTGGCCCGGGTGCGGGCGTTGGACGCCAGTGTCTGGCTGCCCGGACACGGCGCGGTGGTCGACGAGGAGTTCGTGATCCGGCAAAACCGTTGGCTGGCCGAGGTGGCCGCCGGGCGCGTCGTACCGGACTGACGTACCGTCACCCGGCTAGCGTCGTGGTCATGCGCAGTTATGGACCCGAGTCGCTGATCCCGGGATGGAAGAAGGACAAGCCCGTCCCGGAGGTCGCGGCCGACCGCGACCTGGTGGTGGAGGAGGCATCCACCGGCTTCTGCGGCGCGGTGGTCCGGGTGGAGAAGACCCCCGAGGGCTACACCGTCACGCTGGAGGATCGGCACGGGCGGCTGCGGGTGTTCCCGATGGATCCGCGCGGGTTCCTGATCGACGGCGAGGTGGTCACCCTGGTCCGACCGGCCGCCCCCGGTCCGGCCCGTGCCCCGGGGCGCACCGCGTCGGGCTCGATCGCGGTACCGGGCACCCGGGCCCGGGTCGCCCGCGCCGGGCGGATCTACGTCGAGGGCCGCCACGACGCCGAGTTGGTCGAGCGGGTGTGGGGCGACGACCTGCGGATCGAGGGCGTGGTCGTGGAGTATCTGGAGGGCGTCGACGATCTCCCGGATGTGGTCCGCGAGTTCGCGCCGGGCCCGGGTCGCCGCCTGGGCGTGCTGGTCGACCACCTGGTGCCGGGTTCCAAGGAGAGCCGGATCGCGGGCCGGGTGAGCGGCGACCACGTGCTGGTGGTGGGACACCCCTATATCGACGTCTGGCAGGCGGTACGCCCCGCCTCCGTCGGCATCGCGGCCTGGCCGGACGTCCCGCGCGGTGTCCCGTGGAAGGAGGGCGTCTGCGCGGCCCTCGGCTGGCCGGTGAACCCGCCCGCGGCCTGGCGCCGCATCCTCGCGGCGGTCGACTCGTACCGCGACCTGGAACCGGCCCTGCTCGGGCGGGTCGAGGAACTCATCGACTTCGTGACGGCGCCGCCCGAGGGGTGAGGCCCCGGTCGACGCGATGGCCGGCCCTCACCGCGCGACCTGCGGCGCTACCGTACGGCGATGGCGCAGGAAGAGATCACCCTCGTATTGCCGGACTCGGCCGGACCGAAGTATCGGACGTTCGGCGTCTTCGACACCACGTTCGTCCGGTCCGCCCGCTCGGGTGACGGGGCGGCACGGGAGACGCGCAAGGACTTCGCCGACCCGGCCGCCGCCGTGATCGCGCTGCGCCGGGAGGTGGGCAAGGCGATGCGCGCCGGGTTCGTGCGTCTGGGCGGGGCCGAGGACCCGGTGGTGCTGGAGTTCATGCCGCCGGGCAAGACCTCGTCCCGGGCCATGGACCTGCATCCGGACGGCCGCACCGTGCTGATCGCCTACGACGGCGCGATCCGGCTCGTGGACGTGGCGACCGGGGTCCGCCGCACGGTGCACGCGGTGCCCGCGGCCGAGCGGCTGACCGGCATCGACACCGCGCTGTTCGACGCGACCGGATCGGCCGTGGTCTACACCGTCGGCGGCTCGACCCGGCGACTGAACCTGGGCACGCTGCACGAGGAACCGCTGGCCGATTACCGGCAGTTCGAGAACGCTCTGTTCAATCCGCACACCGTGCAGCCGGCCTGGGACGCGGCCCGGCGGCGCCTGGTGGTCTTCGACGCCGACGACCGGGTGCGGGTCCTGGACGCGGCCGGCGCCCCGGTCTGCGAGGTGTCCACCCGATCGCCGACCACCGAGTGCCGGGGCGCCGCGCTGTCCCCCTCGGGTCGGTTGCTCGCGGTGTGGCGGGTCAGTCGCGGGCTGGTGTACGGGCACCGCGACGCGAGCGCCGATCCGACCAACGAGGTCGAGGTGTGGGACGTGGAGGCCGGCCGGCCGGTCGCGCGGGTGCCCCTGGAGTGGGAGATCGGCGACCTCGGCTTCGATCCGAACGAGACGTTGCTCCTGGTCAACCGGGGCCGGGTGCACGGGCCGTTCGCGATCTCGATCGACACCGGCGAGCCGGCCTGGCACCTCGCCGATCCGCATCACCCGAACGGTTGGGCAACCTGTTACGCGTGGGCCTACTCGCCGGACGGCCGGCGGATCGCGGTGGGCGGTCATCGTACGAGCGCCCTGCGCGTGTACGACGCGGATCTGCGCGAGCGCGACGCCGTCGCCCTCCCCGGCCACGACGAACAACGCGTGCGCCGCCTGGCCTTCTCCGCCGACGGCACCCTCCTGGCCACGGGCGGCGACTTCGGCCGGGTCTTCGTCCGCCGGGTGTAGGGCATCCGCCCGGGCGCGCCGAACAACCCGTCGGCTTCGACACGGCGCCACTCGAACGGTGACGCCCGAGCCCATGGTTCGTCAGACGAATCTGCTGGTGCTCAACGTCATCGAGAACGGCGCGGGAAGATCGATCTGCTTACCGAAGGGACCGGTGTGACCCTCCAGGTAGTCGTCACCCTTCGGCGTCAGGAAGAGCGTGACCTTGCTCTGCTCTCGATCCACCAGCAGGTACAGCGGAATGCCGCTGCGGGCATAGGCCCGTCGTTTCTGTTCACGATCGAAACCGGCGCGATACGACGTCACCTCCAGGACCAGGGCAACCCCGGCGCACGGCATCCACGATTCGGCGTCCAGGAACAGGTCCAGGTCCTCGGGCGCGAACGTGCCGTCCGGGATGACGTGGTTGCGGGCGAGTCCCCCACCGGTGGCCACCACCAATCCCTTGCCGCCGGAGAAATCCATCGGCACGGCCGATCCGCTGAGGATCTGGCGAACCACGGCACTGATGATGCGCTCGTGATTCCCCATCGGCGGTGGTGTCACGACGATGTCCCCCTCGATGAACTCGGCGCGGAAGCCCAAGGGGGTGTCCAACGCCAGGAAGCCGTCGAGCATGACGTCTTCCTGCGCGGGGATCTCGTGTGCCATGACAGACATTCTCAACCCCTTCCGTAGTCGAGGCGAGCATAGGGACGCGTCGTGCGGGTGACCGAACGTTTCCGTTCCGGTCACCCGCACGGGTGAACGACTACGTGAAGCGGCGTTACGGGGCCTTTGCCGAGGCCGACAGGGCGGCGATGGAGTCGTCGGTGCAGTCCGCCCAGAAGGTGCCGACGACCTCTTCCAACTGGGTCATCGAGTGGGCGGCGTACAGGATGTCCTGGTAGTGCGTGATGTCGTATTGCATGGTGCCCATCGCGACCAGGTCCAGGTCGCGGATGTCGACCGTGCGGAACTCGCGGATCTCGCCGTAGGAGGACAGGATCCCGGCGCCGTAGGCCTTGAGCGCGCCGCCCTCGTGCATGACGCCGAATTCGAGGGTGAACCAGAAGACCTTGGAAACGAACTCCAGCGCCTCGCGGCTCTCCACCCGGCGGGCCGCCTCGCCCGCGACCCGGTACAGCGCCGCGAAGCGGTCCGAGGCGAGCATGTTGGCGTGGCCGATCACCTCGTGCACGACGTCCGGCTCGGGGGTGTACAGCGGCACGCTGTGGTGGCGGATGTACTGCGTGGAGTGGAAGTAGGAGTCGGCCAGCGACCCGTAGAAGTCGCGCAGCGGAACCAGGCCGGCCGCGGGCAGGTAGCGAAAGCCGGTGAGCGGCTGCAGCGCCTCGCTGACCTCCTCCAACTGGGGGATCCGCTCGGTCGGCAGCTTCAGGCGCGCGGCGCCGTCCAGGTAGTCGGCGACCGCGTACTCCGCGTGCGAGGCGGACAACTCGCGGGAGACCAGGCGCCAGACCTCGTGCTCCTCGTCGGTGTACTCGACCGCCGGGATCGGGTCGCCGCGGTGGTGGTCCAGCGCCAGCGCCGCGATCCGGTTCCGGCGTTCGCGGTACACCTCGTCCGCGAACCCCGGGTGGCTGCGGGACAGCTCGACCTCGACTCCGCCGTCGGCCCTACGGGTGACCGGGGCCAGATACTGGGCCTCCTCGAACATGCCATCTCCTGATCGCATCGGAATCGACTCGCCGGACAAGTCGCGGCACCCACGCAACCAGTATGCGCCGTTTTCATGCCTTTCAGACCGATCGGGTCGGGGGCCACGGCAACGGAAATCAGCTGCGAGGGATCGCCTCGACGCCTTTATCGCATCATCCGGACGGGCGTCACACAAGGGGCACAGGAGTGCAGACGGCCGCACCAAATGCACCGTCCACAGATCGAGACGCGATTCCCGCCCGCGTGACAGGATCGCCCGTACATCGGGGAGGGCACCGTCGAGAGGGGGCGCGCGGTGGTGGATTCACAGGGCATCGCCGGGGATCGGGCGAGGCGACGCGAGGTGGTCGAGGCACTCACCGAGACCTCCGACCATCTCGACTTCGCACTGGCGATGGTCCGCCGCATCGTCGGCGACCAGGAACGGCTCGGGGAACTGACCGCCCGCATCCGCGAGATCGAGACCCGGCTCCGGGACGACCGCTACTACCTCGCGGTGATCGGCGAGTTCTCGGCCGGCAAGAGCACCTTCGTCAACGCGCTGCTGGCCGACGACCTGCTGCCCACCTCCGCATTGCCGACCACCGGCGCCGCGACCAGGATCACCCACGGGGAGGAGTTCTCCGTCGAGGTGCGATTCACCGGCCACGGGATCCGCTACGTGTACCCCTCCGGGCGCTACACCGGGGCGGACAGCCCGCTCGGCCGGATGCTCACGCACCTCGCGCCGGACACCCCGATCCCCGAGGACACCGCCGGCATCCTGCGCCTGCTCACCGCCGACGAGGCAATCGCCCCGCGGGTGCAGAGCCTGGAGGTCCGCCACCCCGCGCCGGCGCTGCGCGACGGCCTGGTGATCATCGACACGCCCGGAACCAACGCTCGGGCAGGTCACACGGAGATCACGCGCGCGGTGATGCGCGACGTCGCCGACGTGGCGGCCGTACTGACCGCGTCCACGTCGCCGTCGCCGGTGTCGCTGACCGAATTCCTCACCGATGCGCTCGATCCGGGGCAATTGCGCCGCTGCATCATCCTCGTCACCAAGATGGACCACATCGACGAGGACGAACGGGACGATCTGCTCGCCCACGTCCGACAGCGGTTCGCCCGGATGCTCGGTGTGCCCGACCCGGTCCTGGAACCGGTCGCCGCCGAACCGGTGGTGCGACTGGCCACCGGACGGCCGCTGCGCGGCCCCGAACAGGAGCACTGGGCGGAGGAGTTTCCGCGCACCGTGGCCCGGCTGCGCGACCTGATGCAGCGCCAGCGCATCGTCGCGGTCTCCGACCACCTGCTGCGACTCCTCGAGGACCTGCTCGACGAGTTGCGCCGCGAGGTGACGCTGGCCGAACAGCGGCTCGACGCCGAGGAGGCGGAGTTGTCCGAGGCGCGGATCGCCGACATGGCCGCCTTCGTCCGAGCCCAACACGGCGAGACCGCGCGCCTGCTCGGCGCCGGCGCCCAGCGCGCCCAGCAGGCGGTCGGCGGCATGGCCCCGCAGTGGTGGGGCTACACCCGGGACGAGATCGATCGGGCCCTGGAGCGCGCGAACACCCCCGACGAACTGCGCGCGGTGCTCGCCGAACAGGCCCCCGAACTGATCCGGCGCGGCCTGCCCCGGATCGGCGACATCGTGCAACAGGCGGTCACCGGCGCGCTGTCGACCGCGGCCGAGACCGCGCGCGCCGCCGCCGACACCGCGTTCGCCGCCGCCTACGCCCGCCTCGGCGCGGTGGCCCGACCGGCCGGATCGGAGGCGGTCACGGTGCTGACCGGGCATCAACTCGCGGACGCGGCGATGCGGGCGTACGAGAACTCCGTCACAGGGGTGACCCAGCAGATCCGGGCCGTCCGACTCGACCCGACCGCGCCCAAAACCCCGGGCGCGCGGATCGGCGGCGCTCTGGACCAGTGGTTCGGCGGCACCCGCAACGGCTCCCAGGGCGCCCCTCCCGGACGGATCGGATTCGGCGGATTCATCGCCAAAGTGGCCGGTTCGTTGTCATCCACCGACATGACGGCCCTGCGGAACCACGCGCGCACCGAAATGCATCAGACACTGCGAACCGTCGCGGACGGTTTGTCCGGACAGATCGACGAGGCCGTGCGCACGGCCACCACGCACTACTCGCAGGACGTCTCGCAACACGTGGACCGCTACCGGGCCACCTACGAGGCGACGGTCGCCGAACTGGTGGCCGAACATCAACGCCGTGAGGATATTCTCGCGGCTCGCAGAAACCTGTTGCAGGACGCGGACAGGCAGACGGAACGGCGTCGCGCCACGGTGAACAGCCAACGCGAACGCCTCACGCACCGGGGGGATTTCGGCAGATGAGCGACTACACGCACGACGACGACCTGTTCGCGGTGGTCTCCGACGACACCATCGACACAGTGGACACCGCCGACGGGGGAAGCGTCGGGGCGGCACCACTGTGGGAGACCGACGCGAACGGCGGATCCATCGGCACCTACCCGAACTCCACCCTTCCGTACACGGATCCCAACTTCGACCCGCTGCACGACCCCAACTACGACCCGTTCCAGGCGGACAGCGACGGCGACGGCAAGGTCGACGCGTGGGACCCGAAGGCGTTCGACCCGACCGACGGCAACCAGCCCACGCCCAGTCAGCAGTGGCACGACGACCAGGTCAACAACCCGTACCTGGACCCGTACGGCGACCCGTTCACGGATCCCTACGGCGACCCGTACGGCAGCGACCCGTACGGCGATCCGTACGGCGACCCCTACGGCACCGACCCGTACGCCGACCCGGCCTCGTACGACCCGAGCACCTACGCCGAGGCGACGCCCGCTTCATGGGGCGCGGTCTACGACGACCAGGGCAACTGGACCTACCACGCGCCGGACTGGGCTCCGGAGCAGTTCCATGGCACCGGCGACCCGGTCGGCGACGCCAAGTACTGGCACCAGCAGGCCGGCAACACCAGCTGCGCGGTGGTCTCCCAGGGCATGATCCTGGAGAAGCTCACCGGCATCCCGATGGACGAGAACGCGCTGGTGACCGAGGCCCAGCAGGCGGGCATCTACGACCCCGCCAACGGCACCATGACCGGCGACATCGGCAAGCTGCTCGAAATGCACGGCGTGGACACCGACATGGTCCCGGGCGCCGACATGCGCCAAATGCTCGACGCCCTGCAGAAGGGCGACCAGGTGATCGTCGCCCTCGACGCGCAGGAGATCTGGTCGCCGCTGCACGACGCGACCACCGGCGCGCCGCTGGAGCAGGACCCCACGATGGGACACGCGGTGTGGGTGACCGGCGTCGACACCCGGCCCGACGGGTCGACGTACGTGCTGCTCAACGACCCGGGCGCGCCGTTCGGCAAGGTCGAGCCGATTCCGCTCGCCGACTTCGTCAACGCGTGGCAGGACCGGGACACCACGATGATCGTGGCCCACCCCACGCACGCCTGATCGTTCGACACCAGCACACATTCGACGGGAGTAGGGACCACACATGTCGTTCGATCGTGAACACGTGCTGCGCCAGGCCGCGCAGGTACAACCACGCCGCCGTCCGGGCGTCGCGGGTCTGTTGAGCGGGATCCACCGCAGCGACGAGCTGCGCGGCTGGATCACCATGGAGTCGGTGGCACTGCCGCCGGTGCCGGAGCGAACCGCCGACGGCTGGACGTTGTGGAGCCTGATCGGGGTCGGCAAGGCCACCCCGGGACGGCGGGAGCTGCCGATCCACCCGGTCTGGGGCGCGGTCCAGTGGGCCTGGCCGAGCGAGAACGTGCTGCGCCACGTCAAGCTGAGCGAGCTGCCCGAGGTCGCCGCATCGGTGGAGGGCACCATCTCGGACGTGTCCGCCTGGACGTTGTCGATGCAGCCGGACGCGCTGGCGGAGCGGGCCCGCTTCTTCCAGTCGCTGGGCCGATTCCTGGCCGACCCGGAGGCGGACGCGCGCGGCGGACCGAAGATCCTCGCCGGGCTCTACGCGCGGGTGATGCCCGTGGGGGCGGTGGCCGCGTATCACCGGCTGGTGCCGTCGACCGCCTCGTGGCTGCGCGCGGGCGCACCGCGTGAGGCGGGCGCGCGGCGCGACTCGGGCGACTCGCCCAGCGGCCGACCCGGCCCGTCGGGGCAGACGGCGGACCGGAGGCAGGCCCCGGCTCCGGGTCCGCGCCCGGCGGGCGACGACTCTTCCGGTATACCGGGGCCGAACCAGGGGTGGGCGGGGCGCCTCGGGGGTGGGCCCGGCGCGGGCGGCGCGGGTGCGCCGGTCGCGCCTCGGCCGCCGGCGCCGCGGCCGGCCGCCGAGGCCTCCGCCGCACCGGTGTCGGCGCCGCCCGCCCCCGCTCCCGCCGCAGCACCCGCCGCCACGCCTCCCGGCTCGGTGACGAGCCTGGTCCGGCAGGCCCCCTCGGCGACCACGCTCGGCCGGCGGATCAACGACGCACACACGATCGCCACCGACTTCGGCCTGGACGCGATCGCCGCCGAGCTGGACCGGTTGCGGGCGCGGATGCGCCGACCGGGGCTGCGGATCGCGGTGGTCGGCGAGTTCGGCCGCGGCAAGACGTCGCTGATCAACCGGCTGCTCGGCGCCCCCGTGCTGCCCGAGGGCCGGCACACCCCGGTGCCCCTGGTGGTCGTGGCCGGACCCGAGCCGCGCCTGGAGCTGCAGTTCGCCGACGGGCGCGCCGAGCCGCGTCCGGCGGTGGCCGCGGCCTGGGACGAGGTGTATCGGCTGAGCGAGGAGCACGACTCGGACGCACCCCGCCTGGTCGGCGTGCGCGTGCTCGTGGCCGAACCCGAACTGGCCCGCCTGGACGTCGAGTTGGTGGACACCCCCGGGGTCAACGCGGGTCGGGGCAAGGGCGAGGACGCGGAGGATCTGGACCGCCGGACCGAGGACCTGGTCCGGCGTACGGTCGCGGCCAGCGACGCGGTGCTGATGGTGGTCTCCGCGAGCGCGCCGCTCGGCCTGTCCGAGACCGCGTTCCTGGAGGAGGAGGTGATCGCCCGGCACGTGCCGCGGATCACCGTGGTGGTGTCCAAGCTGGACACCGTCGACGAGGACGAGCGCGAGGACATCGTCGACTACCTCGGCGGCCGGGTGCGCCGCATCTCGCCGACCCTGCAGGTACTGGCCGGCCCGCATCGCGAGGATGCCTCGCCCGCGGCAGGCGTGTACGCGCGGATCACCGAATACACCACCTCCGGCGGCCGGCGCAGCATGCGCTCGCGCCAGACGGCGGGCCAACTGCTCGCGCTGCTCGACGAGATGGCGGGCCTGGGCCGGGACGGACTGGCCACCGCGGCGCTCGGCGAGGTGGAACGGCGGCGTGCCGTCGAGGAGTCCGAGGTGGAGATCGACCGCATGGCCGGCGAATGGGGCCGGGTCCGGGTCGAGCTCCAGCAGCGCCGCACGCAGACGTCGGAGAAGTTCCGCGAGCACCTGCAACTCTCGCGCGGGGACCTGTTGGACACGCTGCGCTACGAACTCGAGCGCGCGCCCGACGCCCGGACCTGGTGGGAGCGCGACCTGCCGTTCCGACTGCGCCGCGAACTGACCGCGCTGGCCAAGAAGTTCGAGGCCCAGCTGCACTCCAGCGTGCAGGCCGACGTGCAGTGGCTGGACGCGAAGATGAAGCTGCACTTCGGGCGCGGCAGCGGCTACCGCCTGGAGAAGGTCGAGCAGCTGTCCACCGAGTTCGAACTCGGCGAGGCGGAGTCGCTGGGCCTGAAGGACCTCAAGAGCCGCAAGCTGGCCTGGCGGATCGGCCCGACCGGTCTCGCCGTGCTCGGCGCGCTGCTGATCCCGCTCACCGGCGGCGTCGCCGCGCTGCCGATGGGCGCGAGCATGGCGGCGTCGGCCGGCGGCATGGTGCTCGGCGAGGTCAAGTCGACCTCGCTGACCGAGGCACAGCGCGCACAGGCGATGAAGGCCCTGGAGCCGATGGTCGAGGAGGTCCTCGGCGGCTTCTCCGAGGAGGTCTCCAAGCGGCTGCACACGCTGTACGCCGGAGTGATGGACGAGGCGGTGCGCGGCCAGCGGGCCTGGCGCACCGATCGGCAGACCGCGCTGGCCAAGGTCGGCGCCGATGGACCCGCATGGCAGGATCTGGTCTCGCGCAGCGAGCAGCTCGGGGTTCAGCTCAACACCATGCTGGGCGCCAGAGGCTAGTGCCGGACGCCGATGCCGGGACCGGAACAGGTCCCGGCATCGGGCAGCCGTCGAGGAGGGGAGCGGTCAGGTGGACACGGGTCACGGGGCGGCCGATGGGGCCTACGCGGGGTACGGCGCGTGGCGGGCACGGCAGGAGACCCTGGTCGGCCTGATCGATCGGCTCACGCCGATCGTGGCCGGACTGCGCATCGGCGCGGGCGTCAAGAAGCTGGACTCGCTGAAGCAGCGGGCCGCGTCCGAGGCGTTCAAGGTGATGATCGTCGGCGAGTTCAAGCGCGGCAAGAGCACCGTGATCAACTCGATGCTCGGCGAGAAGGTGCTGCCCTCCTTCGCCCGACCGTGCACCGCGATCATCAACGAGGTGACGTGGGGCGACACCCGCTCGGCGCTGATCTACCCGCTGGAGGCGGACGGCAGCGCGGGTGAGCCGCTGACCGTCGGCGTGGACGAGATCGCCGACTACGTCACCATCGGCGCGGACGACGACAACACTCCGAACCCGTACGAGCGGGCGGTGGTGCGCTGGCCGCTCGAACTGTGCCGCAACGGTGTGGTGGTGGTCGACTCCCCCGGCCTGAACGAGGCACCGGAGCGGGAGAAGGTCACCCTGAACTACCTCGAACAGGCCGACGTGCTGGTGTTCGTGGTGGACTGTCAGGCCGCGATGTCGCGCAGCGAGCAGCTGTTCCTCGACGTGCACGTCAAGGCGCGCGGCCACGAGGACGTCTTCTACGTCGGCAACAAGATCAACCTGGTCGAGGAGGAGGAACGCGAGGACGTGCAGCGGGAGATCCGCAAGCGCCTCTCGCCCTACCTCTCCCGCCCGGACCGGGTCTTCTTCGTCAACGCCCGGGCCGCGCTGACCGGTCGGCAAAAGGGCGACCCGGACCTGCTGGCCGGGTCCGGGATGCCCGAACTCGAACGCGGCCTGGAGGAGTTCCTGACCCGCGAGCGCGGACGGGCCAAGATCCTGTCCCCCGCCCGGGAGCTCAAGTATCTGCTGATCGAGGCGCGCGAGCAGATCGACCGCAAGGAGGCGCTGCTCACCCAGGACGTGGAGGAGTTGCGCGCCACCTACGAGCGGGTCCAGGGTCCGCTGACCCGCCTGGAGCAGAACCGACGGGTGATCGTCGCGCAGATGGAGGAACACCTGCGCGAGACCCGCGGCGAGGTCGAGGGCGCGACCCGGCGGTTCATGGACCGGGTTGCCGCGAACATCCCGACCTGGGCGCAGGAATACGACCCGAGCAACACCATCGGCGCCAACCCGTTCAACGCGCGGGAGAAGATGGAGGCGGCGGTCAAGGAGATCACCGACCACCTCTCCGGGCGGGTCCAGGTCGAGTTCGCGCAGTGGCAGGAGAACGAACTCAAACCGCTCGTCGCGCGCCGTGTCGAGGACATGGAGCGGATGATCGACGACGACGTGAAGCAGTTCGTCACGCGCATCGACGAGATCCGGGCCTCGCTCACCGCCGGCCCGGTCGGCACGGAGGAGGACGGCAAACCCTCGACGCCGATCGAGCGACTGCTCGCCGACGCGGTCAGCTTCGTGCTCGACCCGGCGACCGCGATCTCCGGCGGCAAGTTCAACCTGCGCTCGATGCTCACCGCGCTGCTCCCGCAGATCGCGGTCGGCACGGCGGCGTTCCTGGTCGGCCTCGGACCGTTCGTGATCCTGGGCGCGGTACTCGGCTCGACCGTGTTCAAGGGCGCGCTGCAACTGAACAAGGCCAACCGCCGGCTCAAGGAACAGGTGGCGGAGCAGGTCCAGCTGGAACTGCGCAAGCAGGCCGACACCGACGTCACCAACCTGGGCGAAGAGGTCGTCAAACAACTCCGCAAGATGCGCGACGCGATCGCCCAGGGCCTGGACGCGGAAATCAAGTCGATCCGCGACGAGGTCGGCGCGGCCCTGCGCACGAAGGAACAGGGCGAATCAGACGCAAAGCGCGAAAGCACCGAAATGCGCCGCTACGCCCAGGAACTGAACCGAGTAGACGAGTCCTTGGCCGACTTGATCATGGACGTAGCCATGTAAACGACCCGCAGCCCCAGCCAGGCCGGCGCTCGAGCCCAAGCAACCGCACGGACTTGAGGCCAAGCAGCCGGACCGGCGCTGGAGGCAAAACAGCCTCGCCGACGTTCGAGGCGAAACAGCCCGGCCGGCGCTTGAGGCCAAGCAGCCTCGCCGGCGCTTGAGGCGAAGCAGCCCGGCCGGCGCATGAGGCCAAACAGCCCCGCCGGCGCTTGAGGCGAAACAGCCCGGCCGGCGCATGAGGCCAAACAGCCCCGCCGGCGCTTGAGGCGAAACAGCCCCGCCGGCGCTTGAGGCGAAACAGCCCCGCCGGCGCTTGAGGCGAAACAGCCCCGCCGGCGCTTGAGGCGAACCAACCCCGCCGGCCGGACGGTCGCTAGTCGACCAGATCCCGCACGACCGCGTCGGCCAACAGCCGCCCCCGCAAGGTCAACACGACCCGATCCCCCGCGTCGCGGACAAGCAGGCCATCCGCCACCGCCCGATCCGCCGCCTTTCTCCCCACCTCCGTGAGGAGCGAGCGCGGAACCCCCTCCACCAGCCGCAGCTCCAGCAGGATCCGCTCGACCCGCCGATCCTCCGCGCCGAGCAACTCACGCCCCTGCCCAGGAGACGAACCCGCCGCCAACCGCTGCGCATACGCGGCGGGATGCCGCACGTTCCACCACCGCACACCCCCCACATGGCTGTGCGCCCCCGGCCCCGCCCCCCACCAGTCGGCCCCGGTCCAGTACAGCTCGTTGTGCCGGCACCGCGCCGCCGCGTCGGTCGCCCAGTTGGACACCTCGTACCACCCGAGCCCCGCCGCCCCGAACGCCTCGTCCGCCATCAGGTAGCGGTCGGCGAGCACGTCGTCGTCCGGCATCGGCAGTTCGCCCCGCCGCACCCGCCCGGCCAGGCGCGTACCGTCCTCGACGATCAGCGCGTACGCCGAGACATGGTCCGGCCCCGCACCGAGCACCGCGTCCAGCGAGGCCCGCCAGTCGTCGTCCGACTCCCCCGGCGTGCCGTAGATCAGGTCCAGGTTGACGTGCTCGAACCCGGCCGCGCGCGCCTCGGCCACACACCGCTCGGGCCGCCCCGGGGTGTGCCGCCGGTCCAGGACCCGCAACACGTGCTCGCGCGCACTCTGCATGCCGAACGACAGCCGGTTGAACCCACCCGCGAGCAGCGTGTCCAGGTAGGCCGGATCCACCGACTCGGGATTGGCCTCGGTGGTCACCTCCGCCCCCGCCGCGAGCCCGAACTCGTCCCGGATCGCCCCCAGGATCCGGGCCAGGTCGGCGGCCGGCAGCAGCGTGGGCGTACCGCCGCCGAAGAACACCGTCTCCACCGGCCGATCCACGTCCCCCAGCAACCGCCGGGCCAGCCGGATCTCGGCGATCGCGTCGTCCGCGTAGGACCCCTGCGAGGCCGATCCGCCCAGTTCGGTCGCGGTGTAGGTGTTGAAGTCGCAGTAGCCGCAGCGCGACGCGCAGTAGGGCACGTGCACATAGAAGCCGAACGGACGGCTCGCGCCGGCGAACTCGGCGAGCGCGGACGCGGGCAGCGAGCCGTCTTCGGGCACGGGCAGACCGTCGGGGGGTGCGGAGGGCATCTCCCCATTGTCCACGAGCACGCGACCGACCCGCCGCGGGCAACCGCCCTCAGGTGACCAGCGTGCCCTTGTACATGTCGTCCAGGACCGCCGCGTACTCCTTCTCCACCACCCGCCGCTTCACCTTCAGGCTCGGCGTCAGCTCACCGCGTTCGACGCTCAGGTCGTGCGGCAGGATGGCGAACTTCTTCACCGTCTGCCACCGCTGCAGGTCGGCGTTGAGCCGGTCGAGGTAGTCCGCGACGAGCGCCCGGACCTCCTCGGCGCCGACCAGCTCCTCGTACGACCTGCCCCGCAGTGCCGGCTGCCCCGCGGCCCAGCCAAGGAGCGCGTCCGGGTCCAACGTGATCAACGCGGAACAGAAGTTGCGGCCCTCCCCGTGCACGAGGATGTTGCTCACGAACGGGCACAGGCCCTTGAACCGGCCCTCGATCTCGCTGGGCGCGACGTACTTGCCGCCCGAGGTCTTGATCAGGTCCTTCTTGCGGTCGGTGATCCGCAGATAGCCGTCCTCGATCACGGCGATGTCGCCGGTGCGCAGCCAGCCGTCCTCGGTGAGCACGTCGGCGGTCGCCTCGGGGTTGTTGTGATAGCCCTGCATCACGGCCGGGCTGCGCACCAGCAGTTCGCCGTCCTCGGCGATGCGCATCTCCGAGCCGGGCAGCGCCGGGCCGACGGTACCGATCCGGTGCCGGTCGAAGCGGTTGACCGAACTGCCCGCGCTGGCCTCGGTGAGACCGTAGCCCTCCAGGATCGGTATGCCGATCGCGTCGAAGAACTCGGCGACGTCGGGCGAGAGCGCCGCGCTGCCGGAGATACAGCCCTTGAGCCGACCGCCGAACAACGCGCGCAGCTTGTCGAAGACGAGCCGGTCGGCCACCCGATACTTCGCCTCGAGCACCGCGGACGGGGTCCGGCCGGCCTGCCTGACCTGCGACATCTCCCGGCCGACGCCGATCGCCCAGCGGAAGACGCGGTACTTGAGGCCGCCCTCGGCGCGCACCGTCATGTGCACGGAGTTGTACACCTTCTCGAACACGCGCGGCGCGGCGGCCATGAACGTCGGCCGCACGATCGGGAGGTTGGTGATCAGCTTGGGGATCCGGCCGTCGATGGCGGTCGGATAGCCGATCCGGATCTGTCCGCAGACCATCACCTTGCCGTAGCAGTGCGCGAGCGGCAGCCACAGGTACTGGAGTTCGTCGGCGTCGTTGTCTCCGATCGCGGCCTGCGCGGCGGCCTGATACGCCCAGGTGTCGTGCGAGAGCCGGACGCCCTTGGGCCGACCGGTGGTGCCGGAGGTGTAGATGAGGGTCGCGAGCCGGTCCCGGGTGATCGCGGCGACCCGGGTCTCCACCAGGTCGGGCTCCTCGACCAGCCGGGCGCGGCCGAGGTCCTCCAGTTCGGCGAGGGTGATCACCCAGTCGTCGGCGGGCTCACCCTCGGGCCCGGGTTTCGGCGGGTCGAAGACGACCACCTTGCGTATCGCGGCGAGGTCGGCCCGCGCGCCGCGCAGCTTGGCGAGTTGGATGTCGTCGGCCACGAACGCCATCACGCTGCCGGAGTCGGTCAGGATGAAGGCGGCCTCGTCGGCGTTGGTGGTCGGGTACACGGTGGTGGTGGCCGCGCCGGCGCAGATCACCCCGAAGTCGGCCAGCACCCATTCCAGCCGGGTCTCGGCCACGATCGCGACCCGATCCTCGGCCTCGACCCCCAGCGCCACCAGCCCGGCGGCGATCGCCTTGGCCCGCTCGCCCGCCTGCCCCCAGGTGACCGAACGCCACTCCTCGCGGTCGCCGTCGCCCACCGCGACCGGGTGGCGGTACGCCTCGTTGTCGGGCGTGGCCCGAATCCGTTCCAGGAAGTCCACTGCGATGGACGGCGAACGGTTCTCGATGGCGGCGGACTCTGAACTCACTTCGGCCTCCGTGTCCAGGGCGGTTTCCGGGGTGTGGTGGTGGTGCCGAGCGGTGTCGCGATCGCATACCCGTATCGGTACCGGTATGCGCGTGACCGGGGTGAGCATCGAAACCGACCAACCGGTCTGCGGAAGATGTCGATGAAGGAATCAGACGATGGAGCGTGGTTGGTTCGGGTGCGCGGCTCGGCCGACAGGTTCGGTACAGCGCGGGCAAAACACGAAGCGGGTGCATCGATTCTGCCCGATGCACCCGCAACGTACGCTGCTCGAGGGCTACGCGGTAGTAGCTTTTTCGGATCAGTTGCTGAATCGAGTAATCGATTCTCCTCCCGGGCGACCGAGGTCGCCCGGATGTCCTATTTCAGCCCTGTCTCGGTCCTGACCGCAGCCACAACCACGACCCTGACCACAGGCCGACCCACAGCCCTACCCCGGCCCTACTTCCGTCCGCCGCTGTCGTCGGTGGACAGCGCCGCGATGAAGGCCTCCTGCGGCACCTCCACCCGGCCGACCATCTTCATCCGCTTCTTGCCTTCCTTCTGCTTCTCGAGCAGCTTGCGCTTACGGCTGATGTCACCGCCGTAGCACTTGGCGAGCACGTCCTTGCGGATCGCGCGGATGTTCTCGCGGGCGATCACCCGCGCCCCGACGGCGGCCTGGATCGGCACCTCGAACTGCTGACGCGGAATCAACTCGCGCAGCTTCTTGGTCATCTCGACGCCGTAGTTGTACGCCTTGTCCTTGTGCACGATCGCGCTGAACGCGTCGACGGCCTCGCCCTGGAGCAGGATGTCGACCTTGACCAGCGCGGACTGCTGCTCGCCCGTGGTCTCGTAGTCGAGCGACGCGTAACCGCGCGTCTTGGACTTGAGCGCGTCGAAGAAGTCGAACACGATCTCCGCGAGCGGCAGCGTGTAGCGCAGCTCGACCCGGTCCTCGGAGAGGTAGTCCATCCCGATCTGGACGCCGCGCCGGGTCTGGCACAGCTCCATGATCGTGCCGATGTACTCGCTCGGGGCCAGGATGGTGGCCCGCACCACCGGCTCGTGCACCTCGGCGATCTTGCCGCCGGGGAACTCGCTCGGGTTGGTCACGGTGTGCTCGGTGCCGTCCTCCATGACGACCCGGTACACCACGCTCGGCGCGGTCGAGATGAGTTCCAGGTTGAACTCGCGCTCCAGCCGCTCCCGGACGATCTCCAGGTGCAGCAGCCCCAGGAAGCCGCAGCGGAAGCCGAAGCCGAGCGCGACCGAGGTCTCCGGCTCGTACACCAGCGCGGCGTCGTTGAGCTGGAGCTTGTCCAGCGCGTCGCGCAGCTCGGGGTAGTCGGAGCCGTCCAGCGGATACAGGCCGGAGAACACCATCGGCTTCGGGTCCTTGTACCCGCCGAGGGCCTCGGTGGCGCCGTTGTGCAGGGAGGTGATGGTGTCACCGACACGGGACTGCCGAACGTCCTTCACGCCGGTGATGATGTAGCCGACCTCGCCGACGCTCAGGCCGTCGGACGGCTTGGGCTCGGGCGAGATGACGCCGATCTCCAGGAGCTCGTGGGTCACCCCCGTCGACATCATCTGGATGCGCTCGCGCTTCTTCAGGTCGCCGTCGACCACGCGGACGTAGGTGACCACGCCGCGGTACGAGTCGTACACCGAGTCGAAGATCATCGCGCGGGCCGGCGCGTCCTTGACCCCGATCGGCGGCGGCACCAGGCGTACGCACTCGTCCAGCAGCTCGGGCACACCCACGCCGGTCTTGCCGGAGACCTTGAGCACGTCCTCGGGGTCGCAGCCGATGATGTGCGCGAGCTCCGCCGCGTACTTCTCGGGCTGGGCGGCCGGGAGGTCGATCTTGTTCAGCACCGGGATGATCTGGAGGTCGTTCTCCAGGGCCAGGTAGAGGTTGGCGAGCGTCTGCGCCTCGATCCCCTGAGCCGCGTCGACCAGCAGGATCGCGCCCTCACAGGCCGCGAGCGAGCGGGACACCTCGTACGTGAAGTCCACGTGGCCGGGGGTGTCGATCATGTTGAGGATGTGGATCTGCCCGTCGGGGGCCGTCCACGGCAGCCGCACCGCCTGCGACTTGATGGTGATGCCGCGCTCACGCTCGATGTCCATGCGGTCGAGGTATTGCGCGCGCATCTGCCGCGCATCGACCACGCCGGTGATCTGAAGCATCCGGTCGGCAAGCGTCGACTTGCCGTGGTCGATGTGGGCGATGATGCAGAAGTTCCGGATCAGCGCCGGGTCGGTACGGCTGGGCTCCGGCACGTTCACTGGCGGGGTCGCGGGCACGCGGGCTTCCAGATTCTCGATCGGGTGGACTGGCGAGGGTCGGGCGAAGGTCAAGCAAAGGTCAAGCTCGGATGTCGCGAGTGCCCTGTGCGGGCCGCGGGTGATCGTGATCGGATCACGCGCCGGAGCACAGGTGTCCTCCATATCGTCCCATGCGGCATGGGTACGCCGCGTTGGCGGCGGGGGTCGGGGGTGTTCGGCGGGTCGGGGCGGGGTCGAGGTGGGGTCCGGGCGGGGTCGGAATGTGGGCCGTGTCCTTGCCGACCGCCGGCTGCTGGTAATCTGATGGATCGCGTGTGGCGTACGTGTCTCTGCCACGCAAGTCAACGTCCGGACGGGCCCTCTCCCTGGATCGGATCCCGACCTAGTACTCAGAAGGCTCTTTCGTGGCGAACATCAAGTCCCAGATCAAGCGCAACAAGACGAACGAGATTGCGCGCCAGCGCAACAAGGCCGTCAAGTCGGAGCTGAAGACCTTCGTGCGCAAGGCGCGCGAGGCCGCCGAGGCCGGCAACGTCGAGCAGGCCGAGGCGCTGACCCGCCTCGCGGCCCGCAAGCTCGACAAGGCCGTCAGCAAGGGTGTCATCCACAAGAACCAGGCCGCCAACAAGAAGTCGGCCCTGGCGAAGCGTGTCGCGACGGCCAAGGCCTGACTCGCAACACCGGTCACCATGGCGTGACACCCGAGCGCACCGCGCTCAGCACACCTAAAAGGGCGCCGCTCCCCACCTGGGGGGCGGCGCTTTTGTGGTGCGCGGGGGGAGGCGGCGATGGGGTGTTGGCCGCCGGGGCATGGACCATGGGCGGAGGCGCATGCGGCGGCGGGCCGGGGCGGAGACGCACGCGGCGGCGGGCC
>NZ_JBHZAE010000007.1:383317-389538 GCF_042754105.1 Embleya sp. NPDC059237 | reverse complement strand
GCCGGGGCGGAGACGCACGCGGCGGCAGGCCGGGGCGGAGACGCACGCGGCGGCAGGCCGGGGCGGAGACGCACGCGGCGGCAGGCCGGGGCGGAGACGCACGCGGCGGCAGGCCGGGGCGGAGATGGAGTGGTTTCTCCTCCGCTTCGCTCCGTCGGGGGCGGAAGGGGGGGCGGGACGTTGCCGCTGCGCGGCGCCTGGTGGTTCCGGCTCCGCTGCGCTCCGCCGGTGGTGGAGGGAGTTTGGCTCCGCTTCGCTCCACCGCTGCCTGGATCGGACCGGGGCCGGGTCGTGGCGGATGGGGTGGGGCGGAGCGGAGCGGTTCCTGGCGCCTGCCGCTCGGCCGGGTCAGCCCTGGGGGTGGGTTGTTGGAGCAGGGCGATCGTGTCGTCCGGATGCGAAGCGGCGAGCGAGCGCTTCGGGCCGCCGCTGGGATGGTGGTGATCGCGATGGTCAGGCGTTGCGGGCGGTGGAGATCGTCACCACGGCCTTTTCCAATGCATACGCGGGATCCATACCGCCGCCCTTGACCGCCGCGTCGGCGTCGGCGACGGCGGTGAGGGCTCGGACGATGCCGTCCGGAGTCCAGCCGCGCAGCTGCTGCCGAACCCGGTCGACCTTCCACGGCGGCATGCCGAGATCGCGCGCCAGATCGTTCGGCCGGGCGTTCCGGGGGGCGGCGCCGACCCGGGCGATCTGCCGCACGCTCTGCGCGAGCGCACTCGTGACCATGACGGGCGCGACCCCCACGGACAACGCCCAGCGCAACTGCTCCAGCGCCTCGGCAGTACGCCCCTCGACGGCCTTGTCGGCGACGGTGAAGCTGGACGCCTCGGCAACGCCGCTGTAGTAGCGCGAGACCACTTCCTCGTCGACCACACCGTCGACGTCCGCCATCAACTGACTGCACGCGGAGGCCAACTCCCGCAGATCGTTGCCGATCGCCTCGACCAACGTGCGACAGGCGTCCTCAGTGAGCGAGCGCCCGGCAACCCGAAACTCCGCCCGCGCGAACGCGATGCGATCCCCGACCTTGGTCACCTTGGGACACGCGACCTCGCGCACACCCACCTTGCGCACCGCGTCCAACAGCTTCTTGCCCTTGGGCCCGCCCAGATGCGCGAGCACCAGCACGGTCTCCTCGGCCGGATCGGCGATCAACCGCGTGACCTCGCCGACCAGATCCGTCCCAAGGTCCTGCGCGGACCGGATCACGATGACCTTGCGCTCACCGAACAACGAGGGACTGGCCAGCTCGGACAACATCCCGGCCTGCAACGCCCCCGGCGCCAAGTCCCGAACATCCGCCTCGGGATCCTGCGCCCGCACGGCGCGCACCACATCCCCGATCGCCCGATCCACGAGCAACTCCTCGGCCCCGACGACAAGCGTCACCGGCGCGAGCGGATCATCCTGCATTCGTCTGGCCACCCGACCAAGCATCCCACGCCCAACAGACACCCCACCCACCCACACCGGGCGAGGCTGCCCCCATCGTCCCCGCAACCCGCCTCACCCCGTCCTGCCCCGTCCCGCCCCGCCTCGCCCCTACCTGCCGCACACGCAGCACCTCGGACCGCCCCCAAGCAACGAAGCACCAACGAGCACGCGGAGGCCAGAAGTTGGCATCGACCGGCCGGCGGCATTCACGAAACCGGATGGCGCGGAGGCATGCGGCGCGGTCGGGAGGTAAAACCGCAGGTCGGCACGGGCAAGAAACCAGGAGGGCCGTCCTGGAATCCGGTTCCGCCTCCCACTAGGCACTTTCGGGGACTCGGAACGGGCACACCAGGCGCGAAATGCCAGAAATCGGCACGCGGCACTCGGCACCTGCTTCTCGCCACACCGCCCACAGACATCCGGCTCCGACCTAGGAAACCGCCTCCACCGCCCCTGCCCCGCCGCGCCCAATCCCGCACCCCAATCCCGCTCCCCAATCCCGCACCCCGCCACGACCCGGCCCGGGCTCGATCCAGGCAGCGGTGGAGCGCAGCGGAGCCAAACTCTCTCCACCACCGGCGGAGCGCAGCGGAGCCGGAACCACCAGGCGCCGCGCAGCGGCAACGTCCCGCCCCCCTTCCGCCCCCGACGGAGCGAAGCGGAGGAGAAACCACTCCGCCACCACCCCGACCCGGGCGGCGCCCACGCCGCCCTTGGCCATGCTCCCGAGGCCGGCAACACCCCACCCCCCGCCAGGAACTCCGTCCCCCACCCCGCCGCAGGATCCACAGCCGCCCCCGACGCCCGCTGCGGGCGACCACGCCGCCGGCGGGCCGACCGCCATCCACCAATGGCCGGTGGGCATGCGTGGTGGCCGGCCCTCGGGCCACCGCCCTGAGGTGGGCCGAAGAGCCGGAAACCGCAATGGGCCCATCGGTGTCGGTGCGCAGAAGGCGGGCGCCGGATGCGGCGACCAAGGCCCGGGCGGACGGCGACGGGTGGCCGTAGGGGTTGTCCTTACCCACCGAAACCAGAGCCAGCCTGGGGTGCAACCCGAGAACGAGGGCGGGGTCCTGTCGAGCCGAGCCGTGATGCGCAACCTTCAGAACGTCCACCCGAACACCGGCCAGCCGCCCCCGCAGGGCCTCCTGTGCCTCGACTTCGGCGTCACCGGTGAGCAACATCCGAACCCCGTGCCGTTCCGCAAGCACCACCAGACTCGCGTTGTTGGCCACCGACCCACCCACAGCCCGCCCCGACCTCGCCATGCCCACCGCCTCCCCCAACCGTGGATCCGCAACCATGACGGTTGACGCGGTGTGCGACAGCGCCTGCCGATCCGGCAGGTGGCCCGGCGGACGGCCCGTCCTCCTCGCCTCGATCCCGGCCCCGCCTCCGCCTCCACGCAACACAATCGGGCCGGAAGCAGCGGAGAGGGCTTCCAGGTTCGACGGGGTCAGCGTTTGCCACGTCAGCGAGCCCAATGTGCGCTGCTCAATGGCGCCGACGGGGGTACCCAAAGAGGCGCCGGCTCTGGCGGCCCAACGGCGGACTCGCGTTACTTCGCCCGAAGGATCAAGGATCGGAGTCCCCTGGATGAGCCCCACTCCCCGACCGCGCAGCGCGCCAGGAAGGCCCTCCACGTGGTCCGCATGGAAATGGCTCAGCAAAATCAGCGGCAGCCGGCGAATGCCAAGGTCGCGTAGACAGCCGTCCACCGCATCCGGATCGGGCCCGGCATCGATCAGAACGCCCTCGCCGGCGCCCGCGTTCAGCACGATGGCGTCGCCCTGACCGACGTCGCACATCACCAGATGCCAGCCCGGAGGCGGCCAGCCGGTCAATGGGCGCACCAGCATCGGCGGACGCAACAGGAGAACCACCGCGAGGGTCGCGAGCAGAGCCGTCGTCATCGCCCGCCCCCGCCCGGACCAGCCGGACCGCCCGGACCGTCCGGATCGCGGCGGGCGGCGAAACAGCCGCAGGGTCGGGACGGCCGCGATCGTGATCGCCGCCAGCGCCGCGCCGCCGAAGAGGCCGGTCGGCCAGGTGACGGCGGCGCCGGGCAGGTCGGCGCCGGTGCGGGCGACGGCCGCGATCCAGGCGATCGGCCACGAGCCGAGCCAGGCGGTGAGGTGGGCGAGCGGGAGGCAGATCGGGGCGAGGAGCAGGGTGACGAAGCCGAGGATCGTGGCCGGTGCGACCGCGAACTCGGCGAGCAGGTTGCACGGGACGGCCATCAGACTGACCCGGCCGGCAAAGGTCACCACGAGCGGCCCGCAAACGGCCTGCGCGGCGAGCGGCACGGCGACCAGGACCGCGGCCCACGTCGGCCAACCCCGGGCCCGGAGCCGGTTCGTCCAGTGCGGGGCGAGCAGGAGCAGCGCGCCGGTGGCCAGGGCGGACAGCGCGAAGCCGTAGGACCGGGCCAGGGTCGGATCGAGCAGGACCAAGCCGAGCACGGCGACCGCGAGCGCCGGGAGCCCTCGCCGGGGCCGACCGGTGTACAGCGCGACCACGGTGACCAGGCCCATGGCGGCGGCCCGCAGCACACTGGGCTCGGGACGGGCGACGACCACGAAGCACGCGACGGCGGCGGCGCCGGCGATCGGCAGCGTACGTCCGTGGACGCCCACACGGCGGAGCACGAACAGCACAAAACCCAACAAAATCGTGATGTTGGTTCCGCTGACCGCCGTCAAATGGGTGAGTTCGGTGGCACGAAAGTCGGCTTCGAGGTCGGCCGGAAGCCGGCTCGTATCGCCGACGACCAGGCCCGGAAGCAATCCCCGGGCAGCGAGCGGCAGTTCCGCACAGGCGGCCCGCAGCCGCGCCCGGAGCAGACCCGCGAAACGCTGGTGGGCGGCGGGAGCGCCGATCCGGTCCGGAGCGGCTCGGATCAGCAGCAGGGCCTGGCCACTCCGCCCCGGAACCAGGCGGCCGTGGACCCGAATCGGGGTACTCGGCAGCAGCCCGAGCCAGGTGGCCGCATCGGGCCCGCCGGCCAGCACCGTGACCGGCGTCCGCACCCGCACCCCGGCCGGCCGTGAGGTCCCCGATGCGCCCGAGCCGCCGGGCGCGCCGAGTGGACCGCCGGGTGGATCGATGCGGTCGATGCGATCGATGCGGGCCTCGAACAGCGTGGGTGGCGAGCCGAGTTCGCTGCCTCGGACGCGGGTGACGCGGCGCTCCGGGTCGGTGCGTACCGTCAGCTCGACGGTGGCCTCGGCGCGCTGCCGAGCCGCGACCGCCACCGGGCCGTCGTGGTCGGCGGCGGTGCGAAGGCCGGCGACCAGTCCGCCGGCCGCGACGCACACGAGCACGACCGCAAGCGTGGCCCGGCGTCGAACCGTGGGCCGACACGCGAGTACGGCTGCACACGCCGCGGCGCAGATACTCACCGCGACGGTGGCCCGGAGCGGGATCAGCGGCGCACCCCAGGCGGCGGCCCAGGCGGCAGCGGAGCCGGGGAGGAGGCGGGCGTCGGTCCGGGCACGGCTTCTCCGGCGCGTGGGTGCCGGACGAGGGGCCGCCGGGCGTGGGGCTTCCGGTCCTTGGCGGCTGGGGACGTCGGGCGCGGTCATACCCGAACCCTCGGCTTCAGGTCGCTGTACTTGCGATCGCCGATGCCCCGGACCTGACGCAGCTGATCGACGGTGGCGAAGCGGCCCAACTGGGTGCGCTTTTCGATGATCTGGCGAGCCAGGACCGGGCCGACGCCGGGCAGTTGCTCAAGCTGTGCGGCGGTCGCCGTGTTGAGATCGAGAACGGCTGCCGGGGCGCCGCCCGCCGAGGCGGTGGAGCCGGCTCCGGACGGATTGGCGGCGGCGGGCGGAGGTGTGGCCCCGGGAACGCCAACCGGGATCTGCTCGCCGTCGGCCAGGAGGCGGGCCAGATTCAACGTGGCCAGATCCGCCGCCGGCAGCGCACCCCCGGCGGCCTGTACCGCGTCCGCCACCCTCGACCCGGGTGGCAGGACGACCACCCCGGGCCGGGCCACCTTCCCCGCCACGTGCACGGTAAGCGGCCCACCCGCGGAAGTCGGCGCACCGCCGGCAGCCCCCGACGCGGGCCCGGCCTGCACCGGAGCCCCCACCCCGGCGCCCCCCGTCGCCTGCCCCACCGCCACCGGCGCGGCCACACTCTGCGGACGCGCCCGCCACCACCCGCCCACGGCCAGCGCAACCGCCACCAACGCCAGCACCGCGACGGCAACCACCACCCGCCGATCCACACCCACCCGAAGCCGAGGCGGCACCCGATCCGCAACCGCCTCGACCAACCGCCGCCCCGAATCCGCCCCCTGCACCGAAAGCACCTCAGGCGCCCCCAGCAACGCCGCAACCCGCTCCGCCCCAGACCTCGGCGACCCCGAGGGAGGAGATGCAGAAGAACCAGCCGAAATCCCGGACATGCCCCGAAACTAGGCCGCCCCCATCCCCCGACCGGGCCGCCGCCCTGCACCTGTGCACAACAGCCCACCTGTGGAAACCGGATCCCCCCACTTGGGTGCCGGGTTGGGGTTTTGGCGTTCGACGGGATCAGGGGCCTTCCGGGTGGGTTGGGTTGGGGCGTTTCCGGCGGACGCTGCGCTTGTGGCCGCGGGTGGCTGGTGCGGGGCTGATCAGGGTCGGTGGTGGGCCGCTGCCCGGGGTGGGGGCTTCGGGGTGTGGGGTTTCGTCGGGGTGGGGGCCCGGGTCGGGGTGAAAGGCGACCTGCGGCGGGTGGCAGAGGAGGGGGCCGGGTTGGGTTCCGCCGGGCTTGCGTTCCCGGGTGGGTCG
>NZ_JBHZAE010000007.1:0-383220 GCF_042754105.1 Embleya sp. NPDC059237 | reverse complement strand
ACGGGTTTGTTTCGGCGTGCGTTGCGCTTGGGGTTGCGGGCCGGCTGGTGCGGGGCTGGTCCGAGTCGGTGATGGGCCGCCGCCGGCGTGCGGGGCTTCGGGGCGTGGGTTTCGTCGGGGCGGGGGCCCGGGTCGGGGTGAAAAGCGACCAGCGGCGGGTGGCAGAGGAGGGGGCCGGGTTGGGTTCCGCCGGGCTTGCGTTCCCGGGTGGGTCGGGTTTGTTTCGGCGTGCGTTGCGCTTGGGGTTGCGGGCCGGCTGGTGCGGGGCTGGTCCGAGTCGGTGATGGGCCGCCGCCGGCGTGCGGGGCTCCAAGACTGCCGGTCTTCGGCGAGGCGGGTGTGTTGGTCGGCGAAAAACCGGCCGGCAGCGGCGGGCAGGGAGGGCACTGGGGTGGAGTCCTCCGAGGAGCCCTCTCGGCCGGGTTGGGCAGGGCGTTTCGAGGTGCGGTGGGCTTGTGGGGAGGGCGGGAGTTCACGAAACCGGACGGCGTCGGGTGCCGTGGTCTCGGCGCAAGAGAAAACCGCAGGTCGGCGGGGAGGGAAGCCATTTCGTGTGCCTCGGGATCCGGTTTCGGCTCCCACTGGGCACTTTCGGTCGGCTCGACGGCCTCTGCGAGGTCGCAGAACCCGAAGCCGACCCCGACCGGGCAGTTTCGGTCTTTACACCGGTGTCGAGGAGGCCGGAGCGCACGAAACCGGCACTCGACGCCCGACTTTCCACCCCGACACCACAAAACCGCAGGTCACCGAAGCCCGAAGCCCACAACCACCCACCGCGATCCGGTTTCGAACCCCAACTCCCCTCCAACACACCCGAAAACGTCCCAACCCAGCCGAGAGGGCTCCTCGGAAGACTCCACCCCAGTGCCCTCCCTGCCCGCCGCTGCCGGCCGGTTTTTCGCCGACCAACACACCCGCCTCGCCGAAGACCGGCAGTCTTGGAGCCCCGCACGCCGGCGGCGGCCCATCACCGACTCGGACCAGCCCCGCACCAGCCGGCCCCCAACCCCAAGCACCACGCACGCCGAAACAACCCGACCCACCCGCGAACGCAAGCCCGGCGGAACGCAACCCGGCCCCCTCCTCTGCCACCCGCCGCTGGTCGCCTTTCACCCCGACCCGGGCCCCCACCCCGACGAAACCCCACACCCCGAAGCCCCCACCCCGGGCAGCGGCCAACCCCACGACCCGGACCAACCCCGCACCACCCGGCCCGCAACCCCAAGCACAACGCACGCCAGACGCACCCCGACCCACCCGGAAGGGCTGACCGGCGGGCTTGACCGAGTGCCCTCTCACCCCCCGCCGCCGCAGGCCGCCTTTCTCGCCACGCACCGCACCCCACCTCACCGCACCGACGAGCGGCCCGCGCCCGATGCGCCAACGCACGCGCGCCCACCCCGCCTCACCGGGGCGAGACCACCACCGCCAGCAGTCCCGGGCCTGCGTGGGCGCCGATTACGGCGCCCACCTCGGTGACGAAAAGTTCGTGCAGGTTCGGTAGGCGTTCCTGGAGGCGTGCGGCCAGTGCCTCTGCTCGGTCCGGGCTGGCCAGGTGGTGTACCGCCACGTCCACCGGGCCTGCGCCCGCGTGTTCCACCGCCAGTTCCTCCAGGCGGCTGATCGCGCGTGCCGAGGTGCGGACCTTTTCCAGTGGGCCGACCAAGCCGTCGCTCACGTGCAGCAGTGGCTTCACCGCCAGCGCCGTGCCCATGAAGGCCGCCGCCGCGCCGATCCGGCCGCCTCGGCGCAGGTATTCGAGGGTGTCGACATAGAAGAGGGCCGAGGCCGCCTGGGCCCGCTTTTCCGCCGCGATCGCCGCCTCCTCCAGGGTGGCGCCGTCCCGGGCCGCCTCGGCCGCCGCCAGTACGGCGAAGCCCATCCCCATCCCGAGCGTGCGCGAGTCCACCACCCGCACCGGCACCTCGGCGTCGCGGGCGGCCAGCAGCGCCGCCTCGTACGTGCCGGAAAGTTCGCTGGAGAGGTGGATCGAGACGATGCCCGTCGCGCCCTTCTCGGCGAGCTCGCGGTAGGTCTCCGCGAACGTCTCGGGCGCCGGCCGCGAGGTGGTCACGATCCGGCGCTGGCGCAGGGCGTCGGTGAGCTGGGCCGGGGTGGCCTCGATGCCGTCGTCCAGTGGCCGCCCGCGCAGGACGACCTTGAGCGGGACCACCACGAGGCGGTGCCGCTCCACGAGCTCCTCGGGCAGGTAGGCCGTGGAGTCCGTGACCACGGCGAGATCGGTCGGCATCGTCGGCATGAGCGGGCAACCACCCGGATGTGAGACGACAGGGGGGCGGGGTCGGTGTCCCGGCTACCCGGGGTCGGGTCGCCGATTCGGGACACCACAATCAATTTTCGGTCACCATGCCACGCCCCGGCACGCGGGTGGCGCGCGCCACGGTGCGGCCGACGCGTCCCGTCGTGGGGGCTCGCCGCCGGCACGTGTTCAGGTCAGGCGCTTGCTTTCGGATCGATCGGAGCGACCGGACTGATCGGAGCGACCGGGCCGACCGGAGCGATCCGGCCCATCCGAAGGGTCGGACGCACCGGAGCCCCCCGACCGAGCCGGTGGACCCGGCAACCCCGACGGACCCGCTCCACCCGCCCCGCGCTCCTCCGCATACGCCCGCAAGGCCGCCGCCTCGCGCTCGACGTCGGTGCCGAGTCGGTCCAACTCGTCCTCGCCCAAATGGCGTTCGCGGTCCTGGACGGCCCACCGCAGGGAGGCCGCGGCGTGCTCGATGCGGTCCGCGCGGTCCTTGAGGCCGGGCAGTTCGCGGTCGACCCGGGTCCGGTCCGGCTCACGTTCGAGCAGCTTCAGGTCGGTGTCCAGCGCCTTGGCGAATTCGTCCAACCGGCGCAGCAGCGCAACCGCGTCGGACAGCTGGGCATCGTGCGCGTAGCCCGCCTCCAGCACCCGCCGGGTCTGGTCGAGCGAACGGCGCACCGACCCGCGCATCCGGGCCGCCTCGCCGGCGCCGCCGGTGAGCGTGTACGAACGCGCCTTCGACGCGGCGTCCTCCACCATGCCGCGCACGCGCGGGGCGTGCCGCTCGATCCGGCGCCGCACCGCGCGGCGCATCATCGTGATCAGGCCCACCACGACGCCCACGAGGACGAGACACGCGAGCACGCCGGCGCCCAGCACCACGCCCAGGGTCTCGGCACCGCCCGCCAAAGAGTGGGTGGGCGCGGGAACGTCGGCGAGGGCCACGAGGCGTCTCCTGCCTGGTCGGGGCCGGAAGGTATTCACTCACACTAACCCCGCCGCGAGGCTCCGCCACGCACGCGCCGGGAAAACCCCGCGTTCCGGGCTGATCGTCACCGACCGGAAACACCCCCGCCACCGACCGGAAATCGCCCCACCGAAGGGCCACTCGCCGGCGCCGCTCACCCGTCCCGCGAGCCGGGCCGCCGCCCCGCGACGAGCGACGCCCCCGAGCCGAGCAGCCGAGTCGGCCGCCCCGCAACGAGCGACCGACCCACCCACCAACCCCCTACGCCGGAACCACGTTCACCAGCTTCGGCGGCTTCACGATCACCATCCGCACACCCGCCCCGTCCAGCGCCGCCACGATCGCCGGATCGGCCAGTGCCAGCGCTTTCAGGTCGTCCTCGCCGATCGTCGGCGGCACCTCCAGGCGGGCCCGCACCTTGCCCTTGACCTGCACCACGCAGGTGACGGTGTCCTCGACCAGGTAGGCCGGATCCGCCTGCGGGAACGCCTCGTAGGTGACCGTGTCCCCGTGCCCCAGCCGCGACCACAGCTCCTCGGCCACGTGCGGCACCAGCGGCGCGACCATCAGGACCAGCTTCTCGGCGATCTCGCGCGGCACGGCCGGCAGCTTGACCAGCGCGTTGTTCAGCTCGATCGCCTTGGCAATGGCGGTGTTGAAGCGCAGCGCGTCCATGTCCCGCCGCATGCCGTCGATCGCCTTGTGGGTGGCGCGCAGCGTGGCCTCGTCGGCCGGCTCGTCGACCACGGTCGGCATACCGGTGTGCTCGTCCACGATGTTGCGCCACAGCCGCTGCAGGAAGCGGTACGAACCGACCACCGCGCGCGTGTCCCACGGCCGGGAGATCTCCAGCGGGCCCATCGACATCTCGTACAGGCGCAGCGTGTCCGCGCCGTACTCCTCGGCCATCTGGTCGGGAGTCACCGAGTTCTTCAGCGACTTGCCCATCTTCCCGTACTCGCGGCTGACCGCCTGCTCACCCAGGAAGAAGCCGCCGTCGCGCTCCTCGACCTCGCTCGCCTCGACGTAGACACCGCGCTCGTCCTTGTACGCGAACGCCTGGATGTAGCCCTGGTTGAACAGCTTGTGGAACGGCTCGAACGAGGACACGTGGCCCAGGTCGAACAGCACCTTGTGCCAAAAGCGCGAGTACAGCAGGTGCAGCACCGCGTGCTCGACGCCGCCGACGTACAGGTCCACGCCGCCGGTGTGGCCCTCGTGTCGCGGCCCCATCCAATACTTCTCGACCTCGGGGTCGACCAGCACGTCGGAGTTGGTCGGGTCCAGGTAGCGCAGCTCGTACCAGCACGAACCGGCCCAGTTGGGCATGGTGTTGGTCTCGCGGCGGTAGCTCTTGGGCCCGTCGCCCAGGTCCAGGGTGACGTTCACCCAGTCGGCGTTGCGCGACAGCGGCGTCTCGGGCTTGGTGTCCGCGTCGTCCGGGTCGAACGTGCGCGGGCGGTAGTCGTCGATCTCGGGCAGCTCGACCGGCAGCATCGAGTCGGGCAGCGCGTGCGCGACGCCGTCCTCGTCGAAGACGATCGGGAACGGCTCGCCCCAGTAGCGCTGCCGGGAGAACAGCCAGTCGCGCAGCTTGAAGTTGACCGTGCCCTCGCCGATGCCGCGCTCGGTCAGCCACTCGGTGATCGCCTTCTTGGCGTCGGCCACGCCCAGCCCGTCCAGGCCGATGCCCTCGCCGGTGCTGTTCACCAGCGCCGCGTCGTAGGACACGAACGCGTCGGCCCAGTCGGTGGTGTCCTCGATCGAGCGGTCGTCGCTCGGCCGGACCACACACCGGATCGGCAGCTCGAAGGCCCGCGCGAACTCGAAGTCGCGGTGGTCGTGCGCCGGGACCGCCATGATCGCGCCGGTGCCGTAGCCCATCAGCACGTAGTCGGCGATGAAGATCGGCACCCGCTCGCCGTTGACCGGATTGGTCGCGTAGGCGCCGGTGAAGACGCCGGTCTTGTCCTTGCCCTCGCTCTGCCGCTCGACGTCGCTCTTGGACTGGGCGAACCGGCGGTATGCGGCGACCGCCTCGGCCGGCGTGGCCGCGCCGCCCGTCCAGACCGCCGGGATACCTTCGGGCCACGCGTCGGCCACGATCGAGTCGACCAGGTCGTGCTCCGGCGCCAGCACCATGTACGTGGCGCCGAACAGCGTGTCGGGGCGGGTGGTGAAGACCTCGATCGGCGCGGCGTCGGTGGCGAAGGAGACCCGGGCGCCCTCGGATCGACCGATCCAGTTGCGCTGCATGATCTTGATCGGCTCGGGCCAGTCCAGCTTGTCCAGGTCGGCCAGCAGCCGGTCGGAGTACGCGGTGATCCGCATCATCCACTGCCGCAGATTCGCCTTGAACACGGGGAAGTTGCCGCGCTCGCTGCGACCGTCGGCGGTGACCTCCTCGTTGGCCAGCACGGTGCCCAGGCCCGGGGCCCAGTTGACCGGGGCCTGCGAGACGTACGCCAGACGGAACTCGTCCAGCACGGCGGCGCGCTCGGTGCCGCTCAGGTCGGCCCACGCGCGTCCGTCCGGGGTGGGCCGCGCGCCCTTCTCGAACTGCTCGACCAGTTCGGCGATCGGCCGTGCCCGCCCGACGCCGCCGTCCGCGCCGGGCGCCTCGGGGTCGTACCAGGAGTTGAAGATCTGCAGGAAGATCCACTGCGTCCAGCGGTAGTACGCCGGGTCGGTGGTGGCCACCGATCGGCGCTGGTCGTGGCCCAGGCCCAGCCGGCGCAGCTGGCGGCGCATGTTGGCGATGTTCGCCTCGGTGGTCACGCGCGGGTGGGTGCCGGTCTGGACCGCGTACTGCTCGGCGGGCAGGCCGAAGGCGTCGTAGCCCAGCGTGTGCAGCACGTTGTGACCGGTCATGCGCTTGAACCGGGCGTAGACGTCGGTCGCGATGAAGCCCAGCGGGTGTCCGACGTGCAGGCCCACACCCGAGGGGTACGGGAACATGTCCATCACCATCATCTTGGGCCGCCCGGCGACCTTCTCCGGCTCGGCCAGCGGGCCGGCCGGGTTGGGCGCCTCGAACGTGCCGTCGGCCTCCCAGCGGTCCTGCCACCGCGCCTCGATGTCACCGGCCAGGACTGCGGTGTAGCGGTAGGGCTCGGTCGGGGCGTCGGTGTTGCCGGCAGGGCCCTGCGTCATCTCGGTCATCGTCCTCAACCATCGGGGTGTGGGCAGCCGTCGACTGCTTCTTCCGGTTACGGCCGCCTCCGCGAAGCGGCCGGTTCTGGAAACGAAAAGACCCCTCGCTCAGGAGGGGTCGCCGCGCCGAGTCGGGTGGGAGTGGTCTCCACCCGGCCTGCTCAGCGCGGCCCGGTAAGCAGCAGTACGGCACGCATGGCCCCAGGTTACCGCAGGACGCCGTCGGCCCGGGGTCGGCACCCGGGCCGCACCGCTCACAATCCGGGGGCGGGCCCGGTGGACAGCGACAACACCAGCAGGATCTGGGCGAGATGGTAGGCGCCGGCGATCAGCACCGGGGCGTAGGGCGTCGGGGCGCGGAACCGGTTCCAGGCGACGAGGGTGTCGGAGACGTAGAACAGGAACGCGCCGGCCACCGCGCTCGGCCGGCCGGTGGCCGCGGCGGCGACGACCATCACCGACACGACACCGACGTAGACCGGCACCATGCCGGTGTAGGCGGGCGCGGTCTCGCGCGCGCCGGTGACCAGCCGGACCGCGTACGCCCCCGCCGCGAACAGCACGACCACGATGCCCGCCGCGGCCCACAACCACGACCAGCCCATGCGCTGGAAGCCGCCGACGTAGACGCCGTGCGCGAGCAGCGAGGCGGTCACGGCCCCGGCGAACCAGCGGGGCGCGAGCACGTCCCGCGCCAGCGACAACGCGAGCGCGACGCTGAACAGCGCGCGCAGTGCCCCGTCGACGTCGTCGAACGACCAGACGACCACGATCAGGGCACAGATCACCGCGGGTTTCAGGAGGCGATCGAGCGGGAGTCGTTCCCGGGCGACGGCCACCCAGTCGGCGACCGCGAGCAGGCTCGCGAGCACCAGCACGAGTACGGCGGTGAGGGTCACGTCCGGCGACACTACTGGCCGGAAACCGGACCATTCGCCCACTCGTTCGACCCGTCACGCAACCGTGACGGGAAAAACCCCAATCGTGATCACCGGTGCCGGACGGGGGCGACAAACCGCCCGGGCCCGCCGCTTCACCGCGCTCGTGGCGATGCCGGCTCGGGGGGCGTCGAGCGGGCATAGCGGGTGGTCAAGGCGCGCAGGTGGGCGACCAGTTCCGGGGGCTCGGTGACGTCGAAGTCGTGGCCGAGCAGGCCCAGGTGCACGGCCAGAGTGTCGAGCGAGTCGGCGCCGGTGTCCAGCATGCAGGTGTGCGCGTCGACCACCTCGACGGTGCCCACGGCCGGGTTGATCCGCTCCAGCACCTCGGCGGCGGGCGCGTGCACCAGCACCCGGGCGCGGTGTCGCCAGGCGGCGGCCGAGACCTTGCCCGCGACGTACCGCGCCGCGTCGCCCTCCGGATCCTCGCGCGGCGCGAACCTGGGCCCGGTCGGGGTGCGCGGGGTGAGCCGGTCGACCCGGAAGGTGCGCCAGGCGTCGCGGTCCACGTCCCAGGCGACCAGATACCAGCGGCGCCCCCAGTTGACCACCCGCTGCGGCTCGACCGTGCGCCGCGTGGCCGCGCCGGTGTGGTCGAGGTAGTCCAGGCGCAGCCGCTCGCGGTCCCGGCAGGCCGCGACCAGGGCGGTGAGCACCTCGGTGTCCACCTTCGTGTCCGGCCGATCCGCGGGCACCGACACCGCGTAGCGCTGCAACGCGCGCACCCGGCGGCGCAGGCGCGCGGGCAGCACCTGTTCGAGCTTGGCCAGGGCCTGTACCGAGGTCTCCTCCATGCCCGCCATCGCGCCTCGGGCGACGGTGGTCAGGCCGACGGTGACCGCGACCGCCTCGTCGTCGGTCAGCAGCAGCGGCGGCATCGCGGCGCCGGCGGCGAGCCGATAGCCGCCGGTGGAGCCGCGGGTGGCGTCGACCGGGTAGCCGAGTTCGCGCAGTCGGTCGACGTCCTTGCGGATCGTGCGACCGCTCACGCCGAGTCGTTCGGCCAGTTCCGAGCCGGGCCATTCACGGGGTGTCTGGAGCAGGGACAGCAGGCGCAACAACCGCGCGGAGGTTTCCAACATTTTCTCAGCGTGCCGCCTCGATAGGAGCGTAGTGTTCCTAATTGGATCCTAGTCTTCTTCTCATGGAGAACAGCAGCAGCACCGCAACCGAGACCGTCGCCGACACCACGATCCGCCCCTTCCGGATCGAGATCCCGCAGGCCGATCTCGACGACCTGCGCGACCGGCTGGCCCGCACCCGCTGGGCCGCCGACGTCCCGGGCGTGCCCGCCTGGACGCGCGGGGTGCCGACGGACTACCTGCGGGATTTGGCCGCCTACTGGGCGGACGGGTTCGACTGGCGCGAGGCCGAGGCGCGGCTCAACGCCTTCCCGCAGTTCGTCACCCGGATCGACGGCCAGGACGTGCACTTCGCACATGTGCGCTCCGAGCGGGCCGACGCCCCGGCGCTGCTGCTGATCCACGACTGGCCGGGCTCGTTCGTGCAGTTCGTCGACGTGATCGAGCCGCTGTCGCGCGACTTCCACGTCGTGGTCACCGACACCCCCGGAGTCGGCTTCTCCGGCCCGCTGTCCGGTCCCGGCTGGACCACCGGCCGGATCGCGGGCGCGTTCACCGAGTTGATGGCCCGCCTGGGCTACTCGCGCTACGGCGTACAGGGCAACGGCGGCGGCGCGTGGATCGCGGGCGAGATGGGCCGGATCGATCCCGAGCACGTGCTCGGGATCCACGTCAACGGCCTGGTCACCTTCCCCTCCGAGGACCCGGCCGACTTCGCCGGGCTGACCGAAAGCGAGCAGGCCAGGCTCGCCCGGCTCCAGGAGTTCCGCGACGACAAGATGGGCTTCAACGCGATCCAGTCGACCCGGCCGCAGACGCTCGCCTTCGGGCTGCACGACTCGCCCGTCGGCCAGCTCGCGTGGATCGTGGAGAAGTTCAAGGAGTGGACGGACACCGCGAGCGCGCTGCCCGAGGACGCGGTGGACCGGGACACCCTGCTGACCAACATCAGCGTGTACTGGTTCACCGGCACCGCCGGATCCTCCGCCAACCTCTACTACGAGATGGCGCACGACCAGGGCGCGTGGGCGCCGAAGGAGCGCGGCACGGTGCCGACGGCGGTGGCCGTCGCGCTGCCGTCGGACGTGGCGATCCGCCGGTTCGCCGAGCGCGACCACCACGTGGTGCGCTGGACGGAGTTCGAGCGCGGCGGCAACTTCCTGTCGCTGGAGCAGCCGGAGTTGCTGATCGGCGACGTCCGCGAATTCTTCGCGGGCCTGGAGCGATAGGCACCGACGAACGCGGGCGTGGGGCCCGGGGCCGGAAACGATCGAAGGCCGCCTCCCGAATCGGGAAGCGGCCTTCGACGCGATGTGGAGCTACGGAGAATTGAACTCCGGACCTCTTGCATGCCATGCAAGCGCTCTACCAACTGAGCTACAGCCCCGCGCGAATACGTTATGAGTCTACCCGGTCGGTCACCGTGCTCACGACCAAGGGTGGTTTGAGCGGCGGCGGGGTGCGCAGCGGCCCGGCCAGGCGCAGCACGATCGCGGCGGCGAGGCCGCTGATGGCCGCGTACAGGTGCCCGAAGTCCCAGATGCTGTGGTCCACGATCACCGGCAGGACGACCCACACGAACATCACCGCGGCGCCCGCCAGGCGGACCCAGCCGGTCATGATCAGCACCGCCGCGACGCACGAGCCGACCTCGACGTAGCTGACTCCGACGTCGGTGGCGAAGGCGATCTTCGCCGGCAGTCGCCCCGCCCTGATCGCGCCCTTCTCCACCGCGGCGGTGATCAGCGAGCCGAACACGTGCGCGCTCGCGCCGATCAGCAACATCCGAGGCGACCCGTAGCGGCGCTCCGCCCAGGCCACCACGGTGCCGAACACGAGCACGTACGTGGCCAGGCCGGACCCGTGGTCGGCGACCCAGAAGGCGCTGGTGAGCAGCGCTTCCACCGGATCGTCGCCGAGGCGGAACAGGTTGGTGCTGTTCAGCTTGGTGAGCAGGTCGATCAGCCGTGGCGGCGATGTGCGTTGCACCACGGTGGACGCGGTGAAGATGGCCATGTAGGTGAAGGTGACGGGTGCGGACAGGACCCACGCGTGCAGTCGCCGGGTCCACGGGCTCAGCCGGTTCACCCAACGCCGCGCCCACCACCACCGGTTGCCGAAGCCGCGCAGCACGTACCACGCGACGACGAGGCCGAGCCCGATTCCGACGATCACGCCGGGCCGGTGCCCGAAGCCGATCGTGGCCAATCCCGACCCCGCGCCGGCGCTCAGCCCGTCGTGCTGCGGAAGCGGGCCCGGTAGGCGGAGGGGGTGACGCCCAGGCGGCGCAGGAACGCCCGGCGCAGCGACTCGTCGCTGCCGAGACCGCTGCGCGCGGCGGCGGCGGTGACCGTGGCGCCGGCGGCGAGCAGCGCCTGGGCCGCCTCGATCCGCACCGCCTCGACGTACACCGCCGGCGTCGTGCCCACCCGCTCGTGGAACAGCCGGGTCAGGTGGCGCGGACTGAACCCGCCGAGCCGGGCCAGCGCGGGCAGCGAGTGGTCGGCCGCCGGATCCGCCGCGACCGCGTCCAGCACCGGGCGCAGCGGGTCGTCGGCGCCGGGCGGGGTGCGCGAGGGCACCGAGAACTGCGACTGGCCGCCGGGTCGGCGCAGGAACACCACCAGGTCGCGGGCCACCTCGCGGGCCAGGTCGGCGCCCTCGTCGGCCTCGACCAGGGCGAGCGCGAGGTCGATGCCGGCGGTGACCCCGGCCGAGGTGTAGACCGAACCGTCCCGGACGAAGATCGCGTCCGGCTCGACCGTGATCGCCGGGTGGTACCGGGCGAGCAGCGCGGCGTGCCGCCAGTGCGTCACGGCCCGCCGCCCGTCCAACAGGCCGGCCCGGGCCAGCACGAACGCCCCCGTACACACCGACGCGACCCGTTCGGAAACCTCGGCGAGCGCGGCCACCGCGTCGAGCAGCGCGAGCGGCGGCGCGTACTGCGGGAATTCGACCGATCCGGGCACCACGAGGGTGTGCGCGGCGTCGATCTCCGCCGCGGCGGCGTCCACCATGAGCCGGGTGCCGGCCGAGGTGGTCACCGGCTCACCGGTCGGCGAGCACAGCGTCACGGTGTACGCCCCGCCCATGCGCTCGGCGGTGCCGAACACCTCCAGCGGTGCGGTCACGTCCATCAGCCGTACTCCGTCGTAGCCGAGCACGGCCACATTCCTGCGTCGCATGACATCCAGGCTAGCCGGGGAGCGTGTCCGAATCCGAGGGATCGGTGTCCGGATGGACATGGCCCCGAACGGGCACGGAAGGCGAGGCTCGACGCAGACACAAACCCGCCACCGTCATCCAGGAAAGGACCGACGCCATGTCCGAACGCATCGCCGACGTCGACATCCCCGACAGCGCGCTCGCCAAGGAGGCGACCGAACTGGTCCGGGACACCGCCGGCTCGCTGCTCTACGACCACTCGCGCCGCGTGTACCTGTTCGGCGCGCTCCAGGGTCGCCGCCGGGGCCTGGTCTTCGACCCCGAACTGCTCTACGTGGCCGCGCTGTTCCACGACCTCGGACTGACCGCCGAGCATCGCGACTCGCAGCAGCGCTTCGAACTGGACGGCGCCGACGCGGCCCGCGACTTCGTACTGCGACACGGCCTCTCCGCCGAGCAGGCCCGCATCGTGTGGACCGCAATCGCCCTGCACACCACCCCCGAGATCCCCACCCGGATGGAGCCCGAGGTCGCCCTGGTGACCGCCGGCGTCGAACTCGACGTGCTCGGGATCGGCCTCGACGACCTCTCCGAGCAGGCGCGCGCGGCCGTGGTCGCCGCGCATCCCCGCCCGGACTTCAAGCGGCGGATCCTGCGCGCGTTCACCGAGGGCATCGAGCACCGCCCGCAAACCACGTTCGGCAACGTCAAGGCGGATGTCCTGGACCGGTTCGTCCCCGGCTTCGAGCGCACGAACTTCGTCGACGTGATCGAGCAGTCGGGGTGGTCCGAGTGAGGCCGCCGCTGCCCCCGTTCACCGAGGCCGACGCCCGCGCCAAGGTGCAGGCCGCCGAGGACGCCTGGAACACCCGCGACCCCGAGCGTGTCGCGCTCGCGTACACCCCCGACTCGGTGTGGCGCAATCGGGACCGCTTCGTCACCGGCCGCCCGGCCATCGTCGCGTTCCTGACCGAGAAGTGGGCCCGCGAGCAGGACTACGCGCTGCGCAAGGAGTTGTGGTCGTACACGGCCGACCGCATCGCGGTCCGCTTCCAGTACGAGTGGCACGACGGCGCCGGCGCCTTCTGGCGCAGCTACGGCAACGAGTTGTGGGAATTCGCCGACAACGGCCTGATGCGGCGGCGCGAGGCGAGCATCAACGACGTCGCGATCACCGAGGCCGATCGGCGCATCCACGGACCTCGGCCGGTCGAGGAGCACGGGGTCGGATTCCCGCTCGCGTGAGCGGGACGAGGGGTGGATCCGGGGACGCGTCGACCGTCCTCGGGCCCGCCCCTCGAACCCGGCCCCCTCAGTCCCCGCGTCCCCCGCATTCCCCCGCCCACGGGTGAGTGAGTTCCTGGCACCGCCGCCAGAACCAGGCCCGGTCCGGCCGGCTCTCGCGTGTGGCCGCGCGGTAGTGGGTCGGGCGCGGGACGCGGTCCTGCCAGAACAGCCCGGTGGTGCGGCCGGGTTCGTCCGCCGCGCACAACCACACGGCGGTGTCCGCGCCCTCTTCGGGGCTGCGCAGGAGCGGTGCGGTCAGCCGGCGGAAGGTGGGCATCGATGCGCGCAGCCCCGGGGTGTCGGTCCAGCCCGGGTGGGTGGCGTGCACGACCGGGCCGCCGTCGCCCAGGTGTTCGGCCCACAGTTCGGCGAGCACGACCTGCATGCGTTTGGTCCGGGCGTGGGCGACGGTCGGCCGGTACGGGCCGCGTTCGTACTCGATGTCGTCCACCGGCAGCCGTTGGGTGTACATCCCGCCCGAGCTCATCCACACCACCCGCGCGCAGGAGGCGGCGTCGGTGGCGAGGAGCCGGGTGAGCAGATGCGGTCCGAGCACATGCACCGCCAGGCACACCTCGTGCCCCTCGGCGGTCACCGCACGCTCCCGGGGCAATACGCCGGCGTTGTGCACGAGCGCGTGCAGCGGACCCTGTTCGGCCCGCAGCTCCTTCGCGAGGCGGGCCACGTCCGGCAGGCTGCCCACGTCGCAGCGGCGCACGGCGAGGTCGGCCCCGGGCACCAGTTCGGCGACCCGCCGGCCGGCCGCCTCGGCCCGCGCCGCGTCCCGCCCGACCAGCACCACGGTCGCGCCGAGCCGGGCCAGGCCGGTCACCGCCGCCTCGCCGATCCCGGACGAGGCCCCGGTCACCACCACGGTCCGCCCCTTGAGCGTGTGCTGGGGGTCGGCCGTGAATCCCGACCGCCGCACCCGGTACCCGATCCGGCTGTATCCGGGCACGATCGCCCGGTCCATCGCCCGCTCCCAGAACCGACTCTCCGTCATCGCATGCTCACCTTCGTCGAGATCCCGAAGGGAGAATGCCCGGAACAGGGCTTTCACACTTTTTCCACCGATGCCGCGCGGTGGACGCATCGATGCCGCATCGAGAACGCAAAAAGACCGCCTCCCGAACGAATCCGGAAGGCGGTCTCACCATCTCTGTGGAGCTACGGAGAATTGAACTCCGGACCTCTTGCATGCCATGCAAGCGCTCTACCAACTGAGCTACAGCCCCGCTATTCACCTGGGTCGGATGGGCTTGCCCTCCCGACCACGAGTACTTTACACGCTCCCCCGCACCGCTTCCAAACGCCTTTCCCGGCACCGATCGTGGGTGACCGGGGATGCGCGGAGCGCGCTCGTCGAGCCGCCCCACCCACCCCCGGTCCCGGCCGAGGCCGGCCGGAGATGCCTAGAAGCTGCCGACCGGCCTGACCATCCCGGCCATGGCGCCGCCGTCGACGACCAATTCGGTGCCGGTCAGGTAGGACGCCGCGTCGGAGGCGACGAAGGCCACCACCTCGGCGACCTCCTCCGGGGCGGCGATCCGGCGCAGCGGCACGGACGGGTACTTCCCCGCGCCCTGCTCCAGCCCGACCGCGGCGATCATCGGGGTGTCGATGGTGCCCGGGTGTACCGAGTTGACCCGGATGCCGTGCTCGCCGACCTCCAGGGCGACGGTCTTGGAGAGCCCGCGTACCGCCCACTTGGTCGCGCCGTAGGCCGCGTGTCCCGGCATGCCCTCCAGGCCGGCCTGGGACGAGATGTTGACGATCGAACCGCCGCCGCGCGCCTTCATCGCGGGCAGCACGGCCTGCATGCCGTGCCAGACGCCGAAGAAGTTGACCCGCATGATCCGCTCCACACGCTCCGCCGTCTCGTCGGCGAAACCCCTGGTCCAGTAGATCGCGGCGTTGTTGACCAGGATGTCGAGACCGCCGAACGCCTCGACCGCGACGTCCACCACCGCGGCCCAGTCCGCCGGATCGGATACGTCGTGCCGGACGAAGCGCGCGGCGGTGCCCAGTTCGGCGGCCACCCGCTCACCCTCCTCCGTCAACAGGTCGGTGAGCACCACCCGCGCCCCGGAGGCCACGAACAAGCGCGCCTCGGCCGCCCCTTGCCCGCGGGCGGCCCCGGTGACGATCGCCACCTTGCCGGTCAGATCAGCCATGCCCACGCACCCCATCCACGTCGCCCACACCGTCCACGGAAACCACGCCATCCACCGGACCCGCCCCGCCCGTCCCCGAACGCGGCGCGATCACCCGCCTCACCGACCCATCACGTACTCGACCGTCGGCCCGGTGGTCCACCCGCCGTCCACCGCCAACTCCGCGCCCGTCACATAGGACGCCGCGTCGGAGAGCAGGAACGCGACGGCCGCGCCGATCTCGCTCGGCTCGCCGACCCGACCCATCGGGGTGTTCGGGTAGTTGCCCTCGCCCTCCCGGATGCCCACCGAGGACGTCATCGGGGTGTAGATCATGCCGGGGTGCACCGAGTTGACCCGGATCCGCGCCGGTCCCAACTCCACCGCGGCGACCTTGCTCATGCCGCGCACGGCCCACTTGGACGCGCCGTAGGAGCCGGTCATCGCGAGCCCCATCAGGCCCGCCGCGGAGGAGATGTTGACGATCGACCCGCCGCCGTTCGCCTTCAGGTGCGGGATCACCGCCTGCATGCCCAGCCAGACGCCGGTCAGATTGACCTTGATCACGAACTCGAAGTGTTCGAGCGTCTCGGTGTCGAACATCGCGCCGGTGGACACGCCGGCGTTGTTGACCAGCCCGTCCACCCGGCCGAACTCGGCCACGGTGAAGTCGACGACGGCCTTCCACTGCTCCTCGCTCGTCACGTCGTGCCGGTGGAAGCGGGCGTGCGCGCCGAGTGCGGCGGCCGTCTCGGCCCCTTCGTCGAGCAGATCGGTGAGGACCACCCGACCGCCGCCGTCGACGATCTGCTTGGCCGCCGCGGCGCCGAGGCCGCGGGCTCCGCCGGTGACGATGACGACCTTGTCGGTCAGATTGGGGCCCTGGAGTTCAGCCATGATGCGTTCCTTCGATCCGTGCCTGCCGACTTCTCGGCTCGCATTTGCATAGTACAACTAAGCAAATCGAAATCCGACCGAACGGTTGCCGGCCGGCCCCCGCTGCCGCCGCTACCCCTGCACCGGCGGCACGATGCCCGCCATCGAACCGCCGTCGATCACGAACTCGGTACCGGTGATCCACGAGGACGCGTCGGAGGCCAGGAACACCACCAGTTCGCCGATGTCCTCCGGCTCGCCCACCCGACGCAGCGGCACGGTGGGGAAATTGCCCGGCCCGCGCGTGAAACGGTTGCCGATCATCGGCGTGTCCACGGCCCCCGGGTGCACGGAGTTGACCCGGATCCCGTACTCGCCCAGCTCCAGGGCGGCGGTCTTGGTCAGGCCGCGGACGGCCCATTTGGAGGAGCCGTAGGCCGCGTGTCCCGGGATGCCCTGGAGGCCGGCGAGCGAGGAGATGTTCACGATCGACCCGCCGCCGTTCGCCCGCATCAGCGGCGCCACCGCCTGGATCCCGTGGAAGGTGCCGAACAGGTTGACCTTCAGGATCCGATCCAGGCCCTCCGGCGTCTCCTCCAGGATCGGCTTGGTCCACATGATCCCGGCGTTGTTGACCAGCACGTCCACCCCGCCGAACTCCCGCACGGCCAGCTCGACGACCGCCGCCCAGTCCGTCGCGTTCGACACGTCGTGCCGCACGAACCGGGCCTCGGGGCCGATCTCCTCGGCGACCCGGGCGCCCTCGTCCTCCAGCAGATCGGTCAGCACGACGCGGGCCCCGCACCGGGCGAACAATCGCGCCTCGGCCTCACCCTGACCCCGCGCCGCACCGGTGACGATCGCCACCTTGCCGGTCAGATCGATCGAGTCGCTCACGGTGATTACCTCCCAGTCGTCGGGCCCTCGGCCCGGGGTCGGCCGGATCCGGTCCTCCGCACCGGATCCGGCCGGTCGGTCTCGCCCGGGACACCGGCGCCCGCGCGCCGCGTCCCGAACGAAGTCTCGATCCCTCAGGCCCCGTACTTCGCGCGGAAGTGCGGAATGACCTGCTCCCCCCAGATCCGGATCGTCTCCATGCAGTCCGCCTGCGGAACCGTGCCCATCTGGATCAGGCACATGATCTCGTCCGCCCCCGCGTCGATCAGCTTCTGGACGTAGCCGATCGCGTCCTCCGCCGTGCCGTACGCGTGGTTCACGTTGTAGGTGGCGGTGGCGTTCACCGTGACCGGGATCTTCGCCTCGTGCAGCATCGCGACCTGCTGTTCGGCGGCCTCGTGGATGATCGCCACCTCGTCCCGGCCCTCGACCACGGCCTCGTCGGGGATGCCGGACCTGCCGCCGGAGAACCAGTGCGCGATCGACTGGGCGAAGAAGCGCTGGCCGCGCGCGCCCACCTGGCGGGCCCGGGCGCCGTCCTCGGAGACGATCGTCGGGCACAGCGCGACGAGGTGGTCGTTGGTCACCGAGGACACGAACCGCTCGCCGGTGCGCTCCTTGATCGCATCCCGGTAGATCTGGTTGAGGTTGGCCACCTCCTCCGGACCGGCGAAGCCGAGTACCAGCGCGCCGACGCCGTACTCCGCCGCCTCGACCAGGCTCGGCTGCTTGCTGCAGGCCAGGAACAGCGGCGGGTGCGGGGTCTGCACCGGGCGCGGCAGGATCGGGTGCGAGCCCTCGATGTCGAGCACGTCGCCGTGCCACACCAGCTCGTCCTGCTGCCACGCGGCGCCGATGATCCGCAGCGCCTCCTCGACCTGGGCCTTGGTCTGCTCGATGTCCACGCCGCACAGCGAGGACTCCTGGAGCGTGCCGCCGCGGGCCGCGCCGACGTCGAGCCGGCCGCCGGAGAGCGTGTCCAGCATGCCGATGCGCTCGGCGACCCGGGCCGGGTGGTTGAAGTTGAACGGCATGCAGACCGCGCCGTGGGCGATCCGGATCCGGCTGGTACGCGCCGCCACCCAGGTCAGGAAGATCTCCGGGGCACTCATGTGCGAGTACCACTTGGTCGAGTGGTGCTCCACGGCCCAGATGCGGTCGAAGCCCATGCGCTCGGCGTATACGGCCTGCTCCACGGAGTCGAGGATGACCTCACGCTCGTGTTCCGCCGTGGGGTTGGCCATCTGGGCTTCGAAGATCATCGAGAACTGCATGCCGTACTCCTGGTGCGCGAGGCGTGGAATACTTCAATTAGATATATGACGACCAGTCAGGTCAATAGCCAACTGACGTAGAATCAGAAAAAGTCGCCGCGTACCGATGGAGGCCACGATGACGGGGGATCCGCTCCCGAAGCTGCCCGCAACCGCGTGGGCCGTGCTCGGCCTCTTGTCGTTCCCGGGCGAGCGATCCGGCTACGACCTCAAGAAGTGGGCCGACGCGTCCCTGCGCTTCTTCTACTGGAGTCCGGCGCTCAGCCAGATCTACAGCGAGCTCAAGCGCCTGGAGCAGCTCGGCTTCGCCGTCTCGCGGATCGCCTCGCAGGACGAGCTGCGCAACAAGCGGCTGTACCGCATCACCGACTCCGGCCAGGAGGCGCTGGCCACGTGGGCGCGCGAGACCCCGGCGGGGCCGCCCGTGCTCAAGCACGGCGTCGCGCTGCGGGTCTGGCTCGGCCACCTCAGCGAGCCGGAGGAGCTGCGCAAGACCCTGGTCGAGCACCGCGACTACGCGGCGAGCACGCTGGTCGAGGTGCGCGCGAGCGAGGACACCGCGCAGGACCGCTGGCCGTTCCCGGCCCTGGTGCTCAAGTGGAGCGAGCGCTACTGGCAGGCCGAGCGCGATCTCGCCGACGGCATGCTCGCCGACCTGGAGGACCTGTACCGCAAACAGGGGGGCGAGGCCGCCGGGTGAGGACTCGGCGAGACGACGGCGGGACAACGCACGGGATGAAGCGGGAGACGAAGCGAAAGCGGTCCCGGAGCCGGGTGTGAACCCGGCGCCGAGACCGTCACATGTCTCGCGTCGCGACCGTCAGACGTCGTCCCCGATGACCGGTTCCGGCAGCGTCCCCGCGTTGTGCTCCAGCAGGCGCCATCCCCGGGCTCCCGGGCCGAGCACCGACCAGCAGCAGTTGGACAGCGCGCCCAGCGCGCCCCAGGTCTCCCGGGGCAGGCCCAGCAGCGCGCCGAGGCCGCAGCGGATCGCGCCCCCGTGCGAGACCACCACGAGCGTGCCGTCCTCGGGCAGCTTCTCGACCGCGAGGCCGATCGCCTCGGCCATACGCTCGGCGACCTCGCTCTCCAGCTCGCCGCCGCCGCGCCGGACCGGTTCGCCGCGTCGCCAGGCGGCGAACTGCTCGGGGAAGGTCGCCTCGATCTCGCGATTCGTCAGCCCCTGCCACTCGCCCGCGTAGGTCTCACGCAGTGCGGGGTCCAGGGTGACCGGCACGTCGACCAGCCGGGCCAGCTCCGCCGCGGTGTCCACGGTGCGGGTCAGGTCGGAGGACACGATCGCGTCCGGGCGCAGCGCCGCAAGCAGTCGGGCCGAGCGCCGGGCCTGGGCCAGGCCCTCGTCGGTCAGCGGGATGTCGGTCTGGCCCTGGAAACGCCGCTCGACGTTCCACGTGGTCTGGCCGTGCCGCCACAGCAGGACCCGGCGGCCGGTGCCGCTCAGAGCGCGCCCTCCGCCGCCCCCGCCGCCTCGGCGGCCCTGGCCTGCTCGTTGCCGCGCAGCACCGCTTCCGGCAGCTCGATCCGCGGGCAGTCCTTCCACAACTTCTCGAGCGAGTAGTAGGCCCGCTCCTCGGCGTGCTGGACGTGCACCACGATGTCGATGTAGTCGAGGAGGATCCAGCGCCCTTCGCGCTCGCCCTCGCGGCGGACCGGCTTGGCGCCGAGCCCGCGCAACGCTTCCTCGACCTCGTCCATGATCGCCTTGACCTGGCGGTCGTTGGACGCGGAGGCGAGCACGAACACGTCGGTGATCGTGACCACCTCGCTCACGTCGTAGGCGACGACGTCGGTGGCGAGCTTCTCTGCACATGCCACGGCAGCCGCGGTGGCGAGCTCCAGGGCGTGGGGGGTTGCGGTCACGATTCGCTTCCTGCGGACGACAAGGGGATTACCGTTCAGGGTCTCACACGCGGGGCGTGCGACGGCGACCCGTTATTTCCCGACCGGCCCGGCCGAAGCCGACCCGGCCCGCTTCCCGGCTCACCGGTCCACGCGGGACCGGCGGGCCGGGAAGCACCGCCGCTACGGCTTGGGCGCTTCGAACGTGTAGTCCTGGCCGAGCGTGACCACCACGTCCGCCAGCATCTCCCCCGTCGCCTTCTTCACCGACGTCGGCGGCAGGTGCAAAGTCAGCGCGGCCTGTTCCGCGTCGACCTTGCGGGCGTCGTTGGAGTACTGCACGACCGACGTCGGCTGTGCGCGCTTGCCCGACGCCCCGCCGGGGACGTACGTGACGCCCGCGTTCAGCAGCTTGGCGTGCGCGTCCTCCTGGGCACCGTTCTTGCCGCTCGCGTCCTCGACCATCACACGCGCCGGACCCGCCTCGACCCGGCCCTGGCGTACGGTGCCGCCCAGCAGCTCACGCACGATCGGGACGGCGGCGTTGACGTCCAGGATGCCCTCCGGCGACACCGGCAGCGCCCGGACCTGCAACAGCTTCGCCTGGGTCGCCTTGGCCAGGTTCGCCAGGAGGGTGCTGAGCTTGTCGTCCGGCAGCGAGGGGTCCGGCAGGTTCGCCATGTTGGCGAGCAGCGTCAGGACCGCGTCGGGCTGGGTCGGGAACGCGGTCAGCAGGCCCTGGAGGACCCGGCCGAACCGGTCGCCGGTCACCGTCGGCGACTCGCCCGGCTGCTTGTACGTGGCGAAGGCCAGCGCCGCGACCCCGTTCGCCGGGTTGCGGCCCTGTCCGACCAGGACCTTGCCGTCCTGGCCCTTGATCTCGACGTCGGCGTTGAGCTGGATGCCGCCCGCGAGGTCGACCAGGCCCTGCAGGACCGGCTCGGAGACCACCCAGGAGCCGTCCAGCTTGACCCCGAGCAGGTCGGACAGCGCGTCCCGGGACGCGCCGGGGCCCTCGTCGGCCATCAACTGGCCGAGCGGGAAGGAACTGTTGTCGGAGTTGACGATGGTGACCGAGGAAACGCTGACCATGGACGCGGTGTTCTTCGCCGGGTCGACGGTGAGCAGCGCGTTGGCCGAGGCGCGGCCGTCCTTGCCGCGCAGTTGCACCAGCACGCCGCCGTTCTTGCCCGGCGCGGCGACCTTCTTCTCGTCCCGCAACCAGGTGTCCCAGGCAAACCAGCCGCCGACACCGAGCAGCGCCACCGCGATCACCACGACGAGGGCGATCAGCCGGGTCCGGATCGCCCGGCGCTTCTCGTCCCGGCGCTCGGAGCGCGTCTCGGCGAAGGAGAGCCAGTCGATGACGTCCTCGGCCTGCTCGCTCTCGTCGTCGACGAAGGCGAACTCGTCCGAGCCGTAGCCGGGCCGTCCCGGCCGCCCCGGACCCGGACGACGCGTCCTCGGCGGCGGCACCCGGCCGTCCCCGGTCGAGCCGGCCCCGGCCCTCGTGGCGGACGAGCCGGCGGCGGGCGGGGCGGACGCGGCCGAGTCGGCCTTCGCCTCCGTGGACCGCGCGCGCGACGGCCGCACCGGCGTCGACCCGGCCGCGACCCCGATCGAGGTCGGGTCCGTACCGGCCACCGGCACCGACGCGGCCGACCCGGGCCGGCTCGCGGGCACCACGGGGGGCGCGGGCGGCGCGGCGGCGGCGGGGGGCTGCTCGTAGTACGCGGTGGGCTGCTGCGGTTCGGGGCGACCCTGCTGCCCGTCCGGGTATCCGCCCGGGTTGCCCTGCTGTGGATACGCCTGGCCCGAAGGGGCCGCCGGATCGTAGGCGTTGGGGTTGTACGCGTTCGGGTCGTAACCGGCGTTCGGGTCGTACGCGTTGGCGTCGTAGCCGCCGGAGGTGTAGCCCGTGGAGTCGTAGGTGCCGGGGGCGTACGCACCGGGCGCGTAGGCGCCGGCGTTGGGGTCGTAGCCCGTGCCGTAACCACCGCTCTGGTCGTACGTCCCCGCGACCGCGCCCTGGCCGTAGCCGTTCGGGTCCTGACCGGGGTTCGCCGCCGGATAGGCCCCGGACCCGTACGCGTTCGCGTCGTAACCACCCGTGCCGTAACCGGCGTTCGGGTCGTAGGCCGCGTTCGGGTCGTAACCGGCGTTCGGGTCGTACGGGTATTGCTGCGGCGCGAAGTTCACCGGCTCGAGACCCTCGGGGCCCGATCCGGCAGGCGGTTGTGCGGGGTATCCCGGGTGTCCGCCGTCGCCCCGCCCCGGGCCGTACGGTTCCTGCGCCTGCCCGCCGTCCCCTCGCTCGGTGCCGTAAGGCTCCCACTCGCGCCGGTCGTCGTTGCTCACGAAGCTCCCCGGTACAGCCCCCGCTTGCTGATGTATTGAACGACCCCGTCCGGTACCAGGTACCAGACCGGATCGCCCCCGGCCACCCTTGTACGGATGTCGGTCGACGAAATGGCCAGTGCGGGGACCTCCACCAGGCTCACGCCGCCGTCCGGGAAACCCGGGTCGGACAGAGTGTGCCCCGGACGGGTGCAACCCACGAAATGCGCGAGCTCGAACATCTCGTGCGCGTTGTGCCAGGAGAAGATCTGGGACAGCGCGTCGGCGCCGGTGATGAAGAATATTTCGGTGCCCTCGGGCGAGGACTCGCGCAGGTCGCGCAGGGTGTCGAGGGTGTACGTCTCGCCCGCGCGGTCGATGTCCACCCGGCTCACCGAGAACCTCGGGTTGGAGGCGGTGGCGATCACCGTCATCAGGTACCGGTCCTCGGGCGAGGACACGTCCTGCGCGGACTTCTGCCACGGTCGACCGGTCGGCACGAACACGACCTCGTCGAGCCCGAACTGGCCCGCCACCTCGCTCGCGGCGACGAGGTGCCCGTGGTGGATGGGATCGAAGGTGCCGCCCATGACACCGACACGTCTGTTCCGCTCGCTCATGGCGCGAGAATCTATCGTTCCGCGCTCCCCGAGCGCGCGCCCCTACTCCTTGACCGCCCCCGAGGTGATCCCCGCGACGATCCGCTTCTGGAAGACGAGCACCAGGATGATCACCGGAATGCTCACCACGACGGAGGCCGCCGCGATCGCGGCGGTGGGCTGCTGGAACTGCGAGGCACCGGTGAAGAAGGCCAGCGCGGCGGGCACGGTACGGGAGTTGTTGGTCGAGGTCAGCGACACCGAGAAGACGAAGTCGTTCCAGGCGAAGAAGAACACCAGGATCGCGGTGGTCACCACGGCCGGCACCGCCATCGGCGCGATCACGTAGCGAAACGCCTGCCACGCGGAGGCGCCGTCGATCCGCGCGGCGTCCTCCAGGGCCCACGGGATCTGTTTGAAGAACGAGGTCAGCGTCCAGATCGACAGCGGCATGGTGAACGACAGGTAGGGCAGGATCAGCCCGATCCAGGTGTCGAACAGGCCGATCGAGCGCCACATGTCGAACAGCGGGCCGACCACCGCGATGGTCGGGAACATCGCGATCGCCAACGCGCCGAGCAGGATCAGCCGCTTGCCCGGGAACTCCATCCGCACGATCGCGTACGCGGTGCCGGTGGCGCAGGCGACCGCGATCGTGGTGGCGATCAGCGAGATACCGATCGAGTTGCGCAGCGCGTCGGTGAAGAGGTTGTTGCGAAAGACCGTGCGGTAGTTGTCCAGACTCCAGGTCTTGGGCAGGAACTGCGCGTTGTTGATGTCGTCGCCGCCCTTGAAGGACAGCGAGAGCATCCAGGCCAGCGGGAGCACGGTGATCCCGATCACCACGACGCTGACCAGGGTGCGTACACCCTCGCGGGCCGGGCTTGGCTGACTCACGCGGGGCTCCCGAGCTTGCTCACGTCGGTACGGAAGAGCTTGATGAACAGGAACGCGATCAGCAGCACACAGGCGAACAGCAGTACCGAGATCGCCGAACCCAGGCCCAGGGCCGTGCGGCTGACCAGTTGGCGGTAGGCCAGGAAGGACACCGTCTCGGTGTCGTTGGCGCCGCCGGTCATCACGAAGACCGAGTCGAAGATGCGGAACGCGTCCATGGTCCGGAACAGCAGCGCGACCAGGATCGCCTGCTTCATGATCGGCAGGGTGACCCGGGTGAGCCGCTGCCACGGCCCCGCGCCGTCCACGCGCGCGGCCTCGTGCACGTCCGGGGAGACCTGGATCAGCCCGCCGAGCAGCAGCAGCGACATGAACGGCGTGGTCTTCCAGATCTCCGAGAGGGCGATCACGAACAGCGCGGTCCAGCGGTGGTCGAACCAGGCGACGTCGGTGCCCAGCCAGTCGTTGACGAACCCGGTGGACGGGTCGAACGCGTAGCGCCAGGCGTAGGCGGAGACGACCGTGACGATGCCGTACGGGATCAGCACGATGGTGCGCAGCGTGCGGCGCAGGTACAGGGCGCGCTGCATCAGTTGGGCGAGGCCGAAGCCGATCACGAACTCGACCGAGACGGTGAGCACGGTCAGCGCGAGGGTGGTCCACACGTCGGTCCACCACAGCGGATCCTTGAGCACCACCCAGTAGTTCGACAAACCCGCGAACGAGTTGGCGTCGGGCGTGGTCAGCCGCTTGTGGAAGAGCGAGAGCCACGCGGCGTCGACCAGCGGCGCGATCGCGACCGCGAGCATGATCAGCACGGCGGGCGCGGACAGCAGCCATCCGGTGCGGCGCATGCGCTGCGCGTGGTCGAGCTGCTTCCGGGGCTTCCTGTGCCGAGGCGCGGTGCGGGTCGCGGATGCCGTGCTCACAGCAGCACCTTGTCGTGCAGGACCCCGGTGATGAGGTCGTCGGTGGCGCGGGGGGCGGAGTTCGGGTCGACGTCGGCGGGCGGGTGGTACTCGCGCTGCACCGACGCGGAGACGTCGTTGTAGTAGGGCGTTCGCGGACGCGGGCCGGCCTGGTCGAGGGACTCCTTGATCAGATCCGCCATCGGCAACGCCGCGCGTACGCCCGGATCGTCGTAGGCGGCGGCCCTGGCCGTGGTCTCCTTCGACTCCAGCATGTAGGTGATCTGGTTCTCCAGGGTGCCCGCGCAGCGCACCGCGCTCACCGCCTCGGCGGCGTGTTTGCCGTATCGGCTGACGCCCAGTGAGATCCCGCCGAACGGCGGCTTGGACGGCTTGTCCGGGTCGGTCTGCGGGTAGCGCGCCCAGCCGTAGTCGTCCAGCACCTCACGCGAGAGTTGGCCGCCGGCGACCGCCTCGGCCGCGGCGCCGCGCGCGTATGTCCAGTTGATCATGAAGCCGCCGGAGTCGGACTGGAACACGGTCCGGGTGTCGTCCTCGATCGAGGTGGCCAGGTTGGCCGGTGCGGCGGAAGAGCGGCCGAGGCGGCGCATCACCTCGGCGGCCCGTTTGCCCACGCCGCCCTCGCGCAGTGCGGGCTTCAGGTCGACGCCCTTCTCCACGTCCCGCACGATCGCCCCGCCGGCGCCGGTGACCAGGCCGTTGACCCAAACGGTCAGGCCCTCGTAGCGCTTGGCGGGCACCGCGACGGTCTTGTGCGTCTTCTCCGCGGCGGTGATCAGGTCGTCCCAGCCGATCGGCCGGGTGAGGTCGAGTCCGGCCTCGGCAGCCACCGACTTGCGATACCACAGGAGTTGGGTGTTGGCCCGGAACGGCGCGGCAACCAGTCGGCCCCGCCACCCCGAGGACTCCACGGCGCTGCTCAGCATGCCGTCGGTCAGTGTCGGGGCCTCGGCCGCCGTGAACGGGCGCAGGAAGCGCGCCTCGGCGAACTCCGGTACGAAGACGGGGTCGAGCGCCATCACGTCGATCGAGGAGTCCTTGGCGGCAAGCCGGCGCACCAGTTGCTCGCGCTGTCCGGACGCGTCGGTGGGCAACACCGAAACCTTGACCCGATAGGCGCCGCCGGACGCCCGGCTGCACCGGTCGGCGAGCTTTTGATAGGCCCCGTTGTCCGGCGGTACGTACCAGTTCAGCTCGGGCGGCCCCGAACCGCCGCCCCCGCACCCGACGACGACGGAGGCGACCAACGCGAGCGCGACGGCCAGGAGCCCGTGACGACGAGGCATGTGGTTCACCTGATCAGCAGATCAAGGAACCGACCCCGATTCCGCCAACTCCCCCGAATGGTGGCGTGTCGGTGTCGGGAGGTGCGGGGGCGCCGCCGGGTCAGTCGGGGATCGTGGCCAGGGTCCAGGCGCCGTCGGCCTCGATCTCGATCAGGCAGGGGCCCTTGGGCAGGATCGACTCGCCCTCGTAGTCGCCGATCACGTTGGCCAGGGTGCCGAGATATGCCTCGTCGTCGCCGTGTTCGGTGAAGGTGCCGACGATGAAGTTGCTGCCGCCGGCGTGCGTCATCGCGAGCACCGTGCGCGGGCCGGCCCAGCGCACCGTCTCGGGGCCGCTGCCCTCCAGCCGGTCGGTGAGCGGCCGGGCGGCCTCGGGGGTGAGCAGTCGCACGGTCCACGCGCCGTCGGCCTCGATCTTCAGGCGCGAGGTACGTGTGCCGCGCTCGTCCACCAGTGCCCGGCTCCGGTGCACGCCGATCGTGTTGGCCAGGAGCTTGTCCGTCTCCAGGTCGGCGTCCAGCGTCCAGACCACGAAGTTCTCGGTGCCCCGGGCCTCCAGCTCGACCAGGAAGGGGCCGGCGTCGACGGGGCGCTCGATGGAGAGGACCCGGTCGCCGCGGCCCTCGTACTCGACGGCGGGGGCGGGGCGGGGCGAGAGCGGGCCGGCGTCGGCGGGGTCGGGGGCGGGCGTGGCTTCCGATTCCGGCAACTGCTCGGCTGGGGGCGCCGGTTCGGCCGCGATGTCGACCGAGGCGGCCGGCGCGGGTTCGGCGTCGGACCCTTCGACCGGTTCCGGTTCCGGTTCCGGCTCGGCGTGCACCGCCGTGTCCGGTACCACCGGGTCCGCCATCGCCGCGGCCGTGAACAGCGCCTGGTCGGGCTCCGCGCCCAGGTCCCGCACCAACTGGTCCAGGCCCGCCTCGTAGCCCTGTCCCACCGCGCCGAACCGCCACCCGTCCCGCCGGTAGACCTCGGCCAGGATCAGCGCGCGCTCCCGGGTCAACTCGCCCACCGGCAGCACGAATCGGCCGATCTCGCCGTCGGCGCCGAGCAGGCGCAACAACGACCCGGCGCCGAACCCCGGCGCCTGCGCGCCGATCGCGAACACCAGCCGGTCCACCGCGTCGTCCACGGCGGACAGGTCCAGGTGGAACTCGGCGGTCCCGGTCCCGCCGGCCACGAGCGCGACCGCGCTCGTCAGCGACGCGGGCCGGGCGGTGCAGACCACGTCCAGATCCGCCGTCCCGAGGCTGAAGCAGTACGCGGCCAGGCCCTCGCCCGACACGTCGAACTCCACCCTGATGGCCGAATCGTCCAGCCTCGTCTTCTCGCCCATGGCGAACGTACGCATCGAGCCCTCCCCGGCCTCCCCTGACCTGGCGTCACCTTAACGCGCATGACGAAGCGCCGGGCGGCAACGGGGCACCCGGCGCGGACAGGGAGGTTCGACGAACCGGACGCGGCCGTCCGGGTTCGGACCGAGGGCTCAGCGGTCCTTGTTGAAGCGCGTCACGACGAACAGCAGGATGAGCAGCGTGGCCAGCGCACCGATGCCGGCACCCAGCGCGTTCAGGTTCTCGTGCTTGCCGCTCTCGTTGGCCAGCGTGGTGAGGACGGTCGTGGCGTGCTGGGTCATCCGTGGTCAGCCCTTGCGTAGTTTTTGCCGACGTGTGCGGACGACATCGTACGGGCGCGGAGGGTGAGGCGCGCGGCCAGGTTCCGGGGATGACCCTCTGCCCCGGGGCGTGGACGCGCCTAGGGTGGAGGCGGATTGCTCGAGGCTAGGGGGCGCAGCATGCCGGACGACAAGACGATCGGACCGTTCGAGGGACGCCGACGATTCCCCGGGATCTCCTCCCGGGCCTACGAACACCCCTCCGATCGCGCCGCGCTGGTGGCGATGCGCCGGCTCAGCGGTTTCGATCTCGTGCTCAAACAGGTGTCGGGATTGGTGTCCGAGCGGGCGTTCCGACTCGCCTTCCTGGCGGGTTCGGTCCGGGTGGGCGAGCAGCAGTTCCACCGCCTGCACGAGATGGCCCGCGAGTCGGCGTACATCCTGGATCTGTCCACCGTGCCGGAGCTGTTCGTCACCCAGGACCCGCAGCCGAACGCGATGGCGATCGGCATGGACAAGCCGTTCATCGTGGTCACCTCGGGTCTGGTCGAACTGCTCGACGACGACGAGATGCGCACGGTCATCGGGCACGAGATCGGGCACATCCTGTCCGGACACGCGGTATACCGCACGATGTTGCTGATTCTGACCCGATTCGCCGCCGCGCTGTCCGGAATCCCGCTGGGCACGATCGGCGTGCACGCGATCATCACCGCGTTGCAGGAGTGGTTCCGCAAGTCGGAGTTGTCCTGCGACCGGGCGGGCCTGCTGGTCGGTCAGGACCCCGAGGTGTCGATGCGCGCGCTGATGAAGGTCGCGGGCGGCTCGCAGCTGCACGAGATGAGCACCGACGCGTTCCTGGAGCAGGCTGCCGAGTACGAGGGCGCCGGCGATCTGCGCGACAGCGTGCTCAAGTTGATGAACCTGCTCGGGCGTTCCCACCCGTTCCCGGTGGTCCGGGTCGCCGAACTGCGCAAGTGGGCGGACGGGGACGACTATCGGCGGATTCTGGCCGGTGAGTATCTGCGTCGCGAGTACGACCCGAACGCGTCGGTGCGCGAGGAGGTCAGGGCCTCGGCAACCGCCTACCGCGAGTCCGTACGCACCACCACGGACCCGCTGTTCGGCCTGTTGCGCGACCTCGCCGACGGCGCGGTGGACGCGGGCGGCAAGCTCCGGGACCGGTTCACCGGCCGCCGCGACGAGCCGGGGGCGACGCCGGACGGTGGTCCGCCGCCGACGAGCGGGGGCAAGCGGGCGGAGTGACCCGGGAGCGGGGCCGGGTCGGCTTGCGGGCCGAGGGAGTGGCCCGCGTGAAGTCGCCCGGGTGAGGTGGCTCGCTCTCCCTATATATAGGCGCCACACAGGCCACACCCGTGAACACACCGGCGACCGGGGCGGCCGGGCGACCACCGCCGGCAGCACTGTCAAGTAGTCGGATAGTCACATAAAGCAGCAATGCCGGTCCCGCCTCCCCGCCGGGGGCGGGACCACTAATCTTCCCGGGTGACTGCAAACGGGGAGCAACCGGATCGGGTGCCGTGGCAGCCGTCCCGCGAGAATCCGCCACCGGGCCGGTCGGAGCCGCCGGCCCGGCAACAACACGCGGACCACGCCTACCCGCCGCGCACCGGCCCCGAGCCGGGCGAGGGTTGCCTGTACACGGTGGTCCGCTGGCCCGCCCGGATCATCGCGCTGATCATCGTGGTCCCGCTGCGTCTGCTGTGGGAGTTGGTGCGGCTGATCGGCAGGGGAATCAAGTTCCTGTTCTGGGACTGGTTCCTGCGTCCGATCCTGCGGGGGCTGAAGAAGCTGCTGTGGGACTGGTTCCTGTACCCGGTGCTGAGCTTCGTCGGCCGCTACATCCTCGTCCCGCTCGCCAACGCCCTCGCATGGGTGTTCACCCGGCTGATCCACCGACCCCTCGCCTTCCTGTTCCGCTACCTCCTGCTCGTGCCCGGCGCCTGGTTGTGGCGGCACGTACTGCGGCCGATCGGGCGCGCGACGCTGCTCGCCCTGCGGTTCGCGTGGGACGTCTCCACCGCGGTGCTCAACTTCCTGATCGTCCGGCCGCTGTCCTGGTTGTGGCGCGCGGTGCTGGTTCCGATCGGTCGCGGCATCGCGGTGCTCTGGCGGCATCTGGTGGTGCTGCCGGTTGCCTGGGCCTGGCGCAACGTGCTCACGCCGATCGGCAGGGCCATCCGCGCCGTATGGCGGGTGCTGGTCGTGGCGCCGTGCCGCTGGGTCGGTCGAGCCATTCTCCGGCCGATCGGCAGGGCCACGTCAGAGGTGCTCCGAGCCCTCGGAATCGGGGGGCGCTGACCCGACCCGTCCCATGGCCGTAGGCTTGGACCGACTTCTGCCCATCCATCTCGAGTCAAGGACTGAGCGAAACTGGCACGACGTACGCCCGAGGGACCGCCGCCCGCGCCGACGGTCCAGCGACTGCGCCTCCGGTACACCAAGCGCGGCCGCCTCCGGTTCACCAGCCACCGGGATTTCCAGCGCGCGTTCGAGCGGGCCCTGCGTCGGGCGGAAGTGCCGATGGCCTACTCCGCCGGTTTCACCCCCCACCCCAAGGTGTCCTACGCGGGAGCGGCGCCCACCGGCGTCGCCAGCGAGGCCGAATATCTCGAGATCGGCGTGGCCACACACTGTGACCCCGCCCGTCTGCGGGATCTGCTGGACGCGTCGCTGCCGAGCGGTCTCGACATCGTCGAGATCGTCGAGGCACAGGGCGGCAACCTCCCCGAGCGCCTGGAGGCGTCGGTCTGGGAGCTGGCCCTGGACGGGGTCGCTCGCGAGGAGGCCGAGCGCGCGGTCACCGCGTTCCTGGCCGCCGAGACCGTCGAGGTCCAGCGGATGAGCAAGAACGGAATGCGCACATTCGACGCCCGTGAGGCGGTGATCGCGCTGACCGTCACCACCCCCGACGCGAACGACGCAGGTCACCAGGGTGTCGATGCGGGTAGTACCGCACCCTGTGCGATACTGCGACTGGTTGTCCGGCACACCACACCCGCCGTTCGACCCGACGACGTTCTGTCCGGTCTTCGCACGGTCGCCGAACTTGTGACGCCCACCGCCGCCGCGGTCACCCGCCTGGCGCAGGGGCCGCTCGACGCCGCGACCGTTTCGGTGACCGACCCGCTCGCGCCCGACCGCGCGACATCGGCGGTGGAGCACACCTCGCAGGGGGGCGAGGAACTCCGAACCGGCCCGCAGGGCGGTGCAGAACCCGTCGTCGAAGCCTCGAATCGGTGACGACCGGGTACACGAGGCCCAAGGCTTGAATTTCCGACAGACTTATCGCCCGGATCACGGCCGCAAGGCCGGGACCGGCGAGTGAGAGAGAAGCTTCCGCGCGGCGCCCTGCGTTGGAGCGCCCGGAAGCGTGACGGGAGACAGACCCGCATGCTCGACACCGAGCCCAACGACACGCCTGAGACATCAGGTACTTCCGGGGTGGTAAACCCCGGTACCGACAACGACAGCAGTACGAAGGACGACACGGCCACGACGTCGGCACCCCGCCGCCGTCGGCGCGCCGCCAGCCGTCCGGCCGGACCGCCGAGCGTGCCCTCTCCCGAGGCCGCGCCGGTTCCGGCTGCCGTGACGCCCGAGGCGCCCGCGCCCGCCGACGAGGAGGAGCCGGAGGTCGACGAGACCGCACCGGTCGACGCCGCGCCGGAACCCGAGCCGGAGCCGGAGCCCGAGGCACCGCGACGGACGCGGCGTACCCGCAAGCGGGTGACCGCGCCGGTGACCGACACGGCCGCGATCGCGGCTGCGCCGACGGAGGCGGTAGAGGCCGCGCCGGCGGAGGTCTCCGCCGAGGCCGCCGCGCCGGCCGAGGAGGAGGCGCCGCGTCGGGTCCGGCGGACCCGCAAGCGGGCCGCCGTCGCGCCCGAGGCGGTCCCGGAGGAGGTCGCGCCCGAGCCTGTCGCCGAAACCGCGCGGGCCGCGCAGGTCTCCCGGGCCGCGGAACCCGCGCAGCCCGCGCAGGCCGAGGCCCCGCAGGCCGAGGCCGAGGAGGCGCCGCGACGGACCCGGCGTACCCGCAAGCGTGCGGTGCCGGCCGTCGAGGAGGCCGAGGCGACGCCCGTCGCCGAGGTCGCGCCGGTGGTCGAGGCCGAGCCCGAGGCAGCCGCCGAGCCGGTGGCCCCGTCGTCCCGGCGCAAGACGCCGCCGCCGGTCTTCCAGCCGCTGTTCCAGGCCCCGCAGGCGGCGGTCTTCGCGGCGCCGCAGCGTGCCGCCGAACCGGTCGCCGCGCCGGCCGAGAGCACCGCCCCGGCCGAGCCGGAGACCACGCCCGAGGAGCCGCGCAGCCGGCGTCGCCGACGCCGCGCGCTGCCGGTGGACGAGGTGCACGGCGCGGCCGAGGCCGAGCCGCAGGACTCGCGCTACCAGGACGAGCAGGAGCGGCACCCGGGCCGCGCGGTCGCCACGGCCGAGCCGGTCGAGCCGACCGAGGAACCCGAGGGCGCCGAGGCGCACGAGGACGAGACCGACGGCGACCGCCCGACCCGTCGCCGCCGGCGCGGTGGCCGACGCCGCCGCGGTCGCGGTGACGACGGCGCCGAGGACCACGGCTCCGACGAGGACGACGAGCACCGCATCGAGGGCGTCGGCGACGGCCCCGACGAGGACGCCGACCCCGACGACCCGGGCGACGCCGGCGCGACCACCAGCAGCCGCCGTCGCCGGCGGCGCCGTCGTCGCGACGGGGCCGCCGACGAGCCCGCCGCCGAGCCGCAGGACGATCCCGAGCGCACCGTGGTCAAGGTCCGCGAGCCGCGCAAGCGCGACGTGCTCGCCGACAGCCCCACCGACGAGGTGCAGGGCGTCAAGGGCTCGACCCGTCTGGAGGCCAAGAAGCAGCGCCGCCGCGAGGGGCGCGAACAGGGCCGCCGCCGGGTGCCGATCATCACCGAATCGGAGTTCCTGGCCCGCCGCGAGGCGGTCGAGCGGGTCATGGTCGTGCGCCAGAACGGCGACCGCACCCAGATCGGCGTGCTCGAGGACGACGTGCTCGTCGAGCACTACGTGAGCCGCAGCCAGGACACCCAGTCCGCCTACGTCGGCAACGTCTACCTGGGCAAGGTCCAGAACGTGCTGCCGTCGATGGAGGCCGCGTTCGTCGACATCGGCAAGGGCCGCAACGCGGTGCTGTACGCCGGTGAGGTCAACTTCGAGGCGGCGGGCTTCAGCGGTCCGCGCCGGATCGAGGCCGTGCTCAAGCCCGGCCAGTCGGTCCTGGTCCAGGTCACCAAGGACCCGATCGGCCACAAGGGCGCCCGGCTGACCAGCCAGGTCTCGCTGCCCGGTCGCTACCTGGTGTACGTGCCCGAGGGCACCATGACCGGGATCAGCCGCAAGCTCCCGGACACCGAGCGGGCCCGGCTGAAGACCATCCTCAAGAAGATCGTGCCGGAGAACGCGGGCGTCATCGTGCGCACCGCCGCCGAGGGCGCGACCGAGGAGGACCTGACCCGCGACGTGACGCGGCTCCAGGCCCAGTGGGAGGACATCAAGAAGAAGTCCAAGATGATCACGACCAGTTCGCCCTCGCTGCTGTACGGCGAGCCGGACATGACGGTCCGGGTCATCCGCGACATCTTCAACGAGGACTTCTCCAAGCTGATCGTCTCGGGCGACGAGGCGTGGGGCGTCATCCACGAGTACGTCGGCCACGTGGCCCCCGACCTGGCCCCGCGCCTGTCGCGGTGGACCAGCGAGGTGGACGTCTTCGCGACGTACCGCATCGACGAGCAGCTGATGAAGGCGCTGGACCGCAAGGTCTGGCTGCCCAGCGGCGGCTCGCTGGTGATCGACCGCACCGAGGCGATGGTCGTGGTCGACGTCAACACCGGGAAGTTCACCGGTCAGGGCGGCAACCTCGAGGAGACCGTCACCCGCAACAACCTGGAGGCGGCCGAGGAGATCGTCCGCCAGCTCCGGCTGCGCGACCTCGGCGGAATCATCGTCGTCGACTTCATCGACATGGTCCTGGAGGCCAACCGCGATCTGGTCCTGCGCCGGCTGATGGAGTGCCTGGGCCGGGACCGGACCAAGCACCAGGTCGCCGAGGTGACCTCGCTCGGACTGGTCCAGATGACCCGCAAGCGGGTCGGCCAGGGTCTGCTCGAAGCCTTCTCGGAGAACTGCGAGCGGTGCAACGGGCGCGGCGTGATCGTGCACATGGACGCGCCGGAGACCAAGGGCCACGGCAACGGCGGACACACCCACGGCGGCAACGGCGCGGCGAGCGGTGGTGGGCGGCGCAAGCGCAACAAGGGCCACGCCGACCGCAACGGCAGCGGGCCGATCACCGAGATCGTCGAGACCGACGAGTCGGTCGAGCGGGACGTGCCGGAGTTCGACGAGGTCGTCGAGGTGCCCGCGGTCGCCGAGGCGTTCGAGGACGTCGAGATCGTCGAGGTCGCGGAGCCGGCCGAGGTCGTCGACGCCGACGAGGTCGTCGAGGCGGAGATCGTGCCGGAGCCGGTGGCGCCGGTCGAGGTCGTCGAGACCCCGGTGGCGGAGGCCCCCGAGGCCGAGGCCGCGGTGATCGAGGGCGCGGAGCTACCGGCCGAACCGGTCGCGGCGGCCGAGCAGGCCGACGAGACCGAGGAGGCCCCCGCGCCGGCCAAGCGGGTGCGCAAGGCCGCCGCCAAGAAGACGGCCGCCAAGAAGACCGCGGCCAAGACCACGGCGGCGAAGAAGACCGCCGCCAAGGCGCCCCGGAAGTCGGCCAAGAAGGTCGCCGCCGAGGCGGCCGAGGCCGAGGCGACGGAGTCGGCCGTGCCCGAGGTCGCACCCGAGGCGGCGCCCGAGGCCGCACCGGCGGCGCCCGCCAAGGCGCGGAAGGCGACCAAGCGGGCCGCGAAGACCGCGGCCACCGCCGAGCCGGCGACCGAGGCTCCGGCCGAGGCCGAGCCCGCCAAGCCGGCCAAGGCCGCCGCCAAGCCGCGCAAGACGTCGCGGCGCGCGACCCGGCCCGCCGGCCCGCCGGAGGGTGCCGTGGACGGCGCCGAGCCGGTATCGGCGGCGAGCGGAAGCTGAGCTGTACCGGGTCCGCTCCGGGGTGGTATCCCCGGGGCGGACCCGTTTGGCCTTCGGCCCCGGGCATCCTGTAACCTTTGCCCTTGGTGTGCTTAGGCACAGGCTCCTGAGCAACCACCCTCCGGATCGCAAGCTTCGGAGGAGGCCCCCGATTTCTGTTCGGTGTGGCTGGCTTCAGGGGCTCGGACCCTGCAGAGAGAGAGATCCACGGTGTACGCGATCGTTCGCGCCGGTGGCAGGCAGCACAAGGTTGCCATCGGTGACGTCGTCCAGGTCGACCGCATTCGCGGTGCGGCGGGCACGGCAGTTGAGCTCCAGGCCATTCTCGTCGTAGACGGTGAAGCCGTGACGAGTGACCCGTGGGTCCTCGCGGGTGTGAAGGTGACGGCCGAGGTCGTCGACCACACCAAGGGCAAGAAGATCGACATTCTGAAGTACAAGAACAAGACCGGTTACCGCAAGCGCATGGGTCACCGCCAGCAGCACACCCAGCTGAAGATCACCGGCATCAACTCCGGGAAGTAGGGAGCAGCGACATGGCACACAAGAAGGGTGCATCCTCCACCCGGAACGGCCGTGACTCGAACGCGCAGCGCCTCGGCGTCAAGCGCTTCGGCGGCCAGGTCGTCAACGCCGGCGAGATCATCGTCCGCCAGCGCGGCACCCACTTCCACCCCGGCACCAACGTCGGTCGCGGTGGCGACGACACGCTGTTCGCGCTGTCGGCCGGCGCCGTGCAGTTCGGCACCGCGCGCGGTCGCCGCGTGGTGAACATCGTCCCGGCGGAATAATCACGCCGCGGCATTCGCTTCGACACCCGAGGGCGGACCCTATTCGGTCCGCCCTCGGGTGTTTGTCCACAGTGTTCGCTCCCCGCTCGGGAGCCGAGGAGGAATCCACGTGACGACCTTCGTCGACCGCGTCGTGCTGCACGTCGCGGCGGGTAACGGGGGCCACGGCGTGGCCTCCGTGCACCGCGAGAAGTTCAAGCCGCTCGGCGGCCCCGACGGGGGCAACGGCGGTCGCGGCGGCGATGTCACGCTGGTCGTCGACGCCAACACCACCACGCTGCTCGAATACCACCACCACCCGCACCGCAAGGCCACCAACGGCAAGCCCGGCGCCGGCGCCAACCGCACCGGCCCCAACGGCAACGACGTGATCCTGCCCGTGCCGGACGGCACCGTGGTCAAGCGGCTGCTCCCCAACGGCGACGAGGAATTCGTCGAGGACCTGGTCGGCAACGGCGCCAGCTACGTGATCGCCCAGGGCGGTCGCGGCGGCCTCGGCAACGCCGCGCTGGCCTCGCCGCGCCGCAAGGCCCCCGGCTTCGCGCTGCTCGGCGAACCCGGCGAGGCCGGCGACTTCGTCCTGGAGCTGAAGACCGTCGCCGACGTCGCGCTCGTGGGCTTCCCCAGCGCCGGCAAGTCGTCGCTGATCGCCACGCTCAGCGCCGCGCGACCGAAGATCGCCGACTATCCGTTCACCACCCTCGTGCCGAACCTGGGCGTGGTCACCGCCGGCGACGTCGTCTACACCGTCGCCGACGTACCCGGCCTGATCCCCGGCGCGAGCGAGGGCAAGGGCCTGGGCCTGGAGTTCCTGCGGCACGTGGAGCGTTGCAAGGCGCTGGTCCACGTCCTGGACTGCGCGACGCTGGAGCCCGGCCGCGACCCGATCACCGACCTGGACACCATCGAGGCCGAACTCGCCGCCTACGGCGGCCTGGAGGACCGGCCCCGGATGGTCGCGCTGAACAAGGTCGACGTGCCCGACGGCAGCGACCTGGCCGACCTGGTCAAGGCCGAGTTGGAGGCGCGCGGGCTCCAGGTGTTCCCGGTCTCCGCGGTCAGCCGCGCGGGGCTGCGCGAGTTGTCCTTCGCGATGGCCGCCCAGGTACAGAGCGCCCGTGACGCGGCGCCGGCGCCGGAGGCCACCCGCATCGTGCTGCGCCCGACCGCGGTCGACGACAGCGGCTTCACCGTCACCCGGCGCGACGAGGCGTTCATCGTGCGCGGCGCCAAGCCCGAACGCTGGGTGCGCCAGACCGACTTCAGCAACGACGAGGCGGTGGGCTATCTGGCCGACCGGCTCGCCCGGCTCGGGGTCGAGGAGGCCCTGTGGTCGGCGGGGGCCGTTCCCGGCGCCGAGGTGGTCATCGGCGACGACGTCACCGGTGTGGTCTTCGACTGGGAGCCGACCGTCGCGGCCGGCGCCGAGATGCTGGGTCGACGCGGTGAGGACCACCGCCTGCAGACGCACCGCCCGGCGGTGGATCGGCGCCGCGAGCGTGAGGCGATCGAGACGCAGTACGAGGAGTTCGACCCGTTCTCGGACGACTCCTGACGCACGCCGTAGTCCGATGGCTTTCCCCCGACGGCGCGGTCCGGTGGATTCCCGCCGGCGCGCGGTCCGGGTGACCTTCTCGAATTTCCCGACCGGAAAGCGGGGCCTGAAGTGCACAGTGGGGTCGACGCGGCGCGCGAGGACGTGACCTCCGCGCGCCGCATCGTGGTCAAGGTCGGTTCGTCCTCGTTGACGACCGCGCAGGGTGGCCTGGACCCGGATCGGGTCGACGTCCTGGTGGACGTGATAGCGGCCAAGCGGGCCGAGGGGATCGAGGTCGTCCTGGTCTCCTCCGGTGCGATCGCCGCCGGCCTCGCGCCGCTGGGCCTGGCCCGCCGACCACGCGACCTCGCCACCCAGCAGGCCGCCGCGAGTGTGGGCCAGGGGCTGCTCGTGGCCCGCTATACCGCCTCGTTCGCCCGCTACGGCCTGCGGGTGGGCCAGGTGCTGCTCACCGTCGACGACGTCACCCGCCGCGCGCACTACCGCAACGCGTACAACACGCTGGACAAGCTGCTTGCGATGGGCGCGGTGCCGGTGGTCAACGAGAACGACACGGTGGCCACGGAGGAGATCCGCTTCGGCGACAACGACCGGCTCGCGGCCTTGGTCGCGCACGTCGTGCATGCCGATCTGCTGGTCCTGCTGTCGGATGTGGACGGGCTGTACGACGGCGACCCGGCGAAGCCGACGTCCTCGCGGGTTCCGTTCGTGAGCGGTCCGGCCGATCTCGAAGGCATCGAGATCGGCAAGGCCGGCAAGTCCGGGGTCGGCACGGGCGGGATGGTCACCAAGGTCGAGGCGGCGGGCATCGCCACCTCGGCGGGCATCCCCGTGGTGCTCACCGCGACCCGCTTCGCGTCCGACGCACTGGCCGGCAAGGACACCGGAACCCTCTTCCACCGCACCGGAGTTCGCACCGCCGACCGGCTCCTGTGGCTGGCCCACGCGAGCACCGCGCGCGGCCGGCTCGCGCTCGATCCCGGCGCCGTGCGGGCCGTGGTGGAGCGGCGCAGTTCGCTGCTGCCGGCGGGAATCACCGGTGTCCAGGGCGGTTTCGTCGCCGGCGATCCGGTGGACCTGGTTGACGAAAACGGTCACATCGTGGCCCGCGGGCTGGTCAACTTTGATGCGAAGGAACTGCCGGGCCTGCTCGGGCGATCCACGCGGGAGTTGGCCCGGGAGCTGGGTCCGGCCTACGAGCGCGAGGTCGTCCACCGCGACGACCTGGTGCTGCTGCGCCGCTGAGCGACGACCACCGAAGATCAGCAGCTCGCCGACGGGAGGCCGGCCGTGCCGGAGCGTGGGGACCGCCCCTGGGGACAGCCGACGACGCCGGCGCGGACCGAACCCGACGGCGCGGGCCGAATGTGGCACATCACGCTGACCCTGGCCGGCCCACCGGGCGACCCCGAGGACGTGCGGCGAGCACTGGAACGCCTCGCCCACGAACACCCGTTCCTACTCGCCGGCCGCTACGCCGCCGACCACGCCGAGGTGCGCTATTGGGAGGAGGCCCCCAACCTCCACGACGCCGCCGCGATCGCGCTGCGCCTGTGGGGCGAACACCGCCGGAGCGCGGATCTGCCCCCGTGGGAGCTGATCGGCCTGGAGGTCGTCGACCGCCCCACCTACCAAAAACGCGCCGCCGCCCCGGCCCCCCTCCCGATCCAACCGGGCCGCGTACAACCGTTCTGAGCGTGGGTACGACGCGCGCTGGGCGCGGCGGCTACGGCACCGTTGCCATGCGGGCGCAGGTGGTGGGCGGGGTGGGGTGGAAGGGGTCGATCCGTTCGGGCTGGGGTGGGGCGTCGGCCGGGGTGGGGCCGGTGAAGGTGGGGTGGAACCAGGTGGCGTTGTCCGGGGTGCAGGGCTGGGGGCCGGCCACGGTCAGGATGCGGCGGACCTGGAGGAGGCCGTCGTGCAACATCGGCGCATCGGTGTGGAAGTCCCAGACACGGTGCACCACGAAGCGGGTCCAGCCGGGGCCGCCGACTTGGGCGACGGCGTAGACGAGCACCACGTCGGCGGTGACCACGAGGTCGCGCTGCGCGTGCTCGGCGGCGGTGATCGTGCCGGTCGCGCGGGGTGCCGCGTCCAGGACCCGGATGGCCGTCGGGTCGAAGCGGGTGATCCAGCCGGTGGGCGCCGATACGTCGTCGTCGCGGGGGGCGACCAGGGCCGCGCCGAGTTGGTCGCGCTGTTCGCGGCGCAGCAGGGGCAGCGCCGCCCACGGCCGGCCGCCCGCCAGGACGGTCGGGTCGAGTTGGGTGCCGACCACGAACTCGCGGACCAGGTCGAGGGCTTGGCCCACCTGGCCGGCGGAGTAGTGGGCCGTTTCGCGGCGTTCGCCGACAACGATCCCGGCGACGCCCTGGGCCCAGCCCGCGGCCGGTCCGCCGGCCATCGGGTCGGCGGGCAGCGGGCCCGTCGCGTAGTCCGCGGGCGGGGTCAGCGAGACCCGTTGCAGGACGGCGGGGCCGACCTCCAGGTGCGATCCGGCGGTGCCGGCCCGCCGGGCGCCGAGGAAGGTCGCACCGCCGATCACCAGCAGGACGACCAGCGCACCCGCCACGCCGCGCAGCGTGCGCAGCCGGACGCCGAGCACCCGGCGCCGGCGGTGCGGTCGTTTGCCGGCGTGCAGCCGCTCCCGCGCGGAGGGCTCGTGCAGGTCCGCCGCACGGACGAAAGTCGCGTCGAATACGACGGCGCTGTACTCGTCCTCGCCGTCGGGCCCACCCCTGTTCGGGCCTTCGGGGGGTATTCCCCGTCCGGACATGGAATCAGCTTAAGTCGCGTGCGAGCGGGTGGATATGCACCCGGGCGCGGGGTTTGGGTCGGGTCTGCGGCGAGGTCGTGAACGGGGCCGTGCCTCCCGGAAGCGGCGGCGAGGACGCGAGCGGTGCCTTCCGGACCGGGTCCCCGGCTCCGCACGGCCCCGCCCCTTCTCAGCCGGGTCCCGAACGTGCCACCGCCGCCTGGGACGGTGCCGCCGTACCGCCGGCCGCGCCCGAATCCCCCGGCGCGACGGTTATTCGCACCTGGGAGGTGTCCTGGCCGGGCGGCGCCGGCACGGGGTTGTTGTCGGTCGTCGCGCTGCGACCGGTGCCCACCGACGGTTGCCGGGGCGCGGTCGGTCCCTGCGAGGATCCGCTGCGGTAGACGGCGGTGACCGCCATCGCCACCACGCCGACCCCCATCAGCAGGGCCAGCACCCAGGCCACGCCGCGCCGCCAGCGTGTGGTGCGCGCGGCCTTGGCCCACGGCTCGCCCGCGAACCAGGCCGGCACGTGCGGCAACATCGGCTCGGTGTCGTGTCCGGGTACGGTCCGGGCCCGCCACGGGTCCTCGCCGTCGGGTGGATACGTCCCGTCGTCGAACCAGTCGGAGCGGTCGGCCTGTTCGGCCGTCCGGTCGGTCCGCTCGGGCGCGGCCGCGGTGGGGGTGGGCGCAGCGTCGATCGCCGCGCCACGCTCGTTCGCCGAGGGTTCGTGTACGCGGGCCGCGCGCACGAAGGACTCGTCGAAGACGACGGAGGAGAGCTCGTCCTCCGAGAACTCGGGAAAGTCTGGGCCGTCCGGGAACTCTGGCCCTGGTGAATCGGGCACTCCTAGACAGTATTACCGCAGGCACTCCGATGGATACCGATTCAAGGCACCGGTCTGGCGCCCTTCGCCGCGCCGCTCCGGGACCCGGCTCGGCGCGCCGGGCCCGGACGGGTGGTTCCGGAGTCGATCAGGAACGCACGTGGCCGTCGCCGGTGACCACGTACTTCGTGCTGGTCAGCTCGGGCAGCCCCATCGGGCCGCGCGCGTGCAGCTTCTGCGTGGAGATGCCGATCTCCGCGCCGAAGCCGAACTGGCCGCCGTCGGTGAACCGGGTCGAGGCGTTGACCATCACGGCCGTCGAGTCGACCAGGGCCACGAACTCGCGGGCCGCGGCCTGCGAGGTGGTGACGATCGCCTCGGTGTGGCCGGAGGAGTGCCGGCGGATGTGCGCGACCGCGTCGTGCAGCGAGGGCACCACGGCGGCGGCGATGTCGTAGGACAGGTATTCGGTGTCCCAGTCGGCGTCGGTGGCGGGCACCACGTCGGCCGAGTAGGTCTGTACCGCGGCGTCGCCGTGTACGGTCACGCCCGCGTCCTTCAGGGCCGCGAGCGCGAGCGGGACGAAGGCGTCGGCCACGTCGCGGTGCACGAGCAGCGTCTCCGCCGAGTTGCACACGCTGACCCGGTGCGCCTTGGAGTTGACCAGGATGTTCACGGCCATCTCCAGGTCGGTCTGCGCGTCGACGTAGACGTGGCAGTTGCCCACGCCGGTCTCGATCACCGGCACGGTCGAGCCCTCGACCACGGTGCGGATCAGGCTCGCCCCGCCGCGCGGGATCAGTACGTCGACCAGGCCGCGCGCGGTCATCAGCTCCTTCACCGAGTCGTGCGTCTCGCCCGGCACCAGCTGGATGGCGTCGGCGGGCAGGCCGGCCGCGACGACCGCGTCGCGCATCACCGCGACGATGGCGGTGTTCGAGCGGTAGGCGGACGAGGAGCCGCGGAGCAGCACCGCGTTGCCCGACTTCAGGCACAGCGCGGCGCCGTCGACGGTGACGTTGGGGCGGGCCTCGTAGATGATCCCGACCACGCCGAGCGGCACCCGCACCTGGCGCAGCTCCAGGCCGTTGGGCAGGGTCGAGCCGCGCAGCACCTCGCCGACCGGGTCGGGCAGGCCGACCACGTCGCGTACGTCGGAGGCGATCGCGGCGATCCGCTCGTCGGTCAGGGTGAGCCGGTCGATCATCGCCTCGCCGGTGCCGTTGGCCCGGGCGCGCTCCACGTCCTCGGTGTTGGCCGCGACGATCTCCGCCGAGCGGGCCACGAGCGCGTCGGCGAGCGCGAGCAGCGCGTCGTCCTTGACCCGCCGGGTCAGTGGCGCGAGGACGGCGGCGGCCTCCCGGGCGCGACGGGCGGTGTCGAGGACTGCGGACGCTGCGCTGCTGGTCATGCCCGCAAGCCTACCTATCCGGGTCGGTGATCAACACGACGATTTCAGCGGGCGAGACGCTTCCGCCCGGCGGGTGGGCCGGACACAATGACGCCTCCACCCTTCACCGAGGCGAGGAGCCATCCGTGACCGCTGTCCAGGCCCGCCGGCACGGCATCGCCGACCTGCTCACGCGTACCGCCGCCCGGCTGCCGAACCGGCTCGCCGTGGTGGACGGCGAGCTGCGGCAGACCTTCGCCCAACTCGACGACACGGTCTCGCGCGCCGCCGGGGCACTGGCAGCACGCGGAATCGGCAAGGGCGACCGGGTGGTGCTGCTCGCCCGCAACTCGCACGGCTTCGTGGTGGCCTACTTCGCGCTGGCCCGGCTCGGCGCGATCTCGGTCCCGGTCAACTTCATGCTCACCGCGCCCGAGGTCGGCTACGTCCTGGAGCACGCGGGCGCGATCGCGGTGCTGGCCGGCCCCGAGCTGACCGCCACCGCCGACGCCGCCCTGGCCGGCCGCGAGGCGCTGCGCGTGGTACTCGGGCCGGCGGTTTCGGGGTGGGAGCCGTTCGCCGAGCTGATCGCCGAGGGCGGCCCGGTGCCGGATGTGGCGCTCCTCGACGACGACCCGGTTCAGATCATGTACACCTCGGGCACCGAGTCCCGCCCCAAGGGCGCGGTGATGACCAGCCGCAACCTGATCGCCCAGTACGCGACCGCGATCATCGACGGCGGGATGGCCGCCGACGACGTGGAGATCCACGCCCTGCCGCTCTACCACTGCGCGCAGTTGCACTGCTTCCTCACCCCGGACGTGTACCTGGGCGCGACGTCGATCATCCTGCCCGCGCCGGACCCGGCCACGCTGCTCGCCACGATCGAACGCGAGCGGGTGAGCAAGCTGTTCTGCCCGCCGACGGTGTGGATCGCGCTGCTGCGCCACCCCGACTTCGACACGCGGGACCTGTCCGGGCTGCGCAAGGGCTACTACGGCGCGGCAGCGATGCCGGTCGAGGTGCTGGGCGAACTGCGGCGCCGGTTGCCGCGGTTGCGGCTGTACAACTTCTACGGCCAGACCGAGATGTCGCCGGTGGCCACCATCCTGGGCCCGGACGACCAGGAGCGGAAGGCGGGTTCGGCGGGCCGCGCGGGGCTCAACGTCCAAACGGCCGTGGTCGACGACGAGGACCGCCCGGTACCGGCCGGCGAGGTCGGCGAGATCGTGCACCGCGGCCCCCACACGATGCTCGGCTACTGGAACGACCCGGACCGCACCGCCGAGGCCTTCCGCAACGGCTGGTTCCACAGCGGCGACCTCGGCGTACTGGACGCGGAGGGCTACCTCACGGTGGTCGACCGCAAGAAGGACATGGTCAAGACCGGCGGCGAAAACGTGGCCGGCCGAGAGGTCGAGGAGGCCATCCACGCCCACCCGGCGGTAGCGGAGGCGGCGGTCTTCGGCGTCCCCCACCCGTACTGGATCGAGGCGGTCACGGCGGTGGTCGTCCCGCGGCCGGGCGAGCGGATCACGGAGGAGGAGGTCGTCGAACACTGCAAAACCCGCCTGGCGGGCTTCAAGGTCCCCAAGTATGTGGTGATCGCCGAGTCGCTCCCGAAGAACCCCAGCGGCAAAATCCTCAAACGCCAACTCCGGGACCAGCACGCGAAGCTGGCTTCCGAGTAGCGCGCCGGCATCCAAGGCCGGGCAGATCGGGTCGGGTTCCGCCGGGCGTGCGTTCGCTGGTGGGTCGGGTTTGTTTCGGCGTGTGTTGTGCTTGGGGTTGCGGGCCGGCCGGTGCGGGGCTGGTTCGGGTCGTGGGGTGGGCCGCCGGGCGGTGCGGGGCTTCGGGTGTGGGCTTGCGTCGGGGCGGGGGCCCGGGTCGGGGTGAAAAGCGACCAGCGGCGGGTGGCAGAGAAGGGGGTCGAGTTGGGTTCCGCCGGTCGTGCGTTCGCTGGTGGGCCGGGTTTGTTTCGGCCTGCCTTGCGCTTGGAGTTGCGGGCCGGCTGATGCGGGGCTGGTCCGGGTCGTGGGGTGAGTTGCCACCGGCGTGCGGGGCTCCGAGACCCGGGGTTTCCTGCGGGACAGGTGTACTGCTCGACGAAAAAGCGGCCGGCGGCGGGGCAGGAAGGGCGGTCCTGTCGAGTCCTCCGGGGTGCCTTTCCGAGTGGGTCGTTGGGGTTCGGAACCGGATCGCAAAGGGTGGTTGTGGGCTTTGAGCTTCCGTGACCTGCGGTTTTGCGCGGTTGGGATGGAAAGTCGGGCGCCGAGTGCTGGTTTCGTGTGTTCCGGCCCCCTCGGCGCCGGCGTGGAGACCGAAACCGCACAGTCGGAACCGGCTTCGGGAGCTGCGACCCCACAGAGGCCGTCGAAGAGACCGAAAGTGCCCGCAGGAGCCAAACCCGGATCCCGAGGCACCTGAAATGTCCCCTGCCTTCACTGACCTGCGGTTTTCTCTCACGCCGAGGCAACAGCACCCCGCACGATCCGGGTTCGTGAACCTTCGTCACCCACATGCCCACCGCCCGCCGGAAAACGCCCGGCCCACTCGGGAGGCCCCTCGAAGAACCCGACCCAACCCCCCGCCCGCTCCCCCGCGCTGCCGGCCGGTTTCGTCAAGCAACACACCCGCCTCGCCAGAAGCCGGAGCCTCGGAGCCCCGCACGCCGGCGGCGGCCCCCACCGACCCGAACCAACCCCGCACCGGCCGGCCCGCAACCCCAAGCGCAACGCACGCCGAAACAAACCCGACCCACCAGCGAACGCACGACCGGCGGAACCCAACCCGACCCCCCACCCCGCCACCCGCCGCTGGTCGCCTTTCACCCCGACCCGGGCCCCCGCCCCGACGCAAGCCCACACCCGAAGCCCCGCACCGCCGCCGGCAACCCCACGACCCGCACCGGCCCCGCGCCAGCCGGCCCGCAACCCCAAGCACCACGCACGCCGAAACAACCCGACCCACCCGGGAACGCAAGCCCGGCGGAACCCAACCCGACCCCCTCCTCTGCCACCCGCCGCTGGTCGCCTTTCACCCCGACCCGGGCCCCCGCCCCGACGCAAGCCCACACCCGAAGCCCCACACCGCCCGGCGACCCACCCCACGACCCGGACCAGCCCCGCACCGGCCGGCCCGCAACCCCAAGCACAACACACGCCGAAACAAACCCGACCCACCCGGAAACGCACAACCGGCGGAACCCGACCCGACCCCCACCCAACCACCCGCCGCAGCCCGCTTTTTCGCCAAGCAACACACCCGCTTCCCAAATGGAGGCCGGGAATAATGCGTGGAACGTGACCCGGGTCGCGGGTTAGCGTCGCTGGACAATGCGAACGTTTCCCGTCGCCGACCCCGGCGATCCCGATATCCGGTCGGCGGGCCGCTACCTGCTCTGGCTCGCCGCTCGCACCCGGCGGACGATTGTCATGGGCATCGTCTGGGCGTCGGTGTGGATGGTGGCCCAAGCCCTCATGCCCGCCGCCGTCGGCCGGGCGATCGACGCTGTCGAGGCGCGGGACGAGGGTCGGCTGTACGCCTGGTCCGGCGTGTTGCTCGGGATCGCCGTGCTGATCGGCTTCACGGGCATCATGCGCCACCGCAACGCCGTCGCCAACTTCCTCGACTCGGCCTTTCGTACCATCCAGCTCGTCACCCGGCACGCCGCCCGGCTCGGTGCGGTGCTGCAACGCCGGATCGCCTCCGGCGAGGTGGTCGGCGTCGGCACCTCCGACGTGGACGCGATCGGCTCGACCCTGGACATCACCGCGCGCGGCTGCGCCTCGGTGGTCACGCTCGCCGTGGTCGCCGTCGTGCTGTTGCAGATGTCGGTACCGCTCGGGTTGCTGGTCCTGATCGGTGTGCCGCTGCTGATGGGTCTGGTCTCGCTGCTGCTGCGGCCGCTGCACCGGCGCCAGAACGCCTACCGCGAACTGCAGTCCGGGCTGGCCGATCGGGCCGTCGACATCGCGTCCGGGCTGCGGGTGCTGCGCGGCATCGGCGGTGAGCGCAGCTTCGGGGCCCGCTACCGGCGCGAATCGCAGGAGTTGCGGGTGGCGGGCGTACGCACCGCCAAAATCGAATCGATGTTGGAGGCCGCGCAGTTCCTGGTGCCCGGCTTCTTCGTCGCGTTCGGTACGTGGCTGGCCGCCCGGTTCGCCCTGGACGGCCGCCTGACGGTCGGTCAGATGGTGTCCTTCTACGGCTACGCGGCGTTCCTGACCGTCCCGCTCTCCACCCTCACCGAGTTCGCCGACCGCGTCGTCCGCGGCCACGTCGCGGCCCGCCGTGTGGTGCGCGTGCTCGGCCTCGCGCCGGGCGTCGAGGACCGCCCCGACCCGCTCGCCTGGCCGGCGCCCGGCGACCTGGTGGACCGGCGCTCCGGCCTGGTGGTCCGGCCCGGCGTGCAACTCGGCATCGCCTGCGAGGACCCGCAGGACGCGCCCGCGCTGGCCGATCGGCTCGGCCGCTACGAGGACGCCGACGTCTTCTACCACGACGTGCCGCTGGCCGACCTCGCGGTGGCCGACGTGCGCGAGCGGATCCTGGTCGCGCACCACGACGCCGGGCTGTTCTCCGGGCCGCTGCGCCGCGAACTGACCCCAGGCGGCGGGGGCGGGGGCGGCGTCGACCTCGACGAGGCGGTCGAGGTGGCCTGCGCCGCAGACGTGATCGACGCGCTGGACGAGGGCCTGGACACCGAGATCGCGGCCCGCGGCCGGGAGTTCTCCGGCGGCCAGGTACAACGCCTGCGCCTGGTACGGGTGTTGGTCGCCGACCCGCAGACGCTGGTGCTCATCGAGCCGACCAGCGCGGTGGACGCGCACACCGAGGCCCGGATCGCCGGCCGGCTCGCCGCGCACCGGCGCGGGCGTACCACGGTGGTCGCCACCACCAGCCCGCTCGTCCTGGACACCATGGACGAGGTCGCCTACGTCCAGGACGGCAAGGTCATGGCGGTCGGACCGCACCGCGAACTACTCGCGAACGAACCGGGATACGCGGCACTGGTCACCCGTGTCGACGACGACGAGGAGGGGAACGCGTGAGCGCGCGCCGCCTGTTGCCGGTGGCCCCGGCCGCCGAGGTCGGCCGGCACGCCGTACGGCTGCTGCGCGAGCGGCAGCGCGACCTGATCCTGACCGTGCTGTTCTACGCACTCGCCGCAGTGGCCGGACTGGTCGCGCCGCGCCTGCTCGGCGTATTGATCGAGAAGGTCCGCGACGACGCCCCGACCCGGACGATCGACCTGCTCGGCCTGGGCATCGCCGGCGCGCTGCTGCTCCAGGCGCTGATCGTGCGTCAGGCGGCGGTGGCTGCGGCGCGGCTCGGCGAGGGCCTGCTCGCGCAGGTCCGCGAGGAGTTCGTGGAGCGCATCCTGGACCTGCCGCTGTCCACCGTCGAGCGGGCCGGCTCCGGCGACCTGCTCGGCCGGGCGAATCGCGACGTGGCGGCGATGTCCCGCTCGGCCCGCCGCGCGGTGCCCTCGGTGCTGGTCGCGGCCGTGACGATCGTGCTGACCTTCACCGGGCTGCTGCTGCTCAACCCGCTGCTGGCGCTGCCGCTGCTGATCACGGTGCCGCTGCTGATCCCGGTCACCTGGTGGTACCTGCGCCGGGCGCCCGCGGGCTATCTGCGCGAGAACGCCGCCTGGGCGCAGGTGACCGACTCGCTCGCGGAGACGGTCGAGGGCGCGCGTACGGTCGAGGCGCTGCGGCTCGCCGATCGGCGTCGGCGGCGCGGTGACGACGACGTCGGCAAGGCGTACGCGGCCGAGCGCTACACGCTGTGGCTGCGCACCATCTGGTACCCGACGGTCGACTTCGGCTACATGTTGCCGGTGGTGGCGACCACGGCCTTCGGCGGCTGGGCGTACCTGCACGGCTGGGCCACGCTGGGCGAGGTGGCGACCGCGGTGTTGTACGTGCAGTTGATCATCGGACCGATGGACGAACTGCTCAACTGGCTGGACGAGGTGCAGATCTCGGCGGCCTCGCTGGCCCGACTCCTGGGCGTGGCCGACGTGCCGTCCGACCGCGAACCCACCGACGCCAAGCCGGTGGACGAGACGCTGACCGTGCGCGATGTGCGGTTCGCGTACGACTCGGGGCGCGAGGTGCTGCACGGCATCGACCTGACCGTGCGACCGGGTGAGCGGATCGCGATGGTGGGGCCGAGCGGGGCCGGAAAGTCCACGCTGGGGCGGCTGTTGGCCGGGGTCAACGGGCCGACGTCGGGCAGGGTGGAGGTGGGCGGGGTACCGCTCGTCGGCTTGCCGCTCGACGAACTGCGCGGTCGGGTCGCGCTGGTGACCCAGGAACATCATGTGTTCCGGGGCACGTTGCGGGACAACCTGCTGCTGGCGCGCGAGGACGCCGACGACGACGCGGTGTTGGCGGCGTTGCGCGCGGTCGACGCGGACTGGGTGGCCGGGCTTCCCGCCGGGGTGGATACCGAAGTCGGCCCCAAGGGCTACGAGTTGTCGGCACCTCAGGCGCAACAGCTGGCGCTGGCCCGGTTGGTGCTGGCCGACCCGCACACGCTGGTGCTGGACGAGGCGACGTCGCTGATCGACCCTCGGGCGGCCCGGCACCTGGAGCGGTCGTTGGGCGCGGTGATCGAGGGCCGAACGGTGATCGCGATCGCCCACCGCCTGTACACGGCGCACGACGCGGACCGGGTCGCGGTGGTCGAGGACGGCCGCATCACGGAGCTGGGCAGCCACCGGGAGCTGATCGCGGCCGACGGGGCGTACGCGGCGCTGTGGCGGTCCTGGCACGGGTGAGGTGAGCGCGGCTCACCCGTGGCCGGGGCCTTCCCGCCGCGTCAGAGGGTCCAAGAGTCGCCGGCCGGGTCATCCAGCCACACCACGTTGGCCTGCGGCGTAACCGTAAGCCCGTAGCGCCCCAGGCCCGGTTGGCCATTCGACAACCAAGAAGCCATCACCGCTTCGAGGTTGCTCCCAAGCGGCCGAGTTCCGCCCTCGTACAGCCTGCCCGTGCCTGCGGCGTCGGCCTCCACGACCGCCCACGACCCGTCCGGGTGAAGGAACCAGCGCCCCGTCACCTCACTCGCGGCAGAGTAGCGAAGGCGAATCATGCCCGGGAGGGCAAGCTGCGCCGCCCACAGGAAAGCCGGATCATCGAGCACTTCGGCAGCAACCCGAGTGGCGCGTCCCGTCGTCGCCGCCCTGCCGGCGATCGCCGCCCGCATCATGGGCCCGATCTCCGGCGGCGAACTCTCGCGCGAGGGCATAAAGGACACAACGGAGTCAACGAACCGCCCTTCGGCACGCCCATCCCCGAACATGCGCAACTTGACGTACCCGTAGGCACCCAACGCCCCGGTGAGCGAGAGCAGGAGCACGGCGTCGTGATCCGCCTGCGCCAACCAGGCCGGCGACACGGTGTCCGGCGAGTAGGTGGCAATGATGCGCTGATACGGCGCCCGGTCCGGATGCCCCAGCGCGCCGTCGCCCACCACCAGGGCAGGACGAAAGCCCAAAGTCCCCAGCCGCTTGGCGTCGGCCGCAGAAAGGCCCGCATCGTACTCGACGCTCGTCACGCGTCGATCGCCGAGCCGAGCACAAAGCAGTGCCGTCGAGTACCCCGTGCCCGTCCCCACTTCAAGCACGCTGTGCCCGTCCTGGACATCCAGGTCTTCCAGCATCCGCACCACAGTGGAGGGAAGCGTGGACGAACTGGTAGGCGTGCCCGTGACCGGCGCGCCATCAGTCGGCAGCGTCGCCCCGTAGTCGAGCTGCGTAACCCACGTCCTGTTCGCATAGGCCAGGCGCAGCCACTCCTCGGGCGACGCCTCGTGGCTCACCACCCTGTAGGTCGTCACACCACGCTCATCAAGCGCATCCGCAAGGAAGGTCGGCAGAAACGCGTGTCGCGGTACGGCCCGAAGCGCCTTCCGCCACGGCTCCGTACGCAGCGAACCGTCCTGTTCCAGTTCCTCGACGAGGCGTTCGCGCAGCAACCGCGCGCGGACTTCCACCAGCGCGGCAGTACCTGCCCAGCCGTTCGCGAGTGTCGCCGAGAGGGTGATCTCGGTGGGGAACTCGGCGGTGTCACAGCGAAATACGGGAACGCCTCGGTGATTGAGGTGATCGACGACCAGGTCTGCGGTGGGATCGAGCCGGTTCGTGAGGACCAGCACCGTCCCGCCCGAGTGTTCCGCCATTAGGCGCTCGCTCCCTACCAGAGGTCCGTGCCCTCGTCGTTGCGGCTGTCGGAGTTGGTGGCGCTGCTCGTGTCGTTGGGCGCGCTGAACGCCCACGGATTGCCGTCTGCGGCTACCGCGATCTGCAACTCCCGGTCATAGGTCACACCCGCGCTGTCGATCGGCGCGCTGGTCTGGCCGGCGGCATACCGCATGCCGAACGGCTCGCACGCGGTGCTTGTCGACGTCACGTCGACGGCTCCTTCCCGTTTGGGGGCATCAGGTGCCGGCACGTGCGCCGGTGCTGTCGTGGACCTCTGCATCGATATTCCTTTCTATTGGGTATTCCTGCGGGATCGGGATTCGGTGGATTTCGTGCTCCCATCGAACCCATGGCATTGCCTGGCCGGGAGGCTGGACGATCATGGATCGGCCGGGCGGGAAGACGTCGACTGCGACGACCTTGCCGTCGGGTTGCGTGCTGCGCTCACCGTCCGCGTTGATCCGCACCCAATCGCCGACTGCAAGTGGGCCGACCTGCGGAGCCAGTGGCGGCCCCGGTCCGTCGACTCGTTCACATCTGCGGACCACCGCCGGAAGCAACTCGGCCCCACCGGAGCCGCTTGGGCCCGCGAACGTGCGGGGCGCGCTACCACGCGCCGGCGCGGGACCGGCGATTCGATCGCGCACGTCCATCGGGTCCCCCGGCCTCTCTCTGGTCGGGATGCAGCACGAGCTGATCGCCGGACACCACGCATCGGAACGGCACCACCCACCAACCGCGCACCCGGTAGTGGACCCCGTCCGGTCGCTCGATCACGTCCAACACCCGGCAACGCGGCACCTGTTGATGGACCGGCTCGGGGTCGTCGCCCACGAAGGTCCGCGCCCACCCGCCACGCGCGACCACGTATTGCCCGCGCCCGAACCGGACTCCCGTCCCGCTCTCGCCCATCGCCCACCTCAACCGGGACGGCACTGCTCGGCCTCCGCCGAGGCCGGCACTTCACCCTGCGAAACGGTCGCGCGCCGTGGCAACCACCGCGACGCGTCCCCCAGTTCGTAGTCCGCAGCGGGCTTGACGTCCTCGCGTTCACCATTCGGGAGGAGCCGGTAGACGCTCAGCGTCATCCGGCTCACGCCCTCTCGCACGCCCATGGAGTTCTCCTCACGACGGTGATCCGTAACCGAACCGCTACTGAGCGAACACCATGGCGACTACGTTTGGCACGGGGCGGGATTCAGCATCTGAATCTGACGAATAGGCGCGCGATGCCGGCAGCGAAAGAACTTGATCCAGAGGCATCCCTGTGGGACCTCTTCGGTGCTCACCTGCGATTCCTTCGCAAGCTCGCAGGCATGACACAGCAGGACCTCGGGAGCGAGTTGCATTCAACAGGGTCGTTTGTTGGACAGATCGAGACCGCCGACCGGCGGCCGAGTCCCGAGTTCGCGGCAGACCTCGATCGCGTTCTTGGTCAAACCGGTCTGCTGGTCGCCACTGCTTTCCACGCATACCGCCTGGCGGATGGGCAGCCCGGCTGGTTCGAGAACTTCACGGAGTCCGAGCGCCAAGCAACCCGCATCCGTACCTTCCAGCCCCAGACGATCCCCGGGCTACTCCAGTGCGAGGACTATGTTCGGGCGCTCCTGCACCATGCCAGGTTCTCGCCGGCAACCATCGAATCCTGGGTCGCACGACGACTCGGGCGACAGCGCTTGCTCACCAAGAAGGAGGCGCCGGAGTACTGGGCTGCCGTCGATGAAGCCGCACTCATCAGGCTCAAGCACGATCCGCAGGTAGCCGAGCCCCAGCTTCTGCACCTGCTGAAGATGAGCGAACTGTCGAATGTCGTGCTCGAAGTAGTCCCGATGGACTGCGGCCTGCACCCCTGCATGGACGGCCCGTTCGTCCTGCTCACGATCCCCGGCCGTGGCGAATGCGCCTACGTCGACAGCATGATCGAGGGGCAAATGGTCACCGAGGGACACGTAGTTGCGGAGAAACAGCGTCGATACGATCTCTTGCGAGCTGAGGCCCTTTCCCCCTCGCGTTCGCGTCGGCTTCTGCTGGACCTTTTGGAGATCAAATGACCAAGAAGCGCACGGAGTTCCTCAGTTGGCGCAAGTCGAGCCACAGCGGCCAGAACGCCCAAGAATGCGTCGAGGTCGGCACGCTCCACGATGCCATCGGCACCCGCGACTCCAAGGACCCGAGCGTCGGTCACATCACCATCACGCCCGAGTCGTGGTTGACCCTGCTCGACTCGATCAAGGCGTGACCCGCCGCTCGGTAGCCTCGTAGGCATGACCGCGGGCCTGCGATCGGCGGGCCCGCTGTCGCTTTGGCCGTCTTGCACCACCGAGCAGGGGTTTCCGGCGAGAGTGCACTTCGGTCGCGAGTGCCGGTGCTGGACCGGTCAGGGTCGTCGGGCGGGTCGCCGCCGGCCCGAAAGGAAGGAATGTCTGCGTGTCCGAGCAGGTCCGTCGGGATGAGCGTTTGATGGTCATGCTCGCTGTTTCCGTCATCGTTCATGATCAGACGAACGGGCGGGTCGTGCTGCTGCGGCGGGGTGAGAACAAGGCGTTCGAACCTGGCATGTGGAGCCTGCCGAGTGGCAAAGGGGCGCCGGGAGAGCCGATTACGCACACGGCCGTTCGTGAACTCCACGAAGAAACTGGGATAAAGGTCGAGCCCGAGGCGTTGCGACTTGTGCATGTGACGCATAGCGCGCACAGTCCGGATGCGCCGGAGGGGTTTGTCGTGCTGGTGTTCGCCGCGAGGGAGTGGGACGGCGATCCTGTCAATGCGGAGCCCGGCAAGCACTCGGCTATGGCCTGGGTCGATACCGACGACCTGCCGAGCGGGTTCGTGCCGTCGACTCGATATGCGTTGCAGCGGTACCTCGCCGGTGACTACCCCGAGGTCGCTGTCGACGGGTGGGGCGACGTCTAGCGCCGCCCGGCTTGTCGGTCAGGGGCGCTGGCAGGGTTGGCCTGTTTGTAGGTTCGCCGTTGCGGCGGTTATGACGGCGTTGAGTCTGGTTCGGGCGGTTACCAGGTCGGCGATTCGGGTGTCGATGTGGTCGCGTTCTGCTGTCAGGCGGGTCAGGAGTTCCGGGGTGGCCTCGCCGTTCATGACGCACGGGAGCAGGGCTGCGATCGACTTGCTGGGGATGCCGGCGGCGTAGAGCTGTTGGATCAGTAGGACTCGGTCCACCGCGCTGTCCGGGTATTGGCGTTGGCCGCTGGGGGTGCGTTCCGAAGTGAGCAGGTTTTGTTCCTCGTAGTAGCGCAGCGCTCGGACGCTGACGCCTGTGCTGGTGGCCAGCTCGCCGATGCGCATTACGTCTCTCCGCTGCTTGCCTCTGACGTTGACGTCAGGTTTTAGCGTAGCTCGCGACTGCCTACCCGCTCCGCTAAGGAAGTTCGCTCATGCTCATCTCGGACGTGGCCATCCCCGTCGTCTCGGTACAGCCCGTCGTCCTGGCGGCGCCGGACCGGGGTATGGATCTGCGGGTGCGGGTTTCCGCGCCGGTTGGTGGGAGTGGGCTACCGATCGTCGTCTTCTCGCACGGTTTCGGGTCGTCGTTGCACGGCTACGGGCCGCTCGCCGACTTCTGGGCCGCCCACGGCTTCGTGGTGATTCAGCCCACCCACCTCGACTCCAGGACCGTTGGCCTTCCCCAGGACGACCCCCGCAGGCCGCAACTCTGGCGCACCCGGGTCGGGGACATGCGGCTCATCCTCGACCGGCTCGACCTGCTGGAGGCGGCCGTTCCCGGGCTCGGCGGGCGCCTCGATCGAAGCCGCATCGCCGCCGTCGGGCACTCCTTCGGTGGGCAGACGGCGGGCATTTTGTTGGGTCTGCGTGTCCTCGACCCCGTGACCGGCAACGCCGAGGACCTGTCCGACTCGCGGATCAAGGCCGGCGTGCTGCTCGCCACGGCCGGACGAGGCGGCGACGACCTGACGCCCTTCGCCACCGAGAACCTCCCGTGGCTGAAGGGGCCGGACTTCGCCCACATGACCGCGCCGGCCCTCGTCGTCGCGGGAGACCACGACAAGTCGCCGCTGTCCGTCCGAGGCCCGGAGTGGCTCGCCGACCCATACCACCTCAGCCCCGCGCCCAAGAGCCTGCTCACCCTCTTCGGAGCGGAGCACTCCCTCGGCGGTATCGCCGGCTACGAGGTCCGGGAGACGACGGACGAGAACCCCGAGCGCGTGGCCCTGATCCAACGCGTCACCCTCGCCTACCTCCGCCACGCCCTCGGCATCGACGACACCGATTGGGCGGAAGCAGAGAACGGCACCCCCATGGGACGCATCGAATCCAAGTGACTCCCCCGCGCCCGCCCCGCGCTCACCCCTCCGCGCGGTCGTACGCCTCCCGCGACGCCGTCACCGCCGGTTCGTGGCGTTCGGCCCAGGCGGTGAGGCCGGACAGGTACTCGAAGAGCTCCCTCGCCATCACGGTCGCCTCGTACTCGACCTTCGGCGGCACCGTCGGGTACACCGTGCGCGTCAGCAGGCCATCGCGTTCCAGGCTGCGGAGCGTCAGCGTGAGCATGCGGCGGCTGATCCCATGGATGGCCCGTTCCAACTCGGTGAAGCGCACGGGGCCGTTGCGGGCCTCCATCAGGACGCTGATGCTCCACTTGCCCGCCACCCGGTTGAGCACGTCCAGCACGCGACAGGCCTGGGTGACCTCGGCCGGCTCCGTTACACAGATGTTCCGCTGTGACATGAAAGTGCCTTCTTTCGTCGGCCTCCATGGTCACGGAGGATGTGTCCCGTAACAAGAAGTGCACCAAGCCAACGAACACCCAAGCGCACGGAATCGGGAGCACCCCCATGTCCACCCCGCTCGACGACGCGACCCGCAAGCTCCTCGACGCCAAGAACTTCGCCACCGTCTCGACGCTCAACGCCGACGGCGGCCCGCAGTCCTCGGTCGTCTGGTTCCAACGCGACGGCGACACCGTCGTGTTCTCCGCGACCGACGGCCGGGCGAAGGTCCGCAACCTCCGCCGCGACCCGCGCGTCAGCATCACCGTCTTCGACCTGGAAAACCCCTACCACTCGGTCGAGTTGCGCGGCACCGCCGAGATCGTCCCGGACCCGATGAAGGACCTTCCGCTCGCGCTCTCGCTCAAGTACCTCGGCGAGGCCCCGCCTCCGGAGCCCGACACGATCGCCCGCGTGATGGTCCGCGTGACGCCGACCAGGGTGAACAGCTTTTCCGTCTGAGCCGTCCCAACCCCGGTCGGCGACCCGCTACTTCACGCGCTACTTGACGACCGACAGCGGCAGCAGCTTCCTGCCCGTGGGGCCGATTTGGATCTCCGTGCCCATCTGCGGGCATACGCCGCAGTCGAAGCACGGGCTCCAGCGGCAGTCGTCGACCTCGGTCTCGTCGAGGGCGTCCTGCCAGTCCTCCCAGAGCCAGTCCTTGTCCAGACCGGAGTCCAGGTGGTCCCACGGGAGCACCTCGTTCCACTCGCGCTCGCGTGTGGTGTACCAGTCCAGGTCGACCGGCTCGTCGGCCAGCGCCTCGCCCGCGCAGCGCACCCAGCGGTCGTAGCTGAAGTGTTCGCTCCACCCGTCGAAGCGCCCGCCGTCCTCCCACACCGCGCGGATGATCCGGCCCACCCGGCGGTCGCCGCGCGAGAGCAGGCCCTCGATCGCGCCCGGCTTGCCGTCGTGGTAGCGGAAGCCGATCGACTTGCCGTACTGCCGGTCCGCGCGGATCGCGTCGCGCAGCTTGTGCAGCCGCGCGTCGGTGGCCGCCGGGTCCAGCTGCGGGGCCCACTGGAACGGGGTGTGCGGCTTGGGCACGAACCCGCCGATCGACACCGTGCAGCGGATGTCGCGGCTGCCCGAGACCTCGCGGCCCTTTTGGATGACCTTCTTGGCCATGTCCGCGATCTGCAGCACGTCCTCGTCGGTCTCGGTGGGCAGGCCGACCATGAAGTAGAGCTTGACCTGGCGCCAGCCGTTGCCGTAGGCGGTGGCGACGGTGCGGATCAGGTCCTCCTCCGACACCATCTTGTTGATCACCTTGCGCAGCCGTTCGCTACCGCCCTCGGGGGCGAACGTCAGGCCCGAGCGGCGCCCGTTGCGGGTCAGCTCGTTGGCCAGGTCGATGTTGAACGCGTCGACCCGGGTGGACGGCAGCGACAGGCCGATCTTGTCGTCGGTGTACCGGTCGGCCAGGCCCTTGGCCACCTCGGCGATCTCGGTGTGGTCCGCGGAGGACAACGACAGCAGGCCGACCTCCTCGAAGCCGGTCGCCTTCAGGCCCTTGTCCACCATCGCGCCGATGCCCTCGATGCTGCGCTCGCGCACCGGCCGGGTGATCATGCCGGCCTGGCAGAACCGGCAGCCCCGGGTGCAGCCGCGGAAGATCTCCACGGACATGCGCTCGTGCACCGTCTCGGCGAGCGGGACCAGCGGCTGCTTGGGGTAGGGCCACTCGTCCAGGTCCATCACGGTGTGCTTGGACACCCGCCACGGCACGCCCGAGCGGTTCGGCGCGACCCGCTGGATCCGGCCGTCCTCCAGGTAGTCCACGTCGTAGAAGCGCGGCACGTACACACTGCCCGTGACCGCGAGGCGGAACAGCAGCTCGTCCCGACCGCCCGGCCGACCCTCGGCCTTCCAGGCCCGGATGATGTCGGTGATCTGGAGCACGGCCTGCTCGCCGTCACCCACCACCGCGCAGTCGATGAAGTCCGCGATCGGCTCGGGGTTGAACGCGGCGTGTCCGCCGGCGAGCACGATCGGGTGGTCCTCGGTGCGGTCCTTGGCCTCGATCGGGATACCGGCGAGGTCGAGCGCGTTGAGCATGTTCGTGTAGCCCAGCTCGGTGGAGAAGCTGAGTCCGAACACGTCGAACGCGCCGACGGGCCGGTGTGCGTCCACCGTGAACTGCGGCACCTCGTGCTCGCGCATCAGCTTTTCCAGGTCGCCCCACACCGCGTAGGTGCGCTCCGCAAGCACGTCGGCGACCTCGTTGAGGACCTCGTACAGGATCATCACGCCCTGGTTGGGCAGCCCGACCTCGTACGCGTCGGGGTACATCAGGGCCCAGCGGACCGCGCACGCGTCCCAGTCCTTGACGGTCGAGTTGAGTTCGCCACCGACGTACTGGATGGGCTTCTGCACCTGGGGCAGAAGCGGCTCCAGACGCGGGAACAGGGACTCGACGGGCATGGCGGTCCTTCCGGGAGTGCGGGGAGGGGATCGACCACCTCGGTGCGGGAAGGGTGATCGACCTCCCAGCCTAACGCGACACGGGCGGACCCCCTACCGAGATGTCGGCGAGAGCCCGCCCGCACAGGATGCGATCAGGGGTGCGATCAGGGGTGCGACCAGTACGATCAGGCGGATTTGAAGGCGCCGGCGTGTCTCATGTGCACCGACTGCAACAGCCCTATCCCCATCCACACGGCGAACATCGACGATCCGCCGTAGGAGACGAACGGCAGCGGCAGCCCCGCCACCGGCATGATGCCGAGGTTCATCCCCATGTTCTCGAACGCCTGGAACGCAAACCAGCCGACCACACCCGCCGCCACGATCGTGCCGAACAGGTCGTCGGCGTGCAGCGCGATCCGGATACCGCGCCACAGCAGCAGTGCGAACAACCCGATGATCACCGCGCTGCCGACGAAGCCCAGTTCCTCGCCGGCCACCGAGAAGACGAAGTCGGTCTGCTGTTCGGGTACATACGAACCACTCGTCTGCTCGCCCTGGAACAGCCCCTGCCCGGTCAGCCCGCCCGAGCCGATCGCCAGGCGCGCCATGGCCGTGTTGTAGCCGACGCCCCCGGGGTCGAAGCTCGGGTCGGCGAAGGCCCGGAACCGGTCGATCTGGTACTCGCTGAGCAGCCCGAAGTGCACCACCGCCGCCGCGCCGGCCCCGGCGAGAGCGAACATCAGCACCATCCACCGCGCCCGCGCGCCGGAGGCGAGCAGCACGCACAGCACGATCATCGCGATCACCATGACCGACCCCATGTCGGGCATCAGCATGATCACCGCCATCGGCAGCGCGGCCACCACCAGCGCCCAGAACACCGCCTTGTCGCCCGGTCTGGCCAGGTCCCCGGTGTCCACCCGCTCGGACAGGATCATGCCCATGCACAGGATGATCCCGATCTTGACCAGCTCGGCCGGTTGCAGCGAGAAGCCGCCACCGATCTGGATCCACGCCCGTGCTCCGTTGACCGTGCTGCCCAGCGGGCTCAGCGCCGCGAACAGCCCGAACAGCGCCACGATCGCCACTATCGGGGAGAACGCCCGGATCCGGCGGTGACCGATTATCGCCACCGCCGTGGCCAGCACCAGCCCGATCACCAGGTTGAGCAGGTGCCGCTTGAAGAAGAACTGCGGATCGCCGCCGGTGAGTCCGCGCCGATTGCGGGTCGCCGACCAGACCAGCAGCGAGCCCACCCCCGACAACACCAGCGCCGGGCCGAGCAGCAGCCAGTCCAACCGGCGCACCGGCGCGTCGCGCTGGACGATCTGCCGGGTGATCGACCGGCGCGGGGTGAACACCGGTGCCAGGCGGCCCAGGTCCGGTGTCCCGAATCCGGCCACCCGCGAGGCGGGCCGCAGTCGCAGGTTCAGGTTCATGTCCCTCTCCCGGTCCGGTAGGTCACCCGCTCGGGCGGCAGTGCCCCGGGCCCGAAAGCGGCCACATCCACCGTGCGCCCGTCACCGTCGCCGAACGGATGCGGCGGAGACAGGAGGGACGGTGCCCGGAAAGAGACCGGCGTCACCGTCCCGTCCGCCTGGATGTGCGGCAGGTCCGCGGGCGGGCTGGGCAACAGCGCCTTGCTCGGGTCGATCGCGCCCTTCTCGTCCACGCCGAGCAGCGCCTCGTAGATCTTGCGCACCGACGGACCCGAGGTGCCGGAGCCGGTACCGCCCTGGCTGACCATCATCACCACGGCGTACTGCGGACCGTCCTTGGACCCGCCGTAGGTGGCGAACCACGACGTGCTCTGCTTGCCGTACACCGAGCCGGTGCCGGTCTTGGCCGCTATCGGCATCTGCGCGTTCGGCCAGTTGGCGAACACGCCGGCCGCGGTGCCGTTCATCTCGACGCCGATCAGCGCGTTCTGCAGGTACTTCATGGTGGCCTCGCCGACCGGCACCTTGCCCGCGGCCTGTGGCTGGATCTCGCGCACCAGTTTGCCGTCGGGGCTGACCACGGCCTTGCCGATGGTCGGCTTCCACAACGTGCCGCCGTTGGCGATCGCCGCGTACACCCGGGTCATCTGCAGCGGGGTGACCGTGGTGTCGCCCTGGCCGATCGCGAAGTTGATCGCGTCACCGGCGCGGAACTGCCAGCCGTCGACGCAGTTCTCCTTGGCGATCTTGTCCACGTACTCGTTGCCGGTGTTGCCCTGCTTGCACCACGCGTCCTTGTTCTGCTCCCAGTTGCGCTTCTTCCAGGCCCGGTCGGCGATCCGCCCGCCCGACTCGCCGGGCAGGTCGATGCCGGTGGGGGCGCCCAGGCCGTAGTTCTTGGCCATGGTCACCATCGGGTCCTTGGGGGCCTTCCCGAAGATCCCGCCGTCCTTGAGCCACATGTCGTAGCCGATGCCATAGAAGACGGTGTTGCAGGAGACCTCCAGCGCGCGCTGCAGCGAGATCGGGCCGTAGCCCCTGGACTCCAGATTGTTGAAGGTCGTGCCGCCGACCGAGATGCTGGGCGAGCAGTCGTAGTTGGCCTTGGTGGAGTAGCCCGACTCGGCCGCCGCAGAGGTGGAGACCACCTTGAAGATCGAGCCCGGCGCGAACTGACCCTGTATGGCCCGCGACACCAGCGGCACGCCGGCCTTCTCGTCGGTGAGTGCCTTGTAGTCCTGCGGCGAGATGCCGCCCACCCACACCGACGGGTCGTAGTTGGGCGCGCTCGCCATCGCGATCACCCGCCCGGTCTTGACGTCCATCACCACCGCGGCGCCCGCGTCGGCGATGAAGTTCTTGTGCGTGTTGCCCGCGTCGTAGGTCGCGCGCGCCCGCTTCATCGCCTCGTCCAACTGCTGCTCGGTGATCGCCTGGATCTTCGCGTCGATGCTGGTGACCAGGTGGTTCCCGGCCACCGGCGGCGTCTCCGAGACGGTGCCGGTGACCCGGCCCAGGTGGTCCACGGACAGCCCGGTGACCCCGGACTTGCCGCGCAGGTCGGCGTCGTAGGTGCGCTCCAGACCGCTGCGGCCGACCTCGTCGGCGCGCTGGAGGTCCTTCTTGCCCTCCGCCTTCTGCTTGCTCAACTCGTCGTCGGAGACCGGCGAGAGGTAGCCGACCACGTGCGCGCCGTTGGCCCCCTCGGGCGCCGGATACTGGCGCACGGCGGTGGGCTCGGCGGTCACCCCGGGGAACTCCTCGCGGTGCTCCATGATGGTCAGCGCCTGCTCGGTGGTGGCGTTGTCCGTGACCGGGATCGGCTGGTACGGCGAGCCGTTCCAGCACGGCTTGGGCACGTTGCGCTCACACAGCCGGGTGCGCGCCTTGACCTCGTCGACCGGCAGTTCCAACACCTTGGCCAGCCGGGTCAGCACGGCCGTGCCCAGGTCCGGCATGCGCATCAGCTCGGTACGGCTGACCGACACCACCAGCGCGGTGCGGTTGTTCACCAGCGGCCGGCCCTTGTCGTCGAGGATCCGGCCGCGGACCGCGGGCGTCACCACGTCGCGGACCGCGTTCTGCGAGGCCGCCGCCGCGTAGTGGTCGCCCTCGCGGATCTGGAGGTACCAGAGCCGGCCGAAGAGGGTGATCATCAGTGACAGGACCAGGATCAGCAGGATCACCATCCGGGCGCGCACGGTGTGCGCGCCGTCGCCTCGCGATCGTCCGGCGTTGAGCAGGCTGGGCATACGTTTGCGCATCCGGTTCGGTCACCCCCTACCGGGCCAGGCCCGAGAGCAGCGTTTTCGGATCCACCTTGCGGGCCAGCGCCATCACCCACGGGACCACGAACGGGGCCAGGATCGCGTCGTAGAGCACCGCGGTCAGCAGCAGCTTGGTCAGCCCCACTTCCCGCACCGCTCCGTCGCCGACCAGCGCGCCGACCGCCGCGTACAGCACGGTGGTGCCCGCTGCGGCCATCGCGACCACCGCGATCGGGGTGAGCACCGAGCGCCGGGGGTTGCGGGAGGCGAACATGCCCGCCACGTAGCCGGTCAGGCACAACACGAACGCGTACCGCCCGGCCGCGTGGTCCGCCGGCGGCGCCAGGTCCGCGCACAGGCCCGCCGCGAAGCCGATCACACACCCCGGGGTCGGCCCGTACGTCAGCGCGAGTCCGACCACCACCAGCAGCAACAGGTCCGGCACCGCGCCGGGCAGACCGAGCCGGGCGAGCACGCTCACCTGGACCACGAGCGCGACGACGATCAGCAACGCGGCGTAGAACACGCGGGAGATCCGCACCGTCTCAGTCCCTTCCGGTCGGTGGGGTCGTGCCGCCCGCCGGCGGCTTGGCGTTGGTGCTGCGGTTGCCCGCCGTGGCCGGCTTGGCGGGCGTGGCGCCGCGCGGCGGCTCGGTGCTCGCCGGCGGCGCGGGCGGCGCCTGCTGCGCGGGCGGCGGCGCGGGTGTCTCCGGGGTCGGCGCGGGCGGCAGTATCGAGTCGCGCGGATCGGTGCGCGGCGGCTCGATCACCACGCCCACCGTGTCCAGGCTGGAGAAGTGCACGTAGGACTTCACCTCGACGCTGCGGGTCAACTCGCCCGGGGTGTTGCGCACCTCGGCGACCTCGCCCACCGGCACGCCCGGCACGAACGGCTTGCCGCCCTGCGAGCCGAACGTCACCAACCGGTCGCCCTTCTTGACCTGGGCCTGTCCGTTGAGCAGCTTGAGGTTCAACGGCTTGCTGCCGCGGCCGGAAGTGATCCCTATTTCCATCGACCCCGCCAGGCGCGAGCCGACCGAGAAGCCGGGGTCGGTGGCGAGCAGCACGGTCGAGGTCATCGGGCCGACCTGGGTCACCCGCCCGACCAGACCGTCGCCGTTGATCACGGTCATGTCGGGCTTGATGCCGTCGCCGGCGCCCGCGTCGATGGTGACCGTCCAGGAGAAGCCCTGGGCGGGGCCGATGGCGACCACGCGCGCGGGCTTGATCCGATACTGGCCGGCCGCCGAGACCTTGAGCAGTTTGTCGAGTTCGGCCGCGCGGTTGCGGTCGAACTGGATGTTGTCCACCTGTTGCCGGAGTTTGGCGTTCTCGTCCTGGAGGCGCTTCTTCTCGCCCTCGTGGGAACCCGCGTCCTTGACCGCGTTCACGGCCCGGCCGACGGGGTCCACGGCCGCGGACACGCCGCGTTCGGCGGGACCGAACACGGCCGAGGCCCAGTCGCGCACGTTCGCGATGGGCGAGTTCCGGCCACCGCGGATGTCCACGGTGATGAGGGCGAAAGAGATCGCCAGCAGCAGCACGAGGACCAGCCGACCATGCCGGGAGTCCCTCACGATGCGCGCCCGCCCCTTTCGTACATTGCGGCGCTGGTGGGCAGTTGTGGTGTGTGGCCGCGTCGGATCGGGCACGGAGGGCGGCGCGTACGGCCGGCCGCCTCCGTCTGCTCGGTCAGCGGCGCGGTTGGGCGTCCAGTACCTGCTGAAGTTTCTCGTACTCCTCGACGCACTTGCCCGCGCCCAGAGCCACCGAGTCCAGCGGGTTGTCGGCGATGTGGATCGGCATGCCGGTCTCGGTCCGCAGCCGCTCGTCGAGGCCGCGCAGCAGGGCGCCGCCACCGGTGAGCACGATGCCGCGATCCATCACGTCGCCGGCGAGTTCGGGCGGACACTGGTCCAGGGTGCTCTTGACCGCGTCCACGACGGTGTTGACCGGTTCCTCGATGGCCTTGCGGACCTCGGAGGTGGAGATCACGATCGTCTTCGGCAGCCCGCTGACCAGGTCGCGGCCGCGGATCTCGCTGTGCTCGTCCTCGCCGAGGTCGAAGGCCGAGCCGATCGACATCTTGATTTCCTCGGCACTGCGCTCGCCCAACAGCAGCGAGTATTCCTTCTTGACGTAGGCGATGATCGCGTTGTCCAGCTCGTCGCCGGCCACCCGGATCGACTGCGCGGTGACGATCCCGCCGAGCGAGATCACCGCCACCTCGGTGGTGCCGCCGCCGATGTCGACGACCATGTTGCCGGTCGCCTCGTGCACCGGCAGGCCGGCGCCGATCGCGGCGGCCATGGGTTCCTCGATGATGTGCACGCTGCGCGCGCCGGCCTGGCTGGACGCCTCGACCACCGCGCGGCGTTCGACGCCGGTGATGCCGGAGGGCACGCAGATCACCACGCGCGGACGGGCCAGGTAGCGGCGGCGGTGCACCTTGAGGATGAAGTAGCGCAACATCCGCTCGGTGATCTCGAAGTCGGCGATCACCCCGTCCTTGAGCGGTCGGATCGCCACGATGTTGCCGGGCGTGCGCCCGATCATCTTCTTCGCCTCGGCGCCGACCGCCAGGATGCCCCCGGTCGTGGTGTTCTTGGCGACCACCGACGGCTCGTTCAATACGATGCCGCGGCCTCTGACGTACACCAGCGTGTTGGCCGTACCGAGGTCGACCGCCATGTCACGACCGATGAACGACAAGTTGTTCGCCATAAAAAGAACCTAGGGCCTTCCCGAGCTCGTAGCCATGAGGACATGAGCCGGCCGGGGGACGTCGCGACGCCGAACCGGCCGACCACAATCGTAGGCACGGTGTAACGGCGGTAGAAACACGATGTTCCGGGGCACGGCTGCACCCTCCATCCACCATGACGTGATCACCGGGTGAGGGGTTGCGTGCCACGCGCGGCGAATGGAGGGATTTCCCTCTAACAGCGCACGCACGGCGCCCGATCGGCACCTCCCGCGCTCACGCGCGGACGCACCCGGCGTGTTCGTGAAAAAATTCCACGCCCGGTGCGGCCCGCGCGCGTCGCGCGACTCCGGGGATCGTGCCGGCACGAAGTCCGGCCCGATGCGCGGGGCGCGATCGCGGGATCCGCCCGGGCGTCGCGGCCGAACCGTCAGGCGTGCTCGGGGAAGAAGTTCTTGATCTCGCGCTCGGCCGACTCCACCGAGTCGGAGCCGTGCACGATGTTCTCCCGGGTGATGGTGGCGAAGTCGCCGCGAATCGTGCCCGGCAGGGCCTTGATCGGGTCGGTGACGCCCGCGAGCGTGCGGAACGACTCGATCACGCGCTCGCCCTCGACGATCATCGCCACCGACGGCGCCGAGGTCATGAACTCCACGAGCGGGGCGTAGAACGGCTTGCCCTCGTGCTCGGCGTAGTGCCGCTCGATCGTCTCGCGGTCCATCACGCGCAGATCGAGCGCGGTCAGGGTGAAGCCCTTGCGCTCGATGCGGCCGATGACCTCGCCGACGAGACCGCGCCGGACTCCGTCCGGCTTGACCAGGACGAGCGTGCGCTCGGACATGGGGCTCCTTGCTTGATCGGAGAGGGGGGCTCGGTACGGGTGTTGCGCCGTACGGGTATCGCACCGTACGGATGTTGCGACGTACGGGTGTCGCGACCCTGCGAATGGGTCAACGCCCAGAGCCTATCCGGGGTAACGCCCGGACCATTCGGCCGTATCCCGGATCACTCGGCCGTGGCCTCGCGGGCCGCCTTGGCGGCGTCGATGATCCGCCCGACCCGGATGCAGCCGTACCAGATGAGGCCGAACAGCACGCCGATCAGGAACATCATCGGGACCACGAAACCGGTCAGGAACAAGCCGGCCTGGAGCACCCAGCCCGCGGTGATCGCCCACGGCTCCTTGAGCTTGGCGCACAACCACACGCACACCAGCGCCGAGGGCCCCGCGACCGCCCACAACACCCCGGTGGAGATGTCGGTGAGCTGCATGGCGACCAGCGCGGCCAGGCAGATCACCAGGGCCTGGCCGATCAGGTGGGTCGAGCACAGCGCGCGCATCCTCAGGCGTCCCTTCCGTCGGTCCGGCCGGTTCCGCCCTCGCGTGCGCCGCCCTTGAGCAACACCCGCGCCTCGCCGACGGTGACCACCGAGCCGGTGATCAGGACGCCGGCGCCGCCGAGGTCGCCCTCCTCCTCGGCCAGGGTGACCGCGGCCTCGATCGCGTCGGGCAGGGCGGGCTGTACGTCCACCCGGTCGGCGCCGAAGACCTCGACGGCGAGCGCGGCGAGTTCGTCGACGGGCATCGCACGCGGCTGCGAGTTCTGCGTGACCACGACCTCCGCGAGCACCGGCTCCAATGCCTCCAGGACGCCCCTGACGTCCTTGTCGGCCATCACCGCGACCACCCCGACCAGGTGCCGGAAGTCGAACGAGTCGCTCATCGCGCGGGCCGTGGCCAGGGCGCCGGCGGGGTTGTGCGCGGCGTCGATCAACACGGTGGGGCTGCGTCGGACCACTTCGAGCCGACCCGGCGAGGTGACCGACGCGAACGCCTCGCGGACCAGGTCGGCGTCCAGCGCACCGGCGCCGGTGAGCCCGGGTCGATCGGCCGTGCCGACGCCCAGGAACGCCTCCACGGCGGCCAGCGCCACCGCGGCGTTCTCCGCCTGGTGCATGCCGTGCAGCGGCAGGAAGACGTCCTCGTACTCCCCCGCCAGTCCGCGCAGGGTGAGCAACTGGCCGCCGACTGCGAGGTCGCGCCGGACCACGCCGAACTCCATGCCCTCGCGGGCCACCGTCGCGTCCACCTCGACCGCGCGCCGCAGCAGCGACTCGGCGGCGTCGGCGGGCTGGCGGGCCAGTACGACCAGGCTGTCCTTCTTGATGATCCCGGCCTTTTCCACCGCGATCTCGCCGGGCGTGGAGCCGAGCCGGTTGGCGTGGTCGACCGCGATCGGGGTGACCACCGCGACCGTGCCGTCGACCACGTTGGTCGCGTCCCACGTGCCGCCCATGCCGACCTCGACCACCGCGACGTCCACCGGCGCGTCGGCGAACGCCGCGTACGCCATGGCGGTGATCACCTCGAAGAAGGACAACCGGTGCGGCTGCGCGCCGTCGACGATGTCGATGTAGGGCTGAATGTCGTGGTAGGTCTCGACGAAGCGTTCCGCGCTGATCGGCTCGCCGTCCAGGCTGATCCGCTCGGTCATCGACTCGACGTGCGGGCTGGTGTAGCGGCCGGTGCGCAGGCGCAGCGCGCCCAGCAGGCTCTCGATCATCCGGGCCGTGCTGGTCTTGCCGTTGGTGCCGGTGATGTGGATGACCGGGTAGGCCCGCTGGGGTTGGCCGAGCACGTCCATCAGCGCGACGACACGTTCGGTGGAGGGGTCGAGCTTGGTCTCGGGCCAGCGCCCGACCAGTTCGGCCTCGACGGCGCGCTGGGCGGCCAGGGCCTCGGCGGGGTCTGTCACAGGTGTCACCGGTTCTGATCGAGTTCTTCGGGAGCTGGTCGAGTGCCGGCCGTGCGCGCGGCCCGGGGGTGCCCGGGCCGCGCGGCCGTACGGGTCAGGCCGAGGGCAGCCGGTCCAGCTGGCCCTCGATGCGTGCGATGTCGGCCTCGGCGCCGGCCAGCTTCTCCCGGACCTTGTCCACCACGTCGGGGGCGGCCTTGGCCAGGAAGCCCGCGTTGCCGAGCTTCTTGGTGTTCACGTCGCGGACCTTCTGCGCCTCGGCCAGGTCCTTGGACAGCCGCTTGCGCTCGGCGGCGAAGTCGATCGCGCCGGACAGGTCCAGCTCGATCAACGCGCCCGCGACCGGGAAGGACGTGGTCGCCGAGAAGCCCTCGCCGGCCGGCGTGCAGCGGGCGAGTTGCCGCAGCGCCGCCTCGTGCGCGGCGATCGCGGTGCCCGCGAGCGAGATGTTGGCCGGCACCCGCTGGCCGGGCTTGAGGCCCTGGTCCGAGCGGAACCGGCGGACCTCGGTGACCACCTGCTGGAGGGTGGTGATCTCGGCCTCGGCGGCCGGGTCGGCGAACCCGCTCGGCGCCGGCCATTCGGCGACCACCAGCGACTCGCCGCCGGTGAGCGTGGTCCACAACTCCTCGGTGACGAACGGCACGACCGGGTGCAGCAGCCGCAGCGTCACGTCGAGCACGTGGCCGAGCACGCGCCGGGTGGCCCGGGCCGCGGCCTCGTCGTCGCCGTTGAGCGGGAGTTTGGCCAGCTCGACATACCAGTCGAAGACCTCGTCCCAGGCGAAGTGGAACAGCGTGTCGGACAACTTCGCGAACTGGTAGTCCTCGTAGTAGGCGTCCACCTCCGCCACCACCGCGTCCAGGCGGGACAGGATCCAGCGATCGGTCGCCGACAGGTGCTCGGCGGCCGGCATCGGGCCCTCGACGGTGGCGCCGTTCATCAGCGCGAACCGGGTGGCGTTCCAGATCTTGTTGCAGAAGTTGCGCGAGCCCTGGACCCAGTCCTCGCCGATCGGCACGTCGGTGCCCGGGTTGGCGCCGCGGGCCAGGGTGAAGCGCAGCGCGTCGGTGCCGTACGCGTCCATCCAGTCGATCGGGTCGACCACGTTCCCGAACGACTTGGACATCTTCTTGCCGAACTGGTCGCGGACCAGGCCGGTGAGCGTGATGGTGTGGAACGGCGCCTGGCCGTCCATCGCGTACAGGCCGAACATCATCATCCGGGCGACCCAGAAGAAGATGATGTCGTGGCCGGTGAGCAGCACGTCGGTCGGATAGAACTTGGCCAGGTCGGCGGTTTGTTCGGGCCAGCCGAGGGTGGAGAAGGGCCACAGGCCGGAGGAGAACCACGTGTCCAGCACGTCGGTGTCCTGCGTCCAGCCCTCGCCGGTGGGCGCCTCGTCGTTCGGGCCCACGCAGACCGTCTCGCCGTTCGGGCCGTACCAGACCGGGATGCGGTGGCCCCACCACAGCTGCCGCGAGATGCACCAGTCGTGCATGTTGTCGACCCAGGCGAAGTAGCGCCCGGCCAGCTCCTGCGGGTGGATGGCCACCCGGCCGTCGCGCACCGCGTCGCCGGCGGCCTTGGCCAGCGGCTCGACCCTGACCCACCACTGCATGGACAGGCGCGGCTCGACGGTGGTCTTGCAGCGCGAGCAGTGCCCCACGGCGTGGGTGTACGGGCGCTTCTCGGCGACGATCCGGCCCTGCTCGCGCAGCGCGGCCACGATCGCGAAGCGCGCCTCGTAGCGGTCCAGGCCCTGGAACGGGCCATGCGCCGTGACGATCGCGCGCTCGTCCATGATCGTCGGCATCGGCAGGTCGTGCCGGCGGCCGATCTCGAAGTCGTTCGGGTCGTGCGCCGGGGTCACCTTGACCGCGCCGGTGCCGAACTCGGGGTCCACGTGCTCGTCGGCCACGATCGGGATCCGCCGACCGGTGAGCGGCAGTTCGATCTCGGTGCCGACCAAGTGCGCGTAGCGCTCGTCGCTCGGGTGCACCGCGACGGCCGTGTCGCCGAGCATGGTCTCGGCGCGGGTGGTGGCCACCACGATCGAGGCGTCGCCGTCGCCGTAGCGGATCGAGACCAGCTCGCCCTCGTCGTCCTGGTGCTCGACCTCGATGTCGGAGATCGCGGTCAGACAACGCGGACACCAGTTGATGATGCGCTCGGCGCGGTAGATCAGCTCGTCGTCGTAGAGCCGCTTGAAGATGGTCTGCACGGCCCGGGACAGGCCCTCGTCCATGGTGAAGCGCTCACGCGACCAGTCGACGCCGTCGCCGAGTCGGCGCATCTGGCCGAGGATCTTCCCGCCGTACTCTTCCTTCCACTGCCAGACCCGGTCCACGAACGCCTCACGGCCCAGGTCGTGCCGCGACTTGCCCTCCTTGGCCAGCTCGCGCTCGACCACGTTCTGGGTGGCGATGCCGGCGTGGTCCATGCCGGGCAACCACAGCGCCTCGAAGCCCTGCATGCGCTTGCGGCGGGTGAGCGCGTCCATGAGCGTGTGCTGGAACGCGTGACCGAGGTGCAGCTGCCCGGTCACGTTCGGCGGCGGGATGACGATCGTGTATGGCGGCTTGTCGCTCTTGGCGTCGGCCTCGAACCAACCCGCGGCTACCCAGCGCTCGTACAGCTTCCCCTCTACCTCGGCGGGGGTGTACTGGGAGGGAAGGGCCTGCGGCTGCTCGGCGGCAGCGGCTGCGGGAGTGGTGTTCTCGGTCACCGCCCCAGTCTACGGAAGGCGCGTGGGCGCCTTCGACGCGGCGGGGAGAGCGCGACGGCGCGGCGGGCGCGGGCCGGTTTCGCGTCGACGGCGTCCCGCGCTTGTCACCGTGCTGTCACCGCGACCCCGCCGGTCGGCGGGCACCGCTAGCTTGCGGTACGAGCCGTTCCGGTTTCGCCGATCACGCGTCGGTCGCAGCGTCGGGAGCGGCCCGATATCCGTGAGTTCTCGAATCCGGGGGGATTTTCGTGCGTACTCGCACCATGACACTGCTCACCGCCGTCACCGTCTCGCTGCTCGGGGCGACCGTGCTGACGGGCTGCCAGGCCAAGGACGACAAGGACGACAAGGCCGACCGCAGCGGCCCGGCACAGGCCGCGACGGCCCTGCCGGACAAGGCCACGTCGACCGCGGCCGTCACGAAGCCGCCGACCCTGCCGCCCGGCAAGGACGTGTCGAACGGGCCGTCGACGTCGGCCCGGCCGGCCGGCTCGGACGGTGTCCTGCGGCTCCGGCCGTCCGCCCAGGCCGGTGGCCTGGCCCGGCTGCTCGACGGGCCGAGCGACGTCCCGGTCGATCCGGGCGAGGTGCGCTCGCCCGCGAACAACGTGCTGGTCGCGGCCTACGGCGCGGCCGGGTCCGGCCCGCGCTCGGTGTTGTTCGTCGGGGTGGACGGGATGACCGGGATCGACGGGAAGCGTCTGGAGCACATGGTCCGCGGCATGGTGGACTACGTGGACGCCACCGAGGGCGGCGTTCCGTCGGGGCTCGCCATGAAGGGCTACGACCCGGGCCCGCTGGGCGGCACCCTGGAGTGTGTACCCGCCCAGGACGCCCGGCCGGCGGCGATCTGCGGGTGGGCGGACAAGTACACCACGGCCGTGGCCTACTTCGACCGGTTGTCGGCGGACCAGGCCGCGGTGAAGTTCAAGGCGATGCGCGCGGATCTGGAGAAGTAGCGCCCGTCGGCGACGCGCGGGGCCGGCCGGTCGAACGCCGGTTCGCGCGTCGCCTCGCGGCGCCGCCGTCGTTGTACCGGGTACCGATGACGTACGGCCGGACCACGGGGCGGTGGGGGCGATGGGCGACGGATACGGCGGCGGGCAGGGGCCCGGGACGGGCGGGGCGGGGTATCCGTTCGGCCCGCCGGGCGACCCGGACCCGGGGGGCGCGAGCCGGTCGCGGGACCGGTTCACGCTCCTGGCGGGCGTGATCGGCAGCGTGGTCGTGGTGACGGTCGCCGTGGTGACCGTGCTCCTGCTCCTGGAGACCGGCGGCGAGCCGGCCCGCACGCCGCCCGGCCTGCCCGTCGCGCCGGCCGCCGCGCGGATGTCGGGGCCGCTCGCGATGCCTTCCGCGATCGAGGGCCGCGGACCGGTGGCCCGTACCGAACTTCCGCCCGCGGTGACCGAGTTGACCGCGACGATGGCCCGCACCTTCGCCGACGTGCGCACCGAGGTCTTCGGCGGCGCACAGACCCGGGAGACGGTGTTGCTGACCTTGGCGAGCAGGCGCGAGACGGAGCCGGTGGCCTACGTCCGGGATTTCGTACCGGCGGTCGCGACGCCCGAGGAGACGCCGGTGCCCGGCGGTCCGCCGGGGCTGCTCCGCTGCTGGCACAACCCCACCACGGCGATGTGCCTGTGGGGCGACGAGCACGACCTGATCTACGTCAGCGACGGCGCGGGCACCGACCACGCCCGCCTGGTGATCGCCAACGTGTACGCGGGCACCGCCCGCTGAGCCGGGCATCGGGGTCGGGGCTAGCGCGTGTCTTCAGACCCCCGCCGAGCTCCACGACGCCCGGCACCGCACCTCGCCGCCCCGGAGAAACAGGCGAATAGAACCACTATGCACCTGCTTCTCCGGCACGCCGATGCACGGCATCCGCCCTTCGGGCTCCTCGCTGCGCTCACGCCGCGGAGCCCGACGGGGGTCTGAAGACACGCGCTGGCACGCCACCCCGACCCGGCCTGACTCAGGCGCTCTTGTCGCGCCGCTCGCGCTTGACCACGTCGCGCGGCACGAGCGTGGGGTTGACGTGCTTGAGCACCACCTGGTCGGTGACCACCACGCGGGCCACGTCCTTGCGGGACGGGACCTCGTACATCACCGACTGGAGCACCTCTTCGAGGATCGCGCGCAGGCCGCGGGCACCGGTGCCGCGCATGATCGCCTGATCGGCGATCGCCTCCAGCGCCTCCATCTCGAAGTCCAGCTCGACGCCGTCGAGTTCGAACAGCCGGCGGTATTGCTTCACCAGCGCGTTCTTGGGCTCGGTCAGGATCTGGATCAGCGCCTCGCGGTCCAGGTTGTGCACCGAGGTGAGCACCGGGAGCCGGCCGATGAACTCGGGGATCATGCCGAACTTGAGCAGGTCCTCGGGCATCACGTCGGCGAACGAGTCGGCGCTCTCCACATCGCGCTTGGAGCGGATCTGCGCGCCGAAGCCGATGCCCTTGCGGCCGACCCGGCCCTCGATGATCTTCTCCAGGCCGGCGAACGCGCCGCCCACGATGAACAGCACGTTCGTCGTGTCGATCTGGATGAACTCCTGGTGCGGGTGCTTGCGCCCGCCCTGCGGCGGCACACTCGCGGTGGTGCCCTCGATGATCTTCAGCAGCGCCTGCTGGACACCCTCGCCGGACACGTCGCGGGTGATCGAGGGGTTCTCGCTCTTGCGAGCGATCTTGTCCACCTCGTCGATGTAGATGATCCCGGTCTCGGCCTTCTTGACGTCGTAGTCGGCCGCCTGGATCAGCTTGAGGAGGATGTTCTCCACGTCCTCGCCGACGTAGCCCGCCTCGGTGAGCGCGGTGGCGTCGGCGATGGCGAACGGCACGTTGAGCATCCGGGCCAGGGTCTGCGCCAGGAGCGTCTTGCCGCAGCCGGTCGGCCCGAGCAGCAGGATGTTCGACTTGGCCAGCTCCACGCCGTCGTCGCGCGAGGCCTTGCCCGCCTCGCCGGCCTGGACCCGCTTGTAGTGGTTGTACACCGCAACCGAGAGCGCCTTCTTGGCGACTTCCTGCCCGACCACGTAGCCGTCGAGGAATTCGTAGATCTCCCGCGGCTTGGGAAGCTCCTCGAACTTCAACTCGGAGGACTCGGAGAGCTCCTCCTCGATGATCTCGTTGCACAGGTCGATGCACTCGTCGCAGATGTAGACACCCGGACCGGCAATGAGCTTCTTCACCTGCTTCTGGCTCTTTCCACAGAACGAGCACTTGAGCAGGTCGCCACCGTCACCGATGCGTGCCACGAGGTGCATCTCCTTCGCCTGGGCCCCGGATGTGTACCGGACCTGGTGCCTGGTCTTTCGACGGTACCCCGCCGGAATCTCCGCTCCCCCGGTTTCCCCCGGTTTTGACCATCAACCGGTCACCGTTGTCCGGTCGGCGGCAAGCCGCCGACCGGGCGGGGACAACTAGCCGACGACCTTCCGAGGTGCGGTGATCTCGTCGATGAGGCCGTACGCGAGCGCCTCTTCGGCCGTCAGAATCTTGTCGCGCTCGATGTCGTCGCGAATCTGCTCGATCGGCTTGGTCGTGTGCTTGGCGAGCATCGTCTCCAGCATGGTGCGCATGCGCTGGATCTCACGAGCCTGGATCTCCAGGTCGCTGACTTGCGCGCGCCCGGTTTCACTGTACGGCTGGTGGATGAGGATGCGGGAGTTCGGCAGCGCCATTCGCTTGCCCGGAGTTCCCGCGGCGAGCAGAACGGCCGCGGCGGAGGCCGCCTGGCCCATGCACACCGTCTGGATGTCGGGGCGCACGAACTGCATCGTGTCGTAGATCGCGGTGAGCGCCGTGAAGGACCCGCCGGGCGAGTTGATGTACATCGAGATGTCCCGATCGGGGTCCATCGACTCGAGCGTCAGGAGCTGCGCCATCACGTCGTTGGCCGACGCGTCGTCGACCTGGACGCCGAGGAAGATGATCCGCTCTTCGAACAGCTTGGTGTACGGGTCCTGCTCGCGGTAGCCCTGCGACGTGCGCTCGATGAAGCGCGGCAGGACGTAGCGGCTCTCGGCGCTGCGCGAGGCCAGGGGTGCCAGGCCCTCGGGCCGGTGGAACAGATTGTCGTTCATGAAATCTCAGCCCTCCGGGACTGCGGACTCGACTCGGTTGCCGGGCGACCGGTGACCGCCGTCAGCGCTTGTCGGCTGTGCGGTCGGTCGGTACGGACGCCGGGATCAGCTGGTGCTGCCGGTGTTGGGAACCTCGGCCGCACTGCGAACCACGTGGTCCACCAGGCCGTATTCCTTGGCCTCTTCGGCGGAGAACCAGCGGTCGCGGTCCGAGTCGTGCTCGATCTTCTCGGGGGTCTGCCCGGAATGGTGTGCGATCAGGTGAGTCATCTTGCGCTTGGTGCGCAGCAGCTGCTCGGCCTGGATCTTGATGTCGGACGCCGAGCCGCCGAGGCCGGCGGACGGCTGGTGCATCAGGATCTCGGAGTTGGCCAGCGCGATGCGCTTGCCGGGGGCTCCGGCGGTCAACAGGAACTGGCCCATGGAGGCGGCCAGGCCCATCGCGACGGTCGCGACATCGTTGCTGATCCACTGCATCGTGTCGTAGATCGCCATACCGGCGGTGATGGAGCCACCGGGCGAGTTGACGTAGAGCCAGATGTCCTTTTCCGGGTCCTCCGCGTTCAGCAGCAAAAGCTGGGCGGAGATCGCGTTGGCGATCTGGTCCTCGACGACCGAGCCGAGGAAGATGATCCGCTCGCGCAGCAACCGGTTGTAGACCTGGTCGTCGAGCCCCATCCCACCCGGCTGAGATGCACGCGAAGTGGGCACCGCGAGCCCCGGAGTCACGATCTGCGGATTCGTCACGTATCCACCTGCTCGTTTCCGACGGCAATCCCGAGCCGTCACGAAGTCGACCTTGGGAGGCACCTGCTTTTGTGGCGGGTGACCCCCTTCGTACAGCGACCCTAACGCGCGGATCGTCGCAGGCCATCCCAGACTCAGGACTGTTCGCCCAGAGCGCAGCAGGGCGATATCCGGCCGGTGACGGGGTAGTCGCGCGCGGATCGCACCCCGGGTCGACCACCGGGCCCCGGATGCCTCCACGAAGGCGTGTGCGCGCTTCCACGGGCCTTCGGAGCATGCCGACGGGCCCGGCCCCCGCCGAAGCGGGGACCGGGCCCGGGTGTCGCGTGCCGCGCCGGTCGTGGCCGACGCGGGAGGGTGGATCAGGCCTCGGCCTTGTCCGTCGCGGTCTCGTCCGTGCCGGTCTCGTCCGTCGCCGCGGCCTCTTCGGTCTCGGCGTGGTCGTGGCCCTCGTGGTCGTCCGCGTGCAGGTCGACACCGAGGCCGACCTCGTTGCCCGAGGCGTCCTTGGCCTTGGCGCCCTTGGCGATGACCTCCAGGGCCTTGCCGCGGGCGACCTCGCCGACCAGGACCGGCACGTAGCCGGACTGCATGACCTGCTGGGCGAACTGGTCGGGGCTCATGCCGGACTGCTGCGCCCGCTGGATGAGGTGCTGGGTCAGCTCTTCCTGGTTGACGGAGAGCTGCTCCTTCTTGACGACCTCGTCGAGCACGAACTGGGCGCGCATGCCCTTGCGCACGCTGTCCTGGAGCTCTTCCTCGTACTCCTCGGCGGTCTGGCCCTGGATCTCCAGCCACTTGGCCAGGTCCATGCCCATCATGCCGAGCTGCTGCTCCAGCTGACCGCGGCGCTGCTCGATCTCCTCGGTGACGATGCTCTCCGGCAGCGGCACCTCGATCTGCTCCAGCAGAGCTTCGAGGACCTTGTCCCGGCCCTCGTTCTGCTGGTCGTGCAGCTTCTGGTGGCCCAGCTTCTCGCGCAGGTCCGCCTTCAGCTCCTCCAGCGTGTCGAACTCGCTGGCCAGCTGCGCGAAGTCGTCGTCGAGCTCGGGGAGCTCCTTGGCCTTGACGGTGGTCACCACGACCGAGACCTCGGCGGTCTGCCCGGCGGCGCTGCCACCCTGGAGCTCGGTCTCGAAGGTCTTGGTCTCGCCGGCCGACGCGCCGATGACGGCGGCGTCGAGGCCGTCCAGCATCGTGTCGCCGCCGATCTGGTACGACATCGCCTTAGCGACGCCGTCCTCCAGGACCTCGCCGTCGACCTTGGCCTCGATGTCGATGACGACGGTGTCGCCCTCGGCCGCGGCCCGCTCGACGGTGTTCAGCGCACCGAAGCGGTCGCGCAGCTCCTCGATCTTCTCGGCGACGTCCTCGTCGGTGACGGTGATGTCATCGACCTCGACCTCGATGCCGGAGTAGTCCGGCAGCTCGATCTCGGGACGGGTGTCGACCTCTGCGGTGAACTTCAGATCGGCGCCGCCGGCCAGCTCGGTCACGTCGGTGACCTCGGTGACCTCGGGCTGGCCCAGCACGCGCAGCTCGTTCTCCTCGACGGCCTTGCCGTACGACGAGGACAGGATGTCGTCGAACGCCTCGACGAAGACGGCCTCGCGACCGAAGCGCTGGTCGATGATGCGCGCCGGGATCTTGCCCTTGCGGAAGCCCGGGACCGTCACCTGCTTGCCGATCTTCTTGTACGCCGCGTCGAGGCTGGGCTTCAGCTCCTCGGAGGGAACCTCGACGGTGAGCCGAACCCGGGTCGGGTTCAACGTCTCGACGGCGCTCTTCACGGTAAGGGTCTCCTTGCTGCGGGCTGTTCTTCCGGGCCTGTGCATCTTGCCTGACGGCACACTGAAGGTTCAGAACCGGTGGTACCGATCCATCCTGCAGCGAATTCTCGATGTGGTGGTCGGGGCGGGGAGACTCGAACTCCCGATCTCCTGCTCCCAAAGCAGGCGCGCTAGCCACTACGCTACGCCCCGTGGCGCCCGATGAAGTCTAGAGGACGACACGCTAGAGTCTGCACTGGCCGCGCACCAATCCGCTAACCTAGGCGCCACGTGCACGCCACACCAGCTGCGGGTGTAGCTCAATGGTAGAGCCCTAGCCTTCCAAGCTAGTGGTGCGAGTTCGATCCTCGTCACCCGCTCCAGAGGCAAAGGCCCAGGTCGGAGGCTGTTTCTCCGGACTGGGCCTTTGTCGTACCCGGCTGCGGCTCGTGGGGGCTTCGGTCCCGACCCGGTGGACCTTGGTCCCGACTTCTTCGGGTTGTCGCCGGTCACCCGGAGTGGATTTCCCGATCTCTTGCGGGCCCGATCGGTCGGTGGGCTCGATAAGAAAAGTCGCCAATCTCACTTTTTGTCCCGGTTGGCGGGTTTGCTCCGGTGGGCTACGCGATGTTGATCGCGGTGATGCCGAGCAGGACCAGGATCGTGGCGGCGAGACGGTGGCGGCCGTAGGTCTCGTGGAAGACGACCGTGCCGATCACGGCGCCGATCACCACCGAGGTTTCCCGCAGGGCGGCGATGGTGGCCAGGGTGCCTCGGGTCTGGGCCCAGATGACCAGGGTGTATGCGGCGATCGACATGGCGCCGCCGAGCAGGCCCCAGGCGCGTTGCGGGTTGCGCTCGCGGGTGGGGTCGCGGCGCAGGCGCAGTCGCAGGACCACGATGGTCGGGGCCGATTCGAGGACGAAGAGCCAGGCCGCGTACGACATCGCCGAGCCGGAGGAGCGGGCGCCGACGCCGTCCAGGACGGTGTACAGCGCGATCGCGCAGCCGGTGGCGAACGCAGCCGCGACGGCGGCGGCCTCGGCCCGGCGCGGTATCCCGCCGGCCAGGGCGAGCACGAGCATCCCGATCGAGATCACCACCACGCCGACGGTCTGCGTCACGGTGAGGTATTCGTGCAGCAGGGTCACCCCGATCAGCGCGGTGACCCACGGGGAGGTGCCCCGGGCGATCGGGTACACCTGACCGAAGTCGCCGAGCCGATAGGTCTCCAGCAGCAGCAGGTTGTACACCGTGTGCAGGGCGGCCGAGCCGAGCAGCCAGGGCCAGGCACCGGCCGCCGGGACGCCGACGAACGGCAGGCAGACCAGCCCGATGCCCAGGCTCGCCACCTGGATCATGAGCATGGTCGCGAGTCGGTCCTTGAGGCCGTGCGCGAGCGCGTTCCAGGCGGCGTGCAGCCCGGCCGAGCCGAGTACGGCGGCGGTGACCGCCGGGGTCACGCGCGAACCGCGAGCCGGCGGTCGACCCCGGATATGGCGCCCGGGAGGGGGAACTCGCAGCCGGACGCGGGTAGCTGATGACACGTCATTCGGATCATCCAAGCACGGCGGGCACGATAATGGCCGTCCATATGACCCATCACTCCTCCATGACCCATCACTCCTCCGCCCTCGCCTCGCTGCGCGGCCTCGCGCTCGGCGACGCCCTGGGCGCCCAGTTCTTCGTCCCCGACAACCTCCCCCACCTGGCCGACCGTCGCCTTCCGGCCGGCGAGTGGCCGTGGACCGACGACACCGAAATGGCCTGCGTTCTGCACGCCGAACTGACCCTGCGCGGGCGGGTCGATCAGGACGCGTTGGCCCGGGCGTTCGCGGTGCGGCACGACTTCGATCGGGGCTACGGGCCCTCGACGAACCGGATGTTGCGCCTGGTGCGCCAGGGCGGCGACTGGCGGACGTTGGCCGCCGAACCGTTCGATGGGCAGGGCTCGTGGGGCAACGGGGCCGCGATGCGGGTGGCGCCGCTGGGCGCGTGGTTCGCGGCCGACCTCGACGCGGTGGTGGAGCAGGCGGCGCGTTCGGCCGAGGTGACGCACACCCACCCCGGGGGCGTCGCGGGCGCGGTGGCGGTGGCCGTGGCGGCGGCGGGCGCGGCCACACTGGAGCAGCCGGAGCCGGCCGACTTCATCGCCTTCGTCCGGGACCGCACCCCCGCCGGACTGGTCCGTGAACGCCTGGGAGCGGCACTGGAGTTGGTGGGCCGGACGGACTCCCGAGCGGTGGGTCGCACGCTCGGCAACGGCCGCCTGGTGAGCGCCCCCGACACCGTGCCGTTCGCGATCTGGTCGGCGGCCCGGCATCTCGACGACTACGCGGCGGCGTTCTGGTCGACCGCGAGCGCGGGCGGGGACGTGGACACGACGTGCGCGATCGTCGGGGGAATCGTCGGCGTTCGGGCCGAGTTGCCGGCCGGGTGGGTCGCGAATGTGGAGACGCTGCCGACGTGGTGGCGCGAGGTGATCGAGGCCGATCGGCTTAAATAGTTGGCAAAGGCGAGAGCGCTGCACCATGATGAGCGCGCTCTCGTCATCCGGGCCCGGACTCCCCTGCTGTGCGGGGTGGTTCGCGTCGCATCGCACGGGAGCCCTCGGCCCGTTCGCCGTCGCATGCACGTCTCGTGGGGGGACGTCGATCGGCGCACGGTCGCTGCCACCGCCTTCCTGACGGCCGATCACATCCCGCCGGTCCGCACCGCCTCGTCCGCTCCCTCGTGACAACGCGGTGCGGCCCGGGACACGGCCGACCTTCCCCGGAGGATTCCGTCTTCATGCGCAAGTCCCTGTTTCGGTCGAGTTCGCTGGTGATCATCGGTTCGGTGGTGTTCGCGGCGACCGCGTGCGGCTCCGACGACGACAAGAAGACCGAGGGGAAGCCCGCCGCGAGCAGCGTGACCACCACGACCCCGGTCACCGCGCCCCCGCCCGCCGCGGGGGCGCCGAGCGCGGGGGCACCGAGCGCACCGGTCGCCTCGGGTGCCCCTGGCGGAACCCCGCTGACCGCCGCACAGTTGGAGAAGGCGGTCCTCACGGCGACCGAGCTGCCGCAGGGCACCTACCTCACCCGGGAGCCGAAGGCGGCCGGCGAGCGGGTGACGGCGGTGATGGCCGACTGCCAGCCGGTCACCGACCTCTTGGCACCGCGACAGGGTGCCGTCAAGCCGGTCGCCGTGGCACAGGCCATCGTGACGATCGGCGGCGCTCCGATGCCGTCGACGGGGATCACGACCGAGTTGTTCTCGTTCGCGGGCACCGACGCGGAAACGATCCTGGGCAAGGCGCGTACCGCGCTCGCGAAGTGCGGTTCGCTCACCACGAAGGACGCCGAGGGCGAGACCTCGACGGTCAAACACGCCGAGGCGGCCCACCCCAAACTGGGCGACGAGACGCTCGCGATCCACAGCACGCCGGAGGACGGCGGCAGCGGCGGGCAGGTCGTGGTCCGCGTCGGCGGCACGTTGGTGGTCGTCAGGATCGTCGAGTTCACCGGCACCACTCCCAAGCTGCCGGACATCGCGACGGTGACCAGGCAGGTCGAGAAGGTCGTGGCGGCGGCCAAGGGCTGATCCGTGGCCGGTGGGTCGGTCTTGGACCGGCTCACCGCCCTCGCTGTCGTCCGGGAGCGAATCCGGGGAGCGTACGGGCTTTTTGACGGTTGGTCAGGCCTCGATGCGGGTGGCGCCGCACGGTTGGCAAAGGCGAGGGGCGTCCGCGATGATGAGGCCCCTCGCGTCGCCGACCGAGCCCTGTCCGCGCCGGGGTGGGGCGCGCCGCGCCGCCTCGTGGCGTGTGGCCGGCGGTGGCGGTTTCCGTTCCGCTTGTTCGTGTGATTCCGGTCGTCCGGATCGTCCAGGCCCCCGCGGCGGGGTCGGGGCCCGTTGCTTCGGAGGAAGGCGCGTATGCGCAGGATCGTGATCCGGGTGGGCACGGCGGCGGTTGCCGGGGCCCTGCTTCTGGCCGCCACCGCGTGTGGTCGGGACGAGGAGGCACTGGCGCGCGAGTACGAGGCCGGCCGGGCGACCGCGCCGGCCGTGAGCGGGGCCGGCGTACCGTCGACGCCGGCCGGCACGACACCTGCCACGGGTCCGGCCGCCAAGGCCGCGCCGAGCGTGGCTCCGCCGGCCGCGACCACCGCGCCGGGGGAGCCGCCGCCGGCGCTGCCGCCCATCGAGGAGTCCTCCACGCCGACCGGGGCCGGGACCGGATCCGATCCGACCGCGCAATCCCGGCTCGACGCCGCGCTGTTGACCGCCGGCGAGATGCCCGCGGGCGGCTACGACGGCTCGCGCGGCGACCCCGAGACCCCGGAGCGGGCCCAACAGCCCTCCTGCCAACCGGTGATCGACCTGCTGCGTCCCGGACAGGCGGCCACCGCCCCCATCGCGTCCGCCCAGGCGTCGGTGACCAGGGGCGCTCCGAACCCGACCGGGTTCACCGTCGTCGAGTTGTTCGCCTTCACCGACACCGGCGCCCGGGACCTGTTCGCGCAGGGCCGCCAGGCGCTGCGCGGTTGCCCGTCGATCACCTCGATCGACGCCGACGGCGCGACCGAGACCGACACGTACGCCGAGATCCCGCACGCCGCGCTCGGCGACGAATCGCTCGCGGTCGGGATGAGCCCCGGTGCGGGCGGCGCGCTCGGCGTGATCGTGGTGCGCGTCGGCCCGACGATCGTCGTGGTGAGCAACGCCGACCTGGCCGCGGCCGCCCCCGCCCTGCCGGCCGACGACCTGGTGGCCCGTCAGATCGCCAAGCTGAGGACCGCCGGCGGCTGACGGGTTCCTCGCCCGCCGTCGGGGCACGGCGCGAACAGCCCCGACGGGCGGGCGATTCAGCCCGACTCGCGCGCCCGCATCGCCATGCGCCACAACGTCAGCTCGCCCGCCACCGCGCCCTCGCCCGCCGCGACGATGGCCGCCGCCACCGCGCGCATCGGGATGACCTCCTCGAAGGCCACCGAGGTCAGCCGCGGCCGGACCATCTCACACAGCGTCAGATCGTCGGTGCCGACCACCGCGAGCCGCCCCGGCACATCGAGGCCGGCGTCGGCCAGCGCGCCCAGGAGCAGCGCCGCGTACTCGTCGTTGTAGCCGTACACCCCGTCGGGGCAGTCCCCGGCGCGCCACTGCTCCACGATCCGCGCCGCCTCGGCCGTGTTCTCCGCCATCTCCACCACGCGGACCGTGCCGCCGGCCGCCTCGGCGCAGGCCCGAAAGCCCGCCAGCCGTTCCCGCCCGATCTCGACCAACCCCGGCTCGCGCGGCACCACCACGGCGAAATCGCGTCGCCCGCCCGCGATCAGGTGTTCCGCGGCGCACGCGCCGGCCGCCGCGTGGTCGATCCTCAGGGTGAGCGCGACCGGCACCGCGCTGTGCCCCAGGGCCACCACGGCGGTTCCGCGCGCGGTGAGGTATTCCACGCCCTCGGCGGACATGCGCTCGGGCAGCACCAGGACCACGGTGGGGTTCAGCGCGCCCCACGCCTTGGCCGCCTCGATGCCGTGCGCGGCGGGATTGCCGTGGATCACCAGGGTGTGGCCGATCCCGTGCAACTCGCGGGCCAGGCCGTCGAGGAACCGCTGGATGAGTTGGCCGAACGGCACCACGTAGGTGGGCACGATCACCAGGTCGGTGCGCCCGCGCCGGAGCGAACGCGCGTCCGAGCGCGGCTCGTAGCCCAGCTCGGCGGCCACCTCCCGCACCCGCCGTCGGGTCTCCTCGGGGATGCGCGCGTCCTGCACGTCGTTCATCGCGTACGACACGGTGGCGCGCGAAACGCCTGCGGCACGGGCCACATCGGCCCCGGTCGGGGGGCGTCTCGGTGTGCTCATGGGGCGATTGTGGCCCAGTCGCGGGGCGAACCGGGCATCCGGGCCGCCCGATCACCCCCGTGTCGGCACGCCCGCCGGGGGCGTGCCGCACCGGCGCGCCGATACGTCGGAAGGGCCCGGCCCGCGCGGGACCGGGCCCTTCCGGGCGATCAACCGCGGGTCACCCGATGAAGGTGATCCGGTCCGCCGCCGGCGGCGCGAGCGGCGCGCTCGCCGACGAGTGGGCGGCGAAGTAGGCCAGCAGCGCCTCCAGGTCGGATCCGCCGACCAGCTTGTTCGTACCGGTCTTGAAGGCGGCGAAGCCGTCGCCGCCACCGGCCAGGAACTCGTTCGCACTGACCTTGTAGGTCGCGGCCGGGTCGATCGGCACACCGTTCAGCTTGACGCTGCCCGGCACGATCTTCTCGGCACCCGTCCTGGACCGGTCGGTCGTGTAGGTCAGGCCCTTCGAGATCTGCAGCACCTTCGGGTTGGCCGCGTTGGCGCCGGAGTACTGCTGCGCCAGGATGTCGAGCACCGCCTGACCCTTGAGGTCGAGGGTCTGCATCATGTTGGTGAACGGCTGCACCGTGAACGCCTCGGCGTAGGTGACCACGCCGTTGCCCTCGGCTCCGGCGGCGGCGTATTGCAGGTCGGATCGGATGCCGCCCGGGTTCATGAAGGCGATCTGCGCGCCGCCCTGGTCGGCCGGCGCGGTCGCCTCCAGTTGCGCGTCGGCGATCACGTCGCCCAGCGGGGTCTCGGGCGTGGTGGCGCCGCGGCCGCGGATGTCGGCGCTGATGTAGCCGATCGAGCGGTTCGCCACCGGTGCGGCGAGCTTTTGCCAGTCGGCGAGCAGTTGCGTCAGGTCCGGGGCCTTCGGGGTGTCCCGGCGCACGACCGTGTTCTGTGCCTTGACCGAGGTGCGCACGATGTCGCGGGTGCGCTTGTCGTAGGTCAGGTCGATCTTGGTGTACATCTTCCCGTAGGACGACGCGCTGGTGACCATGCGCGGCTTGCCCGCCGGGTCCGGGATGTTGCACGCGTACGCCTGGTGGGTGTGGCCGGTGACCACGAGGTCGATCGCCGGGTCCAGGTTCTTGGCGATGTCCACGACCGGGCCGGACAGGCCCAGGTTGCCGCCCGCGTTGCAGTCGTAGTTGTACGCGTTGCTCGTCGGCAGGCCGCCCTCGTGCAGCAGCACCACGATCGACTCGACGCCGAACAGCCGCAGCCACGGCACGATGGCGTTGGCGGTCTTGACCTCGTTCTTGAAGGTCAGGCCCTTGACGCCCTCGGCGGTGACGATGTTCGGCGTGCCCTCCAGGGTCATGCCGATGAAGCCGACGCGTGCGCCGCCCACGTTCTTGATGCTCACCGGCGCCAGGATCGGCAGCCCGGTGCGCTCGTCGAGCACGTTCGCGGCGAGGTACTGGAAGTCGGCGCCCTCGAAGGTGCGGCCGGGCGTGTAGCAGCCCTCCTTGGGGTGGCAGCCGCCGTACTGCATGCGCTGCAGTTCCTTCTTGCCCTCGTCGAACTCGTGGTTGCCCACGGAGGTGACGTCGAGGCCGACCTTGTTCAGCGCCTCGATCGTCGGCTCGTCGTGGAAGAGCCCGGAGAGCAGCGGGCTCGCGCCGATCATGTCGCCGGCCGCGATGGTCAGCGAGTTGGGGTTCTTCGCCCGCTCGGCGCGCAGTTGGGTGGCCAGGTGCTCGATGCCGCCGGCCGGGATCGAGACGGGTTTGCCGTCGGGACCGATCTCGGTGACGTTTCCGGCGGAACCCTGCGGTTCCTCCAGGTTGCCGTGCAGGTCGTTGAGCGCCAGGAATTCGAGGTCCGTCGTGCCGGAGGGCCGGCCGCGGTCGGCGTCCGTGCCGGCCGTCGCGGTGCCGCCCATGGTGAGCAGGCTCGCGGCGACCAGGCCGGTGAGAGCGAGGCGACCGCGGCGTCGTCCAATCCCGAACATGGGATCCCTTCGGAGGGCGCGCCGGATGGTGACGCGCGTAGAAGTGGGGCCTGAAGGTGTCTCGAAGCCAGAGAGTAGGGGCAGTTCCCCGGCCCACACGAGACCTCACGCGAAACCGTTTCGTGAAACCGCTGTGAACTTTCCGAGCGTCCCAGGCAGGGGGCATGATCACCGGCCGTTTCCCGGCCTCGGGCTCGGGGCAGCCGTACGGCGTGGCACCTATAAGGGAGGGATGTCCGCGATGCGCGTGGAATTCGCGACCGAACCGGGTCATCCGGGCGGGCCGAACGAGGATTTCGTCGTCGCGGGACCGACGACGCTGGTGCTCCTCGACGGTGTGACGTCGAGTTCGGACAACGGCTGCAAGCACGGTGTGCCCTGGTTCGTCGCGCGGTTGGGCACCGCGTTGTTCACCCACAGCGGCGGGCGCCCGGACCGCTCTCTCGCCGAGTGCCTGCACGACGCGATCGAGGACACCTCGGCGCTGCACGTGGACGGGTGCGACCTGGCCCGGCCCGACGCGCCGGCCGCGACCGCCGTGGTGGTGCGGGTGGTCGAGGACCGGCTGGAATACCTGGTGCTGTCCGATTCGACGCTGCTGATCGAGCGGGACGACGACCTCACCGTGGTCACCGACGATCGACTGGGCGTGGTCGGCGCGGCGGCACGACGCCGACGCGACGCCCATCCGCCGGGCAGTCCGGACTACTTGACGGCGCATCAGGAGTACGCCGACACGGTGCGGGCCACGCGCAACGTGCCCGGCGGCCACTGGGTCGCGGCGGCCGATCCGGCGGCTGCCGGCGAGGCGCTGACGGGTGGTCTGGCACTCGGCGAGGTGCACGCGTTCGCCGCGCTCACCGACGGGGCCAGTCGGCTGGTGGACCGGTTCGGGATCGGCGACTGGGACGGGCTGATGACCACGCTGCGCCACTTCGGCCCGGCGGAACTGCTGGCGCGGGTACGGGCCGCGGAGGCCTCCGACGCGGACGGCGTGCGCTGGCCGCGCGGCAAGGTCTGCGACGACGCGACCGCGGTCTGGGCGCTGATCTGACCCGGTCGATCCGGGATCCGTCCCGCGAAGCGCCTCGTGCGACACCCGCGCCCCGCCTCGTCCGCGAACCCCGGTCGGTGTCGACGCGGGGTTCGGGAACGAGGCGGACGCGCGGGCTATTTGGGTAGGACGCTCTCGATCGCAGCGATCAGGTTCGGGTCGTGCGGGTCGGTCTTGGGGCGGAACCGGCCGACGATGGCGCCGTCGGCGGAGAGCAGGAACTTCTCGAAGTTCCACTGCACGTCACCCGCGCCGCCCTCGGCGTCGGAGGCCGCGGTGAGCACGTCGTAGAGCGGGTGCCGGTCGGCGCCGTTGACGTCGATCTTCTCGGTGAGCGGGAAGGTCACCCCGTAGGTGGTCGAGCAGAACTCCTGAATCTCCTCCGCGCTGCCCGGCTCCTGGCCCATGAACTGGTTGCACGGCACGCCCACCACGGTGAAGCCGCGCGGGCCCAGCTCCTTCTGCAACTCCTCCAGGCCGGTGTACTGCGGGGTCAGGCCGCACTTGGACGCGACATTGACGACGAGTGCCACCTTCCCCCCGGTCACCTCGCCCAGGGTCGTGCTCTCCCCCGCCAGCGTGGCGATGGGGGTATCGAGGATGCCCATGATCGTTGTCCCTCCTGCGTGGTGCCGCCGCAGCCACCCGATCCGAGGACGTGGAGCGCTCCGCGACGGCGCGAGTAAGACGTGACGACTCGACGCTATCGAGCGCGACCCGAAGCCGCCCGACCCGGTCGGGCCGAATCGTCGCGCCGGGAGGCGTATACCCGGGCCAGCCCCGCGCGCCAGTCGACCGCGCACGGCCCGGTGATCGCCGCCCGCTTCGTGGTGTCCTGGATCTGCCCGCGCAGCGTGCCGGGCTGCTCGCGCACCACCACCTCGGCGGGCAGGCCGCTCAGCTCGGCCGTGTACGCCGCCCACTCCTGCACGCTCACCGGCTCGTCGCCGCCCCAGTTGACCACCGTCGCGGGGGTGGACGCCGCGTCCAGGAGCGCCGCCGCCTGGCTGTTGATGTCGTCCTGGTGGATCGGGCTGTACATGCACGGGTCCCAGCGGGTCGTGATCGGCCGGCCGGCCAGCACCGCGTCCATGTGCATCGTCGGCAGTCCGCCGCCGGGGCCGTAGGAGGCGTTCATCCGGGCGATCACCACGGGCAGGTCGAAGGCGCGGGCGCAGTAGCGGGCGACCGCCTCCTCGGCGGTCTTGGACACCGAGTAGGTCGGCGCGTGCGTGACGTTGGCGTCGCCGAGCGGGTCGCTCTCGTGGAAGACGTGCATCGGGTCCGGATGCGGCTTGAGTACCGACGCGGTGGACATCACCAGCGCGGCCTTGGCCCGGCGACAGTGCTGGAGCAGTAGTCCCGTGCCCTCCGCGTTGACCCGCAGCGCCTCGTCGTAGTCGAGTCCGGGGCCCTGGAAGGTGGCCAGGTGCAGGACGTGGGTGAAGTCCTCGGGCAGGTCGTCGAACGCCCCCGAGCCCAGGTCGACGGCGCGCGTGGTCACCCCGAGGGCGTCCACCCGCGCCCGGTCCTCGGCGTTCGAGAAGCGGGCGATGCCCCACACCTCGTTGTCCCGGGCCAGGTATTCGGTCAGCGGATAGGCGATCTGGCCCGCGGGACCGGTGATCAGGATCTTCTCGCCCGACAACATGCGGCTCCTCGGAGGACTCGGGGGACACGATCCGCGCACGATCGGGTGGATGATCGCCCGCGCGAGGTACGTCGAGGCTCGACGGTACATCTGACGTACCGTCATATCCGAGACGGAGCGGGGAGACCAGGGCCGCCGTACGTGTCCCCGGACACCCCGCCGGCGCCCGGCGCACGGGGGTGGCGGGGGCGCCGAGGGTGTCGAGGATGGGTCTGGGCCGGCGCCGGCGCCGGTGGCCTGGGCTCGCCGGCGCGTCCGGGCTCAGACCTCGATCTCCTCCTCGACACGCTTGAGGCTGTGTCGGGCCAGCGCGAGGTTGGCGCGATCCTTCACCAGCACGAGGTACAGGAACAGCCCCTTCCCGGCCCGACCGGACAGCGGTCGGATCAGGTGGTATTGCTTGCCGAGCGTGATCAGGATGTCCTCGATCTGGTCGCCGAGGTGCAACATCTCCATCGTGCGCAGCTTCGCGCGCATCACGTCGGTATTCCCGGCGGCGGCCACATTGAGATCGAGTTCCTTGCTGCCGCCGAGAATTCCGAGCGCCATTCCGCTGGTGTAGTCGACCAGGGCCACTCCCACGGCACCCTCGATCGTCATTGCTTCCTTGAGGGCCGTTTCCATATTGGCCATGATTGCCTCCGGGGCGATCGGCGGTGCGGCTTTCCGGTGGACTCCGACGGGCTCGTCGCCGGACCCGGCCGGTCCCGGGTCCGGATCGCTCGGGAGCGGCCCGCCGACCGCGGTCGCCTCGATCGCTGCGATCGATTCGACCTCGGTCGGCGCGGGGGGATCGGCCTCGACTGCTTCGATGACATCCACCTCGATCGATGGGGCCCGCCCGGGATCGGATCCGGTCGGCGGGTCGGCTGATCTGCGCCGGGACGGTCTGGATCGGCGTGGGGGTGGTGCCATCTCCGCCCAACTCCTCGCGATCGGGCTCCTGGACGCGGGCGCTCGCGCGGGCGTGCCCCGGCGGCCCGCCTCGGTCCTGGCCCGCGACCCCACCCCGTCGCCCCGGCCGGATCCGGGCGCCCCCGCAGGTGGCCGTACGCCGATATTCGCGACCTCCGTGGAATGCACTCCCCCGCCGCTCACCTCACGCGCCCCTTCCCCCTGTATACGTCCGCGCGTACTTTTCCCGTCGCCTTCGAGCGGGTCCGGGAATTCGAGCTCGACTGCTTCGGACTCGACCTCCCGGACTCGCTGAACGGCAGCGTAGGAGCGGCCCGAAGGCGGTCGTGGGCAATATTCGATTAATTGCCGGAAACCCGATCCGCACGACGCTCGCGCGCTAGAATCCCGGTCCTCGTGCTCCCGGGCCCGCGTGCACCGCCTCGGCCCGCGCGCACCGGCTCGCCGCCCCCGACCCCGCGCGATCCGGCGCCCGCGCAAGGCTGTCCCCGGATGTGACTCGCGGGTAGCGTCGGCGGCACCCCTGCGCGCCCCGAGTCCGAGGAGATGGACATGTCCGCCACCGATGCGCCCCGCCCCCAGGACGGCCCGCCGGGCACCGGGCGGTCGGCGCCGCCGCGACCGGTCTCGCCCACCGACCTGAGCTTCGCGCTGCCGCCCACGTTCGAAACCGTCGAGCAGGAGCGCCGGCACCGCAAGGAGCGACTGACCGCGGCGCTGCGGCTGTTCGGCCGGTTCGGCTTCGAGGAGGGGGTGGCCGGGCACATCACCGCGCGCGACCCCGAGTTCGTCGACCACTTCTGGGTCAACCCGTTCGGGATGTCGTTCAAGCACATCACCGTGGACGATCTGATCCTGGTCAACCACGAGGGGCAGGTCGTCGAGGGCCGATTCCACGTCAACCAGGCCGCGTTCGCGATCCACTCGCAGATCCACGCGGCCCGCCCGGACGTGGTCGCCGCGGCGCACAGCCACTCCACGCACGGACGCGCATTGTCCGCGCTCGGGATCCGGCTCGAGCCGATCACCCAGGACGTGTGTCCGTTCTACGAGGACCACGAACTCTTCGACGACTACGCGGGCGTGGTGCTCGACGCCGAGGAGGGACGGCGGATCGCCAAGACGCTCGGCTCGCGCAAGGCGCTGATCCTGCGCAACCACGGTCTGCTCACCGTCGGACAGTCGGTGGACGCGGCGGCGTGGTGGTTCATCACCATGGAGCGCTCATGCCAGGTCCAGCTGTTGGCCCAGGCGGCCGGCGAACTGCGACCGATCTCGCCGGAGAACGCGCGGCTGACCCGGGAGCAGCTCGGCAACGACACGGTGGCGTGGATCAACTACAAGCCGTTGTACGACGTGATCAGCCGCTCCGAGCCGGACCTGTTCGGAATCGACGGCCCGATGACGATCTGATCGTTTTCGGTCGATCCCGCCGATCGATGATCATTTCGCCGCCGCCCGGTCGGGCCCGCTGTCCGCCGACCGGGCGCAATCTCGGCGAGATCGGCCGTGCCGGGAGTCAACCCGCCCGGTTGCGGAAAGTACAACAGCATGTACGAACGGAGCCTTCCGCAGCGGTTCGCGCGCTCGGCCCATCCCGTCGGGCCGCGCGCCCGGGTGTGGCTGCCGACGATCGAACATCGGGTCGGCCCGTCGGTGCTGTACCGGCGGATCGGCCAGTTCGTGGTGGACGTGATCGCCTCCGCGCTGCTGCCCGGCGCGGCGATGTTCCTGTTCGTGCTGCTGCCCACCCACCCCGACGGTTCGATCCGCAGCGGTCCGCTCACCGCGACGATCACCGCCGGTGTGCTCGTGGTCGCGGTGGCGATCCTGTTCTGGTACTGGGTGCTGCGGCCCGCCGAGCACGACGGGCGCACCTGGGGCATGCAGGTGTTCGGGATCCGTGTGGTCGACGTGTCCGGCGGTCGGGCCGGGCGGCGCCAACTGGCGATCCGCTGGGTGCTGTTGTGCGTCGACGCGTTCGCGCTCGGTGTGATCGGGTTGGTCGCGGTGCTCACCAGCGAGCGGGGCCAGCGGGTCGGCGACCGGGTCGCCGGCACCCTGGTGGTCCGTGGGCGCGGCCCCGGACTGGGCTGAGGCCCCGCTTCCCTCTCGGGCAGGGGCGCCCGGTCCCACGATCGCGAGCGTGCCCCGCCCCGACGGGTCGTCGCGCGCCGCCCCGGAATGCGGCTATTGCTCCGCCGCTCCGCCCGCCTTGTGGTCTTGCGCACGGTTTGCAGATGCCACCTTGTCGCCATGTCCACTCGACCACTAGTGTCGGCTCGCCGTGGTGCTCGGGAAGCCGGTTCGATGCCGGCGCGGCCCTCGCCACTGTGATCGGGAAGTTCTCCTCCACCCCCGCGGAAACGTTGATTCGTCGCCTCGGGAAGCCACTGGGACCGCTGTCGCGGACCCGGGAAGGCGGAGCACGTGAACGCACGACCCGTCAGCCAGGAGACCGGCCACGGCGATCGTCCGTCCACGAGGTGTTGGAGAGGGACCCTTCCTCATGCATATCGCCGAGGGTTATCTGCCCTGGGAACACGCCGCCGCCTGGGGCGTCGCGTCGACCCCGTTCGTCGTCCACGGCGCCCGCGCGCTCACCCGTGAGGTGCGCGACCGGCCCGAGAACACCCTGCTGCTCGGTGCGTCCGGCGCCTTCTCGTTCGTACTGTCCGCGCTGAAGATCCCATCCGTCACCGGTAGTTGCTCGCATCCCACCGGCACCGGCCTGGGCGCCATCCTGTTCCGGCCGCCGATCATGGCGGTGCTCGGCACGATCACCCTGCTCTTCCAGGCGCTGTTGCTCGCCCACGGCGGGTTGACCACGCTCGGCGCGAACGTGTTCTCGATGGCGATCGTCGGTCCCTGGGCCGGCTACGGCGCATACCGGCTCGCCCGCTCGCTCCTGGACCGGCGCGGCGGCACCATGCCGCTGGACGTCGCGGTGTTCGCCGGCGCGTTCGTCGCGGACCTGAGCACCTACTGCGTCACCAGCGTGCAGCTCGCCCTCGCCTTCCCCGACCCGGACAGCGGATTCCCGGGCGCGCTGGCCAAGTTCGGCGGCATCTTCTCGCTCACCCAGATCCCGCTGGCGATCAGCGAGGGCCTGCTGACCGTCCTGGTCGTGCGCCTGCTGCGCCAGTCGAGTCGCGGTGACCTGGTCCGCCTCGGCGTGCTGAGCGACGCGCGGCCCGTGCGCGAGGAGGAGAAGAGCAAGTGAAGCGCTCGACGAAGATCAACCTGCTGATCGTGCTGGCCGTGGTGCTGCTCGCGGCGCTGCCCGTGGTGTTCGGCATGGGCGACGACAAGGACGAGCCGTTCACCGGCTCCGACACCCGGGCCGAGACCGCGATCACCGAAAACGACCCCGACTACAAGCCGTGGTTCAGCCCGCTGTACGAGCCGCCGTCCGGCGAGATCGAGTCCGGCCTGTTCGCACTCCAAGCCGCGCTCGGCGCGGGTGTGGTCGGGTACATGTTCGGCGTCAAGCGCACCCGCCGAAAGCTCGCGCCCGAGGCGAGCGACACCCCCGACGAGTCGGGCCCGGGCCCCGATCCGACCGCCGCGCAGGACCCGGTATCGGTCCCGGGTCGCTGACCCGTGTTGCCGATCGACGCGGCGGCGCACGCCAGTGCCTGGCGCCGTCGCCATCCGGCCGACAAGGCCGTGCTCTCCTTCGGGCTGCTCGGGTGCGCGGTGGCGCTGCCGCCGTGGCCCGGCGCGGTGCTGGTCGCGGTCACCGTGCTGACCATCGCGCTCGGCTTCGCCGAGGTGCCCGCCCAACGACTGTGGCGGGCGGCCCGTGCGCCGCTGGGATTCGCGGTGACCGGCGCGCTGACCCTGCTCGTGTCGATCCGCGCGGACGGCGTCGGCTGGGCGCCGGACGGGCCGCGCCACGCGGGCGAGTTGGTGGCCCGCTCCGGTGCGGCCGGGTTGGCGATGTTGTTGTTCGCGTTCACCACGCCGCTGTCGGACGTCCTGCCCCGGCTGACTCGGGTGGGTGTGCCGGCGGCCGTGGTGGACGTGGCGGCGGTGATGTACCGGATGTTGTTCCTGCTCTACGACACCACCGCCCGGATCAACCAGGCCCAGGCCGGGCGGCTCGGGCATCGCACCCGGCGGGCCCGGTGGCGCTCGGTCGCCGGGCTCGGGTCGGCGGTGTTCGTCCACGCCTTCGCGCGGGCCCGGCGGCTGGAGGAAGGGCTGGCCGGGCGCGGCTACGACGGGCGGTTGCGGGTGCTCGTGGACGAGGTGCCCGTCTCGCGCGGCTTCATCGCCCGGTCCGTGCTCCTCGTGGCGGCGGTCGTCGTCGCCACTCTTCTTCTGGGATCGGTGATGCCGTGATTCCGCTGCGGGTACGAGAGGTCGGCTACACCTACGAGGACGGGCCGCCGGTGCTGAGCGGGTTGTCCCTGGCCGTTCCGGCGGGCCGGGCGCTGGCCCTGCTCGGGCCGAACGGCAGCGGCAAGACCACGCTGCTGCGGCTGTTGACCGGTGGCCTGGTGCCGGGTTCGGGTCGGGTGGAGCTGCACGGCACGCCGATTCGGCACGACCGCAAGGGACTTGCCGAACTGCGCCGGGCGGTGCAGCTGGTCGTGCAGGATCCCGACGACCAGCTGTTCTCCGCGTCGGTGGCCCAGGACGTCTCGTTCGGGCCGCTGAACCTCGGGCTCGCGCCGGAGGAGGTGCGCTCGCGGGTGGCCGAGGCGTTGGCCGCGCTGGGCATCGCCGGCCTGGCCGCGCGGCCGGTGCACCTGCTGTCCTTCGGGCAGCGCAAGCGGGTCGCGATCGCCGGCGCGATCGCCATGCGGCCGCAGGTGCTGGTCCTGGACGAGCCGACGGCGGGCCTGGATCCGGCCGGTCAGGAGGCGCTGCTCGACACGCTCGCCGAGCTGCGTGCGGCCGGGACGACGGTGGTGATGGCCACCCACGACGTGGACCTGGCGCTGCGCTGGGCCGACGACGCGGCCGTGCTCGCCGACGGGCGGCTGCACACCGGGCCGGCCGCGGAGCTGCTCGCGGACACCACGCTGCTGGCCGCGGCGAGCCTGCGGCCGACCTGGGCGCACGCGGTGGCCGCGGTACTGATCGCGCACGGGGTGGCCCCGCCCGGCACGCTGCCCCGGACCCCGGCCGAACTGAGCGCCCTGGCGCCGCCCGCGCGGCCACGTACGCACTGACCGCGGCCGGGCTCAGCGTCGGCGCAGCAGCACCACCGCGCGGTCGTCGCCCACGTTGCGCCCGGCCGCCGCCACGATTCGCCGCGCCGCGTCGTGGAAGTCGTCCCGGACCAACCGCTCCGCCTCGCCCAGGAAGCGGTCGATGCCGGTGGCGATGTCCTCGCCGGGCAGTTCCACCATGCCGTCGGTGAACAACAGCAGCGCGTCGCCGTGGTCCAGTCGGCCGCGCACCCCCTCGAACGTGGCGTCGTCGAGCACGCCCAGGAGCGGACCGACCGCCTCGACCACCCGCCACCGTCCGGTCCCGGCGATCCAGTGCACGCCCGGCGGGTGGCCCGCCGACAACAACTCATACTCGCCCGACTCCAGGTCGAGCACCACGTGCACCGCCGTCGCGAAGCCCTCGGCCCATTCCTGGCGGAGCAGGTAGTCGTTGGCGGCCGGCAGGAATTTGTGCGGCGGCAACGACCCGAGCAGCCCGCCGAACGCGCCGGAGAGCATCAGCGCCCGCGTCCCCGCCGCCAGCCCCTTGCCGGAGACGTCGACGAGCACCACTTCGAGCACCCGCCCACCGGTCGAACTGCGGGCGGCGACCAGGAAGTCGCCGGAGAACGACTGCCCGCCGGCCGGTCGCAACACCACCTCGGTGTGCCACTGCGGCGGCAACACCGGCATCTCGCCCTGTGCCCGCAACCGGTCGCGCAGGTCGAACAACATCGACTCGCCGCGCGTCCACTGCACGCCCAGCCGGGTTCGCATCCGGGCCATCAGCAACACGATGCCGGCGACCGCAGCGACCACCAGGACGGAGCCGGCGGTGACCTCGTCGGGGTCGTGCACCCGATCCTCCGCGACCAGCACCCCGGCGGTCGCCGCGTAGAGCAGCAGCAGGCTGGGCATGCGCAGCACCAGGCCGCCGACCAGGATCGGTAGCACCGGTGCGGTCGCCGGGAACCAGTCGCCGTTTAGATCGGAGAGCAGCCCGCACGCGGTGACCGCGACCAGCAGACCGGCCAGCGCGAAGCGGTCGGAGGGGAATACCCGATGCCGCAGCCAGGCCACGAACCGGCGGCCCCGGCGAGCCAGCGCCGCCCGCCTCCCCGTCCGGCTTGCCCGGTTCATCCTGCTCGTCGGCGCGGCCACCCCGCGACACTACCGAACGGGAACCAACCGGAGGTTACGCCGACGGTTGGCAGGTGGGACACCAGAACAGATTCCGTCCGACCAACTCGGCGGTCCGCACCGGGGTTTCACAGATCAGGCAGGGCGCGTCGGTGCGCCGGTAGACGTACACCTCGCCGCCGTGGTCGTCCTTGCGCGGCTCGCGACCCATCGCCTCGGGCGTGTGCTCGGGCCGCACCGTGTCGATCCGACCCAGCCGCACACCCTCGTGCATCAGCAGCACCAGATCGGCCCACATCGCGTCCCAGGTGGCCCGCGCCAGCCGTTTGCCCGGCAGCTTGGGGTCCACCCCGAAGCGGAACAGCACCTCGGCGCGGTAGACGTTGCCCACACCCGCGAGCACGTCCTGCTCCATCAGCAGCGCACCGATCGGCTTCGCGCTGCGCTCGATGCGCCGCCAGGCCGCGGCCGGGTCGGCGTCGTCGCGCAGCGGATCGGGACCGAGCCGGGCGTGCACCGCGTCCTTCTCGGCCCGCTCCAGGAGCCGGCACGCGGTCGGTCCGCGCAGATCGGCCCAGCTCGCCCCGCCGGGCACCTTCGCGGCCATCCGCAGCCGGACCTGGCCGACCGGCTCCGGCAGCTTCTCGCCCTCGCCGAAGGAGAACTGTCCGTAAAGGCCCAGGTGCACATGTACGAAGCGCTCGCCGGGGAACTCCAGGAACAGGTGTTTCCCGTGTGCGTCGGTATCCACCAGACGCTCCCCGTCGAGCAGCGCGGCGCTCTCCGCGAAGCGCCCCTGCGGACTGCTCAGCCGCAGCGGTACGTCGGCGAAGCGCTCCCGGTGCTCGGCGGCGAGACGGTGAATGGTGTGGCCCTCGGGCACGCGGCCTCCAGCGCTGCGACGGGTGGGGACACGGGCGGTGTGTCGCCCTCCACGCTACCGACCCGCACCGACACGCCACCGCCCCCGACCGGACGGACCGATCGGGGGCGGTGGGAGATGCGGGGTACGGGGCGTGGGCTACGGCAGGGCCGGCAGCTCGCCGGTGTTCTCGTACTTGGTCAGCATGGAGATCCGCCGGGTGTGCCGCTCGGCCTCGCTGTACGGGGTGTTCACGAAGACCTCGAGGAACTTGGTCGCGTCGTCGAGGGTGTGCATGCGCGCGCCCATGGAGATCACGTTCGCGTTGTTGTGCTCGCGGGCCAGCGACGCGGTCTCCTCGCTCCACACCAGGGCGCAGCGCACCCCCTTGACCTTGTTCGCCGCGATCGCCTCGCCGTTGCCGGAGCCGCCGAGGACCACGCCCAGGCTGCCGGGGTCGGCCGCGACGCGCTCGCCGGCGCGCAGACAGTACACGGGGTAGTCGTAGGAGTCGGCCTGGACGGCCGGGCCGCAGTCGACGGCCTCGTGGCCGTTGGCGTCGAGCCACGCGATGAGGTGCTGCTTGAGGTCGTAGCCGGCATGGTCGGAGCCGAGGTAAACGCGCATGGGGCGCAGTCTCTCAGGCCCGGTCCCGAACGTCCCCTCAGGGCCGGTATCCACCGGGTGGCGTGTCCGGCGCACCGGTCGGCCGCGGCGGCGCGGTGGGCGGCGGCCCGGCCGGGCGGATGGTGGTCGGTGCGTCGTAGGGGGACGGCGCGCCGTAGCCGGGACCGGCGGAGGCGGACGGCGGGCCATAGCCGAAGGGCGGGCCGTATCCGCCCGGCGACAGGGGCGAGGCGGGCGGCCCGTAGGTCGTCGCCGACCGGTAGGCGGCCACCGCCGCCAGGCCGACCAGCCAGCCGACGAGGACGCCGAAGTAGGCCCCGGACTGTGCGTGTGCCATGGTCCGGTCGAAACCGGGTCCCCTGCGGATGAGCGGGTCGTCGTCGTAGGCGATGGCCACCACGGTCAGCCCGTACACCGCACCGCCGATCACCAGCGAGAACCAGCCGACGACGAATGCGGTGAACCCACCGGACCGTTCGCCCAGACCGCGCGCGCCGAGCGCGAGCAGGGCGGCGACCACCAGAAGCAACAGCGCGAAGCCGACGAATCCGGCGGTGACGTAGCGTGTGGTGAACACCTCGTGGAACTCGTCGCCCAGGTCGTTGCGATCCACGATCCACACCGGATAGCCGATGATGCGCAGCAGCGTGAGGTACCACTTGTTCTCGTCACGGCCCTGCGTCCACACCTCCTTGAAGACCCACTGGTTGCCCAGGCCGGCCACGAGGAGGAAGGCCACGATCGTCCCGCTGACGGTGATGCGTTTGGTTGCCCCGGCTCTCATGAGACGAGGTTAGGCGCCTTCGCACGACCTTCGCCGAAAAATCCGTACCCCGCCTCCCACGAACGGGGGGACGGGGCACGGGTGATCGGGATTTCGCATCCCGCAGGCGTGACGAGGCGTCAGCCGCGCCGGCCGACCAGCTTCCAGGCGCTGGGCAGCAGCGCCATCGCCAGCGCGATCTTGACCGCGTCGCCGAAGAGGTAGTTGCGCATGCCGATCTCGTACGCCTGCGACATCGAGATGCCCAGGTCGTGCGCGAGGTAGGTGAGGCCCGCCGCGTAGATCACCGCGTTGCCGAGGAGCATCGTGCCCGCGGTGCGCAGTGGGCTGCGGTCGGTGCCGCGCTGGGCCAGGAAGCCGGCCACGGCCGCTGCGAGCACCATGCCGAACACGTAGCCCAGGGTCGGGAATCCGGTCCCGGAGGTGCCCTCCGCGAACCAGGGCATCCCGGCCGCACCCAGGCCCAGGTAGAGCACCATCGCGGCGAGCCCGCGCCAGGCGCCGAGCGCGCTGCCGGCGAGCAGGACGGCGAAGGTCTGGCCGGTCACCGGCACCGGCGAGCCGGGCACCGGGACGGAGATCTGGGCGGCGAGGCCGACGAACGCGGACGCGCCGACGATCAGCGCGGCGTCACGAACGGCCGCGCCGCGAAAGACGCGGGCCGGGACGAGGTCGGCCAGAACGGGGCGGCGCGCATCGAGAAGGGCAGTGCTCACAGCGGACTCCACACTCTTGTGTTGCGGGACCCTGTGAACTTAACCAATCGGACATCGAGCGGTCACAGTGGTGCCCGACAACGTACGGATCCGCACTTTGTCGAACACCACCGACAACCCACCGCTACCGCAACGCCTCGGAGCGACGGCGCCTCAGAACTAGAACTGCAGCGCCTTGACCTCCAGGTACTCCTCCAGGCCGTGGCGCCCCAGTTCGCGCCCGTTGCCCGACTGCTTGTACCCGCCGAACGGCGCGATCGGGTTGAACGCGCCACCGTTGATCTCCACCTGCCCGGTACGCAACCGGCGCGCGAACGCCACCGCCGCCTCCCGGGTCGGCGCCCACACCGCGCCGGACAGGCCGTACGGGGTGTCGTTGGCGATCCGCTCGGCCTCCTCCTCGGTGTCGTAGGCCATGATCGACAACACCGGCCCGAAGATCTCCTCGCGCGCGATCGTCATCTCGGGGGTCACGTCGGTGAACACGGTGGGCCGCACGTGGTAGCCGACCTCGACCCCCTCGGGCAGCTCCGCGCCGCCCGTGGCCAGCGTCGCCCCCTCGGCCAGCCCCTTGGCGATGTAGCCGCGCACCCGCTCGAACTGGGTCGCGTTGACCAGCGGGCCGAGCCGCTGTGCCGAGGCCTCGGCGGCGGCGGTGGCCAGCTCGACCGCGCGCGGCAGGTCGTCGCGGTGCACCAGCATCCGGGTCAGCGCGCTGCACGTCTGACCGCTGTTGCGGTACGCGCCGTCGACGCCCGCCCGGACCGCCTTGTCCAGGTCGGCGCCCGGCAGGATCACGTTGGCGGACTTGCCGCCGAGTTCGAGCGCGACCCGCTTGACCGTCGCCGACGCCAGCTCCGACACCCGGGTGCCGGCCCGGGTCGAGCCGGTGAACGAGACCATGTCCACGTCCGGGTGGGACGCGATCGCCTCGCCCACCACCGGACCGGTGCCGGAGACCAGGTTCACCACACCCGGCGGGAAGCCCGCGTCGTGCAGGATCTCGAAGAACAGGTGCGCGGCCTGCGGCGCCACCTCGCTGGCCTTGACCACCACGGTGCAGCCCGCGATCAGCGCCGGGGCGAGCTTGTTGGTGATCTGGTGCAGCGGGTAGTTCCACGGGGTGATCGCGCCGACCACGCCGACCGGTTCGCGCACCACCAGCGAGGTCCCGGCCTGCTCCTCCCAGGGGAACTCCTCGGCGAGCGCGATGTAGCTCGCGAGCACCGTCAGCGGCAGGCCGACCTGCACCCGCGAGGCCAGCCACGCCGGCGCGCCCATGTCCGCGGTGATCACCTCGGCCATCGCGTCCGTGCGCTCGGCGAGCAGGTCCCGGGCCTTGGTCAGCAGCGCGGCCCGCTCGGCCGGGGCGGTGGCGGCCCAGCCGGGGAAGGCACGCCTGGCCGCGGCCACGGCCAGGTCCACGTCGGCGGGTGTGCACTGCGGCACCGTCGCCACGACCTGTTCGGTGTTGGGGTCGACGACGTCGATGGTTTCGGTGGACGAGGGCGTCGTCCATGCGCCGTCGATGTAGATCGTGTCGTAAGCCTTGCTCATGCCGCCGGACTCCTCGCCGTTCGCCGCTGGTGACCTCCCCCGAGCGTACGGCGACACGGATACGATCCCCAGCGCCGACCCGAGCGCCCCGCGACCGGCCCGAGCGGGCCCGCGCCACCGGCCGCGCCGGTCAGCCCGTCGGGCCGTTCGAGGTCCACACCAGTTCCCCGCTGTGTCCGGTGACCGGGAACTCCCGAGCCAGGCCCACCTCGTGCAGGCGGGCGAGCGGGGTGAACGACATCCCGTACTCGTCCTTGTCCTTGTCGAAACCCCAGTCCTTGTACACCTCGACCCGGTACACCAGCCGCACGTCGGGCAACACCGGCGAGCCGGGGAGCGCGGTCGTCCCGGGCAACACCTCGATCCGCCCGGTGATCCGATACTGCAGACCGCGCATCGCCAGCCACCAGTCGGTGTCGTCCGCGCGGCGAATGAGCACCCCGTGCCAGTGCGTGGTGGTCTCGAAGACGCTCTCCGTGCCCTCGCTGTCGTGCCAGCGGATCGCCGCGAGCGCCCACCACTCCTCGAAGTGGGTGAGCGCCGCGCGGCGAAACGGCTTGGCCCGCAGCGGCTGGGCCGGGTCGATCACGAACGGCGCGCCGCGGCCGACCAGGTAGTGCCGCAACGAGGCGGCGCCGGTCCGCAGCCCCACCAACCGCCACAGCGGGACCAGCGCACGCAGCCCCACGGCCAGCGCGCGGTCGCGCCACCGGGGCATGCGCGACGCGTAGGGGGCGTTGCCGTTGGGTGTGCGCGGATCCGGCCGCCCGGTTCGGGAGGTGTGGATCACACTGCTCTGGCGTTCCGGAGCCGTCATTTATCCAGATTAGTTAGCTTTGTTTTACTTTGTTGTCGATGGCGAGCCGGAATCGACGGGTTTCATCCGGTCAGTCGAAACCGCCGGCGGCCGGTACGAACCGCCGATCCCGGCCCGGTCCGATCGTCAGTCGAAGATCGGCCCCTGGTCCCGGGTGCGCTTGATCTCGAAGAAGCCGGGGGTGCCCGCGACCAGCACCACACCGTCCCACAGCCGGCCCGCGTCCTCGCCCTTGGGCGCCGGGGTCACCACCGGGCCGAAGAAGGACACGCCGTTGACGCTGATCACCGGGGTGCCGACGTCCATGCCCACCCGGTCCATGCCGTCGTGGTGCGACTTGATCAGCGCCTCGTCGTACTCGGTCGAGTCGGCCGCGTCGGCGAGATCGGTGGGCAGCCCGGCCTCGGTCAGCGCCGCCTCGATCATCTCGCGCGAGAACTCCTCGCCGCCCGGGTGCCGACGGGTGCCCAGCGCCGTGTACAGCGGCAGCAGCACCTCGTTGCCGAACCGCTGCTCGGCGGCGATGCACACCCGCACCGGGCCCCAGCCGCGCTCCAGCATCTCCTTGTACGCCTCGGGTATGTCCTCCCGACCGCTGTTGAGCACCGACAGGCTCATCACGTGCCACTGCACGTCCACGGGGCGGATCTTCTCCACCTCGAGCATCCAGCGCGAGGTCATCCACGCCCACGGACACAGCGGGTCGAACCAGAAGTGCGCGACGTCGCGGGCGGAGCCGTTGTCCTTGGTGGTCACTGCGGTGTTCCTCTCGGTCCTGATCTCTGGTCGAGCAAAGTCTCTGGTCGTGCGAAGTCCTGCCTGATACCGCCTGTGCCGCCTGGTGCCGCCTGGCTCGCGATGCCGTACGCCCGGCCGACGACGAAGCGCGGTTCGGGCATACCGGCGTCCGCACCGCCGGCGTCGACTGTGCAACGGGCGACCGCGGTCCGCCATTCCCGAACAACCGGGCCGACAGGCGCCCCCGCGCCGTGAAAGGATCGCCGGGACCGCAGCCAACCAGGGAGTGATCCAGTGCCCGGCAGGAACCTGACCCGCGAGGAGGCCCGCGAGCGGGCCCGGATCCTGAGCGTCGAGGACTACGACGTCAGGCTCGACGTCAGCACCGACAGCACGGAGACGTTCCACTCCGAGACGGTGCTCCGTTTCGGATGCCGAGAGGCGGGTGCGGCCACGTTCGTGGACCTGCTCGCCCCGGAAGTACACGAGGTCGTGCTCAACGGCCGGGTACTCGATCCCGCCGAGGTCTTCGACGGCACCCGCGTGCTGCTGACCGACCTCGTCGAGGGCGCCAACGAACTGCGCGTACTCGCCTCCTGCGCCTACAGCCGCACCGGCGAGGGTCTGCACCGCTTCGTCGACCCGGTCGACGACCGGGTCTACCTCTACACCCAGTACGAACCGGCCGACTCGCGCCGGGTGTTCGCCAACTTCGAGCAGCCCGACCTCAAGGCCTCGTTCCGGTTCTCGATCACCGCGCCGGCCGACTGGCGGGTGGTGTCGAACTCGACCACCCCGGAGCCGGAGCCGGTCCGCGAGGGGGTGGCCCGCTGGGACTTCGCCCCGACGCCGCGGATCTCCACCTACCTGACGGCGATAGTCGCCGGTCCATACCATGCGGTCTTCGACACCTACACGAGCGACGCCGGCCTGGTCGTCCCGCTCGGCGGCTTCTGCCGCGCGTCGCTGGCCGAGTCGTTCGACCACGAGGAGATCTTCGCGGTCACCAAGCAGGGCCTGGACCTGTTCCACGACCGGTTCGACTTCCCCTACCCGTTCGGGAAGTACGACCAGCTCTTCGTACCCGAGTACAACCTCGGCGCGATGGAGAACCCGGGCGCGGTCACCTTCACCGAGGAATACGTCTTCCGCTCCAAGGTCACCGACTCCGCGTACGAGGGCCGGGCCAACGTGCTCCTGCACGAGATGGCGCACATGTGGTTCGGCGACCTGGTCACCCCGCGCTGGTGGGACGACCTGTGGCTGAAGGAGTCCTTCGCGGACTTCATGGGCTCCTACTCGCAGGGCGCGGCGACCCGCTGGACCGACGCCTGGACCAGCTTCGCCGCCCGCCGCAAGGACTGGGCATATCGCCAGGACCAGTTGCCCACCACCCACCCGATCGTGGCGGTGATCAACGACCTGGAGGACGCCAAGCTCAACTTCGACGGGATCACCTACGCCAAGGGCGCCTCGGTGCTCAAGCAGCTGGTCGCCTACGTCGGCGAGGACGAGTTCTTCGCGGGCGCCCGGTCCTACTTCCGCACCCACGCCTGGGGCAACACCACCCTCGCCGACTTCCTCACCGCCCTGGAGGAGACCTCCGGCCGGGACCTGAAGTCGTGGTCGGCGGACTGGCTGGAGACCTCCGGCGTCAATACGCTGCGGCCGGCGATCGAGACCGACGCCGCCGGGGTGATCACCTCATTCGCCGTGCTCCAGGAGGCCGCGCCGGGCTTCCCGACGCTGCGCCCGCACCGGATCGCGATCGGCCTGTACGACGGCGCCGAGCGCGTCGCCCGGGTCGAGGTGGACGTGGTCGGCGAGCGCACCGAGGTACCGGCACTGGTCGGCCGCGTCCGTACCCCGCTGATCCTGCTCAACGACGACGACCTCACCTACGCAAAGGTGCGCTTCGACGCCGAGTCGTGGCGGGCGCTGCTCGACTCGCTCGGCACGATCGAGTCCTCGCTGGCCCGGGCCCTGTGCTGGGGCGCGGCGTGGGACATGACCCGCGACGGCGAGCTGTCCGCCCGCGACTACCTGGACCTGGTGCTGCGGCACGCGGGTCGGGAGAGCGACGTGGGCGTGGTGCAGAAGCTGCACACCCAGGTCAAGACCGGCCTGGACCACTACACCGACCCGGCGCTTCGGGCCGAGGCGCTGCACCGGCTCGCGAGCGGCGCCGCCGACGAGCTGCGGGCCGCGCCGGCCGGCGGCGACCACCAGCTGGCCTGGGCCCGCTGCCTGGCCGCGGCCTCCGCGACGCCCGACGAACTCGCCTTCCTGCGCGAGCTGTTGTCCGGCGCACAGGAGATCCCCGGGCTGGCCATGGACACCGAGCTGCGCTGGGCGATGTTGCGCGCGCTGTGCGCGGGCGGCGCCGCCGACGAGCCCGAGATCGCCGCCGAGCTCGAGCGCGACGGCACCGCCGCGGGCCGGCGGCATGCGATCGAGTGCCGCGCCGCACGGCCCACCGCCGAGGCCAAGGCCGAGGCGTGGCACCTGGCGGTGGAGACCGACGAGTTGCCCAACGCCACACTCGGCGCGGTGATCGCCGGCTTCGCCACCGCCGGCCAGGAGGAGCTGACCGAGCCGTACGTCGACCGCTACTTCGCCGCCCTGGCGCCGGTCTGGCGGGACCGCTCGATCGAGATCGCGCGGCGCATCGTGGTCGGCCTGTACCCGTCGGGCCGGATCGACCCCGACACGTTGCGCCGCACCGACGACTGGCTGGCCGCCGCCGAACCGGTGCCAGCCCTGCGCCGCCTGGTCCTGGAATGCCGCGACGACGTGGCCCGCGCCCTTCGAGCGCGCGGGCGCGACCGGCGCAACTGAAGTCCCTCCCGGACCCCGCCGCCGACCGCGGCGGGGTCCGATCCGTCTGCCGCCCATCCCGGCGGCGCCCATCCCACAAGGAGCGCAGCGTGCCCGGTACCAACCTGACGCGTGACGAGGCCCGCGAGCGGGCCCGGATCCTCACCGTCGACTCGTACGATGTCACCCTCGACCTGACCGGCACGGGGGCGACGTTCCCGTCCACGACCGTGGTGCGGTTCGGGTGTACCGAGCCCGGCGCGGCGACCTTCGTCGATCTGATCGCCCCCGAGGTGCACGAGATCACCCTCAACGGCAAGGCGCTCGACGTCGACGCGGTGTTCGCGGACAGCCGGATCGCGCTCGCCGACCTGGCCGAGAGCAACGAGCTGCGTGTGGTGGCGTCCTGCGCCTACATGAACACCGGCGAGGGCCTGCACCGCTTCGTCGACCCGGTCGACGGCAAGACCTACCTCTACACCCAGTTCGAGGTGGCCGACGCCCGCCGGGTGTTCGCCAACTTCGAACAGCCCGACCTCAAGGCCACGTTCGCGTTCACCATCACCGCGCCGAGCGAGTGGCGGGTGGTCTCCTGCTCGCCCACCCCCGAGCCGACGGCGGGCAGCGACGGTGCCTCGGTGTGGGCGTTCGAGCCGACCCCGCGGATCTCCACGTACATCACCGCGCTGGTCGCGGGCCACTACCACGCGGTCCACGACAGCTACACCGCCGCCGACGGCACCGTGGTGCCGCTCGGCGTGTACTGCCGCTCCTCGCTCGCGCCGCACCTGGACGCGGACGCCATCTTCGACGTCACCAAGCAGGGCTTCGACTACTTCCTGGGCCAGTTCGACTTCCCGTACCCGTTCGGGAAGTACGACCAGCTCTTCGTGCCGGAGTACAACGCGGGCGCGATGGAGAACGCGGGCTGCGTGACGATCCTGGAGGACTACGTCTTCCGCTCCAAGGTCACCGACGCGTCCTACGAGACGCGAGCCGAGACCATCCTGCACGAGCTGGCGCACATGTGGTTCGGCGACCTGGTCACCATGCAGTGGTGGGACGACCTGTGGCTGAACGAGTCGTTCGCCACCTACGCGTCGGTGCGCTGCCAGGCCGAGGTGACGCGCTGGTCGCACGCGTGGGCCACGTTCGGCAACAAGATGAAGACGTGGGCCTACCGGCAGGACCAACTGCCGTCCACCCACCCGATCTTCGCCGACATCCGGGACCTGGAGGACGTCGAGGTCAACTTCGACGGCATCACCTACGCCAAGGGCGCCTCGGTGCTCAAGCAGTTGGTCGCCTACGTCGGCAGCGAGAACTTCTTCGCCGGTGTGCGGGCCTACTTCAGGAAGCACGCGTGGGGCAACAGCCGGCTGGCCGACCTGCTCGGCGCGCTGGAGGAGACCTCCGGCCGGGACCTGAAGGCGTGGTCGCGCGAGTGGCTGGAGACCGCGGGCGTGAACACGCTGCGGCCCGAGATCTCGCTCGACCAGGATGGCGTGATCACCTCCTTCGCGGTGCTCCAAGAGGCCCCGGAGGCGTGGCCGACGCTGCGCTCGCACCGCATCGCGATCGGTTTCTACGACCGCACCGACGCGGGCCTGGTGCGCACCCACCGGCTGGAGTTGGACATCGCCGGCGCGCGCACCGAGGTCGCGGAACTGGTCGGGCGCGCCCGGCCGGACGTGGTGCTGCTCAACGACGACGACCTGACCTACACCAAGATCCGGCTCGACGAGCAGTCGCTGGCCTGCGTCACCGAGGCGATCGGCGAGTTCGTCGAGCCGCTGCCGCGCGCGTTGTGCTGGGCCGCGGCGTGGGACATGACGCGCGACGCGGAGATGGCGGCGAGCGACTACCTCAAGCTGGTCCTGGCCGGCGCGGGCGGCGAGCGGGACATCAACATCGTCCAGTCGCTCCAGCGCCAGGTCACCAGCGCGTTGGAGCTGTACGTCGACCCGGCCCACCGCGAGCGCTCGCTGGCCGAACTCGCGGTCGCCGCCGAGCGGTTCCTGCGGGCGGCCGAGCCGGGCAGCGACCACCAGCTGGCCTGGACCCGCTGCCTGGCGACGGTGGCCGCACGACCGGACCACCTGGCGATCCTGCGCGGCCTGCTCGACGGCACCGAGACGATCGAGGGCCTGGCGATCGACCCGGACCTGCGCTGGACGCTGCTGCTGCGGCTGTCGGCGACCGGCGGGGCGAGCGAGGCCGACGTACTGGCCGAACTGGAGCGCGACTCCACCGCGGCCGGCCGGCGCTACGCGGAAGCGGCGCGCGCGGCCCGCCCGACCACCGAGGCCAAGGACGCGGCATGGGCGGCGGTGGTCGAATCCGACACCCTCCCGAACGCCACGCAGGCGGCGGTGATCGGCGGCTTCGTCCAACCCGCCCAACGAGACCTGCTCGCGGGCTACACGGAACGCTACTTCGACGCGATCGCCAACGTCTGGGCCACCCGCACCAACGAAATCGCCCAACAAATCGTCGTCGGCCTCTACCCGACCCTCCAGGTCACGGAGGACACCCTCAACCGCACAGACGCCTGGCTCGCCTCCGGAGACCACCCGGCCGGCCTCCGCCGCCTGGTCCTCGAAAGCCGAGACGGCGTAGCCCGAAGCCTCCGAGCCCAAGCCCGAGACACCCAGTAACAAAAAGCACGCATCCCGGCAACCCACCGGCCCGCCCCACACCCCACCAACCTGCAACCCACCATCCTCAAACGCCGGCCGAGCCGAAACCCAGCCCGCCAGTCACAAACAGCCCGGCCGGCGCTTGAGGCCAAACAGCCCGGCCGGCGCTTGAGGCCACCCAGCCTGGCCGGCGTCTGAGGCCAAACAGCCTGGCCGGCGCTTGAGGCCACCCAGCCTGGCCGGCGCTTGAGGCCACCCAGCCTGGCCGGCGCTTGAGGCCACCCAGCCTGGCCGGCGTTTGAGGCCACCCAGCCTGGCCGGCGCTTGAGGCCAAACAGCCCGGCCGGCGCCTGAGGCCAAACAGCCCGGCCGGCGCCTGAGGCCACCCAGCCTGGCCGGCGCTTGAGGCCAAACAGCCCGGCCGGCGCCTGAGGCCACCGGACCGGAGGTCGGCCCACCCCGAAAGGGTCAACCCGGTGCGCACCCCACCGCACCGACCCGGTACCGTAACCCCCGTGGTGAACAGGAACGCACTTCGCGCCGGGGCCGTGTCGGCCGTAGTCACGCTCATGTCGCTGATCTCGGCGCCCGCCTTCGCGAACATCCGCGACGACGGCGACGAGCCGGGCGCAAGCATGGGCCTCGGCACGACGCTGGCCGTCTTCGTCGGCATCCCGATCCTGGCGTTCGTGGTCATCGCGGGCCTCGTGATGCTTCCGGACATCATCAAAAAGAAGCGCTGACCCTCCGCCGAAGCCGCCGACCGGGCCAACGCCCACTCGGCGGCTTCCGCACGTACGGCGGCGGCCCATCCCCCGCCCGCCCGAACGGGGCCTAGCGTCCCCGCAACGCCCGCGCCAGCGACACCGCCCGCGGATCCACCGGCAGGTCCTCCAGGCAGACCCGCCGCCCCTCGCCGTCGGCGACCGGCAGCAGCCAGTTCGGATACTCGTTCGAGGTGCCCGGCAGGTTCTGCGGCCGCCGATCGCCCACCCCGTCCGGCAGCCACACCCCCAGCAGCCGGCACGGCGTGGCCGCGAGCAACCGATGCAGCGCCTCGACCGTCTCCCGCTCGCCCGCGCCCGGCCGCAGATACCCGCGCCGGCGCAACAGTTCGAGCCACTGCTCACGGTCGGCCAGGTCCTCGGCCCGCTCCACCTCCACGTCCCGCACCAGCAGGTGCAGCCGCTCCCACAGGTCGATGTGCTCCCCCGCGAGCCGGGCCGCGGTGGGCGGCAGATCGTGCGTGGTCACCGTCGCCAGCGAACTCGCCCGCCACTGCTCGGGCGACAGCGGCCGGCCCTTGTCGTCGCGCTCGAACCACAACACCGAGGTGCCCAGGATCCCGCGCTCGGCGAGATACGTGCGCACCCACGGCTCCACCGTGCCCAGGTCCTCGCCGATCACCACCGCGCCCGCCCGATGCGCCTCCAGGGCCAGGATGCCGACCATCGCCTCGTGGTCGTAGCGCACATAGGCGCCCTCGGCGGGGCTGTTGCCCTTCGGCACCCACCAGAACCGGAACAGCCCGAGCACGTGGTCCACCCGCACCGCGCCCGCGTGCCGAAAGACCGCCCGCAGCAGTTCCCGGTACGGCGCATAGCCCGCCTCGGCCAACCGCTGCGGATGCCACGGCGGCTGGTTCCAGTCCTGCCCGATCTGGTTCATCGCGTCCGGCGGCGCCCCGCCCGTCGCCCCGAGCGCCAGCACCCCACCGCCCCGGGCCGCGCCGAGCACCCACGCGTCCGCCCCGTCGGGGTGCACGCCCACCGCGAGGTCGTGCACCACGCCCACCGGCATGCCCGCCCGGGTCGCGGCCTCCTGCGCGGCGCGCAGCTGATCGGCCAGCACCCACTGGGTCCAGCGGTGGAAGTCGACCGTGCCGGCCAGCCGTTCGCGCGCCGCGGCAACCTCGCCCGAGTCCGGGTCGTGCAGTTCCTCGGGCCAGTCGCGCCAGGTCGGGCCGTACTCCTCGACCAGCGCACACCAGGTGGCGAAGTCGGTCAACCACTGGCCTTCACGCGCGATGAACGCCCGGTAGTCGGCGTCGCGCCCCAGGCTCCGCGGCACCTTGTGCACCAGCGCGAGCGCGGCCCGCTTGGCCGTGCGGACCGCGTCCCGGTCCAGCCGATCCGCGCCGTCCGACCCGTCGCCCGCCGAGGCCCGCAACTCCTCGGCGACCGCCCGCTCGACGGGGCTCAGATAGGCGAACTCGGGCACCGCCTCGACCCGCACGTACATCGGATCCGGAAAACGACGGCTCACCGGCAGATACGGCGAGGCCTCCACCGGCGGCACCGGCGAGGCCGCGTGCAGCGGATTGACCAGTACGAACCCGGCCCCCTGCGCCCGCGCCGACCACGTGGCCAGATCGGCCAGATCGGCGAGGTCGCCGATGCCCCACGAGCGGCGCGAGGGCAGTGAGTAGAGCTGGACCATGTAGCCCCACGCCCGCTCCGCCGGCACGGGCAGCACGGTCGGGGTGATCGCGATCGCGCACGACGCGTACACCCCCTCGCCGGTCGCGCTCGGCACGCCGCCCGAGCCCAACGACTCCTCCGGCTCGGGCGAGCAGCGCGCGTGCAGGGTGTGCCAGCCCAGCGGCAGGTCGGCGGGGACGCGGTGGGCCCCGACCGGGTCACCCAGCGGGCCGGGCCCCGGGCCGGGGCCGACGTCGCGCCGGACCCCGCCGTCCTCCAGTTCGATCCACAACTCGACCCGATGTCCCGCCGGCACGTTGACCGTGAAGCCGGCCGTGCGGCCCGCGCGCAGCACCAGCACCGGAGGCAGCAGCCGGGTCCGGCGCGACTCGTCCTGTGCCGCCAGCGCGGCCCGGGCCGCCTCGGGCGTCGACGCGTCCACCCCCAGTGCGCCGAGCACCGCTATCACCGTCGCGGGAGCGGCGTGCACGGCCTCGCCGCGCCACCCCTCGTACTCCGTGGCCACCCCGAACGCGGAGGCGAGCCGGACCAATTCGGGAGACAACTGCGATACGCGTGGTTCCTCCATGCCCGCGAGCATCGCACCCGAACGGCCCGGCTGTCGGCGTGTTCGCCGCGGACACGAACGGGTGTGTCGGGACCCGACCGCGGCGCGCGGACACGTCGAAACGCGGTGGGGAACCCGTCGAAGCGCAGCACCGCCGCGAAACGCGGCGCCCCACCCCAACGCAAACGGCGACGGGCTCCCCTGAGGAAATCCGCCGCCGTCTAGGCGCTCGCGACCTGGTCGAAATGGTCGAAGCCCGCTTCCTGCGCACCGTACGGCGCCAGGTAGGGCTCCCAGCGTGGATCGCGGAACCCGGTCCCGAGGATCCGCCACGCCAGGCCGGTGGGTTGGGCCGGCGGGCGCGGCATTCGCCAGCCCAGTTCGGCGATGTAGCGATCGCTTTTGACGTGATTGCAGCGACGACACGCCGAGACCACGTTGTCCCACGTGTGCCGGCCGCCGCGGCTGCGGGGGACGACGTGGTCGACGCTGGTGGCGGCGCTTCCGCAATAGACACAACGCCCTCCGTCGCGGGCGAACAGCGCGCGGCGGGTGAGCGGTACCTGGCCCCGAAAGGGGATTCGGACGAAACGGGTCAGTCTGATGACACTGGGTACGGGAATCTCGGTGGTGGCGCTGTGCAGGATGGTGCCTGTCTCTTCCAGGCACATTGCCTTGTCGTTCAGCACGAGGATCAGTGCGCGGCGAACGGGCACCACGCACAGGGGCTCGTACGACGCGTTGAGGACCAGCGAATGCGGCACGTATGCCTCCCTGTGACGCCGACAGCGCGTGGCTCGCGCCGGGGACGATCGGCCTCCAGTGTCCATGGCGGGATACCCCACGCGCTACCAGGAATCGACAAGGTCACATAGCGTTCACCTGCACGAGTGGCCGCGCGTGGTGGCTCGGTGACCGTCCGCATCGCCCGAACGCGCGACGGGCTCGGGCGTCTAGGGTGCGCCCATGACGCGCTCTGTGCAGCCCGCGGAACACGCCCCCCACGAGACCCCCCGCGCGCCCGCCGCCGCCCGTGGCGACACGGTCGACGTGCTGTTCGGCCGCCCCGTGCCGGATCCCTATCGTGCCCTGGAGGACCCGGACGCGCCGGCCACCCGCGCCTGGTCGGCCGCGCAGGACGAGTGGTTCCACGCCCATGTGGACCATCTGGCCGGACGCGATCGGCTGCGGGCGCGCCTGGACGAACTGCTCGCCACCGGGTCGATGGGGCTGCCCTGTTGGCGCGGCGGGCGGCACTTCCTGGTCCGCCGCGACCCGGGGCGCGAGCACGGCGTGTTGTTCGTGGTCGAGCCGGACGGGAGCGAGCGGGAGCTGGTGGATCCGATCGCGATCGACCCGGGCGGCACCACCACGCTCGACCAATGGGTGCCCTCCGACGAGGGCGACCGGCTGGCGTATCTGCTCTCCACGGGCGGGGACGAGGAGTCGCGCCTGTACGTGCTCGACGTCGCCGACGGCACCCGGATCGAGGGCCCGATCGACCGGATGCGGGACACCTCGATCGCCTGGCTCCCCGGCGGCGAGGCGTGTTACCTGGTACGCCGACTGCCGCCGGAGGCGGTGCCCGAGGGTGAGGAGCAGCACCACCGCCGGGTGTACCTGCACCGGATCGGCACGGAACCGGCCGAGGATGTGGAGGTGTTCGGCGCGGGCACCGATCCGGGCACCTACTTCGGCGTCGGGGTCAGCCGGGACGGCCGCTGGCTGAGCGTGTCCTCCTCATCGGGCACCGCGCCGCGCAACGACCTGTGGCTGGCCGATCTGCACGCGGGTCCGCCGGAGCGGCCGGTACTGCGGCCGGTGACCGTGGGACTGGACGCGCTCACCGGGGTGCGGGTGGGTCGCGACGGGCGGCTGTACGTGCTCACCGACCTGGACGCGCCGCGCGGCCGGCTGTGCGTGGCCGATCCGGCGGCGCCCGGGCCCGAGGGCTGGCGCGATCTGGTCGCCGAGGAGCCGGACGCGGTGCTGACGGGCTTCGCGATCCTGGACGGACCGCAGGCGCCCCGACCGACCCTGCTGGTCGGTCGGACCCGGCACGCGGTGGGCGAACTGGCCGCGTACGACCTGGCGGACGGGCAATTGTCGGCCCGCCCGAGCATGCCCGGCGGCTCACCCGGATCCATCGGCGGCCTCGCCGAACACCCCGAGGGCGGACACGAGGCGTGGTTCGGCTGGTCGGACTACACCGCCCCGTCGGCGGTGTTGCGCTACGACGCGCGTACCGGGGCGATCGACACCTGGGCCACCGCGCCCGGTACCGCGACGCTGCCCGATGTACACGTGCGCCAGGAGACGTACTGCTCGGCCGACGGCACCACCGTGCGCATGTTCGTGATCGCGCCGACCGCCGAACCGGACCGCCCCCGGCCCACCGTGCTCTACGGGTACGGCGGCTTCGGCATCTCGCTCGGCCCCGCCTACTCGGCGGGTGTGCTCGCCTGGGTGGAGGCGGGCGGGGTGTACGCGATCGCCAACCTGCGCGGCGGCGGCGAGGAGGGCGAGCAGTGGCATCGAGCGGGCATGCGGGGGCACAAGCAACACGTGTTCGACGACTTCCACGCCGCCGCGGAGCACCTGGTCGCCCGCGGGTGGACGACGCCCGACCGGCTCGCCGCGTCCGGCGGCTCCAACGGCGGCCTGCTCGTCGGCGCCGCGCTCACCCAGCGGCCCGAGTTGTACGCGGCCGTGGCCTGCTCGATGCCGCTGCTCGACATGGTCCGCTACGAGCGCTTCGGCCTGGGACGGTTGTGGTCCGACGAGTACGGCACCGCCGAGGTGGCGGAGGAACTGCACTGGCTGCTGGGCTACTCGCCCTATCACCACGTGCGTCCGGGCGTGGCGTATCCGGCGGTGCTGTTCACCGTGTTCGACGGGGACAGCCGGGTGGATCCGCTGCACGCGCGCAAGATGTGCGCGGCCCTGCAACACGCGACCACGAGCGGGCGCCCGGTGCTGCTGCGGGCCGAGGCCGAGGTGGGTCACGCGGCCCGCTCGGTCACCCGCACGGTCGAACTGACCGCGGACACACTCTCCTTCCTGGCCGCGCACACCGGCCTCCACCCGGACGGGCCCGGGTCCGCGTCGGCCGCCGGGTCCGTGCCGGCCGGGTCCGGGCTCGGGCACGGCCTCGGGTACAAGATCGACGAAGGTGGGGATCGGTGACATAACGGTGATCAACGACGAAAGGCGCGAAGGAGAGGTAACGCACGAGTGCCCTCGGCCTCGTGACTACTGTGGGACGCGGGTCCCCGGTCGCGGGGAGATCGTCCCCCGCTCGTCGTCCGAAAGGTCTCGTACGTGTCCGCGCTCGTCCCCGGAGTCCAGTTGTCCCTCGACGCCGCCGCAGGCAACGGCAAGGTGTCGTCGTGGTTCGATCGGCACGGCGAGTCCCTCGTGGTGACGCCGATCCGGATCCTCGTGATCATCCTGGTCGCGCTGATCCTGCGGGCGGTGACCCGAAAGCTGATCACCCAGCTGGTCGGCCGGATGGCCAACAGCGGTACGGACAGCAGCGGGCGGCCGGTCACCGGCTTCCTGCTCAACGCCGAGCGCCGCCGCCAGCGCGCCGAGACGGTGGGCTCGGTGCTGCGCAGCACCGCGTCGTTCGTGATCCTGGGCATCGCCGGGCTGATGGTGCTCGGCGAGTTCAAGGTCAACCTCGCGCCGCTCCTCGCCAGCGCGGGCATCGCCGGCATCGCGCTCGGCTTCGGTGCGCGCAACCTGGTGACCGACTTCCTGTCCGGGATGTTCATGATCCTGGAGGACCAGTACGGCGTGGGCGACCTGGTCGACGCCGGTCCGGCCACCGGCACGGTGGTGGAGGTGGGCCTGCGAATCACCAAGCTGCGCGACGTGGACGGCACCGTCTGGTACATCCGCAACGGCGAGATCAAGCGGATCGGCAACAAGAGCCAGGGTTGGGGCACCGCCAAGGTGGACGTGCAGGTCGGCTACCACGAGGACGTGGACAAGGTCCGCGCGGTGATCACCTCCACCGCAGAGGCGCTGGCCGACGTGGAGCCGTGGAACGAGCGGGTCTGGGGCTCGGCGACGGTGGTCGGGATGGAGGCGGTGACGGCCGACGCGGTGGTGCTCCAGGTGCAGATCAAGACCATGCCGGGCCAGGAACTGCCGGTCGCGCGCGAGTTGCGGGGTCGGGTCAAGCGCGCGTTCGACGACGCGGGCATCCGCATCAGCGAACCGATCGCCAGCGCCACACCCCCCACCGAGGACCCGGGCGCCCCGGCCCCCCAGGCCGAACCGGCCCCGGTCCCGGTCAACCCGCCGCCCACACCCCCCACGCCGCAGGCCCCGGGGGCACCCTGACCCCGACCCCGCCGGCCCGGGTCCACCACCCGTGTCGTGGGTGAACCCGGCCGCCCACCCGTGCCGCCGACATTGCGGGCTCCGGGGCGCCCTGATCCTGGCCTCGCCGGCTCGGGTCCACCACCCGTGTCGTGGGTGAACCCGGCCGCCCGTACCGGCGCCGGCGCAGGCCCCGGGCCGCCTCCGATCCTGGCCCCGCCTGCCCGGGTCCCACCCAGGTTGTGGGCGGGACCGCCACCCGTGCCGGCGACGCCGCAGACCCCCGGGGCGCCCTGATCCCGGCGCCGCGTGCCCTGGCCCCCGTGTGAGTGAACCCGGCCGCCCGTGCCGCCGACGCCGCAGGCGCCTGGGGCGCCCTGGTCCCGGCGCCGCGTGCCCGACCCCACCCGTGTCCTGGGCGGGCTCCGCCCCCATGCCCGCGACGCCGCTTGGTCTGGGTTGCCTCGGGTCGGGCCGGGCGTTCTCGTGCCGGGCGTCGCCGGAGAGCTTGCCGCCGCGCCGGCGGGGGCAGGGGCGGGCCGGGCGTCTGCGGCTCGCGGGGTGCGGGCGCGCGGGACCATTCGGGCTACCCGTGGCGCGTCTCCGGCCGTTGTGGCTGCCGCGTCGCCGAGACTGGGTCGGGTGAACGCTCCCCTGTGCCTGGTCACCGGATCCACCGGCTATCTGGGCGGCCGGCTGGTGACCGAGCTGCTCGCCGCCGGTCATCGGGTGCGCTGCATGGCCCGGACCCCGGCCAAGCTGCGCGACCACCCGTGGGCGGACCGGGTGGAGATCGTGCGCGCCGACGCGCTCGACCCGGCCGCGGTGCGCCGCGCCCTCGACGGCGTGGACGTGGCCTACTACCTGATCCACGCGCTCGGCAGCGGACCGCGCTTCGCCGACACCGACCGCGACAGCGCGCGCGTGTTCGCCGAGGCGGCCGAGGACGCGGGCGTGGGCCGGCTCGTCTACCTCGGCGGCCTGGGCCCGGCCGCCGGTTCCGCGGCCCGCGACTCCTCTCCGCACCTGCGTTCGCGCGCCGAGGTGGGCGAGATCCTGCTCGCCGGCGCGGTGCCTACCGTCGTGCTGCGCGCGGCGGTGATCATCGGCTCGGGCTCGGCGTCCTTCGAGATGTTGCGCTACCTGACCGAGCGGCTGCCGGTGATGGTCACCCCGCGCTGGGTCACCTCCCGGATCCAGCCGATCGCCGTTCGCGACGTACTGCGCTACCTGGTCGGCTGCGCCACGCTGCCCCCGGACGTGAACCGCGCCTTCGACATCGGCGGCCCGGACGTGCTCACCTACGAGCAGATGATGCAGCGCTACGCGGCCGTGGCCGGACTGCGCCGCCGCCGGGTGTTGCCGGTGCCGATGCTCTCGCCCTGGTTGTCCAGCCATTGGGTGGGCCTGATCACCCCCGTACCCGGCGCCCTGGCCCGACCGCTGGTGGAGTCGCTGCGCAGCGAGGTGGTCTGCCACGAGCACGACATCGCCCGCTACGTCCCCGACCCGCCGGAGGGCCTGATCGGCTTCGACCGGGCCCTCGAACTGGCGCTGGCCCGGATCCGCGACGCCGACGTGGCCACCCGCTGGTCCTCGGCGGCCACCGCCGGGGCGCCCAGCGATCCGCTGCCCACCGATCCGGACTGGTCCGGCGGCTCGCTGTACGAGGACGTCCGCGAGGCGGAGCCGGCCGCGTCCCCGGCGGCGGTATGGCGGGTGATCGAGGGCATCGGCGGCGGCAACGGCTGGTACTCGTGGCCGCTCGCCTGGTCGGTGCGCGGCGCCCTGGACCGGATCGTGGGCGGCGTCGGACTGCGCCGGGGACGCCGTGATCCGCACCGGCTCCGGGTCGGCGACTCGCTCGACTTCTGGCGGGTGGAGGAGGTGGTGCCGGGCCGGCTGCTCCGCCTGCGCGCCGAGATGCGTCTGCCGGGCCTGGCCTGGCTGGAGTTCAGCGTCACGGACCACGACGGCACCACGCACTACCGCCAGCGTGCGCTGTTCCATCCCCGGGGACTGCTCGGGCACGCGTACTGGTGGGCCGTGTTCCCTTTCCACGGCATCGTCTTCGGCGGCATGCGCCGGGGCATCGCCCGCGCCGCGGAGCGTTAGGTCCCGTCCGGGGGCCTCCGGCTCGCGGGCCCATCTGAGAGGATGGAGCGGTGACCCAGATGCCGGCGCCGGAACCGAGTCTCTACGAAGCCGTGGGCGGCGAGGAGACGTTCGCCAAACTCGTGCACCGCTTCTATCAGGGTGTGCGCGAGGATCCCCTGCTGCGTCCGATGTATCCGGAGGAGGACCTGGACGGAGCCGAGGACCGGCTGCGGATGTTCCTCGTCCAATACTGGGGCGGCCCGCGCACCTACAGCGAACAACGCGGCCACCCGCGGCTGCGGATGCGACACGCGCCGTTCGCCGTGACCGAGGAGGCGCGCGACGCGTGGTTGCGGCACATGCGCGCGGCGGTCGACGAGATCGCGCTGCCGACCGCGCAGGAGAACACCCTCTGGGAATACCTGGTCTACGCCGCGCAGTCGATGGTCAACCGGCTCGACTGACCCGGCGACCGACGGCGGGCGGGACGGGGCGACAGCCACACCGGGAGCGATCCGACGGAGGCGGCCGATGGTACGTGGGTGGTGGCACGACGCGGTCTTCTACCAGGTCTATCCGCGCAGCTTCGCGGACGGCGACGGGGACGGGGTCGGCGATCTGCCCGGGCTCTTCGCCCGCCTGCCGTACCTCCGGGACCTGGGTGTCGACGCGATCTGGCTGAGCCCCTTCTATCGGTCGCCGATGGTCGACGCCGGCTACGACGTCGCCGATCCGCGCGACGTGGACCCCCTGTTCGGCACCCTCGCCGACGCGGACCGGGTGTTCGCGCGGGCACACGAACTCGGGCTGGCGGTCCTGGTGGACGTGGTCCCGAACCACACCTCTCGGGACAGCGCGTGGTTCGCCACCGCACTCGCCTCGCCCCCGGGTTCGGTCGAGCGCTCCCGCTACCTCTTCCGCGACGGCCGGGGCACGGGCGGGGACGAGCCGCCGAACAACTGGCTGTCCCAGTTCGGCGGCCCCGCGTGGACCCGGATCACCGAGGCCGACGGCCGTCCGGGCCAGTGGTATCTGCACCTGTACTCACCGGCGCAGCCCGACCTGAACTGGCGCAACCTCGAAGTGCGTTGCGAGTATCTGTCAATCCTGCGCTTCTGGCTGGACCGCGGCGTGGACGGCTTCCGGATCGACGTCGCGCACGGTCTGGTCAAGGCACTCGGCCTGCCGGACGTGCCGCCGGGCGTGCCGCAGGGGTGGGAGGGTCGGCTGCGGCATCGGCTGCCGTACTGGGACCAGCCCGAGGTGCACGACGTCTACCGCACGTGGCGTCGGCTGCTCGACTCGTACGCCGACGTGGACACCGGCGGCGGGCGGCGCGGGCGGATCGCGGTGGCCGAGGTGTGGCTGCCCCGGGCCCAGCGGTCGGCCGCCTACCTGCGACCCGGCGAGCTGCACCAGGCGTTCGACTTCCCCTTCCTCCTCGCCGGTTGGGACCCGGTCCGGCTGCGCGCGGCGATCGACGACGCGCTGGCCGCCACCGCCGCGGTGGGCGCGGCGCCGGCGTGGGTACTGGCCAACCACGACGTGGTGCGGCCGGTGACCCGATTCGGCGGCGGAGCCCTCGGCCTTGCCCGGGCCCGGGCGGCGTTGCTGCTCGAACTCGCCCTGCCCGGCGCGGCCTACCTGTACCAGGGCGACGAGTTGGGCCTGCCCGAGGTCGAGGACCTGCCCGACGAGCTGCGTCGGGACCCGGTGTTCGCGCACTCGGGCGGTCGGGTGCCGGGCCGGGACGGGTGCCGGGTGCCGCTCCCGTGGGCGGGCGAGGCGGCGCCGTTCGACTTCACCTCGGGGGAGACCGCCTGGTTGCCCCAGCCCGCCTCCTGGGCGGAGCTGACCGTCGCGGCCCAGCGGCACGACCCGGACTCCACCCTCGCGCTGTGCCGCACCGCGCTGCGCATCCGCCGGACCCACCCGGCCCTCGGCGCCCGCGCGGCCGGCCGCGGCCTGACCTGGGCCGAGGACGAACTCCCGCCGGACATACTGGCCTTCACCCGCGTCCCCGGCTTCGGCTGCGCGGTGAACATGGGCAAGGCCCCGGCCCGCGTCCCCGTGACCGGCCCGCTGCTGCTGGCCTCGGGACCGGTGGAGCACACCGGGACCGGCGACCTGACCCTCCCGCCGAACACCGCGGTGTGGTGGTCGGCCCTCGCCTGACCACAACCTCGCCTCCGACGAGTCGACCTCGGCGGCTCGACGCGGGCGGCGTTGTCTCGGGGGCGGTCAGCGGGTGAACAGCAGGCCCGGGGCGTCCTCGCGCCGGACCGATACCGAGCCGTAGCGGGCCTCCAGGCGCAGCCAGGCGCCGGTGCGCAACACCGCGGCCCGGGCGTCGGCATCCGGCGGGCCCAGGAAGCCGAAGGACTGCGCGGCGTGCGCGGCCCGCAGCGGCAGTCGGCCGGCCATCGGTCGGGTCCAGATCCCGGCCGCGACCCGCTCGAACTCGGCACGCGGCATGCCCGGCTCGGTCCTGGCCCGGAACTCGGCGACGCCGGCGGCCACTTCGCGGGCCAGGTCGGGCACCGCGAGGTCGGCGACGTGTTCCCACCCGGTGCGCGGCGGCAGCAGGCCGGCCCACCCCGGGCCGGTCACCGACGGGGGAAGCGACACACTCGCGTCGTCCGCGATCGCGTCGAGGAGTTGTCCGGCGGACACGGTCGCGTCCACCGTCGCGGGTTCGGCCAATTCGCTCGCCCGCAGCGTGATCACGCCCGAGGAGGCGGCGCCGAACGGCGGATGCCCGAACGTACCGAGCACCATCGCCTCGGCCCGTATCCGCACCACCGCGCCGCGGTCGTAGCGCAGCAGTCGGCTCAGGTAGCCGCCCAGGTCCGCAGCGGCGGCCGGGTCGGCGAGTCGCAGCACGGTCATGCGCGGGCCGACCGCCCCGCCGACTCGTCCTGCGGTTCGAGGAAGCGGTCCAGGTAGGCCCGTTCCTCCTCGGTCAGCCGCCGGGGACGCTGCTCGACCAGCGAATAGGGCACGAGCACGGACAGCGCCGTGGCGTACACCTGCTCGTCGTCCCTGATCTCGTAGGCCAGGGTGAATCGGGCGGCCCCGATCCGGGTCACCCAGGTCTCCACCCGCACCGGTTCGGCGCGCCACACCAGCGGGCGTTTGTAGTCGATCTCGTGGCGGGCGATCACCACGCCCTCGGAGAGCGTCTTGGCCCCCTCGCGCTGCCCGAGGGTGAACATCATGTCCACGCGCGCCTCCTCCAGATAGCGGAGGTATTGCACATTGTTGACGTGCCGGTAGGCGTCCATGTCGGACCACCGAACCGCCGCGTGATAGATGTGCCTGGCCACGTGCCCAGCCTCTTCTCTGTGATTGCCGACCGACCGGTCCGGCCCGGTGTCGCCGACGGCCTGCCGCATGGGGACATGCGACAGGCCGTCGGCCGCCCGAACCGATCGGGTGGATCAGTTGCGCTTGAGCTTCTTGTAGGTCGCGCGATGCGGCCGGGCCGCGTCGGCGCCCAGGCGCTCGACCTTGTTCTTCTCGTACGACTCGAAGTTGCCCTCGAACCAGAACCACTTCGAATCACCCTCGTAGGCGAGGATGTGCGTGGCGACCCGGTCCAGGAACCAGCGGTCGTGCGAGACGACCACGGCGCAGCCCGGGAACTCCAGGAGCGCGTTCTCCAGGCTGGACAGGGTCTCGACGTCGAGGTCGTTGGTCGGTTCGTCGAGCAGCAGCAGGTTGCCGCCCTGCTTGAGCGTCAGCGCCAGGTTGAGCCGGTTGCGCTCACCGCCGGAGAGCACCCCGGTGGGCTTCTGCTGGTCCGGACCCTTGAAGCCGAAGGCGCTGACGTAGGCCCGGGACGGGACCTCGACGTTGCCGACCTTGATGTAGTCCAGGCCGTCGGAGACGACCTCCCACAGGTTCTTCTTCGGGTCCAGGCCGCCGCGCGACTGGTCGACGTAGGAGACCTTGACGGTCTCGCCGACCTTGATGTTGCCGGTGTCGGGCGTCTCGGCGTCGATCAGCATCTTGAACAGCGTGGTCTTGCCCGCGCCGTTCGGACCGATGATGCCGACGATGCCGTTGCGCGGCAGCGTGAAGGACAGGTCGTCCATCAGCAGCTTCTCGTCGAACGCCTTGCTGAGGTGCTCGACCTCGATGACGACGCTGCCCAGGCGCGGACCCGGCGGGATCTGGATCTCCTCGAAGTCCAGCTTCCGCATCTTGTCCGCCTCGGCGGCCATCTCCTCGTAGCGGGCCAGTCGCGCCTTGCTCTTGGCCTGCCGGCCCTTCGCGTTGGAGCGGACCCACTCGAGCTCGTCCTTGAGCCGCTTCTGCCGCTTGGCGTCCTTCTGCCCTTCGACCTTCAGGCGGGTGGCCTTGGTGTCCAGGTAGGTGGAGTAGTTGCCCTCGTAGGGGTGCAGGCGACCGCGGTCGACCTCGCAGATCCACTGGGCGACGTTGTTCAGGAAGTACCGGTCGTGGGTGACCGCGACGACGGTGCCCGCGTACTTCTCCAGGTGCTGTTCCAGCCACTGGACGCTCTCCGCGTCGAGGTGGTTGGTCGGCTCGTCGAGGAGCAGCAGGTCGGGGGCTTCGAGGAGCAGCTTGCACAGCGCCACGCGGCGCTTCTCGCCACCGGAGAGGTTCACGATCGGCCAGTCGCCGGGCGGGCAGCCCAGCGCGTCCATGGCCTGTTCGAGCTGCGAGTCGAGTTCCCAGGCGTTCGCGTGGTCGAGCTGGTCCTGCAGCTCGCCCATCTCCGCCATCAGCTCGTCGGTGTAGTTCGTGGCCATCTCCTCGGCGATGGCGTTGAACCGGTCCAGCTTGCCCTTGATCTCCTTGACGCCGTCCTGGACGTTCTCCAGAACGGTCTTGGTCTCGTCGAGCGGAGGCTCTTGGAGCAGGATTCCGACGGTGTAGCCGGGGGACAGAAACGCGTCGCCGTTGGAGGGCTGTTCCAGCCCGGCCATGATCTTCAGAACGGTCGACTTACCCGCGCCGTTCGGGCCGACGACGCCGATCTTGGCTCCCGGCAGGAAGCTGAGCGTCACGTCGTCGAGGATCACCTTGTCGCCGTGCGCTTTACGCGCCTTGCGCATGGTGTAGATGTACTCAGCCATGCGTCCAAGCCTATGGTCTGGCGGACAGTGCCCGTGCATGGGTGCCCGGTGGGCGCGGGATATGGGCCGCCCGGCCCGGGCGGCCCGGCGCGCCCTCCCCGGTGGGCACGGCACCGGCAGCCTGCCCGACCCGGGCATCCAGGGCAAGCCCGGCCCACCGAGGGCCGGCGGCCCGCACCCGTGCCCGATGGGCGCGGATCGAGGCACTCCCGAGTCGGACATGCCGGCCGCACACGGCCCGGCGAGAGTTACCCGGCCCGCGGCACCCCCGGCCCTCGAACGCACGGATGCCCAAGGGGGCCGGATCCCGGTCCTGTCCGGGCCGGGCACGTCGGGCAGCCCCGGGCCGACCGAGGGTGGACCGGCCTGCGGCCCGCTTGTCCTCAAGCGCCGGACGGGCTGGTTGCTTGGTTCAGGTGCCGCATGTGCAGTGGCTCAACCGGACTTGTAGCGGGCCGTGCTTGGCGCTGTCGGCTTCGACTTGGCCGAGCGCGCGGTTCGGCCTCGACGGGCGTCGGATCGGGACCTGGCTCGGCACCTACCTTCGACGCGGCTCGACGCGCGGCTTGGACCGATCCGATGCCCGGCGCAGACTCGACTCCGATCCCGACCCCAACCCGCTCGACCCTCGGCCTCGGCTCGGCGCCGCCCGACAACGACCGGCTCGGCGGTCGGCCCGACGCCGTGCCCAACCCGGGCCGACACGGCCGCGACCGACTCGGCGCTCGGGGTCGGCTCCGCAACGGACTCTGCCCGCCCGATACGCGGCTTCGGGCTGTGACCTGCTCGATGTTTGGCTTTGGCTCGACCTCGTGCTCGGAACGAACCGGCCGATGCCGGGCTTCCCTGGCGGTGGGTGCTCGGCTTCGGCCCGGTTCCGTGTCAGGCCGCCACGATCGGTCCGCGCTTCGTGGCCTCGGGCCTGGCTCCGACCGCTGGCTGCTTGGCTGCCGCTCGGGTCGGCGACCGACCTGGGCCGCTTGGCGTTCGGGGCCGGCTCGGGTCCGTGCCCGATCCCGGCCGGCTCTCGACCCCGCCCCGCTGCCGGCGGCTTGGCAGTCGACTTCGGGCCGCCACCCGCCGGCGGGCTACGGCCGCTTGGCGTTCGGGGCCGGCTCGGGTCCGTGCCCGATCCCGGCCGGCTCTTGGACCCGCCCCGCTGCGAGCGGCTTGGTGTGCGGTGGCGGCTTGGGGCCGGCTCGGATCTGCGGGTGGCCCTGGGGGCTTGGGCTTGGTGTGTGTGCGGGTCGGTGGTCGGGGTGTGGCAAGGGGGCGGGCCCCGGCGCGGTTGGGTGCGGCGGGGCCCGGTCCTTGGGGGTGGTGTTATGTGTGGCGGTTCGGCTGTCAGGCGGTGGCGCCGGTCGAGCCCTTGCGACGACGCATGAAGAAGACGAGGCCGCCACCCGCGAGGACGAGCGCACCGGCGCCGCCCAGGATCGCGGGGGTGTTGCTGCCGTCGCTACCGGTCTCGGCGAGGTCCGGGCCCTTCGGGTTCACCGGGGCCGGGGTTCCGCCGGTGGTGCCACCGGTGGTGCCGCCGCCCGTGGTGCCGGCGGTCTCGCAGTCGAGGGTGCCGGTGAACTCCTTGGCGGTCTTGCCGTCGGGGCCCACGATCGTGATCTTGTACGCCTGGTCCTCCTGGACCTTCACGACCTGGTCGTACGACTTGCCCGCCTCGACGGTGGTTTCCTTGCCGTCGAGCTTGAACTTGTACGACTCGTCACCGTTGTTCTTCACGGTGACCTTCACGCCGCCCGCCACGCAGTCCTTGGTGGCGTTGATCTCCGGGAGCGGGCCCTTGCCGGGCTTGCCCCACTTGGCGACCGCGTGGTCCGAGGCCTGCACCTTCTGCTTGTCCGCGACGATCAGCAGCTGGCTGGTCGTCCCGTTGGTGTTGACGCCCTGGAAGACCCGACCGGCCTGCACGGTCGACTCGCCGGAGACCTCGAAGGTCTGGCTGCCTTCCTTGGTGGCACCCGCGGGGTTCACGTAGAGCTTGTCGCCGTTGCCGACCTTGGTGACCGGCTTGCCGTCGGCGTCCACCAGTACGGGCTTGCCGTCGGTGTCACCCGCGGTGAGCTTCGCGTTGATCGACTTGCCCTCGGCGTTGGTCTTGACCTCGAACGGGCCGATGCCGGGCTTGTCGGTGATCTTGCCGGTCTTCTCGCCCGGGTTGAGCGAGAGCGAGACGGGCGGTTCGGTGACGTCGCCCTTGTTGGCGTCGCCGACCAGGTACTTGTACAGCTTGACGACGTCGGCGTCGTTCTTCTTGTTGCCCTCGTCCAGGTTCTGGCCGTCGGTGAAGTGCCAGATGGCGGCCTGCGTGGCAGCCGCGGCCTCACCCTCGGTCAGCTCCGGGCTCTTGATCGTCGTACGAACGTTGGCCAGGTCGACGGTCGGGAAGGAGTTGAGCAGGACCCACTTGACCTTGGCCTTGTCGGCCTTGGTCCCGAAGGACGTCTCCTTCCAGTTCGACTCGTCGTACTTCGCGCCGTCGTACACCTTGGTGTGGAAGTCGATGCAGTAGGTGCGGAGGATCTTTCCGTCCACCTGGAGCTTCAGGATCGACGCTCGCTGGGCGCCATCCTTGCCCTTCAGGAAGATGTCCGCACCGACATCGCCGCCCTGATAGACGCCCTTGGCGCCCTCCGCGTTGGCCGCACCCGCGAAACCGATCACGCCGGCCGCCGCCAGGCCCGTCGCCACGACCATGGCCGACAGGCGGGTGGCCGTCCGTCCCGGTGTACGGAACATGTGGTGGTCCCCTCGAAAAATGTATGCCGAATCTCGCGCGGCGCATCGTTCCCCCGAGCACGGCGCGAGTAAAGAACCGTTGAATGGTATGAGCCGGTGGGCCACCCCCCGCGACCCGGGGTAGCAATTTGTTTCACGTTCTTTACCTCGGGAGAAGATCCGACTCGAGGAAGGTAATTCGAATATCGCCGAGTCGACAAGTCCTCGGCGGGAATAGCAGCTCATTGCGGTCGGCAAGCCGCATAGCCGCTGATCAGGGCGATCTTGCTCACTATTGATTTTTCAAGGTGCACAACCGTGCGAAACGGTCTTTTGGTGATCAATACCTTGCCTCGGGCGTATTCACCCCCACGTTCCGACGCTTTCCGACCTCACCGCCGTGTCGGTTGCCTCGATTGCGGCGATTGGCCCGTTTCGATATGCATTGTACCGACGGCGCGGTCGTCACAATTCTGTTTCAGATTCGTCCCGAAAACCGACCGGAATTATCTCGGCTATCGCCAATGAATGGCTTTCCCGAACATGCGGCCATGTCGTGCATCAATTCATGCCGCCTCCTCTTCGCGTTCGGGACTGCTCCCCATCCCGATCGCGAGGACGCCCTGGTCGACCGTCGCTCCGGCCGCGACGTCATCCGCCACGAGCGCCAGTCGGGCCGGTCGGGCCACCCGGCGGAACTCCGCGACCCCTCGGGCGAGGTCGTGTCCCACCGAGGAGGCGTCGATCTCGGTGACCGTCAACCACCGTCCCTCCCGCTCCCACTCGCGCACCCGCAGCCGCCCGGTGACCACGAGCGGGTCGCCCTTGTCGATCGAACTCGTCACGTTCTCGGCCAGCGCACGAAAGCACGCGATCGTGTAGAAGGACGCGTCCCCCGACACCCACTGGCCGCTGTCCCGGTCGAAGCGCCGCGGCGACACCGCCATCCGAAACCGCGCGAGCGGCACACCGGCCTGGGTCATCTGCACCCGGACCTCGCTCGCGGCATTGCCGACCACCGTCACGTACGTGTCCACGCTTGCCTCCCTGGGTCACCGGCGTGCACCGCGACATCGCCGTCCGCACTCGACGATGCGGCATGCGGCGGTGGGGAGGCCGGGGACCAGGACGGGGTGTGGACAACTCGGCGCCTGTGGACAACGACGCGTCACTCACGTGGGTGACCACCCACCCGCCCGACCCCCTCCCGCGCAGCCACGAACTCCGCGCACGCCTCCCGATACCGCACCACCTCCGCCTCCCCCGGCCCCACCACCACCCGATCCGCCACATCCGCCACCCGCGCCCGCAACGCGGCCTCCACCGCCGCCACCCGCCGCCCCGCCGCACCCACCGCCACCCGCCACCCGCACCACGCCCCCGAGGCCCCCACCACCAGTCCCGCGAACGCCGCCCACGCCGCCACCGGAAGCCCGAGCCACCGCGCCACCGGCACCCCCGTCGCCGCCAACCCGATCCCGAGCAGCCCGGCGATCATCGCGACCACCCCGACCCACCACGCACCCGCCGCCACCCGCGCCCCCCGAGTCGGCGGCGGCGCCTTCGGCACGGCCCCGACCAGCGCCGCGTCCACCTCGTCCGGCAACACCCGCAACCCCTCGGCCAACGCCCGATGCACCCCGCCCACCCACACCGCCGGCATCCCCCGACTCAGCGTCGCCCCGGCCCGCCGGATCGCCTGCTCGGCCCGATGTACCTGCACCGGCTCGACCCGCGCCACCGGCCGCCGCGCCCGACGCCACAACGACGCCCGCGCGGTCCGTACCCGCTCCCCCTCGGCCGCCGCCACCACGCCCACCCCGGCCGCATCGCACAAATCGCCCACCAGCACGTCCCGATCCGCCGCGGCGAACACCTCCACGCCCGGCACCACGCCGGCGAAGTACGGCTCCAGCCGCTCGGTCAACGCGTCCAGATCCGCGCTCAGCCGAGCCACCGACGCCTCGCCGCTCCCCGACACACCGGCCACCACCCGGCGCAGCTCGGCGATCCCAAGCCCGGTCTCCGGCGAGGTCGCCAACACCCGCACCTCGGCGAGCCCGTCGGCCGCGAGCAACGCCCGGACATCGGTCAGACACGCCGCGAGATCCCCGACGGGCAACCGGTCCGCGTGGTTGAGCACGACCGTCATGCAGTGCGCGTGGTGTCGGAGCACCCGGAGATAGCGGTCGTGCAGGAGCGCGTCGGCATACTTCTGCGGATCGAGTACCCACACGATGTAATCCGCGACCGCCACCAACGCGTCCACCTCCGCCCGGTGCGCGAGGTCGATCGAGTCGTGGTCCGGCAGGTCGAGCAGAATCAACCCGGCGGGCATCCCGCCGCCGCGCCGAGCGCCCTGCGAGCCGTGGCGGCCGTGCGCGGGCTCCGCCCCACCACCGTGCCACGCGTCCAACACCCCGTGCCGCGCCACCCGACACCCCGGCTCGATCCCGAGCAGATCGAGCAGCGGCGCCGCCCCGTCGGGATCCCACGCGCACGCGAGCGTGGTCCGGGTCGTCGGCCGACGCACCCCGGTATCCGCCAGGCGCAACCCCGTAAGCACATTGAACAGCGACGACTTCCCCCCACCGGTGGCCCCCGCGAGCGCCACCACGGTGTGCCGCCCGGCCGTGGCGAGCCGCGTCTCGGCATGCCCGAGCAGGTCCTCGGCGGCGGCGAGTTCGGCTCCGGGAAGCCGGTCCCGGGCCAGCCGCACCGCCCGGTCCAACGCGGCCGACCGCGCCGCCGGCCGGGCCGATTCCTCCGTCTCGCTCACGTGCCGGGCCCGGCGCACGGCGAACCGATCGAGGTACTCCCCACCCGCCGTCATCGGCCCGGCCGAACCACGCCGGCGGCTCGCCCGACCCGGCGCCCACGCCCAGCCGCCCCGATCGACGCCGCGGCGCCGCCCCTCACGCGCTCCTCCGCACCAGATCCAGCGCCTCGATCAACCCGACGTCGGCCCGTCCCGGCACCACCGCCACCGCCGCCACCCGCCGTCCCCGTTCCGCGTCCAGCGCCGCCGCGAGCTCGGCGCGCAGGCCCCGACGGACGTCCAGGATCAACCGCGCCGCCGACTCGGCCCCGATCCGGGTCCCGAGCAGCCCCGCCGCATCGCGCCCGATGCCCGGCCCCATCCCCGGACCGCCCACCGCCGCGATCAGCGCGAGCTGTTCCCCCGCACCGGGCCAGACCACGGGGCCGGGCCGAAGCCGAGGCGCCCCGTCGTACGGCACACACCCCGACGCACGCTCGGCCCCCCGCGCGAACGCGTCCGCCAACAGCGCGTCCAGGCCCTCCCGAACCGCTCCCGCCGCCCCGTCCGCGTCCCCCTCATGCCACCGAACGCCCGCCGCCCCGCGCACCAACGAGCCGTCGTCCAGCGCCCGCAACGCCCACCGCGCCGTCGCCGCATAGGCCCGATCCACACAGTCGCGCGTACGTCCCGCCGCCTCGTACTGCCGCTCCACAGCCTGCGCCAACGGCGGCACCCGCCGGTCCAGGCTGTGCAACAACCCGCCGAGCGTGCGCCGCACCACGGCGGCCCGCGCGTCCGGATCGGCGCCGCGCTCGGCGAGCCAGGTACGAATCGGCACCACATTGCGCTCGGGCAGCCCGGCCCCCGGCTCGACCTCGACGACCGGGTACAGCGGTACATCGCCGAGCCCGGCCTGCCGCAACAACCGCACGAAGTCGGCCCGGAGCAGGTCCGCCGGCTCCGCCGGCACCCGGTTCAGCACGATCGCAAGTCGCGTGTTCCGATCCCGCGCGAGCCGAAGCAGATGCCACGGCGCGGCGTCCGCGTACCGCGCCGCGGACGTGACGAACACCCACAGGTCGGCGGCGCCGAGCAGGCGCACCGCGACCCGGCGGTTGTCGGCGGATACCGAGTCGATGTCGGGCACGTCGAGCAGCGCCAGCCCGGGCGGCACCCGCTCGTCCAGGCGCAGTTCGATGGCGGTGTCCGCGGCGAACCAGTGCCGGTCCCGGGATCGGCAGACCAGGACCGGCACGCGCGTGGTCGGCCGTACCGAACCGACCTCCGTGAGCGCCCGCCCGACCAGCGCGTTCACCAGCGTGGACCGGCCCGCCCCGGTGGAACCGCCGACCACCGCGAGCAACGGCGCACGCGGCACCGCGAGGCGCGGCAGCACGTAGTCGTCGAGCTGTTCGATCAACTCGCGACGGGCCAGCCGCGCCTGCACGGCACCGGGCAGGTCGAGTGGGAAGCACGTCGCCACAACCCGATCGCGCAGGTCGGCGATGGCTGCGGACAGGGTGTCGCTTCCCATGATCACCACGGGCGCCCAATGCCCGAATTATCCACATTCCCAACGTGCGGTCGGCACTACCCCACAGGGGTCACCCGGTCGGCATCACGCGGGCCGTCCGCCGGCGTCACGCCGGCGGCCCGTCGACACCACGCCGGCCACGTGGTCGGCATGACACCGGCCATCCGTCGGCGTCACGTCGCTCCTCCACCGGCACCACACCGCCACGCAGTCGGCATCGCGACGCTCACTTGGTCGGCAACACCACGGTCGCCCCATCGGCGGAGGACCGCTGCGCCGCCTCGATCACCTCGATCACGGTGAGCGCCTCCGACAGCGGCACCGGCGGCCCGCTCTCCTCACGCACCGTCGCCGCGAACATGGCGTAGTAGTCCTGGTAGGCGCCCGGTTCGGTCTCCACCGGCACGGTGTCGCCGGGCGTACCGAGCCTGCCCCACGCACTCTCCGGCTCTGTCCCCCACCCGGGCGTACCCACCGCCGCACTCCCGCCCCGCAACAACTCCTCCTGCGGATCCATCCCGAACTTCACATACGACGCCTTCGACCCGAGCACCCGAAATCGCGGCCCGAGATCGGCCGCCGCCGCGCTCATCCACAGGTGCGAGCGCACCCCACCCTCGTGGGTGAGCGCCACGAAGCTGTCGTCGTCCACGACCGCCCCGTCCCGCCGCGTGTCCAGTTCGGCGTACACGTGCGTGGGCCGCCCGAACAGCGACACGGCCTGGTCGATCAGGTGGGTGCCGAGGTCGTACAGGATCCCGCCGAGCGCCGCCGGGTCGGCCTGCTCCTTCCAGCCCGAGGTACGCACCTGCGGCCGCCACCGCTCGAACCGCGACTCGAACCGGTACACGTCGCCGAGCCGCCCCTCTTCGACGAGGCGCCGCACGGTCCGGAAATCACCGTCGAACCGCCGGTTCTGGTACACCCCGAGCCGCCGCTCGCACCGCACCGCGGTCTCGCACAGCGCCTGCCCCTCCGCGAAGGTGCCCGCGAACGGCTTGTCGACGACCACGTGCAACCCGGCCTCCAGCGCCCGGGTGGCCAGCGGCGCATGGAACCGGTTCGGCACGGTGATCACCACGAGGTCGAAGTCACCCGCGCGAGCGAACATCTCGTCGGTCGTCCCGATCACCTCGGCCCGCGGATACCGCGCCCGCACCTCGTCCTGCCGAGCCGGATTCCCGGTCACCACGGCGGCGAGTTCCAGCCCCTCGACGGCCGCCAGGACCGGCGCGTGGAAGGCCGAACCCCCCACGCCGTATCCGACAAGTACAGTCCTGATGGGACCCACTGCGCCTCCCGCTGTCCGTTTCGGCCCTTCCCTGATCACATTCTGGCCGCCAACTGCGTCTGATCAGGTAACGGTGACCGCCGGAACGCCGGTGAGGCATGCACACGGCCCTATTCTGTTGTGCCGCGACCGGATCCGGTGCAAGATCCTGATTCGCCCAGCCCTCGTAGCTCAGTGGACAGAGCAGGTGCCTTCTAAGCACTTGGTCGCAGGTTCGAGTCCTGCCGGGGGCACAGCCACGCCGCCGTCCGCCGCCCGCACCCCCGGGCGGCGTCCGTGCAGGTCACAGCACGTCTCGCCCAGACATGACGAAGGGCCGGACGCCCACCGAGTGAATCGGCGGAGGTCCGGCTCTCTCCGCCTGTCTCCACCTGTCTCCGTCTGTCACCGGCTTTCTACGGGTAGCCACGTTGAATACGCGACGAAGTCCGTCAGGGCAGCGTGAGCGCCGCCTCGATTCGCTTATGCAGATCCGTTTCGTGTCCAGAGATGCACAGAGCGTAGACGGCGAGCAGAACAGCAATGCTGTCCCCTGCCCCCGCCGCCACCTGCGCGGGCGGCACCCCCTGCATTCAGCCACTCGGCGAGACAGTAGAAGGCCTCATCCTCTTTGGTGTGGATGTGCGGGACGTTGCCGTGGTCGGGCTCGATGAGACCGTCCATGAAGGCGAGTGCGCCATCGGTCTGCTCGCCAGTCAGAGCGCTCGACACGTGAACTGGTAGCGTCCGGTCCGTTTCAAGCCGCGCGGCGCCATCTTGGCGACCGGGCAAGCGTCCGAAGCGCGGAGATGGCGTCATCGACGCGCTTCTCGGGGTTTCAGCAGCGTCTGAGAGTTCTCCTTGCGAAGGAGGGGGTTCCGCCGTCGGATCGAGCTGTTCGCGAGTGGCTATTCGGAGCCGGTGCCTTGCTCAGACGGTTCGGACAGTGCCGCCGTCAATGACGTACTCCGCGCCCACAATGGATGAGGCTCGGTCCGAGACAAGGAAGCCGACCAGGTCCGCAACCTCTTCCGTCGTTGCGAACCTTCCGAGTGGAACCCCTCCGAGGGAATCCATCAGCTTCTGCTTCGCCTGCTCGCGGGTCAGTCCGTTGCCCTCGGCGAGCTGGTCGATGAAGCCCTCATACGCTCCGGTCCGAATCCCCCCGGGGCTGACAGCGTTTACTCGCACTCCTCGTGGCGCCATTTCGTTCGCAAGACCCTTGCTGTACGTACGCAACGCACCCTTCGCTGACGCGTACGGCAACGTCGCGTCGTGCAACGGCATCTGACGCTGGATCGACGTGACGTGGACAACTACTCCTGATCCGGCCTCCGCCATTGCCGGCAGCAGCGCTCGATCCAGTCGGACAGCTCCCAAGAAGTTCAGGTTGAGTTCCGCCAGCCAATGCTCCTCAGTCGCTGCCGCGAACCCGCCAGGCGGGGTTGACGACCCTCCGACAACGTGCACCAGGATGTCCAGCGCACCTTTCTCAGAGATCTTGGACACCACAACTTCTACACCGCCCACCGTGGAAGTGTCCGCCTCGATGAATCGGTCGGGGCGCTCGTAGCCGCCGGGCATCGTGCGCGCCGTGGTCCACACGTCGGCACCCATCTCTCGCAGTCTCGCTACGACGGCCTTGCCCGAGCCCTTCGAACCGCCCGTGACCAGCGCCCGTCGACCGTCGAGACGATCGCGATCCGAACCAGACATTCTTCTCTCCACTGAAGATCGAGGTGGTGCGGATTCGGTCAAGCTGGGTGGTTGGCGATGACGAGCTCGGCGACGAGGCCGTTCCGCAACGCGAACCGGTAGTCGAGCTCGGCGACGCCCCCCGGGAAGGTGCCCTCGAGCCGCACGGTCACCACCCAGTGGGCGTCATCGACGCGGTGAGCGCCGATCTGCTCGGTCGTGTACTCGAACTCGGACCCGGCGTCCCGCAGGAACGCGTAGGTCTCCTCTCGGCCGCGGAAGGTCTCGTCCTGGTCGACGATCACCGCATCCTCGGCGAGGAGCGACGAGGCGGTGTCGGCGTCGCGGACGACGTGGGCGGCGAAGAACTCGCGCACGGTGGCCGGGAGCAGATCGGACGGGAGATCGGTGTGCTGTGTCATGAGCCCACCGTGTGACCTCACGGCGCGGGAGGGTCAAGCCTTGGACTCTCCCCCAGGGGGAGTGTTTAGAGTGACGGGATGTTGACCATCGGGGAGTTCTCGCGGCTGACCCACTTGAGCGTCCGGACCCTGCGCCGGTATCACGAGGCGGCCCTGCTGGAACCTGCCGTGGTGGACGAGACCACCGGTTACCGCTACTACCGCGTCGACCAGATCCCGACCGCGCAGGTCATCCACCGGCTCCGCGAGCTCGACGTCCCCCTGAGCGATGTGCAGCAGATCCTGCGGACCCCCGACCCCGGTGTCCGCGCGGCCCTGGTCACAGACCACCTGCAACGCCTCGAGGACGCACTCGACCGCACCCGGGCCGCGGTCGTGTCGCTGCGCCGCCTGCTCCGGCCCGACCCCGCGCCGATCGACGTCGAGCTGCGTGCAGAGCCCGCCCGGACGGTCGCGGCCGTAGAGGCCGTAGTCGGGCATGGCGACATCGCGACCTGGTACGCAGGCGCGATGGCCGAATTGGAGGCGGCCGTCGGCGCCACCGTGACCGGACCGCCGGGCGGCAGCTACGACAACGCCCTTTTCGAGCAGGAGCGCGGTCACGCGGTCGTCTACCTGCCGACCGCTGCACCACCTCGCACCGGACGCGTGCACCCCATGACTCTGCCGGCCGCGGAACTGGCCGTCACCACCCACATCGGCGAGCACGACGACATCGAGGTCACGTACGGCGAACTCGGGACCTGGGTGGTGGAGAACGCGATGTCGGTGGCCGGGCCGGTGCGGGAGGTGTACGTTGTCGGCCCTCGTGACACAAGCGATCCCGCTGCATGGCGCACCGAGATCGGCTGGCCAATCTTTCGTGTCACCTGAAGCGGTCGGTGCGGTGCGGAGTCTTGGAACGATAGGACACCGCCCCCACGTGGAAGCGAACCTACGGCCACCACCCGCTGATGGGATTCGTCGACCACGGACCGGGCGGCACGGGTGAACCGGTCGCGGCCCTGCTCAGACCAGGCAACGCGGGATCGAACACGGCCACCGACCACATCACCGCCGCTCAACTGGCCTTGGCCCAGCTGCCGAAGAAGTACCGGCGTGGGCGCCGGACGCTGATCCGGACCGACTCTGCGGGCGGCACCCACGACTTCGTCGCCTGGCTCGCTCAGCGGGGACGGAGAGCCGCCCAGGTTCGCACCGCGCTACGGGCGACCGGTAGTCGGCGTGCGGTGACAGAACGTGCGCCGGCGGGTGCGCCCGGTGGGCGGCGTTTCCGTCGGTGGGATGGCGTCACCGACGGCCGGCGGCCACTCGACCGAGGTCGGATGGCCGCCCGCGCCGTGTAGCCGTTGGTCAGCGTTCTCGGCGGGCTCCTGCCGAGGGGACTGCCTGGAAGAAGCGTGGGGGCGTGAAAGAGTGGGCCGCGAAGGCCTTCTCGATCGCCGTTGTCACCTCGGCGCAGCGGGTCTCGTCGACCAGGGCGATCGCCGAGCCGCCGAAGCCGCCGCCGACCAGCCTGGCGCCGAGGGCACCTTCGGCGAGGGCGGTGTCGACCGCCGTGTCCAGTTCGGGGCACGAGATCGTGTAGTCGTCGCGCATCGACGCATGCGACGCGGTCAACTCCGGGCCGATCGCCCGGACATCGCCGTTGCGCAGGGCCTCGACCACACGCAGCACGCGCTCGTTCTCGGTGAGCACGTGGCGCACCCGGCGGCGCAGCGGGCCGTCGGGCAGTGCGGCGAGGGCCGCGTCCGGGTCGGTCACCTCGCGCAGCGACGGCACGCCGAGCAGCGCCGCCGCCTCCTCGCACGAGGCGCGGCGCTCCGCGTACCCGCCGTCCACCAGCGCGTGCCGGGCCCGGGTGTCGACGACGAGCAGGCGCAGGCCCGCGCCCGCGCAGTCGAACGGGACGTGGGTGCCCGTCAGGTCGCGGCAGTCCAGGAAGTACGCGTGGCCCTCGACGCAGCCGAGCGAGGCCATCTGGTCCAGCATGCCCACCGGCACGCCGACGAAGTCGGTCTCCACGCGCTGCGCGATCCGGGCCAACTCGACCCGGTCCAGTCCCAGTTCGTACAGGTCGTCGAAGGCGAGCGCGACCGCGCAGGACAGCGCCGCCGACGAGGACAGGCCCGCCCCCACCGGCACGTCGCTGTCGATCCGGATGTCCGCGCCGCCGATGTCGTACCCGGCCGCCCGCATCGCCCACACCACGCCCGCCGGATACGCCGTCCACCCGGACAGCGCGCCGGGTGCCAGGTCGGCGACCGCGAGGTCGACCGATTCGCTCCCGGCGTGGGTGGACGCGAGTCGCAGCCGGCCGTCGGCACGCCGGCCGACGAACGCGCGCGCGGTGTGCGGGATCGCGATCGGCAGCACGAACCCGTTGTTGTAGTCGGTGTGTTCGCCGATCACATTGACCCGACCCGGGGCCGCCCAGACCCCCTCGACGACGAACTCGCTCACCGACCGGCCTCACCCTCGCGCAGGAAGGACCACGCGTCCGCCACGATGTCCTCCAGGGAGGTGCGTGTGGGCCGCCAGCCGAGCAGTTCGCGCGCCCGGTCGGCGGAGGCGACCAGTACCGGCGGATCGCCCGCCCGGCGCGGCGCTTCGTGCGTGGGCACCGCGCAGCCGGTGACCACCCGTACCGCGTCCACCACGTCGCGGACCGAGAAGCCGGTTCCGTTCCCGAGGTTGCACACCAGGTGTCCGCTCGCCGCGCCGCCCTCGGCGGTGGCGTCCAGCGCGAGCAGGTGCGCGTCGGCCAGGTCGGCGACGTGGATGTAGTCGCGCACACAAGTACCGTCGGGCGTCGGGTAGTCGGTGCCGTACAGCGCGACCGAGCCGCGCGTGCCGTGCGGTACCTGGAGCGCCAGCGGGATCAGGTGGGTTTCGGTGGTGTGCCGCTCCCCGTAACGCCCGTACGCGCCCGCCACGTTGAAGTAGCGCAGGCTCACCGCGCGCAGGCCGTAGGCGCCGCAATACGACGCGATCAGCTGATCGACCGCCGCCTTCGAGGCGCCGTAGGGGTTCGTCGGCGCACTCGGCGCGTCCTCGGTGATCGGCGACACCTCCGGGGCGCCGTAGACCGCCGCGGTGGAGGAGAACACGAAGCGGTCGATCCCGTGCGTGCGCAGCGCGTCGAGCAGCGCGAGCGAGCCGCCGACGTTGTTGTGCCAATACTTCCCCGGGTGCGTGACCGACTCGCCGACCAGGGACGAGGCGGCGAAGTGCAGGACCGCGTCGAAGGAGGCGTCGAGGTGCCCGGCGGCGTCCTGGACCCGGCCCCGGACGAACTCCGCCTTCTCCGGCACCGCGTCGCGATGCCCCGTGGACAGGTCGTCGAGCACCACCACGTCGTGCCCGGCCTCGACCAGGTGGGCGGCGACCACGCTGCCCACGTAGCCCGCGCCGCCGGTGACCATGAGCCTCATTCGCCGACCTCCCGCAGTCGCGCCGCCGCCGTCTCCGGCGGTACGTCGCTGATGAACACGCCCATCCCCGATTCGCTTCCGGCAAGGTACTTCAGCTTGCCCGGCGCCCGGCGGATCGAGAAAAGCTCCAGGTGCAGCGCGAAGTCGACCCGCCCGGAGCGCACCGGCGCCTGCTGCCACGCGGCGATGTACGGCGCGGGCTCGCCGTCGAAGAGGCGGTCGAAGCGGCGCAGCAGGTCCAGGTACATCCCGCCGAACGCGGCGCGCGCGTCCTCGTCCAGGGCGAGCAGGTCGGGCACGCGCCGGTTCGGGTACAGGTGCACCTCGTACGGCCAGCGCGCGGCGGCCGGGACGAACGCCGTCCAGTGCACGTTCTCCGCGACGATCCGGGCCCCGTCGGCGCGCTCGGCGGCGACCACGTCCTCGAACAGGTTGCGGCCGGTGCGGTGCCGATGCGCGGCGGTGGAGGCGATCATGGCGGCCGTACGCGGGGTGACGAACGGGTAGGCGTAGATCTGTCCGTGCGAGTGCGGCAGCGTGACGCCGATCTCCCGGCCCCGGTTCTCGAAGCAGTACACCTGCTCCACGCCGGGCAGCGCGGACAACTCGGCGGTGCGGTCGGTCCACGCGTCGAGCACCAGGCGGGCCCGCTCGGGGGTGAGGTCCTTGAACGAGGCGTCGTGCTCGGGGGTGAAGCACATCACCTCGCAGCGCCCGCCCGACGGCCGGCGCGGGAACGGGTCGTCGGCCCACCCCGGCGCGAGCGGTTCGCGCTCGGCGCCGCCGCCGGACATCGACGGGAAGCGGTTCTCGAAGACCACGACCTCGTAATCGGCCTCGGGCACCTCGGTGGCCCGCTCGGGCGTGGACGGACACAGCGGACACGCGTCGGCGGCGGGCAGGTGGGTCCGGGTCTGCCGGTGCGAGGCGACCACGACCCACTCGTCGAGGAGTCGGTCGTAGCGCATCTCGGAGCCGCTGACCACGGGGGCGAGGTCGCGCGTGTCGACGGCGGCGCGAACCCCCTCGTCCCGCGTGTCGTAGTAGACGATCTCGCGACCGTCGGCCAGGACGGCCTGCGTCTTCTTCATGCCTTCATTTTGCGAAGCTTTCCAAATCTTGTCAATTAGAAAGCTTTGGCAGGCTTGATGCTTGCCGATAGCCGGTCGAACCCGCCCTCACCTGCGGTTTGACAAGTTTCGGAAGGTGTCCGCAAGATGCTGCCCATGCCTGACGACGACACCGACGGTCTGCCCGCCGAAGGCCGCCGCGCCCGGATGGCCGCCACGATCGCGGATCGCGGCTTCGCCAAGGTCACCGACCTGGCCGAGGCGTTCGGCATCTCGCGCGTCACGGTCCGGGCCGATCTGGAGGTACTGGAGCGCCAGGGTCGGGTACGCCGGGTGCGCGGCGGGGCGATGTTCACCGGTCGCGATCCGCGCGTCGAGCCGTCCTTCGAGGAGGCGCTGACCTCGGCCTCGCCCGCGAAGACGCTGATCGGACGGGCGGCGGCGGCGCTGGTGTCGCCGTCGGAAAGCGTGGTGCTGGACGTCGGCACCACCACCACCTTCGTGGCACGCGCCCTGGTGGACCGCGAGGACCTGCGCGACCTGGTGGTCTTCACCAACGGGCTGACCATCGCGCTGGAGTTGGAGCGGGCGATCCCGCGATTCTCCGTCGTGGTCACCGGCGGCACGCTGCGACCGCTCCAGCACTCGCTGATCAACCCGCTCGGCGACCACATCCTGGAGCGGATCCACGCCGACACGGTCTTCCTCGGCTGCAACGGCGTGCACCCGACGGGCGGCATCACCAATGTGAACCTGCCCGAGGCCGAGGCGAAACGCGCGATGTTGCGGGCGGCGGGGCGCCGGGTCGTGGTCGCCGACGGCTCGAAGCTGGGCCGGACCGAACTCGCCGAGGTGTGCCCGCTGGCGGACATCGACCTGCTGATCACGAGCGGCCCGGCGGACCCGGACGCGCTCGACGCGTTGCGTGATGCGGGGCTGGAGATCTTGGTGGCGGAGTAGGGGCGGGTCAGCCGTCGCTGGGGGAACTCCTCACGGCCACGCCCGACTTCGCGCTTGGTCGTCGCCCGCGCGGCCGATGTGTCGTCCGTGCGGCCGTCGCCGAAGTGAGTATCTGTACGGATGTTCGACCCGACCCCGCCACCTAGCGTGAGCCGCATGACCTACATGCCTCCCGCCCCCGACGGTGGCGAGCACGGATTCGCTCGCGCGATGACGTTCGTCGGCGGCCTGTTCGCGTTCGTCGTGGTCGCGATGACCGACCTGTTCGTGCTGCTCGGACTGGGCGGCGGCACCGAATCCTGCGGCGACCAGGCCTGCCGTGACTGGTACGACACGAGGCTGCCCTGGGTCTTCGGCATGTTCGTACTGTCCTTCATCGTCGCCTTCCTCGCCCTGGTCCTCCCACCCCACCCCCGCCGCCGCTACGCGGTGGGAATCCCGTTGGCCCTGCTGGCCATCGCCCTCCAGGCCACCGGCTTCCTCCTATGCCAAAACGGCCCGGCCGCCTGACGATCCCCGGACCGACACGGCCTACCCGCCGGCCTCGACGGGACCAGGGCGAGACGAGCGGCGAGGCCGCGGTCGTGGCTCTTGGTACGGGGTGTACCCGATCGGGCACGGGCGGGCAAAAGCTGCGCGCGAGGCGGGGGTTCGCGGGCTTTGAGGGGAGCGTCGGGTGCCGTCGGAACGTTGGCGAAGCGGCGATGTGCACAGATTGTGTGCCTCGTGGACACGTTCCGGACGTACTCTGCGGAGGACGACGATCCGGGGAGCAGGCACATGGACGACAGCGTCGGTCAGCGCATCATCACCGCTCGCCGTGTGCGGCGTCTGACGCAGCAGGAACTCGCCGACAAGGCGGGGATCTCGCGGAGTTACCTCCAGAAGTTGGAGACCGGCTCCCGGCCGACATCGCACTCCGTGCTCGTCAAGCTCGCCCGCACGATGCGTGTCGAGGTCTCCCGGCTGACCGGCCAGCCCTACGACACCGACCCGGGGCCCGAAGATCAACTGGTGCACGGGGTCATTCCCGAGCTGCGACGGGTGATGCTCTGCTACCGGGATCCGTCGCCGTCGCCGCTGCTGCCTGCGCGCGAGTTCGAAGAGCTGTATGTCGCGGTGGAAGAGGTCAATCGCCATCGCCGGGCCGCGAGTTACGCCCGGGTCGCACCGGCGCTCCCGGGGCTCCTGACCGAACTCGGGGCGCTCGCCCTGGCGGAAACGCCGGGATCGTTGGCGTCGCGCGAGGCGTACGGGCTGCTGGCTCAGGTGTATCGAGGCGTGAACTCGCTTGCCCACAAGCTCGGGTATCTCGACCTCTCGACGGCTGCCCTCGAACGCGTCGAGTGGGCCGCTCGTCTCTCCGACGACCCGCTACTGGTGGCCACCGCACGCTACTTGCTCGCGGGCGCGATGCTTCGCGAAGGCGCGTACGCTCCGGCACGGCGAGTGCTCGAACAACTGGAGCGCGACTTGGTCGACATCGAGAGCCGGGACGCTCGGGGCCTGTTCGGCGCGGTGCTGCTGAAGCGGGTCATGGTCCAGGCCCGCAGCGGCGACGTCTCGGCGATGAGGTCCGACCTGGACCAAGCCGCCGAGGTTGCCGCTCGGCTCGGCGGTGGGGACGCGGTGTTCTACGAGACGGCGTTCGGGACAGCTCAGGTTGGCATCTACCGGGCTGCGGCGGCGATCGAGATCGGCGATTACGACACGGCGGTTCGCGACGGCAGCGCGCTCGTGCTGCCCGACGACATGCCCGCCGAGCGGTCGTCGCATCACCACATCGACCAGGCGCATGCCCGACTGGTGGCGGGCGACCGAGGCGGCGCCTGGGAATCGCTCCGTACCGCTCGCCGGATCGCACCGCTGCACACGCGCAAGCACCCGCGCACCCGGGACACCGTCGGCACCCTGCTCCGTCTGGAACGGGCCGACGACGAAAGTCGTTTGGGGTTCGCCCGCTGGGCGGGCGTAGCCATCTGACCCATCCTCGGCGAGGGGCAATGCGCACATTTTGTGTGCATTGCCCCTCGTTTCGTGCGCCACGCTGAGTACTGCCGACAGCACCCGGATCACGGGAGGAATTGTGGTGCTTCACCGCGAGCGCACGGCCCTGATCGTCGACTGCGAACCCGGGTCGCCTCGGCCCGTCCTGTTGCGGCCGATCGACCAGGCGACCCCGGTCATCAGGCTCACCCGCACCGAGGCGCAGCAGTTGATCGACGACACCGCCAACCTGCTGGACCTGCTGGAGGCGGCGTCCGACGCGAGCGGCGCATCGACGTAACTCCGTCGCGTTCCATCCCCCGGTGTGGTGTCCCGACGGCGGCGTCGTTCTCGTTCCGCACCGACCCCACCTCTGTCCACCTACCTCACGGAGCGTCTTGTGTCCGAAGTCGAGCCGGCCGCTGTGGTCGTCACTCTTCCCGCCTGGTCGGTCACCCTCGAACGGGTCGGTGGGTCCGGGCCCTGGCGGCTCGATGTGTTTGCCTCCGGCTACCACGCTTCCGACGGGTGGCCGGATCGGGCGGTCTGTCACCTCGCGGATGCCGACGTGTCCGCTCTCGCCGTGACCTTGCTGCGGCCGCCGCATGCGGAGGAGCCGGCTCGGGGGCGGGCTCGGCTGGTGCGGGACGGGTTCGGGTTGTTGCTGCGGTTGCTGGTCGCGCCGGTCCGGGACGAGGCCGGGCTGATCGCGCATGTCCAGGAGCATCACCGCGTCGGACTGCTGGACGACATCGCGCGGACGCGGCCCGATCTGATCCCGACCACGACACCGCCCGAGCCGCGCCTGTGCCTCGACCCCCTCCCGGACACTGGACTCACCCTCGATCAGGCCACCCGACTGCACGAACGCATCGGCCGATGGCTCGACAGCGAAGGAATCCGCGCAGCCTTCGCGGACCGCCTCGTCCGCCGCCGCGTCTTTGCCCTCACGACCGACGGCCGACCGCATGAATGACAACCCCCAACCGGACAGGCGCGCCCGCGACCGCCTGACCCGCGCGCTCCGCATCCGCGCCGCCCATCGCGGCATTCAGGACCGCCTCGAACCCCGCACCGCCGCACACGCCCTCGCCCGGGAGATATACGAAGAAGCCGACACCCGCGTAACCCACGCCCTCCACACCGCATGGCAAGCCGGCGTCACCGACGTCGAACTCGCCCACCTCCTGGGCGTATCGACCCGCAGTGTGCGCCGCCTGCTCAGGACCGACCCAACGCCAGGCCGCCCGGACGCCGGGCGGTGACGACACATCGGCGGCTTCGTCGGGCCGCGAGCAGGGGCCGAGATTCCCAGCTGTGCGGCGCATGGGCAGGCTCGGGCCGCGGTGTGCGGGGTACCGGTGTACATGTTGCCGATTGCCACGTAGTCGGCCGGCGTGAAATCGGCGGGGAGCCGGCCCTACCCGATGCCGGCGGCGTCGAGGGTGTGCCGGACGGAGCACGGGCCGAGGGCAAGTTCGAGCGGGCCGCCGCCGAGCGTGCCCGGTGCGGCGGCTTCCCCGGCGAGCCGGAGTGAGTGCTCCGTCGTGACCGCCGCAACCGCCTGCGCGAGCCGGCGGGATCATCCGTTTTCCGCCGGGCCCGGACCGAACGGTTGCCCACGCGCCCCGTCCTCTTCCGCCGCCGCGTACCGTGACGGCATGAGCAACCTCGATACCCGACCGACCCTGACCACGTGCGGTGGCCGGGCCGACGTGTCGGGCGAACCCGTGCGCGAACTGCTGAAGTCGCGCGATGTACTGCTGGGCGAGAACCACATGGTCCGTCGCCTGCTGCCGAGCCTGGGTCGGCGGATGATCGGCGCCTGGTGCTTCGTGGACCACTACGGGCCCGACGACATCGCCGATCAGCCCGGCATGCAGGTCCCGCCGCACCCGCACCTGGGCCTGCAGACGGTGAGCTGGCTGCGCGAGGGCACCGTGCTGCACCGGGACAGCCTGGGCAGTCTGGCCACCGTACGGCCCGGCGAATTGGGGCTGATGACGTCCGGACGGGCCATCTCGCACTCCGAGGAGTCGCCGAAGGAGCACGCCCGACTGCTGCACGGGGCCCAGCTGTGGGTCGCGCTGCCGGACGCGCACCGGCACGTGGACCCGAGCTTCGAGCACCACACCGAACTCCCGCAGGCCACCGGCGGCGGCCTGACCGCCACGGTGATCATGGGTACGCTGGACGGCGCGACCTCGCCCGGCACCGCCTACACCCCGCTGGTCGGGGCGGATCTGACGCTGGCGCCGGGCACGGACGTACGGCCGCCGCTGGAGCCGGACTTCGAGTACGCGGTGATGTCCATGTCGGGCGAGGCCGAGGTGGACGGCGTGCCGCTGACGCCCGGCGGGCTGCTGTACCTCGGCTGCGGGCGCACCTCGTTGGCCATCCGCTCCACCAACGGCGCGGACCTGATGTTGCTCGGCGGCGAGCCGTTCGCCGAGGAGATCGTGATGTGGTGGAACTTCGTGGCGCGCACCGGCGAGGAGATCGCGACGGCGCGCACCGCCTGGGAGAACGGCTCGGACTTCGGCACCGTCACCGGCTACGCGGCGCCCCGGATGCACGCACCGGAGCTGCCGTCCGTACCGCTGCGGGCCCGGGGACGCGTGCGCTAGCGGTATCGATCACGACCGGCCGGCCCACGCTGCACCGCACCGTGGGCCGGCCGTACGCCGACCGGGCCGACTCTCGGCCCGGTCGGCAACGGCGCCACTCAGCGAATACCCGCCGCCGTCCGCCGCGCCGCCTCCACGATCTCGTCCAGGTGGCCGCCGTGCGCCCCGTGCCAGTACACCCGGTCGCACGCCCGGCACCGGGCGAACGCGTCGACCTTGTCCAGCGTGCCCGCCTCGACCTCGGACTCGACCTCCTCGCGGGTGGCCGCACGCAGCTCGCCGTTGCACGCCGTACAGCGTGTCCAGGGCGCGAGCGGCAACGCGAACCGGCGGAGCAGGTCGTCGAGTTGGGCGTCGGCGCGGATCCCGTACACGTACGCCCCGAACCACAGGTTCTTGCGCCGCAGCAGCCCGCGGTCCTGGGTGAGCAGCACCCGGCGTTCGGCGTTGGCCTGGATCACCAGGGTCGGGTCGTCGCAGTCGTTGTGGTACGCGGTGTCGATCCCGACCAGCCGCATCCGGCGGGCCAGCGCGCCCAGATGCACGTCGAGCAGGAAGCGCGGTGCCTCGTCGGCGAATTCCGGAATCGCCTGCGGGCGCCGGATCGGCAGCACGTCGACCACCTCACCGCCCACTGGCCGATATCCCGACGCCACCTCGCGGCCGTCCACGAGCAGTCCGCCCACCTCGGGCAGCGGCGGGCCGACCGATTCGACCAGGTGTCCGAGCGTCGAATCCCCGTCGGCGGGGGCGGTCACCGGCAGTCCGCGCAGGCGCGGCGGCAGGAACTGTTGCAATTCGGCGGGGATCTGAAGCAGCACGTCCGATCGGTTCACCGGGCAAGCATCGCACCGCCGACACCCACCGCGCCCGTGGTTTCCGAGCACCCCCGGCACCCTCCCCGGCACCCCCCGCCACCCCGCCGCGCCCGGCCGCCGGACCGCCGGGCCGCCCGACGAGCGCCGGGGAATACCGAGGTCACCCGCATTGGGCCGACCGGGCATCGGGTCGTGGAATAACCGGGTGCCCGTCCGCATTGAAGCACCCGTCGGGACAAACTTCGAAAACTCCGGGAGGCGTCCATGGCTCGCAGTGAGCTTCGTCCGATCGTGAAGCTTCGGTCCACCGCCGGGACCGGATTCACCTACGTGACCCGAAAGAACCGGCGCAACGATCCGGACCGGATGACGCTGCGCAAGTACGACCCGGCCGCCGGAAAGCACGTGCTGTTCCGCGAAGAGCGATAAGCACCCGGATTTCGGGCCGAAATCGAAAGGGCCACCCACTCGTATCGAGCGGGTGGCCCTTCGACCGCCCCCATTCGACCACCCCCTACGCAGGCAACTCGTCCGCGTCGTCCCCCACCAGGTCGTGCCACCAGCCGAGTTCGCGCAGCACCGCCATCCCGCGCGGCCCGGACGCGGCGAGGCCGGATACGAGCGCCTTGCGCAGCTGATTCCGCTCGAAGTCGTCGGCGTCCCCGAGCAGCGCGAGCAGTTCGCCGGCCGGCGTGCGGGGCGCGGCCGAACCGGCAGACGTACCGGGCGCACCGGACACACCAGGTGCCCCGGGCGCACCATTGACACCCCGCATCATCCCCCGATCGTCCAAATGGTCCACCACGGCCTTGATCTGATCGGGGAATCGGGTCAACCAATAAGCGATCAACGCCTCCGGCCCCTCCCGAATCAGCCCCCGGTGAAACTCCATCCGCATCAGGGTCAGCCGCTGCCGCTCCTTTTCCAGCGAAATCGCCGCCCGCGCCCGGTCCAACTCCCCGCGAACATCGGCCGATATCGGGTCCGCCTGCAGGAGCGCCCCCACCGGTCGATAACCGAGCCCGTATTCCGCGAGCACGATCGTGTGCGACAACGCGACATCGACCGCGTCCTGCCACCGCGCCTCATCCACATCGGCCGCACCATCCGCACCATCCGCACCGCCCGCACCCGCCAGCGCCCCGCGAATCCGCTTCTCCACATCGCGATACACGAACGCCCCGGCATCCACCGCCCGATGCCGGGCGACCGCCCTCGGATCGTGCACCCACCAGCGCAGCTGTACCTCGACCCGCCCGGCCCGTTCCTCCGTCGCACCGACCCGCACCTCGAACGTACGCACCTCGGCGAACTCGCGGACGGTGACCCACCACAGCTCGGCCGCCCCGCGTATCTCCGCGAAGGTCGGCGCCGGCCCCGCGCTCGCCGGCACCGCAAGCACCCGCCGCGCACGCCGGCCCAGGCGATACCGGAGGTAGGCGCCCAGGCGCGATCCGCCGACGGGGCGGACCAGGGACACGGGTTCGTCGATCATGCGCGAGTACCCCCGTTCGGCCCGAGGATCGGCTCCTCGAACGCCCGGATCGCCGGTTCGAGCACCCCGATGTCGATCACCTCGCCGTTCGGCAACCCCTCGTAGGCGAGCCGGGTCAGGTCGAAGGCGAGTCGTTCCAACCCGTGGTCGCGCCCCGGACCGAACAGCCGCGTCAGGCCCTCCCGCAGCACCGAGGCGCGGGTCGGATCACCCGCCCCGGCCCCGAGCAGCCGCGTGAACAACCGGGCCACGACGGCATATCCGTCCCGATCCGTGACCGCGTTCCGGACCACCGCCAGGAACCGGTCGTCGGCCGGCGACCCGCCCGCCCCCTCGTCGAGCACGAGGTGCGCGGCCAACTCGGCCGCGGCGGCGGCCTCTTCCCAGTCCTCCACCCGCTCCAGCACCGATTCGGCGCGGATGCCCTCCCGACACAGCGCCGCGATGCCGTCCCGGGCCGCCTCGGCCACCGCCCGGTCCCCGGTCCGGGCCAGGCGCAGCAGACCGGTCAGGGTCGGGCCGGGATAGACGGAGGCGAGGCCGGGGTAGGCGCGGGCGGCCATCAGGCGCAGCCCCGGGTGGGTGGTGTCCCGGCTCCACGCCTCCACCAGGTGCCGTACCTGGGTGGCCACCACCGCGTCCTGGGCCGCCGCCTTCAGGGCCGACACCGCCATCGTGCGCCGGGCGCCGGTTCGGGCCCAGCGGTGGATCGGAGCCAGCGGCCGATGCCCCCGACCCCCGGCCATGAACGCGCCCGCGGCCCGGGCCGCGACCCGGTGGACGTCGGCCGGCTGCCGGGGGGTGGCGGCCAACCACTCGACCAGCGGGTCGCGCAGGTCGGGGTAGACGTCCCAGACGTGCTCGCGGACCGACGCCGCCCAGCGCGGCCGGTTGAAGCGCACCACGTCCAGCCGGTAGCGGGCCCCGTCCCGGGTGGCGTCGGCAGCGACCGCGGTCGCGTCGATCAGGTCCAGGCGCGCGGACCGGGACTGCGGCGGCCACCCGTCGGCCGACGCGGCGGCGGCGGTCGGCAGATGCTCGGCCAGCATCGCGCGCAGCGCTGCGGCCCGCTCGGCGACGATGCCGTAGTCGTGCCCCTCGAACACCGCGGCGGCGATCATCAACGCCCAGTCGGCACAGGCCGGATGGGCCCGCAACCAGCCGGCCACCGCCGCGTGCTCACAATCGCGCAGCGCGTTCAGCACCTGCGTCCTGGTGAACCTGCCGTCGGCGAAGCCGGCCAGTTCGGCGGCGATCCTCGCGGCCCGTGCGGGCCGGCCGCCGTCGGCGCGCACCAGTTCGGCGATGTCCTCGTCCACCAGGTCCAGATGCCGGCGCTCCCAGCCCGGCCCCAGGCGGTCGGTGAGGTGGCTGTGCAGCACCTGGACCGGATCGGGTCGCGCGCACGGTACGTGCCAGGGCGCCCAGACGCCGAGCATCGGTGCGCCGACGACCGCCGTGGCGACCAGGACGCTGCCGCGTTCGACCAGGCGGCGGCGCAGCAGTTCCAGGTCGTCGCGGGTGTAGCCGGCGAGCGCGTCGGCGCCGATGGAGTCGACCACATAGCCCCGGCCGCGCTGGATCCGACGGGTGGTCAGGTCTTCCTCGGGGTCGAGCGCGATCACGCTCTCCACGTGCTGATCCTGCATCAGGTGCAGGGCCAGTGTGCGTTTTCCGGATCGGGCCTCGCCGGTGAGCAGGATCAGCTGCCGGGACATCATGCCCTGGGCGCGCAGATAGCCCTTGGGCGGCACGAACGTACGCCGGACCAGGTCGCTCTCCTCCGCCCAGATCGGTCCCTCGCGGGCCTGGCGCGGCCGGTGCGGCGCGGCGGGGGGCGAGCCCGCGCCGAAGTGGTGCCGGCCGGTTTCGTCGGGGGTGACGATCACCGTCGCGGCCGACTCGGCAGGCCCGAACTCCTCGTCGGACCACGCCCCGTCGGCCGGCCCGGGGTCGGCCTGCGACACCGGCGTGCGGGCCCCGCCGCGGGGTTCGCTCGGTGCGTCGACGCCCTCGGGGGCGAACGGGTCGAGCGAGTCGAACGGATCAAGCGCGTCGAACGGATCGAGCGAGTCGACCGGGTCGAGCGGTCGCTCCTCGGGGTGGGTCATCTCAGACACCCCGGGCCGGGGCGGCGACGTGCGGATCGTCGTCCGGGTCCCGGTCGTCGCGGGCCGAGCGCGGGGCCTCTGCGGGCGCGGGCGCGTGCCGGTGGTGGTCGAACGGCTCGGCGTCCACGGCGGACGACGACCGGGTCGGCGGGAGGTCGGACACGGATTCCCCCTTCGGTGAGCGTGTGGCCACGCTGGGTTCGTCGGGTCCACCGTGCCGCAGCCGTGGCGTTCTTGCGGGCTCCGTTCGAATTCGGGACGACGGTTCGTGACATCACGGCCGCGCAATTCGCTATCTTCACTGACGAATCGTCGCCGGCGACCGAACGTGGCCCGTCACCGCCGGCCACCGCCGAATCGCACCCGGTTGCCGGGCCCGCGACCCGGGCGGGTCTAGGCTCGCTCGTATGGTGATCACCATCGATCCGGCCTCGTCCGTCGCACCGTTCGAGCAGATTCGGGGGCAACTCGCCGATCAGGCCCGAGCCGGCACGCTGCCCGCCGGCACCAGACTGCCGACCGTCCGCGGCTTGGCCGGCGAACTCGGCTTGGCGCCCAACACGGTCGCGCGCGCCTACCGCGAACTGGAGGCCGACGGCGTGATCGAGACCCGGGGCCGCTCGGGCAGCTTCGTCGCCGCGGTCGGGGACAGCGCGCACCGGGCCGCGAGCGAGGCCGCGCTCGAATACGCGCACCGTGCACACCGACTCGGCCTGACCCGCGACGAGGCGATCAGCGCCGCACTGGGCGCGGTCGAGGCGGCCTATCCAAGCTAGCGCGTGTCTTCAAACCCCCGCCGAGGGCTCCCCGAGCCCTTGTCCGGCCGCCCGGAAACCGCACCGCTATGGGTAAACCCCTGTACGGACGGCCCGGGGCACCGGATCATCGAAATCATGTCGATGCCTCGCCAGACGCCCCGCCCATCGGATGGGGCGCCGAATTCAGCCGGTGACGACCCATCAACGCTGTTGCCCTTCGTGTTCGGACTCGACGACGCGGACACCCCGTACGACGCCGTGGACGGACTCGCCCTCGCCGCCTTCCTGACCGGCGCCCAGCCGTGGGCCAGGACCACCCGACTGGACCGGGTCAAGCCCGGCGCCCGACTCGTCCCGCGCGGCGCCAGAGTGGTCCGCGCCGTGGAGGAGGACGACCGTTCCTCCCAACTCGCCGTCGGTGACGGCTGGACCCTGCGGTCGGTGCGCTGGCGCAGCGGCGGCGGCGAGGTGACCGTGACCGCCGTCGACGAGAAGGTCGGCCGCGCGGTGTTGAAGAAGGCGGTCAAGGGCGCGGCGGCCGACCCGCCGCCCAAGGACGAGGCCGTGGCGATGGGCTTTTGGTACTTCTCCGCCCGGCGCGGCCCGTACCGCACCACCCGGGCGATCACCGCCGCGCCCTGGGAGGACATCCGCCGCAACTACACCGGGCCGACCGCCGGCGCGTTCGACCGGCTGATGAAGATCACCTCCGACGACGTGTCGGGGCGGTTGATCCTGCTGCACGGGCCGCCCGGCACCGGCAAGACCACGGCGCTGCGCGCGCTGGCCCGCGCGTGGCAGGACTGGTGTCGGATGGACTGCGTCCTGGACCCCGAGGCGCTGTTCGGCGACACCGGCTACCTGATGGACGTCGCGATCGGGCGCGGCGACGAGGACGAGGAGTCGCACGACAAGTCGAAGAAGCAGAAGTGGCGGCTGCTGGTTCTGGAGGACTGCGACGAGTTGATCCGCGGCGAGGCCAAACGCTCGGCGGGTCAGGCGCTGTCCCGGCTGCTCAACCTCACCGACGGCCTGCTCGGCCAGGGGCGCAACGTGATGGTCGCGATCACCACCAACGAGAGCCTGGGCCGGCTGCACCCGGCAGTGGTGCGCCCCGGTCGTTGTCTGGCCCAGATCGACGTCGGCCCGCTGGAATTCGCCGAGGCGCGCGAGTGGCTGGGCACCGCCGACGGCATCGGTACACACGCGACGCTCGCCGAGTTGTACGCGCTGCGCAACGGGGCGGCACCGGTGGAGATCGAACGGCCCCGGCACGGGGGCGAAGGGTTGTATCTGTAGCGCCGCGCACGGTCCCCGAGCCGATCGGTCGGCTCGGGGACCGTGCGGGGAGCGCCGACTCGCAGGCCCGCGCGGTAGCGACCGGCTACACGTCGAGGTCCACCACGACCGGCGCGTGGTCGCTGGTGCCCTTGCCCTTGCGGGCCTCGCGGTCGACGTAGGAGTCGGTGACCGCGGCGGCGAACGGCGCGTTGCCGTAGACGAGGTCGATCCGCATGCCCTTGTTCTTCGGGAACCCCAGCTCGCGGTAGTCCCAGTAGGTGAACGGCACGTCGTACTTGAGCGCCCGGGGCATCACCTCGCGCAGCCCCACACCCTCCAGCGCGGTGACCGCGTCCCGCTCGGCCTGCGTGACGTGCGTCGAGTTCTCGCCGAACAGCGAGATGTCCCAGACGTCCTTGTCGGTGGGCGCGACGTTGAAGTCGCCGAGGACGGCGAACGGCAGCGGGCCGGCCGCGTCGGCGGCGACCGCGGCCCGCAGCGCGCCCAGCCATTCCAGCTTGTAGGCGTAGTGCGGGTTGTCCACCTCGCGGCCGTTGGGCACGTACACCGACCAGAGCCGCACGCCGCCGCACGTCGCGGAGATCGCCCGGGCCTCGTGCGGGCCGTCGACCTCGGGGAAGCCGGGGCCGGGCGTCAGGCCGACGGTGACGTCGTCGAGGCCGACCTTGGACAGGATCGCGACACCGTTCCAGCGCCCGCCCGCGTTGACGGCGGAGGTGTAGCCGGCCTCCTCCAGCTCCTTCAGCGGATACGCCTCGGGCGTGGACTTCAGCTCCTGCAGGCACACCGCGTCGGGCGCGGCCCGCTCCAGCCACTCGAGCAGCTTGGGCAGCCGGGCCCCGATCGAGTTGATGTTCCAGGTGGCGACCCTCATGTGAACCTTCCAGGGCGGACGACGGCGATCGGGGCCGCCCGGACGAGTCCGGGCCTGCCCTCGGCCATTCTCCCTCGCCGGGGTGACAGGGCCCGGCGGCCGGCGGCGCGGCGGGTGCGGTAGGCATGGGGGTATGGACACCACTCCTCCGGCCGGCTCCGACATCGCCGAACTGACCGCCGCGATCGCCGCGTTCTCCGCCGAGCGGCACTGGCAGCCCTTCCACACCCCGAAGAACCTGGTGATGGCACTCAGCGTGGAGGCCTCGGAGCTGGTGGAGATCTTCCAGTGGCTGACCCCCGAACAGGCCGACGACGTGATGTCGGATCCGGAGCGGGGCGAACACGTCCGCGAGGAGATCGCCGACGTCCTGTCCTATCTGCTGAGCCTGGCGAACCGACTCGGCATCGACCCGGCCCAGGCGCTGCGGGACAAGATGGTGAAGAACGCGATCAAGTACCCGCCGGGCGCGCCGGGCCTGTAGGCCCACCGGGCGGGTCCGGGTGAATCGAGCCCCGGGGACCCTGCGCGCGCGAGGCGGTGAAACCGCCGGCCCGGGGAGCGTTTCGGGCCGGCGGGGGATGGTGGTGGGCGGGTCACCGGGGTCGCCGGACGGGCCGGTGACCCCGGGTCGGGCGCCCCCGAACGCGCCCGCCGACCCCGCCCCGGGACCCGGTGGACCGTCGACGCCGAGGCTCAGGCGTCGTACCCGGCCCCCGCCCCCAGGCAGGCGTCCATCGCGCGACGATTGCGTCGGATCTCGGCCGGCGTGCCCTCCGCAACCACGCGGCCGGTGTCCAGGACGGTGACGCGATCGCACAGCGCCTCGACGAAGTCGATCCTTCGATCCACCACGATCAGGCCCACGCCGTCCGCCGCGACCCCCCGCAGCAGTACCAGCAGCGCGTCCGTCTCGCGGGCGTTCAGCCCCGCGCTCGGCTCGTCCAACATCAGCACCCTGGGCACCGCCGCGATGCCCCGGGCGATATCGAGCAGCCGACGTTCCCCGTACGTCAGCACGTCCGCGCCCCGCTGCGGCCGTCCCCCCGGCCCGGCCCGGTCCGTCCCGATGCCCCGTTCCAGGTCCACCCGCGCCAGCAGCGGGTGCAACAACCACGCCGCGAGCAGACCCCGATGCCGGGTGTCGGAGCGGGTGAGCACGAAGTTGTCCGCGCCGGACAGCGCGCGAACCGGTTGCGGGGTCTGGAACATCCGGACCAGACCGGCGCGACGCGAGCGTTCGGGGCTGCCCAGCCGTACCGGCAGGCCGTCCACGAACAGCGCGCCGGTGGCCGGCACCACCCCGGTGAGCGCGTTCAGCAGCGTCGTCTTGCCGCTGCCCGCGGGGCCGACCACGCCGACCACCTCACCGCGCTCGACCCACATGGACACCCCGTCCACGGCGGGCATCCCGGCGAACTCCACCCGCAGGTCCCGGGCCCGCAACACGGGCCGCCGGACCGGGTCGAGGCCGATCGCCAGAATCGGTTCCGGTCCCGAGGCGAACAGCGGTACGGGATCCGGGATCTCGCCGTCGACCGGCGAGCGCAGCGCCCGAACCCGCCCCCGGGCCGAACGCGCCCGCCGGGCACATCCCGGGTCCGAGCCGAGGCGCGTCGGTCTACGCGCCTCGGCATCGGACCCTCGCCACGGGCGGCGCGCGGGATCGAACGCCATACCTGACACGGCGTCACCCCCCACCCGCGCGCCACCCGTATCGGGAGCCGTACCCGGGCTCGGGTCGACGGTCGAACAGGGCTCCCCCGCCCCGTCCGGCCCCGACCCGGGGACACCCGGGACGACTCCCGCGCCCCGGCCGGGGGACGCCGACTCCCCTCCTGACCCGGCGTCACCTCCCGGCCACGACACGTATTCGGTGTTGCCGGTTGTATACCTACCGGCTCCCCTCACCCCGCTCGGGCGCGGCACGATCGCCGACAGCCGTGTGGGGTAAGGGATTACGCCCACCTGGCCCGGTAACCGGTGCTCATCGAACGGGAGTTGATTCACCCACGTGGCGACGCGGCCGGGTGCCGCGCCCACGGAATCGCCGAACTCGCCGACGGACACGGCCGTTCGGCCGAACTCGCCGGCGCGGGACGGCGCGACTGAGGTGCCCATGGTCAGGACGCACCCGTGCGGGGTGCGCGAACGGGACGGGATTCGCCGATCCAACCGGCCCACCCGGTGGCCACCAGCTCGGTGTGCGCGGGTATGCCGCCGCCGTCGGTCGAGGACGATCCCCCGGCCGGGCCCGGACGTGGTGCCACCGCTCGCGTCGTGTCTGTGACGCGGGCCGGTGGTGCGACATGGGTTGCGATGTGTGCTCTGTGCGGTGCCGTCGTACGAGCCATGGGAGCCAACGCCTTTCGCGTCGTCTCCCCGCCCGGCCATCCCCCACGGACTCCCGGATGCGGCACAAGCTAGACCGCAACCCCCGTGCCCCGCAAGGCCCTTGACAGGGAATCGGGATCTGGCGTAAAAGGTTCAGCACAATCTAACAAATGTTAGATAGGTAGTTCGGATCTCCCTGAAGGCATCCCCCACTGAATCAACGGCAACCGCTCCACCTGCGGTTAGGCTGCACGGCACCTGGCAGTACGCGGCAGCAGTCAACCCGCCGGACCGAGAACGGGCGCTCATGGCACGCAGGAAGACGGAACCCGAAGCACTTCCGCGCCGGGAGGTGATCCTGTCCGAGGCCGCCGCACTGTTCGCCCGCAAGGGCGTCGTCGCGTCGACGGTTCGTGAGATAGCCGACGCGTCGGGCATTCTCGCGGGCAGCATCTACCACTGGTTCGGTTCGAAAGAGGACTTGATCGACGAAATCCTCACCGCCGCGATGCGCGACCTCGCGACGTGGTATGACGAGGCGTTCGCCGACGCGCGCACCTCGTCCGATCGGCTGCGCGGACTCGTGCACGCCGCGTTCCGGACCATCGAGCACCACCCCGACGCGGCCGTGATGTACGTCCGCGACTACGCCTACCTGGCCACGCTGCCGCGCTTCGCGCACCTGGCGGCGGACGGCATGCGGGTCCGCGATCTGTGGCTGAACACCCTTCAGGAAGGCATCGATTCCGGAGAGTTCCGCGCGGACCTGGACCCGGAGCTGGCCTACCGCTATCTCGCCTACCCGCTGTGGCTCACGGCCGGGTGGAAGTCGACGATCGACCGGACCCTGTCCGAACTGGAAACCCAATTCACGGCGCTGGTACTCGAAGGCGTCACCCCGAGGAACTGACGAAGCGTCCCGGTCACCGACCGCGCCGGCGCCGGTGAGGTGTCCCGAGCGTTCGCGAAAGGACCACACCATGCACGTCGACGGTTTCATCGCGCCCGGATTCGCGCCCGTACAGGCGGCGTTCGAGGAGAACTTCGCGATTCAGGGCGAGGTCGGCGCGGCGCTCGCGGTACGACTGCGCGGCGCGCCCGTGGTGGACCTGTGGGGCGGACTGGCCGAACCGATCTCGGGCCGAAGCTGGGAGCACGACACCGTACAGGTGGTCTGGTCGGTCACCAAGGGCCTGGTCGCGACCTGTCTGGCGATCCTGATCGACCGGGGTCGGCTCGACCCCGCGCTGCCGGTGTGTCGCTACTGGCCCGAGTTCGCAGCGGCCGGCAAGCAGACCGTGACGGTGGCCCAACTGCTCTCCCATCAAGCCGGGTTGCCCTTCCTCGACGAGCCGATCACGCTCGACCAGGTGGCCATGCCCGACGCGCTGGCCGACGCGCTCGCCGCACAGCGTCCCGTCTGGGAACCGGGGACGGCGCACGGCTATCACGCGGTGACCTGGGGCTTCTACGCGAGCGAGCTGATCCGGCGGGTGGACGGGCGCACGGTCGGCGCGTTCCTGGCCGAGGAGGTGGCCGGACCACTGGGCTTGGACGCGCATATCGGGTTGCCCGCCGCGGAGTTGCCCCGGCTCGCGCATCTGACCACGATCGCCCCGAGCGATCCCGCCCTGCTCGACCTCGGCTCCGAGCTGGGCCGCACGATGCTGGCGCTGCCCGAACTGGCCGTGCCCGGCGCGGATCACGACCCGAGCGTGCTCACGTGGGAGGTGCCCTCGGGCCTGGGCGTCACCAACGCGCGTGCGCTGGCCCGGGTATACGCGATGCTCGGCGCGGGCGGCACGCTCGACGGGGTGCGCCTGCTGTCCCCCGAAACGGTCGCCGATGTGACGTCGACGGTGGTCGCGGGGCCGGACCGCATCCTCGGCGACCACACCGCGTTCAGCCTCGGCTTCATGAAGCCGGAGACCACGTTCTTCGGGGTCTCCCCCGACCCCGCCGCGTTCGGCCACCCGGGCAGTGGCGGCCCCCTGGCCTTCGCCGACCCGGCCACGGGTCTCGCCTTCGCGTATGTGACGAACGGTCAGTCCCCGCTGAACACGGACGTCCGGGCCCTCGGCCTGATCGAGGCGGTCCGGGAGTGCCTGGGGCGGTAGGGCGTGTCTTCAGACCCCCGCCGAGCTCCACGACGCCCGGCACCGCACCTCGCCGCCCCGGAGAAACAGGCGAATAGAACCACTATGCACCTGCTTCTCCGGCACGCCGATGCACGGCATCCGCCCTTCGGGCTCCTCGCTGCGCTCACGCCGCGGAGCCCGACGGGGGTCTGAAGACACGCCCTAGGGCGCGCTCGGGGTCAGCCGGCCGGGCGGCGGGCTCCGGTCGAACGGGGCCGGCGGGGCGGACGGTTGCCTCGGCGGCGGGAACCGGCGACCAGTGCGCCGCCGACCAGGAGCAGCGCGCCGGCGGCCAGGCCCAGGGGGAGCACCGCCCCGGATCCGGTGCCCGCCACGTGGTCGGTGATGGCCCGGCGGGCCAGTACGGCCGGGCCGTCGTGCACGGCCCGCTTGGCGGCGTCGCCGCGATCCTTGTCGTCGCCGTCCCGGGCGCCCGGGGGCTTGGCCCGACGCGAGGGCGCGACCTGGGGCGCGGCGCCCCGACGCGATGCCGGGCGCCCGGGCGGGAGGTCGCCGATCGGGTCGGCCTCGGGCCCCGCCGAAACCGGAGCGGGGGCCGAAGAGGCCGCGGCCGATCCGGTACGCGCGCCGGGGGCGGGCTCGTGCCGCCGGGCCGGGCCGAGGAGCCCCGGGCAGTCGAAGCGGGCCGGGTCGACGCCCGGCGCACTGGCCCGGAGGTGATCCCGGCAGCAGGCCGCGGCGTCCCGCGTCGGATCCGGGGCGGTGGCGCCGACCGCTCGCGGCGTCTCGTCCGGACACCGATCCACGGCGGGCGCCCCGGCGTCCGGGGGGCGGACGCCGGGGCGCGGGGCGGCCCCGCCGGGAGGGCTCGGCAGCGGCGAAAGCGGGTGGCGCACGGCGGCCGGCGGCAGGTGTACGGCCCCGGCCCAAGCGCCGCCGGACCCGGATCCCGGACCGACCCGCGGCGTCGCGGCGGTGCTCGGAACGGCGACCGCGCCGAACACGACCGCGCCGACGACAACCGCCGCCCGCCTCACCCGCCCGTTTCCACCTCTGCACACCAGACCACGCTAAGTCACCACATGGTTACTCTGCCGCCACCGCGCATACCATTCGCTCGTTCGGCCCAACGTCACCGACCGGCCCGATCCGCCGCGACCGGGCTCCCTCCCCTGGTCCGCGCTCAGAGCAGCACGGCCTGGCCGCCCGGGCCCTCCTCGGTGATGTCGAGGACCGTCGGCGGGCGGCGACTGGACGGGGGCGGGGGCAGGACCGGCGTCGGGTCGAGCACGGGGGCCTCGGCGGTGCGCGCGTGCAGCTTGGCGCGGGGTTCGGCCAGATCGGCGAGCAGGCCCAGGACATGGAGCAGGTCGATCAGTTCGCTGGTCAGGTCGGTGGACCAGGTGCGTTCGCGGATCCGTTCCAGGCCCTCGCCCGGGGGCTCGACGCGGGCCGCGATCCACGGTTCGAGGACGCCCGACTCCCACGCCTCGCCCGCCACCGGACCGATCCGGCCGGAGCCGAGCAGGAGCGATCGGGACTCGTCGTCGTAGTGCGCGCCCGCCGGCCGCGCCGGCACCGGCTCGCGGACGAACGGGCGGCGCCCGCCCGGCAGTCGGGGCTTGCCGTCGCCGGGGCGGCCGAACCGCGCGCCGAAGGTGTGCAGCCCGACCAGCCGGCGGCCGAGGTCGACGCCCGTCGCCCAGACGTCCGGATCGGCGGTGAGCGGCACCCGCTCGGGGTCCACCGTCACCGCGACGATCCAGGCGAACAGGTCCTCCGCGTCGACGGGGACGCCTAGCCGGTCCGCAAGCAGGTCGACCAGGCCCGGCGCCAGGTTCGGATCCAGGCCCGCCGGGTCCCGGTACAGCGGCGCGACCCGCCCGCCGCGCCCACCGTGGTGCGTCCCGTCCGGGATCAGCGCGCTGCACAACAGCGGCCAGGGCTCCCCCGCCCGACGGATCGACAGGTATACCTGCCGGTCTCCGCGCACCCGCCACAACTCGGGCCGGGCGGCGTCCAGTACCCGGTGGTCCGCGAGCAGCCACTGCCGATCGAACGGGTGCCGTGCGATCCGCACCAGCCGGGGCGTCGGCCCCACCTCGCGCGCCAGCGGACCGGACGGGGCGTCACATCCGGGCAGCGGCGCGGGAAACGACATCGCCGTCCGGGAACGGGTGGGCCGCAGCAGGGTGTCGCGATCCTCCGCCGCGGCCAGCCGGGCCCAGCGCCGACGCAGCGTCTCCCGCTCGGGTGCGTACACCCAACTCCGCCCGGTGGCGATCCCGGCCGTGCCCCACGGCATCAGGTCGGTCAGCGCGACCGGCCCGTCCCGGCTCACATCGCGTGGTCCCACACCCGCCGCTCCTCCCGGTCCGGGTCGCCGACCACCGTCGCCGGCACGTCGAGCAGCATCGTGCGCCGCTCGGTCGGGTCGTACAAGGGCCAGTCGGGCAGCCCGTCGGCGACCGGCGGCCCGCCCGCGACGAACGCCGCCCACGCCTGCCGGATCCGGCCGGACAACGCCCGCGCCTCGGCCGGCACGCCGCCGGTCAGCCAGCGGCCGAGCGGGGTGTCCAGGGTGCCGAACACGAACGGGATGTCGATCGCGTGCGGCGAACCCAGGCGCTGCGGATGCGCCTTGGGCGCCCAGCGGAAGCGGTACATGTACGCCTGCCCGCCGGCCGCGTGCTGCGCCTCGGCGAGCCGCACCGTCGGTATCCCGTACGACTCGGCGGTGAGCAGCCGGATCCGCCGCGAGCGTCCGTTCAGTTCGGGGTACAGCTCCGCGTATCCGCGCACCAGCTCGGCCAGTCGGTCCGGTCGGCGCAGGTTGGCCAGATCGGCGGCCGCGGGTTCGCGCCCGCCCGACCGCTCGGTCACGACGAACATCTCCTCCTCGTCCTGATTCGACCCGAGCAGGAGCGGTACGTCGCCCCGAATCGTGTGCAGCGGCACCGCCGGCAGCGGCCCGTCGGGATCGACCACCGGTCGGAACACGAACCTCGCGGTACCGCGCCCGATCGCCTCGGCCTGGGCGGCGAGCAGGTCGGGCACGGGCACGTCGACCAGTTCCGCGGCCCGGTCCGGTCCCAGACCGAGCGCGGCCAACACGTGGCCGGTCGCCTCTTCGGCCTCGGGCATCGTGCGCACGGTCTGCGCCCCGCCGCTCTGCACGATCGCGCGGTGGAAGAGGCCGCGGGCGGCGGGCAGCGCGAGCAGGTTCGCGGTGACCTTGCCGCCCGCCGAGACCCCGCCGAGGGTGACCCGGCCGGGGTCGCCGTCGAACGCGGCGATGTGTTCGCGCACCCAGTGCAGCGCCCGCACCACGTCCAGGAGGGAGTTGGCCGAGGAGTCGGCGTAGGAGTCGCCGAGCAGGTGCCGCAGGTGCAGCAGCCCGAGGACGCCGAGCCGGTAGGCGACGGTGACCACGACCACGCCGTGCCGGGCCAGTTCGGAGCCGTCGTAGACGGCCTCGAACGACGCGCCGCTCGTGTAGCCGCCGCCGTGCACCCAGACCAGCACCGGATGCGGGCCGGGCTCGGCGGGGGCGAAGACGTTCAGGTACAGGCAATCCTCGTCGATCTCCACCGGCGCGGCGCCGTACTGCCCGATCGGCTGCGGCGCGGCCCGGGCGAACTCGCGGGCGTCGCGCGCCCCGTGCCAGGCGGGCGCGGGGCGGGCCGGGCGGAACCGCGCGGGGCCCACGGGTGGCGCGGCGAAGGGAACGCCTCGGAAGACCCGAACCCCGTCCGACTCCGCACCGATCAGCTCACCCAGCGACGTCCGTACACGCACCATGGCATCGAGCATATGGGGCCGGTCGGCGGCCCGGCCGGGGCATCGTCGCGGTGGGAGATACCGCACAGGGCCCGGCAGGGGCGCCGTCGCAGTGCGTACTGCCGGGGGATGCGCCGAGGGTCGGCCGGTATCGCCCCCGGGAGCAGGCTCGGATACTCCGCGTGCCGGATGCCGGGGCCGAGGCGGGCGTGACACGCTTCCCGTGAAACATTCCTGCGTCCGGGAGCCTGGCCTTGACCGTTGTCCTGGGGATCGTCGTGGCGGTCGTCGCGCTCGCGCTGCTGGTCGGCGTGCACCTTTACGTGTGGCGGCGGCTGGTGCGCGACACCACGCGGCCGGGGGTGGTGCGGCGGGTCGGCGCGGGGGTGGTGGTCGCGCTCGGGGTGTCGATGGTGGGCGCGCTGGTGGTGCCGAAGGTGTTCGGCCCGCGCGGCACGGAGTGGATCGCGTGGCCGGGCTTCGTGTGGATGGCCCTGCTGCTGTATGTGGTGCTCGCGCTCGGGGTGTTGGAGCTGCCGCGCCTGTTCGCGTTGCGGGCGCTGCGCCGGCGCGGAGGCGAGGTGTCGCCCACGGTCGCGCCGGTGCCGGTGCCCGTGGGGGCGGAGGCGACAGAGGCGACAAAGACGATCGAGCCCGATCCGGAGCCGGCGGCCGGCCCCTCCGGCACGCCGCTCGGCCCGGATCGGCGGCTTGTGCTGACCCGCTCGGTCGCGCTGCTTGCGGCCGGCACCTCGCTGGGCACCGTCGGCTACGGGATGAACCAGGCCCTGGGCGCGCCGCGCACGGTGCGGGTGCGGATACCGGTGGCCCGGCTCGATCCGCGCCTGGCGGGATTTCGGATCGCGGTGGTGGGCGACATCCACCTCGGCCCGCTGCTCGGCCACGCGCACACCACGCGGGTCGTGGAGACGATCAACCGCACCAGCCCGGACCTGGTCGCCATCGTCGGCGACCTCGCCGACGGCACGGCGGCCCAACTCGGCGGCGACGCGGCCCCGTTGCGCCGGCTGTCCGCCCGCCACGGCGCGTTCTTCGTCACCGGCAACCACGACTACATGTCGGGCGCGACCGACTGGATCGCCGAATTGGCCGAACTCAACGTGCGCACCCTGGCCAACGACCGCCTCGAAATCGCCCGGGGCGGCGCCGCGTTCGACCTTGCGGGCGTCAACGACGTCACCGGCAAGTCCCACCACGACGGCCCCGACTTCGCCAAGGCCCTCGGCAACCGCGATCCGTCCCGCCCGGTCGTGCTCCTGGCCCACCAACCGGTCCAGGTGAAGGACGCCTCCCGCTACGACGTGGACGTACAACTCTCCGGCCACACCCACGGCGGCCAGATGTTCCCGGTCCAACTCCTGGTCAAACTCGACCAACCAGCGGTGGCCGGCCTCCACAAGGTCGACGACACCATGCTCTACGTCACCAGAGGCGCCGGCTTCTGGGGCCCCCCGGTCCGAGTAGGCGCACCCCCGGAGGTCACCATCGTCGAACTCCACCCGAAGTAACGCCCCAGCCCGTCACCACAGTCGCAGCAACGTGCCCGGGTCGAGGGTGATCGGAGTCAGCGCGGGCAACGTGGCGACGGCACCCGGCGCGGCGGAGCCGGAGGCCACATACACGTCGCCGTCGAGGGTGTAGGTGTCGATGCTGAGGGTCTTCGGGTCGACGATCCAGTAGGACGGAATGTTCCACTCGGCGTAGCGGGCGGGTTTGTCGATGCGGTCGGCGCCCTCGTGGCCGGGGGACAGGATCTCCGCCGCCAGGAGCACGTCTTCGGGGGCGAAGGCGACGGCGTCCGATTCCAGTGCGCCGATCGCCGCCGTCGACGTGACCACCGCGATGTCCGGGCGCAGGACGTCCCGGTGTCCACGACGCACGTTCACGCTCTTGAACGGCACGGCGCCGACGCCGGAGTCGTCCACCGCCCGGCGCAGGATGTCGGCCAACACGCCGGACACATGTTGGTGGCGCAAGGTCGGCAGCGGTGACATCAGCGGGATGCCGTCCAGGAGTTCGACCCTGAACAGCGAGGTCTGCTGGGCAGCGAGCACATCGCCGGCGGTCCATTCGCGATCGAAGCCGGCCTGCATGCGCGTACTCCAAGGGATGTCGGCCACGTCCGGACTTGCCGTGATTGTGCCGGCGTTGCGGGCATCACCGCAGGCGTTGCGCGGTTGCGGGCCGGCTCCGGATCCGGGCCGCAACCGCGTGGGGTGGGTCAGACCGTCTCCGTCATGCCGCCGTCCACCATCAAGTGTGTGCCCGTGACGAAGGAGGCGTCGTCGCCGAGGAGGAAGCGGACCGCGGAGGCGATTTCTTCCGGGCGGCCGAGCCTGCGCAGCGGGGAGCTGTTCTCCATGCGCTCCCGGGTGCCCGGGCGGGCGAAGGAGGCGGCCAGCATCGGGGTTTCGATGTAGCCGGGGCAGACCACGTTGCTGCGGATGCCGTGTTCGGCGAGCTTGGCGGCGATCGAGCGGTTGAGCCCGAGCATGCCCGACTTCGACGCGCAGTAGGACGGGTTGAGCGCGTTGCCGACGATCGCGTTCAGCGAGGCGATGCCCACGATCGCGGAGCCGGCGTGTTCGCGCAGGTGCGGGGTCAGCGCCTGGACCAGGAGTGCGAACGAGCGCAGGTTGACGTCCAGGACCCGGTCCCAGTTCTTTGCCGTGACCTCGGTGATCGGGGTCGAGTCGACCACGCCCGCCGCGTGCACGAAGCCGCCGATCGTGCCCAGCGCCTCGACCGAGGCGTGGATCGCGTCCGGGTAACCCTCGGTGTCGGTCACGTCCAGCGCGAGCCCGAGCGCGGCCACCCCGTGTTCGGCCGCGATCTCCTTCGCTGCCTCCTCCACCGGGCCCGCCGCGATGTCCCACAGCGCGACCGGCCGACCCGTCGCGGCCAGCGCCCGCGCGGTCGCCCGACCGATCCCGGAGGCGCCGCCGGTGATCACGACGCCGGTGCCGGGTGATGTCTTGTGCGTACCCATTTCGTACTCCTCCGTGGACGGGTGGACCCAAGCATCTGACGTACCGTCAGAACAAAACCAGTGGTAGCACGCCGGCCACGATGGTCTACTCACCGGCATGGCGAAACGACTCCTGGACCTGCTCCTGGTCATCGACGTCGAGGCGACCTGCTGGAACGGTCCGATCCCCGACGGTCAGCACTCGGAGATCATCGAGATCGGCATCGCCACACTCGACGTCACCACCGGCGAGCGGATCGACCGACACGGCCTCCTGGTCCGCCCCACCCACTCCACGGTGAGCGCGTTCTGTACCGAACTGACCACCCTCACCCAGGCCGACGTCGACACCGGCCACACCTTCGCCGACGCCTGCGCGCTGCTGCGCACCGAGTTCAAGGCGCACCAGCGGGTGTGGGCGAGCTGGGGCGAATACGACCGGCAGGCGTTCGAGCGGCAGTGCGCGGCCGAGGGTGTGCCCTACCCGTTCGGCACCCGCCACCTCAACGCCAAGACGCTGTACTCGCTCGCCCACGGCCTGGACCGCGAACTCGGCATGGCCGGCGCCCTGGCCCACGCCGGCCTCCCCCTCGATGGCACCCACCACCGGGGCGTCGACGACGCGTGGAACATCGCCGCCCTCCTCGGCGGCGTCCTGCGCGCGTCCCGCGACGGTCGAGCGTCCGCCTGAGCCGACCCGACCTCAGTCGCCCGTCACCAGCATCGCCGCGCCCACGATCCCCGCGTCGTTGTGCAGCTTCGCCGGCACCAGATCGGCCCGGATCTTGATGAACGGCAGGAACTTCTCCGGCTTCTTGCTGATCCCGCCACCGATGATGATCAGCGACGGCGAGAACAACATCTCCACGTGCCGCAGGTAGTCCTGCACCCGCACGGCCCACTTTTCCCAGGACAGGTCGTGCGTCTCGCGCGCCACCGCCGAGGCCCGCCGCTCGGCCTCGTGCCCGTCCAGTTCCAGGTGGCCCAGCTCGGTGTTCGGCACCAGCCGACCGTCCACGAACAGCGCGCTGCCGATGCCCGTACCGAACGTCAACATCAACACCGTGCCGCGCTGCCCGGCGCCCGCGCCGAAGCGCATCTCGGCCACACCTGCCGCGTCCGCGTCGTTGACCATCGTCACCGGCCGGCCGAGCGTCGCGGTGAACAGCGCGTCGGCGTCCAGGTCGATCCAGGACTTGTCCACATTCGCGGCGGTGCGCACGATGCCGTCGCGGACCACGCCGGGGAAGGTGATCCCCACCGGCCCCTCGGTGTCCGCGAACTCCGCGAGCACGTCGCGGACCACGCCGATCACCGCCTGCGGTGCGGACGGTTCGGGAGTGAGCAGCCGGACCCGCTCCCGGGTCAGCCGCCCGGCGTCGGTATCCACCGGCGCGCCCTTGATCCCGGTCCCGCCGATGTCGATGCCCATGACCGGCACGTACGGCTCCTTAGCCCTCGAATTCGCCCTCGAACCCACCCGCGCACCACCCGGCCGGCTCCCGGCGGGCGGCCCGCGTCCCCCGGCCGTTACCCCGCCGGCGCGGACCGATTCACCGCAGGTCGGGCAGATCCTCCGGATGCAGCGTCCGCAACTCCTCCATGCCCGCCCCCGGCAGCTGGGCCAACCGGGTCGCGTGCCGCTCGATCATCGCCTCGAACGTGCGCCGCGCCTCGCGCGCGTTGCCGAACGCGGCACCGCGCGGCAGTCGGCGGAAGTAGCCGAGCAGCGCCTCGCACGCCTCGTCGGTGAGCACGTACTCGTGCTCGCGCACCTGCATGAGGGTGATCTCGACCAGGTCGTCGGCCGAGTAGTCCTGGAAGGTGATGGTGCGGGAGAACCGGGACCCGAAGCCGGGGTTCGCGCCGAGGAAACGCTCCATCTCGTCGGTGTAGCCGGCCACGATCACCACCACGTCGTCGCGGTGGTCCTCCATCATCTTCACCAGCGTGTCGATCGCCTCGCGGCCGAAGTCGCGCGAGGGGTCCGGCGGGGCCAGGCTGTACGCCTCGTCGATGAACAGCACCCCGCCCCGGGCCCGGTCGAAGACCTCCTTGGTGCGCGGCGCGGTGGAGCCGATGTGCTCGCCGACCAGGTCGACCCGGGAGACCTCGACCAGGTGACCCACCCGCAATACGCCGAGCGCCTGGGCGATCTCCCCGTACAGCCGGGCCACGGTGGTCTTGCCGGTGCCCGGGGAGCCGGTGAAGACCAGGTGCCGGCGCAGCGTGGGCGCCTTGAGCCCGGCCTCCTCGCGCCGGCGGCCCACCGAGATCAGGTCGATCAGGTTGCGCACCTCGGCCTTGACCCCGGCGAGGCCGACCAGACCGTCCAACTCGGCCAGCAGTTCGTCCACTCCGCGCCCGGACGTGGCCGCCGCCTCGTCCACGGCCGCGCCGTCGCGCGCCCCGGGGATGGGCAGCGTGGCGGTCAGCCGGGCCACTCCCTGGGGTTGTGCGCCGGCCGCCGCGATCGGGCTCGGCGTCCCCAGGATCCCGCCCGCCGCCGGCTCCGTGCCGCTCGTCCCGTCGCCCTGCGAGGTGCACTCGACCGCGACCGGCCCCGGACCGGCGAACTCGAAGCCGCCCTTGGCGTTGTCGCGCGTGGTGCAGCGGGTGAACACCGGATGGCAGCCCTCGCGTACGTGCACCCCGTAGCCGCGCCCGCCGAGCACCTCGCAGTCCTCGAAGTCGCCGCGCCCGCCGCCGGCGATCCGGATGCCCTCGCCGGTGGCCCGATCCACCCGGACCCGGCGCACCGTGGGCCCGGCCGCGCCGGTGACCGAGACGCCGTCGGTGGTGTCCTCGATCGTGCAGTCGGCGATGATGCCGCCGCAGTCCGACTCCATGAACCACACGCCGGTGGTGGCCTTGCGCACCTTGCAGGACTTGACCGAGACCACCGCGCCGGCACCCACGCCGATGCCGGTCTCGTCCACGTCGTGGATCTCGCAGTCGTGCATCGACAAGCCGGTGCCGGAACCGGCCACCTTGACCCCGTCGAGCACGTCGTGAATGCGGCACTCGCCGAGCGCGGCGTCCGCGCCGTCGGCCACCCACACGGCCGGCTTGCCGCCGGTGGAGTCGTGGAATTCGCAGTCGATCGCCGACGCACGGGCCCCGTGGTCGGCCAGCGCGAGCCCGTTGCGGCCGAAGCTGCGGATCGTACAACCGCTGAGGGTGACCTCGGAGTGGCCGTGCACGTCGACGCCGTTGCGGCCCATGTCGCGCAGTCGGCAGCCGACCAGGGTCAGGTTGGCGCCCCGGTCGACGGAAACGCCGTTGCCCTCGGCGTCGCGGATCGTGCAGTCGTCGAGCGAGAACGTGGCCAGGTCGTCGGCCTGGACGCCGGTGCCCTTGACCGCGCTGATCTCGGTCCGCGACAACGACCCGGCGCTGCCCTGACCGCCGACGGAGATGCCCGCCCAGCCGACCCGTTCGATCCGCGAGTCGGCGATGATCGGCGCGGCGCCGCCCGCGACGCAGATCCCGCCGCCGCCCACGTCGTGGATGTGCAGACCGGTCAGATGCGGCGAGGCCTGGTCGCCGACGAACACCGCGGGTTCCGCGTCCGAGCCGTCCTGGATCTCGCACTCCTGGACGCTGCCGGTGGTGCCGGGTCCGGTGAAGCGCAGTCCGTGCCCGGAGGCGTCGCGCACCCGGCCCCGGCGCAGGATCGGTGCGCTGCCCTCGCGCACGTCGAAGCCCTCGCGCCCGGTGTCGCCGATCTCGCAGTCCTCGAACGTGCCGCGCGAGCGTCCGGTCACCCCGATGCCCACGCCCTTCGGGTTGCCCACCCGGCAGCGGCGCACCATCGGGTCGGCGCCCGCGCGCAGTTCGACCGCGACCACCGAGGCGGCCCGGACCACACACTCCTCCAGTATCGGCGCGCAGCCCTCGATCACGATGGCCGGCGACAACACGCCCGCGCCGCCGTCGACGACCAGGCCGTGTACCGCCGCGTCGGCGGTGATGGTGAGCGCGACCCCGTCGGCCGCGGTCAGGATCACCGTCCCCGGCCCGTCCGAGCCGACCACCGTCACCGGCACGGAGATCGCCACATCCTCGCGGTACGTCCCCGCCGCGACCAGGATCGAGTCGCCCGCCGCCGCCGCGCCCACCGCGGCCCCGATCGAGGCGTATTCGCCCGCGCGGCGTCGCCAACGAGTGCCCTGCACCACCTGAAGAACCCGACCCGTCATGGCGCCCCTGCCACCAGCCCCTCGGTCCGCACCCAGCACCCTCGCGAGTCCACCGTAAGGCGTCGCGGGCGGCCCCATGACCGGGTCTGCCCCCGGGGGCGATCGGCCGCGTCGTCGGCGAACCCCTGCACCGTACAGTTCAACGACCAGGGGTCACGGACCGGCGACGGTTAACGTCCCGCAGTGCCCTGATTCGTGCCCGCGCCCGTACCGCCGGTCGACCCGCTTCGGCCGGATCCGGTCGAACCCGCGCCGGAGCGACCGGTTCCGGTCGACCCCGCGCCGCTCGTCCCGGATCCCGTGCCGTTCCCGCCGAAGGCGTCGGCGCCCCCCGTGCCGTCGGTCGGGCGGGCCGTCCCGGTCGGCGTGGGCGCCGGCGCCCCGTCGCGCAGCGCGGTGAACAGTTGCGCCGCGTCGGGCTGCTTGAGCGCCACCCGGTTCGGGTCGGGGGCGTAGTCGATCAGCGGCGTGGTGACGAAGTCGATCTTCTCCAGCGGGATCCCGCGCAGGCCGTTGGCGAAGTCGTACAGGCCGGCCAGGGTGTTGATCCCGGAGTCGGTGGTGATCGCCTTGGTCGCGGCGTCCATCACGTTGTACGCCTTCGCCGGGTTGGTCAGCAGGTTCTCCCCCTGCACCTTTTTGATCAGCGCCTTGAGGAATTCCTGCTGCCGTTCGATGCGCTGTATGTCGCTGCCGTCGCCCAGGCTCTTGCGCACCCGGACGAAGCCGAGCGCCTGCTCGCCGTTCAGGGTGATGTCGCCGGCGGGCAGTTGCAGGTGCGCGGCCCTGTCGTCGATCGGTTGGGCGATGTGCATCGGCACTCCGCCGAGCGCGTCCACGACCTTCTTGAAGCCGACGAAGTCGATGGTGATCTGGTGGTCGATCCGGGCGCCGGTCAGCCGCTCCACGGTGGCCGCCACGCACGGCACCCCGCCGACCTCCATCGCGCTGTTGAACTGGCCGAAGTAGGCCCGCTGGGTGCCGCCGGAGGTGGTCCGGCACGACGGCACGTCGACCATCAGGTCACGCGGGAAGCTGACCGCGGTCGCGCTCTTTCGCCCCTGGGGTACGTGCAGCAGGATCGTGGTGTCCGAGCGCTGGCTGCCGCCGTCGTCGCGGCCGTACTCGGAGTTGTCGCCGGCCCGCGAGTCGGACCCCACCAACAGCACGTTCAGCGCGCCCGTGGGCGCCGGGCGATCGGTCAGCTGGTCGGCGAAGTCCTGGGTGCGGATGTTGCCGTTCAGGCGGTCGTACAACCACCAGCCGAAACCGCCCGCGGCGAGCAGGACGGCAACGAGGCCGCCGCCGATCCACGTGAGGATGCGCCGCCGGCGGCGCCGGCGGTCGTGGGCGCGCCGTTCTATGCGGCTGGGGTTCTCCGACCCCGGCTCCTCGGCCGACGCCCCCGGAACGGCCGCGGCCCCCGGGGACGTCTCATCCCTGTCCTGCACGTCGTCGTCGCCTTCGTCGGGCCCCCGCGCTCGATGTGCGCCCGGCTCACGGCCCGAAGTGCGCGCACAATTACGCAATCATACGTTGTTCCGATCGTTACACGCCGAATAGCGGTAAATGGTTCCCGTCCCGGTCGAAACCGAATCGCATATCGAGCAAATCGGTACATTCGGCCGGCGCCGAAGCCCCGATCAGGCCGGCCCCGGGCCCGCGCCGGCGCCCGTCGCCTTGGCCGCGCCGCGCTCGCCCAGGACGCCGAGCGCCACGTCGACGATGCGGCCCAGGCGGTCCAGTTCGGTGCGGTGGAACGCGGGGCCCTCGTGCCGGACCACGTACATCGTCAGCCAGGACGCCCCGATCGGCGCCGCCGCCCCGTGGCCGGTGGCCTCGCCCTCGTAGGCGAAGCCCAGCGGCCGCATCGGGGTGAGCGCGGGGAACACCGGAGTCTGCGGGGCCCGCCAGCTCGCGTACACCCGCTGTCGACCACGCCCGCCGCGCGTGGCCACCGCCCAGTCGGCGTGGAAGAGCGTCGGCGCCGCGTCGATCAATGTGGCCACCGCCCGGCCGGGGTCGCGCGCCACCTGGCCCAGCACGTCCAGCTCGGGCGCGGAACCGGGCACCTCACCGGCCGCCCAGCACCCCTCGATCCGGACGCCGGCCGACCGCTCCAGGGCGGCGACCAAGCCGGCGACGTCCCGCTCGCCCGCCCAGGAGACGGTGAACTCGTCCACCGCCCGGCCGCCGAGCTGTTCGAGCACGGTCATCTGCATCACATCGGCCCCCGCCGCGCCGAGCAGCTGCGTGACCCGCGCGAGCGATCCCGGTCGATCGGGCAGCGACACCCTCAGTCGGTACAACACGCGACACCTCCTCCATCGACCTGTCTTGAATCCTGAACCTTTCCCGTTTCGAGCATGTTGCGTACATATGACGACACCACATGATCAGGCACCGTCGGCCCCCGAACGCACGAGCGGGGCGCCATCGGATGCCCGACGACGCCCCGCTCGTGGTGTGCCTACTTCTTCGCGTCGGATGTATCGGAGGTATCCGGCGCATCCGGCGCTTCGGCGACATCGACCGGGTCAACGTCGTCGGCCGGCTCGACGTCCTTCGCCTTCCCCTTCGGCTTGCCCGTCGCCGGCGGTACGGCCGGGCGCGGCGGCACGCTCACGTGGGTCGGCTCGTCGTCGGGCGCCACGCTCGTCACCCGGGTCGCCAGGTCCTCCGGCGCCTCGTCCCGGTCGGGTACGGCGGCGGCCTCGGGCTCGGCGGCCGGCTCCGGCTCCTTGTCCAAACCGACCCGCGCGGTCGGCGCGGCCGACACCGCCGCGTTCTGCTCGGTGTCGGGGGTGAGCCCGGCGACCGGGGCGAACGCGGTGACCTCCTCGTCCGGCCCGACCGACCGCGACACCGGGTCCGCGGCGCCGACCGACACCACCTCCGTGGGCGCCGCCGCAGCGACGGCCGAGGCAGCCGGCGAGGCACCCACCGGAGCACCCGCCGCCTCCGCCGCGACCGCCGACGCCACGTCGGCCGCCGCCGGCCGGGCCGCCGCCTTCCGCGACTCCCGGGACGGCTTCGGCGGCTTCGGCTGCTTCGGCTGCTTCACCCGCGCGGGCTTGGCCGGCTTCGGCTCCTTCGCCGGCTTCCCCGCCTCGACCGAGCTGTTCCCCACCGGGGTGGCGAACACCGGCGCCGGGCCGGTGGCCTTGGGCCCGTACGTCCACCACATCAGCCCGCGTCGGGCGTTCTCGGTGTCCGGGTGCTGTTCGCCGAGCACCCGCGAGCAGTCCGCGACCAACTGGGTGAGCAGCGTGCGCGCGCCCAGCGGATCGCCGGACTCGCCGGTCCAGTGCGCGTGGTTGTGCCGGATCACCAGCGTGTCGTGGTGGTCCGGGCCGAGCACGCGCGTGGCGTCCTCCACCAGCCGCATCATCGCGTCCCGGGCCACCGAGACGTCACCGGCCTCGCCCGCCCACATCGCGCGGTCGTGCCGGGCGGTCAGCGCCGCCGGGTCGTCCGGCTCGTGCACCTCGGCGCGCTCGTCCGCGATGGCCGCCATCAAGCGGGCCGCCTGGATCGTCTCGCCCGAGCGGCCCACCCAGTGCGCGTGCTGGTGTCGGATGGTCAGCGTGTCGGGGTGTACCGGCCCCAGCGCGTCGGTCGCCTCCTCGACGATCGGTCGCAACATCCGGGCCGCGCCCGCGGCATCACCCGCCTCGCCGATCCAACGAGCCCACCCGGCACGCACGTTCAACGTCTCGGGGTCGTCCTGACCGAGCACCAGGACACAGTCGGCGGCGACGTCGCGCGCCAGCGACTCGGCGGTGACCGCGTTGCCGGACAGACCCAGGCAGTAGGCGTGGTTGTGCCGGGCCAGGAGCGTGTCGGGATGTTGCGGGCCGAGCACGCGCGCGTAGTCGCCCGCCAGCTCCCCGAACATCCGGGCGGCCTCCGCGGGTCGGCCCTCGTCGCCGACGACCCGGGCCCACGCGGCGCGCGCGTCGAGCGAACCGGGGTGATCGGGCCCGAGTTCCCGCATCCGGGTCTCGGCCTCGGCCCTCAGTTTCTGTATCTCCTGCTCGTTCATCGCCGCTGATTCTCCCTCCTCCACCACAGGTGGCAAACCCGCGGTACCCCCTGATTGTGGGCGACGTGTCCGGAGCGGACGTGGTTGCGCTCCCCCGAGTACAACCGTACGGGGGAGCGGGTCGGCCCCATGGAAATCCGGGTGATCACAACTCCACGGACGGTTTCAGCCCGGCCATGGTCCACATCCGCTTGTGCCGGACCACGAAAACGGTCGCGATCAGCGCCACCACGAGGTACGCGCCGAGCACCGCGAAGGCGACCCCCAAACGCTCGCCCTGACCACCTGTGAGGGTGATGCGCAACCCGTTCACCAGGTAGGTCATCGGTAACACCGGATGCAGCGCCTGGAACGGCTCGGGGGTGGTGGTGACCGGATACAGCCCGCCGCACGAGGTGAGCTGGAGCATCAGCAGGACCAGGATCAGCACGTCGCCCACCGCGCCGAGCGCGGCCCGCAGGAACTGCGCGATGGCCACGAAGGTCACCGCCGCCAGCGCGATCAGCAGCAGACTCAGATCCGGATCGTCGGCGTCCAGGCCCAGTCCCAGCTGGACCACCGCGTACAGGACGAACGCGCCCAGCACGCCGAGCGCGGCGGCGGGCAACCACCCCGCGATCGCCACCTTGACCGCGCCGGCCCGCCCGGCGAGCGCGCGCGGGTTGTACGGCCGCAGCAGCAGGTAGCCGACCAAGCCGAACACCCACAGCGCGATCCCGAAGAAGAACGGCGCGAGCCCGCGCCCGTACAGCACCGCCGGATGCAGGTTGTGCACCTCGATCACCACCGGCGCGCCGAGCACCCGCGCGTCCGCTCCGGCGGCCTGCGCCGGCGGCGGCGCCGGTACCGCCGCGTCCAGTTTCGCCAGCCCGTCGGCCAGTTGTGCGGCACCCTGACGGGTCTGCTCCGGGGGCACGCCGCCCGCGTTCGCCGCGAGTTGCCGCGCGCCGTCGGCCGACTGGGCCAATTGCGCCTTGAGCGTGCCGGTCTCCCCGTACAACTGCTGCACCAGCGTGCTCTGCGTGGTCGCCGAAATCTGCTGCTGGAGCTGCGTCTTGGCGATCTCGGCCATCTTGCCGATGATGAAGCCGTTGGCGTCGTCGAGCGTCATCAGCAGCTTGGCCTGACGCGGCTCGGCGGAGGCGGTGGTGGCCAGCGTGGCGCTGAAGTCGGGCGGCACGGTGACCACGAAGTGGTAGTCGCCGTCGTCCAGACCGTCGCGGGCGGCCTTGGCGTCGGTGACCGTCCACTTGAAGTTCCGGTCGTGGCGGATCACCTCGGTCAGCCGACCACCCGCGTCGATGTGCTGCCCGCGCGCGTCCACCGGCCGGTCCTCGTTCACGAACGCGACCGGCACCTGGTGCAGTCGGCCGTACGGATCCCAGTTGGACCACAGGTACAGAGCCCCGTACAGGGTCGGCACCAGCATCAGCATGACCGGGACCAGCCGGGGCAACGGGCCCCGGAAGCGCCGCAGTTCGAACCAGGCCAGGCGCAGCACACCCATCAGGCGGTACCGCCTCTCGGGTACAGATGGTGTCCGGGCAGATCGACCACCACGTCGGCGCCGCGCGGCGCGGCGGTCGCGGTGGCCACCACGGTGGTGCCGGTGTCGGCCAGGTCGCGCAACGCCCGCCAGGCGCGGGAGAGGTCGGCGCCCGCGATGCCGCTGTCCACGTCGTCGACCAGGACCGCGCCGGGTCGGTCGGCGGCGGCCAGCGCGACCGCGAAGAGCAGGTGTTCGACCGCGGACAGGTGCTCGACCAGGACGTGGCCCGGCGGGTCGATGCGCAGCAGGTCGTACATCCGCGCGAGCGCGGTCCCGCTGGGCCGGCCGCCGTCGACGGCCTGTCGTTCGGCGACGGTCTCGGCGACGAACAGGTGCGGTTCCAGGTCCAGGCCCGGGCGGGCCCGGGCCAGCGCGGTGTGGGCGCGGGCGTCGGCGGCTCGACCGCTGCCGGCCACGGTCACGGTGCCGGCGACGGTCCGGAATCGGCCGCCGAGCGCGAGGAGCAACGACGTCCGGCCGGCGCCGGCGGGTCCGGCGAGCACGGTCAGGCCGGCCGCGGGCGCGGTCACGCGCACGTCGCGAAAAATGACGCCGTCCGGGCCCTCCGCCGCCAGGCCGACCGCACTGATCTCCACCCCGGAGGTGGCTGTGGACACGGATTTCCCTCCGTCGGTGGCACGTCCACCGAGGAGTAACCGGTACACGATTCACCAAACGGGCGAAATGGATGATTGACCCGTCGGGTCGAGCCGACCGGTCCATCCGACGCGGTGTCAGCCGTGCTGCTCCGGCAGCGGCTCGGCCAGCCGGTCCAGGTCGAACTCGCCGTCGCGCACGCCCAGTACGAAGGCGGTCCACTCGCCCTCGGTGAACCGCAGGATCGGCCCCTCCGGGTGGATCGAGTTGCGCATCGCCATGCCCCCGCCGGGCAGTTCGGCGGTCTCCACGATCCCCTCGCCGGTGGTGTCCTCGCCGTAGCCGATCCACGTGACACCACTGATGTCCATGGCGTACAGCGCGGCCTTCTCGTCGTCGAGCTGTTGCCGCGAAGGCTGCCCCGACTCGCCGATGCTCATGATCGAAACCCTCCCGATGACACGTACGTAACCCTCAGGTGACGGCACGCTACGCCGCGCGCGCCGCCGCACACAACGCGAACGCCGACATCGGGCGCGATCCGGCGGCAATCACCCGAAAACGCACAAGGCCCCGAGACACTTGCATGTCTCGGGGCCTTCTCGGGGTGAGTGACGGGACTTGAACCCGCGACTTCCTGGACCACAACCAGGTGCTCTACCAGCTGAGCTACACCCACCATCGCCGTGGCGTTTCCGTCCCGGCGAGGAAAAGTGTACAGGCTCCCGGAGGCTGCTCGCCGCAGGGTTTCCGCGTGGTGATTTCAAGGGGTGCCCGCGGTGGTTTCACGGGACGCGCGAGCCTGACGCGAAGCGCGCGCGAGCGGGTGCGAGCTCGATCTCAGGCGCGTTCGGCCGGCTTGTGGCCGTACCGGGCGGCGATCGCCTTGGCGGTGTCGCTGTCCGGTCCCGGCTCCGGGACGAAGATCGCCTCGCGGTAGTAGCGCAGTTCCTCGATGCTCTCGTGGATGTCGGCCAGCGCGCGGTGGTTGCCGGCCTTCGGCGGGCTCTGGAAGTAGACCCGCGGATACCAGCGGCGGGCCAGCTCCTTGATCGAGGAGACGTCGATCACCCGGTAGTGCAGGTAGGCGTCGAGATCGAGCATGTCCCGCGCCAAAAAGCCCCGGTCGGTGCCGATCGAGTTCCCGCACAGTGGTGCCTTGCGGCCGTCGGGCACGTGCGCCTTGATGTAGCGCAGCACCTCTGCCTCGGCCTCGGCCAGGCTCACGCCCGCCTCCAGCTCGTCCAGCAGACCTGAAGCGGTGTGCATTTTGCGCACCACATCGGGCATGCCGGCGAGCGCCTCGGCGGGCGGGCGGATCACGACATCGACCCCGTCGCCCAGAATGTTGAGCTCGGAGTCGGTGACGAGAGCCGCCACCTCCACCAACGCGTCCCGGGACAGGTCGAGTCCCGTCATCTCACAGTCGATCCAGACCAAGCGGTCGTTCATGGGGTCACCCTACGGCCCGTGCACATACCTCCTCGTCCCCGGTCTCCTCCGGGCCGCGGGTGCGGAACGTCTCGCGGTACGAGGCCGGCGGCACGCCCAGTTGTTTGCGGAAGTGCCCCCGCAGCGCCACCGGCGAGCGGAATCCACAGCGCCGGGCGATCTCCTCGACCTGGAGATCGGTGGTCTCCAGGAGCCGCTGCGCCTGAAGCACCCGCTGGGTCAGCAGCCACTGCAGCGGGGCGCTGCCGGTGAGCGTGCGAAAGCGCCGGTCGAAGGTGCGCCGACTCATGTACGCGCGGGTCGCCAACTGCTCGATGTCGAAGCGCTCGGCGAGGTTCTCCAGCGCCCACGAGATCACCGTGGCCAGCGGGTCGCCACTGATCTCCTCGGGCAGGGTCAGGTCCATGTACTGGGCCTGGCCGCCGATCCGATGCGCGGGTACGACCAGGCGCCGGGCGAGCGCGTTGGCCGCGTCCGGACCGTGGTCGAGCCGGACCAGGTGCAGGCACAGGTCGATCCCGGCCGCGGTGCCGGCGCTGGTGAGGATGTCGCCGTCGTCCACGTACAACTCGCGCGGGTCCACCCGGACCTTCGGATAGCGCTTGGCCAGGGCGGGCGCGTACATCCAGTGCGTGGTCGCCGGACGGTCGTCGAGCAGACCGGCCGCGGCCAGCACGAAGGCGCCGCCGCACAGGCCGACGATCCGGGCCCCCTCACGGTGCGCCCGACGCAGCGCCTCCAGGACGGGCGGCGGCGGCATCCGCGACGGCGAGTGCCACGCGGGCACGATCACCGTGCCGGCCCGGGCCAGCGCGTCGAGGCCGTACGGCGCTATCAGCTCGACGCCGCCGGTGGTGCGGAGCGGTCCGGGTTCGGCCGCACATACCAGTAATCGGTAGTTCGGCACGCCGGCGTCGCGTCGATCGACCCCGAACACCGATATCGGGATCGAACTCTCCAGGATCGGCGAGTTGGCGAACAGCAGCACCGCGATGGTGTCCGGCCGCCGCCGGCCGAGCAGCGGGCGCTCCCGCCCCGGGGCCAGGACACCCTCGCCGTCGGGGTCGTACTCACCGTCGAGGTCGATGTCGTCGGCGTACTCGCCGTCGTCGTCGACCGAGTCGTGTTCGGGCGGGGCCTCGGAGAGCACGGTGGACGCCGCGACGATCACCGCCGCGTCCTCGTCGCCGCCCGAACCGACGTCGATCGCGCCCGTCGCGCCCGTCGCGTCGATCGCGCCGGACTCGGCCGGGTGATCGGCATCGACCACGCGTGCTCGGCCCCGTCGCCGGTCCTTGCGGCTGTCGATCCTGCTCATGGCCCCGATCGCCCCCTTCACCCCTCTGTGACCTGCACGGCCCCGGTCGTGCCGGCGGTCCGGATCGCGCAGGCTGTCCCGCCCCAGTAGTTCACAGGCGTCACTCGCGTAACCCAAGATCGGAACTTACTCTCTCTTACCTTGTCTATGCATGGTGTTCTCTACGTGACGTTATGTAGATATGCGTGTTTGTGACGGTGGTCACATCGCGGAACTTATCGACAATTGCGCGGGCTGTCAGGCCCCGGGGCGCCGTCGGGCCGCGTGCAGCAGGTGCAGGGCACCTTCCGGCAGCTCCCGACCGCGCGGCCACACCGCGCGCAGGACGCGATCCAGGGCGGGCAGATCGGCCACCGGGACGGCCACCAGACGCCCCTCGGCCAGGTCCTCGCGCACCGCCAGATCGGACAACACGGCGGGCGCGGATCCGGCGATCGCGGCCGAGCGCAGCGGCGCCGTCGCGCCCAACTCCAGGGCGGGCACGGCGACTCCGTCGTAGGCCGCCAGCGCCCGCTCCAGCGTCTCCCGGGTGCCCGAGCCCGCCTCGCGCAGCAGCAGCGGCGTGTTCGCCAACTCGGCCGCCGCGATCGGGCGTCGCCGCCGGGCCCACGGGTGGGTCGGCGCGACCACCACCACCAGCCGGTCCCGGCCCACCGCCGCCGACTGCATGTCGCGCGGGACCCAGGGCCCCTCGACGAAGCCGATGTCGGCCTCGCCCGCCCGCAGCGCCTCGATCACGTGCAGGCTGTTGGTCACCTGGAGGCCGACGTGCAGCCCGGGCACCGCCTCGCGCAGCGCGGTCAGCCAGCCGGGCACCAGGTGCTCGGCCACGGTCAGGCTCGCCGCCACCCGCAGCCGGTCCTCCTGTCGGGCCTTGAGCGCGGCGGCGCCCTCCACCAGCGCGTGCGCCTGGTCGAGCACCCCGCGCGCCCAGTCGGTGATCACCAGGCCCGCCGCGGTGGGCACCGAGCCGGTGGTGCTGCGCTCCAGGAGCCGTACGCCGAGCCGCCGCTCCAGGGTGCGCATCCGTGCGCTGGCCGACGGCTGGCTGATCCCGAACCGGCGGGCGGCGGCGCCCAGGCTGCCGTTCTCGGTCACCGCCACGAGCAGTTCCAGCGTGTACAGATCCGGCAACCGGTCCGCCGGGCGCGCGTTCGAGGTCATAGCCAAACCCTATGACCTACCAGGCAATCGACCGCTACCCGCGCGGGGACGGCGGCCCGAGGGTGGTGATCATGACCCTGACGATCGCGCGGAGCGCCCACCACCGGCAGTCCACGGCTCCCGCCGGGACGGCGAGGGCCCGACTGTGGCCGGGGCTGCTCGCGGCGACGCTCGCGGTGGCCGCGAGTTGGGGCGCGCACCGGATCTGGCCGCACGTACCGATGCTCACGGTCGCGGTGGCGCTGGGCGTGCTCGCCGCCAACGTGCGGGTGCTGCCCGTCGCCACCGCGCCGGGGCTCGGCTTCGCGGGGCGGCGGCTGATGCGCGCCGGCGTGGTGCTGCTCGGGCTCAAGCTCGCACTCGGCGACATCGTCGGACTCGGGCTGCCGACCGTGGCGATGGTGATCGTGGTGGTGATGTTCACCTTCTTCGCCACCCGGTGGCTCGGTCGGCGCATGGGGCTGCCCGGCGATCAGCCGCTGCTGATCGCGACCGGCTTCTCCATCTGCGGCGCCTCCGCCGTCGCGGCGATGAACGGGGTCAGCGACAGCGACGAGGAGGACGTGGTCACCTCGGTCGCGCTGGTCACCCTGTGCGGGAGCCTGGCGATCGGTGTGCTGCCGCTGCTGCGGGCGCCACTCGGCCTCGACCCGACCCACTACGGCGGCTGGGTCGGCGCGAGCGTGCACGACGTCGGCCAGGTGGTCGCGGCGGGCGGGGTGGCCGGGCCGGTCGCGCTGCACACCGCGGTCGTGGTCAAGCTGATGCGGGTGCTGCTGCTCGCGCCGATCGTGGCGGGCACCGCGTACACGCTGCGCCGTCGGGCCGCGCGGGCCGGCGACACCGGGCGGGCCGGGTCCCGGCGGCCGCCGCTGATCCCGCTGTTCGTGCTCGGCTTCCTGGCCATGGTCGCCGTCCGCAGCACCGGCCTGGTGACCGCCGGCGGGCTGGAGGTGGCCGGCACCGTGCAGGATCTGTTGCTCGCCGCCGCGCTGTTCGGGCTGGGAAGCATGGTCCGGCTCGGTCGGCTGATCCGCACCGGGTGGCGCGCGCTGTTGCTCGGCTTCGCCTCCTGGGTGTTGATCGCCGGCGCGGCCTACGGCGGGGTGCTGCTCACGATGTGAGCCCGCGCGAGACCGACGCCGGCCGGGTCCGGAAAAGCGTCGAACCCGCCGACGGCCCGGCGCGTGTCGGGCCGTCGGACAGGTTCGACGTCGGCGCCGCGGCGCGGGTGGGCGCGCGGGTGGGTCGGCGTCCGACCAGCGGATCGCCGCCCGTGACTACGCGGTCGCCCGGACGCACGGTGTCGCCCTGACCAACGCTCGGGCGGGGTCCGGGGTAACGCCCGTTCCCCCGGCGGCGTCGGTCCGCACCCCCGAACGGTCCTCCCCGGGGCCGGCTCGAACCGGCCCGTGCGGCGCCCCGGCGACCGGGCCCGAGACGGCCGCGCCCGGAACGCAATCACCCACACGGCCGCCCGGGTCTCCCCATTCACGGCCTTGTCCGGCTAATGTGCGTGTCTCGCCGAGGCTTTGCCCGGGGGATCCATCCCCGCGCGTGGTCCGGCGGACCGCACCATGCCCAGACCGGTACACGGCCCAGTGTCTTTTTTGTCCGGGAGAACCCCGACCGACACTGTCGAATGTGCGGGTCGGCGCAGTAATCTGGTACAGAAAGCCCCGAGGCGCCCCTCCACAGCAAAGACGCCCGATTCCCATGGCTGCTTTCGAGTTCAGTGACTTCCCGGACGGCACTCCGTTGCTCCGTCCCGATTCCCCCCATCAGCGCGATCCCGCGTTCCAGCATCCCGTCGTGGTCGGTTTCGACGGGTCCGAGTCCAGCGAGCGAGCCCTCGCGTACGCGTCGGGCATGGCGCGCAGACTCGGCGGCGGGCTGGTGATCGTGCACGTGGCCAACCGGATTCCGGCCACCGTGTGGGCCGGCTGCGAGCCGCCGGTCTTCATCGATGTGCCGGACAGTCGTTCCGAGGCCCTGGGCCTGGAACTGGCCTGCGCGGACCACCTCAGCGACGTGCCGTGGATCCTGGTCGAGCGCGGGGGTGACATCTGCCACGAGATCGAGGACGTCGCACGCGAATTCACCGCCGACGCGATCGTGGTCGGCGGATCCACCGGGCTGGCCAGTCGGATCTTCGGATCGGTCGCGTGCCGTCTGGTCAAACACGCCAAACGCCCGGTCGTGGTCATTCCCTGAGTCCCGCGCCCGCGCTTTCCCGGTTCCGGGATCCGCCGGGCCGGTGTTCCGGGACCTGCTTCGGGAGCGTTCCCGCGCCCATTGCGATCACCGCGTGATCGAACCTCGAACGTATCTGCATTACGTTGGCCGCGGACACGGGGCACGAGGATCGCGAGGCACGAGGTTGGCGGATTATCGGATCGAAGACCTCGCCCGCGAGGGGGGCACCACCGTACGCAACGTACGGGCATACCAGGATCGCGGACTGTTGCCGCGGCCCAGGCGCCAGGGCCGGGTGTCGCTGTACGAGGACGCCCATCTGGGCCGGCTGCGCCTGATCGGCCAACTCCTGGAGCGCGGCTACAGCCTGGTCAGCATCAAGGAGCTGCTCGACGCCTGGGACGGCGGACGCAGCCTCGGCGGCGTGCTCGGCCTGGTCGCCGAGGCGAGCGGTCCGTGGAGCGAGGAGACCCCGGAGCGGATGACCCGCGCCGAGTTGATCGCGATGTTCGGCGGACTGTCCGATCCGGTCGCGCTCGCAGGGGCGGTGCGCCTGGGTCTGCTCGAACCCGAGGACGACTCGCTGACCGTGTTTCGGGTGCCCAGTCCGCGCGAGCTGGCGGTCGGCGCCGAGCTGCACGCGGCCGGCGTCCCGGTGGGCGCGGTCACCGAGCAGCTGCGGATGTTGCGCGCGGCGATGGAGCACGTGGCCGAGGGCTTCGGGCGGTTGATGGAGACGCACCTGCTGCCCGCCGACGGCGACGCGGACGAGACGGCGGAGATGATCCGTCGGATGCGTCCGCTGGCGCTGCGCGCAGTGGAGGCCGAACTCGCCCGGGCGATGCGCCGTACGGCCGCCCGCCGGCTCGGCGAGGAGCTGGGGAAGGTGCTGCGCGAGGAGCCCGAGCGCACCCGGACCGAGCCGGTGCCGGCCGACGCCGCGGAGCCGGCCCTGGATCGGCACGCGTTCATGTCCGACGCGTGGATTGCGGCGGTGTCCCGGCTGAGCAGGTTGATCACCCCGGATCCGGAGAAGCGCACGCCGCATCCGGCGATCGTGGACATCGTGGTCAGCGACGTCCCGGGCCGCGAGGACCCGGCCGAACTGCATCTGGACGTCTTCCAGGGCCGCGTCCTGGTCCGCCCGGGCCTGCTGCCGGGGCCGGACCTGATCGTGCACATGGACTACGACACCGCCCGCCGGGTGATCCTGCTCAACGACCGGCACGCACCGCGGGAGGCGCTGGCCGCCGGCCGGATGACCGCCCGGGGCGACCTGTTCGGACTCACCGTCTTCCGCGAGGCGCTGGCGGGGTTGTCCAACTGGGACCTGGGCGCGGTATTGCGCGAGCTGACCGCGGGCGAGGACGCGCCGGACAAGGCATAGGGGCGGTCCGGGTCAGGCGGCCCGGATGCGGCGCAGCAGGTGCTCCACGTAGTCGCGGAACAGCGCCGCCATGTCCACGTGTTCGGGGTCGAGCAGCCATTGCAGCTGGAGCCCGTCCATCATCGCGAAGACCTGCGCGGCGACCGCGGCCGGGTCCACGTCCGCGCGCAGTTCGCCCGACGCCACACCGGCCTCCAGGGACGCGGTGACGCTCGCCCGCAGGAGCGCGTAGCGGTCCCGGGCCCACCCGTGCGCGGGGTGGTCGGTGGTGACCGCCTCGCCGGTGAGCACGGTGAAGAGCTGGACCAGGCCGGGGATGGCCTGGTTGTGCCCGGCGAGTTCGGTGAACTTGGCCAGCACCGCCGCGCCACCGGGCGGGAGTTCGGCCAGGTCCAGGTGTGCCATGTCCATGCGGTCGCGCAGGTCGAGCACCGCGACGAGCAATTCCTGCTTGCTGCGGAAGTGGTGCAGCAGTCCGGCCTGGGTGAGTTCGGCGCGCTCGGCGATGCGCGCGAGCGAGGTGCCCCGGTAGCCGTTCTCGGCGAATTCCTGAAGCGCGATGTTGAGGATGCGCGTACGCCGCGCGTCCCCCGACGCATACCCCCGCCCACGCGGTCTGGCCCGCCCGGCCCGGGTCGGCGGGGCGTCGGAGAGATCGTCGGATCGTACGTCCATGGCCCCATCCTGCCGTGTCCCGACGGAGGGCCGTCGAGGTGTAGATCACGTCGAGGTAACAAAACTACCGACCACAAAGTTTTCCGATTACGGTACGAGGAGGTCCCCCACCGACCCGTCCGGCGCGATCCGGATCGATCGGGAACGCGAGCGGAAGGCAGACGACGATGTCCGACCCCACCCCCACCGAAGCCACGGACGACGAGCTGCACGAGCTGGTGACCCGCCTCACCCTCGAGGAGAAGTTGTCCCTGATCGTCGGCGAGGACTTCTGGTCCCTCCCCGAGATCCCGCGCATCGGCCTGCGCAAGCTGCGCGTCTCCGACGGCCCGGTCGGCGTCCGCGGCGTCACCTGGGACGAGCGCGACACCTCGCTGCTGTTCCCCAGCCCCACCGCGCTCGCCGCCGCGTGGGACCCGGAGGTCACCCGCCGGGCCGGTTTCGTGATGGGCGCGCAGACCCGCGACAAGGACATCCACGTCCTGCTCGCGCCGACCGTGAACCTGCACCGCAGCCCGCTCGGCGGCCGGCACTTCGAGTGCTACTCCGAGGACCCGCTGCTCACCGCGCGGATCGCGACCGCCTTCATCGAGGGGGTGCAGTCCGCCGGGGTCGGGGCCACGATCAAGCACTTCGTCGGCAACGAGACCGAGGACGAGCGCATGTCCTACGACTCGCGGATCGACGAGCGCTCGCTGCGCGAGGTCTACCTGCTGCCGTTCGAGGAGGCCGTGCGCACCGGCCGGGTGTGGTTGGTGATGAGCGCGTACAACCGGGTCAACGGCGAGACGATGACCGAGAACTCGCGCCTGGTGAACGACGTCCTCAAGGACGAGTGGGGCTTCGACGGCGTGGTGGTCTCGGACTGGATGGCGGTGCGCTCCACCGAGGCCGCGGCCGCGGGCGGCACCGATGTCGCGATGCCCGGCCCGTCCGAGGTGTGGGGCGAACCGCTGCTCGCCGCCGTGCGCGAGGGCCGGGTCGCCGAGTCGCTGATCGACGAGCGGGTGATCCGGGTCCTGCGCCTGGCCGCCCGCGTCGGTGTGCTCGGCGACCGCACCCCGGCCGCGACCACCACCCCCGACGATGCGACCGCCACGCTGCGCGAGATCGCCGCCCGGGCCATGGTGCTGCTCGCCAACGACGGCACCCTCCCGCTCGACCCGAGCGCGCTCTCGCGCGTCGCGCTGATCGGCCCGAACGCCCTGCGCCTGTCCGCCCAGGGCGGCGGCAGCGCGCATGTGAACCCCTCGCACGTGGTCTCGATCCCCGAGGGCCTGCGCGCCGCGCTCGGCGACGGCGTCGAACTGACGCTCACCGAGGGCGCGTTCACCCACCGCGCGCTGGCCGACCTGGCCCTGGACACGGCCGTCGACCCTCAGACCGGCGAACCGGGCCTGCGCGCGGAGTTCCTGGACGTTGACGGCAACCTGCTCTCCTCCGAACACCGCCTGGGCTCCAGCCTGATGTTCTGGCCGGACAACATCCCGGCCGGAGCGGTCGTGATCCGACTGCGGGTGACCGTGACCCCGACCGTGTCCGGCACGAACATCCTGGACGTCCGCGGCGCGGGCCGGTTCGAGGTGGACATCGACGGCACGACCCGCACGATCGACATGACCGCCCCCGAGGGCACCGACGTGATCGAGACGATCATGCGCCCGGAGGCCACTCGCATCGACATCGAGGCGACGGCCGGCACGGAGGTGGCGATCCGGGTCGACTTCAGCCAGGGCGAGCGGTTCTTCATGGCCGCGCTCGGTCTGGGCTGGGCGAACCCGCGCCGCTCCGAGGAGGACGAACTGACCGCCGCGGTCGAGGCCGCCCGGGCGGCGGACGTGGCCGTGGTCGTGGTCGGCACCACCGACGACATCGAGTCGGAGGGCTTCGACCGGGCGGACCTGGCTCTCCCGGGGCGCTCCGACGAACTGGTGCGCCGGGTCGCCGCGGCCAACCCGAGGACCGTCGTGGTGGTCAACGCGGGCTCCCCGGTGCTGATGCCCTGGCGCGACGAGGTCGCCGCCGTGGTGTGGGCCTGGCTGCCCGGCCAGGAGGGCGGCGCGGCCCTCGGCGACGTGCTGACCGGCGCGGCCGAGCCGGGCGGGCGGCTGCCCACGACCTACCCGGCCGCCGACACCGACGTCCCGGTGTACTCCACCGCCCGGATCGACGGCGAGCACCACTACGCGCAGCGGTCCAGCAACATCGGCTACCGCGCCTGGGCGCTGGGCGAGGCCGCCCCCGCCTACCCGTTCGGCCACGGCCTGGGCTACACGAGCTGGGCCTACGAGGCGGTCGCGGCCAAGGGCGACGCGGCCGGCGTCACCGTCGAGGTCACCGTCGCCAACATCGGCGAGCGCGCCGGCCGCGAGGTGGTGCAGGTGTACCTGGAGACCGCCGACGGCACGCTGTGGGGGCGCCCGGAGCCGATCCGCCTGGTCGGCTTCGCCGCCCTGGACGTCGAGCCCGGCGCGCGAGTGACCACCACCATCGACATCGACGCCCGCACCCTGGCCCGCTGGAACGAGGCGGAGGCGGCCTGGGCCACCGCCCCCGGCACCTACACCCTGCGCGTCGGCCGCTCCCTCGGCGACCTGCGCCTGAGCACCGACATCAGCCTCTGACCCGGCGCACGGCGGTGTCCCGATCCGACCACCGGATCGGACCGGGACACCGCCGGCGCCGCGCGGTCGGGGCCGGGGCCCGCCTCAGCAGCGCTGGCCGAAGGTCGGGTTGATGAACGCGAGCGCGCCGGCCTCGTTGCCACAGAGCCCGCTCACCGTTTCGATCGTGTCGGCCCGGACGGTGTGTGTCTCGGCACCGGCCGGCACGGCCACCGCCACGGTCGCGCCGACGACGGGGGCCGCGATGACGGCCGTACTGACCAGAAGGCCGCGAACGATGCGCTGCATGGGGCGGTTTCCTTGTCTCCAGGGCCGGTGTCCGTCGAACGCCGACGAGCCGTGCCTGCCCAACGCCGCACCCCGCCCGAAGGACACGGCGACTGGGCCGAACGACTGGCGGGCCGACCCCGCAGTCGCACATCCCCCCTGTGAGGTACCGGACTTCGCCGAAATTCGGCCGCGCGGCCGCTACGGCTCTAGCGTGTCGCGTATGCAGCTCCGCATCGGAACCCGGTCCTCCCCCATGGCCCTCGCGCAGGCCCGGCTCGTCGCCGCCCTGCTGTCCGGACAACCGCGCGAACCCACGATCGTCCCGCTGTCCACCAGCGGCGACCGCTGGGGCGGCAGCCTGGCCCGACTCGGCGGCAAGGGCGCGTTCGTCAAGGAACTCGACCGCGCACAGCTCGACGGCGAGGTGGACCTGGTCGTGCACTGCCTCAAGGACATCCCGGGCGACGTGCCGCTGCCCGACGGGCTCACCATCGCCGCCTACCTGCCCCGCGACGACGTACACGACTGTGTCGTCGGCGCGCGCTTGGCCGACCTGCCGTCCGGCGCCCGGGTGGGCACCAGCTCGGTGCGCCGCGCGGCGCAACTGCGGCGCCGGCACCCGGGGCTGACCCCGGTACCGATCCGCGGCTCGGCCAACGGTCGGCTGGCCAAGCTGGACGCGGGCGAGTTCGACGCGCTGATCCTGGCCGTCGCGGGCCTGGAGCGGATCGGCGAACAGCGGCGTGTGGCCCAGATCCTGACCACCACTCAGATGTTGCCGGCGATCGGCGCGGGGGTGCTGGCGCTGCAGTGCCGGGTCGACGACGCGGCGACCGTGGCCGCCGCGCGGGCCCTGGACGACGCGGGCACCCGGGCCTGCGTCACCGCCGAGCGAGCCCTGCTGCGCGAGCTGCGCGGCCACTGCCACAGCCCGATCGCGGCCCACTGCACCGACTCCGACACCGGCCTGACCCTGCACGCCGCGGTGTATTCCACGGACGGTACGCACCTCCTGGAGGCCACCGACCACGGCTCGGAGCCGGACAAGCTCGGCGGCGCGGTCGCCGGCGAGCTGCTCGCCATGGGCGCCCGCACCCTCATCGACGAGATCCCGCACTGACGAGAGCGTCACCGCCGCCCGTCGGGCGGCGGTGACGGGCCGGGCTCACCCGGTGCTCAGGCACTTCTGCACGGTGCTCTGCAACTCGTCGGGCAGCTTGTTGGTGCGCGCGTACTCCTGGTCGAACGCGTTCATCTGCGCCTGGCTGTACTTGCCCCGCAGCTCGGTCAGCGTGCACTGGCAGTAGCGGGTGTTGTTGTTCGAGGTGCTGAGGCAACCGTTGAGGAAACTCGTCGAATACGACGACGACCAGTCACCGCCGCTGCCCGCGGAGGTGCCCGCGGACGTCGGGGTGCCCGGCGCGGTGGTGCGCGGACGCGTCGTGGTGGGTCGGCCGGCGGTGGGCGTCGGCGAGGTGTCGTCCGTGGCGCGCGCGGTGGAGCTCTCCTCCCCCGACGGGCTCGGGCCGCTCGCGCTCTGCGTCTTGTTCACCCCCAGGCCGCCGAAACCGTCGTCCCCGCTCCCGCAGGCGCCGACGGCGCACGTCAGCATCACCACGAGCAACCCGACTTTCACAGTGCGCATACATTCCCCCAAAAAACGTGTGATCGTGACTCTCCTCCCCTCGCTCGGCCGCCAACAAGGGGTTCTTTTCGGCCATTGCATAACGGTTTCGTCTTCGGATCGCCACAGCGCACGTCGGCGCCGGCCGGGTTTACCGCTCGGCAAACTCTGACAAACCGGTCATCAACGTGCCGATCGTCACATTCCATGGCGTTTATCGGTCGAGTCTGTCCACTATGGACGGGTTGCCTCCCATCGAACGGAGTTGCCTCCCCGTCGGACGGCAGAAAGGAACGGCACACCATGAGCCTGACGCCCGAGCACGTGGCCGCGCTGCGCGGCCTCGCCGCCGATGTCTCGGCCCTCGGCGCCGAGGGTGCCCAGCGGCACCCCGCGTTCGCCGGTTCCGCCGGTTCGATCGCCGACCGCGCGGACGCGCTGTCCGTGCAGGCACCGCCGTTCCACAAGGTGGCGCTGCGCCGGATCGGCGACGCGCTCCGGGCCTGCGCCGAGTCCCGCGAGGCGGGCGATCCGGAGCGGGTCGCCACCACCCAGCGCACCGCCGCGCACCTGGCCGACCGGCTCGTCATCGCCCTGGACCGCTACGCCTCGGCCTCGCCGACCGCGACGCCGGCCACCTGCACCCGCTGCAACGAGCCGTACATCGCCCAGCTGATCCCCACCCAGCGGCGCTACCTCTCCCGGATCGACGCCCCCGTGTCGGGGCAGGTGTTCAACGCGTCGGGCACCACGTACATCGTCGAGCGCCACGTGTTGTGCGCGTTCGGGGGCGCGACCGACCCGGCCGGCCTGCCCGGCTTCGAGAACCCGGCCGACCTCGACAACGCCTGATCGCACGGCACGCCCGACGCCGGCGCACACCGAAGAGGCCGGTTCCCCGTCCGGGGCCCGGCCTCACTCGTCGTCGCGGTCCCAGCGGTCCTAGCGGTCCTTCTTCAACCGTCGCAGGTATTCACGTGTCCAGCCGGTGACCTTGGCCACCTCGGACTGCTTGACGCCCGCGCCTATCGCCCGGATCGCCGCCCGCTTGAGTTCTTGACGCGCCTCTTCGTGCGCCTTCTCGGTCCTTCGGTAGGCCTTCGCGGCCCTGACCAGGCCCTCTTCGGCGGCTTCGGGGTCCGCGCCGTCGACATCCTTGTGATCCACACCGTCAGGATGCCATATGTGCGGCCACCCCCGTAGGCCAACACAGTTGACATTTACGGATCCAGGAAGGAAACTGGAGACCGAACCGAAGGTGAACGGAAGGTTAACGTCACCAGTCACGGAGGAAGCACCATGCTGAAGACCCTCACCGCCCCCGCCATGTGCACCCGTTGTGGCGAGCCGTATGTCGCGGCGCTCAGCCCGCGCTCGCTCGTCACCCTGCAGACTCCGGTGTTCCGCACCCCGGAGATCGTCGGCGGCCGGTTGATGACGATCGACGACACCGTCTGCCTCGTCGAGCGACACGCCCCCTGCACGGGTCTCGGCAACTACCGCTGATCCTCGGCGGCGGCCGGCACTGCTGCCAGCACGGCCGCCAACATCCCCAGCGTCGACCAGTCGACGCGCCCGTCACGCAGCAGTTCGCCGTACGTCGTGATCTCGACCTCGGTGCGCTCCCCGTCCCCGGCCACACCATGTGGACCGGGGACGTCGCGCAGCCGGGCCAGTTCCGCCTCGGTCAGCTCGGCCGACCACACGTGCGCGTGATGCGCGGCCAGTGTCGCGGCGAGCTGCCGCGAGCCGTGCGCGCGCAACCGCTCGGGCGCCAGTACCAGACCGGTTTCCTGGCCGACCTCGGCGCAGCCGTCCTCGGCCGTGTATCCGCCGCCGCCGGGCACCTCGTGGACGAAGCCGTCCTCAGTGCGCGCCGCCGAGCGGAACTCGCGCACCAGCACCACGGTGCTCGCCGTGACCGGCTCGGCCCGCCGGTACAGCACCACCGCCGCCACGTCCGGGCGACCCAGCACGACCTCGTTGTCCTTGACCCGGCCCGCCTCGGCGGCGATCGCGACCCGCACGTGCGCCGCCCACAACCACGTCTGTCCGCCGTGCCGCCACACCCACACGATCCGGCCACCGAGCAGCGTGTTGCCGGCCGCCCGCTGGGCCGCGTACCAGTCGGCGAAGGCCCGGGTCCGCCACACGTTCAACGGGATGTCCCGTTCGCCGTCCGCCCGCGCCGCACCGGTGCCGAGCGCGTCGAGCACGGTGTCGATCGTCGCGGCCAGGGTGTCCCGTAGCGGCACGTCGTGGCCGAGCGCGTAGGCCCGCTGATAGCGCACCTGCGGCGCGTCGGGCGGAGTGCCCAGGACCGCGCGGCCCGAGTCCTTGAGCCAGCCCCACTCGTCGTTGGTGGTCAGCCCCGGCAGGTCGCGCAGATCGCGCGGGATCCAGAACAGCACCCGGTCGCTGCGGTCGAGGTTGCGCAACTCCCAGTCCCGCTGCACCCGGTGCGAGGGCCACGAGTGCCCGTCCGCGGGTTCGGGCACGAACACCACCAGCCGGCCCGGCCCGCGCCACCGCTCGCGGATCAGCTTCAACGCGGCCGGGCGCCAGGAGGCGACGTGCGCGGCACGCGGCGTGGGTCCGGCCAAAAAGACGCTCGCGTCCCACTCCCGTGGCGCCTCGTCGGGCGAGTTCACGACAACGATCTCGGTCATGCCACCGACGGTAGTGGGCCCGTACGATCGAACGCGGGCCCGCCCGCGCCCCACCCCGACCGGCGACGACCACGCGGAACCCGGCGGGCCCCGGGCCCCGTCCCCGAGGCGATGTCGCATACGGTTCCCCCCACGGACGCTGCTACGAAACAATCACATCCACAGGGCGCGTACGGGGAGGCGTTTGCGGTGGCTCGGTTGTGGCTCGGCAGCCGGTATCGGCTGGACGAAAAGCTCGGCTCGGGCGGCAACGCAACCGTATGGCGGGCCTGGGATCGCAAGATGCAGCGCTTCGTCGCGGTCAAGGTGCTCAAGGAGTCCTTCGGCGGATCCAACAGCATGGACCGCTTCGGCCAGGAGGCGCTGATCCTCGGCCGGCTCTCCTCGCCCAACATCATCGTGGTGCACGACCGCGGCCTCAAGCAGGTGATCCGGCACCCCGGCGAACCGAACCGCGCCCACCCGAGGAAGCCACCCCCCGCCGGCCCGGAGAACGCCGCGCCGACGATCGCGCAGCGGCCGGGCGACATCGCGACGCGAGTGTTCGACCACGACGCCGAGACGCTGCACGACGCGCAGGTGACCTCCGCGCTCGGCGCCGGATCCGCCGACATGCGGGAGACCGACGGCAAGGTCATGTACCTGGCGATGGAGCTGATCACCGGCCGCACCCTGGCCCAACTCGTCGCGGACGGCGCGTGGTTGCCGATCGGCCACGTGATCGGCTGGGCGATCCAGCTGTGCGACGCGCTCGACGTCGCCCACTCGGGCGACGTACTGCACCGCGACATCAAGCCCGCGAACGTCATGGTCACCTCGCGCGGGGTGGTCAAGGTGCTCGACTTCGGCATAGCGCGCTACATGCAGAAGGAGTCCTCGCGCGCGGGCATCACGCTGCCCGGCAGCATGATCGGCACCCCGGCGTACATGGCGCCCGAGCAGATCCGCGGCGAGACGGTCGACGGCCGCACCGACCTGTACGGCGTGGGCTGTGTGCTGCACGAAATGCTCACCGGCGCGCCGCCGTTCGGTCTGGACCACCCGCACTCGACGATGCACGCCCACCTGGAGAAGCCGCCCGAGTCGGTGCGCAACTCCCGGTTGGAGGTGCCCGAGGACCTGGCCACCCTGGTCCTGGCGCTGCTCAGCAAGCGGCCGGAGAATCGGCCGGCGAACGCGGCGGAGGTGCGGGATCGACTGGACGACCTGTCCGTCAAGCCGCCGCGCAACCTCGCACCGCAGCCGTGGGGGGTGCCGGCGCCGGAGTCGGTCGCGACGATCGACCCGCAGCCGACCGTGGACCAGCCGGTACGACTGGTGCCGCCGCCGCCGACCGGGCCGCGGCCGGTGCGGGCGAACGATTCGATCCAGGCGCTGCGGGACGAGATCGGGCGGCAGGTCCGGGCGTTCGGCCACGACCACCCGGAGACCCTGCGGATGCGCGAGCAGTTGGCGGACCGGCTCGGCCGGGACGGCGATCCGACGGCGGCGATGCGGCTGCTGCGCGAGGTGATCTCGGACAGCGGCCCGCTGCGCGGCGCGCTCGACCCGCGCACGCTGCGGGCGCGGCGGCGGCGGGCGCACTGGACCGCGGCGGCTGGGCGGCCGGCGGAGGCGGCCAAGCTGCTTCGGAACCTGCTGCCGGACCAGGTGCGGGTGATGGGCACCGACCACATCGAGACCCTGCAGATCCGGCACGAACGGGCCCGCCGCGAGGGCGAGGCGGGCAACTTCATGACCGCGGTGCATCAGCTGCGCACGCTGATCTCCGACGTGATCCGGGTGCTGGGCGCCGAGCACCAGCTGGTGATCGAGCTGTGGGACGAACTCACCTTCTGGGAGCACCGCCTCGACGGCCACGGCGACCAGGGCGCGGCCCTGGCCCGCGACGGGTCCTGACCGGCCGGCGGAGGCCGGGGCGCGGCTTCTCCCCCGCCGCCGGTGACCCGGCGCGGGCCTTCCCTGGTCGCCCGCGGCCGTCGTCCGTCACAGCGCCAGCATGTCCCGCAGTTCGCGCTTCAGCACCTTCCCGACCGCGTTGCGCGGCAGTGCCCGTTCGGTGAAACGGACCAGCGTGGGCACCTTGAACGCGGCGAGCCGACGCGCCACGTGCCCGCGCAGTTCGGCCGCGCTCGCCGCGCCGGGCACGTGCAGCCTCACCACCGCCGCGACCTCCTCGCCCAGGTCGTGGTGCGGCACCCCGACCACGGCCACCTCGGAGATCGCCGGGTGCTCGAACAGGATCGCCTCGACCTCGGCCGAGTACACGTTCTCGCCGCCTCGGATGATCACGTCCTTGAGCCGGTCGACCACGTACAGCCGCCCGTCGGTGTCGACGTAGCCGAGGTCGCCGGTACGGAACCACCCGTCGGGGAATGCCTCCTCGCTCTCCCCGGGCCGATTCCAATAACCCCGGACCACGTGCGGGCCGCGCACCCGGATCTCGCCCGTGCGGCCGATCGGCAACTCCTCCCCGGTCAGCGGGTCGGCCACCCGCAGATCCGCGACCGGCACCGGATGCCCGACGCTGTCCGGGTGTTCGTAGTAGTCGTCGCCCGAGTTGACCACCACCACGCAGGTCGTCTCGGTCATCCCATAAGCGTTCAGCGGCACGATCGTATTGCCGGACATGCCGCCCACCAGGGCGACCAGGTCCGGCGGCACCGGCGAGCCGCCCATGCCCAGGCTGGTCAGGCTGGACAGGTCACGCCCGGCGCGCAGCGGCGACTCGACCAGCCGGCGCAGCAGCGTGGGCACCATGTTGGCGGTGGACAGCCGCTCGGTCTCGATCAGTTCGAGCGCGGTGGCGGTGTCCCAGTGGTGCATCAGGCACAACTTGGCGCCCTGGGCGGCGCCGATGTACAGGCCGGACAGGCCGGCGATGTGGAAGAACGGGTAGACCTGCAGGCTGCCCGGCGCGGGCGGGCCGGTCGGGGACCCGTCGGGCACGGCCGGGCCCTTGGCCAGCTCGGCCGTGGGCAGGCCGGCGCGGGCCAGTGCGACGGCCCTGGTCAGCTCCATCGTGTGCAGGTTGGTGGTGTGGTTGTGGTGGGTGGCGACCGCGCCCTTGGGGCGCCCGGTGGTGCCGGAGGTGTAGATGACGGTCGCGTCGTCGAACGGCTCCGGACCGCCGTCCGGCAGCGCGCACTCGCCGGTGAACCCGCGCAACAGTGCCGTCAGGTCCGCCTCGCCGACCGCCGGCGGCTCGTCGAGGCCGGCCACCAGGGTGGGCAGCGCGCCGTTCGTCCTCCCCCGGATCAACTCGGCCCGCTCGTCGTCGCAGATCAATACCGTGGTGCCGGAGTCCTCCAGGGCGAAGCGGAGTTCGTCGACGGTCCACCACGCGTTCAGCGGTACCGCGATCGCGCCGAGCACCTGGATCGCCCAGAACGCGAGCGGCCATTCGATCCGGTTGCGCATCGCGACGGCCACCCGGTCGCCGCGCCGCACGCCGTACTCGTCGGCCAGATGTCGGGCCAGGTGGGCGACGAGTCGGTGTTGTTCGGCGTAGGAGATCCGCTCGCCCTGGTAAACCAGCGCGTCCCGGTCGCCGTGGCCGATCAGACCCTCGAAGACCGCGCGCAGCGTCGGCGGGGCCTTGCTCAGCACCCGCCAGGGAATGCCGTCGTGGACGACCTCCTCGATCGCGTAGGCCGATTCGGGTCCGGTCAGTTCGGCCAGGGCCTGTGTCCGATCCAGCATCCGGTGGGTCCACCTCCTGCACACTGCGAGCGACTGGTACCGGGGGTTGGGAGCGCATCAACGCTAATGCGGAGATCGCATCGCGGGAACCCTGGCAATCGACATGATCACCGGGCAGGGTGGCCGCGACGGGTACCGGTGTCGTGGCGGGCGCGTGTTCATCCGACCGGGGAGCTTGTGTGGAATATCGACAGATCTCGACCTCGCTGGAACACGACGTGCTGACCGTGACGCTGGATCGGCCGGAGCGGCTGAACGCGTACACCTTCCGGATGCGGGAGGAGATCGAACACGCGTTGGACGTCGCGGACGCGGACGACCGGGTCCGGGTCGTGGTGTTCACCGGGAGCGGGCGGGCGTTTTGCGCGGGGGCCGATCTGGCGGCGGGCGGCGACACGTTCGATCCGGGGGCCGGCGACCCCGAGGCGTTCCGGGACGACGGCGGTCGGCTGGTGTTGCGCCTGTACCGCTCGAAGAAGCCGCTGATCGCGGCGATCAACGGTCCGGCGGTGGGCGTGGGGGCGACCATGACGCTGCCGATGGACATCCGGATCGCCTCCACCGAGGCGCGCTTCGGCTTCGTCTTCGCCCGGCGCGGGATCACCCCCGACGGCTGCTCCACGTGGTTCCTGCCCCGGGTCGTGGGCCTGGACCGGGCCCTCGAATGGTGCTTCACGGGCCGCGTCTTCGATGCGGCGGAGGCCCGGGAGTCCGGCCTGGTCCGCGAACTCGTGGCCCCGGACGAGCTGCTCCCCCGCGCCCGCGATCTGGCCCGCTCGATCGCCGACCACACCCCGCCGGTCGCGATCGCGCTGACTCGGCATCTCCTGTGGACGATGCAGTCCGCCCCCGACCCGGAGACCGCCCACCGGCACGAGTCCCGGGCCCTGCACTGGACCGGCGGCTCCCCCGACGCCCGCGAGGCCGTCGCCGCCTTCCTGGAGAAGCGGCCCCCGAAGTTTGCGATGCGGGTCGGTGAGGACCTTCCCGAGTTGCCGGCGCTCGGGTGAGGTCGGTCGCGTCGGGCCCGGCTCGACGCGGTGAGCCGGGCCCGACGCGACCGGCTCACCGCGGTGAGCCGACGCCCGGACCGGCGGCGGTTCCCCCGACCGGCGCAGCTTGTTGTGTTTTGCAACCGTTTCCGGCACGCTTGGCGCACATTCAGGGTGCGCGGTGATGAGGAGCAAGGCGATGTCGGACAGCGTTGAGCGGCGAGTGGTCCGTGAGGTCGGTGCCGCCACCCGGTTGATTCGGCTGTTGATGGCTCCTCCGCTCCAGGCCGCGGGGATCACCCAGGCGGAGTTCCATCTGCTCGCCCTCCTGGAGGAGCGCGGCACCTCGACCGGCAAGGAACTCGCCTGCCTGCTGAGCCTGGACAAGACCACGATCAGTCGGCAGTTGACCTCCCTGGAGGAGGCCCTGCTGATCGCCAGGGCCACCGATCCGACCAATCGCCGATCGCACCTGATCACCGTCACCGAGGCCGGCCGGGTGCGGCTCGCCGACGCGCGCCGGCGCAGCCTCGCGGTGATGGCGGAACGGTTCGCCTCCTGGCCCAAGGAGGAACTGGGCGCACTCGCGGACCACTTGGCCCGCTTCAACGACGTCCTGCGCGGCGACGTGGCGGAGGCCGGCGCCGAGCCCGAACGCAACCGGCCGAGCCAGGGCCTGTCCGGCGGATCGGACCGGTCCCAGGACCCGTCCGGCGGATCGGACCGACCCTAGGGTCGGTCCGCCACCCTCGGGTGTACGCGCGGCCTCGCTCGGTAGACGTCGTAGACGCCCTGCACCCGGCGCAGTGCCCGGAGCAGCTTCGGGAGGGTGGCCAGGTCGGCCAGGCGGATCGTGTAGGTCTGCCGAACGCGCATCTGCTGCGGCGGCGCGATCGAGGCCGAGGTGATGTCGGCGCCCTCCGCGTCGATCGCGGCGGTGACGTCGGCGAGGAGGCGGGGGCGGTCCAGGGCCTCCAGTTGCAGGGTGACCCGGTAACCCTGGTCGGCCTGGTGCGGCAGCCAGGACGCGGCGACCACGTCGCGGCCGGCGCGGCGCATCTGCTGGACGTTGGTGCAGTCGGCCCGGTGTACCGCGACCGTGCCGCCGCGGATCACGAAGCCCGCCAGCTCGTCCGGCGGGACCGGGGTGCAACAGCGGGCCAGGCGGACCGGTGCTCCGGGCGAGCCCGGCACGCTGACCACGGCCTCGCCGGGGTCGGAGGGGGCCCGTCGGGTCCGGGCGGGGGCCTGGGCGGCGGCCTCGTCGGGCGCGCCGACCGGCGCCGTGCGGCTCGCCGGGAGGGTCGGCGCGGCCTCGCCCGCGGCGGCCAGATTGCCGAGCGGCGGGGCGAGCAGCGGATCCATCCGGCCCTCGATGCCGTTCGGATACTTGGCCAGCCAGGCCTCGATCGCCACCCGGGCCAGCGGGCTGCGGACGAACGAGAGCCATTCCTTCGATGGTGCCGCCGCACCGGGCGGAGCGGTGATGATGGACACCGTCTCGCCGTCCGCCAGGACCGAACTCAGCGCCACCAGGCGGCCGTTGATCTGCGCGCCGATACATCGGTGGCCGGTCTGCTCGTCGATCGCGTAGGCCGCGTCCACACACGTGGAGCCCGCCGGCAGGGTGAGCGGACGTCCCCCGGGGGTGAAGACCAGGAGCTCGCGGTCCGCCGACAGGTCGGCGGTCAGCGAGCTCCAGAAGACGTGCGCGTCGGGGATGCCGCCCTGCCAGGCGAGCAACCGGTGCAGCCACGCGAGCTGCTCGGGGGCGTCCGGTCCGGCGTCCGCTTTGCCGGTGTGCGCCACGACGCCGAACTCGGCCAGGCGATGCATACGACGGGTGCGGATCAATACCTCGACCTTGTCGCCCTCGGGCAGCGTGATCGCGGTGTGCAGCGATTGGTACAGGTTGAACTTGGGGGTCGCGATGTAGTCCTTGAACTCGCCCGCGATCGGCGACCAGCAGGTGTGCAGTACGCCGAGCGCGCCGTAACAGTCGGTGTCGGCGTCGACCACGATCATCAGCCGGGAGAGGTCGAACGGGCTCAGATCCTCGCGTCCGCGCCGCTTTTGTACGCGGCGCACGGATACGTGGTGCCGCGCACGCGGCGATACCTCCGCCTCGATCCCGGCCTCGCGCAGCGCGCGTTTGACCGTCGTACACAGCTTCGACACGGCCTCGTCGGTGACCGCCTGGCTGGCGCTGACCGTGCGGGCCGTGGCGGCGTGCTCCTCGGGTCGGAGCGTGGCGAAGACGATGTCCTCCAGCTCCGACTTGAGCACGTGGATGCCCAACCGCTCGGCGAGCGGGATGAACACCTCCTGCGTGGCCTCGGCGGTGCGGATCTGGCTGGCCCGGCGGCGATATCGGATCGTGCGCATGTTGTGCAGCCGGTCGGCCAGCTTGATCACGGTCACCCGCAGGTCCCGACCGGTGGCCACGATGATCTTGCGCATCGTCTCGGCCTCGGCCCGGTCGCCCAGGTCGACCCGCTCCAGCTTGGTCACCCCGTCGACCAGGTGGGTGACGTCGTCGCCGAACGCCGCGCGCACCTCTTCGAGGGTCAGGTCGGTGTCCTCGACCGTGTCGTGCAGCAGCGCGGCCACCAGCGTGGTGGTGTCGGCGCCCAGCTCGGCCAGGATCGTGGCCACCGCGAGGGGGTGCGTGATGTACGGCTCGCCGCTCTTGCGCATCTGCCCGCGATGGGACAACTCGGCGACCGCATACGCCTCCTGAATGGCCGTCACATCGGCCTTCGGGTGGTGCACACGATGCACTTGGAGCAGCGGTTCGACCGCGTCCGGAGTGCGTCGACGGCTTCCGGTGAGGAACGTGACCGCGGCCAGACCCAGTCGCTGGATCGGTTGTTGGACAGGCCGGCGGGACAGTCGTCCGACGCGGTCGGACATGCTCCGGCTCGGAACGTCACCCTCGGCCCGCGGCGCACCCTTGGGCACACCGGCCCCGGCCGGCGGGTCGAGTCCCCCGATCGTCATGCGGCACCTCCGGCAGCTACCCCCGGAGTCGCCCCCGGTGATTCATGCTACCGACAACAACACGGACGGTGTCCGCGTGATGTCGCCCGTCACACACGATCACCCGCACGGGTCAGATGTGCCCGCCGCGGATGATGTGAAGAGTCCAGCCTAACCCCTCGGGATCTTGTCCGAGCGCACACCCGCCGGGCCCGGGGAGCGCGCCCGCCGCGGGACGGGCGCGCGGGTGGTGATGACGGGGCGTCAGTTATCTTCCGCACGCTCCCAGTACGTGCCGGCCAGCATCGCCTCGATCAACCCCCGGTGCAGCACCGTCTCGTCGAGGTCGGCCGGCTGCTCGCGCTCGCCGAAGTGCCACTGGCGGTGCGCGATGCGGGCCATCACCGCGCCGTGCCGCACCGCCGCGTACATCTCGAAGTAGCGCATGTCACGCGGCGTGTGGCCGGTCAGCTTCTCGTACTGCGCGCACACGTCCTCGGTGCGCATGAAGTCGGGCAGGCCGGGCAGGCCGTAGCGGGTGGCGATGTCCTGGAAGAACGCGTGGATGAAGATCATCCAGGCCAGGTCCAGCTCGCGCGGACCGACCGCGGCCATCTCCCAGTCCAGGACCGCGGTCGGCACGAAGTCCACGTACAGGATGTTGCCGATCCGGGCGTCGCCCCAGCTGATCACGTCCGGGCCCACCTCGGCCGGGAAGTTGTCCTCCAGCCATTGGAAGGCCCGATCCAGGAGCGGCACCCGCTGCCCCTCGATGCCCCACTCGTAGAACGCGCGCAGGTCGTCCAGGTGCCGGCGCAGCGCGATCTCGCCGGCGCCGTCGTACTGGAGGAACGCGATCTCCTCGGGTGTGGTCTCGATCCCGTGGATCGCGGCCACCACGGCCACCGACTCCTCTTGGAGCCGGCGGCGCTGCTCGGGCGTGGCCGCGAGCATCCAGCCGTCGATCGTGTACGGCATCACGTCGGGCGGCGCGGCGCCCTCGGCCCGGCGCATCACGAAGAACGGGGCGCCGAGCGGCCCCTCGTCCGGCTCGTTCCACAGCAGCGCGGGCACCGGGATCGAGCAGCGCTCGGCGACCAGCGTCATCACCGCGAACTGCTTGTCCATGTCGTAGCTGGGGAAGACCGGCTTGGCGTCCATCGCCGGCCGCATCCGCACCACGCAGCGTTCGGTGCGGCGCTCGCCGTCCTCGGTCCACGTCGCGTCGAACAGCAGCGTCTCGCTCGACATCCCGTTGCCCGACGGGGCGCGCAGCTCGGAGACCTCCGGTTCGGCCCCCTCCGGCAGGCGGCCGGCCAACCAGACCAGCAGTTGATCGTGCACCGTCGCCAGGTCCCGCGTGCTGGTCTGCGGACGGGTGACCTCGTCGGAGTCGGCCACGACAACCTCCGGTATCCACGTCGCGAGCTGCGACCGGCGGCGCCGGACGTCCCTGCCGACGCCCGGTCCCCGCCCTGTCGGCGGCGTCCGCCCGACAGAAAAGTGAAACACGTTCTATCATGTGTGACACGTGTCATCAATGGCCGCGCGCGCCGATCCGGCGCGTGAGAGGGCGGTCCCGAGCCCGTGGCGCGGCGGGCGTCGGCCCCCGTCCGTGGGCGCCGGCCGGGCTCCGCCGACGCGGTGCCGTAGCGCACCGGAGCGTGTTGCAAACTGGGTGGATGTCGTCAATCCCCGCCAAGGTCCGCCTGCGTCCGCGCTGGTGGACCGAGTTGCTGCTGATCGCGGTGCTGTACGAGGTGTACTCGCTGAGCCGGCTCGTGGTCCGCGGCGACGCCGACGCCGCGGTGCGCAACGCCGAGCGAATACTGCACGTGGAGTCGCTGAGCCACCTGGACCCCGAGCGCATGCTCAACCAGGTCGTCTCGAACCATGTGTTCATCGGCGTGGTCTGCGACTACGCGTACGCCACGCTGCACTACGTGGTGACGCCGCTGGTCCTGGTCTGGCTGTGGCGCAGTCGCCCCGAGCGGTACCGGGGCGCGCGCACCACGCTGGCCGTGGCGACGGTGGTCTCGCTGGCCGGTTTCATGCTCTTCCCGACCGCGCCGCCCCGGATGATCGAGGGCTTCACCGACACCATGGCGCACTTCGCGTCCTGGGGCTGGTGGGGCGGCGGGGCCAGTGCGCCGCGCGGGATGGAGCACATGACCAACGAGTACGCGGCGATGCCGTCGCTGCACGTGGGCTGGGCCGCGTGGTGCGGGTGGCAGGTGTGGCGGCACGGGCGCGGCCGGGTGGTGCGCGGGCTGGCGGTGCTCTACCCCTTGTTCGTGATCGTGGTGGTGCTCGGCACCGGGAACCACTACCTCGCCGACGTGGTCGCGGGCCTGGCCGTGATGGGTCTGGGCGCGCTGGCCTCGCCGTGGGTGGTGCGCGGGCTCGACGGGTTGCGGGGTGGGGTGGCGATGCGCCGGCCCGGGTCGGATTCCGCTGTCCCGGCGATCGATTCCGGCCACAAAGACGCTGCCTGACGCCATCGTCAGGTAACGGACAAAACGATTTCGGTCGAGATCTACCGGATCCAACCTCGGAACGACGCCGGGCCTGCGGGCAGGCGGTACCTTCTGGATGGCCCCACGCCCGAGCACACGGCAAGGATTCCGCCATCGGGCGCACGCCGATCGGACAAGTCGCCACAACGGCGGACGAATCCGATCGGGCTCGGCCTGACAGGCCCATTTCTCGCCTGGCGGACGAAGGGGTTCGACGCACGGGCACAGGACACGGGGCCGGCAGGCGACAACAGCGGGAGCGGTAATGCGGATCAGCGCCGTGGTGTTCGACGTGGGCGAGACCCTGGTCGACGAATCGCGCGAATACGGCACGTGGGCCGACTGGCTCGGGGTACCCCGACACACCTTCGCGGCCACCTTCGGGGCGGTGATCGCGCGGGGCCTCGACTATCGCGAGGTGTTCCAGCGCTTTCGGCCCGGCTTCGACCTGACCGTCGAGCGCGCCGCGCGCGCCGAGGCGGGCTTCCCCGAATGGTTCGGCGAGGAAGACCTCTACAACGACACCCGCCCCTGCCTCAAGGCGCTGCGCGACCAGCGCCTGTGGCTGGGCGTGGTCGGCAACCAGACGGTGAACGCGGGCATCATCCTGCGCGACCTGGAACTGGGCGTGGACCTGCTCGCCACCTCCGACGACTGGGGCATCAGCAAACCCGAGCCGGCCTTCTTCGAACGCCTGGTCGCCGAGTGCCCGTGCCCGGCCGAGGAAATCCTGTACGTCGGCGACCGCCTCGACAACGACGTCCGCCCGGCCCACCAGGCGGGCCTGCGCACCGCCCACATCCGCCGAGGCCCCTGGGGCTACCTGATCGCCGACGACCCGGAACTGATCGCGGTAACCGACCTACGCCTGCAATCCCTCAACGAACTCCCCACAGCCATAGCCCGAATCAACAACACAACGGAGCGATAGCCGGGTTTGAGGGCCGAACACTGGCCGAGCACACACCAGTCAGCCCGGCCGGCGCCCGAGGCCACCCGGCCAAAGGCCGACCATCGAGCGCTCGTAGACGGCGAGCAGCCCCGACCCGGCACACGATCGGGGCTGTTCGATCCGCAGGCCACCCCCGCTGTCAGGGCGCCTCGAACCCGCCGCGCTTGGCACCCTCGATGAACGCGCGCCAGTCATCGCCGGTAAAGCGCAGGGTGGGGCCGCTCCGGTTCTTGCTGTCCCGAACCGCGCGCCCTCCGTCGTTCGTGACGGCGGTCTCGACGCAGTTGCCCTGACCATTGCTGCGGCTGCTCTTGCGCCACTGCACGTCTATCGTGCCGTCGCTGCTCACTGACCCAACTCCTTTAGCGGCTCCCACCACATTCGAGGCCGTTGTTCGTCGTGGCCTCGCGGCGAACTCTGCGGCAACTACACGTGTGTCGATGGCCTACGAGGCGTCGAACAGCGGGTCCTCATCTCGGTCGGGAGCCAGTGCTTCCGGCAGCGGGAGCCCATACTTGTCACACAAGAATCGGGTCTGGCAGTACCGCTGAGTGTCCGCGGCCACGCGACCGAGCACTGTGGCGTTCACACCGGCTCCGATCACGACGCCCACGACCGGTACGACTTTGGCGACGTCTTTGACGGGCACTCTGGTGCCGGCTGGGCCGAGTTGCTGGAGTAGCTTCTCAAGGGCGGCTAGGAGACCGTGGTCGGTGCGGAGTTTCTCCGACCACCTGACCCGTCCCTTGATCGCGTTGTAGGCCAGTGAGGTCTCGCGCAGCGGCTCGGCTTTCGCGGCTTGGGCCATAAACGAGCGGCGGACCAGCCGTTGGATGAACTCCTGCTCGGCGGGGTCTTTGGCGTCGTAGCCGTATGAGTAGGCGATCCGCGCGGCGATCGACGCGCTCAGGACCTGGATGATTGCGATATCCGCGGTGAGCGCAATCGGGATCCCCGCAACGGGAACCAGGGCAAGGGCGCCCATGGTGGCGCCTTCGAGCATGCCGGCCGTCCGCCACTTGAGTGTGTTGCGGGTCAGCAGCCTGTCGCAGACCTTGAGGTCGTGTTGCCGAAGTTCGGTGAAGCTGTCGAGTTCGACACCGCGCCTTCGGGCGAGAGTCTCGACGCTCGTCGGGTCATTCAGGTCCAAGGCCCAGTCGTTGACCAGGTCGAGCAGTCCTATCGCGGCTTCGATGGTCGGACGCGCTGCCTTCGCCGCCACCGCATCGCCCGCCCGCCGGATCGGTTCCTTGACTGCTCGAGGCACTGCGCCTCTGACCCGGCCGACGGCGTTGCCGGTGACCTCGCCGGTGCGGCTGAGCGCTGTGTTCGCCCAATTCGGCAGGCCTCGGCGGTTGTTGCGGTGCTGCCAATGCTCGTTGAGCACTTCCCATACCTGCCCCTCGTAGGCGCTCATCGGAGTCGTACCCTCGACTATCGGGGTGGCGTATGTGCTCATGGGTGATCTCCGGTTCGACTGTGTTCAGTGGGGACGCGGTGCTCGGTCGGCGGGGTTGAGGGAGCGGTACAACCGTTCGGTGGCACGGGTACTGCGCGCGCAGCGGCGGAACTGAGAAGGCACAGCACGAATACGTCTGTGTGGTCGGCTTCGGTCTGTTCTCCAACCGGCTGGGAGTTTCGATGCGCCCAGGCCCCGCATTCACGCCACTATGTAGCCGATCTCGACACGCCAGGCTCGGCTCAGCCGGTCGTCGTATCGGGCGAGCTTGGTGCGCAGTTGCACGGCTTCGTGAAGGTCGCCGCGGAACATTCGCCAGACGGCGGCCATGTAGTGGCGGCGCATCTCGGCGATGTCGTCGAGTTGGTATGCGGCCTCCAATGCGTCAAGCACAGGGTCGCGGTAACGCAGCGAGACCGTCGTCGCCGCGCCCGACACTTCGCGGCGTCCCGCGTGCGGGCCCGCAGTCCCCTCTCGGCAGATCCCCTCGGATCCCACCGACAACTCTGAGAACGGAGACCATCGGACCGTTCCGGTGGAGTCAGCCGTGCCGATCTCGGTCACACGATCGATGCCTGTGCCCGAGCAGCGTGACCTCCAGACCGTCTCACTGTGTCCACGTACGGCCGATGCCAGCCCGCAGTGCGGACCCAGAATCCAGTCCGCATGCCACCCGCCTTGGCGGAGACGGGCGTTCTGTAGCTCCCACTCTGCGGGATCGTGGCCGCTGAGACGGACGGCGAGGACAACTCGCAGCACGGGAATGAAGATGTCGGCACCCGTTGCGGCCGGGTCGCCATAGCGCGTGTCGCTGGCCAAGCCCAAGTCGGAGAGCCAGCGCACCAACGCATGACGCACATAGAGGTGGTCCGCACTGTGCTCGTCGATGTGGGTACGCGAGCACGGGCGCCGGCGCCCGTTCGCATCCGGATGGTGCATGAAGTGCGCGACCCTGTCCCCAGGTATTCGGGCCGACAACTGTGCGCCGCACCCACCGAGAAGTTCCCCGCACCAGAAGGTGTGGTGTCCGTGCCTTCGCCGGAACTGCAGGGCAGAGTCACGTTCTTGAGGCAGCAGCGCGGGCTTGTCCGATCCCCCGCTGCCGATGACGGCAGTTTGGACCTTGCGGTTGTCAAAGCTGCCGAAAGTGCGACGATTCATCGTTCCCCACAGATACGATGTCGACTACTCGCAGGCAACGGAACTATAGGTGCGCCTGACGCTGTGGGCTATGTGTTCAAGCAACTCAGCGGAGCCACCAAGGCACGGGAATCGCGCCGGGGACCCACCACCGTCACCTCGACCGCCGCGGCGGACAGGGTTGCCGCGACCGCGGCTTCGAGTGCCGCTCGGAGCCCGAAGACGCCCCGCAGAAGCGGAGGGTGGCCGGCGTGCTCGAAGCATCGTCGTGGATGAACTGCTCTACGGTCGCGAGCCACTGCTTCACTACGGGGTTCACAGCGATCCTTGGGCTTGCGAACGATCTCGACCATGCGGGCGATCGCCGTGACGAACTGCTGCAGGAGCGACACGGCCGCGACATGTCCATGCGCCCCCTCCTGGAAGCGCTTCAGGTCGTCGATGGCATTGGGCCCGCCGGCGGCGACGCAGTTCGCCGTAAACTTCGCCGGCGCGCGTCGAGTCTCCGAACAGCGCCAAGGCGGCAAGCTCCGTGAGGGACGTGGACCGTTCGACGGCATCGGCAACGTCGACCTCGGACACTACGGACCCGGGCGTCGGCGGATCACAATCACGGGCGACAACACGCGCAGTTGGCAGGCCACAGCATCCGAGTCATTCTCGGTGCCAACGGCGCAGGCTTGTACCGGTCCCGCGATCTCACCGCTGCGGCGACCATCTATGTGGAAACCGCTACTCCGGACAACGACGAAGGCGTTCTCGACGAATCGAGAACGCCCAAGTCAAGGGTGTTTCTGTGGTGCGCCGCCAGGGACTCGAACCCCGGACCCGCTGATTAAGAGTCAGCTGCTCTAACCAACTGAGCTAGCGGCGCTTGCGTTGCGTGGGAAACATTAGCAGGGGTCGGCGGTGATCGAAAATCGACACCCGGGGACCGGGCTCGACCGTGTCCGGGGGCGCGCGGGGAGCGTATCGAGGGCGCGCAAGGTCCCTCGAAGGACTTCTTTGAGGACACGGGGAGGACGCCGCTTTCCGGACATCCGCAAAGAGGTCCCCCGGCCCCACTCACGGCGGGTACCGTCGGCATCACAGCCTGCACAGCACACCGCACGCGTGAACCGGGAGGGCCGATGGCCATGCGGCAGGGGGCCGGTCCTTCGTCCGGGAATGTCCGGCTCAAGGCCCTGCGGCACTCGCATGGCTGGGTTTCCCAGCAACAATTGGCCGACGCGTTCGAGAAGAAGGCGCTCGAATGCGGCCTCCGCCTCGGGGTCAGTGTGCGGCAGGTGCGCCGGTGGGAAAGCGCCGAGCCGCCTTGGCCGACCCCCGATTATCAGCAGGTCCTGCAGGCTTTGTTCGAGCGGCCGCTGACCGATCTCGGGTTCACGCCGCCGTGGCAGGCGGAGCTGACGGCGGAGTACGGCGAGGGCTATGCCGACGGCTACCCCGAGTCGCAGCCCGTGCTCGAGCAATCGGCGCCGCCGAGCCTGTCCGCGCCCGCCCGCGAAGCCGGGTGGGCGTCGGAGCTTTCGGAGCCGACCGGCTACGGCGAGGCCCGGGTGCGCCGACAACCGCCACCACCCGGCGGCAGCCCGCTCGGGGGGGCGATGGCGCTGCCTGCCCGCACCGCGCCCCCGTCGCCGCCCGGCCGCACGCCGCCGCTCCCGCCCGGCCGCCACGTGCCGCCGCCGCGATCCGGCCCGGTGCCGCCGCCGGGGCCCGTACCGCCCCCCGGACTCGCGCCCCCACCCGGCCCGGTGCCCCCGCCCGGTCTCGCGCCGCCGCCCGTCCCGGCCCAGGCGCCGCCGTTCGAGGACGGCCCCACCGTGGTCGACGGTCGGCGGCTGGAGGGCGACCGGCCCCGCGACCTGCCGGTTCGGCCACCGCTGCGGGTGATCGGCCCCCGCTCCGTCGAGCCGCCGACCCGGTCCCTGGAGATCGCCACTCCCGCCGTACTGCGCCAGCTCCTGCGCGACACCCCCGACCCGGGCCCGCTGGCCGTGCCGATGCACTCGCGGGCCGGCCAGCTGACCGTGGTCGGCGCCGACCAGTACGCGATGCTCACCCGGACCTACCGGCAGATGTACTGGGTCGCCCCCGCCGCCATCGCCTACCCCTCGGTGATCGCCCACGTGCGCCTGGGCACCCAGCTGCTCGCCGCCCCCGGCCCGGCCCGGGCCCGGCGGATCCTGGGCGCATCGCTCGCCGAGACCGCGATGTTGGCCGGCCGGATGGCCTTCTTCGACCTGAACCGCCCGCACGACGCGCAGGACCACTACCTGGTCGCCTACCGGGCCGCCAACGAGGCGGACGACTCCCTGCTCGCCGCCGCCGTACTCGCGCACACCGCCTTCATCCCCGCCTTCGACGCCGCGCCCACGGCCGCGGCGGACATCCTCGACTTCGCCCGCAAGACGGCTACGCGCGGTGCGCCGACGGTGATGCGCGCCTGGTTCGACGCGGTGCAGTCCGAGTTCGAGTCGCTGCGCGGCACCCCCGAGCGCGGGCTGCACCTGCTCGACCGGGCCGAGGACCTGCTGTGCCACCCCGACAACACCCCCACCCCGCCCTGGCTCGACTTCTTCGACGCCTCCCGGCTGTGGGGCTTTCGCGGCAAGGCCGAACTCACCGCGCGCCGGATGGACCAGGCCCAGGGCTCGCTCAACGACGCTTTGCAGAACCTGCCCCCCAACGGCGACAAGCAGCGCGCGGTGATGTACGCCGACCTCGCCGAGGCGGCCTTCCAGGCGGGCGAGGTGGACGAGGCGTGCGGCCGGCTGTTCCAGTCCATCGACATGTTGCGGATGCACTGGTATTCGATGGGCATGGACCGGGTCAGGGAAACCCGCAAACAGCTGGAGCCGTACAAGAGTTCGGTCGCGGTGCGGCAACTCGACGAGGCGCTGGCGTCGTTCTCCGAACTCGCGCCCACCGACGAGACCGGCTTCGTGGCCCTACCCTCGGCCGAGGAACAGCGCGACGAGCGGCGCGGTGATCGGCGCGGCGATCTGCGCTGAGTTCCGCCTGTCGGTCACATGGTCCACACTGACCCGGGACCGGACGGTTCGACGACGAAAGCCGTACACGAGACATGCGCACGACGGGTACGACCGGCGCGATCGCCGGCAGGCTGGAGCAGTTGCGCGGCGAACTGCCCACCCGCAATCACAACGCCCGCACGGTGGCCGCCCTCGCGGCCAACCCGGGCTGCGCCCGCCGCGGCGTGTTGGACGCGGCCGGCATCGAGAAGACCGTACTGGCCGAACGCCTCGGCTTCCCCGCCCGCTACGGCCGCTCCCCGTTCGCCATCGGGCGCGGCAATGTGTTCGAGGCCCGGGTCAAGGCGGACGACGGGCGGGAGTTGCGCCGCCTCCTCGCCGAGGTCCTGGGCGCCGATCCCGACGACGGCGCGCTGGTGGACGTGGACGGTCCCACGGTTCCCACGGGTCCCGCCGACCCCACCGGCCGACCCGACCGACCCGGCCGCGAGGAGCGGGTCGCCCGCACCCGCGAGGCGCTCCTGCGCGCGGCGAGCGGCGACCCGGACGCCTGCGCGATCCTGGACCACCCGCTGCTCCCACTCGACGTGGCCGGCCGGCGCGCCTACCTGGAACCCGACGCGATGGCCTGCCGGGTGGCCGGTCGACTGCACGTGGTGGAGATCAAGTCCTTCGCAATCATCGACGGCTCCGCCGACCCGGGCAAGCTGGCCTCCGCCACCCGACAGGCGGCGGTATACGTACACGCCCTGCGCGGGCTCGCCCAGGAACTGGGCCTGGACCCCGAGTCGGTGTCCACCGACATCGTGCTGGTGTGCGCCCAGGACTTCGCCAACCGCCCGATCGCCGTGGTGCTCGACGTACGCCGCGAACTGGCCACCACCCGGCGGCGGTTGGCCCGGCTGTCCGGGGTCGAGGAACTGTTCGCCGAGCTTCCTGAGGGGCTGACCTTCGACGTCGCCGAGGAGCGGGTCGGCGCGGCCGTCGCCCGGGTACCCGCCGCCTACCTGCCCGACTGCCTGTCCGCCTGCGAACTCGCCTTGTTCTGCCGGGACGAGGCCCGCGGCTGCGGCACCGGCGGCGGCGTGGGCACGCTGGGCACCTCGGTACGCGGCGCGCTCGGCGGCATCGACGACATCGGCACCGCGCTGGCGCTCGCCGACGGCACCCGCGCCCCCGAGCCCGGCCAGGAGGACGTGGCCCGGCTGCTCCGCCGCGCCCAGGCGCTGCGGCACGAGGCGCTGGGCGGTGTCGGGTGAGCACGATCGCCGCGCTGGGCCGGTTGCGCGCCGCCGCGACCGGACACGCGCAGCCGGCGGCGACGGTGCGCCATCGGCACCTGTCCGCGCGTCCGGTGGTGCTGGTGCCGTATGTGCTCGCGGGCGAGGCGTTCGCGCCGCTCGCCGCGCTGGTCGGCACCGACCGCGACCGGCCGCGCCTGCTCGCCGTACCGCAACCGCGCGACCGCGACCGCCGGTTCGCGCACGCGGCCGAGCTGGCCGGGCAACTGCTGCCCTACCTGGGCGCGTTCGCCGCCGAGACCGAGACCATCGAGCGTCGCGGCGACGATCCCTACGAGCGCAGCCTGGACGCGCCGCAGGTGCTGGTGCCCACCACGGGCGGGATCGAGTATCTGCGACTGCTCGGCCGCTCCACCCGATTCCGGCGCACCGACGGCGAGTTCGCGGTGCCGGCCGGGGTGCCGCTGCTCGGCCGGTGGAGTACCTGGCTCGCGGATCGGGCCGGTGTACCCGGGTCGAGTGTGCTGCTCGCGATGACCGACCTGCTCACCCAGGCGTGGGCGACCGGGCAGAGCGCGATGGAGGACGGCGATCTGGCCTCGCTGTTGGCCTGGATCGCCCCGCCCGCCGGTCGACGCGGGGACGAGGCGGCGCGGGAGGCGGAGGGTGGTCCGACGGCGGGCCCGGCGACCGATCCGGCGTTCGACGAACGGCTCGTGCCGCTGATCACCGCGTTCGACGAGGCGGTTGCCGCCGAGCGGGAGTCGGACGAGGACGCCGCCTGTCGCGAGCGCGAGCGGCGGGCCGAACAGGCGATCCGCGACGTGCTGGCCGCCGAGTTGATGCCCACCTGGGATCGTATGTGGCGCGGCGTGGACCTGCTCGCCGCCCTGCCGGCGGGCGCCTCGGTGGCCGGGCGCTGGGAGGCCGACCGGGCCTCGTACAGCTTTTTCGCCGCCGACCTGGCCGACCCCGAGTCGCGTCCGCAGCCCAGGATCCCCGGCGCGATCTCGGCCGCCGCGCAACTCGCGAGCAGGGAACGAGCCCAGGCCCGGCTCGACGCCGAACAGGTGCGCGACGACCCGCTGTTGATGGCCGCCGTGCGGCTGGCCGGCGAGGCCTTCCGGGGCGAGCTGATCGCGGTGGACGCGGAGCGCCTGGTCACCGAACCGGGCAAGAAAACCGCCCGACCCCGGCCGCTGCTCGTCTTTCGCACCGAGGACGAGCCGCTGTTCGGGCCCGGTACCGAACTCGCCTGCGTGGAGCGCCCCGACGCGAAGGCCCGGGTGCTGGTCAACGAACCCGGCCGGATGGAGCTGGAGTTGTTCGGCGGGATGGGCGGCGGCAAGGCGCCCAAGCCGGGCAGCGTGCCCGAGCGGGGCGAGGTGTTGTGCTGGACCTCGCTGATCGCCGAGTTCCGGCGCAGCCCCGACTGGCCCGCCGTCGAGGACACCCCCTGGACGCACGGCGGCCCGCCGCCCGAGCCGGAATCGGAGTCGGGCTCGGAGACCGCGATCGGATCCGAGCCGGACGACGACGCGTTGGAGGAGTGGTCGTGACGACCGCGCACACTCGCGCCCCGCAGGGCGACCCGGCCGCGCTCGCCGCCGCCGCGACCGCCGCAGTGCTCGCCGACCTCGGCTCGGGGGCGCATCGCGGCGTCGTGGTCGACTCGCCGCCCGGCGCGGGCAAGTCCACGCTGGTGGTGCGCGCCGCCGGCGAACTGGCCGCGTCCGGCGAGCGGTTGATGATCGTCGCGCAGACCAACAACCAGGTCGACGACCTGCTGGTCCGGCTCGTCGAGGAGCACCCGCGGCTGGCCGTGGGCCGGCTGTCCGCCACCGGCTACCGGCTGCCGCCCGCCCTGGTGGGCACCTCGGTGTCGAACGCGGAGAAGGCCGAGGCACTGGACGCCTGCGCGGTGGTGGTGGCCACGGCCGCCAAATGGGCGCTGGTCCAGGACCGGCGCTGGCCGTGGGCGATCGTGGACGAGGCGTACCAGATGCGCTCCGACGCGCTGCTCCTGGTGGCGCGGCTGTTCGACCGGGCGCTGTTCGTGGGCGATCCCGGCCAACTCGACCCGTTCGCCACCGTGGACACCTCGCGCTGGCACAGCCTGAGCTACGACCCGTCGCAGAGCGCGGTGGTGGTGCTCCGTCGGCACAACCCGGACCTGCCGGTGCACCGGCTGCCGGTGTCCTGGCGGCTGCCCGCGAGCGCGGCGCCGCTGGTGTCGGACGCGTTCTATCCGTTCACCCCGTTCCGCTCGGGGACCGGCCCCGGCGAGCGTTCGTTGCGCTTCGAGGCGGCGCGGGAGCACGACGCGTACGACACGGTGGTCGATGTCGCGGCCGGGTCCGGGTGGGGGCTGCTGGAGTTGCCCGCGCGATTCACCGGGGCGGCCGACGAGGAGGCGGTACGGGCGGTGGCCACGCTGGCCGCGCGGCTGCTCGCGCGCGGCGGGACGGCGGTCGGCGAGCGTACTCCCGACGGGGTGCCGCTGGACGCGTCCCGGATCGCGATCGGGGTCAGCCATCGCGAGCAGCGGGCCCGGGTCGAGTCGGCGCTGCGCGACCTCGGCGCGACGGAGATCGTGGTGGACACCGCGAACCGGCTCCAGGGCCGCGAGTTCGACGTGACCGTGGTGCTGCATCCGCTGTCCGGACGGCGCGACGCGACCGAATTCCACCTGGAGACGGGCCGGCTGTGCGTACTGGCCTCCCGGCATCGACACGCGTGCCTGGTGGTGGCCCGGGCGGGGATCCCCGAACTGCTCGACGCGCACCCGACCGCGAACCCGGTGCACCTCGGCGTGCCGGTGTCGTTCCCGGACGGCTGGGAGGCGAACCAGGCGGTGCTGGCCGAACTCGGCAGGCATCGGGTGCCGCTGACGCCCTGAGCACGGGTACGACACCCGCGGTGTGCGGGTCTGCGCCGTCCCGCGCGAGCGCCGGCCGCCCCCTCCGGCCGGCGTTCCCGATCGTCCGCTACTCGCCGCGCTCCAGCAGCAGCCGTCGGCCGTGCTCGATCATCTTCGCCGTGTATTCCTCGCCCCACCCCGCGCGCGCCGCGACCTGAGCCGTCGTCAGATGGTCGAACCGATTCGGGTCCGCCATCCGCGCCGCGGCCATCGCCTGGTAGTCCACCGCCCGGTCGGCCGCCGCCCGGAACGCCTCGGCCAGGTCGGTCGAGCGGGTCAGCACCTCCTGGGGATCGGTCAGATCGTCCAGGTCGAAGAAGCGTTCGTCGGGCGGCTCGGGGACCGAGGGCTCGAACAACAGCGGCACAGGCCGCATGCGGGGCTTGCGCGACTCGGACGGCATGCGCGGATTCCTTCCGACAGGGCAGACGTGCTGACGACGAAAACGGACGGGGGGAAGCAGCGGGAATCGGCCGATTCGAGAAGATCGGCAAGATCCCGTGCCCTTGCCATTGTCGCCAACCGGGCGCCATGCGAAAGACCCTTGCCCGAAAGAGGGACGCCGGTGCGGGCGCCGCCTGGATAAACCCCGAATCGGGCGGGGCCGGGGGCCGATTTCGGGGCTTGGCTCGGCTTCGACCGGGGTTCGGTCCGGCCTGTGTCCGGCTGCGGACCGGCTTCGGTCCCGTGTCGGACCGCCCCGATCGGGGCCCACGCACGGACGCGCCCCCCGGCCGAGAGGCCGAGGGGCGCGTCGCGTCTTGCCGATACCGGTCGGGTCGAGCAGGTATTGGGGGAGCCGCTCGTGATGTCAGGTCTCCGACCGGTACGTCCTGGGCGACCTCAGATCGCCTGCTGGTGGCGCTCGGCGAGCGCGCGGGCCGCCTCCGCGATCGCCGCGCGCACGTGCCGCAGCGTGGTCAGGCGGTTGTCGGGCGTGGGCGGCACCAGCCAGACCAGCGGGCCGTCGTTCTGCTCCGGCGGCGGCGGGAAGGTGATCCACGCGCCGCGTCCGTGGTGGCGTGGGCCGAGCCGGCGCTCGCGCGGGCGCATCGGCATCACGGCGGTCGGCGGTACGAGGAATCCGATCCGGCGGTAGCGGCGGTCGAAGATGACCGGTCCGACCGGCACGCGGTGTGCGTGCAGGGTCTCCAGGGCCGCCCGACCGAGCCGGTCCTCCACCTCGATCACGTCGAACGTCTCGCCGGCGGCGACCAGGCGAGGTGCGTACGGGTTCCGAAGCGCGTCCTGCGGCAGCGCTGCCAGCGTCGTTCGGTTCACGTCGGCGTCCATCGGTGAGGCGGTCCTCTCGTTTCGTCATGGAAGTCATGGAAACGGAATCGTCCCCGGGGGCCGGGAGGTCCTCGAAGCGTCCTCTGTGTCCTGCACGTGCCAGAGGCGTCCGAGTTGTGCGTCGTCCGCCCTGCCCTTAGATGCAACCAGGCCGGCACACGGTGTGACGAGGCCCGCGGTGGGACTCCTGAAGGACGCGCTGAGGACTCTTGCCGCCCTAACGGGCTAGAGGCATGACGCCGCAGGTGGGACGGGGTCACGATCGAGATCCAGCACGGATCTTCCGGACCCGGTGTATTACGTGAGCGGGTCCTCCAGTCATGTCCGTCAACCGACGCGTATGGAGGACGCGGTGCAACGACGTACCTTTCTGGCCGGCGCCGCCGTCGCCGGCCTCACGGCGAAGACATCCGCCGCGTACGCCTCCTCGGCGCCGGCACCCGCCCTCCCCGACCCCGCCGCCTATGTGGCCACCACCGCCCGCCTGCGGTCCCGCTACTGGATCGAGGAACCGGGGCGGCTGCTCCCGGTGGTGGCCGAACACGCCCGCCACGGCGCCCGGCTGTTGGCCGAGGGGCCCGAGGGGGCGCACTACTCCGCGATCGCGGAGACCGCGCTGCTCGCGTCCCGGATCGCCTTCTTCGACCTGAGCCTGCGCGGACCGCACGTGCGGCGCTGGCAGGACCTCGCGTTGGAGGCGGCGGACCGGGGCCGGGACGGCTCGCTGGCCGCGGCCGTGCTCGGGCACATGGCCTTCGCCCCGGCCTGGACCGGGCGCGGCACCGAGGCCCGGGACACGCTGGCCGCGGCGCGGGAGCGGACCACGAGCGGCGACGCGGGTCCGACGCTGCGGGCCTGGTTGGACGCGATCGCGGCGGAGGCGGAGGTGCGGCTGGGTACGCCCGACGCGGCCTTTCCGCTGCTGGACCGGGCCGCCGACACGTTCGCGCCGCCGGACACGCCCGGGTCGTGGACGGCGGACGGCCCGCCGGCCTGGCTGGACTGGTTCTCGGCGGCCCGCCTGGAGGGTTTCCGGGGCGCGGCGGAGGTGGCCGCCGGCCGCTCGGCGGAGGCGCGGGCAACGCTGGAGCGCACCCTGGCGGGGCTGCCGGCGCACAGCCACAAGCAGCGCGCGATGACCCTGGCCGAACTGGCCGCGACGGCGGTCGGCGCCCGCGAGCCACAGGACGCGTGCCGGCTCCTGGAGGAGGCCCTCGACCTGGTCGGCGTACAGGGATACGCAACGGCGGTGGACCGCGTCCGCACGGTACGCGCATCCCTGGCCCCGTGGTCCCGCGAACCCTTCGTCCGCGACGTCGACGACCGCCTACGCACAGGCGGCGGATCGCAGCCGGGCGGCGGCACGCAGCCGGGGTAGGCTCGCCGCCTCCCTCACCCGGCATCCGGCCGGGAGGCCTCGAATATCGCCGGGCCGAGTGCCCTCAAACGCCGGCCGGGCTGCTTGCGCGCGGGCGCCGGCCGGACCGACGTTGAGCCCCGGCGGCGGCCGGCCTCGCGTGGCCTACCCTCGTTGTGTGGATTGTGTTGCTTCGTTGGAGCGGTGGCTTGCCGGGTTGTCGGTCGAGCGGTTGACGGCTCTGTTGGAGGAGCGGGCGTTGCCCCGCTCGGCCGGATACACGCGGGTTGCCGGCTTCCGCGAGTTGGCGCGGTTCCTGGTGGCGGACGAGTCCGTGATGGTGGGGCTGTCGCGGGTGAGCGCCGGTGAAGTCGCGCTGTTGGCGGCGGTGGCGTCGCGGGCATCGGAGGAGTACGGCCCGGTACCGAACGCTCGCCCGCCCGTGTCCGCGTGGTCGACGGCGGCGGTGCCCCCATCGGTCGAGCCGTACGACCGCCTGGTGTCCGAACCCGAGTTGCTGGACCGACTGGCCGCTGCCGGGATACCCCAAGAGCGCGTGGCCGAGACCGTCACCGGATTGCGTGAGCGGGCACTGTTGTTGCCCGCGCCGAGCGGCCGGCTGGCGGTGCCGTCGCTGTTGCACACGCTCGCGGCGGACCTGGCCGGATTCGGGGCGCCCGCCGAACGGCTGTTGACCACCGCGTTCAACGCGTCCGAGGTCAAGCGCGTCGCCTCGGGGCTCGGCCTCGGCGACGTGCGGACCCGCGCGGACGCGCAGCGTGGGATCGTGGCGGTGCTCTCCGATCCCGAACGGGTACGCGCCATGGTCGCCGACGCGCCGCGGGACGCCTTGGACCTGTTGGAGCACCTGGTTCCGGGCCCGCCGCTGTTGCGCACGCACTGTTTCGTGGCGATCGGTGGCCGCTACTACGGTGCCGGCACCAAGTACACGTTCCGCGAAGGTGGTTCCGGCGATCCGGGTACCGACTGGCTGGCCACGCGGGGCATGGTCGTCCCCGTCGATCAGGACCTGGTCGAGATGCCGTACGAGGTGGCGCGCGCCCTGCGCGTCGACGACGCGGCCCTGCCGATCGCCTTGACTCCCGAGCCGTTGACCCGCACCACACCGCTCCCCCGCGGCACCGACGAACACGGCGCCGGGGCGGCGGCGGCCGCCGCCTGGCGCGCGGAGCTGGTCCTGCGGGAGTTGGCCGCCCACCCGGTCGCCGTGCGCAAGGCCGGCGGCATCGCGGTGCGCGACACCCGTCGGCTGGCCAAGGCCGCCGGCGCGAGCGAGGAACACACCCGCCTGTGGCTCGACTTGGCGGTGAACGCCGGCCTGGCCGGACCGCACGTGGAAGCGCCGGAGTCCAAGCAGGGCAAACGGCAAGGCAGGCGCGCGGCCTCGACGCCACCCGCGGCGGCGCGACTGCTGCCCACGGAGCGCTACGACGACTGGGCGGCCGCCTCGCCCGCGGGCAAGTTGTTGCCGCTGATCGCCACGTGGGCTGTGGTGCCGGAGGTGTTCACGTGTTGGCCCGAGGACGCGGGCGAGACACCCGTGGCCCTGGTCAGTCCGCAGGACGGTTTCGCGGTACCGCTGCGCCATGGTGTGTTGCGCGCCCTCGCGACCCTCCCGGAAGGGCGTGGTCTCGCGCCGGGCCCCGAGGCGAGGGCCGAACTGTTCGAGCGTGCAGCGTGGTTCCAACCCCTCCTCGGCACCTCCCTCCTGGGCGACGTCTCCGCCACATCCGAGGAGCACGCGCAGTTCGACGGGCGGGTGACCGCGACACTGGCCGAGGCGGAACTGCTCGGGCTGGTGGCCGGCGGCGCGCTCACCGGGATCGGCCGCGCGGTCGGCGCGTTCCTCGACGCGCGCGCCGCCGACCACTTCCCCGCCGTCCCCGGCGCCGACGCCGATCCGGAGGCATCCGAACTGGACGGCCTCGGCATCGACGTCACCCGACGCCCCGCGCTCGCGCGCGCCGTCGCCGCGTTGCGCGACACCTTGCGTACGACGCTGCCCGCGCCGAGTACCACCGCCCGGTTCCAATCCGACCTGACCGCCACCGTGACCGGCGCGCCGGCCCCCGCACTCGCCGAACTGCTCTCCGCCGTCGGCGACATCGAATCCGAGGGCCACGCCGTGGTCTGGCGGATCGCCCCGGCGTCCCTGCGGCGCGCCTACGACGCGGGCCACAGCGCGGACGAAGTCGCCGAACGCCTGGCCGCGGCCTCCTCGAACGGGCTTCCGCTGCCCCAGCCACTGGCGTACACCATCAAGGACACCGCGCGAACCCACGGGCGGCTGCGGGTGGTTCGCTCGGCCTGCTGCATCCGCTGCGACGACCCGGCACTGATCGCCGAGGTCGCCGGCGCCCGCGCGCCGGCCAAACTGGGCCTGCGCCGCATCGCCCCGACCGTACTGATCTCGACCGCACCGCCCGAGGAGACGCTGACCGCGCTGCGCGGTGCGGGTTACGCACCGGCCCTGGAGGCCGAGACCGGCACCACGGTCCTGGAGCGTGCGCCCGCGCAACGCGCCCCGAACCACCTCCTCGCGGTGGACCAGCCCCTGGCGCGGTACGGCGCACCCATCCCGGGAATGCCGGCCGACGCCCGCGAACTCGCGGAGCGACTGACCGCGGGAGGGTGAGGTCGGCCCCGCGGGCGGGGTGGACCCCGAGGTGGTTGGGTCCATAGCCTGGGGCGGTTGGTTGATGATCTTCGATCGCGTTGCGGGACAAGGGGATTCGATTCGATGACCGCTCTGGACGTGCCCGACATACTTTCGCCCGAGTTCGCGGCCGATCCGTATCCCCTCTACCGGAGCATGCGGGACGAACACCCGCTGCTGTGGCACGAAGGTATGCAGAGTTGGGTCATCTCGCGCTACGCGGACCTCGAACGGGCCTTCAAGGAACCGGTGTTCACCACCGACAACTACGACTGGCAGCTGGAGCCCGTGCACGGGCGGACCATCCTGCAGATGAGCGGGCGCGAACACGCGGTGCGGCGCGCGCTGGTGGCACCGGCGTTTCGCGGAAACACCCTTCAGGAAACGTTCATGCCGGTGATCGAGCGCAACGCCCGGCAACTGGTGGACACCTTCCGCACGCGCGGATCGGTGGACCTGGTACCGGAGTTCGCCCAGCGCTTCCCGGTCAACGTGATCGCCGACATGCTCGGCCTGGACCAGGCCGACCACGAGCGGTTCCAGGGCTGGTACACCGCGGTCATCGCGTTCCTGGGCAACCTGAGCCAGGACCCCGGTGTGGCCGCCGCCGGGCTGCGCACCCGGGACGAGTTCGCCGCGTACATGTTGCCGCTGATCGCCGAGCGGCGGGCGAACCCGGGCGAGGACCTGCTGTCCACACTGTGCCTGGCCGAGATCGACGGCACCCGGATGAGCGACGAGGACATCAAGGCCTTCTGCAGCCTGCTGCTCGCCGCCGGTGGCGAGACGACGGACAAGGCGATCGCGAGCCTGTTCAAGAACCTGCTCGAACACCCCGACCAACTCGCCGCGGTGCGCGCCGACCGCTCGCTGATCCCGCGCGCGTTCGCCGAGACGCTGCGCTACTCGCCGCCGGTGCACATGATCATGCGCCAACCCGCCGAGGACGTCGAACTCGCCGGCGGCGTGGTGCCCGCAGGCAGCACGCTCACCTGCCTGATCGGCGCCGCGAACCGGGACGACCGACGCTACGCGCACCCCGACCGGTTCGACATCTTCCGCGAGGACCTGACCGCCAAGACCGCGTTCTCCGCGGCGGCCGACCATCTTTCCTTCGCGCTCGGCCGGCACTTCTGCGTCGGCGCGCTGCTCGCGGTGGCCGAGGTCGAGGTGGGCACCAACCAACTCCTGGACGCGATGCCCGACCTGGCCTTCGCGCCGGGCTTCGCACCCGTCGAGAAGGGCGTGTTCACCCGCGGCCCGGTCGCACTGCCGGTCACCTTCACCCCCACGGCCTGAGCCGCGCCGTCCCGCGTCCCGCGAGAAACGCCGAGAGACGCCCGGGGACGGGCCACGCGCCCGTCCCCGCGCCGACCCGGATTCACCCCACGTACGCCGGGGTGAACTCGACCGGAAGGTTCTCCAGACCGCGCATCCATACCGAGTCGCGCCAGACCAGCTCCCGGGTGGGCACCGACAGGTTGACGTCGGGCAACCGGTCGAGCAACACCTCGATCGCCGCCCGCGCGATCACCTCGGCCAACTCCGGCGCCGGGTACGGGCAGCGGTGCTCGCCGTGGCTGAACGACATGTGCGCGCTGTTCCCCGCCGCGCCGGCGTGCGAGTCGGGCCGCACCTGCGGGTCGGTGTTGGCCGCGGACAGCCCGAGCACCAGCAGATCGCCCGCCTTGATCTTCTGCCCGCCGAGCACCGTCGAGCGCACCGCCCAGCGGCCGATGAAGTTCTGCGTCGGGGTGTCCTCCCACAACACCTCGTTCAGCGCCTGCCCGACGCTGCGCCGACCGCCGGACAGGGTCAGCGCGAAACGGTCGTCGGTCAGCATCAGCCGCAGCGTGTTGCCGATCCAGTTCGCGGTGGGCTGCTGGGCGGCGGCCATCACCACGAGCATGTCCTGGATCAGTTCCTCCTCGGCCAACTCGGCCGGGTGCACCAGCAGCCGCGACGGCACGTCGGCGCCGGGGCGTTCGCGCTTGCGCTCCAACAACCGGGCCATCGTGGCCCGTACCCGCAGGTGCGCGTCCACCGCGCCCTCGCCGCCGTCCAACGAACCGGCCAGGTCCCGGACCAGATCCGGGGTCTCCTCCTCGGGCAACCCGAACAGCCGCGCCACCACCAGCGAGGGCAGCCGGTGCGCGTAGTCCGCCATCAACTCGGCCTCGCCCACCCCGGCGAACTCGTCGACCAGCCGATCCGCGATCCGCTCGGCCTGGGCGCGCAGTTCGAACTGGTCCACCGCCGAGAGCGCGTCGCTGATCGCCCCGGCCCGGCGCCGGTGTTCGGGCCCCTCGGTGAACATCACCGACGGCTGGTAGCCGACGAACGGCATCAGCGGCCAGTCCGGCGCGATCCGGTCCCACGCGTGCCAGCGCCGCGAGTCGCGGGCGAACATCTGGTCGTTCGCCGTGACATGGTGCACCTCGCGGTAGCCGAGCACGAACCACGCGGGGATGTCGCCGTCGAGCAGGATCGGCGCCACCGAGCCGTGTTCCTGGCGCAATTTGCGATACATCCCGTGCGGGTCCTGCCACAACCCCGGGCCGGACAACCGCGCGGCGCCCTCGTGCGAGGGGTCGAGGGCCGGCCCGCCGCCCGCGTGCGCGGGGCAACCCTGCGGCGGCGCGGGGGCGTTCGGGTCGTTGAGGTCCGAAGGCGTGGTCACAGGGCGTGCTCCCGGGCGAAGGACAACGTGTAGAGGTGGTTCACCAGCGCGATCAGCACGGCCTTGCTGGACTCCCGGCTGCGCGCGTCGCAGTCGACCATCGGGATCTCCGCGGGCAGGGACAGCGCGTCGCGCACCTCCTCCAGCGTGTGCTCGGGCGGCCCGAAGTTGTTGCGGGCCAGGACGAACGGCATGCCGTGGTGCTCCAGCCGGTCGATTGCGTACCACGAGTCCTCGAGCCGCCTGGGGTCGACCAGCACGACCGCGCCGAGCGTGCCCGAGAACAACCGGTCCCACAGGAACCAGAAGCGCTCCTGCCCGGGAGCGCCGAACAGGTACAGCACCATCTCGTCGTTGAGCGAGATCCGACCGAAGTCGAAGGCGACCGTGGTGGTGGTCTTGCCATCCGCGCCGCGCGCGTCGTCGATGCCCACACCCGCCCGGGTCATCGTCTCCTCGGTGTTGAGCGGACGTATCTCGCTCACCGAGCGCACCATCGTCGTCTTGCCGACGCCGAACCCGCCCACGATGGCGATCTTGAGCCCGTCGCTCGCGGTGCTCGCCAGGGGGGTACGCACGGCCGGCTCGGACGTGGCGAGCTCAGAGGTTGTGGAGTCCAACGAGCACCTGCTTCAGGATCTCGGTATCGGGTAGTTGCGCCCGGCGCGGGGACAGGCGCGGGTGCCGCGCGGTGATTCGCCCCGTGTCGAGCAGGTCGCAGAGCAGGATCTTCACCACGCCCACGGGCAGGCCCAGTTCGGCGGCGATCTCCACCACGGCGGTCGGTCGATCGCACATCCGCAGGATCCGCACGTGCTCGGACTGCATGCCCGGCGTGGGTTCGCACTCGCTGACGATCAGGGTGACCAGGTCGAACGCGTCCTCGTCGGCGCGCGTTCGACCGTTGGTGACCGTGTACAGCCGATCCGGATCGCCGCTGTCGACTGGCCGCCGGATCATGCCGATCGGCCGCCTTCGTCGAAGTTCCGAGCCGGTGTGCTCAGATACTCGCCGATCTGCTCGACCAATTCGTTCATGTTGTGTCCCACCACCCCGGCGTCCGCGTCGTCGTCCGCGATCACCGCGAGGTGGGCGCCCTCGCCCGCCTCGACGATGAACAGGATGCCGCCGTGGAACTCGGTCATCGACTGGCGCACACCGCCGCTGCCGTCGCCGAACTCGATCGACGCGCCGTGCGACAGGCTCTGGATGCCGGACGCGATGGCGGCGAGCTGGTCGGCCTGGTCGATCGTCAGCCCGCCGGTACGGCACAACTTCAGGCCGTCCTTGGACAACACCAGCGAGTGCCGCGTGCCCGGGGTGCGCTCGATCAGGTTCTCCAGGAGCCAGTCGAGATCACGCTCGGACCGCCGTTGCGGGTCGGTCCGCTGCGCTTCGGTGCCGTGTGCTGTTGCGCTCATAGGGCTTCCGGGGTGGACATCGCGCGGATGCCCGCCCCCGCCTCCGTTCTCTCGTTGCGTACCACCCGGCGAAGGGGCGATCAGGACTTGTCGTCGGGGGACGCCGTCACGTCCCGACCCGGTCGTTCGCCCTGTACCGCCTGGCGGAACGCGCCGAAGCGGGCCCCGGGCGCGGGGCGCGGTTTGCTCTCGCGGGAGCCGGCGTCCGAGCGCGACTCGGCCCGCTCGGCCGCCCTGGCCGCGGCGGCCAGGGTCTGTCCGGGGCGGCGCTTGGCCAACCCGGAGAGCGTGGGTGCGGGCGCCGGCTCGGCGGAGGGGGCCGCAGGAGTCACGGGTGCCGCGGGCACTGCGGGCGCTGCGGGCGCCTCTGCGATCGCCCGGGTCGCCGGCGCCGTCTCCACGGGATGCGCCCGCCCCGAACGCACCTCGGGCGCGGCCCGCTTGCGCGGCTCGGGCCGGATCTCGCCGACCAGCTGCCGCGGAATCATCACCACGACGCCCGTACCACCGCGCGAGGACGGCCGGAAGGACACGGTCAGCCCGTGCTTGCGGGCCAGACAACCCACCACGGCCAGCCCCAGCCGCGTCCCGGACAGCGTGGTCAGGTCCAACGCGTCGGCCGAGACCGCCTGTTCGGCCCGCCGCAGGGCGAACTCGCCCATCACCAGGCCGCCGTCCTCCACCGTGACCACGACGCCCGCCGGCACGTCCTCGACGTAGACGTGCACCTGCTCGGACGGCGGCGAGAACTTGGTCGCGTTGTCCATCAGTTCGGCCAGCGCGTGCATCACGCCCTCGGCCGCGTAGCCGGCCACCGCCGCCTCGCTGGTGGAGTGCACCCGCACCCGCTGGTAGGCGCTGATCCGGCCGACCGCGCCGCGCAGGATGCTCTCCATCACGATCGGCTTGGTCCAACGCCGCCCCGAACGTGCGCCGGTGAGCACCGCGATGCTGTCCGCGAGCCGGCCCGCCTGGGCGGTGCTGTGGTCGAGCCGGAGCAGGTCGCCGAAGACCTCCTCGCCGTGCCGGCCCTCCATCTCGCGCAGGTCGGCGAGCATGCTGGTGGACAACGCCTGTACCCGACCGGCGGCGTTCGCGCACGCCGACATCGCGGCGGCACGCATCCGTTCGCCCTGGCCCACCTCGCGCGCGACGGTGGTCAACATCCGCGCCAGCGCCTCGTGTTGCGGCGTGGGTACACCGGCCAGGGCGGTCTCCACCGACGCGCCGTCGCGCAGCAGCGCCACCAACGCGGGCAACGTCTGGTCGGCGACCCGGGTCGCCTCGGCCTGGAACGCGGACATCCGGTCCCGGTTGGCGTCGTTCCAGCGGGCCGCGTCACCCTCCAACGTGGCGACTCGGGCGCGCAACAGGTCCGCGGTGCCGATCGCGTAGACGGTGGCCGCGACCGCGATGGCCAACGCCAAGGCGACCGCCACGCCGCCCACCGCGACGGTGGTGCGATGCTTCGAGCCGACGGCCGACACCGCCCACACGACCGCGCCTGCGGTACAGATCGACACGACCGCGAAGGCGAGCAGTGGCCGCCCCATCGGGGGTCGTTCGGACCGGGCGCGAGGGGGCATGTCTACTGCTGACATCAAGCGGATCCTCGTTGCCGGGGGCTGGTCGGGCGTGAGCCTACCGGGCCGGATCCGGACGTGCCCAACACCGACCTTCCGGACGCATGCGTAGCCTGACGTGTCGTCAACTGGGCTGATTTGTCCGTGAGTTACCCATCTCTCCAGCGGCCGATCGAGCCGGCGCAAACCCTCGCCGAGAACGAATCCGGCCACGTCCGAACGGTTTTGGCACCCGCGCTCGCCGACCCCCACCCACCCGCGCCCGACGGGCCGCGACACCGCGCGAAGCCCCGGCGGCGGTGATCAGTCTCACGTACCAAGCGCCCGAAAAGGTGCCGTGCGACCGGCCCGCGGAAGACCCACGAGCGCTCGCGGCCGGCCGCGAGCGCCACCCGTATATAGGGGAGAAACAAGGGAGCGGATCGCGGCGCGACGCCTATACCGTCCCCGACCACGCCCACGCAAGTACAACGAACGCGGGCTCCGTGCCGGCCACGCCGCACGCACGGTCGCCGCGAGCACTCCGACGTCGGTCGATCCGCCGACTCGTCGACCCGCAATCCACCGCACAACCGACGCACCACCGTCGTCGGCGACGACCACCGCCGGGCCACGCGGACCGTCGAATCGAGGACTCACTCACTATCCGCTCGCCAAAACGAGACGTACATCACATCCCTCGGAGAGCAACCTGAGACCCCCTCCGGAAGTCAATGATGCGGAGACTCGCATCGCGCGGCCTCCGTCTTTTCGACCCGTTGTGAAGGGAATCCCGAAACGTGGCAGGTAAAGCGATGCGACGGCGCACCGTTCCGGCCGTTCTGATCGCCGGCGCGATCCTGTTCACGGGGGCCTGCGGGCTGCTGGGCGGCGACGACAAGGGCGACAAGACGAGCAACGCGGGCAGCGAATCCAAGATCGCGCCCGGCGCGTCCGGCGGCACCCCGGGTACCGAGTCCGGCAAACCCCCCGAGCCGGCCAAGGGGGCCGCGCCGCAGGTGACCATGACGCCCGAGGACGGCGCCACCGGCGTCGACCTCGCCGATCCGCTGACCTTCGCGATCGAGGGCGGCAAGGTCTCCGCGGTCAAGGTGACCAACGCCCGGGGCGAACAGGTCGACGGCACCCTGTCGCCCGACGGCAAGTCCTGGAAGCCGAAGGTCCCGTTCACCCCCGGCGGCCAGTACACGGTGAGCACCACCGCCACCAACACGGACAACCAGCCGACCACGATCTCCACCAGGTTCACCACCCAGACGCTGGGCAAGGAGGTGACCGCCTCGATCTTCCCCGACGGCGGGACCGTCGGCGTCGGTCAGCCCGTCTCGGTGCGCTTCGACCGGCCGATCACCAACAAGGCCGAGGCGGAGAAGGCGATGAAGGTCACCGCGACGCCCGCGGTGTCCGGCGCGTGGCACTGGTTCGGCAACACCCGGGTGGAGTGGCGGCCCAAGGACTATTGGAAGGCCGGCACCAAGGTCAAGGTCGACCTCAACCTGCGCGGCGCCGACCTCGGCGGCGGCGCGGGCTCCAAGCAGTACAAGAGCTTCAACTTCGCGATCAGCAACGTCGCGCGGATCTCCACCGTCGATGTGGCGAGCAAGACGATGACCACCACCGAGAACGGCAAGGTGGTCAAGACCACCAAGGTCACCACCGGCGAGTCCCCCAAGTACGACACCTGGGGCGGCGTGATGGTGGTGATGGAGAAGTACGAGAAGACCCGGATGAACTCGGCGACCGTGGGTCTGGGCAAGGAGTACGACATCGCGGACGTCCCGTGGGCGGTCCGAATCACCACCTCGGGCACGTTCGTACACGGCAACTACTGGTACGACAAGGCCAATCCGCCGTTCGGCCGGGCCAACACCAGCCACGGCTGCGTGAGCATGACGCCCGAGGACGCCAAGTGGTTCTACGACCACGCCGATCGCGGCGACGTGGTCAAGGTGGTCAACTCCAAGGAGCGCGCGGTCGCGGCCGACAACGGCTACGGCGCGTGGAACCTGAGCTGGTCCCAGTGGTTGGCCGGCAGCGCGACCAAGGAGTGACCCCCGGGCGCGACGCACCCGACGACGATTGAGACCTCGATCACAGGGCCCCTCGTGCAACGGCCACGCGGCCGGCGGCGTCCCTCAGGTGAATCCACCTGATCGGACGGCTTAGCCCGGGGGGCCCTTTTCATGACCGGTATCACCCAGCGTGTCGGGGTCGCGGCGTTCGTCGCGGCGACCCTGTTGTTGACCGGAGCCTGTAGCAAGGACGACGCGAAGAAGTCGGCGGACCCGGCGAAGGCGGCCGGCGAGAACCGCGCCGGCCCGGCCGAGCCCGCCGTGGTCACCCTGACCCCCGTGGACAAGGCCACCGGCGTCGACCCGGGCACCCCGGTGAAGATCGCGGTCGGCGGCGGCAAGGTGTCCGAGGTCAAGGTGACCAACGCGAGCGGCGAGGCGGTCGACGGCGCGCTGAACGGCGACTCCTGGAAGCCGAAGGTGCCGTTCATGTACGGCGGCAAGTACACGGTCACCGCCACCGCCGTCAACGCGGAGAACAAGCCGACCACCGCCAACGCGGCGTTCACCGTGCTCAATCCGACGCAGGCGGCCACCGCCACCTTCATGCCGGACGCGGACGCCACGGTCGGCGTGGGCCAGCCGGTGTCGATCACCTTCGACCAGCCGGTGAAGAACCGCAAGGCGGTCCAGGAGGCGATCAAGGTCACCGCCACGCCCGCCGTCGAGGGCGCCTGGCACTGGTTCGGCAACTCGCGGGTGGACTGGCGGCCGAAGGAGTACTGGCCGACCGGCACCCAGGTGAAGGTGGACCTGAACCTGCGCGGCGTGGACCTCGGCGGCGGGGTGATGTCCAAGCAGTTCAAGAGCTTCGGCTTCAAGATCGCGGACACCAAGCGCATCGCCGTGGTGGACGCCAACGCGCACACGATGACCGTCTCCGAGAACGACCAGGTGGTCAAGACGATCCCGATCACCGCGGGCGAGGACCCCAAGTACACGACGTGGAACGGGATCATGGTGATGGAGGAGCGCTACCCCACGCTCGACATGAACTCGCAGACCGTCGGCCTGGGCAACGAGTACGACCAAAAGGCCGTGCCGTACGCGATGCGGATCACCGAGTCGGGCACGTTCCTGCACGCCAACACGTGGACCACGGTCAACCCGTTCGGCAACGCCAACACCAGCCACGGCTGCGTCTCGATGACGCTGGAGAACGCCAAGTGGATGTACGAGCGTTCGATCCGCGGGGACATCGTGCAGGTCAAGGGCAACGAGGAGAAGCCGGTGGCGGCCGACAACGGCTACGGCGCGTGGAACCTGACCTGGGAGCAGTGGACGGCCGGCAACTGACGCACGGTGTGGCCGGACCCGACACCGGGTCCGGCCGCACCCGGTCCCGTCGCGCCGGCGCCGCCGGCGCCCACCGTGTCCGCGCCAACCGTGCCGGGCGGTCGGCGGTACGTGTGCCCTACACCCGGGCGTGACCCATCCCACGTCGATTCCCGGGGCCGAATGAGCGTATGAACTGTTGAACACACCAACCATGTGGGTACGCCTGCCACGGGACCACCCCACCCCTCCCGGTGAATCGAGGCAGCCGTGTGTTGGAGCGCCGGTGCGGACCTCGTGATGGGCAGTGCCATCACGGTGGTCGGCATAGCGAGCGTCGCCTCCGTGCGACGGATCAACGATCTGCCGATGGCGTTGTTGCCGGTCATCCTGGGCGCCCATCAACTCGTCGAGGCGTTGGTGTGGCAGGGCGAGACGGGTGACGTGTCGGCCGGTACCGCCGAGATCGCGCGCGAGGCCTGGGCGGTGATCGCCTTCCCGCTGTTGCCCGCCTTCGTCCCGCTCGCGGTGCTGGCCGCCCAGTGGCCGCTCGCCAGGGGTCGGGAGCGGGTCCGGGCCACGTTCTTCATCGTGCTCGGCCTGATGGTCGCGGGCGCCCTCGGGCACGCGCTCGTCTCGCGTCCGGTCGACGCCGAGATCTGCGGGAACACCGTGCGCTATTCGGTGGGCATTCCCGCCGCCCCGTGGGTGATCGCCGGCTATCTGGTCGCCACCCTGGGCTCGTTGTTGTTGGCCCGGGACCGACTGTTGCGGTTCCTGGGCGTGGTCTGCGCCGTCGGCGCGGCGGTCACCATGCGTCTGTGGTTCCACGCGTTCGCGTCGACGTGGTGTGCGGTCGCGGCGGCGGCGAGCGTGATCGTGCTGTGGTGGGTACGCTCCCGGCGCCCGGCCCCACCGGGGAGCGCGGGCTCCTCGCCCGGGCCCGTGTCCGAGTTGGTGCGGTGAGCCGACGGCCCGAAGGCGGCTCCGGGCCGCCGCGGCTCAGGGCAGCAGCAGCGAACTGTCCCCGAACTCGTGCCACAGGTAGTCCTCGGCCAGCGCCGCGTCGTAGGCCCTGCGCACCGCCGCCCGGCCCACCACCGCTTCCAGGAGCAGCAGGTGGGTGGCCTCGGGCGCGTGCAGGCCGCTGATCACGCCGTCGACCACCCGGGCCGGCCGGTCCGGGCCGAGCATCAGGTCGGTCCAGCCGCTCGCGGCGGCGATCTCGCCGTCGGGGCCCACCGCCGACTCCAGGGCCCGGGTCACCGTGGTGCCCACCGCGATCACTCGGCGGGCCCGGCGCACCAGGTGCGCGGTGCTCTCCGGCACGGCGAACCACTCGCGCAGCGGCGGCTCGCCGACCTCCTGGGAGGACACCCCGGTGTGCAGCACGATCGGCGCGACGGTGACCCCGCGGGTGATCAGGTCGACCACCAGCTCGTGGGTGAACGGCCGCCCGGCGCTGGGCATCTCGGCGCTGCCCTCGTCCCGGGCGAAGATCGTCTGATACGCCGTCAGCGGCCAGCGCTCGCGCACGTGGGCGTAGCTGATCGGCCGGCCGCGGTCGGCCAGGAAGGTCTCCACCCGCGCGTGCGGCACGGTGATCCGGGCCTTCCACAACCGCTGGGGGGTGTGCTCGTGCGGATACGGGTCCAGGAGCAGCGCCATGCCGCACCGGGTGCCGGGGAAACGCACCGCCTCGAAGCGGCGCACCCCCGCCACCGGCCCGGGCGTGCCGTCGGTGTGCCGCAGTTCGACGATCCAGGTCTCCTCGTCGAGGCGGGTGGCGAAGTGCACGGTGACCGGCGAGCCGTCGGCGCGGTAGCCGTCCACCGCGGCGGGCAGCGTCGCGGAGGTGTTCACCACGAGCAGGTCGCCGGGTCCCAGGTGCCGTCCGAGGTCACGGAAGATGGTGTGCTCGACCCGCTCCCCCGCGTGCACGAGCAGCCGGACCCCGTCCCGCGCGAGCCCCCGTGCCTCGGCGGGTTCGGTGGCCTCATGCACGGTCGCGGTGGTCACGAGATCACCGCCGGGGCGAACTCGGCGACCGTGTACCGCCCGCTCGCGGGACGTTCGTCGAACAACCGCAGCAGGGCCGGCACCACGGTCTCGGGGTTCGGGCGATCCGAGACGTCCTCGCCGGGGAACGCCTGTTGATGCAGGTCGGTGTTCATGTCCCCGGGGTCGAACGCGTAGACGTCCAGGTCCGGGTTCTCGGCGGCCAGCGTCGCGCCGATGTGGTCGAGGGCAGCCTTGGCCGAGCCGTAGCCGCCCCAGCCGGGGTAGGCGTTGACGGCGGCGTCCGAGCTGATGTTCACCACCGCGCCGCGGTCGCCGTCGAGCAGGAAGGGAAGGGCGAGTCGGGTCAGCGCCAGCGGCGCGAACACGTTCACCTCGTACACCCGGACCAGGTCGGCCGGTGGATGGGCGGCGAGCGGCGGCAGCGGGCTGGGCCCGAGCACGCTCGCGTTGTTGACGAGCAGGTCGAGTCGACCGGACTCGCGGACCAGGTCGCGCAGTTCGCGACGGTGCGCGGGATCGGTCACGTCGCCGGCGACGGCGATCACGTCGGCGTCGCCCAGAGCGCGCAGTTCGCGGGCGGCCCGATCCAGGTCGGCGGGCCCGCGGGCGTCCAGGATCAGCGTCCAGGAGCGGATGGCGAGCGCGCGGGCCAGGGCCAGGCCGAGGCCGCGCGAGGCGCCGGTGACGAGTGCGACAGGCATGGTGTTCTCCAGGGGAATTCCACACCCCACCCGGTGATGGGCTGCGCCTCTACACTGCAAGTTCAAGTGCACTTCAGGTCAAGCGACCGGGAGGCGCATCGCACGGAAACTTCGGACGAGACCTGGGAGACGGTGTGCTCACCGGAACGGACCTGTTGACGGTCGGGCAGATGACCGCGCGCAGCGGATTCGCGGCATCCGCGCTGCGCTACTACGAGGCCGAGGGCCTGATCACCGCGAGCCGCACGACGGGCGGGCAACGCCGGTACGAGCGGCACATCCTGCGCCGGCTGGCGTTCATTCGCGCGGCGCAGAACATCGGCCTGTCGCTGGAGGAGATCCGGTCGGCGCTGAGCAATCTCCCGGAGGGCCGCACCCCCACCCCCGCCGACTGGGCCAAGATCAGCCGAGCCTGGCGCGGTCGTCTGGAGGAGGAGATCGAGGCCCTGGTACGGCTGCGCGACGGCCTGGAGCAGTGCATCGGCTGCGGTTGCCTGTCGATGAAGCGCTGCCGGATCTCCAACCCCGACGACCAGGCCGCCCGCTACGGCTCCGGCGCGGTGACCCTGCCGGAGCTGCTGCGCGAGGACCGGCGCCACCCCCACGGCTGACGCCGACCGGGCGGGGTGACACCCAGGCCCGGCCGGCGGTCGGTCGGTCGTCAGTAGCGGTCGCGCACCACCGCGGCCTTTCGCGCGCCGGCCGCACCCGGCGCGGCCGGGGCCGCGGGCACCGGGGGCGCCCCGAGCGCCGCCCAGTCCGGCTTGGCGCCGACGTCGAAGGTGCGCAACTTCGCCAGCACCGCCGGATCCTGCGCGTCGAGCCAGTCCACCAGGTCGTGGAAGCTCACGCACCTGGTCTCGGGGCGGGCGCAGGCCGTGCGCATCGCGCGTTCGACGGCCTTCATGTAGATGCCGCCGTTCCAGCCCTCGAAGTGGTTGCCGATCAGCAGCGGCGCCCGGTTGCCGGTGTACGCGCGGTCGAAGCCCGCCATGTAGCTCGCGTACGCCTGGTCCTCCCACTCGCCGAACTTCGCCGGGTCGCCCTTGACCGTGCGCGACTGGTTGAACATCACGTTGTAGTCCATCGACAGGACCTCGAACTTGCGCCCCGGCAGCGGGATCTGCTGGAGCGGCAGATCCCACACCCCGTTCACCTTGGCCGGCCACACCTGCCGCCCGCCGGGCGAACTGGCGTCGTAGCGGAAGCCGAGCGAGGGCGCCGCCGCGAGCAGCGCCTTCTGTCCCTCCAGGCACGGCGCCCGGCCGCCGATGAGTTCCTTGTCGTAGTCGAACGGCAGCGCCGGCAGGTCGTTCCAGCCGGTGTTGGTCTTCCAGTTCTTCACGAACGCGCGCGACTGCTCCGTTTCGGCGCGCCAGTCCTCGGCCGACCACGAACCGCCGCCGGTGGGACCACAGAAGTGTCCGTTGAAGTGGGTGCCGATCTCGTGGCCCTCCCGCCACGCGGCGCCGAGTTGCTCCAGCGTCATCCGCAGGTGGGCGTCGTCGAGGTAGCCGATGTCGGAGGCGCCGATCGGCTTGTGCGGCGGCTGATACCTGGCCTTCTTCGCCTCGGGCAGCACGTACACCCCGGACAGGAACAGCGTCATCCTGGCGTTGCTCTCCTTGGCCACCTGGCGGAAGCGGGAGAACAACTTCTTGTCGTCCTCGCCGGCGCCGTCCCAGGAGAAGACCACGAACTGCGGCGGGATCGCGCCGGGGGCCAGCTTCCCCGGCCTGGGCCGGTTGGGCTGCTCGCCGGTGTTCGAGGTCGAGCCGTCGCCGATCAGGGTCGCCGGGGCCTGGGCGGCCGATCCCTGGGGAGGTTTGGCGGGTGCGGCGGCCTTCTGTTCGGGATCGCTCCCGTGGTCGCGGGCGAAGACGACGAAGCCGATGGCGGCGACCACCGCGACGACAAGGACGAGGACGGCCATGTGGCGGGATGATCGCACGAATGCCCCAAATGATTGGAAATATAGGGAAATCGACAGCAGGCTAGATCGACCGCCGACCGGTTCGTCGACTCGCCCCACCGAGCGGCCGGCCGGCACCACCACATGGAATGAACGGGTACGGCCACTCGGCCGCAGTGTGAGCGGCCGCACGGCAGCCGAAGGTGTCACGGGTCCCGAACCGGCAATGGATAGCCTCGGGCCGGTGGTTCGCCTCGGCATGGGGCGGGGCCGCCCGGGGTCCGGTCGCCGGGCCCGAACCGAGAACCGGCCCATCCCGGAGGGGACATCGATGCGCGAGACGCTTCGGGACGCCAAACACACGCTGCTGCCGCCGCACGACGACCCACACGCCCCGCTGCCGCCGCTGCTGATCGTGCTCACCGTGGTCACCGGCCTGGTGGACGCGCTCAGCTATCTCGAACTGGGTCGGGTGTTCGTCGCGAACATGACCGGCAACGTGGTCTTCACCGGCTTCGCCCTGGCCGGCGCCCCCGGCCTGTCGGTGGCCGCCTCGCTCGCCGCGCTCGGCGCGTTCCTGGTCGGTGCGGCCGGCGGCGGCCGACTCGGCGTGGTCTTCGGCGCGCGCCGCGTGCGCCTGCTGTGGGTGGGCGCCTCGGTACAGGCCGCCCTGCTCGCCGCGGCCCTGATCGTCGCCGCCGCGGTGCACGGCCTGGGCACCGGCGAGCGCTACACCCTGATCCTGCTGCTCGGCCTGGCCATGGGCCTACAGAACGCGGTGGCCCGCCGGCTGGCCGTCCCGGACCTGACCACGACCGTGTTGTCCCAGACACTGACCGGCCTGGCCGCCGACATCCGCCGGCTCGGCGGCACCGGATCCCGGGCCGGCCGCCGGCTGCTCTCCGCGATCGCGATGGCACTGGGCGCGTTCACCGGCGCGATACTCGTCCTGCGCGTGCACGTACTGATCGCGTTCGCCGCGCCGCTCGCCCTGCTGATCGGCACCGCCGCCGTCGCCTACCGGTTCGACCTGCGGGAACGGCGCGACCGAAATGCCGACGAAATCGTTTGAGGTCCGCGACGCACCCGAGGTAGCCTTGCCGGGTCACATTGTCGTCCGTCTGGATGGTCCGTTGCGCATCTGAGGTCAGGACATCGCGCCGCTTGAGCCCTTTCGTGCTCGCGGTCGCGTTCTCGACCTCGGTGTGGCCGTCCCGGACGACTTTTTCGTCGACTCTTTCGTTGTCGACCGTCTCGTCCCGGTGCTTCCCGATCCCGCCGCGCGGTGTCCCACGCGATCCGTACATCACCGCGTCCCGGGAGAATCCGCATGTCCATTCCGACCGCACCCGCGATCGTCTGCTCCGCCCTGTCCTTCGCCTGGCCCGACGGCACCCCCGTGTGCACCGACCTGGATCTGTCCATCGGCGGCGGGCGCACCGGCCTGGTCGGCGTCAACGGCGCGGGCAAATCCACCCTGCTCAAGCTGATCGCGGGCGAACTGCGCCCCACCGCCGGATCGATCGCCCTCGCCGGCGACCTCGGCTACCTGCCGCAACACCTCCCGCTGGACGCCGACCGGCGCGTCGACGACGTGCTCGGCATCGCCGACACGCGGGCCGCGCTGCACGCGATCGAGGCCGGCGACGCCGACATCCGGCACTTCGACACCATCGGCGACGACTGGGACGTCGAGGAACGCGCGCGGGCCCAACTCGACCGGCTCGGGCTGCCACACGTCGACCTCGACCGCACCGTCGGCACCCTGTCCGGCGGCGAGTCGGTGCTGCTCGGGCTGGCCGCGCTGCTGCTGCGCCGACCGGAGATCCTGCTCCTGGACGAGCCGACCAACAACCTCGACGCGTCCGCGCGCGAGCGGCTGTACGACGCGGTGAGCCGGTACCCGGGGGTGCTCGTCGTGGTCAGCCACGACCGGGTGCTGCTCGATCTGGTCGACCGGATCGTCGAGGTGTTGCCGGACCGGGCCCGTACCCACAGCGGCAACCTCAGCTCCTACCTGGACATCCTGGAGCAGGAGCGGGAGACCGCCGAGCGGCTGGTCCGGGTCGCCCAGACCGACGTGCGCAAGCAAAAGCGCGAGTTGGCCGAGGCCCAGATCCGGCTGGCCCGCCGACAGCGCACCGGCCGCAAGGCCCAACTGGAGGGCGGCATCCCCAAGATCGTGGCCGGCAACCTCAAACGCGGCGCGGAGGTCTCCGCCGGCAAGCTCAGGGGCACCCACGAGGGCCGCCTCGACGACGCCAGGAGCCGGTTGTCCGAGGCCAGGGACGCGGTCCGCGAGGACAAGGAGATCCGGATCGAACTGCCCGAGACCGAGGTGCCGGCCGGCCGCACGGTGCTCACCGCCGAGGGCCTGAACACCGCGGACGCGCTCTACGGCCCGCACGGCGTGGACCTGATCGTGCGCGGCCCGGAACGCATCGCCCTGGTCGGCGACAACGGTTCGGGCAAGACCACCCTGCTCCGCCTGCTCACCGGCGCGGAGCAACCCGCCGCGGGCACGGTCCGGATCAACGTCGAGGGGGTGCGCCACCTGCCCCAGCGGCTGGACATCCTCGACGAGGACGCCACCGTCCTGGCCAACGTGCGCCGCTTCGCGCCCGAGGCCACCGACGCGGAACTGCGCGGCCGGCTGGCCCGCTTCCTCTTCCGGGGCAACCGCCCGGAGCAGCGGGTGGGCACACTGTCCGGCGGCGAACGGTTTCGCGCCGTCCTGGCCGCCCTGCTGTCCGCCGACCCGCCGCCGCACCTGCTGATCCTCGACGAGCCGACGAACAACCTGGACCTGGCATCGGTGCGCCAACTCGAACAGGCCCTGGGCGCCTATCGCGGCGCACTGGTCGTGGTCAGCCACGACCGCCCGTTCCTGGACGGGATCGGGATCACCCGGGAGCTGACCCTGCGCCGCGGCGAGGGCTTCGCCGTCCCCGCCCCGGAGGGCGACGCCGAGACCCCGGAGGACGAGCCGATGCAATAGCCCCGGCCGGCGCGCGCGGCCGGGGCCCACCACTCACCCCTCCGCGCGCGCCGACTCCTGGTCGTTGCCCCGCCGCACCCCACGCACCGGCGCGCCCGGGCGCCAGGTCCGAACCACGATCTCCTGCCCGTCGAGCCCGACCGCGCTCACCTCGCCGAGTTCGACCCGGAACAGGTGGAACGGGGTGGGCGCGTTGGTCTCCGCGACGTAGCGCTTCTTCAGCGCCTCGTCGGTCTCCTCGATCGCGCGCCCGCTCACCCGGACGTCGCCGTGCGTCATCTCGGCCCCCTCCCCCGGGTTGGCGAACAGCGCGAACCTCGAATCGCGCAGCAGGTCGCGCGCCTTGAGCGAGCCCGGCATCATGCCGAGCCACATCTGCTCGAACCGGAAGTCGGCCTCCAGACCGGTCAGCCGGGGCGAGCCGTCCCGGCGCAGCGTGCCCAGCACGTGGTGTTTGTACATCCCGAACCGCTCACGCACCGTCGCCGCGAACTCCGGTTCGGCCTTCTCGAACTCCGCCCAACTCGTCATGACACCCATCGTGGCGCCCCATCCCTGACAACCGTTGGCAGGGATTCCGGGTTAGTTTTCGTGTCATGCGATCCGGTCGACTGGTGGCACTGCTGCTGCACCTGCAGAACCGACCCGGCGGGGCGACCGCCGCCGAGCTGGCCGCCGAGCTGGAAGTGTCGGTACGCACCGTCTACCGCGACGTCGCCGCACTCCAGTCGTCCGGCGTGCCGCTGTGGACCGAGACCGGTCCGCACGGCGGGATCCGGCTGGTCGAGGGGTGGCGGACCCGGCTGGACGGGCTCACCGGCGACGAGGCCGCCGCGCTGTTCCTGTCCGGCGCGCCGCACGCCGCCGACGCGCTGGGCCTGGACACGGTCCTGGTGGCGGCACAGACCAAGGTGATGGCCACCCTGCCCGCCGACCTGCGCACCCGGGCGGGCCGGGTGCGGCAGCGGTTCCACCTGGATGCCCCGGGGTGGTTCGCCCGGGACGAGGACGTCCCGCACCTGGCCGCGGTTGCCGGCGCGGTGTGGACCGGCCGGCGGATCGACGTGCGCTACGCCCGCCGCGACCGCGAGGTGGCCCGCCGGCTCGACCCGCTCGGCCTCGTGCTCAAGGCCGGTGTCTGGTATCTGGTCGCCCGCCATCGCGTCGACATCCGCAGCTATCGGATCTCGCGCGTGGTGGCCGCGAGCATCCGGCCGGAACGCTTCGAGCGGCCCGACGACTTCGATCTGAGCACGTGGTGGACGCACCACAACGACGACTTCGCCCGCTCGCTGATGCGGTTCGCCTGCATGATCCGGGTATCGCCGTGCGGCTTCGCGCAGTTGCCCCGGGTGTTCGGCCCGGCCGTCGCCGCGGACGCGTTCGCCACGGCCGGGCCGCCCGATCCGCAAGGGTGGCGCGAGCTGCGCCTGTGGGCCGAGTCCGAGGAGGTCGCGACCGGTCAACTGGTCATGCTGGGAGTCGAGATGGAGGCGGTGTCGCCGCCGAGTCTGCGCCGGGCGGTGGCCGCCGTGGGCGCGAGCATCGCCACGCGCCACGGCCTACCCACGGGTCCCCCGTAAGGTTGACGCGCCCCGTCTTCGGGCGCGCGTCGTGGCGAATGGGACATTCGGGGAACTTCGTGCCGTATGTGGATCGCTGGTACCGCAAGAATCAACGCAACGTGATCACGCGCGTACACACGTACGGTAACTACCCCACCGGTACGGGGCTCCCCTAGGGGCAAGGGTCGCTTGGCGGACCCCGGGTCCTCCCTGCGTAGGACCAGCAGGTCTGTCCTTGGAGAGGATTCGCCGCGGCGCCCTCCCCCCTACGGTGATCGAGTGCACTGCAAGAGCGGAGCGCGCCACCCTTCACCTCAACATGGGGGACAGACTCGTGACCACGGCCACGGCTGCCATGACCGACGCGGACTCCAGGGGCACCATCGCCGCCCGCGCGCAGCAGCTCACCAAGGCGTACGGCGAAGGCGAGACCCGAGTCGTCGCTCTCGACAGCGTGGACGTCCAGATCGGTCGCGGCCAGTTCACCGCGATCATGGGCCCCTCGGGCTCCGGCAAGTCGACCCTGATGCACTGCCTCGCCGGCCTCGACACCGCGACCAGCGGCAAGAGCTGGATCGGCGACACGGAGATCACGAGCCTGAAGGACAAGGCGCTCACCAAGCTCCGCCGCGACAACATCGGCTTCATCTTCCAGGCGTTCAACCTGCTTCCGACGCTGACCGCGCTGGAGAACATCACGCTGCCGATGGACATCGCCGGCCGCAAGCCCGACCGGGCCTGGCTGGACAACGTGATCGAGACCGTCGGCCTGCGCGACCGGCTCAAGCACCGGCCGACCGAGCTGTCCGGCGGTCAGCAGCAGCGTGTCGCCTGTGCCCGGGCGCTGGCCAGCCGGCCCGAGATCATCTTCGGGGACGAGCCGACCGGCAACCTGGACTCGCGCTCCGGCGCCGAGGTGCTGGGCTTCCTGCGGCGCAGCGTCAACGAGCTCGGTCAGACCATCGTGATGGTCACCCACGACCCCAACGCGGCGTCCTACGCGGACCGGGTCCTGTTCCTGGCAGACGGTCGAATCGTCGACGAGATGCTGCGTCCCACGTCCGACGCCGTGTTGGAGCGCATGAAGCGCTTCGACGGCGCCCGGACCAGCTGAAACAGGCGGAGAGTCCCCCACCATGTTGAAAGCCACGTTCCGCAGCTTCCTGGCCCACAAGGGCCGAATGGTGCTGTCCGCCCTGGCAGTCCTGCTGTCGGTCGCGTTCGTCTCCGGCACCCTGGTCTTCACCGACACGATCACCAAGACCTTCGACGAGCTGTTCAAGTCCACCGCGTCGGACGTCTCGGTCAAGCCCAAGTCCGAGTTCAGCAAGGACGACCTCGCGCTCACCGGTGAGACGCCCGTCGTCCAGCGGTCGCTGATCGACAAGATCAAGAAGGTCGACGGCGTCAAGGAGGCTCACGGCAGCATCAGCCTCGAGTCGTTCACGATCGTCGACAAGAACAACAAGTCGGTGGGGCCGTCCTCCGGCGCGCCGACCATCGTCACCAACTGGTTCGAGACCGACCGCACGCCGGTCAAGATCACCAGCGGTGCCGCGCCCAAGGGTCCGGACGAGGCGCTGATCGACGCCGACACGGCGAAGAAGAAGCACGTCAAGATCGGTGACCAGCTGCGGGCGATCGGGGCCAACGGCGAGTTCACGTTCAAGGTCAGCGGCATCCTGACCTTCACCGCCACCAACCCCGGCGCCGCGCTGCTCTCGTTCGACGACGCCATCGCCTCGCAACGCCTGCTCGGCGACCCGAACGCCGTCACCTCGGTATCGGTCTCGGCCGTCGGCGGAGTCGCCGACAAGGACCTCAAGCAGCGGGTGGAGCAGCTGCTCAACGACCCGAAGAACTTCGAGGTCAAGACGGCCGCGGAGACGGCCAAGGAGTCCAACGACCAGCTCGGCGGCTTCCTGAACGTGATGAAGTACGCGATGCTCGGCTTCGCCGGTGTCGCCGTCCTCGTCGGCGTCTTCCTGATCTTCAACACCTTCTCCATGCTGGTCGCCCAGCGCACCCGTGAGCTGGGTCTGATGCGGGCGATCGGGGCGAGTCGGGCGGACGTGAACCGCTCGGTACTCCTGGAGGCGGTCCTGCTCGGCGTGGTCGGCTCCACGCTCGGCCTGGCGGCGGGCCTGGGTCTGGCCGTCGGTCTCAAGGCGCTGATCAGCGCGGTCGGGATCAACCTCAAGGGCACGTCCCTGGTGATCAAGACCGCCACCCCGATCGTGGCCTACCTGGTCGGCGTGATCGTCACCGTGATCGCCGCGTACGTCCCGGCCCGCCGCGCGGGCAAGGTCGCCCCGATGGCGGCCCTGCGCGAGGCCGGCGCGCCGCCGCAGAAGTCGATCAAGACCCGCTCGGTGATCGGCGCGGTCCTGTTCGGTCTGGGCGCACTCGCGCTGGTCGCCGGAGCCACCTCGTCCAGCGGTGGCCAGGGTGGCGGATTCGTGGGCCTGGGCGTGCTGTTCACGCTGCTCGGCTTCATCGTGCTGGCGCCGCTCCTGGCCCGCACCGTGGTCCCGGCGCTGGCCGCCTGGTACCCGAAGCTGTTCGGCTCGATGGGCCGGCTCAGCCGGGAGAACGCGCTGCGCAACCCGCGGCGTACCGGCGCCACCGCGTCGGCGATCATGATCGGTGTCGCCCTCGTCAGCGGTATGGCGGTCGCGGCCTCGTCGATGTCGGCTTCCTTCGACAAGCAGATCGACAAGTCGCTGGGCTCGGACTACACCATCCAGTCGCTGACCGGGACCTTCCCCGGGAACATCGTCGACGCGGCCCGCAAGACCCCCGGCGTCGGCGAGGTGGTCGCCTCGACCCTGTCCAACGCGGTCATCACCGCGGACGGCAAGTCCAAGAAGGACTTCGTCCTCGGCTCGGACCCGGGCATCGACGGCACGATCAAGACCACCTATCTCCAGGGCACCGGCGACGCGGCCATGTCGGCGGGCAAGGCGGCGATCGGCGAGGACTTCGCCAAGGACCACCACCTGGGCCTGGGCGGCAAAATCGAACTCGCCTTCCCGAACGGGCAGAAGACCACGGTCGAGGTCGGCGCGATCCGCAAGAAGTCCGACGACGTCATCGGCATGGGCGAGACGATCGTGATCCCGAACACGATCATGAAGAAGTTCGTCCCGAACGTGCAGTACCAGAGCGTCAGCATCAACGCGGCCAGTGGTCAGGACGCGACGAAGGTCGGCGCCGCGCTCAAGACCGCGCTCGAACCCTTCCCGCAGGTCAAGGCGCGTGACCAGAGCGACTACAAGGAACTGATCGGCAAGCAGATCGACACGTTCCTGTACCTGATCTACGGTCTGCTCGGCCTGGCGATCATCATCTCGATCCTGGGTGTGATCAACACGCTGGCGCTGTCGGTGGTCGAGCGCACCAGGGAGATCGGTCTGATGCGGGCGATCGGCGCCTCGCGTCGGCAGATCCGCCGGATGATCCGCCTGGAGTCCATGGTGATCGCGGTGTTCGGCGCCCTGGTCGGGCTCGCGCTCGGCATGGCGTGGGGCATCGGCGCCCAGCGCCTGCTGGCCAACCAGGGCCTGGACGTGCTCAAGGTCCCGTGGGGCACGGTCGTCGGGATCGTGATCGCCGCGGCGATCGTCGGCCTGCTGGCCGCGGTGATGCCGGCCTTCCGGGCGGCACGGATGAACGTCCTGCGCGCCATCGCGACGGACTGACCCGGAGGGGCAACCCTCCCGACAGGCAGCCGGCTCCCCATCCTCCCCCCTTGGGGAGCCGGTGACCGAAGAGCCCCCCGCACCGCCTTGCGCAGGCGGTGCGGGGGGCTCTTTTCGCGTCGGCGAGGCGGGGGTCAGGAGCGGGCCTCGGGGTGGGACTTCAGTGCCCGGCGGCAGAGTTGGTCGGCCTGGCGGGTGGTCTCCGGGAGGCGGTAGCGCGGGGTCAGGGCCAGTACGTGCGCGCAGGCCGTGTCCAGGTCGACGCCGTGGCCGATCGACACGAAGACCGGCTTGACCGCGTCGCGGGTGCGCAGCGCGCGCCCGACCACATCACCCTCGTCCACCAGGTCGGCGGCCTCGCCGCGAGCCTGCCCGAGCGGCTCGTACGTCCCGACGAACTGCGTCTTGCCGACCCCGATGGCCGGGATGCCGGTGAGCACGCCGAGGTGGCAGGCCAGGCCGAAGCGGCGCGGATGGGCCAGTCCCTGGCCGTCGCAGAGCAGCAGGTCCGGTGCGGCGTCGAGGCGTTCGAGCGCGGCCAGCAGCGCCGGGATCTCCCGGAAGGCGAACAGGCCCGGGACGTACGGGAAGGTCGCCACGCCGTGCACCACGGAGTGTTCCAGGACGGCGTGCGTGCGGGCGTCCAACACCACGACGGCGGCGGCCAGTTCGTCCGAGTCCTCGGCGTAGGCCACGTCGAGGCCGGCCACCCGCCGCACCTCGCCCGGCTGCGGCCCGGGCCCGATCGTGTCCACCGTCGGCCGCAGCCGATCCTGTACGGCCAGCGCCTCGGCGGCGGTCCGCGGCCACTCCTCGGCCGATGCGATCGCGGAAGAAGTGCTCATCCCGAGAACGTACCGCCGGCTTCGCGGGTGGAACCCCTCGGTGGGCTGTCGCGTCCACTCTGCGGGCGCGTACGACTGCGCGGGTGCGTGCGACCGACGACGAGGGGGCAGGGCGATGACGGTGCGGCGGTGGAGTGTGGGGGCGGTGGTCGCGGCCGGGGTGATGCTCGGGGTGTCGGGGTGTGGTGGATCCGGGGATGATCCGTTCGTGGTGTCGGCGCCCTCGTCGACGGCGCCCCCGTCCACGGCGGCCCCGTCCACGGCGCCGCCGGTGCGGGTGCACGCGACCAGGGTGGACACCGGCACGGTCGCCTTCGAGGTCCGCGCCGCCGGGGGCACCGATGCGGGCGCGCAGACCGTGACCACCCCGTGCGATCGGGTCCTGCTCGCGCTCGACGACGTCACGATCGAGTCCAACGAGGTGACCTGCAAGGCGCCGGGCGGCCCGCCCGGCAACGGGTGGCACGGCCTGTACCGCACGGCGGCCGACGTCCCGCCCGGCGCGGTGACTCAGACGGTGCAGACTCCGCTGGGCGAGGCGGTGTTGTTCACCCAGGAGTACTACGAGGCGACCAACTCGGTACGGCGTTGGCGCGAGCCGGTCGCGATCGTGACCCTGGGCAACCCGCGTTCGCGCAATCATCCGACCCTCGTCGTGCGCGCCGACAAGGGCGGTCTGGACCAGTCCCGGCTGGCTGGCTTCGTCCGCGCCAACCTGCTGCCCCTGGGGTGAGGTCCGCGCCCGATCCGGTGACGCCGAGGGTAAGGAACGCGCTCGGATCGGCGTGGGCAACGCCAAGAGCGCGTCAACGCGGGCGCCGGCGGGCCGATTCGGGGCGAGGCTGAAGACGGTCGAGAGGAGGCCGTCATGTTCACCGTGCTGCGTCGGGTCACCGGAATTCGTCGTACCGTCGCGCTCCGCCGGACCGGTGGCCGGGGCGCCGAGGGCGCTCCGCGGGCCGTGGTGGTGCCGATCGTACGCATCGACGCCGCCGCGCTCGCCGCGCTCTGCGCCACGCGGGACCTGGGCGGACGGGCGATCGCGGTGCATGTGACGCGCCCCGGCGAACGGGCCGTTCGCGACGCGCTGGTGGACGCGTGGGACGCGGCCGGGGTGGATGCGCCGCTGAGCGTGGTCTTCGACGAGCGGGACCGGCTCGTCGAGGCGCTGGCGACGTTCGTCCGGGGTCTGCCGGAGCGCCGGGTGGCCGTGTTGGTGCCGGCCGCCGCCGATCCGGCCCGGGTGCACGGCCGGCGGCACGACGTCCTGGTCGAGGCGCTGCGCGCGGAAGGTTGCGCCGTGCTCGTGGCCCGGGCCGCGGCCCCCGCGCCTCCCCCGCCGGTGCGCGACCCGCTGGTCACCGCCGCCTGACGAGCGCCTGGCCGAATTCGGCGACCCTGTTGACCGTATTCGGCGCGCGACTAGGCTTCCGGGGCGTTGTGCCCATTGACCGGAGGCCGAAGTGACCGAGAGCAGAGCAGGCGGAGCGCCCGCGCGACGTGGCCCCGGCGAGTTGGAGTCCGAGATCCTGTCCCTGCTGTGGACGTCGCCCACGGCGATGGGCGCGGCCGCGGTGCAGGCACGGGTCTCCGGCGAGCTGGCGTACACGACGGTGGTGACGATCCTGTCCCGCCTGCACGACAAGGGTGTGCTCCAGCGCACCAGGTCGGGCCGGTCCTACGTGTACGCGCCGGTGTACGACGAGGCCGGGCTCGCCGCGCGGCGGATGCGCCAGGTGCTGGACAAGGAGGGCGACCGGCAGGCGGTGCTCGCCCGATTCGTCTCCGACCTGTCCACCGACGACGAGGCACTGCTGCGTCGCCTGCTGGAGGAGGGCGGCTCCTAGCCACGCCCGCCCCGCTGGTCCACCGACGGCCCCTGCTGCCGACCACATGTTGCGGCGTCAGTGCGTGCGATACGCGTCCGAGCGATGAACGATGCGATGGACGTGCACCACTCGTCGCTCACGATCGACGCGATAGAGGATGCGGTACGGGTGAACACGCGCCGAGTAGTAGCCCCGTAGCGGCTCCTCCAAAGGCTTGCCCACCCGAAATGGGTGCAGAAGCAGATCCCCGTGCAACATGCCACGAATCGCCAAGCTCTCGGCCATGGGAATCCTCTCGGCCAGGGCTCGGGCGGCTCCCGGGCTTACTTTGAGACGGTAGGGCTCAGGGGTGGGCGTCGAGGTCACGCCACATCCTGTGAACCCGGCTGTTCGCGACGCGCGCGTTCGGCCAACATGGCGTCCAGTTCCTCGCCCGTGACGCCTCCGCCTGCCTCGAACTCGGCTTCCTCCTCGGCCAACTCCGCCAGGATGCCCGGCTCACGCAACACGGCGAGGGTCTCTTCGAGCGACTCGATGCGATCCTCCAATGCCTCCAGTTCGCCGAGCGACACCAATGCAACGGCACCCCTGCCATTGCGGGTCACGGCCACACGTCGGCCACTGCTTTCGACCAGCGAGACCAGTTCGGAGAAACGACTGCGAACTTCTGCGATGGGCAGAATTATGGGCATGCTCATGTACATAGTCTAGGACAGAATGCGATCGCTGACGACCCTGTGTCACTCGAATGGGGTGGGACCGGGTCTGTTCACCTCGGCTGGACCGGATGACCGTATGTGGTTGACCTCTCGTGAGGGGCACGGCGAGAATCCCGGAGTGGGGACCATGGGGACTGCGCGGGCCGCCGGTATCGGCGGGCGTGTTGTCGCGTCTGTGATGCGGCGGCATCGGATCGCGCATCTTCCTGTTCCGCCCGGTATGCGCTGTCGGTAGGGCGCGCGCCGGCTTCGGTTTGTTGATGGGTCGTCATGTCTCTCTCGTGGATGCGCGGGATTCGGCGGTCCGCGCCCGCGTGCGCCCGCTTCGGATGACGTTTTCTCCATGCGAAGGCCGAAAGGGACACCACGCTCATGACCGCTGCAACCGTTTCCGTATCACCCGTCGCCGCCCGAATCGGGGCCGTGGTCGAGGGAGTTCGCCTGGGCGGCGAACTGGACTCGATCACGGTGGACACCGTCCGGGACGCACTGCATCGGCACCGGGTGATCTTCTTCCGCGACCAGCACCACCTGGACGACGCGGGCCACCTCGCCTTCGCCCGGCTGCTCGGCGATCCGATCGGGCACCCGACCGCGTCCGCCGAGGGCGAGTTGATCGTGCCGATCGACAACGATCACGGGGTGGTCGCCGACCGTTGGCACACCGATGTCACGTTCGTGCCCGCCTATCCGCTCGCCTCCATCCTGCGCGCGGTACGCCTGCCGGACGTGGGCGGAGACACGTTGTGGGCCGATACCGCGAGCGCCTATGCGGAACTGCCCGGCCCGCTTGCGGCGTTGGCCGATTCGCTGCGGGCGGTGCACAGCAATCGGTACGACTACGTGGCTTCGGACGCGGATGGGCTCAGCCAGGCGCGGAAGGACTATCGGGAGTTGTTCGAGTCGACCGTGTACGAGACCGAGCATCCGGTCGTGCGGGTGCATCCGGTCACCGGTGAACGCGCGCTGCTTCTGGGGGCGTTCGCTCAGCGGCTGGTGGGCTTCGACGCCGAGGACTCGGCGGCGTTGATCGCGCTGTTGCACAAGCACGTCACTCGGCCCGAGAACACCGTGCGGTGGCGGTGGCGGGCGGGTGACGTGGCGATCTGGGACAACCGGGCGACCCAGCATCGGGTGATCACGGACTTCGACGGGTCGCGGCGGTTGTTGCACCGGGTGACGATCGACGGGGACGTTCCGGTGGGGGTGGACGGTCGGCGCAGCCGGCCTGTCGGCGAGTCGGTGGCTTGATCGGCGGGCGGTGGTCGACGGTTGGCCATGGTCGGCTTGCCGTCCTCAAACGCCGGACGGGCTGAGAGGTCGGCGGGACCCGGTCGGCTTCGGTCGGCCCCGTCGGCTCGCCGTCCTCAAACGCCGGACGGGCTTGATGGGCCGGCCTTCGGCCGAGATGGCCTCAAACGCCGGCCGGGCTGGAGTTTTGCCCGGCCGGCGTTCGACCGACGTTGCGGAGGTGGCTTCGGATACCGACGGGGTGGATTTGGCCCGCCGGCGTTTCGTCCGACGTTGCGGAAATGGCCTCGGGCACCGGCGGGGTGGATTTGGGTCGCCGGGGGTTCGTTCGGCGTTGCGGAGGCTCCGGGTACCGGCGGGGTGGATTTGGGTCGCGGGCGTTTCGTCCGACGTTGCGGAGACAGGTTCGGACACCGGCGGGTGGATTTGTCCCGCCGGTTTTCATCCGGCGTTGCGAAGGTGGCTCCGGACTCCCGCGCGGGTGGATGTGGCTCGCCGGCTCCGTGTGCCGTGGTGGTCAGGGCGACTTTCGGGTTGTCGACCAGCGGCGGGTTGCTTGCTCCAGGAGGTGGTGAACCGTGGCTTGTTTCGGGAGGGTTCGGGGGAGGCGGTCGCCGTAGGGGAGGTGGGTTCGGGCCTTGCGCCACAGGCGGTCGGGGAGGGTTTTGGGGTCCTGGTGGTAGCGGACCTTGGTGAGGAGTTGGCGGGCCTCCGCGTCGGCCGGGTTGAGGGCGAGGGTCACCGCCAGGTGTTCGGCGGCGGTGTTCCAGCGGGCGCGTCGGGCCGCCCGTACCGCGTCGTTGAAGTGGCGGTCGGCCAGTTCGACGAGGCCGGCGAGCGCGCCGAGGTCGCCGCCGCAGGCCGGGCAGCGTCCGGTCAGGTCGGCGATCCGGCGGCGGCACAGGGGGCAGGTGATCGCGAACGCCATGTCACTTCTCCAGGGAGTTCTTCGGGAGCCGCAACCCGATGTGCGGGGAGCCCTCCCGGATCTGTTCCATCCAGCGGTCCGCCCGGGCCCGCAGCGGCATGATCCGACCCCGATAGATCTCCACGAGCCGTCGGTTGCCCGCCGCCTCGTCCCGGACATCCACCTCCGCCGCGTCCTCGGCGATCGTGTCCAATTCGCGCAGGAACGCGTCCGCGTCGAGCCGGTGCAGGCCACCGGACGCCTGGTCCATCTCCTGGATCGAGCGCCGCAGATACTCCACCTCCTGGAGCACCGCGACCTGGAACTCGGCGGCGGTGAACTGCTGCGGGGCACGGCCGCCGTGCAGCATGCGCTCGGCCGCGTTGATCCGGTCCCGTACCGCCTCGTTGGCCAGGTGCCAGTCCATCTTGTTGCCCGCCGCGTAGGCCGCCCGGCCGGTGGCGCGCAGGCCGGGGATCGCGCTTCGGAAGCGCTCCGCCTCGACCGGGTCGTGGTCCACCAGCCGGTCGGCGAGCCGGGCCAGGAAGGCCAGGTTGTCCTCGAACTCGCCGATCACCGGGTTCAGCGCGCTGCCCGCGGTGGTGGCCACTCGCAGGCCCTGGACCAGCGTCTCCGCCTCCAGGAGCTTGTGGTGGGTCTTGCTCGGGTCGATCCGCTCCCGGACCAGCTCCGCGAGTTCGGCGAGGAGACGATCCAGCGCCGGGCCAACCCGGATGGCGTCGGCCGGCGGGATCGCGTCGCGCTTCTCCGCCCATCCGGTCACCACCTGCCGGTGCCGCTCGGTCAGCTCCGGCCACCCCGGCACGGCCCGCTGCGGGATGTCGATCATCGCGCTGCCCTCCGCGCCCACCTGCGGCAGCCGCGCCTCGGCCCGGATCGTCCAGCCGGTCTCGAACTCCAGCGTCACCTCGACGGTCGAGCCCACCGGCACGTCGGTCGGCAGGTCCCGGATCGAGACCTCGCCGATCGGCACCAGGCCCTCGACCAGGCCGACCCGCAGGCTGGACCCGTGGGACGCGGTCTCCAGGCGGAAATCGGTGCGGTACGGCACCATCGTCCCGGCCCGCACCACCGCGTGCAGCCCGTCCACCAGCTCGACCGAGAAGTCGTGCGCGAGCACGTCGCCGGTCGCGTCGGAGCGCGGCTTGTCGTCGGTGGTCACCTCCAGACGGCGGCTCTCGATCTCCCGGCCGTGCACCGACACCTGCACGGTGAAGCCGTTCTCGCCCTCGCGCAACGGCACGTCGGCGAACAGGAATCGGCCCTCCCCGTCGGCCGTCTCGGTCAGGTACACCAGGCCGTCGTCCGAGGTCAGCACCAACTGCGCGGCGGCCGGCGAGCCGAGGTCGGGGCCGGCCAGGACCCGGCCGCCGATGTCCGTCTCCGGCGGCAGCGCCTCGGGGCGGTCCAGTTCCAGATGGCCGCTGCGACTCGGTACGTTCGCCGCCTTGAGCGCGGCGCCCAGCGCGACGCACAGGTCCGGGTTGAGCAGCCGGGGACCGCGCCCGAAGTGTTCGGTGAGCATGGAGGCCACCAGCGGGATCCGGGACGAGCCGCCGACCATGACGATCTCGTCCAGGTCGGCGGCGGTCATCCCGGCGCGGGCCAGCGCGCGATCGCAGTCGTCCAGGGTGCCGCGGATCCGATCCGCGATCATCTCCTCGAACTCCTCGCGGCGCATGGGCAGTCCGATGTTCATCGGGGTGCCGCGCCGGTCCTCGCAGTACTGGCTGACGATCTCGGTCTCGGGGTAGCGCGACAGGTCGTGCTTGGCGCCCTCGGCGACCGAGAGCAACTGCGCCTCCACCTTGCCGTCGGCGGGGTTCTCCGAGTCGATCGCCAGGTCGTACTCGGGCAGTTGGGCCGCGATCCAGGACACGATCCGCCGGTCGAAGTCGAATCCGCCCAGGTAGCGGTCGCCGCTGAACGAGCGGTTCTCGAAGCCGACTTCGGGATCCCAGGTGACCACGGAGGTGTCGAAGGTGCCGCCGCCGAGGTCGTAGACCAGGAACGTCTGCGGCTCGGTCAGCTCGCGGGCCCGCTCGTGCGTGTACGCCAGCGCCGCGGCCACCGGCTCGATCAGCGTCTCGACCACCTCCAGGCCGGCCGCCTGGCCCGCGCGCGTGGTCTCGTTCTTGGCCCGGGTCTCGAAGAACGCCGGGACGGTCACCACGGCCCGCTCCACCGGCACGCCCAGCACCTCCTCGGCCACCTGCTTGAGGTGGCGCAGGATGTGCGTGGACGCCTCCAGCGGGGTCAGCCGCGCGTGTCCGGCGGTGACCAGCTGGTCGGTGCCCATGTTGCGCTTGAAGAACATCGCGGGCGGCGCGCCGGGCAACCGGGCCTTGTTCTTGGCCAGTTGCCCGACGATCGGGGTGCCGATCGGATCGATCCACACCGCCGACGGGGTGGTCGGCGAGCGGTCGGGGTTGGCCACGATCAGCGAGTCGCCGACCGGGCGCAGCCGACGGGCGGCGATCAGCGCCTCCTTGTCGGGCACCTCGGCGTCGGCGGGAATCGCGATGCACGAGTTGGTCGTGCCGAGGTCGATACCGACCACGATGCTCATCTGGTGCTACCGCCTTCGGAGTTCGGCTCGTTCGAGGGTTCGGGGCGCGGTGCCGCGGGGTTTTCCCGGTCGTCGGTCCGCCCGGGGGCGGCCTCGCGTTCGGCCGGGGTGGGTACGAAGCCGAGCACGACCTGTGCGCGGCGGATCACCTCGCCGTCGTCGAGGAGTACTCCGGGCCGCAGCGTCCTGGCCACGATCATCGCCGCCTCGTCGCCGCTGTCGGGGGCGTGCGCGACGTCCACGCGGCGGCCGACCGCGGCGTACGCCTCACCCACGGGATCGTCGAAGCGTACGCCCGCGCGGTCGAGCGCCGTGGCGAACCGCCGGGCAATCGAGGCCAGTACGGCCGGCGCGGGCTCACCGTCCAGGCAGCCGCGCAACTCGTGCAGCGCGACCGCGGCGTCGGCGGCCAGGCCGGTGTACCGCTCGTGGGTGGACTCCAGGCGTTTGCGCATCTCCTCGCGCCCGGCCTCGCGTTCGCGCGCGGTTCGCCGCACCACGTCGTAGACCAGCGCGAACGGCGGGTCGAGCGCGTGCTCCGGCACCGCGCGCTCGCTCTCGGTGATCGCCATCGGGTCGGCGTGGTCCGCGGCGAGAGCGGCCGACTCGGCCGGATCGACGGGTCCGGTCGACGGGGTCGATGTCGACGCCCTCGACGCGGGCGAGCCGGCCCGATCGGACGAACCCGTCGCATCCGCCGATGGGTCCGCCCCGAGGGGGCCCCGCTCGGGTGTCGCTGCCATCAGTGCGCCCCTTCTTCCGTCCACAACGGTACGAACTCGCGCGGCGCGGGCGGCGGCACCAGGCCCGCGAGCACACGTCGGTCGATCCCGATCCTCGGCGGCCCGGCCGACTCCGGGGGTTCGGTCTCGGCGAACTCCTCCGCCAACTCGGCCGGATCGGGCCCGGGCCGCTCGGGTCGGTGGGTGAGCAGTTCGGCCGCCAGCCGCCCGGCCGGGTCGGTCAGCGCCTCCTCGGCCGCGTTCACCTCGGCCGGCGCGAGCACCCTCCCGTGCACCGGGAATCGGTCGGCGCTGCGGGTGATCCGCTGTCGCCGCTTGCGCACCTGTGCCTTGATCGCCGCCCGGCCGGTCAGATCCGGATCCAGATCCAGGATCTGGAAGGCGGTGCCCCGGTAGGGGTTCCGGCCGGCCTGCCAGGCCCAGGGGTTCTCCCGGGCGCCCTCGCTCGCGGTGGGTTCCATCGGCACTCAACTCCATGCGGGGCCGTGCCCCGTGGCCAGGGACAACACGACGCCGCGCAGCGCGTTGACGATCTCGGGTTTGTCCGCGTCCGGGTCGGCGGCCACCTCGTCGGCGAGCCGGCGGGCGGTGGCCAGGTCCTCCGGCTGCGGCGCGTGCAGGTTGATCAGTACGCGGGCCATGAACAGCCGTCCCCACGGCCCGGGCGCGGACATCGCCAGCGCCCGGCGCAGCGCGTCCCGCACGTGTCCGTCCGGCAGCCCCTGGCGTTGTCGGGCGGTGGCGGCCAACGCCCATTCCTCGGCGGCCAGTTGCTCGACGTCGCGGTACATGCTCTTGAGCGCCAGGTCGCGGTCGAGTTCGAGGGCGCGCAGCAGGTGTCGGCCCGAGCGCAGCGTGGCCTGTTCCAGTACGGCGGGTTCGGTGGCCGGGCCGGACTCCAACTCGCGCACCACGATGCCGCGCCAGTATTCGTGCCGGGCCAGCTCGACCGCGAACGAGCCCTCCGGTGTGCCCACTTCGTCCCAGGCGGGCAGCACGAGCCGAGCCACCCGCTCGACCAGCGGCTCGATCTTGTGCGCCCACCCGGGCGCGGCCACCACGATCTCGATGTGGCGCCGGGTCGCGTACAGCAGGGCCCGGGCCGCCCCCGCGTTGCCGGGATCCACCGTGAGCCAGGAGGCGAGCAGTTCGACCACGTCGTCGTAGCGGCCCTCCTCGACGTCGCGCGACGCCTGGGCCAGCGCCTCGCGGACCAGGTCGGCCCGGGCGTTGGCGATCACCGACGGCGGGAAGCCGGACTCGCGGACCAGGTCCAGGTGTTCGCGCGCGGAAAGCGGGTCGCGCAGGCGCCGATCGGCGGCCAGGGTCAGGTGCGGGGCGAGCAGGTCGCGCGGCAGCCGCTCTCGGACCTCCTGGACGGTCGCCGCCGGCACCTGACTCCCGGCCACCGCCTCCAGGTGCTCGTGCATCCGGTCCCAGAAGGCGCTGTCGTGGTACAGCTCGGCCCAGTGCGCCAACGCCTTCTTCCAGTACGGGTGGGCCGCCTCGCTCTCGCCCGCCAGCTCCAGGTCGTAGGCGCGCGCGTGCAGCGCGACCGCGAGGTGGTGGGTGCGCCACGGCCCGCCGCCGGTGGTCCACAACTGCTCGGCCCGCGCGCTCCACGGCTGCGCGTCGGCGCCGGTGCCCAGGCTCGCGTACGCCTCGCCGTCCAACGGCCCGTCGCCCGCGCCGTGTTCGCGCAGCCGGGCGGCGAACGCGCGCAGTTCCGCGCGGTCAGTCATCGGCGCCCCCCACCACGAGCGCACCGGCCACCACCCGCACCCGGACCGCGCCGATCGGCCGGCCGGCCGCGTCGGCTTCGTCGAGCAGGCGCAGCACGCCCGGCACCACGGCGGTCACGCAGCGGTTGACGCCGCGTGCCGCCTCCTCCGGCCGGCCGCGCCAGGCGACGGTGGCGATGTGGTCGGCGGCCTCGTCGGTCCAGGTCAGCGCGACGCCGAGTTGCTCGCGCAGCCGCGCGGCGAGTCGGGTCAGGCCGTTCTCCGCGATCCCGCGCAGTTCGGTGGGGCCGAACGGCGAGTAGAGGATCACCTCGTCGACCCGGTTGAGGAATTCGGGCCGGAAGAACCCCTCCATCGTGCGGCGCAGCCGGGCGCTCGCGGCGGTGTGCCCGGTGGCGCCCTCGGCCAGGATCGAGCCGATCAGGTTGTCCACGCTGTCCACGTCGTCCTCGACCGCTTCGGCGGCGGAGTGGGTCGCGCCGAGGTTGGTGGTCAGGATCACCACCGCGTCGTGCGCCTCGCGCACCGGGCCCGCCGGATCGCCGATCCGGCCCTCGTCGAGCAGGCGAAGGAGCGCGTCGAGCACCCGCGCGTCGGCCTTTTCCACCTCGTCGAACAGGAACACCCGGCGCGGATTGTCGCGCAGGCCGTTGGTGAGCTTGCCCTCGCCGAAGCCGACGTAGCCGGGCGGGGCGCCGATGAAGTTGTTGATCGACTCGCGCGCGCTGAACTGGCCCATCTCGAAGACCAGGACGTCGTCCTCGGACCCGTAGACGACCTCGGCGAGCAGCCGGGCGGTCATCGTCTTGCCGGAGCCGCTGGGGCCGCACAGGAGCAGTGCCGCGCGCGGCCGGTCGTCCGGGCGGAAGCCGCGGGTGAGCGAACGTTTGATGAGTTCGACGTGGAAGGCGAGCCGCTCGACCACGCTCTCCTGGCCGATCAGGCCCGCGCGCAGCCGGCGTACCGCCTCCTCGGGGGACATCGGGGTGCCGGCCCGGTCCGGTTCGGGCTCGGCGGGCTCGCGGTAGTAGGTGTCGGCGAAGCGGCGCAGCCGGTCCAGGTCCAGGCCGATGTCGCGGAAGAATCCGGCCGCCAGGCCGCTGGGGGTGTCCAGGAGCGCGGCGAGCAGGTCGCGTTCGGTGATCCGGGCGCCGGTGTCCGGGTCGGGGTCGGGGCCGCTCGCGGCGAACGTCGCCGCGCGGCGCAGGGTCTGCCGCAGCGGCTCGTCGGGGGTGATCGGGCCGGTGCCCGCCGGGCCGCGGACCCGGGCGCCGGTCAGCGCGATGGTCTGTTCGCGCAGCGCCCGTACGTCCCGGCGCAGGAACAGGAAGGCCTGTTCCAGGAGTCCGCCCGGGGTGGTGGCCAGCGCGTGCAGCAGCATCGCGATGCCGCACTGTCGCCGGCCGAGCCCGCTCGCCTCGGCGACCATCATCGCCAGCACCCGCCGGGCGCCCGGGGCGAACGCGGCCTCGTCGATCGACCCGTCGGCCCGGCACACCTCCGCCGCCGGGCGTGCCGCGGCCACCTCGGCCCGCCAGGCGTCGAGGTCCACCCGGCCGTAGCCGACGAGCAGGTCCACCGCGCCCGGTTCCAGGCGCGGCAACAACTCCGCGAGCAGCGCACGTTCGTCGACGTAGCCGGTGTCCGCCGCGGCGGCGAAGCCGGCCCGCAGGTCGGCGGTGACCGGCAGGCCGCCGAGCGCGCCCGCGCCGCCCCGGCCGTTGCCGCTCGCTCCGGCGGCCGGTCCGCCGCCGCCGAGCAGGCCGGCCGCGAGCACGTCCGGCGGGATGCCCTGGCGGGCGAACAGGCCGCAGGCGCGCCCGCCGTCGATCCGGGCCAGGGCGATCAGCGTGTGGGCGACCTCGATCGTGTGCGCGCCGAGCTCGCGGGCCACCGCCGAGGCGGTCTCGAACCGGCGGGTGGCCACCAGCAGCCCGCTGTCGAACACCTGCTCCGGCACCCCGAGGATGTCCGTGTCCACGTCGCCTTCTCCCCCGCCTCGCCGTTTCGATCGCACCCGGTCGGATCACGCCTCGTCGCCGGCGAGCAGCCGCTCGGCCAGGTCCGCCCGGGCCCGGGCCGCCTCGGGCCGTCCCGCGCCCAGGTCCCGTACGCCCAAGGCCAGTATTCGGTACGCGGCGGTCGTCGCGATCGCCCGGCCGAGTCGTCCCTCGCGCAGTTCCGCCGGCGACGCCTCGAGCAGCGCGGCGGCCAGTTCCGGGTCGGCGCGGGTGACCCGGTGCAGCACCAGGCCCGGGCCCAGCGGCGTACGGCGCACCCAGCCCGCGCCGTAGCGCCGGAGCAGGTCGCGCGCGGCGCCGCACACCATCGAGTCGTCGCCCTCCAGCGTGCCGAGCAGCAGCCGCGCGGGCCAGGTGTCGGCGTAGGGCTCGTCGACCACGTGCGGCCCGTGCCCGGCGTCGTCGGGGCCGGCGCCGCCCGTCGCGTCGCCGCCCGAAGTCCCACCGGGCTCCGAGGCCCCGCCCGCGCCCGACAGCCCCCGCCGCAGCAGCCGCACCGCGCCCGCGTCGTCGCCGCGCTCCAGCAGATCCGCCGCCGCGACCACCAGGGCCGCCGCCGTCCCGGGCCGCGTCCCGGCCGCCGCCCCGCCGTCCCGCGCCGCGACGGCGGCCCGGTGCAGCTCGCGATACTCGGCGTGGTCCGGATCGAGCATCGCGGCCTCGTACAGATACCGGACCGCCCGTTCCGGGTCGCCGCCGGTCAGCTCCCGATGCCCCTCGACGGCGAGCCGATGGGCCAGGCGCGGCGCGGCGGCGGCACAGCCCTGCTCGAAGGCGAGCCGGAAGCACGTGCGCGCCGCGGCCTCGGCACCGCGCGCCGCGGCCCGGTCGCCGATCACGCACACCCATTCGGCCCGCGTACCCGGCGCACCGGGCGGCGCGACCACCGGCAGCAGCCGCCACAGGTCGTGGTCGGGGTGCCGGGCCGGCTGCTCGAAGCGCTCCTCCAGACAGTCCAGGACCCGGTTGGTGGCGGCGACCCGCCAGCGCCGGACGGGCGCGCGCGGGTCCAGACCGCCGAGCACGTCGAGCAGCGCGCGCTCCAGCGGGCGCGGTCCGGCCTCCAGCGCCTTCTCCAGCGTGGTCCAGGTCTCCGCGAAGTCGCTGCCGGGCTGGACCACCCACCAGCGCAGCACCGCGTCGATCGCGCGGGCGTAGTGGCCCCGGGGGTCGCGCCCGAGCACGTCGGCGAGCATGCGCGCGGCGGTCTCCGGCTGCTGGGTGGCCACGGCCTGGATCTGGCTCTCGATCAGTCCCCGGTTGCGGACCACCTCGGCGTCGGAGGCGTTGGCCAGGAAGTCCCGCATCGCGACGAGTCGAGGCTCCACCTCGCCCTCCCGATGCGTGGCCATCCGGAACGCCCGCACCGCCCCGGCATCCGACATGGCGTCTCCCCCGCGAACACGACCACCCGACTGCGCCGGTCGTGACGACGTACAAGCAGCCGACGTACAAGCAGCACGGTACCCGGCCGCACCGGCCCAGGGAGGACACCGGGCGAACCCGTCCTCGTAACGTGATCGTCACCGATGGTGAGACCACGGCCCAGCCAAACCCGGGTGAGAGCGACCCCGAACATCGGGTAGTATTTCTCTCGCAGCAAGCGCCGCTAGCTCAGTTGGTTAGAGCAGCTGACTCTTAATCAGCGGGTCCGGGGTTCGAGTCCCTGGCGGCGCACAGCGGCAACACCGAGAAGGACCCACCGGTTTCCGGCGGGTCCTTCTCGCGTGTGCCGAGCCCGGCGCCCCGGCTCGGATCCCCGGCTCGGTACAACACCCGGCAACTCGGCTCGACGCCCCGAGCCGGCCGCCCGCGTCGGCGCTCGACCCATCACCGCCCCAGGTAGTCCTCCAGCAGCGCCGGGGTCAGCCCCGCCGCACGCGTCTCGTCGACGAACGACCGGATGTCGGCCCGGAATTCCTTGCGGAAGTGCATCAACACGATGTCGCCCGGACGGAGTTCGTCGCCGACGGCGAATCGCATGTCGCCGTTGCGGATTTCCGCGCTCCAGTGCACGACCCGCCCGATGCCGCAATCCCCCGCCGCCCGCATGGTGTTCTCGTCGTGGTTTCCGTACGGCGGACGCAACAGCGTGGGCCGGCGGCCGAATTCGCGGGCGTAGTCGTCGGACGTCGCGCAGATCTGATTCTTCTGCACGTCGTACGGCTTGCCCTTCAGGTCGGGGTGGTCGAGGGTGTGGTTCTCGATCACGCCGCCCGTCTCGTCGCGCAGTTTCCGGAAGAAGCCCGGGTCCTGCTTCACATACTCGTCGGTCAGGAACAACGTCGGTTTGATGCCCGCCTCGCGCAGCAGCCGGATCATCTCCGGGTCCTTGTACGCGCCGTCGTCGATGGTCAGGAAGGCAACCCTGTCCTGTGTCGGGACCCGGTACAGCGGCTTGATCGGCGCCGACTCGTGCGCGGGGATCGGCTTGGCGGCGATCTGCGCGGTCGGCGGCGCGACCTTGGCGGCCTGCGGCGACTTCTGCGTCAGCGGGTCCGCCTCGGTGGCGACGAAGGTGGTCACGGCCATCGCGACGAGCAGCGGCACGGCCAGGAACGCGCTCCGCCGCAGGGTGCGGTCGCGCCGGCTCTCGGGGGTGTCGAGGGGTCCGAACGGGCCGAAGGCATCGCGGTTGTCCGAAGTGCCCGGAGTACCCGGAGTGCCGGGATCGTTGGCGAAGGTCATGTCAGGGACGGTATGCGGCGGCGCCCATCCGGTTGATCGCGTCGTCGTTGCGGCCGACCGTCGGTCGTCCGTAGATCATGTAACAACCCTCGACGGGTAGGATCGGTCGGATGTCGGTGAAACGTGGCTTTCCACTGATTCTGTTGCTGTTTGCCCTGATCACGGGGTGCGCGGTGGACTCCGGTGTGCGCGTCGCGGGCAAGCCGGAACCGGTGGGGATCCCGCTCGCACCGCCGCCCTCCGGGGCGGGCCTGAGCATCGATCCGGTCCGGGTGCTGCGGGAGGACGCGGGGATCGGCGTCAAGATCAAGGCGGTGCTCACCCCGTCCTGTGGCACGTCCTACCCGGTGAACGCGCAGTATCTGAACGCGCCGGGAGTGCCCGGGACACCTCTGCCCATCGCGGTGGTGTCGGTGTTCCACTGCGGGCCCGAGACCTGCACGATGCGCCGGGACGTCGCCGCGTACGTGTACCGGCTCTTCGAGGACGGGCACACCGAACGGGTGTTCGCCTCGGAGGAGCCGGGGAGTCGGATCGAGGTCGCAAAGCAGATGTTGATCCTCCAACTGCCGGCGTACCGGGCCAACGAGCCGGCGATCTGCCCCTTCGGCGAGCACGGGGTCGGATTGCGGTGGGATGGTGCGCAGTTCGTCGAGAACGAGGTCGGAAAGGGTGTGTCGTGAGCAAACCGCACGTGCTCGTCGTGGAGGACGACGAGGTCATCCGCGAGGCGACGCAACTCAACCTGGAACGGGACGGGTTCCGGGTGAGCACCGCCGCCGACGGCGAGGCCGGGCTCGCCGCGTTTCGCGCCGAGCGGCCGGACGTGGCGCTGCTCGACGTGATGTTGCCGCTGATGAACGGGATCAGCCTGTGCCGGCGGATCCGGGCGGAGAGCCTGATCCCGGTGATCATGGTGTCCGCGCGCGACGACCCGATCGACATCGTGGTCGGTCTGGAGGCGGGCGCCGACGACTACGTGACCAAGCCGTTCGACACCGTGGTGCTGCTCGCCCGGATCCGGGCGCTGCTGCGCCGCGCGCAGCGCACCGCCGGTCCGGGCGAGGAGCCGGGGCCGCTGCGCTTCGGCGACCTGGAGATCGACCCGGACGGCGTGCAGGTGCGCCGGTCCGGCGAGTTGCTCGCGCTGACCCCGACCGAGATGAAGCTGCTGCTGCGCTTCGCCGAGTCGCCGGGCACGGTGCTCAGTCGGGACACCCTGCTCGAAGGGGTCTGGGAGTACGCCTGGGGTGGGGATACCCGGGTCGTGGACGTGCACGTCCAGCGGCTGCGCAACAAGGTGGGCCCGGGCCGGATCGAGACGGTTCGCGGCTTCGGCTACAAGCTGCGTCCGGGACCCGTCGGGTGAGTCTGCGCTGGCGGATCTCGGCGGTGGTCACGGTGGTCAGCGTGGCGGTCGCCGTCGCGCTGAGTCTGACCGTGCACTTCGCCTTCGCCTACAAGCAGGCGGACGAGGCGCGCAAACTGCAGATCGACCGGATCGACCTGGCCCTGCGCGAGTACGTCCGGACCGGACAGCCGACCTTCGGCAGCCGGTTGGACGACCCGCGGGTACCGGCGGCGCTGCGCCAGGCGGTGCGCGACGGCGACCGGGCCACCGAGTTGTCCGAGGGCCGGATCTGGGCGGCGGTCGGGGTGGACGGGCACATCCTGTCGCTGCGCTCCAGCTATCGGGACCGGACCAGCGACCTGGCCTCGCTCGACCGGGTGCTGATCATCGGCGCGGCCGGTGTGGTGGTGTGCGGGTCCGGAGTGGGCGTGCTGATCGGGGCGCGGCTGTCGCGTCGGCTGCGGCGGGCCGCCGACGCGGCTCGGCGGGTCACCGCGGGCGAGCGGTCGATCCGGGTGCGGGCGGCGATCGGCGGCAGCGGTCGGGACGAGGCGGCGGAGTTGGCCACGGCGGTGGACGCGATGGCCGATGCGTTGCAGGCGCGGCTCGACGCGGAGCGCCGGGTCACCGCCGACATCGCGCACGAGTTGCGCACGCCGCTGACCGGACTGAGCGCCGCGGCCGATCTGTTGCCCGCGGATCGGCCGGGCGAGCTGGTCCGCGATCGGGTCCGGGCGCTGCGGTCGCTGGTGGAGGACGTGCTGGAGGTGGCCCGGCTGGACACCGCGACCCAGCGGGCCGACCTGACCGAGGTACCGCTGGGCGCGTTCGCCGCCCGGCGGGTGGCCGCGCTCGCGCCCGCCGCCGAGTTGCGGGTGATCGGGGACGAGGTGGTGGTCACCGACCCGAGGCGGCTGGAGCGGATCCTGGCCAACCTGCTGACCAACGCGACCAAGCACGGGCTCGCGCCGGTGGTGGTGGAGGTGGACGGGCCGCGGATCCGGGTCGTGGACGCGGGGCCGGGCTTTCCGGCGACGCTGTTGCGGGAGGGGCCCAGCCGCTTTCGGAAGGGCACCGACGACCGGGCGGCCGGCGGGCACGGTCTGGGCCTGACCATCGCGATGGGCCAGGCGGCGGTGCTGGGGGCGTCCCTGACGCTGAGCAATCCGGAGGCGGGCGGCGCGATGGCCGAACTCACGCTGCCTTCGGGGGCGTCGGCGGCGGGGTGAGTGACGGGTTCCGGTCCGGCCCGGTCGATGAAGAAAGGGGTGCCTCGTGGGTGATGTGGTCGGATTGGTGTTGGCGGCCGGGGGTGGGCGGCGGCTCGGGGGGCGGGCCAAGGCCCGGTTGGTGCATCGGGGGCGACCGCTGGTGGAGTTCGCGGTCGCCGAGTCGCGCCGCGGCGGGTGCGACCGGGTCGTGGTGGTACTCGGCGCGGAGGCCGACGCGGTGCTCGCCGAGGCCGAGTTGACCGGCTGTGTCGTGGTGCGCAACGACGACTGGGCGAGCGGGATGGGCTCCTCGCTCGCCGCCGGGGTCGCCGCGCTGCCCGGCGACGCCGACGCCGTCGTGGTCACCCTCGTGGACATGCCCGGCGTGGGCGCGGCGGCGGTGGCCCGGTTGATCGCCGCGCACGCCGCGCCGGAGGACCTGATCGCGGCGGCCTACGCGGGTCGGCGCGGCCATCCCGTCCTGTTCGGGCGCGCCTGGTGGGCCGAGTTGGCGGCCGGGGCCGAGGGGGACGCCGGTGCCCGGGCGCTGCTCGCCGAGCAGCGGGATCGGGTTCGGCTGATCGAGTGCGCCGACATCGCCGACCCGTTCGACATCGACACGCCCGCCGACCTGGCCCGGCTGGACCCCTGACCCTGATCGACGAAGGACCCGAGCCGCCGGGGGCTCGGGTCCTCGCGTGCTCTTGATACCCGCGCGCCCGCGACGCGCGTCCGACCGCACGCGCGGGCCTCGGTCCATGCCGCCGGCGGGATTCCCGTACCACCGACCGCCGGGATCGCTCCCGACCACGCCGGTTACGCCTGGTTGAAGAACCCGTCCTGGTTCTGCTGCGTCGGGTCGCCCGTGAGCAGCCGCGCGTCGGCCGGCATCAGCAGGAAGACCCGCTTCGCCAACCGCTCGATCGCCCCGCGGCGGCCGAAGGTCAGCCCCGACGCGAAGTCGACGACACGCTTGGCGTCGGACTCGTCCATCGCGGTCAGGTCGATCACGACCGGGATGTCCTGCCGGAAGTACTCGCCTATCGCTCTTGCCTCGTGGTAGCTCTTCGGGTGCACGACGGCGATCCGGGTGCTCGGCTGCGCCGGCGCCTCCGAAGCGGCCGCGCGCGCGGCGAACACTTCGGACGCCGGCACCACGCTGCCCTCCAGGGCGCGCGAACGCGACTCCTCGGGCTCGTCGTCGTAGACCCAGCGCGACCCCGTGTCGTCGTCGTCCGCGTCGTATGTCCCGGTCTCGTAGGCACCCGCGCCGGTGCGGTAAAGGTCGTCGTCCACGTCCCCCGAACCGATCCCGAGCCACGAGCCGGCCTTGCGCAATGCGCCCATGGGCACCTCCGCGTCCGGTCGTCCCGGCCCCGTCCGGGTTATCTCGTCATCCTCCACTCGACCGAACTGTATGCGAGTGCCGGGTCCGGCGCGTCGAACGACGCGCCTATAAACGGACAGATCATCCAACCGACCTCGAACGGGCGTACCCAGTGCGGCTTCTGACGCTATTTGAGATCTTTATCCGCGTATTCCGAAGCGAACCGCATCGAAAGTGCACCCGATCCGTTCGAACACGATATCTCGAACTGGTGTGCGAACAGCGGAATATGCCCGCCGAATGAACCCGAATGGTCCACAGGTGCATACCTCTACCGGTGGACCGGGGGCAGGTCGCAGACTCGGATGCGACATCTTCGGAGGTGAGCATGGATTCGCCTTTCCGCATCGTGCGGCCCCCTCGTCCGCTCGAAGAGCCGTATCCCTCCCGTGCCCGGATCAACGAACAGGTCGGCGCCGTCTGGGAATGGGGGATGCGCGAGGATCCCGCCGCGGCCGTCCGGCTCTACCACCAACTCGGCGACGTCGCCGCCCGGGTGCTCGGCGGCACCGACCGGGACACGCTCAACGTGCGCCGCGCATACGCGCACTTCGTCGGGATCGACGGCGATCCGCGGCGCGCCGCCCATTTGTTGGCCGGGCTGATCCCGGTGGCGGGACAGGCGCTCGGTCCCGGCGACTGGGTCACCCTCGACATGCGGCTGTGCCACGCCCGGTTCATCGGCGAGGGCGGCGAGCCGCCACGCGCGACGACGTTGTTCACCCAGTTGGTCGCGGACATGACCCGCGCGCTGGGCGCCGAGGCGGAGAGCACGCTGACCGCGCGCAGCTACCTGGCCCGCTTCACCGGGGAGTGCGGGGCTCCGCTCCGCGCGGCGGAGATGTACGGCGCGCTCGCGATCGACTCGATCCGAATCCTGGGCGCCGACTGCCTGGAGTCGCTGGTCGCCCGGGCGGGCCACGCCGTCAACCGCGGCCTGGCCGGCCACCGCGGCGAGGCACTGGCCCTGTACGACCCACTGGTCGCCGACTTCGCCCGGGTGTTGGGCCCGGACCATCCGGAAACCCGCCAGACCCAGACCTGGCAGCGATATTTCCGAGGGGGAAACGGCTGAATCCGGTGGGGGGCCGTCGACTAAAGTGGCCGGCCGACACGACCGGAACGGGGACACGGTAGTCATGGAAGCACTGCGCGACGGGGATCCGACGCGGCTGGGGCCGTATCGGCTGCGCGGCCGGCTGGGCGAGGGCGGGATGGGCGAGGTCTTCCTCGGCACGTCTCCGAGCGGCGTCCGGGTGGCGGTCAAGACCGTGCGTCCGGAGTTCGCGATGGACCACGGTTTCCGGGATCGGTTCCGGCGCGAGATAGACCTGGCGCGGCGGGTGGACAGCGCCTGGACCGCGCCGATCGCCGAGGCCGATCCGGACGCGCAACCGCCGTGGTTGGCCACCGAATACCTGACCGGGCTCTCGTTGTCCGAGGCGATCAAGACGTACGGCCCGCTGCCCGAGGGCGCGTTGCGCATCATGGGCGCGCAGTTGGCCGAGGCGCTGATGGCGATCCACCGCGCGGGCCTGATCCATCGCGATCTCAAGCCGTCCAACGTGATCCTCGGGCGGGATCGGCTGCGGGTGATCGACTTCGGCATATCCCGGGCGGCGGACGAGGGCGGCCAGGGGCTGACCGGGACGGGTCGGGTGGTCGGGTCGCCGTCGTTCATGTCGCCGGAACAGGCGGGCGGGCGGCGGCTCGGGCCGGAGAGCGACGTGTTCTCGCTGGGTTCGGTGCTGGTCTTCGCGGCCACCGGGCGGGGTCCGTTTCACGTGGAACCTCCGGTGGCGCAACTGCAGATGATGATGCGGGTGTTGCGCGACGCGCCCGCGCTGGCGGAAGTGCCTGACGGACTGCGGGACTTGATCCGGCACTGCCTGGACAAGGAACCCGAGGCGCGACCGGCGCCGGCCGAGATCCTGGCCCGCTTCATGGGCGACTCCGAACCGCCGATGGGCACTTCGTGGTTGCCGGCGGCGCTCGCGGCCGAGTTGGAGCGGCGGCATCTGGGCGATCCGGGGGTGCCGGGTCCGGTGGTGGGCGTCTCCACGGGCGAACCTCCCACCCGCGCGGTGGGGTTGGGCATGGACGCGGGTACGCCGACGACGGTCGCCGTGGCGGTGTCCGAGCTGCCGGGCGAACGGCCCGTCGCGCCGCCGCCACCGGACCTGCCGCCGACCGTCGGCGTACCCGAACCGGCGCCCGGCAAGCGGGGGTTGGTCCGGCGTGCGTTCCTGATCGGCGGCGGCGCGGTGGCCGTGACCGCGGTGGGCGGCGGCGCGGGCTGGTTGTTGATGGGCGACGACGCGGATCCGGGCCGGCGGGTGTGGTCGTATCCGGCGGGCGCCGGCGGCGGTTCGTCGCTGTGCGTGCAGGGCGATCTGGTGTACCACGTCGCCGATGGCGCGGGCGGTGGCAAGGGCCAGGTCACCGCGATCGACGCGGAATCCGGGCAAAAGGTCTGGCGCAGGGCCACCGCGGGCAACTCGGTGTCCGCGCCGCTGGCGACCAAGGACCACCTGTTCGTCGTCTCCTGGACGGTGGACCGCGCGGCCTCGGTGGTGGAGCAGTCCCAGCCGGCCCTGTGCACGGTGCACGCGTTCGACCCGGTCAAGGGCGAACCGCGGTGGAGCCTGGAGTACAAGGCCCGCTGGGTGAACCTGCCGGCCGCCCTGGACCGGGGCCTGCTGTACCTGGGTGTCGCCGAGGAGAACTCCTACAGCAGCGGACCCGGGATGATCGTCGCGATCGACGCGGCCACCCACCGTGAGGTGTGGAGGGCGGGGCTGACGGCGGATTCCGGCTTGCCGGGGACGCCGACGTTCGGGAGCGACATGGTGGTCGCCTTCGCCCAGCCCAAGGCGTCCTACAACCCCTCGGCGGTCCGCGCCTTCGACCGGTCCGGCAAGCCGAAGTGGGAGGTCCCGTTCAAGAGCCGGCCGTGGGGGCGCGATCCGGTGATCGTCGGCGACCGGGTGATCACGGTGGTGACCGACAGTTCCAGCGCGGGCGTGTACACCTGGCAGCGATACGCGCTCGACGCGGGCACCGGGGCGGTGTTGTGGGGGCCCATCCCGGTCGGCGGTGGTCAGTCCTGTTCGCTCACCGTGGCCGGCGACCACGTCTTCCTGGTCTACGACGGAGCCACCGACGAGGCCAAGTCGGGTGTGGTGGCGGTGGACCCACTCACGGGTTCGCAGGTGTGGAAGTTCGAGATGGAGGCCCGGAACGCGAGCGAGATCACCCGGGTGGGCGACGTGGTCTACGTCGCGTGTCACCCGTCCAAGCCGCAGGCGGGCGTGACGCCGAGCGCGACCACGACCGCAGGCCCGACGCCCACGAACCCGCCGGCCACGTCGGTGTACAAGGGCATGGTCTACGCGGTGGAGGCGAGTACGGGCGTGGTGCGGTGGTCGGCCGAGATGCCCTCGTACGGTGCGCTGGAGGCCCCCGTCGTCGCGGGCGACAAGGTCTACGTGGCGATGGACGCCGCCAAGCGGGACGCCCCAGGCAACGACGCGGCCCAGTTGCTGGCCCTGCACACGAAATCAGGCAAGATCGCCTGGAAGGCCCCCCTCCCCTCCCCGGTCTCATCCCGCCCGGTGGCAGCAAAGGGCAACGTATACATCGCCCAGTGGCTCCGACCGGACGAGGGCAACCCGAACGCCTCGGTAATCGCGTACGAGCAGTAGCACCGAGCCGGCCCCGGATCGGCACCCCGGTCGGCAAACGCACGACCCAGCGCAACACACCCCGTCCGCCGCAGGCGGCCCGCGAGCGAATCCCCCGTCGCCGGCAGGCGCGTGCGCGTGGACACATGATTGGGCGCGCAGCGGGAACGGGAAGGCCGGTTGCGGTATCCGGTCGGCCGTTCGGCCGCCGACTCCCGCCTCCGGTCCCCGGCTTCCGGTGGCCGCGGGTCGTGGGCGTCGGCTGCTCCGTATCGGGTGCCCGGGGTTTCGCGACAAACACCCCTACTCCCCGAGACGAGGAAGCATGGCCGAGTTGGGACCCGTCGACGCGATCGTGTTGGGTTTTCCGGGTCAGCGGCTGACGTCGGCCGTACTCGACGCGTTCGAGTCGGTCGAGGAGCGCGGCGATGTCCGGTTGATCGACGCGCTGATCGTGGTCAAGGACGTCGCGGGGGTGGTGAGCAGCCACGAGGTCAGCGAGTTCGAGGGGCTGCGCGACATGGCGGCGGAGCTGGCCGCGCGCGAGCTGCTGGGCTTGGCCGGCGCCGAGGACGCCGAGCAGATCGGGCAGGTGATGCCGCCGGATTCGCTGGTCGTGGTGCTGTTCGTGGAGAACATCTGGGCCCGCGAGGTGGCAACCCGGATCCGCGATTCGGGCGGCCGATTGCTCTCGTACACCCGCCTGCCGCAGTCCGTCCTGGACGACGCGGAGGAGACCCTGGCGAGCAGCACCGACGGCGGCTGAGCCCGGCGGGCCGACGGAAACGAATCGATTTCCGGAGGGTAAAGCAGGGCAAAGTCCTGCAACCCGCCCCACCGGTTGGACGTCTCAGCCGATGCAAGGGCACATCCCCCAGCACGTGGAGGTCGAGATGACCACCAGCATTCGCCGTACTGCCGTCGTCGCGGTAACCGCAGGACTCCTGCTCACCGGCGGCCTCGCGGCCCCGGCACTCGCCGCGGAGGCATCGCCGCCCGGCAGCCATCAGGCGGCCCGTCAAATCGGCGTCGTGGAGAAGGTGACAGCCTTCTACGACCAGTATCTGGACGCGATCAACGGCACCAACCCCAACATGGACCCGACCGAGGTCCGCAACGAATTCCTCACCCCCGAACTCAACGCCCGCCTGGACGCCTGGGCCGAGCAGAACATGGCCGACCCGGTCTTCCGCGCCCAGAACACCCCGGAGAGCCGCGACGTGCGCTACGAGGGCAGCGGCGCCGGCCACGCGACGGTCATCGTCACCGAGCACTTCGGCGACGGCTCGACCATCGACGTCTGGTACCAGGTCCCGCTCGACGGCAGCCGCATCTCGGACCTGAAGGATGCACCGCAGTAGGCGAGAGCCGATTCACAACACGCGGGGAGGGCCGAGGCGGTGTCTCGGCCCTCCCTCCCCCTTTACCGCTCAGGCGGACTCGGTGGGCAGCCCGGCGCCGACCCAGTCCTCGATGCCCTCGGCGTACTTGCGCACGTTCGTGTACCCGAGGTGCGTCAGCCGATCGGCCACCTGGCCGCTGTTCGGGCAGGCCGGGTTCGAGCAGTAGGTGACGATCGCGGCGTCGCGGTCCGGCAGCAGCGTCGGCGCAAGGGCATCCACGTCGTCCCGAACCAGGGCAACGGCCCCCGGCAGGTGTTGCTTGGCCCAGTACTCCCCACCGAGCGCGTCGACGACGGTCACGCCGCCGCCGGCGATCTCGGCGCGCAGTTCGTCCCGGGTGATGAGTGCGGTCATGGCGATGCCTCCACCTCACAGAGAATCGGACTAGAGTCCGCTTATGCCTGAAGACATTAACGGACCGCAGTCCGCTTCTGCAATCACGGTGGACCTGGACCTGCTCCGCACTCCACCCCCCAAGGAACGCGCCGACGCGGCCCGCAACCGCGCCGCCATCCTGGAAGCCGCCGCGAAGCTCTTCGCCGAACACGGCGTGGCCGCGGTCTCGATGGACCAGATCGCCACGGAAGCCGGCGTAGGCAAGGGCACCCTGTTCCGCCGCTTCGGCGACAAGTCGGGCCTGGCCACAGCCCTCCTGGACGCAAGGGAACGCGCTCTACAGGAGGCCATCCTCAGCGGCCCACCCCCACTGGGCCCAGGAGCCCCGGCGGAGCAACGCCTCACGGCATTCCTCAACGCCTATCTGGACTACCTCCTGGAACACCTCGACCTGATCCGCATGTCGGAGACCTCGACCCCGGGCGCCCGCTACCGAATCGGCGCCTACCGCTTCTGGCACCGCCACGTGGCAATCCTGCTTCCCCCGAAAACCCCCGACCCGGACTACACGTCCCACGCCCTATTGGCCCCACTGTCCGCCGAACACGTAACGGCCCTACTCCCGGAACTCGGCCCGACCCGCGTCCGCGAGGGCGTCCTCCACCTGGCCGAATCAACAACCCGAACCCCGACCCGCTGAGTGTCCGAAGACCCGCCCCCGGGAAGGAATCGCCTCATGGTGGAACTACCCGCGGACACCCGCCGAATGATCGAAACGCCACACATCTGGTATGTGGCAACGATCAACAAGGACGGATCCCCCCACGTCAGCCCGATGTGGCTGGGCCTCGACGGCGACCTGCCCCTGATCAACACCGCGATCGGCCGCATCAAGGAACAAAACCTGCGCCGCGACCCGCGCATATGCCTTTCCCTGGCAGACCCGGCGAACCCTTACGACCGCGTACAAATCCGCGGCCACGCCGCGCACTTCATCCAGGGCCCCAAGGCAGACCAAAACATGGACAGGCTGGCTCACGCCTACGTGGGCACCGACCACTACGAATGGCGAGTCCCCGGCGAAGAACGGGTGCTCATCCTGATCGAACCCACCAAAGTCCGCCGCGTGGTCGGAGTCGAACCCTTCCCCGGAGGAACCCCGGGTTCGACCACCCCATAGGCCGGAGACGAGCCACAAAGAGAACAACCGGCGGTAGCCCGGCGCCTGCCTCCGGGAAGCTCCGGTCATGGGGACTCGCCCGCTGTCGTCGAGGGCGGCGCGGGGGCGGGGGCCGGTTCGTCCGGCTGGGGGAGCAGCATCTCCGGGGTCAGGACGCATTCGTCGCGGATGCCTCGGGCGACCACCATCGTGCTGCCGATCGAGCCGGTGACATGTTGGGGGTCCAGGTCGGTGGCCAGGAACCACGAGGTGGGGCCGGCGGTGCCCGGGGACCAGCCGCAGCAGCCGGATGCCCAGTCGTGGTGGACCAGTTCGGCGACCAGGCCGAGGCCCCGGCCGTGGTCGAAGCGGCGAGGTGGGGCGAGTTGAGGCCCGTAGCCATATGGCGTCCAAGTCGGGCGCGGGACCACCTCGCGGATCCCGATGTAGACGACGGGGGCGAACTCCCACTCGCCGCCGTCGATTTGCACCAACTGGGCTTTGATCCCGACGATCAGCCACTCCGCCTCCGAGCGCAGCGCAGCGTCCGCGACCAGCTCGGAGGCCATCAGCACCAGGCTCTCGCGTGATTCGTCGAGCAGTCGAAGCTCGTCGCTCACCCGCCCGACGGTCGCCCGCACCTCGCGAGCCGATTCCGGCGCGACGGGTACGGGCTTGGCAATGGCGATCTCGCTCATCGCCGCCGCTCCGCCGAGCCGTCGACGCCGTCCAAGGCCCGGGTCAGATAGGCGTGCAACAGCTCCGCCCCCACGCCGTCGAGCCGCAACGCGGTCTCCCCGACGGCCTCGCCCCGAGCCCCCTCCCGCAGCACCAGCGGCACCGTGATCAGGCCACTCCCCTGGTCCCGCACCGGCCGACAGCCGGCTTTGACAGTGGTGAATCGCGTTTCGGACATGCCTGTCTACATCCCTTCCGCACCAGATACACCCCGGTTGCACGAGTGTGCACCTTCGTCACGGTCAGATGCAATCTACTCACAGAATGCAATTGCATCTCTGCTCGACAGACAGTGACCCTGTCGCCACACTTGCGCCGTGAAGACATCAAGCCCTGTGGTCCGCCGCCGACGCCTCGGACTCGAACTGCGCGCTATCCGTGAGTCCGTCGGCCTCAAGGGCGAGGAAGCAGCGAAGCGTCTGACCTGGTCGAACTCCAAGCTGTCCCGCATCGAGACGGGGCGGACCACGCCGACGGCGGCAGATGTGACGAAGCTGCTCGACCTCTACGACGTCACGGACACCGCCCGGCGCGAAGAGTTGGCGGTGCTCACCCGCGAAGCCCGAAAGAAGGGGTGGTGGCAGCTCTACAGCGAGGTGCCCTACTCGACCTACATCGGCTTGGAAGCCGAGGCCGCGCAGATGCATACGTATCAGCACGTAATCCCGGGCCTCTTCCAAACCGAGCACTATGCCGAGGCGATCAACCGCGCCACCACGATCGGGTTGACCGAGGAGATGCTTGAACAGCGGCTCGAAGTGCGCCTGACCCGCCAGCGAATCCTGACGCGACCGGCACCGCTGGAGGTTCGTGCCGTATTGGACGAAGCCGCGATCCGCCGCGAGGTGGGCGGCCGTGACGTGATGCGGGAGCAGCTTCGGCGATTGCTTGACGTCGCAGACCTGGAGAACGTCATCATGCAGGTCATCCCGTTCTCAGCGGGCGCCCACTTTGGGACACTGGTCGGGCCGTTCGTCATCTTGAGCTACTCGCACCCCTCCGACCCCGACATCGTCTACGTCGAAGGGAACACCGGAGATCCCTATCCGGACCGTACGGGCGAGGTTGAGCACTACAGAGTGATGTTCGACCATCTGAGGGCTGCCACGTTGAGCGTTGCGAAGACGCAGGACCTGATCCGGAAACTATCGAGGGAACTATGAGCGCGCAGCGGCACCACAGAGCATCGGCAAAGGGTCTGGATGCATGGCGAACCTCCAGCCACAGCCAGGGCAATGGTGAGTGCGTCGAGGTCGCTCCCACGGTGAGTGGGGCGGCGGTCAGAGACAGCAAAGACCGCGCAGCGGGTATCGTCCGCGCGGACCACGGCGCTTGGGCGGCGCTCGTCGCCGGAATCCGGCGCTGACGCGGGCACCGGAACTCAGCGAATGGCCATGACGGAAGGAACCGCTTGCCAGGCTTGCTCGTGGGGGATTTCCGTGCCGGGGGTGTGGCCGGCTTCGAGGTGGGTCAGGACGGATTCGATGTAGTGGCTTTGGCCGTCCGTGCGCATCGGGGCGATCTTCGCGGCGGCGAATTTGCGGATCGTGCTTGCGTCGGCGGCGGTCCACAGGCGGTCCGTGGCCAGGGCCAGGCGGGTGAGGACGTACTCGAACGTCGCGTGGGAGAACTGGAGTTCCGAGCCCGCCGGCGGTTCCAGCGTGGGATGGGCGGTGAAGCCGCGGAGTTTGACCAGGGCGTCGGGCTCCGGGACGAAGCGGCCCTCCTCCGGGGGTTCGAGGGCTTCCAGGTAGGCCAGGCCGTTGCGCAGCCGCTGGGTGACGCCCTGCTCCGTGCGCTCCGAGACGCAGCGGCCGACGAGTTCGGCGCCGTTGAGGGCCAGGTGCGCGGCGGCGAGGTACTGGGCCTGCGCCACCAACGACCCGGCCGCCGACACGAATTCGCGCAGGACGCCGGCGGTGTGGAGGTACTTGCAGGCGTAGGGCGATATCCCGTAGCGCGCGGAGGCCGGTGCCCAGACCTCGGCCTCACCGCGCGGCAGGGCGTGTCGGGTACGTCGGATCGATGGCTTCATGGCCCCATGGGTACCGCCGCCCCCGACCCTCGGACAACCGGATTTCGCCGCCGGATCACTCCGCCGCCGACTCGGCCGCAAAGTGGTGGGAGAGAAGGGGGATCGCCGCCAGGGACACCGCCAGGGTCCCGGCGCCCGCCAGTTGCAGGGCTCCCGTACCGCCCAGGGCGGTCGCCGCAGGACCGCCCAACGCGGCGCCCGTCAGGTTGGCGGCGTTCAGGCCGGCACTGGACGTGGCGAAGGCCCGGCCCCGGGTCTCGGGTGGGACGCGGGCGTGGATCAGGTTGCGAATGGCCAGGTTGGCCAGCACGTTGGCCACGCCCATCAGGACGAACATGGCCACGGCGACCGCGAACATCGCCGCCGTGGCGCTGATCAGCAGGCACCCGCCGGACAACATCCCGGCACCGATCAGCACCGCCGGCTGCCGCCCCACCGGGATTCGCCCGGCCAACAACGCCGCAGCCAGCAACATCCCGACCATGTGCGCGCTGACCAACCAGCCGTAGCCCGTGTCGTCGGCGCCCAGGTCGTCCCGCACGAAGAACACCCGCGCCACATTCAGGATGGCGGTGAACACGACCGCCACCGCAAGGGTCGGGATCGCCACCCGCAACACCCGATCACCGCCGAGCACACCGATCCCCTCACGCACCTGCGCCGGCCACCCCGGCCGGTCCCGCACGCCCGACACCGGCTCGCGCCGGATCCGCAGCGCCACAAACGCCGCCGACATGACCGCGTAGGACACGACGTTCCCGAGCAGGACCACCCGATCACCGACCCCGGCGACCGCAAGCCCGGCCGCCGCCGGACCCGCCACATTGCCGACCGAGCGAAACGTCTCCATCCGCGCATAGCCCCGCGCCGCGCCCTCGTCCCCCACGATCTCCGGCACGAGCAGTTGCAACGTCGGCGACACCACCGCCAACCCGGCCCCGAGCAAGGCCAGCAGCACGATGACGCCCACCACATTCGTGGTGACCACCAACCCCAGCGCCACCACCGCCTGAAGCCCGGTCACAACGACCACCAAACGACCGCTCTCCACCCGGTCCACCAGCGGCGCGGCCAACGGTCCCACCACCACGATCGGCAACACGCTCGCCACCACCAGGGCCGAGATCACCGCGCCCGACCGCCCCTGATCGTGTAATCGCAGAATCAGGACGACCATCGCCATCTGGTCCCCCATCGCGGACACCCCGTAGGCCGCCGCCACCACGGACAGCACGACTTCGCGATTCCGGCTCATCCACGGATCCTGCCCACCGCCACCGACGCCCGCACCGTCCGAACCGCCACCGCGGCCCCCGATGCCCGCAGCGCCGCGGCCCCGCACCACCGCCCACCCGCACGCCGGCGTGTTGCGGCCGGAAGGGATTAACCCTTCCCGCACACGATGTTGTCCGAGTGATCACGAATGATCACCACCATCGCCGACAGGAGCTGACGACATGGCGGAGCGCGCACACATCGGTGTCACCGGACTGGCCGTGATGGGCCGCAACCTGGCCCGCAACTTCGCCCGACACGGGCACACCGTCGCCGTGCACAACCGGACCTCGGCCAAGACCCGGGCCCTGGTCGACGAGTTCGGCCACGAGGGCGACTTCCTACCCGCCGACACCGCCGAGGAGTTCGTCGCCCTCCTCGAACCGCCCCGCCGCCTGGTGATCATGGTCAAGGCCGGTGCCCCCACCGACGCGGTGATCGAGGAGTTCGCCGCGCTCCTCGAACCCGGCGACATGATCGTCGACGGCGGCAACGCGCACTTCGCGGACACCCGCCGCCGTGAGGCCGCGCTGCGCGAGCGCGGGATCCACTTCGTCGGCACCGGCATCTCCGGCGGCGAGGAGGGCGCGCTGCTCGGCCCGAGCATCATGCCGGGCGGCTCCCCCGAGTCGTACGCGGCGCTCGGCCCGATCCTGGAGGACATCGCCGCGAAGGTCGACGGCGTCCCCTGTTGCACGCACATCGGCCCGGACGGCGCCGGTCACTTCGTCAAGATGGTGCACAACGGCATCGAGTACGCCGACATGCAGCTGATCGCCGAGGCATACGACCTGCTCGGCCGCGCCGCCGGGTTGCGGCCGGCCGAGATCGCCGAGGTGTTCAAGGGCTGGAACTCCGGCCGCCTGGAGTCGTACCTGATCGAGATCACCGCCGACGTACTCGCCCATACCGACGCGGACACCGGCCTGCCGTTCGTCGACGTGGTCCAGGACCGCGCCGAGCAGAAGGGCACCGGGCGCTGGACCGTACAGACCGCGCTGGACCTGGGGGTTCCGGTCAGCGGCATCGCCGAGGCGGTGTTCGCCCGCTCGCTGTCCGGCCACACCGACATCCGCGCGGCGGGCCGGGGCCTGCCCGGACCGACGCCCACCACGCTCGACGCGCAGGCCGCGGCGCGCTTCGCCGACGACGTCGAGCAGGCGCTGTACGCGTCCAAGATCGTGGCGTATGCCCAGGGCATCCACCAGATCGAGGCGGGCAGCACCGAGTACGACTGGGCGATCGACCCGGGCAAGGTCGCCGAGATCTGGCGCGGCGGCTGCATCATCCGGGCCCGCTTCCTGGACCGGATCCGCGAGGCGTACGACTCCCCGCAGCGGCCCGATTCGCTGCTGAGCGCCGACTACTTCCGCGACGCGCTCGCCGGTGCCCAGGACGCGTGGCGCCGCGTGGTCGCCGCGTCCGCCGAACTGGGCATCCCCGCACCGGGGTTCGCCGCCGCCCTCGCCTACTACGACGGCCTGCGCTCGCCGCGTCTGCCCGCCGCGCTGATCCAGGCCCAGCGCGACTTCTTCGGCGCGCACACCTACCGCCGGGTGGACCGCGACGGCTCCTTCCACATCGAGTGGTCCCGCGACCGCACGGAACACGCGGTCTGACCGAGGTCGGCGAACCCGGCGGGGGCGCCCACCCCGTCCCCGCCGGAAATCCTCACTCCCAACGCCCCGCCAACAACCGCGTCATCGCGCCCGTCAACGACCCGCGCAACTGCCGCCGCACCGGCGGCGGCAGATGGCGCAGCCACAGGTGCGCCGCCCGATCGCCCATCAACCCCACGCACAGCAGCGGATCCTCGAACAAAAACCCGGGGGCGTGCCAGCTCATGCACGCGTCCGGATCGGGGTCCACGGCCGGCACGTGCCGGATGCCCACGGCCGCGAGCGCCGATGCGCAGATCAGACAACACGCGTTGGCGGCGTTCTTGAACTCGCCCGTCTCCAGCGGCAGTCCGAGCATCCGGGCCTGATGCAGGCAGTCCATCTCGGCGTGTAGTCCACGCTTGGCCGAGCCCTCGAAGATCCGCCGACCGAAGCTCATCACACAGTCGGCCTCGCCCCGCGCCGGCAGTCCCCGTCCGGACGACTCGACTCGCTCGGCGGCGGTCCGCACCCACCCGACCCACTCGCCGGCGATCTTCGGCACGATCATGTCCGCGGGCGGCATCTGCGTGCGGCCGCCGGCAACCTTCGGACAGTACTCGCAGTGCATGGCGCCTCCCCAAAGACGACACGCCGAAAGCTAGCGTGGGCGGGGTCGACGCCACCAGCACAAGACCGGCCGAAACCCAGCGAAAACCCACCGAAACGAATGCCGGGTACACATCGGGCGCACACGCCGGGCAAGAACGTCGGGAACAACGCCGGGGGCAATCACCGGGGACGGAACGCCGAGGAAAAACACCGTTGTGCGGCCGAAGGGACTCGAACCCTCATATCCTCTCGGACGGCAGGACCTAAACCTGCTGCGTCAACCAATTGCGCCACGGCCGCGTACGACCGGCCTTCGCGACGATGCCCCGAGGCCGACCAGGGCTCATGTTAGTGCCCCGAGCTGCGGCCGGCCGGCACATATCGACCGCGACCAACCGTCCGGCCGGCACTCGGAACACACCACACCACCCCGAAACCAACCATCGGCACCCGCCGGCTCAGCCGAGCAATCGCCCCGTCGCCCGCCGCGCCAACACCAGCGCCCCTTCGCGCGTGGTCCCACCCAGCCCCAGGACCGTTCGCGTACTCAGCCCCTCGAGCAGCGCCAACAACTCGGACGCCGCCACCACCGGATCGTCGACGGCGAGCACCCCCTTGGCCGCCCCCCGGGCCAGCACCGTCGCCAAGTCTCGCTGCCACCCGAGGTCGATCTCGTCCTGCGCGGCCAGGAGTTCCGCGTTGCCCGCCGTCCGGGCCCACAGCTCCACCCAGAGCATCCAGCGCGGATCGCGCGGGCCGACCGGCAGGTACAGGTCCAGGAACAGGTCCAACTTACGATCGGCGGCGACCCGGCGGGCGAGCAGCCGGGCGCGCTCCTCGGCCAGCCGGTCCTCGCTCCAGCGCAGCGCGGCCAGGAGCAGCTGATCCTTGCTGCCGAAGTAGTACAGGATGTGTCCGCCGCTGGTGCCCAGGCGCTCGGCCAGACCGGACATGGTCAGCGCGGCCAGGCCGTTCTCGGCGATCGCCGCGACGGCCTCCTCCAGCATCCGGTCCTGCGCGATCCGACCGTCGCGCCGCCTCGTGGCCACCACCGATACCGCCTCTCGACCGCGCGACCACCCCGCCCGCGCAAGGGCTCGACCCTACTCCCCCGACGCCGTGAACCTTGAACGACGGTCAAATTCTCCCCCTCTTCGGCACGAACTCTTGACACCCTCCCCCACCTCGGCGCACCTTGAGTGACGTTCAAAGTCCTTGAACGCCATTCAAGCTTTCGGCCGGGCCGCGCAGCACGAACGACCGAGCCGCACACCACGAGGAGGAGGTCCGGTGTCCCTGCCCCACACGGACTCCGCGAACGCCGCCGGAAGCGCCGCCCGAAGCGCCCTCCCCCGCGACGCTCCGCACACCACCCCGCCCGGCACCGGCGTCGCCTCCGACGAACTGTTCCAGGTGGAGACACACGGGATCGACCCGATCCCGGACCACGAGCGCCACGGCAGCGCCAGGGACGTCTTCTGGCTCTGGTTCGGCTCGAACCTCTCCTTCACCTTCGTGATCAACGGCACCCTCGCGGTGATGTTCGGGTTGTCGTTCCGGGCGGCGATCGCCGTCGTCGTGATCACCGGCCTGTCCTTCTTCGCGGTCGGCGCCCTCGGCCTCGCCGGCGTCCGCACCGGCACCGCGACCCTGGTCATCTCGCGCGCCGCGTTCGGCGTACACGGCAACTTCCCGGCCGGCCTGCTCAACTGGGTCGTCGGCATCGGATACACGATCCTCAACACCGTGGTCGGCACCTTCGCCCTCGAAGGACTGTTCGCCAAGCTCGGCTGGGCCGGCGGCGACCTCGCCCGGGTGGTCGCGCTGGCGATCACCCTCTCGCTCACCTTCGCGGTGGCGATGTGGGGGCATGCCACCGTGCAGGCCGCGGAGCGCTGGATGGCCTACGTCCTGGGCATCGGCTTCGGCCTGCTGATCCTGTTTGTGGTCCCCGGCCTGAAGACCGGCGACGCGCCCGAGACCTCGAACACGTTCCACGCGATCTCGCTCGCCGTGCTCGTCATGGTCGCCGGCCCGATCTCCTACCTGCCGATGCCCTCGGACTACACCCGCTACCTGCCCCGGGACACCTCGCTGCGCTCGATCACCCTGTGGGGCGCGGCCGGCGGGATGCTCTCCTCGGTGCTGCTCGGCGTACTCGGCGTGGCCGCCGCCACCCAGGCCGATATGAGCGACCCGGTGACGGGCGTGGCCGACCTGGTGCCCGGCTGGTTCGAGGCGCCGTTCCTGCTGCTCGTGGTGGGCGGCTCGATCACCAACTCGATCCTGACCCTGTACTCCTCCAGCCTGAACCTCCAGGTCCTCGGCATCCCGTGGTCGCGCTCCAAGGGCATCCTGGTCAGCACCGCGTTCATCCTGGTCGGCTCGTTGTGGGCGCTGTTCAACGGCGACTTCACCGACAACCTGACCAGCTTCCTGTCCGTGCTCGTGGTGGTCTTCGCGCCGTGGGGCGGCGTGTTCATCGCCGACACGCTGATGCGCCGCTGCCGCTACGACGCCGACGGCCTGCACGACATGCGCGGCGGCGCCTACTGGTACACCCGCGGCTTCCATCCCGCCGGGATGATCGCGCTCGGCGCCGGCATCGTCTTCGCCGCGCTGACCGCCGAGTCCGCGCTGTGGACCGGCGCGCTCGTGGAGACCTTCGACGGCGACTTCACGCTGCTGGGCGCGGTCGTCTCCGGACTTCTCTACTGGGCCCTCGCCCGCCGCGAACCGCAGTTCGCCAAGCACTGATCCGCTCCCACCCGACCCCCATCGCACCGCCACCCCCCTGGAGTTGTCACCGTGTCCCGCACCGCCGACCTGGTCCTGCGCAACGCGCTCATCCACACCGTCGATCCCGAGCTGCCCGAGGCCGAGGCGATGGCCGTCCGGGACGGGCGGATCATGTGGGTGGGCGAGGACTCCGGCGCGGCGGCCTGGATCGGTCCGGAGACCACCGTGCTCGACGGCGCCGGGCGGCGGGTATTGCCCGGCTTCATCGACGCGCACAACCACGTCCGGCTCGGCTCGGACGACGCCTGCGTACAGCTCGCGGGGGCGCGCACATTGGCCGACATCCACGCACGGATCGGCGCCTGGCTGGCGGCCAACCCGGACGCCGAGTGGATCGAGGCGGAGGCGTTCGACTACTCGGCGATCCCCGACGGGCGCATGCCGCGCGCGAGCGACCTCGACCCGGTCACCGGCGATGTGCCGGCCTTCGTACTCAGCTACGACGTACACACCGCGTGGCTCAACAGCGCCGCGATCAAGCGGCTCGGCATCACCCGGGACAGCGACGTGCTGCCCTTCGGTCGGGTGGACAAGGACCCGCGGACGGGCGAGCCGACGGGATTCGTCAAGGACTTCGCGGTGCGCGGGCTCTCCCGTGACGGGCATCGGGCGCTGCGGGAGCTGGGCGTGCCGTGGGCCTCCGCCGACCGGCAGTACGGGCGGCTGGCCAAGAGTCTGGACGACGCGATCCGGTTCGGCATCACCACCGTGGTCGAGCCGCAGAACTCGCTCGACGACCTGGCCCTGTACACCCGGGCGCGGCACGAGGGTCGGCTGCGCTCGCGGATCGTCGCGGCGCTGTTCCACCCGCGCGGCACGACCGACGCCGACCTGGACGAATTCGCGGCGGCGGCGCGGGAGTTCGCCGACGATCGGTTGCGGGTGGGGCCGCTGAAGCTGTACATCGACGACGTGGTCGAGCCGCGCACCGCCGCACTCCTTGAGCCATATCGCGGGTGCGACCGTCATCGGGGCGAGACGTTCTACCCGGCGTCGGAGTTCGCCGATCTGCTGGCGCGGCTGGACGGTCGGGGCTTCCAGTGTTTCGTGCACGCGACCGGCGACCGGGGCATCCGTACCGTCCTGGACGCGGTCGAGCACGCCCGGGCGGTCAACGGCGAGCGGGACGCGCGACACCAGGTGGTGCACGTGGAGTGCCTGGATCCGGCGGACGTGTCCCGCTTCGCCGAGCTGGGCGTGGTGGCGTGCATGCAGCCCAGGCACTGCGCGCCGGAGATCGCCGGGCCGGGGCAGGACTGGGCGGAGAACGTCGGCGAGGAGCGCTGGCACAAGGCGTGGCCGATGCGGAGCCTGCGGGCCGCCGGGGCGGTCCTGGCGCTGTCCAGCGACTGGAACGTGGCCGAGATGGACCCGATGGTCGGCGTGTACACCGCGCTCACCCGCGCGCCGCTGGCCGGCGGGGCGGCGTGGGTCCCGGAGGAGACGCTCGACGTGGAGGCCACGATCCACGGCTACACGATGGGGTCGGCCTACGCGAACTTCCTGGAGCACGAGCGCGGTTCGCTCACGGTCGGCAAACTCGCCGATTTCGTCGTGCTCTCCCGCGACATCATGCGGGTCGCTGCCGCGGAGATTCCCGGCACGATCTGCGAGGTAGTCGCGGTCGGCGGCGAAATCGTCCACACGGCCTAGCGGCGGGCCCGGCGGGGATGGGCCGGCCTGCGGCGGCCTCAAGCGCCGGCCGGGCTGGTGTGGGCCCGGCCCGTGTCCGGGTGGCCGGCCTCAAACGCCGGCCGGGCTGATTTACCCGGCCTCCGGCCGAGGTGGCCTCAAACGCCGGCCGGGCTGAATTTCGCTCAACCCGGCCAAGCACCGAGGCCACCACCCGAATTCAGACCACGCCGACACAAGCCCGGCCGGCGTATGAGGCCGCCCACCCGGGCTCCGGGCCGACCAACCCGGTAGCCCGGCCGGCGTTTGAGGCCGGCCGCCCGGACACGGGCCGACCCAAGCACAGCCCGGCCGGCGTTTGAGGCCGCCTGCCCGGGCTCCGGGCCGACCAACCCGGTAGCCCGGCCGGCGTTTGAGGCCGGCCGCCCCGACCCCGGGCGACAGGCCGGACCTCAGGCGGCTGCGAGCTTCAGGTCCTTGAGGAGCTTGGCCACGTGGCCCGTGGCGCGAACGTTGTACAGGGCGCGTTCCACCTTGCCGGTCTCGTCGACGATGAACGTGGAGCGGATCACGCCCTTGACTGTCTTCCCGTACATCGTCTTCTCGCCGAAGGCCCCGTACGCCTCCAGCGTGGCCTTGTCCGGATCGGCCAGCAGCGTCACCCGCAGGTTCTCCTTCTCCCGGAACTTGACCAGCTTCTCCGGCTTGTCCGGCGAGATGCCCAGCACGTCGTAGCCGGCCCCGGCCAGCAGGTCGAGGTTGTCGGTGAAGTCGCACGCCTGCTTGGTGCAGCCCGGGGTCAGCGCGGCCGGGTAGAAGTACACGATGACCTTGCGGCCCGCGTAGTCGGACAGCGACACGGACGCACCGTCGGCGTCGGACAGGGTGAAGGCGGGGGCGGTGTCGCCCGCCTGGAGGCGGTCGCTCACGAAGAACTCCTCGAATCGAATCGCTCGGCAACGCAAAACGTACGCCGCAAACGCTAGCGCCGCGGTCGGACCGATCCCGGCCGCGCACCCCCGGCCGGCCGCGCGTCCCCGGGGCGTGTTCTTCGTCAAAGCAGGGCAAAAACCGACGCCGGAGCGCCCTTGTTGCCACCATCACCCAATTGCAAGCCTTTTGCAGGTGCGGCCGGACGTCATAGGATCCCTCCGCCGAATCCGGCATTTCGGGAGGGGCCACATGCACATACCCAACGGCTTCATCGACGGCCCCGTATCCGCGGGCGCCGGCGTGATCGCGGTCGCCGGCGTCGCCGTCGGCCTGCGCGGCGCACGCCGCGAGCTGGACGAGCGCACCGCGCCGCTCGCCGGCCTGGTCGCGGCCTTCGTCTTCGCCGTCCAGATGCTCAACTTCCCCGTCGCGGGCGGCACCAGCGGCCATCTGCTCGGCGGCACGCTTGCCGCGATCCTGGTCGGCCCGTACACCGGCGTGTTGTGCGTGGCGGTCGTACTGCTGATGCAGGGTCTGTTCTTCGCCGACGGCGGGCTCACCGCGCTCGGCCTGAACATCACCATCATGGGCGTCGTGACGGTCGTGGTCGGCTACGGCCTGTACCGACTCACCCTCGGCCTGCTGCCCGCCCGGCACTCGTCCGTGCCGATCGCCGCATTCGTCGGCGCGCTGGTCTCGGTACCCGCCGCCGCCTGCGTGTTCACCCTCTTCTACGCGATCGGCGGCACCACCGACGTATCGATCGGCAAGGTGGCCGGCGCGATGATCGGCGTACACGTGCTGATCGGCATCGGCGAGGCGATCATCACCGCCGCCACCGTCTCCAGCGTGCTGGCGGTGCGGCCCGACCTCGTCCACGGCGCGCGCGGCTTGGCGCGTCCCCTCGAACTGCGCTCGGCTGGGGAGACCCGATGACCCGCGTCCGTACCCGCACCCTGCTGATCGCCGGGGCCGTGCTCGCCCTGGTCCTGGCCGGATTCGTCAGCTACTACGCCAGCCGGAGCCCCGACGGCCTGGAGAAGGTGTCCGCCGACAAGGGCATCGACGCCAAGGAGCAGGACCACCAGCTCAAGGACGGCCCGCTGGCCGACTACAACGTCAAGGGCGTGCACAACGAACGCCTGTCCGGCGGCCTGGCCGGGGTGATCGGCGTCGCGGCCACACTCGCCGTCGGCACCGGCGTGTTCTGGCTGGTCCGGCGCCGTCCGGTCGACGCCGTCCCGGCGAGGCCCGCCCGCGACGGCGTCGGCTCGGGCAGCGGCGGCTGACATGGCCGGCGGACCCGAACACCGGCTCTTCCGCCCGGGCGACTCCCCCGTGCATCGGCTGCCGCCGCACTGCAAGCTGCTCGCGCTGATCGGCTTCGTCCTGGCGACGGTGTCCACCCCGCGCGAGGCCTACTGGGCCTTCGGCGCGTACGCGGCGCTGCTCGCGGTCGTCGCCGCCCTCGCCCGCGTCCCGGCCGGCTTCGTACTGCGCCGGATGCTGGTGGAGACCCCGTTCGTGCTCTTCGCGCTGCTCCTGCCCTTCGTGGCCGACGGCCCGACCGTCGAGGTGCTGGGCCTGACGGTCAGCCACGACGGCCTGCTCGGCGCCTGGAACGTCCTGGCCAAGGGCACCCTCGGAGTCGTCGCCGGCGTGCTGCTCGCCGCCACCACCGAACTGCGCGCCCTGCTGCTCGGCCTGCAGAAGTTGCGCATGCCTGCGCTGCTCGTGCAGATCATGTCGTTCATGCTGCGCTACGGCGGGGTGATCACCGCCGAGATGGGCCGGATGCGGATCGCCCGCGAATCGCGCGGCTTCGTCGCGCGCGACCTGCGCCAGACCCCGACGGTGGCCAAGTCGGCCGGCGCGCTGTTCATCCGCTCCTACGAGCGCGGCGAGCGGGTGCACCTGGCGATGCTCAGCCGCGGGTACACCGGGACCATGCCGATCCTGGTGGACACCCGCGCCGGCGCCGCCCAGTGGGCCGCCGCCGCGACGCTGCCCGCGGCGGCGTTCGCGGTGTGGGCGGGGGCGCTGCTCCGGTGACCTCGCGCGTGATCGGACAATCGCGGGATCCGCGACACCGCGCGACCCGAGAACGGAGTATCCCACGTGAGTGAGTCCCCGCCCCCCTCCCTCGCCGTCCGCGGCCTCGCCTACGCCTACCCGGACGGCCACCAGGCCCTGTTCGGCGTCGACCTGACCATCGCCCCCGGCGAACGGGTCGCCCTGCTCGGCCCCAACGGCGCCGGCAAGACGACCCTCGTCCTGCATCTGAACGGAATCCTGACCGCCGGCGCCGGCACCGTCGAGGTGGCCGGACTGCCCGTGGCCAAGGAGCACCTGCGCGAGATCCGCCGCCGGGTCGGCATCGTCTTCCAGGATCCGGACGACCAACTGTTCATGCCCACCGTCCGGGAGGACGTCGCGTTCGGCCCGGCCAACCTCGGCCTGCGCGGCGCCGCGCTGGAGGAGCGGGTGCGACACGCGCTCGACCGGGTGGGCATGGCCGACTTCGCCGACCGGCCGCCGCACCACCTCAGCTACGGCCAGCGCCGCCGGGTCGCGGTGGCCACGGTGCTGGCGATGGAGCCGGAGATCCTGGTCCTGGACGAGCCGTCCTCGAACCTGGACCCGGCGAGCCGACGCGAATTGGCCGACGTGCTCCGTTCGCTCGACGTCACGGTGTTGATGGTGACCCACGACCTGCCCTACGCGTTGGAGCTGTGTCCACGTTCGGCGGTGCTCGCGGGCGGCGTGGTGGTCGCCGACGGGGACACCCGCGACCTGCTCCTGGACCGCGACCTGATGGCCGCCCACCGGCTCGAACTGCCCTACGGTTTCGACCCGTCCTCGGTCCCGGCGTAACCGCCCGCAGCGCGCCGAGGGACGCCACGGGACCCGGTTGACCCAGGGCCGGGGAGGTAACTGACAGACTTGGGCGACACACGAGCGCAGGAGCCGGAGAGGACGGGTTGTGAGCGACCACGGGCGGGAACTGTCTCCGGCGGAGTTGGAGCGGCAAGGCCGGGCGGCATTGGGCCGTCCGGTGACGGCACACGCTGAGCGGAGTCGGGTGGAGTCGGTGAACGGTGCACACAAGGCTGACGTTTCGAACGCCGGGCACGGGGACGGCAAGTCCGCCGGCCACGATGTGAACGGTGCCCCCGACCGGCGTACGCCGCAGCAGATCGAACGGGACATCGAGGCGGCCCGGGCCAACCTGGCGGTGACCCTGGACGAGATCGTCGACCGGGTGAAGCCGGCCAACGTCGCGGCCCGCGCGAAGGACAAGGTACGGGCGCAGTTCATCGACAGCGACACCGGCGCACCGCGCATGGAGCACATCGTGCCGCTCGCGGGCGGCGTGGCCGGGCTGGTCCTGCTGGTCGTCCTGGTCAAGAGCCGGGGCCGCGACAAGGCCGCAGCGAAGAAGGCCAAGGCCGCCAAGAAGCGCTGACCGCCGCGGCACGCCGGTCGGGCCGACGCCCGGCCCGACCGCGTGCGGCCCGGCCGAAGCCGATCCGGGACGGTTTTCGGGCCGAAGCGGATCGGACATCACACCTCCCGGTGACGCATGTTCGGCCTCGGACGGGTAGCTTGTCGAAGCGTGAGTTCCGACAGGTCCCAGTCTTCGAGCAACAACACCGCCCACGACCTCGGCGAGAAGCTGCCCATCCGCATGCTGCACGACCGTGTCCTGGTCCGCCAGGACGCGGCGGAGGGTGAGCGCCGCTCCGGCGGCGGCATCCTGATCCCCGCGACCGCGCAGGTCGGCAAGCGGCTGGCATGGGCCGAGGTGGTCGCGGTCGGCCAGAACGTCCGCACCGTCGAGCCGGGCGATCGTGTCCTGTACGACCCCGAGGAGCGCGCCGAGGTCGAGGTGCGCGGGGTCCCGTACGTACTGCTGCGCGAGCGTGACCTGCACGCGGTCGCCGCCGAACGCATCGAGGTCTCCGGCGAGGCAACCGGCCTGTACCTCTAGCCCGCCCCGCCCCGACGCCGACCGATCCGGCGGATCGACCGCGGCGTCCTCCGCGCGCCGGATGGTGAGTCCGTTCACCATCCGGCGGCCCACACCGGCCGATTCACCCCTTGGGGTGAACTCTTCTGCCAGGATGTCCCGATCCGCGGGAAGAGCCGGCCACGAGGAGAGGGACAGATGCCGCGACGTCGGATCTGGATAGCGGCGCTGTGCGCGGTCGCCTTGGCGGGGTTCCTGGCCGGCGGCCTGGTCGGCGTGTTCGACGGTGGCGGCGGGGGCTCCTCGCATGCCGCGGCGACCTCGCCGGGGCCGACCACCTCGCCCTCGCCGACGGCGGTGAACGCCGGGCAGATCAGCTCCGCGCCGCCGACCACCGCCCCGCCCACCTCGGCGTCGCCGACGCCGTCCAAGACCGCGTCCGCCAAACCGCCGCTGGCCGCGGGCGGGCGCTACGTACTGCTGCTGCCGGACGGCCGGGCGATGGACGTGATGGGCGCCAGCGATCGGGATCGGGCCGCGGTGATCGCGTACCCGATGGGACCGGGCAAGGCCAACCAGCAGTGGGTGGTGCGCGACGCGGGCGGCGGCTTCGTCCGGCTCGAGTCGGCGCTCTCGCGCAAGTGCCTGGAGGTGTCCGGCGGCCGGGAGCCGCGCGCCTACCAGGACGACTGCGGGCGGGCCGAGAACCAGATGTGGAAACCACAGCCCAGCGGCTCCGGCGTGGTCTTCGTGGCCCGCAACGGGGCGGCCCTCGGCCTTGGCGACCAGGTCGGCGGCCAGCAGGGCCTGGGCCTGGTACCGGTCGGCTCCGGGTCGGTGTGGCGGCCCAGCGGCGCCTGAGCGGCAGCCGCCGGGCCGTCGGCGGCGGGCGTCAGCCGCCGTTGTACTTCTTCGCGACGCGCGCGCCCAGGTCCGGGTCGACCTTCGTCCAGTATTCGATCACCCGGGGCAACACCTCGGCGGTCACCGGCCCGTCACTCTTCATGTGACCGACGATGTTGCCGACCAGGTGCTCCCGGTCGGTCTCGGACATCACCTTGCGGTACAGCGTGCCCGGCTGGCCGAAGTCGTCGTCCTCGGCGTGCGGCCGGTAGGCCGAGCGCACGATCTCGCCGGCGACCTCGTAGTTCTCGTCCTCGTACGGCGCCGGGTCGGCGACCGGTCCGCCGCGGCTGTTCGGCGCGTACACCGGGTCGCCGTAGTTCTCGTACCGCATCGCGCCGTCCTTGTTGTAGGAGTGCACGGGCACGATCGGCCGGTTGATCGGCAACTGGAGGTAGTTCGGCCCGATCCGGTAGCGGTGCGTGTCCGGGTAGCTGAACAGCCGGCCCTGGAGCATCTTGTCCGGGCTGGCGCCGATGCCGGGGACCAGGTTGGCCGGTTCGAACGAGGCCTGCTCGACCTCGGCGAAGTAGTCCGAGGGGTTGCGGTCCAGCGTCATCCGGCCGACCTCGATCAGCGGGTAGTCGCCGTGCGGCCACACCTTGGTCAGGTCGAACGGGTTGAAGCGGTAGTCGGCCGCCGCCTCGAACGGCATCACCTGGACGTGCAACGTCCACGACGGGTGGTCGCCGCGGTCGATCGCCTCGCGCAGGTCGCGCAGGTGGAAGTCGCGGTCCTCGCCGGCCATGGCGGCGGCCTCGGCGTCGGTGAAGTTCTCGATGCCCTGGTCGGTCAGGAAGTGGTACTTGATCCAGAACTTCTCCCCGCCCGCGTTCACCCACATGAAGGTGTGGCTGCCGAAGCCGTGCATGTTGCGCCACGTCTTCGGGGTGCCCCGGTCGGACATCAGGAACATCACCTGGTGCGCCGACTCCGGCGAGAGCGTCCAGAAGTCCCACTGCATGTCGTGATCGTGCAGGTGGGTGTCCGAGCGGCGCTTCTGCGAGTGGATGAAGTCGGAGAACTTGCTCGGATCCCGGATGAAGAAGATCGGCGTGTTGTTGCCGACCAGGTCGTAGTTCCCGTGCCGGGTGTAGAACTTGATCGCGAATCCGCGCGGGTCGCGCACGGTGTCCGGGAAGCCGAGTTCGCCGGCAACCGTGGAGAAGCGGATGAACATCGGAGTCTCGCGGCCCGGCTGGAACAGATCCGCCTTGGTGAATCGGCTCACGTCCTGGGTGACCCGGAACACGCCGTGGGCACCGCCGCCCTTGGCGTGCACCACCCGCTCCGGGACGCGCTCGCGATTGAACTGGGCCATCTTCTGGATGACGTAGTGGTCCTGGAGCAGCAGCGGACCGTTGGGTCCGACGGAGAGCGAGAACTCGTCGCTCGGGGCGGGAATGCCCGCGTCGGTCGTGGTCGTGGGGCGTTCGGTCATCGCCGATATCCCTTTCGTGGTCTCGGGTCGTGCGTGGGTCGGGTCCGATTGCTCCTTATGCCCGATGTGCTCTCCGGCACGCCTGGCCGGCGGAACAGCACGGGGTGTGCGGCGGTTGCACCTCAAAGCACGAATACGCCTGCGTGCGGAGCGGCGGGCGGGGCGGGACACGGGCCGGAATGCGGCCGGGAACGGGCCGAGAGCGGGCCGGAGAGAGGGACGCGGAGTGGACGCGGTAAAGCTGTCGGTGTTGGACGTGGCACCGGTCGGGACGGGATATTCGGCGACCGAGGCGCTACGGACGAGTACCGAGTTGGCGAAGCGGGCCGAGCGGTGGGGCTTCCATCGGTTCTGGGTGGCGGAGCACCACAACATGCCCGGCATCGCCAGTTCGTCCCCGCCGGTGCTGCTCGCGCACCTGGCCGCGCACACCACCACGCTGCGGCTGGGTTCGGGCGGGGTGATGTTGCCCAACCACGCGCCGCTCGTGGTGGCCGAGCAGTTCGGCACGCTTCAGGCGCTGCACCCCGGCCGGATCGACATCGGCATCGGCCGGGCCCCGGGCACCGACCAGGTCACCATGCGCGCCCTGCGGCGCGGTGGCGGGGCCGAGTCGGTGGACGAGTTCCCGCAGGCACTCGGCGAGCTGATCGGCTTCGTCACCGGGCGCTTCGCCGAGGAGCACCCATACGCGCGAATGCACGCCGTGCCGGGTCCCGCGTCCGGGATCGAGGCGGGCGGCGAGTTCGCCACCGCGGAGGCGCCGGTGTGGCTGCTCGGGTCGAGCGGTTACAGCGCGCAGTTGGCCGGGATCCTCGGCCTGCCGTTCGCCTTCGCGCACCACTTCAGCGGACAGCACACGCTGCCCGCGCTGGAGCTGTACCGCGAGTCGTTCCAGCCGTCGGCGTCGCTCAAGGAGCCGTACGCGATGATCGCGGCCGGGGTGATCGCGGCCGACACCCGGGAGCAGGCCAAGCGGCTCGCGTTGTCCCAGGCGTTGTCGATGCTGAAGCTGCGCAGCGGCAACCCCGGGCGCATCCCGTCGCCGGAGGAGGCCGAGGCGTATCCGTGGACGCCGGCCGAGCGCGAGTTCGTGGAGAGCTACCAGCGGCAGCACATCAGCGGGGACCTGGCCGACGTGCGCGCGGGCATGCGGGAGTTGCGCGAGCGCACGCAGGTGGACGAGTTGATGGTGATCAGCAACGTGTACGGGCACGATGCGCGGATCCGGTCGTACGAGTTGATCGCGAAGGCTTGGGGGCTGATCGAGGGGTGAGGGGTGCGCCGCCCGGCGGTGGGGGACGCCGGGCCGGGCGTGGGCCTCGGGTCGGCGGCCTGGGCTCGGCGGGCCCGCCTTCGGCTCGACCCCCGCTCAGCGGACCGTGACCTCGATGTGGTGGTGGCCGGTGGCGCCGTCGGGGATCACGTCGGCCGACTTGTCGGTCTGAACCGCGCCGGTGCCGTCCGTGGCGCGCACGCGCAGGGTGTGCCGGCCCGGGGTGGCGTCCCATGTCCACCGGTATTGGCGCCACGTGTCGGTGGTGGTCTGCGGGGCGAGTTCGGCGGGTTGCCAGGGGCCGTCGTCGACCCGGATCTCCACCGCGGTGATGCCCCGGTGCTGGGCCCAGGCAACACCGGCGACCGGGACGGGGCCGGCACGCAGGTCCGCCGCGTCGCGGGGGGTGTCCAGCCGCGACTGGGTCTTGATCGGGGCCTGGCGGGCCCAGCCGAGCCGGACCCAGTAGGCGCTGAACACGGCGAACCGGGTCACCTCGATGTCCACGATCCACTTGCACGCGGACACGTACCCGTACAGGCCCGGCACCACCATCCGGACCGGAAAGCCGTGCTTGATCGGCAGCGGCTCGCCGTTCATCGCGTACGCCAGCATCGCGTCGCGCCCGTCCATCACCTCGCGCAGCGGGGTGCCGATGGTCATCCCGTCCGGCGAACGCGAGACGATCTGGTCGGCGCCGGGCCGCACGCCCGCCTCGCGCAGCAGGTCGGCCAGCGGGGTGCCCAGCCACCGGGCGTTGCCGATCAGGTCGCCGCCGACGTCGTTGGAGACGCAGGCGAGGGTGATGTCCCGCTCGATCGGGAAGCGGGCCCGCAGTTGTTCGTAGCTGAGCCGGATCTCCCGGTCGACCATGCCGTGGATGCGCAGTTCCCAGTCCTCGGCGCGCAGTTGCGGCACGGTGAACGCGGTGTCGATCCGGTAGAAGTCCGCGTTCGGGGTCAGGTACGGGGCCAGTCCCGGCGCGACGAAGCCGGGGCCCGCCGGGGCCGCCGCGCTGATCGGCCGGGGCAGCGTGCCCGCGACGCCGGCCCGGGACTTCTCCGCGTTGAAGCGGGCGTGCTGGAGCATCCGGCCGCCGAACCCGGCCAGCGCGGCCGCGGCGGCGGCGCCGACCACGAGTACGGTGCGGCGCGCGGTGTCCGGGGCCGGTTCGGCCACGTCGTCCTCGGGCGCGACCGGCAGCGGGCGGGCGAGCGGGCGGCGGTCGACCAGGTCGGGGCGGGTGAGCAGGACCAGCGCGAGCACCCCGAACAGCGTGCCGACCAGCGTCGGCGCCACATCGGCGGCGCGGTACGAGGGACGGTCGGCGGCGGTCCACGCGGCGAAGCCGCCGAGCGCCAGGACACCGGCGACGCCGTAGCGGAGCCGGCGGGCGGCGAGCACCCCGAGGCCGGCCGCGAACAGCGCGAGCAGCACGGCGATCACGGTCAGCAGGAACGCCTTGTCGCCGGTCCCGAAGGTACGGATCGCCCACTCGCGCGGCCCGGTCGGCGCCCGGTCGGTGATCGCCCCGCTGATCGTCACGAACGGCGTGGCCTCCGGCCGGACGAACGCCGCGACCGTCTCGGCCACCCCCACCACGACCGCGGCCGACACCACGCCGACCACCGCGGCCCTGATCCCGCCGGCACGCCGCACCACGCCCACCTCACACTCGACATCCGCCTCCCCTCATCCTGACGCCCTGCCCCGGCCGGTGGACGAATCGCCTGCTTACCGTTGTGTGACGAAGCGTCAGCGGCCCGGCGGCCGGAAACCCGCGGGGCTTGTTGCAAACGCCTTGCAATAAGCTTGATCGGTTCGTGTCGCCGCCGTATGGGGAGTTGTCGTGAGCACCGCCGATCGGGAACGGGTCATGTCCGACGCAGAGCTGATCCGGGCCTGGGTCGGCGGGTGGGCGGTGGCTCGGGCGGTGACGGCGCCGGTCGCCGTGGACGGCGGGTATCGGCTCGACGTCGGACTGCCCGGGCATCGGGTGCGCTACGTGTTCTTCGACCCGGACCGGCCCGCCGAGGTGGTCCGGACCCGAACCGAGCCCGGCACCTGGATCAAGACCCTCGCGCCGATCGAGCGGGTACGGCCCGCGCTCACCTCCGCGTGGACCGTGGGCGAGCCGGAGTACCCGATGACCGGGCCGCTGCGCCGGCAATCGCCGGCGGCGCCGGCCGGCTACACGATCGAGGTCGAAACCCGGGACGAAACCACCTTCGGCCGGCTGCTCGCCGCCGACGGCGCGGTCGCGGCCCACGGCCGGATCGGGGTCACCGGGGACACCGCGGTGGCCGACCAGATCCACACCGACCCCGCGCACCGCCGGCGCGGCCTGGGCAGCGTGGTGATGACCGTGCTCGCCGACGCCGCCGCCGCGCGCGGCGCCCGGACCGGCGTCCTGGTCGCCACCGCCGCCGGGCGGGAGCTGTACCGCACGCTGGGGTGGACCCAACACGGCGTGCTCACCGCCGCGTGGATCCCGGAGCAGCCGACGCAGGCCGCCGAGGCCGCGCCGGAGCCCGCCTCCGCTCAGCCGCGCGCCGCCAGGTAGGCCCGCTTCACCTCCGCCCACCGCGCCCGCTGCTCGGGGGTCGACCGGCCGCGCAGTTCGGCGAGCTTGAGCAGGTTGGCCTCCGCGTCGGTGGTCAGCGTCTGCGCCTCCGCCGCATAGTGGTCGTCCAACAGCCGCTCGACCTCCACCTCGTCCAGGACCGGCAGGATGCGCTCGGCCAGCTTGTTGGTGTCCCGATACGAGCCCTGCAGCCGGAACGGCGGTTCGGTGCGCGCCGCCTCGGACTGCGCGGCGGAGGCGATGTAGGCCCGGTTCGCCGCGAGCACCGTCTCCACCACGTGCATCAGTCGGCGCAACACGGCCAGGATGCGGTCCAGTTCGGTCGCGTCGTACGGGTGCGCGAGTCGATCCGGGCGCGCGGTGCCATCGCCCCGGGCCAGCCGGATCAGCAGGTCCAGATCGGCCCGGTCGCGCCCGGCGATCGGGGCCAGGACCGGGTTGGCGGTCAGCGCGTTCTCGATGTGGCTCAGCGCGAACAACTCCTCGTGCCCGCCGAGTACATCGCCCAGGTTCCACACGTCGGCCCGGTTGGCCAGCATGTCCGGGATCCGAAAACGCGCGCCGGACTCGGTGTACGGGTTGCCGGCCATGCACACCGCGAAACGTTTCCCGCGCAGGTCGTAGCTGCGCGACTCGCCGTCGCGCACCCCCTCGATCCGCCGCTGCGCGTCGCACAACGAGACGAATTTCTGCAGCAGTTCGGGTGAGACGTGCTGGATGTCGTCCACGTGCAGCAGCACGTTGGCGCCCAGTTCCAGGGCGAACCCGATCTTCTCCACCTCGCGCCGCGCGGCGGCGTCGGGCGCGGCGGCCGGGTCCAGGGACGTGGTGCGCGCACCGAGCGCGGGGCCGTCGATCCGGACGAAGAGCAGGCCCAGTCGGGCGGCGATGTACTCCATCAGCGTGGTCTTGCCGTAGCCGGGCGGGGACAGCAGGAGCAGCAGCCCCTGGCTGTCGGTGCGCCGGTCCGGCCCCGCGGCGCCCAGCTGCTTGGCCAGGTTGTCGCCGATCAGTGGCAGGTAGACCTCGTCGATCAGCCGGTTGCGGACGAACGCCGACATCACCCGGGGGGTGTGCGCGTCGAGCCGCAGCCGCTCGCGGGCGGCGGCCAGCAGTTCGGTGCGCCGGCGCTGGTACGCCCGGTACGCGGGCACCCGGGTGCGGCGGAACTCGTCGGTGCGCGTCAGGAATTCGTCCAGCCGCAGGTCCAGCGTGCCGCCGCTCGCCACCCGCGGGTGGGCGCCGAGCAGGCCGGTGACGGTGGCGGAGATCGGGGCGTCGACGTGGTGTCGCTCCAGCGCCGCCCCACACACCTCGACGGCGATCGCCTCGGCCAACTCCGGGGGCGGGTCGGTGTCGAGGCGGGCGGCGTAGGCGCCGAGCCAGGCGCCGACGAGTTGGTGTCGGGCGGCCAGGTCGCCGTCGAGGGCGCGCAGGTCCTCGACGAAGTCCTTGGCCGCCGGGGCGTCGTCGCCGCCGAGCGAGGCGCGGAAGCCGGACAGGAGCGTGCGAGCGACCGCACCGGTGGAGAAGCGCGGGCCGCCGGCGGCGAGTTCCTCGAACAGGTAGGCGCCGATCGTGGTGCCGGGCGCGGTGGGCGCGGCCAGCGCCTCGGTCAGGAACCCGGTTGCCCGCTCGCCGAGTTCGGCGGCCAGGTCGGCGACGGCGGGGATCGGGCCGAAGGTGTCCCGGGCCCGGCCGAGCGACCGGGCCCGGGTCGTCCAGGGCTGCCGGGCATCGGCGGCGACGCCGTGCGCCCAGTACAGCTGGGCCGCGGCCCGTACCTCCGGCGCGAACCGCAGCAGCCCGGCGCCGGCGCGCAGGCGCAGGACGGCCGCGAGGAGCGCGGCGGCGTCCCGATCGTGCACCCCCCGGTCGTAGCCCTCGCCGGGGCGGGACAGCGCGATCCGGCGCACCTCGGCGAGCAGTTCCTCGGCCGGCAGCGCGTCGATCGGGCGGCCCTCGGTCTCCGCGAGCACCACCGCCGCGAGGTATTCGGCCCGGTAGACCCGCGGCGACTCGGAGCCCAGCGGCTGGTCGTGGAAGACCCGATGGGCGGCGGGCAGCGGCTCGCGCACCACCTCGCGGTAGTCGGTGCCGGTGATCGCGAACGCGAGGGTGTCCCCGTGCGGGACCAGGGTCAGCTCGATCGGGTGGTCGTGCACCGCGAACCGGTGCCGGCCGAGCCGTACGGTGCCCGCCGCGTCGTACAGTTCGGCGCGGTCGCGCAGGACGCGAACGGCCTCCTGGCGGGCCGCGGTGAGCCGGCCCTCCAGCTCGCCGGCGCGGACCGGGTCGCCGAGGCGGCGCAGTTCCCCGGCGGTGGCGCGAACCTTGCCGACCAGGGCGTCGGAGGCGAACCAGGTGTTGATCTCGTCGATGCTCGCGAGGGTGGTGATCCGGCGGGCGATGGTGGTCAGGACGCGCTGTGCGGAGTCGGCGAGGCGGTGGCCGTGCCGGGCCCGCTCGTCGAGTCGGGCCTGCTTGCGGGCGGTGAACGCGTCGTGGACGCGCTCGCGTTCGGCGCCGATCCGGGCCAGGTGCTCGTCGAGCGCGCCGAACCCGGCCTCCAGGTCCTCGATCCGGGCCAGCAGCCGGGCCAGGTGTTCGTCGCACTCCTCGGGCGTCCGGGCGGCGGCCAGCGCGCCGACCACGGTCTGCTCCAACAGCGCCATCTCGGCGGCGAACTCGGCGCGCTGCTCGGCGTCGAGCAGGTCGCGGCGGCGCGCGTCCAGGGTCGCACGGGCCCGGTTGACCCCGCCCAGGACCTCGCCGATCCGAGTCAGGATCGTGGTGCGCACGCCGGCGTCGGTGCCGTCGAGGGTGCCGATCACCTCGGTGACCACGCGCAGCCCGTCGGCCTGTTCGTCGATCCGGGCGGTCAGCGCGTCCGCGTCGGCCACGGTGGCCGACGCGGCGGCCTCGGCGGTCAGCTCGTCGACGATCCGGCGGGTGGTCACGAAGGCATCGTCGTCGGCCAGGAACGCCACCGCCCGCCGGCCCGCCTCGGCCAGAGCCGCGACCAGCACGGCATCCGCCTCGGCGAGCGCGTCCGTGTCCAGATGGCGGATGTCCCGCAGGCTCGCCAACCGGCCCTGTGCATGCCGCAGTTCGCCGAGTTGCCGGACACAGGCGTCGGCGCTCTCCGGCACCTCGCCGCGCACCCGCCGGGTCAGCGCGGTGGTGCTCGCGACCGCCTCGGCGAGCGTGTCGGCCGCGATCCGGCGCAGGTCCAGGACCCGGCGGAACTCCTCGACGACGTCCGCCGCGGCGCCGCGCACAGTGGCCAACGGTGCGGCGAGAGACCCGAGTTCGGCGTCGCCGAGCCAGTGGTGGGTGTCCTCGGCCCGGACCGCGGCGGTGGTGATCGCGGTGAAGAGGGCGGTCGTGGGCGCCGTCTCCTCGGCCATCGCGGCGATCGCGAGGCAGGCGGCGATGCCGCGGACCAGTTCCGGGTTGCCGATCCGGGCCAGTGGGCCGGTGCCCGGCGGGCGCGCCGCGGCGTACGCGTCCGAGGTGTACGGCGTGTCCCACATCTGGACGGTGTGCATGCGGGTGGGTTCGGCGTCGAGGACCCGCAGGATCGCCATCGTGCCGTCCGCGAAGAACGCCCGGCCGTGCCCGACGATCGGCGCGGCGGCCTCCTCGCGGATCACGTTGTAGGACAGCAGCGTGACGCGGCCCTCGGCCCGGGCGTGGAACACGTACAGCACGTCCTCGCCGTTGGGCGAGCGCACCGTCGCCTCGAACTCCGCGTCGGTGGTGTCGATGTCGAAGGTGCGCGCGCCGCCCGTGCTCGGGTGATAGCCGCCGGGGAAGACGATGCCCTGGTCGTCGGGCAGGCGCCGGCAGGCCGTCGCGATGCCGTCGAGGCGGCGCACCTCGGCGGTGCGCGTGTCGTACACCAGGTGGCGCGGATCGCTCTCGTTGTACGGGCGCACCCGGACCAGCAGCAGCGGTCCGACCCGGGCGTGCGCGACCTCGGCGTCGGCCGGCGACTGGAGCGGGTCGTCGACGGGTTCCGCGTAGATGCCCTCGGCGGTCTCGGTGTCGTTCTCGACCTTGACCACGAGCCGGCCGCCGGAGGTGGCCAGGTACAGCGTGTCGGCGATCGCGATGTGCGGGTGCCGGCCCGGGACGTGGTCGGCGCGGGTGCTCTCGGTCCAGGCGAAGTCGTACGCGTCCGGGAAGACGTGCTCGCGCTCGCCCTGCGCGTCGAGGTAGGCGGGGGCGCCGTCGGGGGCCAGTCGCCAGCGCAACACCCGGATGTCGGTGAGGCGTTCGCCGACCCGGAAGACCGCGAGCAGGTGGGTTCCGGTGTCGCGCAGTTGCAGCAGCCGGGTGTCCCGGAAGTAGCGGTACAGTTCGGTGAAGTCCTGCCGGAAACGGGCGTCGTCGAGCAGGCCCGGGACGGCGTCGATCGGGGCGGGCTCGAAGCCCTCCGGGGTGCGCCGGTACAGCGCGAACACGTCGGCGGGCCCGACCTCCTCGCCCGACCCGCCGTCGGTGTTCCAGCCGGCCAGGAGCAGGCCGCCGACCTGGACGATGTCCCGGGCCACCACCGCCCGTTCGGTGTGCAACCGGTGGGTGTCGGTCAGCGCCGGCGCGCCGCCGCCGTAGGTACGCACCCGGCGCTCGTTCAACTCCCCGGCCCGCGCACCCAGTTCGCGGGCGGCGGTGAGCAGTCGTCCGCGCAGCACCTCGTAGGTCCCGGGCTCGGCTTCCGAGCCGCCCGGCACCTCGTGGGTCCCGGGCTCGGCTTCCGAGCCGCTCGCCTGGCCGCTCACGTTCGGGTCAACTCCCTTGTCCGGCACGGTGATCGCGCAGCCCCCGCTACTTGGCCAGGCCGTTGAGCCGGGCCGGGACGGTCAGGTCGGCGATTCGGGTCTCGCCCAGCCCGCCGGCGCGGACCGCGTCCAGCAGGCCCTGGAGGGTGGCCGACTGCGGTCCGCCACCGGCGATCAGCGCGCCGAGCGCACCCGCGAGGGTCAGGTCGCGCACGCCGCCCGAGCCCAGGCCCGCGGCCAGCGCGCCGAGGTCGTCGACGAACGTCGAGCCGTTCGGGTCCAGCCAGGGGGCGGCCATCGTGCGCACGGTGTCGGAGCGGTCGACGAAGGCGTCCACGCTCTTTCCGGCGGCCATCGCGCCCATGATCCGGTCGAAGAACATGCTGTCCCCGCCGACGATGTCGATCTTGGCGTTCTCCAGGCCGGTGGCCAGCACGGTGGCCTGCGCCTCGGCGATCTGCCGGTTCACCTCCAGGCCGGCGAGCCGGATCTCCTTCTCCGCCTCCAGGCGCAGTCGGTACTCCTCGTGCACCCGGCTGGACTCGTCGAGCGCGGCCATCGCGGCGGCCTTCTCGGTCAGGCCCTCGGCCTCACCCTTCAGCCGCTCGCGCAGCCCGTCGGCGCTCGCCAGCGCCTTCTCGCGGGTCACCGCAGCCTCGGCGTGGCCCCGCTTGGACACCGCCTCGGCCATCCGCTCGGTCACCTCGGCCTCGGCCAGGCCCACCGCCGCGGCCTCGGCCCGCTTGCCCTCGGCGGCGCGGATCGCGGCCTGGGTATCCAGTTCGGCCGACTTGCGCCGGGCCTCGGCCATGGTGAGCTGCTCGGCCGCACGGTGCCCGGCCGACTGCTCGGCGGCCTCGGCCGCCTTGATGTCCTTGACCAGCCGCCCCTGGGCCTCGGCCTCGGCGTGGATGATCTGCGCCTGCCGCTCGCGTTCGGCCTCCTCGACCATCCGCAGCTTCTTGATCTCCTCCTCCTGCGCGGCCACCGTGCGCTCGACCGCGATCCGCTCGCGAATCACCTCGGCGATGTCCCGCTTCTCCGCCTCGACCTCCTTGTCACCGGCGATCCGGCGCAGCTGGGTCTCCCGCTCGCGGGCGATCACCTCCAGGAGGCGGTCCTTCTCGATCCGCTCGTTCTCCACCGCGATCACCCGCTCGCGGTTCTTCTGCGCGACGGCGACCTCGCGCTCCCGGTTCTCGTTCTGGATCCCGAGCGTTTCCTCGGTCTTCATGTGCGCGGACTGTGCGCGCAGCCGCTCCTCGGCCTGGACCCGGGAGGTCTCCGCCTCCTCGCGGGCGCGGCTGATCTCGATCTCGCGGCGCTGCTTGATCTCCGCGTCGGCCTGGCGGCGCTCCAGTTCGAGCACCGTCTCGCGGGCCTCGACGTTTTGCCGGGTCATCTCCTTCTCCTCGGTGCGCTGGTACTCGTTGGTGCGCACGTGCTCGATGGTGGTCAGCTCGGTGATCTTGCGAATGCCCTGGGCGTCCAGGATGTTCGCGGCGTCGAGTTGGCTCATCGGGGTCTGTTCGAGGAAATCGATCGCGGCGTCGTCGAGGTGGTAGCCGTTGAGGTCGGTGCCGATCACCGCGAGGATCCGGTCCCGGAACTCCTCGCGCTTGGTGTACAGGTCGACGAAGTCGAGTTGTTTGCCGACCGTCTTGAGCGCCTCGGCGAACTTGGCCGCGAAGAAGTCCTGGATCGCCGCCCGGTCGCTGGCCCGGTCCGCGCCGATCGCCTGGGCCACCTTGATCACGTCCTCGACGGTCTTGTTGACCCGCACGAAGAAATAGATGTGGATGTCCGCCCGGATGTTGTCCCGACAGATCAGCCCCTCGCGTCCGGTCCGGCGGATCTCGATCGTCTTCACCGAGATGTCCATGGTCTCGGCCCGATGCAGCACCGGCAGCACCACGGCGCCGGTGAAGGTGACGTCGACCGTGTTGGCCTTGGAGATGATCAGGGCCTGGCCCTGCGAGACCTTGCGGTAGAGCCGGGTCACGGCGAGGAAGACGACGAGCACGACGAGCAGGACGACGGCGACGAGCACGCCGATGCCCACGGTGATGGCATCCATCAGTGAAATCCCTTGGTCGAACGGGACGTTGGTGACCGCACGGGCAAAGGCACGCGGCGGCGGACGGGCAGGGCGGAGAGCGAGCGGACGGGCGGAGCGGAAGGCGGGCGGGCGCGGGCCCGTGGACCGGCTCGGGCCGGTCGGGAGCACGGAGGCGGTCAGCCGGTGACGCGGTCCGGGTCCAGCGCGCTGTCGAAGCGGGTGACCCGGAAGAACTCGCCGGCGACGTCGTAGTCGAAGATCAACGCGGTGCTGCCGGAGACCAGCCCGCTCTCGTCGGTGCGGACCTGGAGGAGCGCGGTCGAGCCGTCCTCGGCCCGGACCTCGGCCTGACCGAAGTCGTGGCCCACCCGACCGGTCCGGATCAGACAGGTACGACCGACGAAGTCGGCCCGCAGGGACGGCCGTTCGGGCTTCAGGAAACGGCGGCCCAGTGCCCGTGCCAGGCGCGCGGCCAACCATCCGGCACCGAGCGCCGCGGGGAGCGCCGCGGCGCGCAGCCACCACCGCTCGGTCAGCGCGGTACCGACCAGGCAGCAGAACCAGGTCACGGCGATCGCGAACGAAATCGTCACCGTGACCGGGACACCGGCGGTGTCGCCCGGGCCGTGGTCCCCATGGCCCCCGTGACCGTCATGACCCCCGTGGGCCCAGTGCCCGCCATGATGACCACCCCCGGGGCCGCCATGGCCCACGGCGACACCGCCGATCAACACCAGCAGCCAGTAGGCCGCCACCACGACGAGCGCGAAGCTGAACAGGACGGCGGGAAACGCCAGTGCCGCCCGCACGAAATCCCCCACCGTCCCACCCCCTCGGCCTGTCGTGCGCCGTCATGGTGGCACCGCCGCGGACATGCGCGCATTGCCGGAAGCCGGCAGTGTTGGTCGCTCCTTGACGTCCGATCCGCGACCCGGGGGAAAGCCGGGTTAAAGGGCGGTACCCGGCCAGCCCAAGACGCGGGCGCCGAGCGCCGCGGTCTCCAGGGTGTAGCGCTGCAACGCGTCGCCCGGGTCGTATCCGGTCAGCGTCCGGATCCGCTCCAGCCGATAGGAGAGCGTGCGTACGCTGATCCGCAGCCGGCGGGCGGCCTCGGCGTTGACGTAGCCCGCCGCCGCGCACGCCGTGATCGTCTCCAGGAGTGGGGCCGCGCCGCCGCGCGCGTGCACCAGCGGCCCGAGCGCGGTGCGCACCAGATCGGCCATCGCCGCCCGGTCGCGCAGCAGTACGGGGAAGACCAGCAGATCGGCCGCGTCGAGCACCGGGCCCGGCAGGTCCAGCCGCTCGGCCAGGTCGAGCGCGCCCAGCGCCTCCTCGTAGGACAGCACGACCCCGCCCGCGCCCGGGTGCGCCCGACCCAGGGCGACCCGGTCGGCGCTCTCCCGGCCGCCGCCCGACGAGGTCGCGTACTTGGCGAAGGCGGCCAGCACCGGTCGCTCGTCGTCCGGCGCGATGCACACCAGTCGGGCGCCCTTGGTGGTCAGCAGCACGTCGCGTTCGCCGAATCGGCCGATCAGCTCGCGCTCGACCCGGCGGACCAGCGGGTGCGCCTCGTCGTACGCCACCTCGCCCACCGCCACCGCGACCGCGTGCGCGCGGGCCAGCCGCAGTCCGAACCGCTCGGCGCGCTCGGCGAGTCGGCCCGGGTCGCTGCGGCCGTACAGCAGGTCGTCGATGAACTCGCGACGGGCGGCCTCCTCCTGGCGGACCGCCAACCGCTGGGCCCGCTCGTGGCCGGCGCCCAGCGCGGTGATCGCCGCCTCCGAGGCGGTCAGCACCGCCTCGCCCGCCCGGGCCGCCTCGCCCACGCTTCCCGCGCGGGCAACACCCGGCAGCGTGGTCCACACCCGGCGGGTCTCGCGCAGATACAGGTCGACCAGCGCGTGCCAGTGGTGTCCGGCCTCCGCGGCCCGCTCACCGAGGTCGGCCAGCACGTTCAACTCGGCGCGGCGCAACAACCGCCCGGTGGTCGAGATCTCGCCGAGCAGTTCGGCCCAGTCGCGCAGGAACTCGGCGGGTATCCCCTCGTCGCTCTTCACGCCTTTTCCCCCGTACCCGTAGCCCCGCTTCGCTGCCGGAAATCCGGCAGCGAAGACGCTACCAACACTGCCGAATCCCGGCAGGGACGGGCGGATGCGGGCACGGGCGGCCGGGTGGGGTGGTCAGCCGATCAGCTCGGCCACGATCGGGGCCAGTGCGCGAAACGCCTTGCCCCGGTGGCTGATCGCGTTCTTCTCGGCGGCGGTCAACTCGGCGGCGGTGCGGGTGTCACCGGCCACTCGAAGGATCGGGTCGTAGCCGAAGCCGCCGGTGCCGCGCGGCTCGCGGGTCAGCGTGCCCTCGAACCGGCCCTCGACCACCCGCTCGGTGCCGTCGGGCAGCGCGAGCGCCGCCGCGCACGCGAACCACGCCTCGCGGTGTTCGTCGGCGATGTCGGACAGTTGGGCGAGCAGCAGCCGCAGGTTGGCCGTGTCGTCGCCGTGCGTACCGGCCCAGCGGGCGGAAAAGATCCCGGGCATCCCGTTGAGCGCGGCCACGCACAGGCCCGAATCGTCGGCGATCGCCGGGAGTCCGGTGGCCCGCGCGATGGCGTGCGCCTTGAGCAGCGCGTTGGCCGCGAAGGTGAGCCCCGTCTCGGGCACGTCGGGCACGTCGGGGTAGGCGTCCATCCCGACGAGTTCGACGTCGAGTCCGACGTCCGCGAGGATCTGCTGGAGTTCGACAACCTTGTTGGCGTTGCGCGTGGCGAGTACGAGACGGCTCATGGCGCAAAGCCTAGGGTCGCCGCCCGCCACCGGCCGAACCGGGCGTACGGGTCACCGCGTCCGCGCACGCGCGCCGGGAACGCCGCTTCGTCGGCGAGCGCGACTACTTGGCGTAGTCGTGGATGTTGCCGGCGAAGTCGAAGACCAGCGCGGTCTCGTCGCCGACCACCCATGCGTCGTGGCCGGGGTCGCAGACGAAGACGTCGCCCGCCTTCAGGTCCTTCTCCTCACCGTCGTCCATGCGGATGTGTACGTGTCCCTGGGCGACGTAACCGTTGTGGTGGAACTGGCAACTGTCGGTCCCGGCGATGGGCCCGACATCCTGCGACCACCGCCAGCCCGGCTCGAATCGGGCAACGCCGAAATCGACGCCTTCCAGACTGACCACGTCCAGGTGACCGTGCGGTATGTCGCGGCTCTCGTCGGCTTCGTTGATCGATCGCACAGCGAGCATGGTGGATCATCTCCTTCGGAGGTCACCACTTCCATCCTGCGCCTCGGCGCGGACGATCGCGAGCGCACCGCGGCTCATGCTCCGCGGTGCTCCCCGCCTGTCCCGCTCGATCTGCTCGATCTGCTCGATCCACTCGAACCACCGACCCCGCGCGGGCTACTTGACGCAGATCGTGGTCAGGTTCTTCGCGCCGTTGATCAGCGGCTGCACATCGCTCGCGCTGAGGTTGCCGCCGTTGGCCGCCTTGGTGCTGAGCTGGGTGATCACGTCGCCCAGGCCGTTCGCGGCGTTCTTCGCGTCGTCGGAGTCCAGGTCCTTGGTCTTGTCGTTCAAGGTCTTCTGGAGGTTGTCGAGCGCCTTGCGGGCGGCGGCCGGGTCGTTCAGCACATTGCCGAGGCTGGAGATGTCGTTGGTCAGGTTGGTGGCCAATTCGGCGCACGAGATCGCCTTCTGCGCCTCGCTGCACGCAGCGGTGGCGAACAACGCGCCCACCATGGCGGTGGCGGCGATCGTGACGCGCAGGACCCGGCGCGGACGGTACGTGGCGCGGAACATGGTGCTCCTCGTCAGGGACGGGCCGTCGGGCCCGGTCGTGGCTGCCGCTGATCGGGATGACCAGGTGCCATGACCGTACTGGTGTCCCGGGCCGCGCCGGGCCGACGGTCGCACACCCGGTGCGTGTCGGTTGCGTGTACGTGACACTCGCAACCGGCGCGTGACCACCGTTTGCCACGGTATGCCGGGAACACCCTCTCGGGGCACCACCATTGCCTGCCCGCAGGCCCCGGGACCCGAGGGCTGGGCCTCGCCGCCTCCGGAACTCGGCCGTTCGGCCGCTCAGCCCTCCAGGGCGCGCTGCTGAAGCGCCGTCAGCTCCGCGCAGCCCAGAGTGCCCAGGTCCAGCAGATCGTTCAGCAGCGCCCGGTCGAAGGGCTCCTTCTCCGCGGTGCCCTGCACCTCGACGAAGCGCCCGTCCCCCGTGCAGACGATGTTCATGTCGGTCTCGGCCCGCACGTCCTCCTCGTACGGGAGGTCGAGCATCGGCACCCCGTCGATGATCCCGACGCTGACCGCCGCCACCGACCCGATCAGCGGGTTGGCGCCCTTGCGGGTGAGCTTGTGCTCACGCGCCCAGGCCACCGCGTCGGCGAGCGCGACATAGGCCCCGGTGATCGCCGCGGTCCGGGTGCCGCCGTCCGCCTGGAGCACGTCGCAGTCCAGGTGGATGGTGGTCTCGCCGAGCGCCTTGGTGTCGATCACCGCACGCAGCGAGCGGCCGATCAGCCGCGAGATCTCGTGGGTACGCCCGCCGATCCGACCCTTGACCGACTCGCGGTCGCCGCGGGTGTGGGTGGCGCGCGGCAACATCGAGTATTCGGCCGTCACCCAGCCCTCGCCGCTGCCCTTGCGCCAGCGCGGCACACCCTCGGTGACGCTGGCGGCGACCAGGACGCGGGTACGGCCGAACTCGACGAGGACCGAGCCCTCGGCGTGGTCGAGCCACTTGCGCTGGAAGCCGATCGGGCGGAGCTGCTCGGGGGTACGGCCGTCTACTCGTGACATGCCTCCAGCCTAAGCCGTGGCAGGCGCCGGTCCGGACCGCCCGGCGCCGGGTTCAGACCGTGTGCGAGGCATCCGGCAGGGCCAGGTCGACGGCGCCGGTGAAGGTTTTGCGGGCGTCGTCGAGATTGCGCTCGCGACTGGTCCACGGCGGGATGTGGGTGAGCAACAGCCGCCCCACGCCCGCCCGTTCGGCATGCTCGCCGGCCTGCCGGCCGTTCAGGTGCACGTGCGGCAGGTCTTCTCGGCCGTGCTCGAACGACGCCTCGCACAGCAGCAGGTCCGCGCCGCGCGAGATGCGCACCAGGTCGTCGCTGACCCCGGTGTCGCCGGAGTAGACCAGCGATCGCCCGCCCGCCTCGATCCGGAACGCGTAGGACTCGACGGGGTGCGGCATCCGGTCGGCGGTGATCCGGAAGGGGCCCACGTCGAAGGTGCCGGTGACCACCGTGCGGAAGTCGAACACCTCGGCCATGCGCCCGTTGTCGATCGCGCCCTCGACGTCGTAGGAGCGCGCGATCCGCTCGTGCGTATCGGCCGGGCCGTAGACGACCAGCCGGGGCAACTCCCCCGCCGGGCAATACTTGCGGGCCACGAAGTAGCAGGCGAGGTCGAGGCAGTGGTCGGCGTGCAGGTGGCTGAGCAGTACGGCGTCGATCGAGCCGAGCGTGGCATGGCGCTGGAGGGCGCCGAGCGCGCCGTTGCCGAGATCGACCAGGATCCGCACCCCGTCGGCCTCCAGGAGATAGCACGAGCAGGGGCTGTCCGGTCCGGGAAAGCTGCCGGAACACCCGACGACGGTAAGTTTCACGCGAGCGCTCCGAACACGTCGACGCCGGCGACCCCGAGCACGCCCCGCATCGGCCGACCGGCCACATGCGCCGACCGCTCGAACCCGGCCCGGGCCACGGGAGGGCCACCGACACCGGAATCGACGATCCCGCTCGGCGCGCCGCTGGATACGAACACCACCCCCCGAGAGTACGCAGAGACCCCCCACGCGCCCCCACACAACGCCCTCGGAGTAACCGACGTCATACCGCCCGCCCCACCCGCGCACCTGCGGACGGCGGGAAAGCCGACGACCGCCCGCTTCGGCAGCGTCAGGGGACGAGCAGGATCCGCCCGAGTTGGCTGCGTTCTTCCAGCAGTCGGTGGGCCTGTACCGCCTCGGTCAGCGGGAGGGTCGTGTGGACCGCCACGCGCAGCCGGCCCGAGGCCAGGTGTTCGGCGAGTTCGGCCGGCTCCTCGCGGGCCCGTTCGGGGGCGGCGGCGCGCCAGGCCAGGAGGGAGAAGCCGGCCACGGACCGCAGGGCGAACAGGTCGGTGAGCGCGATGCCGGACACATCGCCGCTCGCCGCGCCGTAGACCACGACCCGCCCGAACGGCGCCACCACGTCGAAGGCGCGCCGCAGGATGTCCCCGCCCACCGAGTCCAGCACGACGTCCACGCCCCCGGGCACGACCTCCCGCACCCGCTCCGGCCAGTCGGCGGCGGAGTAGTCGACGGCGAAGTCGGCGCCGTACGCCCGGACGAAGTCGAACTTGGCGGCCGACCCGACGGCGGCGACGACCGTACCGGCGCCGAGCAGTTTGGCCAGTTGCACGACGAGGTGGCCGATGCCCCCGGCGGCGGCGTGCACCAACACCGTCTCGCCCGGGGCCGGTCGCCCGGTCCGCACCGCCCGCAACGCCACCGGCGCGGCCAGCGGCAGCGCGCTCGCCACACCGGCGTCGAGCCCGTCGGGCACCGCCACCGCCCATTCGGCGTCGGCGAGCACGAAGTCGGCGAACGCGTCCTCCGCCAACGCGGCCACCCGCGCGCCGACCGGCGGCCCGTCCACCCCCGGGCCGCGCGCTTCGACCCGGCCCACCACGTCACCGGTGAGCACCCCGGGCAACGGCCGCCGGAACAGCGGACCGGCGGCGGGCCCGCGCCGGAACCGGGTGTCGACGAAGTTCGCGCCGATCGCCTCGCTCCGGATCAGCACCTGTCCCGGTCCGGGCGTCGGCACGTCGGCCTCCTCCACGGTGAGGACTTCCGGATCGCCGTACTCGTGATAGCGGACTCGTCGCATTCGACCCTCCGGGCGGCAGGAGAACATGGTGGATACCCGACCCGGCACCAAACTGGACCGCCGGTCAAGTTGACTTCGAACGTACTGGACCGCCGGTCAAGTTGTCCACGGATCACCAGCCTCGACCAGTGATGAGGAACGCGATGCCCGAAGCCCCCACCGACCGCCCCGAACGCGCCGACGCGGCCCGCAACCGGCGCGCGATCCTGCGCGCCACCGAGGAGTTGCTGGCCCGACACCGCCCGGAGCAGATCTCGATGGAACAGGTCGCCGCGGCGGCGGGCGTCGGCAAGGGCACGGTGTTCCACCGCTTCGGCAGCCGGATGGGCCTGATGGAGGCCCTGATGGCGGAGCGCGCACTCGCCCTGACCGCGGCGGTCACCACCGGCCCGCCGCCGCTCGGCCCCGGCGCCCCGCCCGGGGAGCGCCTGCTCGCCTTCCTCGACGCCATCGTCGACGTGGTCGCCCGCAACAAGGGCCTGATGGCCGCGCTCGGCCACGCCGCGAGCGCCACCCCGAAACCGGCCGCCGACCCCGCCGAGGATCCGCGCACCGCACACCCGGTCTACGGGTTCTGGCACGGACACATCGCCGACCTGCTCGCCGCCCGCCGCCCCGACCTCGACGCCGAGACGCAGGCCCACCTCCTGCTCGCCGGTTTGCAGAGCCGATCGGTGTTGCGCCTGCTCGAACAGGGCGAGGGCGAACGGGTCGCCGCCGCCGTACGCACCCTGGCCGAAGGCCTGCTCACCGCCGCCTGAACACCCGCGCCTCCCCCAACGCATCGAGGCCGCCTCCACACCCCCGGCGCGAACCGGGAGGCGGCAAACGGCCTCGATACGAGAACAGAGAACGAAACGGGCCCTCAGGCCCAGAGTTGCCCGTGCAGCCCCTCCACCGCGGCCTCGGTCGACTCGGCCGTGTAGATCCCGGTCGACAGGTACTTCCACCCGCCGTCCGCGATCACGAACGCGATGTCGGCGGACTCCCCCGCCTTGACCGCCTTGCGCGCGATGCCCAGCGCGGCGTGCAGCACCGCGCCGGTCGAGATGCCAGCGAAGATGCCTTCCTTCTCCAGCAGTTCGCGAGTGCGCCCGACCGCCTCGGCGGAGCCCACCGAGTAGCGCGTGGTCAGCACGTCGCCGTCGTACAGCTCCGGCACGAACCCCTCGTCGAGGTTGCGCAGCCCGTACACCACGTCGTCGTAGCGCGGCTCGGCCGCCACGATCGTCACGCCCGGGACCTTCTCGCGCAGATAGCGCCCGACGCCCATCAGCGTGCCGGTGGTACCCAGACCCGCCACGAAGTGGGTGATCGTCGGCAGGTCCTCCAGCAGTTCGGGGCCGGTGGTCGCGTAGTGCGCGTCCGGGTTGGCCGGGTTCCCGTACTGGTACAACATCACCCAGTCGGGGTGCTCGGCCGCCAGCTCCTTGGCCACCCGCACCGCGGTGTTCGACCCGCCCGCCGCGGGCGACGCGATGATCCGCGCGCCCCACATGCGCAGCAGCTCGCGGCGCTCCTCGGAGGTGTTCTCCGGCATCACGCAGACGATCTCGTAGCCCTTGAGCTTGGCCGCCATCGCCAGCGCGATGCCGGTGTTGCCCGAGGTCGGCTCCAGGATCGTGCACCCCGGCGTGAGCAGCCCGTCCCGCTCGGCCGTCTCGATCATGTGCAGGGCCGGGCGGTCCTTGATCGAACCGGTCGGGTTGCGGTCCTCCAGCTTGGCCCACACCCGCACGGTCGGCGACGGCGACAACGTCGGCAGGCCGACCAGCGGGGTCCGGCCGACCGAGTCGAGCAACGATTCGTAACGCATCAGATCGAGCCGCCGGCGACCGCCGGAAGAATCGTCACGGTGTCGCCGTCGTCCAGCTTGGTGGTCAGACCGCCGGTGAAGCGCACGTCCTCGTCGTTGAGGTAGACGTTGACGAAGCGGCGCAGTTCGCCGTTCTCCTCGACGAGTCGAGCGCGCACGCCCGGGTGTCGGACCTCCAGGTCGACCAGCAGGTCGGCGAGCGTGGCGCCGTTGCCGGGCACGGCCTTCGCGCCGTCGGTGTAGGTACGGAGGATGGTCGGGATGCGGACCTCGATGGCCATGGATGCGCTCCTCTGGTTGTGACGCGAACGGAGAGAACGCAGTCCGGACGCGGGCCGCACCCCGACGCTCCATCGGAGGCGGTGGGGCGGGGGGTCGTTCACATGCGCCGGTGCTGCGGGACGTGCCTGCTGCCTGGGTGCCTGATGGGCCGATCCGACCTCGGGATCAGCCCACGCGCGCAGCGCGACAGAGGGCGCTGGAGAGTCGGCACAGGTCGACGTGCAGGCGTGCGACAAGGAAGGCGCCCGGGGCTCCGCCCGGCACCGCTTCCGTCGTATTCACGCCCGCATAACGCATATGGTCATGCTAGCCATTCCCCCGGGTCGCTTTGATGTGATCTCGCATGCCGGAACCTCCCATATCGACGGGTGAGACGACGGCGGGGCGAGGGTGAGCCGGCGGCGGGACGCCCCCGCCGTTCCCCGGTCAGTAGGCGTCCACCACGTTGACCTCCTCCTCGGTGATCACGCCGTCGACGATCCGGTACGACCGGAACTCGTAGGTGTCCTCCTCGCGCGTGGACACGAGCACGTAGTGCGCGTTCGGCTCGGACGCGTACGACACGTCCGTGCGCGACGGGTACGCCTCGGTCGCGGTGTGCGAGTGGTAGACGATCACCGGCTCCTCGTCCCGGTCGTCCATCTCCCGGTAGAGCTTGAACAGGTCGGCCGAGTCGAACTCGTAGAACGTGGGCGAGCGCGCGGCGTTGAGCATCGGGACGAACCGTTCGGGGCGGTCGCTGCCCTCGGGCCCGGCAACCACGCCACACGCCTCGTCGGGGTGGTCGGCACGGGCGTGGGCGACGATGCGATCGCGCAGGGCTGCGGTGATGGTGAGCATGCCCCGAGCGTACTGAGCACCCGCGCGACCCGCGTGCCCGCGCGGGTCGCGCCGGCTCCGCCTCCGCGCTCAGGCCCGTGCCCCGTGCCCGCGCCGCACCGGGATGTACGCCACCACCAGGAAGGCCACCCAGATCGGCACCACGTACAGCGCGATCCGGGTGTCCGCCGAGAAGCCCAGCAGGACCACCACCATCGCCAGGAACGCCAGCACCGCCCAGCCCGTGTACGGCGCGCCCGGCATCCGGAAGCCGTGCCCGGCCAGCCGTCCCCGGTCCACCGCGCGCCGGTAGCGCATCTGGCAGCCGACGATCATGCCCCACGTCCACAGCGCGCCGACGGTGGCCACCGAGGTGATGTACATGAACGCCCGGTCCGGGACCAGCGCGTTGACCAGCACCCCCACGCCCATCACGATCGCCGAGACGGTGATCGCCATGGCCGGCACCCGATGCGCGCTGAGCCCGCTCACCCGCGGCGGCGCCTGCCCCTCCACCGCGAGCGTGCGCAACATGCGACCGGTCGAGTACAGCCCCGAATTGCACGAGGACAGCGCCGCGGTGAGCACCACGAAGTTGATGATCGCCGCCGCGGCGGGAATGCCCACCCGGTCGAAGACCAGTACGAACGGGCTCTCCTTGGCGTGGAAGTCGGTCCACGGCGCCAACGAGAGGATGATCACCAGGGCGCCGATGTAGAACAACCCGATCCGGAACGGGATGGTGTTGATCGCGCGCGGCAGCACCTTCTCCGGGTTCTGCGCCTCGCCCGCGGTCACCCCGACCAGTTCGACGCCCAGGAACGCGAACATCACGATCTGGAGCACCAGCAGAGTCTGGCCGACGCCGTTGGGCGCGAACCCGCCGTCGGACCACATGTGCGAGACGGACGCCTGGTCGCCGGCCTCGCCGAAGCCGAAGATCAGCACCCCGATGCCGACCAGGATCATCCCGATGATCGCGGTCACCTTGATCATCGAGAACCAGAACTCGAACTCGCCGAACAGCTTGACCGAGATCAGGTTGGCCGCGAACAACACGAGCAGCACCACGAGCGCGGTCACCCATTGCGGCACCGCCGGCCACCAGTACTGCACGTAGACGCCCGCGGCGGTGATCTCCGCCATCCCGGTGACCACCCACATGATCCAGTACGTCCACCCGGTGACGAACCCGGCGAACGGACCGAAGAACTCCCGCGCGTATTCCGCGAAACTGCCCGCCACCGGGCGGTACATCAACAACTCGCCCAGCGCGCGCATGACGAAGAAGATCATCACGCCGGCCACCGCGTAAGCGGCGATCAACGACGGCCCGGCCTTCTCGATCGCCCCGCCCGCACCGAGGAAAAGCCCGGTGCCGATCGCCCCACCGATGGCGATCATCTGGATCTGCCGACCGTTCAGCCCCCGCTCGTAGCCCTCGGCGTCCGCACCGGGCCCGGCCCCCGAGGCGGTCGATCCGGCTTCGGTCTCCGTCATGATCGCTCCCGTTCGTCGGTACGGAGGCCGTATTACCAACGATGGGGGGCGGAAACCGGTATTCCGATTGTTCCGGCGTGTCCGTTTGGGCGGGATGGCCGGGATGGCCGGTTCACCGTGCGTGCGCCCGGTGCGGGTCTACAACGCTCCGAGCAGCGAGTCCTGGAGGCCGCCCAGCCAGTGGAACACCGCGAACAACCACCGGCGCGGGTCGTCGTCGGCCAGCTTGGCCTCGAACTCCTCCATGTCCTCGGTGACTTCCAGTCGCGTACCGATCACCAGGCGCAGGTCGTTGAGGGTGCCGAGCCAGGCCTGCACACCCTCCGCGTCCAGCACCACCCGGTGCTCGCGGCCGCTCATGACCTCGTCTTCCTCGGCCGGTACGGTCAGGTCGACCAGTTCGGCCAGGTCGGCGAGCACGATCCGCGCGTTGTCCCGCTTACGCAGCCGCAGGTCGGTCTCGGTGTACCGGCGGAACTCGGCCGCCGCCTCCACGTCGTCGGCGTAGGCGTCCGGCAACAGACGGGCCAGCGCCGGATCGTCCGGAGTGGCCGGCACCTCGGTCGAGCCGAGTCCGGTCAGGCCCAGTTCGGCGGCCAGCGGATCGACCGCCTCGTCGTCGGGCGAGACCATCTCGACCAGTTGACCGCACAGATCGGCCAGCACTCGCACGTGCATGTCTTCCAGGACGATCTCGGGCCGTCCCGAGCGTCCGCGCATGAAGAGGCCGTTCACAGGCTGTGCAACTCCCGGAGAATATGGGCGAGGAGAGGGTGCGGCGGGCGCCCGAGGGCCCGGCCGGGTCGTGCGAACCGCGCGGGCGTCACTTGTCGTGCTGGATGGTCGCCCACAGCCCGAACCCGTGCATCGCCGTGGTGTCGCGCTCCATCTCCTCGCGCGTCCCCGACGACACCACGGCCCGACCCTTGTTGTGCACGTCGTGCATCAGCTTCTCGGCCTTGCGCTTCGGATAACCGAAGTAGGACTGGAAGACGTAGGTGACGTACGACATCAGGTTGATCGGGTCGTTCCAGACGATGCACACCCACGGGGTCTCGGCCCGGACATCCTCGTCGGGCTGATGCTTCTCGACCTCGATGGGAGCGACACTCATGGGTCCCATGCTGCCATCAGCCCAGGGCCCGGGCGAACCGGCTCGACGGGGTCGGCGTGCCCGGATGTGACCCGGGGCGTACCCGTCCCCCCTCGGGTACGGCAAAATCCCGCGCATGTCCTCTGCGCCCGCACCGGGTTGGTACCCGGACCCGGAGATCACCGGCCACATCCGTTACTGGGACGGCGGTGCCTGGGTGCCGGACAGCAGCCGGCCGGCCGAGGAACCCGGCCGGCCCGCCGACGGCCCGACCGCCGACGCGGGCGGTGTGGCCGGAGGCGGCGCGATCCGGGCCAACGCGCCGGAGGCGATCGGGCAGGGCGGCCGGGTGATCCGCGGCGAGGTGTTGTCCACCAGCACGGGCGCGCCGTACGACATGTCGTCGACCGGGATGTACGCGCCGCCGAGCGCCGAGCCGGGGCCGGGTGGCGCGGACGTGCCGCGTTCGGGGCCGACCGCGCCGACCGGTGGGGCGAGGGGGGCGACGCCGCCGGGCGAGACCGTGCCGCCGCCGCGCGCCGGCGGGGAGGCCGGGCCGTGGCGGCCGGTACAGGCCGATCTGTTCGGCAGCAACGAGCGGCGGCCGGCGCACCTGGGCCGGCGCCTGCTCGCCCGGATCGCCGACGCGCTGGTGCCGCTCGCGGCCGGCATCGCGGTGGCCATCCCGATCGTGCCGGACGCGGTCGACCACATCCGGGACAAGATCGACCGGGCCCGGTACGAGGGTCGCGACACCACGGTGTGGCTGCTCGACGGCACCACCGGCACCGCGCTCGCGATCGTGCTCGGCACGGTGCTCGCGGCGGCGCTGCTGTACGAGGCGCTGCCCACCTGGAAGTGGGGCCGCTCGCTGGGCAAGACCCTGTTCGGCCTGCGGGTGGCCGACCTGGACAGCCACGACACCCCCACGCTGTGGCAGTCGGTACGGCGCTGGCTGGTCCTGTACGTCCCGGGCGTGTTCGTGGTCGGCGTGCTCGGCGCGCTGTGGGGGCTGTTCGACCGCCCGTGGCGCCAGGGGCTGCACGACAAGGCGGCCCGCACGTTCGTCGCCCGGGACTGACCCGGCGGGCGGGGGCGGGCGGGGCCGGGCGGGGGCCGGGCGGGTCGGCCCGATGCACCCCACTCACCCGACTCGCCCGCCCCCGTCACCCATACAGACGCGACACGCCAGGGTTGGCCGAAGGCGTCACGCTCACGTCGGCTTTTGTCCGCTTTACTCGGTTTTATGACAGGAAGCCCACCGCCCCCGCCGCCTTCCGACCCGTCCGGCAACGACCCGACGCGCGGGAATCCGTACGGACAACAACCACCGGCCGGCAACCAGCCTCCGTACGGGCAGGACCCGACCGGGCAGCAGCCGCCCTACGGGCGGGATCCGTCCGAGCAGCCGCCGTACGGCCAGGACCCCACGGGCCAGTACCCCTACGGCCAGGGCGGCCCGTACGGCCAGGAGCCGACCTACGGCGCAGGCACGGGCGGCGGCGGATACGGCGGCGGGCCGACGCTCGGCGGGCCGCTGCGCCGACTGGTCGCGCGGATCATCGACAGCCTGATCGTCGGCGTGGTCGCCGGCCTGATCTCCTGGCCGATCGCCGGCAGCGACTACAACTACGACGACGTGTCGTTCGGCGCGCAGTTCGCCTCGGGGCTGATCTTCTCGCTGGTCTACTTCGTCTACGAGGGCTTCCAACTCGACCGGTTCGGCCGCACCCTGGGCAAGCGGGTGCTGGGCATCCGGGTGGTTCGGGTGGCCGACGGCGGGCCCATCGCGGGGTCGATCGCGTGGACCCGCGCAGCCGTGTACACCCTTCCGGTCATCGTGCCGTGTCTGGGCACGTTGTTCTGGCTGGTCAACGTCCTGTGGCAGCTCTGGGATCAGCCCTGGCACCAGTGCCTGCACGACAAGGCCGCGCACACCACGGTCATCCGCGGGGCGTGACCCGAGCCGAGTGATGCCGGGCGCGGATCCCGAGTACTGCCGTCGTCGTGCCGAGCGCGACCCCGATGCCCATGGCGACGGCAGCCCCCGCCACGGTGCGCGGTTCCCACGCCGCGAGTAGTGAGACCGTCAAGACGATCGTGACGAATACGCCGTAGCCGAGTCGGAAGAAATCTCCTCTTGCCACGACGCACCACCTCCCCTGCACCCCTTTGTGCACGCCCCCCTGTTTCACGCTACTGCGCGCGACGCGCAATGTAAGCATTCGATTGCGATCGGGATTTATCGGTCCCGACTCCGGGCACCCTCCCGCGACCGGTCGGGGTGGTGATCCTCGATCTCGGACCACCCGAGCCCCGGAGCGTCCTCGTGAATCCCAGGCGCGTCACTCCCACCCTCGTCACCGTGCTGTGCGCGCTGCTGATCCTCGCCGCGGTGTCCACCCCCGCGGCGCCGAGACCCGACGAACCGGCCGCGGGGGCCGACTCCGGGGCCTTCGCCGAACGCGACCACGACCTGTCGCACCCGTTCAGCGAGCGTCGCCGACAGCGGCGCGACGCGGCGGTGCGGGCGGTGACCGAGGATCCGGGGCCGACCTCGCGCACCGTGCCGGCGGGGGAGGCGGGCAGCGCCGAGACCCGACCGCCCGCCGAGTCACGGGTGTTCGTGATCCTGGTCGAGTTCGGCGATCGTCTCGACCGCCCGAACGGGCAGCGCTACGGCTCGCGCCCCGGCCCCCGGCACAACACGATCCCCGCGCCGGACCGAGCCCAGGACACCACCACGATGTGGCGGCCGGCCTACGAACGCGACCACTACCAGGACCTGTTCTTCGGCCCGGGCACGATCGCGCCGTCACTGGCGTCGTACTACCTGCGGCAGTCGGCGGGGCGCTACTCGATCGACGGCGAGGTCACCGACTGGGTGCGGGTGCCGTACAACGAGGCGCGCTACGGCAACGACGCGTGCGGCAGGAACGTGTGCCGGGACGTCTGGGCGCTGGTCCGCCACGCGCTGAAGGTGTGGTTCGACGGGCGGGCCGCGGAGGGGCTGAGCGCCGCGCAGGTCCGCGAGCGGCTGGCCTCCTTCGACCGGTGGGACCGGGACGACTTCGACGGCGACGGCAACTTCGACGAGCCCGACGGCTACCTGGACAACGTGGAGATCGTGCACGCCGGCGTGGACAAGGCCCAGGGCAGCGGTGAACAGGGCCGCGGCGCGATCTGGTCGCACCGCTGGTACGCCGAGGCCGACCAGGTGGGCCGCACCGGCCCGGCCGGCAACCGGGCGGGCGGGGTGCCGATCGGAGACTCGGGGTTGTGGGTGGGCGACTACACGATGCAGCCGGAGAACGGCGGACTGGGCGTGATCGCACACGAGTTCGGCCACAACCTGGGCCTGCCGGACCTGTACGACCGGGGCAATTCCACCGACGGCCCACCCGGCTTCTGGTCACTGATGGCCCTCGGCGCCTACCTCGGCGACGAGGACGGCGCGGGCTCCCTGCCGGGCGCCCTGTCCGCGTGGGACAAGCTCCAACTCGGCTGGCTGGACGTCCGGGTCGTCGACCCGACCCAAAAAACCGTGGTGCAACTGGCCCCCAACCAGTCCACGGGCGACCCCCAGGCCCTGCTGATCCCCCTGCCCCCACGCCCCAACGGCGCAAAACGCTGGTACATCGTCGAGAACCGCCAATACGTCGGCGCCGACACCGCCTTGGTCGACGGCCCGTACCAACTCACCGCCGGCAAACGTGTGGCCACCCACTTCCCCTACGGCGAGGGCGTCCTGATCTGGCTGTGGGACACCGCGTTCACCGACAACGACGTCTCCCGCCACCCGGGCGAGGGCCTGATCCTCCCGATCGACATCCACCCGGACCTCCTCCGCGACCCCACCGGCAAACCCCTGCCCACCCGCTTCCAAACCGCCGACGCGGCCCTGACCGCAGAATCCGAACAAACCTCCGCAATCACCCTGAGCCGACTGGGCACCTTCCCATCCCGCCCGGGCACCCCAACCTTCACCGACACAGCCACGTACTGGTCCGGAGCCTCCCCCACCACAGGCGTAAAGGTCCCCCACACCGGCGTACAAATCCACACGGAAGGCCCCACCAGAACGGGGGGCGCGACAAGGGTCACAATCACCAAGTCCACGCCGTGACAACGCCCGCGGGGGACGCGGAGGGGGATGTGGGCCGGGCCGGGCCGGGCTGGGCCGGGTCCCCTGGGGGCCTTCCCGGCTGACATCCAGCCCGCGGCTACGGGCGCCGGTGCGGGGCGGGTCCGGTCGCGGGGTCGGCCGCCGCCGGCGTCCGGGGCTCCGAGACTTGGGGCTTCCGACGGGGCGGGTGCGTTGGTCGGCGAAAAAGCGACCAGCAGCGGCGGGCGGGGCGGGTGCTCGGGTCGGGTTCGCCGGGCGTGCGTTCCCGGGTGGGTCGGGTGTTGGCGGCAAGACTCGCGCCTTGGGCTGCGGGTGGCCGATGCGAGGCCGGTCAGGATCGGTGATGGGCCGCCGCCGGCGTCCGGGGCTCCGAGACTTGGGGCTTCCGACGGGGCGCGCGTCTTGGTCGGCGAAAACCGGCAGGCAGCGGGGGAGCGGGAGGGCGGTCCGGTCGGGTTCTCCCGGGGAGCCTTCCCGAGTGGGTTGGGTCGGGGTGTTTTCGGGGTGCGGTGGGCATGTGGCCGGCAAGGTTGACGAAACCGGATGGCGTGGGGTGCCGCAGCGCCGGAGTGAGAGAAAACTGCAGGTCAGCACGGCTAGGTGGCATTTCGGAGTGCTTCGGGATCCGATTCCGACCTCCACTGGGCACTTTCGGTCTTCTCGATGCCCGCCGTGAGGCCGGAGTGCACGAAGCCGACCCTGACTCGGCAGTTTCGGTCTCCATGCCGGCGTTGAGAGAGCCGGAGCGACGCGAAACCGGCACTCGACACCAGACTTTCCACCGCGACCACGCAAGACCGCAGGTCACCGAAACCCAAGTGCCAAAACCACCCGCCGCGATCCGGTTCCTCGAAACACGACCTCACCCACTCGGGAAGGCTCCTTGGCAGACTCGACTCGACCGCCCCCCTGCCCGCCGCTGCTGGTCGCTTTTTCGCCGACCAACACGCGCGCCTCGCCGCAAGCCCCAAGTCTCGGAGCCCCGCACGCCGGCGGCGGCCCATCACCGATCCTGACCGGCCCCGCATCGGCCACCCGCAGCCCAACGCGCGAGTCTTGCCGCCAACACCCGACCCACCCGGGAACGCACGCCCGGCGAACCCGACCCGAGCACCCGCCCTGCCCGCCGCTGCTGGTCGCCTTTCGCCGACCAACACGCGCGCCTCGCCGCAAGCCCCAAGTCTCGGAGCCCCGCACGCCGGCGGCGGCCCACCACCGACCCTGACCAGCCCCGCATCGGCCACCCGCAGCCCAAGGCGCGAGTCTTGCCGCCAACACCCGACCCACCCGGGAACGCACGCCCGGCGAACCCAACCCGAGCACCCACCCTGCCCGCCGCTGCCAGCCGCTATTCCGCCGACCAACACACCCGCCCCGCCGCAAGCCCCAAGTCTCGAAGCCCCGCACGCCGACGGCGACCCACCACCGACCCTGACCGACCCCGCACCAGCCACCCGCCACCCAAAGCGCAACGCACGCCGAAAACACCCGACCCACCCGGAAACGCACGCCCGGCGAACCCAACCCGAGCACCCACCCCGCCCGCCGCCGCTGGCCGCTTTTAAGCCGACCAACACACCCGCCCCGCCGGAAACCCCAAGTCTCGAAGCCACGCACGCCGGCGGCGGCCCACCCCGCGACCCGGGTCGGCCCCGCAACCGCAGCCTGACTCGCTCAAGCCGGGCCGAGCCGGCCACCCCGACCCAACCGAGACGCCAGCACCGCCTCAGCTCCAAGCCAAGCCAAACCACTCAGCCCGGCCGGCGTTTGAGGCCGCCCCGCCCCCCCCCCCCCCCCCCCCCCCCCGCCCCCCCCCCCCCGCGCGCCCCCCCCGTCCCCCCCCCCCCCCCCCCACAGCCCCCCCGGCCGCCCGGGGCGCCCACCAGTTCCACGCCCGCCTCCCGCATCTGCGCCAGGGCCGTCGCTGTGCTCGACGGGCCCACCCCGGCCGTGAGGCTCAGGAGTACCCGGGTGGCGAAGCCCTCGCCTACCGCGTCGAGGGCCGTTGCCCGGACGCAGTGGTCGGTGGCGATGCCCACCACGTCCACCTGTGTGACCCCCCGCTCCCGCAACCACGCGGCGAGGGACGTTCCGTCGGCGGCGGCTCCCTCGAAGCCGCTGTAGGCGGCGGCGTGGGCGCCCTTCGAGAAGACCTCCTCCACCCGCCCCGACTCGACCGCCGACGCGAACGCCGGGTGGAAGAGCGCCCCTTCCGTCCCGGCGACGCAGTGCACCGGCCAGGACCGCGCGTAGTCCGGCGTCGCCGAGAAGTGCGCCCCGGGGTCCACGTGGTGGTCCCGCGTGGCCACGATGTGCGCATACGCCGGCGTCTCCGCGTGTACCGGGTCCGGCGGCTGCTCGGCCGCGTTGGCCGCCACGTGGTGCCGGATCGCCTCGGCCACCGCCGCGCCGCCCGCGACGGCGAGGCTTCCGCCCTCGCAGAAGTCGTTCTGTACGTCCACCACGATCAATGCCCGGGTCATCGCCACCTGCCTCCTCGTGACCGGCCCGTCGCCACCGACGAACCCGCTCGCGCCTACTCGTAAATCGTCGGAAGTACCGGTTCCCCGCGCGAGAGCTGCGTAGCCGAAAGCGGCAGTTCCTCACGCGAACGCTCGTGCCGCGCCCGCGCCGCCGACAGCGGCTCGCGCCCGACGATCTCCCCGCCCAGCACCAGCGGGACCAGCAGTTCCCGCTCCCCCGGCACCGGCTCCGCGTCCGCCCGGAACGGCCGCAGCACCTCGGCCTCGGCCACCCCGTCCGCGTCGTAGCGCCGCACCGCGCTCTTGCGGCCGCCGTGGCTGGGCTTGCCCGGCGACTTCTTGGCCACCGGCACCAGCGGCGCGTCCGGCTCGTCGCTCATCGCGCGCGCGACCAGCTTGTACACCAGCGACGCGGTCGGGTGTCCCGAGCCGGTGACCAGCTGCGTGCCCACCCCGTAGGCGTCCACCGGGGCCGCCCGCAGCGAGGCGATCGCGTATTCGTCGAGGTCGCTGGTGACCACGATCCGGGTCTTGGCCGCGCCGAGTTCGTCGAGCTGCGCCCGCACCCGGTGGGCGAGCAGGAGCAGGTCGCCCGAGTCGAGTCGGACCGCGCCCAGTTCGTGCCCGGCCACCTCGACCGCCGTCCGTACCGCGGTCGCCACGTCGTAGGTGTCCACCAGGAGTGTGGTGTCCGCCCCCAGCGCGGCCACCTGCGCCGCGAACGCCTCGCGCTCGTCGTCGTGCAGCAGCGTGAAGGCGTGCGCGCTGGTGCCCCGGGTCGGAATCCCGTACCGCTGCCCCGCCCGCAGGTTGGACGTGCTCGCGAAGCCGCTGATGTACGCGGCGCGCGCGGCGGCGACCGCGGCCTCCTCGTGGGTGCGGCGCGAGCCCATCTCGATGCACGGCCGCCCGGCCGCCGCCGAGGTCATCCGCGACGCGGCGGCGGCGACCGCGGCGTCGTGGTTGAGGATCGACAGGATCAGCGTCTCCAGCACCACCGCCTCGGCGAAGCTGCCCTCGACCACCACCAGCGGCGAGCCGGGGAACCAGCACTCGCCCTCGGCGTAGCCCCACACATTGCCGGTGAAGCGGTAGCCGGCCAACCAGTCCAGCGTCGCCCGGCCGACTACGCCGGCCTCGTCGAGAAAGCTCAGCGTCTCGTCGTCGAAGCGGAAGTTCTCGATGGCGTCGAGCAGTCGCCCGGTGCCGGCGGTCACGCCGTAACGGCGCCCGTCCGGCAGCCGGCGGGCGAAGACCTCGAACACCGAACGACGGTGCGCCGCACCGCTGCGCAGTGCGGCTTCGAGCATCGTCAGCTCGTAGTGATCCGTCAGCAATGCCGTGGTTGCGGTGTCCATGTCGTCAGCATAACACGATTACTCGTCAGTTTGACGATTACTCGCAAGAGTGGCGCGCATCACGGAAATTCCGCCTCAATAGCCCGCATTCATCCACCATCTCGGACATCTACCCGACCCGATCCTCCTCCGGCGTCGGCGCCCACGTCGACCCGTTGATGTGCGTCCCGCCACCCACGAACAGGGTGTTGCCGGTCACGTAGCACGAATCCTCGCTCGCCAGGAACAGCGCGACGCCGCCGATGTCGGTCTCCGGATCGCCCAACCGCCCCATCGGATTCAGCGCCTCTGCGGCCGCGGCGGCCTCCGGGTTCGCCCTCGCGTACGCCTCGAACGCCTCGGTCCTGGCCCCGGGGCAGATCACGTTCGCCCGAATCCGGTGCGGCGCCCACTCGCGCGCGGCCGAGCGGGTCAGCGCGCGCAGCGCCTCCTTGCCGACGTTGTACTCGGCCGTGAAGCGGTGCGCGTTGACCCCGTTCAGGCTGGCGATGTTGATCACGCTGCCGCCGCCCGCGTCCCGCATCGGCTCGAACGCCGCGCGCATCGTCCACCACCCGGCCCACATCGCCATGTCCAGGCCGTGCCGGAACTGTTCGTCGGTCTTGTTCTCGATCCGGTTGATCCGGCCGCCGCCCCACGCGTTGTTGACCAGCGTGTCCAGGCGTCCCCACCGGGACAGCGCGGCCTCGACCAGCCCGACCGCCTCGGCCTTGATCGTGACATCGGCGACCACCGCGAGCGTCTCGACGCCGAACGTGTCGGTGATCTCGGCGGCCACCCGCTCCGCCGCCTCACCGCGGATGTCGTTCACCAGGACCCGACACCCCTCGGCCGCGAACCGCCGGGCGATCCCGCGCCCGATGCCGGCACCCGAGCCGGTGATCACCGCGACGTGGTCCAAAAGACGTCCTGCCATGCGCTGCCTCCCACGTGGATCGTTGTGCTCTCGTGGGTTCGGTGGGTACCGGCAACCGCGCGACAAAACAAGGGCGTACCGGCGAAATCGCAGGTCAGCTGGGTCGCCACTGGTGATCGCAGTCCCGACACTTACGATCGCCGTACGGCATCGAGGACACCTTGCCCGAGCCGCACTCGGGACAGGTCGGCCCGTCCGCGGCGGTCGGCGGTCGCCAGCGCGCGGCGCACGAACCGCAGACGTAGTCGCCGACGATGTCCGTACTCACCTTGGTCGAGCCGCACTTGCCGCACTGCACCTCGACGTGCCGCCGCTTGCGCGGCGCGGCGCGGCCGATCGCGGCCTGGCGTTCGCGCTGCGCGGAGAAACCCCAGTAGGAGCGCAGTCGATCGGCCATGTCCGGGCGCAGGTCGCCGCCGTCGCCGGCCGGGACCTCGCTGCGTGGCTGCTCGCTCATGATCGGCACGGTAGGGCATGCCGACCGGCGCGAGAAGCCGGTTCGCCGGGCCCGCACCGGGATTTCGGGCCCGAGTCCCGGTTCGCCCGGCCGGGGCCCCGGATATCCCGTCGACCCCGGCGAAGCGTCCCGTTATCGTCGGGGACATGGAGATCCACGAGCAGCGAGCTACCGGCGTCGGGCCGGCGAACCGGGCGCGATAGCGCGCCTCGGCCCGGCTCGGCGTGTGTGTACCCCCAGCGTGTACCCCCACCGCCCGCTGCTCTCGCGAAGGCCGATGCGCCATGCTCTCTCCACACATCCGCTCCACCTTTCTCGACTTCTTCACCGCGCGCGGACACCGCCCGGTGCCGTCCGGTTCACTGCTGCCGCCCGATCCGAGCCTGCTGGTGGCGAACGCGGGGATGAACCAGTTCAAACCCTGGTTCCTGGGCGACGTCGAGCCCGAGTTCCCCCGCGCGACCTCGGTCCAGAAGTGCGTCCGCACCGTCGACGTCGACAACATCGGGTACACCCGTCGGCACTCGACCTTTTTCGAGATGCTGGGCAACTTCTCCTTCGGCGACTACTTCAAGCCGGAGACCGTCGCGTTCGCGTACGAACTGCTCACCGAACACTTCGGCCTGTCCCGCGACCGGTTGTGGATCACCGTGTACGAGGACGACGACGAGTCGGAGCGGATCTGGCGCGCGGTCGGCGTGCCGTCGTCGCGGATCCAACGGATGGGCGCGGCGGACAACTTCTGGTCGATGGGCGTGCCGGGGCCGTGCGGGCCGTGCTCGGACGTCACCTACGACCGGGGCCCGTCGTTCGGGTCGGACGGCGGACCGGCGGTGGACTCGGAGCGCTTCGTCGAGTTGTGGAGCCTGGTCTTCATGCGCAGCGTGCGCGGCGAGAGCGGGCCCGACGGGAGCTTTCCCGTCCTCGGCGAACTGCCGCGCACCGGCGTCGACACGGGGCTCGGGCTGGACCGGCTCGCGGCGATCCTCCAAGACGTGGGCGGCGCGGTCGAGACCGACCTGCTGCGGCCCACGCTCGCGGTGGTCGAGGAGTCGGCGGGTCGGGGCTACTCCCCCGTAGACCGCGAGGACCCCGACCGGGTCTCGTTCGAGGTGGTCACCGACCACGCGCGGGCGATCGCGTTCCTGCTCGCGGACGGCATCCGGCCGGACAAGGAGGGCACGGGGTACGTCCTGCGCCGGCTGATGCGACGCGCGATCCGGCACGGCCGCCGACTCGGCATCGAAGGCGCGATCCTGCCGCCGATCACTGCGAGCGTGGTGCGCAACCTGGGCCCGTCCTGGCCCGAACTCGCCCTCGCGGCGCCCCTGATCGAGGAGGTGACCGCGCGGGAGGAGGAGTCCTTCGACCGAGTCCTCACCCGCGGCACCCGCCTGGTCGACCGTGCCATCCGCCGCCGCCTCGCGACGGGCCGATCCGACCTGCCGGCGGAGACCGTATTCACCCTCTACGACTCCCACGGCTACCCCCCGGACCTGACCATCGAGGCAGCCCGCGAGTCCGGCCTGACGGTGGACCACTCCCACCTACGCACCCTCCTACCAACCCTCCCCCCAAACCCGACCGAGCAATAACAAAACCCGGCCCCAAGTCAAGCAACCAACCCCAACGAACCACCCCGGATCCACCCCCGGGGCCCGAAGCAAAGCAACTCCGGCCCCGGCCGGCCTCCGGCCCGGTTTTCCTCAAACACCGGACGGGCTGAACCACGAGCCCACACCACACACGCGCCACCCCCACCCGAAACCCAAAGCGCAACCGGCCGACCCGAGCCCACCCAGCCCGTCCGGCGCTTGAGGAAAACCGGGCCGCAGGCCGGCCCGCCCCGAAGCCCGCCGCCCCGGCCCGGCCCCGGCCCCGCCCCCACCCCGCTCAATCCCGCCCCATGCCCGCCTCCGCCGAGGCCGTCATGGTCTGCACGCCCACCACCCGAAGCAGCGCCAACTGCTCCGCCGCCCGGCTCCCCGGCTCGGCCGTGTACACGATCAGCCGCTGATCCGCCTCGGCCGCGACCAGCACCTCGCACCGCACCGTGATGTCGCCGATCGACGGATGCCGGAACGTCTTGTCCATCGACCGCCGCACCGCCACATCGTGCGCGGCCCACAACTGCGCGAACTCCGCCGACCCCGCCGACAGTTGCGCCACCAGCGCCGCCGCCCGGGGATCACCGGCCCGCCGCCCGACCGTGGCCCGCAGATCGGCCACGTGGGTACGGGAGGCGGCGTCCGCGTCCTCCGCCCGGAAGCGCGACCGTGAGTCCGGCTCGGTGAACCACCGCACCAGGATGTTGCGTCCGACCCCCGGCCCCATCAACGCGACCGCCATCGTGTTCTGCGCGAGCACGTCGCCCAGATCGGAGATCACCTGCGCCGGCACGTCGTACAACCGATCGAGCACCAGCAACATCGCCGGCGGCACGTGCGCGTCGCGGCCCGACGAGCGCCCCGGCGGTACCTGCCCGGCCAGGTGGAAGAGGTGATCGCGACCGTCCTGGTCCAACCGCAGCGCGCGGGCCAGCGCGGCGAGCAGTTGCGACGACGGGTTGGCGCCCCGGCTCTGCTCCAGCCGCGCGTAGTAGTCGACCGACATCCCGGCCAGCCGCGCGACCTCCTCGCGCCGCAGCCCCGCGGTGCGCCGCCGGGAGCCGTCGGGCAACCCCACGTCGGCCGGGGACAACCGCTCCCGGCTGCGCGTCAGGAAGCCGGCAAGTTCGCGTCGATCGCTCATGCCCCCAGCATCGGCCCTGGCCGGAGCGGTATCCAGGGACCATGTGTCCCTGGATCCGCAGTGCCCGGACGACGCATCCGAGGTCGACGAGTCTGCGGTCGAACCCGACCGCCCGACCGCCGGCGGCGTGGACGGCGGCGCCGCGGATGCGTGGGAGGGGCTGCCGGACACGGGTTCCGCGCGCCGCGAACTCGGCTACCCGCTACACCCGACGGTGCGCGCCGCGGCCGGCGCGCTGTGACCCCGCCTCGGCGGCGGGGTCGTACATCGCAAGGAGAGCCGGTCAGGCGGCTCGGCGGATCGCGGTGACGAGGCGGGCGGTGGCCTGCGCGCGTGCCTGCCGACGGCGGCGCAGCGCGATCGCCGCGACCCGTACCTCTCGACTGTCCCGCTTCTCCACGACCGCCACCTCCGAACGCACCCCGGTCCGCCCCGAGAGGGCGACACCGTGCGCCCCAGCAGGGGCGACGTATCCAAACCTAGGTGTCGTACCCCCATTCGGGCGTCGGCCGGGAGTGCCGATCACGCCTACTACCCGAGGACGACCCAAACCCCGACGTACCCCCGGGGCATGCCACCCCGGGAGCAGTCGACAGGACCTCCGAGGGAGCAGCGGGTGCTCCGGACCACCCCCTGCTCCGGGTTCGTTCAGCCGACCTTCAGCCCACCCCTCAGACCACCTTGCCCGGGTTGAGGATGCCCAGCGGGTCGAACGCGGCCTTGATGCCGCGCTGCACCTCGACACCCACCGGCCCCAGTTCCTCCGCCAGCCACTCCCGCTTGAGTACGCCCACGCCGTGTTCTCCGGTGATTGTGCCGCCGAGGTCCAGGCCGAGTCGCATGATCGCATCGAACGCGAGACCGGCCCGCTCGACCGCGGCCGGGTCGGTCGCGTCGAAGATCACGATCGGGTGGGTGTTCCCGTCGCCCGCGTGCGCGCACACCCCGATCACCGTGTCGTGGCGCTCGGCGATCGCGGCCACCCCGTCGAGCATGTCGCCCAGTCGCGAACGCGGCACCGCGACGTCGTCGATCATGCTCGTGCCCAGCCGCTCCAGGGCCGGCAGCGCGAGCCGGCGGGCCTGCATGAACATCGCCGAGTCCTCGGCGTCCTCGGCGGTGAACGCCTCGAACGCGCCCGCCCCGGTACAGATCGCCTCGATCGCGGCCAACTCGGCGGCCGGCTCCGGGGTGTCCACGGCGATCAGCAGCAGCGCCGCGCTGTGCTCGGGCAGGCCCATGGCGGCCAGCGCGTTCACCGCCCGCAGCGTGGTGCCGTCCATCAGCTCCATCAGCGAGGGCGTGTGCCCGGCTGCCATGATCGCGGAGACCGCGCGGGCGGCCGAGGCGGTGTCGGCGAACTGGGCCACCGTCACCAGCGCGGGCGGCGGGGTGGGGCGCAGCGCCAGGGTGGCCCGGGTGACCACGCCGAGCGTGCCCTCGGCGCCGACGAACAGGCGGGTCAGGTCGTAGCCCGCGACGCCCTTGGCGGTCTGCCGCCCGGTGTGCAGGACTCGCCCGTCGGCGAGGACGACCTCCAGGCCGAGCACGTACTCGGCGGTCACGCCGTACTTGACGCAGCACAGCCCGCCCGCGCCGGTACCGATGTTGCCGCCGATCGTGCAGGTCTCCCAGCTGGACGGGTCCGGCGGGTACACCAGGCCGAATTCGGCGGTGGCCTTGGACAGGTCGGCGTTGACCACACCGGGCTCGACCACGGCGATCCGGTCCACGGGGTCGATGCGCAGGATCCGGTTCATCCGTACGAGTGACAGCGCGATGCAGCCGTCCACCGCGTTGGCCCCGCCCGACAGCCCGGTGCGGGCGCCCTGCGGGACCACCGGCACCCGCAGCCGGGTGGCCACCCGCATCACGTGCCGCACCTGTTCGGTGGTCTCGGCGAGGACCACCACCGCAGGGTTACCGGCCGCACACAGGCCGGCCATGTCACGCGCGTACGATGCGGCGATGTCCGCGTCCGTCACCAGGACGTGCGCGGGTAGATCCTCCCGCAGCGCCGCGATCAGGTCGGTCGTCATGCTGCCTCCCGGTGTGGCCGTGAATGGCCCCAGGGTAGGCACCGGGAACCGAGTACCCCGAGGGAGGGCACCGTGCAGATCGACCGGTTGGATGCCGCGCTGATCAGGTTGTTGGTGGACACGCCGCGGATCGGTGTCGTGGAGTGTTCGCGCCGGCTCGCCGTGGCGCGCGGGACGGTACAGGCACGCCTGGACCGGCTGCGCGAGGGCGGCGTGATCAGGGGCTTCGGGCCGGACGTGGACCCGGCCACGCTCGGCTTCCCGGTGACCGCGTTCATGACCCTGGAGATCCGCCAGGGGCAGGGGCGTGACGTGCGCAAACACCTGGAGTGTGTGCCGCAGGTGCTGGAGGTGCACACGATCACCGGTCGGGGCGACCTGCTGTGCCGGATCGTGGCCCGCTCCAACGCGCATCTGCAGCAGGTGATCGAGGGGATCGTCGAGCTGGACGCGGTGGTCCGCGCCTCCACGACGATCGCGACGGAGAACCCGGTGCCGTATCGGGTGTTGCCGCTGGTCGAGTGCGCGGTGACGGAGGGGTGAGCGCACGCGGTCGTGGCGGATGGGTAACGGGACGCCGGTTCGGGTGACGGTCGTGCCCGCTCGGCCCATCTGGCGTTTCCCGGGCGGCGGGCGACGGTAACTGCCGGCGGTCGGCACCACGATCGCGGAAGGGCCGCCTGGATCGCGGGCATCGCGCTCAAGGCGGCGGGCGCGAAGGTGATCGACAAGACCAACCCGGCCGGCGTTTGAGGCCGACAAAGCCCACCAACGCCCGGCATCAGCCGAACAACCACCCAGCCCGGCCGGCGTTTGAGGCCAAAGGCGTCAGCACGACGGAACCTTGCCCCCGGCGTTGAGCGCGTTCAACGCATCGACCGCCCCCGAGAGCGTCTCCACCGGAATCAGCTTCAACCCCGAATCCCCCACCCGCCCGGCCTCGCCACATTCACCCTTCGGCAGGATGAACACCGTCGCCCCCGCCCGCTTCGCCGCCAACAACTTCATCGGCAACCCACCGATCTCGCCGACCTTGCCGTTCGTGTCGATCGCCCCCGTACCGGCAATCGTCCGCCCACCGGTCAACGGCCCCTCGGTCATCTTGTCCACGATGCCCAGCGCGAAGAACAGCCCGGCACTTGGCCCGCCGACATCGGACAGGTGCAACGTGACCTTGACGTCCTCCGGCGACTTGCCCAGATACCGAAGCGCCGCGACCGTCGCGCTGTCCTGCGACTTGACCATGTCCTTGACGTTGGTCTCGACGACCTGCTCGACCGATTTGCCGTCCGGGTAGATCGACTTCCGAGGCACCACCGACTCGTCCTCGTCCCACCACGCGGAAAGCAGCGACCCGAGCCGATGCTTCTCGTTCCGCCCGCTCGCGTGGATCGTGGTCAGCAACAGGTGCCCGGTCGTCGGGTACACCGGAGCCGGCCCCGAGATCTCGACCACCGGCCGCCCTCCGTCGTCCCCGAGCGTGTCGGCGACCGAGCCCGGCGTGATCAGGACGTACGGCATCGGCACCAGAAACGCGAAGCCGAAAAGGCACGCGACGAGGAGCAGAGACACCGGCAGGGTGAGCTTGGTTCGGGCCACGCTTGGCAATTAAACACGGCGCGACCGCACGCGCCGTACCGGACTCGCCTCACCGCCTCCGCAGGCGTCCCACGGCCACCCCACAGGCACCGCCCCGACCCCGACCCTACGCCGCGGACACCCGCACGCCGCCCAGTTCGTTGGACAGTTCGGCCGCCGCCTCGGCCACCCGACGCCCCAGGCGTTCGGTGTCCAGGTTGCCGAGCGAGACGATCCCGACGCTCGATTCCACCGCCGCCAGATCCGGCACCGCCGCGGCGATCCCCGGCACCGTGTTCCGACCGTCGCCCGGGGCGTACACATAGGACCTGGGCCCGTCCAGCCCGGCCATCACCCGACGCGCGGCCAGGATCGCCAACCCCGCAGCACCCGCGTCCAGCGCGTGCCGCGAGCCGACCCGGTAGGCCACGTGGTAGTCGGTCCAGGTGGGTTCGGCCACGGCGACCACGAGGGCCTCCATGCCGTCCACGATGGTCAGGTGCGCGGTGGCCCCGGTCTCCTCGGCGAGCCGACGCAGACACGGCACCGCCGCGTCGCGAACCAGCGGGTGGGCCCGACGGGCCAGTTGCAGCGCACCGAGGCCGAGCTTGGTACGTCCGCTCTCGTCGCGGCGGACCAGGCCGTGCTGCTCCAGGGTGGCGAGAATGCGGTAGACGACGGTGCGGTTGACGCCCAGCGCGGCGGTGATGTCGTACACCGACAAACCGTCCGAGGCATCGGCGAGCAGTTCGAGGACCTTGAGTCCTCGGTCCAGGGTCTGTGACGTCTCGGCGACCACCGGCCCCCCTCCCTTCGCGTGACGTTGCATTACGTCCAGCGGCGGCGTTCGATCCCCGAACGGAACGCCACATTCGCGAGGCTGTGCGGCGCCAGATCATGGGGCCAGGACACGTACTCGTCACCATTCGGCGGGCAGGCCGAACGGATTCCCACGCCCACGCAGGACGGTTTCTCCTGTGCGAGGCGTCAGAGGATCACGCTAACCAGAGGGGGAAGCTTTGGCACCGGATATCCGGGATACGGACAGCTAAAATATCAGATGAATCAGGACATAAACCATAAATAAACCAATCCACAACATGCGATCCTCGCCACGTTGCGCACACGGCGGCATCCGGGCAGCTCCGTACTCACCAGTCGGACACCGCGTCCCAACCCCTGAGATCAAACCCAGTCCGTCCCCCGACCGCCGAGCGCGCCCCATCACCGAAATCAAGACAATCCCAGCCGCCACCATCGACCCGAAATCACCGGCCCCACCCGGAGCGATCACCCATCGCCGGGCTCAACTCCGGCTCGCGCGGCTCGGACTGGAGCGAGTGCTCGGGCTGGGGCAAGGGCTCGGGCTGGAGCTCGGGCCGGGGCAGCGGCTCCGGCTCGCGCTCGGACGAGTGCTCGGGCTCAAACGAGCGCTCGGGCAGTTCGAGGCTCCGACTCCGGCACCGGCCCCGGCAAGGGCTCGGGCCCGCCACCCCTCCTCGGCGCAACGCCCCGCCCCGCCTCACCGCCCCGACGTGGCCCACTCCCGGATCTTCCCGATCCGCGCCTCCAACTGCCCCGCCGAGGCCTGGGCCACCGCCGGCCCGCCGCACACCCGCCGCAGCTCGTTGTGGATCTGCCCGTGCGTCTGCCCGGTGCGGTGGTGCCACGCGGCCACCATCGTGTTGAGCTCCTTGCGCATCGCGGTCATCTGACGATGCGTCACCACTGGGCGCTGGTCGGCCGGTTTCTCCGACAGGTCGGCCTCGTGGTCCGGCCGGCGTCGGCTCTTGGCCACCTGCTTGGCCTGGCGCGACTGCAACAACATCTGCACCTGGTCGGGTTCGAGCAGCCCGGGCAACCCCAGGTATTCCTGCTCCTCCTCGCTACCCACGTGCGCCTGGAGCCCGAACTCCGCGCCGTCGAACAACACCCGGTCGAACCGGGCCTCGCTCTCCAGCGCCTCGAACGCGAACTCCTCCTGCTGTCCCGGCTCGTCCTTCTGCGCGTTGGCCTGGGCGAGGAGGGCGTCCTCCTCGTCGTACATCCCGCCTTCCTTCTTCGGGCGGTCCAGCACGTGGTCGCGCTCGATCTCCATCTCGTTCGCGTGCTGGAGCAGCGTCGGCACGGAGGGCAGGAACACCGACGCGGTCTCACCACGGCGGCGGGCCCGCACGAAGCGCCCCACGGCCTGCGCGAAGAACAGCGGCGTCGAGATCGTCGTCGCGAACACACCCACCGACAGCCGAGGCACGTCCACCCCCTCGGACACCATCCGCACCGCGACCATCCAGCGCTCCTCGGAGGCGGAGAAGTCCTCGATCTTCTTCGAGGCGCCAGCGTCGTCGGAGAGCACCAGCGTCGCGCCCTGACCGGTGATCTCCCGAATCATCCGCGCGTACGCCCGAGCCGACTCGTGGTCGGTGGCGATCACCAGACCACCCGCGTCCGGAATGGCCTTGCGCACCTCGCCCAACCGCTTGTCGGCGGCCCGCAACACCTGCGGCATCCACGACCCCTGCGGATCCAGCGCGGTACGCCAGGCCTGACTGATCGCGTCCTTGGTCATCGGCTCGCCGAGCGAGGCCGCGATCTCGTCCCCGGCCTTGGTCCGCCAGCGCAGATCGCCGGAGTAGGACAGGAATATCACCGGCCGCACCACGCCGTCCGAAAGCGCGTGGCCGTACCCATAGGTGTAGTCGGCCGACGACCGCCTGACGCCGTCCTTGCCCTCCTCGTACGCCACGAACGGAATCGGGTTGATGTCCGACCGAAACGGCGTACCGGTCAACGCGAGCCGCCGGGTGGCCGGCTCGAACGCCTCCATGCACGCCTCGCCCCACGACTTGCTGTCGCCCGCGTGGTGGATCTCGTCCAGGATCACCAGCGTCTTGCGGTTCTCCACCCGCCGCCGATGCAACATCGGATGCACACCGACACCCGCGTAGGTAACCGCGATGCCGTGATACTCCCGCGAGACCGGCCCCGACGAACTCGAATAATTCGGATCGATCCGCAGCCCTATCCGCGCGGCGGCCTCGGCCCACTGCTTCTTCAGATGCTCGGTCGGCGCCACGATGGTGATCTGGTGCACCACATGCGCATCCAACAACTCGGAGGCGATCCGCAACGCGAACGTGGTCTTCCCGGCACCGGGCGTGGCCACCGCGAGAAAGTCCCGAGGCTGCCGCTCCAGATACCGATCAAGGGCCCCCTGCTGCCAAGCACGCAACTTGTTCGCCGTACCCCACGAGGCACGGTTGGGAAAGGCCGGGGACAGATGGGACGCGGCTGCGGTACTCACTGCGACGGCTCTGCTCCAGACCGAAAGACAACCAAAGACAAGCGCTCAGGCTACCCGAGCGCCCCATCGGGGCCCTCCGAACACGACCCCACGCCCGGGCAAAACCTCCCCGCTCACCCCTGATTCCGCCCAAATCCCCAGGCCCTTCGCCCGCCCAAATCCCATCCACCTCGACGTCCCAGGCGCGTCCCGACAAACCCCCCGCCCTCGACGGATCGACGTGTCGGCCTCGACGTCACTCCACGACGGCGGCGGCGTGTGCGCCCAGGATCCGGCGCGTCTCCTCGCCGGCCAACCGATCGTCCAGGCCCCAGACCGCCCTGGCCCGGTTCAGCTTCGTCGTCAACGAGGCAACGAGGCGAGCCTCGGTCCTCGGATCGACCGCCGCCGCGATCAACTTGGCGTACCGGACGGTGTCCACGAGGGCCGACTTGACCCGCTCGTGCCGGATGTACACGGGCAGATCCACCGCGGCCGCCGTCCGCACGTCGGCCGGCATCGCCGCGAGCCAGCCGCCGCGCACCGCCTCGGCCTCGTCCGGCCGCCCACCGCGTCCGCGAGATCGGCCAGGACGTCGCTCTGCCGGCGGGCCGCGACGTCGGCAAGTGAGATCTGCAGGTGCGGGTGGAGGCGCTGCCACAGCGCGAGGTAGGCGAGGTCGTAGCGAGGGAAGGCGGCCCCCTGGGCGCCGAAGCCCGACCGTAACACCGCGAGCGCGGCGTCCTGTTCGCGCAGCGCGGGAATCTGCAGGTCGAGCAGCACGGTGCGGGCCTCGGCCGTCGACCGTGCCTGGCACTCCCGCAGGAATCGCGACTTCCCGATGCCGCCGACACCGGTCACGTTCACGACGCGCAGGCCGTCCCCGGCGTCGGTCCACACCGCCTCGAAGGCCGCCGTGGCCTCTTCCCGGTCGACGAATCGCCGCTGCGAGCCGGCGGATCTGCGAAATCGCGGTTGCAACGGCATGAGGCCCCCATCCCCGATGGCGCGCGGTACCGCACGCGCTCGGGACTCAGGGTAGTCGCAGGGGTCGCTGTCCGTATCCGGAATCCCACCGCCGATCGACGAGCTCGCAACCGGGCCGGAGGGCTCTCGGTCAGCTTCGGGTGGGGCGGGGGCGGATTCGCGGGGGCAGGAACGTGCCCGCCAGGGCGAGGATGAGCATGATGGCGAAGATCAGGGCGAAGACGCCGCCGTCCTTGCCGGAACCCGCGTGGAGGGCGGCGAAGACGGCGTTGGAGATGCCGATCATGACGATCGTGCCGAGGGAGTCGGCGACCTGGAGGGAGGAGGAGTTGGTGCCGGATTCCTCCGGAGTGGACAGGTCGAGGGTCAGGACGCTCAGCGAGGAGACGGCCAGGCCCATGCCGATACCGCCGAAGAACCACCCCGCGGTGACCGTGTAGGGGGTCATGCCCGGCAGCAACGCCAGCAGCGCTCCGGCGATCGCGAGCGCCACGAACAGGAAGCCGACCCGGACCAGGACGGGGCGGCGCTCGTGGGACGAACGACCCTGGTACCAGGATCCGATCGCCCAGGACAGTGCCCCCACCGTCAGGGTCAGGCCCGCCTCGGTCGGGGACAGCCCGTGTTCGCTGATCAGCATCAGCGGAACGAACGACTCGACCGTGAAGAACGCGCCCGCAAGCACGCCCCGGGACAAAATCACCGTCGGCAAGCCGCGTACCGCGCGCATCGTGCCTGTCGGCAGCAGCCGGGGCACCGTCACGGCCATCAGCACGGTCCCCGCGACCAGGAGCGGTATGCCGACCACGTCCAGGTCCTGGCCGCCGTACTCCAGCATTCCCGCGCCCAGCGCGGCGCCGGCCGCCGCGCCGATGCGGCGTCGGTTCATCCGTACGTCGGGAGCCGACTCGCCCGCCATCCGCTCCAGTTGCGGCAGCATCATCACGATCGGCAACACCACGAGCACCGGGATCGCCAGAAACACCCAGCGCCAGCCGAGGTGATCGGTGACCAGGCCGGACACCGGCGGCCCGACGATCGAGGGCAGCACCCACGCCGCCGAGAAGGCCGAGAACACGCGTGGGCGCAGCGTGGACGGGTACGCCTTGCCGACCACCACGTACAGGGACACGATCACCAGGCCGCCGCCGAGGCCCTGAACGGCCCGGCCGACGATGAAAGGCCACATCGACTGCGCGGTGCCGGAGAGTACGAGGCCCGCGGCGAACGCCCCGATCCCGCCGAACAGCGGCAGTCGCGGTCCACGCGCGTCACACCACTCGCCGGAGACGACCATGGCGAGCAGGCTGGTGGTGAAGAAGCTCGAGAACGCCAGCGCGTACAGCTGCACGCCGTCCAGTTCCCGAACCGCCACCGGCATCGCGGTACCCACGGCCATCGCCTCGAAGGCGATCAACAGGACGACCGACACGATCCCGAGCGTCAGATGCCGGTAGGGCCGGGTCAACACCCCCGGCTCCCGCCCCTCGGATCCTGCGGCGCCACGTCGTGCGGCGGACTTCGACTCCCCTACGGCTGTCACCGAGACAGCCTAGGCCCTGTCATATCAACCGACTTATCAATGCAATCACCCCACCTTGTCAACGAACCACTCCCAAGGCGCGCCACATCCCTGCGCACACGGGCGCGGTCCGCGTCTGCCCGTGGCGGCGCCGGCGGGGGTCGTCAGTCCACCACTACGTCTCTTGGGCGCATGGGGAGGCGGGGGAGTTCCAGGCCGGTGGCGTCGCGGACGGCTGCGGCCAGGGCGGCCGGGACCGGGACGATGGCGGCGTCGCCGAGGCCCTTCGCGCCGAAGGGGGCGCCCGGTTGGGGCTCCTCGATCCACGCGGCGACCCGCACCGGCGGTACGTCCCACGGCCCGGGCGGCGCCCACACCGCCTCGGCGTCCTCCGTCAGCGCCAGCCCCACCCCCATCGCCACCGAACTCTCCACCCGCACCCGGGCCTGCGCCGGATCCAGCACCCGCCCCGCGTCGTAGGCCCCGGTCACGTCCACCACCCGGATCGTGCCCAGCTCCGGATCCAGGTCCACCACCACCCGACACGCCGAAAACGCCACCGCCGGGTACGCGTTGCCCTGCCCCGCGTCGTCCAACGGCTCCGTGCTCGGCGCCCGACACGCGCCCGCCGTGGTCACCGTCGCCGTGTCCTCGTACATCACATCCACCGGCAGGTCGATCAGCCCGTCGTAGGACCGGATCCGCCCGTCGCGCACATCCAGCAACCGCGCCGTCATCCCGTACCGCGCCGCCACCGGCGCCAACAGCCGCTCCCGGATCTCCCGCGCCGCCTGCTCCACCGCCCCCGCGGTCAGCCACGTGTGCCGCCCCACCCCCGGCGCCCCCGCCGTCGGCAGCGCGGTCCCGGCCTGGAGCACGATCGCGTCCGGCACCCCCAGCACCTCGTCGACGATCTGCCGCACCAGGGTCACGAAGCCCTGCCCGACCTCGACCGCCGCGCACGTCACCGTCACCACCCCGCCGTCGAGCCGCACCGTCGCCGTCGACGACTCGTCGGCCCCCTCGATCCCGAGCAGCGGCATCAGCCCGACCGCGTACCCCGTCCCGCGCAACGTCCCCGGCGCGAGCGCCACCGCCGGCGGCGCCGCCTCGGCCACCGCCCGCAACGCCGCCCCCACCGGCACCGGCCCGTCCAGCACCTGACCCGTCGTCAACATCGTCCCGGTGCTCAGCGCGTTGCGCAGCCGCAGCTCCACCGGGTCCATCCCCAGCGCGTCCGCCAGCTTGTCCATCTGCGCCTCGTGCGCGAAGCACACCTGCACCGCGCCCGGCCCCCGCATCGCCCCGGCCGGCGCGTTGTTGGTCCGCACCGCCCACGCATCCACCGCCGCGTACGGCACCATGTACGGCCCCGCCGCACATCCGATCAACCGCCCGACCACCTCCGCCGACACCCCGGCGTACGCACCGCCGTCCAGGATGATCTGCGCCTCCACCGCGAGCAGCCGCCCGTCCCGGTCCGCCCGATGCGTGTACTTCATCCGCGCCGCGTGCCGATGCCCACCCGCGCGCAGCGACTCGTCCCGATCGAGCACCGCCTTGACCGGTCGCCCCGTGCGCAGCGCCAACAGCCCCACCACGGCGGTCAGTCCGACGTCCTCGCGGCTGCCCCCGGAGCCGCCCGCGCCGGTGGGCATCAGCCGGACCATCCCGGCCGGCAGTCCCAGACACTCGGCGACCTGATCGCGGTCCGCGTGCGGATACGGCGTGGCCACGTGCAACTCGACCCCGCCGTCGGGCGAGGGCAGCGCAAGCGCGGCGTCGGTGGCCGGATTGGCCTGATATTGCGCCGGCACCTCGTACAGCCCCTCGACCACCACCTCCTCCACGGGCGTACCGTCCCGACGCACCCTGACCGGCCGCCCGTGCCGCAACGCGATGTGCCGCAGCACGTTCCCGTCCGGATGCAACGGCGGCCCCGCGAAGGCGTGTTCGGGGTCGACGGCCGGCTCCAGCGGCTGATACGACACCAGCACCGCCGCGGCGCCGGCCCGCGCCGCCTGCAACGTCTCCGCCGCCACCGCCGCGACCGCCTCCCCGGCGAACCGCACCACACCGTCGGCCAGGACCGGCCGATCCGCCACGATCGCCCCGTGGCACGCCCCGGCGGGCAGGTCGGCGGCGGTGACCACACCGCGCACCCCCGGCACCGCGTAGGCCGCCCCGGCGTCGATGCCCAGGATCCGCGCGTGCCGATGCGGCGAGCGCACCAGCACGCACCACAGCAGCCCCGGCGCCCACAGGTCGCCGGTGTACGAGAACCGCCCCCGGGCCTTGGCGTCGCCGTCGGGGCGCGGCGCGGATTCGCCGATCACCGGGTCCGCCCGCTCACTCGGCGCCGCCGGACGTCGGCGGCGCGATCACGTTGAACATCATCGTCGAGTGGGTCTCCCGCGGCACCCGCCGGCGCGCCGCGATCCGCACCGCGTCCACCATCGGATGCGGCCCCGCACACCGACACGGGTGCCCGTCGAGCGCCCGCCGGATCTCCACCTCGCTCGGCTCGGGCGCCCGGGCCAGCAGCGCGCACACCGACGCGACCACGCCCGGCACGCAGAACCCGCACTGCACCGCGCCGGCCTCGATCAGCGCGCGCTGTACGTCGGCGGTCTCCGGGTCGTTGTCCAGGTCCTCGATGGTGCGGACCTCACGATCGCCCAGCGTGGCCGCGGCGATCAGGCACGCGGCCACCGCCACCCCGTCCAACTGCACGGTGCAGGTGCCGCACACGCCCTGCCCGCAGCCGTCCTTGGCGCCGGGCAGGCCGAGCCGCTCGCGCAGCACGTACAGCAGGTTCTCGCCGATCCAGGCGTTCTCGATCAGCCGGGCCTCGCCGTTGACCCGCAGCACGTACGACGTCGTCGGGTTCGTGTCACCCCCGAGGACGTCCCCGAATCCGGGCCCGCTCATCCGCCGAACGCCCGTTGTACCGCGCGCCGCGCGCACACCGCGACCACGTGCCGCAGATGCGCCCGGGCGGCCCGCTGCTCGGCATCGGGGCGCACCTCGTCGGCGACGAGCCGGCCGAAGTCGGCCGCGTCGCGCCCGTCCGCGAGCCGCCCGGTACGCGCGTCCATCCGCCCCGCCAACCACCGCTCGGCCTCGAACGCGCGCACCGGCCCGGGGTGCGCCCCGCCGACCGCGCAGCGCACGTCGCCGACCACGGGCCCGGCCACCAGGGCCAGGGTCAGATAGCGGCCCGCGCCCACCGGCGCCTTGACGAACTCCTGTACCCCACGCAGCAGCGGCACCCGTACTCCGGTGATCAACTCCCCCGGCCGCAACAGCTGTTCGGCGATCGGACCGGACCGGGGTTCGAGCAGGTGCGGTGCGACCTCGCGCACCCCGCCGGGCGAACGGCACGACACGGTGGCCTCCAGGGCCGCGAGTACGGGCAGCGAGTCGGCGGGTCGGCCGCTCGCGAGGATGTTGCCGCCGAGCGTGCCCATCGCGCGGACCTGCGCGGTGCCCACCTCGTTGGCGGCGGCGGCCAGCGCCGGGACGAGCGCCGCCAGGTCCGCGTCCGCGAGCCGGGCCCAGGTAAGCCCGGCGCCGAGCATGGCGAAACCGTCCTCGTAACCCCATCGCCGCAGGTCGGCGACCTTCGCCAGGCCCACCAGGGCCGACGGTCGCACCAGTTCGGCGTTGACACGGGGCATGAGGTCGGTCCCCCCGGCCACCGGCAGTGCCCGGGGATCGCGCGCGAGGGCGTCCACGGCCTCGTCGAGCGACAACGGCATCAAGATCGTCGCGTCCACAGCGCCGCCCACCCTATTGCCACGCGGCCACGAAACGAGCGGACCCGGCCGAGATTTGAGCCAACCCGAAACCCCACCCGGTGAACCGGGCCCCGGAACCAAAACACAACGGGTGAAAAGCGCGTCGAATCCCACCCCGACCGGCACCACCCGCACCCACCCGAGCCACGACGCTACGCAACGCAAGAGGCGCCGACCGAATCGGCCGACGCCCCACGCACACCTCAGCGACTGTTGTTGCCGCTACCGCGACCGCTACTGCTTGCCGCCGCTCTTGCCACCGCTCTTGTCCTTGTCACCCGACCCGCCCGCAGGCATGGTCTCGTAGATCTCCTTGCACATCGGGCAGACCGGGTACTTCTTCGGGTCGCGACCCGGTACCCAGACCTTCCCGCAAAGGGCGATGACCGGGCTCCCGGACATCGCGCTTTCCATGATCTTGTCGCGCTGGACGTAGTGCGCGAAGCGTTCGTGGTCACCGTCGCCGTGGGAGAGCTTCGGCGTCTCCTCGATCAGCGTGCCGGTGCCCGTCCCGTGCTCCGGCTCCGGGAAGCTCTGGGGAGTGGTCATACCCACCAGGATAGCCAGACGCCGACCGCATCGATCGGCGCGTGCGCACGAGCGCCGAGCCCGCGCGTGACCACCCCTGCGGCCACCCCTCCGACCACCCCCACAACCGCGCTAATTCAGCGTCGGGTCCTCCGGGTACGTGGCGACCATGGCCAACTCGCCCACCTGCCGCCGCAGTACCGCCCGCCACAACCGATCCGGCGTCGGCGTGAAGGCGTCGCCCGGCTCGGAGTCGACCACGTACCACGCGCCCGACCGCAACTCGGTCTCCAACTGCCCGGGACCCCACCCCGCATAACCCGCGAAGACCCGCATCGACCCGAAGTCGGCGGCCACCAGCTCCGGCGGCACGTCCAGGTCCACCAGCCCGAGACCGCCGTGCACCCGACGCCACCCCAGCGGCTCCGCGCCGCCCGGCACAGAGGCGATGGCCAGCGCCGAGTCCATCGCGACCGGCCCGCCCTGGAACACCACCGACGGCTCGCTGACGATCTTGGACCAGGGCACGAGCACGTCGTCGACGTCCACCGGGCTGGGTCGGTTGATCACCACGCCGAGGGTGCCGTCCTCGTCGTGCTCCAGGAGGAAGACCACACACCGGTCGAAGTTCGGATCGGCCAGCGCGGGCGTGGCCACGAGCAGGCGTCCGGTGAGCGATACCTCGGTCATAGGGCTCATGATCCCGCAACCGCCGCGTCAGAGTGTGCCGCCCGGCGAGGAAGTCGGCCGGCGAGAGCGAGTCCGGCGCCCATCCCGCATACGTCCGCGAGCACATCGAACGGGTCGCCGCTGCGGTGCGGCAGCAGGAAGTGCTGGATCAGCTCGCTCTCCACCGCGTGCCCCACGAGCAGCACGCCGAGCGGCAGCGCACCGATTCCGACACGCCGACCCGTCCAGGCAATGGCGGCGAAGGAGAGAAAATGCACGATCTTGTCACGATGTGGAACGAACGGCGCCGGGTCACCCGGACTGCCGGGATTGAACAGGAGGTAGAGATTCACCAGCACCGCCACCACGAACGCGCAGTACGCGAGCCTGCCGCCCCTCGTTCCCCCGGCCATCCCCACTCCTCGTCCACGGGCCCAAAGACCCTTCTCCCCGGGCCCTTCGGCACCACAACCCGCCACGGGCCCGATGCGGATCCGACTACCGTGTAGCGCTGTCGGCCCATCTTCCCTGTCGGTTCCGGCACCCACAGAAGTGCGAGGATTCATGCAAGACGACGTGCTCTTGGTTCACGGCGGTTCCCCGCTGGAAGGCGAGGTTCGGGTCAAGGGCGCCAAGAACCTGGTGCCCAAGGCGATGGTGGCCGCACTCCTGGGCGAGGCGCCGAGCCGACTGCGCAACGTCCCGGAGATCAGCGACGTACGCATCGTCAAGGGCCTGCTGCAACTGCACGGTGTCGCGGTGCGCGACGGCGACGAGCCCGGCGAACTGCTGATGGACCCCACCCAGGTGGAACAGGCCAACGTCGCGGACATCGACGCGCACGCCGGCTCCAGCCGGATCCCGATCCTGCTCTGCGGCCCGCTGCTGCACCGCCTCGGCCGCGCGTTCATCCCGGACCTGGGCGGCTGCATGATCGGCGACCGGCCGATCGACTTCCACCTGAGCGTGCTGCGCGAGTTCGGCGCGGTGATCACCAAGCGCCCCGAGGGGCTCTACATCGAGGCGCCCAACGGCCTCGAGGGCGCGAAGGTGCGGCTGCCGTTCCCCAGCGTGGGCGCCACCGAGCAGGTGCTGCTCGCGGCGGTGCGCGCGGAGGGCACCACCGAGTTGTCCAACGCGGCGGTGGAGCCGGAGATCATAGATCTGATCTGCGTGCTCCAGAAGATGGGCGCGATCATCTCGGTCACCACCGACCGGGTGATCCGAATCACGGGCGTCGCCAAGCTCGGCGGCTACGACCACCGCGCCCTGCCGGACCGGCTGGAGGCCGCGTCCTGGGCCTGCGCGGCGCTGGCCACGCACGGTGACATCTACGTCCGCGGCGCACGCCAGCTGGACATGATGACCTTCCTGAACGTCTTCCGGCAGGTCGGCGGCGCGTTCTCGATCGACGACGAGGGCATCCGCTTCTGGCACCCGGGCGGGCCGCTGAACGCGATCGCCCTGGAGACCGACGTGCACCCCGGCTTCCAGACCGACTGGCAGCAGCCGCTGGTGGTCGCGCTGACCCAGGCCACGGGCCTGTCCATCGTGCACGAGACGGTGTACGAGCGGCGGCTCGGCTTCACCTCGGCGCTGAACCAGATGGGCGCCACGATCCAGCTCTACAGCGAGTGCCTGGGCGGTACGCCCTGCCGGTTCGGCCAGCGCAACTTCCAGCACTCCGCGGTCATCTCCGGGCCGGCCAAGCTGCACGCCACCGACCTGGACATCCCGGACCTGCGGGCCGGTTTCTCGTACCTGATCGCCGCGCTCGCCGCGGAGGGCACCTCGCGGGTCACCGGCATCGACCTGATCGAGCGCGGCTACGAGGACTTCCAGGCCAAGCTGGAGGCCCTGGGCGCCCGCGTGGAGCTGCCCATGCGGGTCGCCGAGAGCGTCGCCTAGCCGTTCGTCGGCCGTTTGCCGCGGCCCCTCGGATCACGATGGCCCCTTCCCGGGGTCTCAGGGGCCCGAGGAGGGCCGCGTAGGGCCGCTCGGGTCCCACGACGCCGGAAGGGCGGCTTCCCCAGCGAGGGAAGCCGCCCTTCCGGTTTCCACCGGGGCTGCTACGGACTTACTTGCCCGAGGCCGCGGCCTTGAGCTTCGAGCCCGCCGAAACCTTGACGCCGTAGCCGGCGGGGATGTCGATCGGGTCGCCGGTCTGCGGGTTCCGCGCGGTGCGGGCGGCACGGTGGGTGCGCTCGAAGGTGAGGAAGCCCGGGATCGAGACCTTCTCGTCGCCCTTGGCGACGATCTCGCCGACCACGTCGGCGAGCGCGCTCAGTACGGCGTCCGCGTCCTTGCGGGTCACGTCGGCGCGCTCCGCGAGGGCGGCCACCAGCTCACTGCGGTTCATGTGTCACTCCCGTGTCTTGCTGACCTCCGCCGACGACCACGGAACGTGGTCGCAAACGTGGTTCAGTCCAACTCGCTGTTCTTGCCCCGGGGACGAATCCTGCACTCATCCATGCCCGGAAGCTAATCAAGGACACGCCAAATCACTGGGAAAGCCCCGTGATTTCGCGGTTCCGGCAGATTACGGGGCCGTTCGGGGGGCCCCGCAACCGGGATACGGACCGACAGTACGACGATCATCCCGCAGGGTTCTGACGCTCCGCCAACACCGCGTCCCGCACCGCCGCGGCGACCACCGAGGAGACCTCCGGGTGGAAAACGCTCGGGATGATGTAGTTCGGGTTCACTTCGTCGTCGGAGACCACCGACGCCAGCGCCCGCGCGGCCGCGAGCAGCATGTCGTCGCTGATGTGCCGGCTCTGCGCGTCCACCAGACCGCGGAAGACGCCCGGGAAGACCAGCACGTTGTTGATCTGGTTGGGGAAGTCGCTGCGCCCGGTGGCGACCACCGCGGCGTGCTCCAGGGCCGCCGCCGGGTCCACCTCGGGATCGGGGTTGGCCAGCGCGAACACGATCGAGTCGGCGGCCATCGCGGCGATGTCGGAGCCGTCGAGTACGTTCGGCGCCGACACGCCCACGAAGACGTCCGCACCGACCACGGCCTCCTTGAGCGTGCCGGTCAGGCCCTGCTCGTTGGTGTGTTCGGCGATCCAGCGCAGGTCCGTACCCAGGTCCTCGCGCCCGGTGTGCACCACGCCGCGCACGTCCGCGACCACCACGTGGGCCGCGCCCGCGGAGAGGAGCAGCTTGAGGATGGCGGTGCCGGCCGCGCCCGCGCCCGACATGACGATGCGCACGTCCTGGATCTTCTTGCCGACCACCCGCAGCGCGTTGGTGAGCGCCGCGAGCACCACGATCGCGGTGCCGTGCTGGTCGTCGTGGAAGACCGGGATGTCCAGCGTCTCGCGCAGCCGACGCTCGATCTCGAAGCAGCGCGGCGCGGAGATGTCCTCAAGGTTGATCCCGGCGAAGCCCGGCGCCATCACCTGCACGGCCCGGACGATCTCGTCCGGGTCCTGGGTGTCCAGGCAGATCGGCCACGCGTCGATCCCCGCGAAGCGCTTGAACAGGGCCGCCTTGCCCTCCATGACCGGCAGCGCGGCCTTGGGGCCGATGTTGCCCAGGCCGAGCACTGCGGAGCCGTCGGTGACCACCGCGACGGTGTTGCGCTTGATGGTCAGCCGGCGCGCGTCGTCGGGGTTCTCCGCGATGGCCAGGCACACCCGCGCCACGCCCGGGGTGTAGACCATCGAGAGGTCGTCGCGGTTGCGGATCGGGTGCTTGGACTGCATCTCGATCTTGCCGCCGAGGTGCATCAGGAAGGTGCGGTCCGAGACCTTGCCGAGGGTGACGCCCTCGATCTCGCGGATCGCCTCCACGAGCCGGTCGGCGTGATCGGTCGAGGTCGCGGCGATCGTGACGTCGATCCGCAGGCGCTCGTGGCCGGACGCGGTGACGTCGAGGGCGGTGATCGACCCCCCGGCGGATTCCACCGTGTTGGTGAGCCGACTGACCGACGGACCCCCTGCGGGGACCTCCAGTCGAGCCGTGATCGAGTACGAGGCGCTGGGCGCTGCGGGCATGAACTCTTTCTCCTCCGATCGCTGCGACGCCCGTCTCCGCCGAGGTCGCATCGCCCCCGATGGTCTCACTTCGTGGACATGGGCGTGCCGGCCGGGGCGACCGGGAGCCCGCCTTACCCGGACCCCCCGACCACGCAAACTGTGATCCTCGTCCTTCGCCGATCTCCCGGCGCCGGCGGGAGGGTCGGTTACGCTGGTGGACGACACCGGCTCGATCCAAGCCCCCGGGCCCAACCATTAGTCCCTACGAGGGACCACTTGCCGAGAGGCGAGCATTGGCGGGTCGGTGTCCTCGACATGGCGAAAGCGGTGGTCCTTGGGACCACCGCTTTTGTTCGGGCCGGCTCTCGGATCATCCGATCACGACAACACGTCGTCCGCTCTCCGCCCGGCCCGGCCTTCCGAGCACCCGTACACGCGTCCGCCGACCGCATTTGGTAGACCGGCATGGCGTGTGCGCATATTCAGCCGATTTTCCTGGCCGCCATCGGATGTGCATCGCGAAGCGCCCGTATACCGGGGACGTTGTCGGCGCGAAGCCTGAAGGAAACGGCTCCGGCACTGATCTCGCCGGCGTCGTACTGACTCGTGCGCGCCGCAACGATTTCCCGAACCGTGAGTACGGCACCGGTGGACAGACCGGCGAAAGCCTCCTGGATGTGCCGGGCCACATCGCGCCGCGGCTTGGGGACTCCCACCGCCGATGGCCCACCAGGCACCCCGGTCGTGTGGGGTTCCGAGCCAGTCGATGGGGCGGGAACCATCCGGGAGGTCGCGTCACCGGACGCGCGCGGCCAGCGGCGGCAAAACGCCTCGGCCAAGTGGTCGGCTCGGGCAATGATCAGCTCCTCGTTCCATTGCGCGGGCAGCGAACGATTGAGCGAAAGGGCACTGTGTAGCAGAATTTCGCGGCGCTTGTCCGACCAAGGTCCGTTCGAGACGGCCGGATTCAGCTTGCGAGTCAACAGGGTCAGATTGCCTGCGGTATGGAGGAGGGATTGCCTGCGCTCATACGCTTCGACATCCGTCTGCGGCAGAGACCAGTACCGTTCCCATGTCTGTGGCAGCAGATGTTCGACAGTCAACTCGCCATCATAGACGAGCCGTTCCGTCTTGCCCTCGTAGAGAGCATCCTCCAGTTCGGCAAAGAGCAATCGTACGCGAGTCTGGGTGAGCTTCCCGTACAGCGGTTGCGTACGGAAGACGTATCGAATATCTGCGTTCCCGGGCCAGAACCCGGAATCGGCGCCCTGTCGCAACAGGAAGTCTTCCACGACGGCTGGATCGTCCTTTGCCTTCAGTTCCTTGAGCAGGTCGAGGAAAAGGCGGTTGTAGTTCTTGGTCGTCTGCCGACAGACCGTGCGCCGCATGAGGTAGGAGTCCAAGGCGGCCACGGCCTGAGCTCGTTCCTGCTCGTCGAAGCGGGTCACGAGCCACAGGAGGACCGGGATGACGGTGTTGGTGTCCAGGATCCCGATGTTGCGAAGGAACCGACCCTCGGGCGTGGCGGGATGCTTGTCCGCCGTCAGGCGCTGGTACACGGCGGCCCGAGACACCAGGTGCCGCATAAGGACGTCCAGCTCCGCGTCGGACTTCTTCACGTAAGTGCGGAAGGTGAGAAAGAGCTCGGGGGCCAAGACCTCTTCGGCGACTTCGCTGGTGAGGTACTGGGTAAGGAAAACGTCCAGCCGAGGGCGCTTGAGACGCCCTTGGCGGACCTCTTTGCGCCAATCGGGCGTTTCCAACGCCGACCAGACATCGCGGTGCAGATCCTCGACCGGTAGGCCTTGCTCCTCGGCTCGCTGAAAGAGCAGGTTCTTCACCAGGTCGGAGGCTTGCAAGGGCGTACCGCGGTCGTTCAGGGCCTCGAAGATGACCTGCGCGTTGTCGTTGGGCGTGAGGTCGATGACGATGACCTCGAACTTCTCCCGGAGGATACGAACCAGCGCATCGAAGCCCTCTATCAGTCGATCCTCGTAGCTGAGCTCGTCCGCCCATTCGATGGCCCGGTTGAAGAAGAACCGGTAGGCCTGAACGATCACGGGATCACCCGCTCCGACCGGGACGGCAACGTCCACGGCTCGCCGCAGACGACCGTCCATGACCGCTTGAAACGGTGATCTGTCGATGTTTGTAGGCCATACCTTGTAGCCCGCGTGCGGGTCGTCCGTCAGCTCGTCTTCGTTGACGGTGAGCTTGTCCAGCACGCTGCCGTACATCTTGGGGATTTCGAGTTCCCGGGCAACGTCCCGGACGGCGGCCAGCAGGATTTGAAGGGTTGTCAGACGTTGTTGCCCGTCGATGACCAGGCGGGCGGGCATCGATCCGGTGGGCGTCGGAAGTTGATCCAGTACCACGGCGCCGAGGAAGTGAGGGTGGACCTCTTCGCCTGAGAGCCTTCGATGCACCAACGCGGCGACGTCCTCCCACAGGGGACGCCAGTTCCGGTCTTCGGTCCACACATAAGGCCGCTGGAAGACCGGTACGACAAGACGCAAGTCTGCGCCGAACAGCCCGTGCAAAGTCTTCGGGTTCGCATCCACCGCGTGCCCCGCCCCCCATCATTCGTAGCGCGCATGTCCTCGGGCGCGCACACTACCCACCGCTGCCGGCATCCGCCTGTCCAAGTGCCTCTTGCTCGGCAAGGGTTTGAACGTCGATCCAACCACGACGCCGGGCCGGGTGGGGCAGGAAAGTGAGACTCGGCCAGCATCGGTGAGCAGAACTCTGCCGACGACGAGGATGGGGCCGTCGACGGGCACCCGACGGCTGTCGGCCGGGCTTGTCCGGAGGGCCCGCAAGCCAGGATGTTCCAGGAAGTGCCAGAGACCGCGAAAGAGCCCGGTGTGCAGGCACACCGGGCTCTTCGCTTCGATACTTTTCAACAGGGGTGGAGGTGGCGGGAATTGAACCCGCGTCCTACGGTGCGGAACCAGAGCTTCTCCGAGCGCAGTCCACAATGATTTTCTCGGCCCCGGTGTTCACGTGGACAAGACACCGACGGGCCCAGTTACTGTTTTTTGTCCCGAACGACCCCGTAACCGGGTCGGGCGGTGAAGTCCCCTAGATTATGCCAGGGTCCGGGGCGGGGACGCACCCGGTCTGACACCTTCGGATACTCGCTTAGGCAGCGAGGGCGAAGGAATCGCGCTTGGTATCGGCGATTATTTGTTTGCGACATATGGTTAACGAGATCATTGTCGCTTCCTCGGCTCGCTTCCTCTGCTTCGACAGCCGCAGTCGAAACCGATCACCCCCTATTGAATTTTCAAGCAACCACCCGAGGGTGTCCTGCTCGAACGGCCCGACTCGCCACACATGCTCGAGCCGAACCAGGCACATCGTACGGTCCAACGTCGGACCGGTCCACTTCATTCCCCGCCGGTCACTCTCGCCGCCGGTTCACTGCCGACGGCCGCGCACGTACTTGGACATCACGCGCTCCGTCTCCCGCTTGTCCTGCTGTTCGCGCAGGGTCTGTCGTTTGTCGTAGTTCTTCTTGCCCTTGGCCAGCGCCAGTTCGAGCTTCGCCCGGCCGTCCTTGAAGTACAGGCTCAGCGGCACCAGCGTGTGACCCGTCTCCTGGGTCGACTGGACCAGCTTGTCGATCTCGTGCCGGTGCAGCAGCAGCTTCCGCTTGCGTCGCGCCGTGTGATTGGTCCACGTGCCCTGGGAGTATTCCGAGATGTGCACGTTGTGCAGCCACACCTCGCCGCCGTCGATGCTCGCGAAGCCGTCCACCAGGGACGCCTTGCCGGCCCGCAACGACTTGACCTCGGTGCCGGTCAGCACGAGCCCGACTTCGAGGGTGTCCTCGATCAGGTAGTCGTGCCGCGCCTTCTTGTTCTGGGCGATGAGTTTGCGCCCGATCTCTTTCGCCATGATCCCTGCATTCTCGCGCATGGCCGCAAGCCCATTACCCCGGAGCCGGCCCGGCCGTCACAACCACAGTGCCGGGTCGACGAAGTCGCCGTCCACCAGCACCTCGAAGTGCAGGTGCGCGCCGGTGGACCAGCCCGTGTCGCCGGAGCGGCCGACCTGGTCGCCCCGGGCCACCCGCTGCCCCTCGCGCACGGTGATCCGGGACAGGTGGTTGTACGTCGTGGTCAGCGCGACGCCGCCGACCCGCCCGTGGGAGAGCACCACGCGGTAGCCGTACGCCGCGTTGTAGCCGGTCTGCACCACCGTGCCCTCGCGGGCGGCGGCCACCGCGGTGCCCTCGGGGACCGCGAAGTCGGTGCCGGTGTGCAGCTTCGTGTACTCCAGGATCGGGTGGTAGCGCATCCCGAAGCCCGAGCTGATCGCACCGCGGACCGGGTAGGACAGCGCGCCGCCCGTGACCGAGGAGGACGTCTGCGGCCCGGCGCCCCGGGCGGGCGCGTTGCTGCGGTTGACCAGCTCCGTCAGCCGCTTCTGCTCGGTGCGGATCGCCTCGTAGCGCTGCTGGTCGGCCGCCTTCTCCTCGCGCGCGGTGGCCAGCGCGCGCTCACGCTGCGCGCCGAGCGCGGTCACCCTCGCCGCCGCCTCGGTCGCGATCTTCTCCAGCGCGACCACCTCGGCCAGGTTCCGCCCGGCCTCGGCGTGCCTGCGCCGGGCCTCCTCGCGGCGCCGCTCCAGCTCGGCCCGGCGGGCGTCCACCGCGTCCCGGGTGCGCTCCAGGCGCGCGATGGTCTCGTGGTCCGCCTGCACCATGCGCCGATAGCTCTCAAGGCTGCTCAGCAGCTCCGCGGGGGTCTGCGCGCGCAGGATCATCGACAGCTGCGCCATCTGCCCGCTGCGGTACGCCCGCCCCACCAGCTGCGCCACGTCGTCGCGCACCGCCTGGGTCGCGGCGGCCACGTCGCGCAACTCGGCCTCCGCGGTGGTCACCGCGGCCTCCGCCAGCTCCACGGCGTGGCTCAGATCGGCGGTACGGGCCTGCGCCTCGGCCACCTTCGCCCGCGCGGCGTCGGCCGCGGCCCGGGCCCCCGGCGCGGCCGCCTCGGCCTCGGCGTACGCCTTCTCCGCCGCGGTCAGCCGGGCCAGCGACGCGTCCAGGTCGGCCCGCATATCCCGGGCCGCCACATCGGCGCGCTGCTTCCGGGCCCGCACGTCACCGTCGTCGTCGCCGTCCGCGTACGCGGGCACGAAACCCACCGCGGCGGCCGTGATCACCACGAGCACCGACAATCCGAGTCGCCTGGTCCGAATTCTGCGCATGATCACAAGAAACGCGGAATGCACGCGAATCGCCACTGAACACACCGGTATGGAAGTAATACGAACTCACACGAAACCCATCCGGACGCATACAGACGTTCGAGAGCCCCGCCGCGCCGTGGCGCTGCGGGGCTCTCGGGCCGCTCCGGGTACCCGGTGTTCGCCCGGTGCTCAGACCTTGAGGTATTTCAGCAGGGTGAAGAACGACGCGATCGCCGACATCACCGCGCCGAACACGATCAGCCACGGCAGGGTCATCAACACCGGACCCCAGCCGATCAGATCGAACGCGCTGAACTGCTGACCGAGCCCCTGTTTCACGCCGAAGTAGAACCCGGCGCTCAACAACCCGGTCGCCATCAGACCGCCCAGCAACCCGGCGATCGCGGATTCCATGATGAACGGCAATTGGATGTACAGGTTCGACGCGCCGACCAGGCGCATGATCCCGGTCTCCCGACGGCGGCTGAACGCGGACACCCGGGCGGTGTTGACGATCAGCAGGATCGCCACCAGGAGCATGAAGACCATCACCCCGAGCGCCGCCCATTGCGCGTTCTTCAGCAGTTTGAAGAACGGCTCCAGGATCTTGCGCTGGTCCTGGACGGACTGCACGCCCGGCCGCCCCTGGAACGCACTCGCCACCACCTGGTACTTGGTCGGGTCCTTCAATTTGACCCGGAAGGACTCCGGCAGCTGATCGGCGGTCACGCTGCCGGAGATCGGCGATTCCTTGTTCTGCTCCTTGAAGTGCTGGAACGCTTCCTGCTTGGTCTCGTAGTAGGTCTTCTCCACGAGCGGCATCCGGCTGAGTTCCGCGCGGAACCCCTCGCGCTGCTCGTTCGAGACCTCGCCGCCCTCGCAACCGGGCCCGTGGTCGCTCTTGCCGCACAGGAAGATCGAGACCTCGACCCGGTCGTACCAGAAGTCCTTCATCTCGTTCACCTGAACCCGCAGCAGCAGACCCGCTCCGGCCAGCGTGAGGGACAGCGCGACACTGACGATCACCGCGATCGTCATGGTCAGGTTCCGGCGGAGACCGACTCCGATCTCCGAGAGGACGAACTGGGCGCGCATGATGTCCTAGTCGCTAGGGGCGCGGCCGGACTGCCGCGCCGGGGTGGTCCGGTGGATCAGTGCTGGTAGCCGTACACGCCGCGAGACTGGTCGCGGACGAGTCGGCCCTGCTCCAGCTCGATGACGCGCTTGCGCATCTGGTCCACGATCGCCTGGTCGTGCGTGGCCATCAGGATCGTGGTGCCCGTCCGGTTGATCCGGTCGAGCAGCTTCATGATGCCGACGCTGTTCTGCGGGTCGAGGTTGCCGGTGGGTTCGTCGGCGATCAGGATCATCGGCCGGTTCACGAAGGCCCGGGCGATCGCCACCCGCTGCTGCTCACCACCGGACAGCTCGCCGGGCATGCGCTCCTCCTTGCCGCCCAGCCCCACCAGGTCCAGAACCTCCGGTACCACCTTGCGGATCGTGCCCCGAGGCTTGCCGATCACCTCGAGCGCGAACGCGACGTTCTGGTACACCGTCTTGTTCGGCAGCAGGCGGAAGTCCTGGAAGACCGTGCCCACCTGGCGGCGCAGCGCGGGCACCTTCCAGTTGGACAGTCGGCCGAGGTCCTTGCCCGCCACGAAGATGTTGCCCAGGGACGGCCGTTCCTCCTTGAGGACCAGCCGCAGGAAGGTGGACTTACCCGAGCCCGAGGACCCGACGAGGAAGACGAACTCACCCTTCTCCACTTCGAGGGAGACGTCGTGCAACGCGGGGCGCGGCTGCTTCGGGTAGGTCTTGCTGACGTTGTCGAATCGGATCACGGTTGCATCACGGTGCGCCAGTGTAGGGGGCAGGGCATGCAGCTGGGGGCACAGAGGAGGCCAAGGGACCACACCGTCGGGAGCCGGGCGCCCAGGCTCGAACGGAGTGGTCGTCGGGCATGGCCATTCCGTGAGTGTAAGCGGCACAGTGGAGGGTGACGGGAACTTCCCGCCGCGTCGTGAGCGTTATGTGTATCGATGCGTAATAGCGGAGCAATCGAGGCGGAGGAGTCGAGATGACCTTGGACCGCCTGGTGTGTGCGAACTGCGCCGGACTGGTCACGGAGGGTCGTTGCCCGACGTGTCGAGCCAGTCGCGAACGCCTCAGGGGCTCCGGCGGGATCAACCCCGCGATGGTGGCGGCACTCGCCCTGCTCGTCCTGGCGTGTGCGCTGCTGCTGGCCCGCGTGGGCGGCTGAGCCGCCCCAAGCGCGCCGGCGGCCGGGAGAGACCCGGCAACAGCCGAGACCGGACACGACGAAGGCCCTGGGTGCCCCCAGGGCCTTCGCGCTGTGCAGCGGCGCTCCGCGGCTTCCGGAACCCGAACCCGCCCTTGCCGGCAGCTGTCCGGCGCGGACCGATCCGAGCGGGCGCCCCGTTCTCGGGCCGGGCACAGGGCCCGACCGCGTACCGCGGGTGCCGCCCACCGCCCCCGGTTCCGGGCCGACCGTTTCACAGACGCACTCGCGATGACCGCGGTGCGCCCGGCTCGGAACGCCGGGACGGCGGATTCAGTGCCCCGGCACCGCCGCGCCGGGGCACAAGTCTTCGACTCAGGCCGCGGGGGCCTGCTGCCGGCGCCGAAGCCGCGCGGGGAGCACGGTGAAGGTGAAGCCACCGGCCGCCATCGCGGCACCGCCGACGATCAGGAATGCCATGTTGGCGCCGGAACCGGTCTCGGCCAGTTCCTTCTTGGCGGCCTGCTGCGCCGGCGCGGTGTCGCCGCCGCCGAAGTCGCGGACGGGGGCGTTCTGCTGGTCGTTGCCGCTGCTCGTCCGGGTGTTCCCGTCGCCGCCGCAGTTCAGGTCCAGCCCGCCGGAGGCGTGCGTGGCGTCACAGGTGTTGCCACCGGTGCTGCCGCCCGAGTTGCCCTTACTGGTGTTGCCCGAGCCGCCCGAGTTGCCCTTGGTGGTCCCGGCCGAGGTGCCCGACGACGTGCCCGTCGAGGTACCGGCCGAGGTGCCCGAGGACGTACCGGTCGAGGTGCCGGTCGAGGTACCCGTGGACGTACCGGCCGACGTGCCTGTCGAAGTACCGGTCGAGGTGCCCGTCGAGGTGCCGGTGGACGTACCCGTCGAGGTGCCGGTGGACGTACCCGTCGAAGTACCGGTCGAGGTACCCGTCGACGTACCGGCCGAAGTACCGGTGGAGGTACCGGTCGAGGTGCCGGTGGACGTACCGGTCGACGTGCCGGTCGAGGTACCCGTGGAGGTACCGGCCGACGTGCCCGTCGAGGTGCCCGTGGACGTGCCGGTCGAGGTACCCGTCGAGGTGCCCGCGGACGTTCCCGTCGAAGTACCGGTCGAGGTACCCGTCGACGTACCGGTGGAGGTCCCCGTGGAGGTCCCCGTCGAGGTGCCCGTCGAGGTGCCGGTGGACGTGCCCGCCGAGGTACCGGTCGAGGTACCCGTGGACGTACCGGTCGACGTGCCGGTGGAGGTGCCCGTCGACGTGCCGGTCGAAGTACCCGTCGAGGTACCGCCCGGACCACCCGGGCACGTGTGCGTCTGCTCGCACCCGTCGTCCGGCGAACCGCCGTCCGTCGCGCTCGCCACGCCGGCGACCGCGAAGGACGCGCCCGCCGCGAACAGCGCAGCGGCGGCCATCCGAGCCGTCCGGACGCGCATTTTGGTTGACATCAATTAACCCCCAGTTGGATGAGATCCCCGTATCCGCGCCGGCGCGGGTGGGGTCCCAAACGCCGTTGGGCATCACCCGACGCGCGTCCGTGCCATCTGTCGATGCGCTTCGGACTCCCCTGATCGGATGCGTCGCGGTAATGCCGCTGTTCAGACTGGTAACCGGGCGGATGCCGCGTCAAGGGCGTTCGGAGAGGGTTGCGGGGGTTAATTCCGATTCGCCGCGAAAATCGGCGCGAAAGCGCAACGCCACACGGCCCGGAACCCCCACCGAATCGTGGGCGTCCCGGGCCGTGATATCGACTTGTTCACCGGAATTTCCGGCGGCCGGTCTCGGCTACGCGGCGGCGGTCTGCTGGGTTTTGCGCCAGCGGATACCCGCCTCGATGAAGCCGTCGATCTCGCCGTCGAGCACCGACTGCGGATTGCCGACCTCGAATTCGGTGCGCAGGTCCTTGACCATCTGGTACGGGTGCAGGACGTAGGAGCGCATCTGGTTGCCCCAGGACGAGCCCTCGCCCTTGAGCGCGTTCATCCGGGCCTGCTCCTCCTGGCGCTGCCGCTCCAGCAGCTTGGCGGAGAGCACCGCCATCGCGGAGGCGCGGTTCTGGATCTGCGAGCGCTCGTTCTGGCAGGACACCACGATGCCGGTCGGGATGTGCGTGATCCGCACCGCCGAGTCGGTGGTGTTGACGCCCTGGCCGCCGGGACCGGAGGAACGGTAGACGTCGACCCGCAGTTCGGACTCGTCGATGTCGACCCGGTCGCTCTGCTCGACCACCGGCAACACCTCGACGCCCGCGAACGAGGTCTGTCGGCGGCCCTGGTTGTCGAACGGCGAGATGCGCACCAGGCGGTGCGTGCCCTGCTCGACGGACAGCGTGCCGTAGGCGTAGGGCACCTTGACCGCGAAGGTGGCCGACTTGATGCCGGCCTCCTCGGCGTAGGAGGTGTCGTAGACCTCGGTCGGGTAGCCGTGCCGCTCGGCCCAGCGGGTGTACATCCGCAGCAACATCTCGGCGAAGTCGGCGGCGTCCACACCACCGGCCTCGGAGCGGATGGTCACCAGCGCCTCGCGCGCGTCGTATTCGCCGGACAGCAGGGTGCGGACCTCGAGTTCGCCGACCGCCTTGTGCACCGCCGCGAGCTCGCTCTCGGCCTCGGCACGGGTGTCCGCGTCGTCCTCGGCCTCGGCCAGCTCGAACAGGACGTTCACGTCGTCGATCCGGCGGCGCAGGTCCTCGACCCGGCGCAGTTCGCCCTGGAGGAACGACAGCCGGCTGGTCACCTTCTGCGCGGCCTCGGGGTCGTCCCACAGATCCGGCGCCGCCGCCTTCTCGTTGAGAGCGGCCACGTCGGCCCGCATCTTGTCGAGGTCGAGGACGGCCTCGATCGACCCCATGGTCGACTCGACGGACTTGAGCTCTTCGGAAGGATCAACGGCAGCCACGCACCCATCCTAAGTGGACGGCGGCCCGACTCGGGACTCAGCCCGTGTCGGGGGTCGACGCGGCGCCTTGCAGGCGGCCGTTGTCGGCACGGACGTACACGTCGACCCGGTCGGCGCCGACGGCCGCCGCGGCGGGGGCGTCGGCGCTGGCGGTGTTCGGGTCGACCGGCCGCCAGCCGCCCTCGCCGGGCACCGCGCCGAGCAGTCGCCCGTTGCCGTCCCGGGCCAGCACGACCAGGCCCCGGGCCTGGCTCCAGGCGGCGGCCGGGCGCGCGGACGCGGCCAGGTTGACCCGCTCGGGCTCGCGCCAGGTGCCGTCGACGCTGGTGATGTGCAGCACCGCGTGGTCGCCCGCGCGCACCACGAAGGCGTCCAGCGTGCCGGGGCCGCTCGCGGTCAGCGCCGGCGCCGCCTCGATCCGGCCCGCGCTGGGCACCGTGGTGAAGCCGCTCCAGCCGCCGCCGGTGAGCGACCCGGCGGCCAGGCCGTCGCTCGCGGTGCGGGCCACGATGTCGATCCGGTCGCCGGTGGCCACCGCCGCGGGCGCGCCGGTGAGCTTGGTCTTGGCGTCCGTCCTGGTCCATTCGCCGAAGCGGCCGTCGGCGAACGTGGCGCGATACAGCAGCTTGTCGCTCACGCCGACGGCGAACACGTCCATCCGGCCGGGTCCGGTGGCCACCGCCGCCGGGTCGTCGGTGGTGCGGAAGGTGGGCAGCCTGCGCCATTCGCCCCAGCGCGCGCCGTCGCCGGAGACGTACCAGAGTCCGCCGTCGCCGTCGCGCTGCACGAGGTAGCTGCGGTCCGCGTCGACCCGGGCCGCGGCGGGGCCGCCCTGGAGCAGCACGGGCGCGGCGGGCAGCGGTGCGAACGCGGCCCACGCATAGCTGCCGGGGGCCCGCTGCGGGGCCGGTCCCTCGGAGCCGCGGGTCGGTCCGGGCGCGGTGTCGGTGGGCGGTCCGGCGCTTTGTCCGGCGGGGCGGGCCGGGTTGTCGTCGTCCCTGCCCAACCACATCGCGCCCGCGCCGATCACGACCACGGCCAGCACGCCGCCGAGCACCGCGACCCACCGGCGCCGGCCGCCGCGCGCCGGTTTGCCGCGCCGGTGCGACTGCACCGGGACCGCCTCCTCGAACACCGGGCGGGTCAGGTTGGTGTGCGTGTCCCGGCTGCCGTCGGCGGCCTCGGAGATGCCGGAGACCAGCGGGACCACGCCGGCCGGGCGCGGCACGGGGGTGTCCTGGCGGCCCGCGGTGCCGTTGGGGTCGGGTACGTCGAACGCGGGCAGACCGATCAGCGCGGGCAGGGCCGAGCGCAGCCGCTCGCCGAACTCGCGGGCGGTCAGCCGCGCGGCGGGCGCCTTGGACAGGCACGACGCGAGCACTGCGGCGAGCGGGTCGGGCAGGCCGGGGATGCCGGGCACCGGTTCGGTGACGTGGCGGCGCAGCACCGCGCCGGGGTGTCCGCCGCCGAACGGCGTCCAGCCGGTGAGCAGTTCGTACAGGACGGTGGCCAGCGCGTACACGTCCACCGCGGCCGTCGGTTGCAGGCCCTCGATGATCTCGGGGGCCAGGTAGTCGGGCGTGCCGATGATCCGGGTGGCCCGTGTGCGGCGCGGCGCGTCGACCAGGCGGGCGATGCCGAAGTCGGTGAGGCGGGCCCGGGAGACCCCGCCCGAGGTGTCGATCAGGATGTTCTCGGGCTTGACGTCGCGGTGGATCACCCCTTCCGCGTGTGCGGCGGAGAGGCCGTCGGCGACGTCGGCGACGATCGCGGCGGCCAGGCGCGGGGTGAGTACCCGTTCGCGCTCCAGCCGGGCCCGCAGGTCGGGGCCGATCACCAGGTCCATCACCAGGGCGAGGTCGGTGCCGTCGACGACCAGGTCGTGCACGCCCACGATGTTGGGGTGGTCGAGGCTGGTCAGCGCGGTGCGCTCCTGCACGAAGCGGGCGACCAACACCTGGTCGGACGCGAGGTCTTCGCGCAGCAGCTTGATCGCGACGGGTCCCTCGGGGCCCTCGCCCTGCCAGACGGTCCCGCTGGCGCCGCGCCCGAGCACCTTCAGGGCGACGTATCGGCTACCGATCTTGCGTGCCAAAGCAGCTCCGTGGACCCAGCGAGCGTGGTGCTCACAGCGGACTTCCCCGACCGCACCCTACGCGGCCGACCCCCGAATGCGGGGACCGTCGGGCAGGACGGCGTGTACGAGGCCGTCCTCGACGTGGGCGACCGGGGGATGACTTCGCGTCAGTTCTTGCCGCCACCGCCGCTGCCGTCGCCCTTGTCGCCGCCGTCGTTGCCGGTGACGAAGTCCTTGACGTCGTCGTACCAGCCTCGAACGGTATCGAAGGTGTCGATGGCGGAGTTCACCCAGTCGTGCAGCGGGCTGAACCAGTAGACGGCGAACAGGACCGCGGCGATGATCACCAGCCGCAGCAGGCAGCCGACGCCGCAGCCCACGCCGGGGATGCTGGTGAGTCGGAACCGCCGCCGGCGCGGCTCGCGTTCGCGGCGGTCGCGCGGCTCGCGCTCCCTGGGCTCGTCCGGCTCGCGCACGGCGCGCGGTCGGCGCCGGGGCTCATGTTCGGCCGCCTCGTCGCGGCGGTAGCGCGACGGGGGCGGTGGGGGCGGCGGCGGGCCGGGATCGGCCTGCGCGGGCGGGCCGGGCCGGCCGTGCTGCATCGGCTCGGCGTAGGCGGGCGGCGGGTGATGCGGGGCCTGCTGGGCCGGTTGTTGCCGCGTGGGCGGCGGTTGTTGCGGTTGCGGGTAGCCGGGCGGCTGCGTGCTCATCACCCGGGTCGCGTTCGGCGACGCGGGCGGTACGGGCGGCGTAGGCGGCGGGGTGGTCGGCGCGCTCGGGTAGCCGGCCCGGGTCTGTGGGAGCGCGCGGGTGGCGTCGGCGGCCCCACCGCCGCCGGCTCGGGCGCCGAACGCGCTCGCGGCCAGCACCTGTGCGATCGAGCCGTCGTCGGGTCGCGCGCCGGAGACCACGTCGGCGGCCATCCGCAACGCGCGGCCGAGACCCGCCGCGTCGGGCCGCACCTCGGGCTGCTTGGCCAGACAGCGCTCGGTGATCAGCCAGTAGGCGTCGGGCATGCCCGCCGGCCGCGCCGGGATCTCGGTCAGGTGGTGGTGCAGCAGCGCGATCGGGTTGGTGTCGCGGAACGGCGGGTGTCCGGCGACCAGTTCGTAGAGCACCACGCCCGCCGCGTAGACGTCCACGGCGGGGGTGAGCGGGCGGCCCTCGGCGGTCTCCGGGGCCACGTAGCTGGGGGTGCCGACGAGTTCGTGGGTGCGGGTGAGCGCGGGCGAGTCGGCGAGCCGGGCGATGCCGAAGTCGGTCAGCATCGGGTAGAGCGAGTCGCCGTTGCGGGCCAGCATGATGTTGGCCGGTTTCAGGTCGCGGTGTATCACGCCGTCGGCGTGTGTCACGCTCAACGCGTCGCAGATCTGAGCCATCGTCAGCGCCGCGGGGGCGGCCGGGAGCGGGCCGTTGTCGCGCAGGTAGGTGCGCAGGTCGGGACCGTCGATCAGGTCCATCACCAGGGCGAGCGTCTCGCCCTCGACGACGAGGTCGCGCACGTGTACGAGGTTGGGGTGGCGCAGGTTGAGCAGCAGTGAGCGCTCGCGCAGGAAGCGGGTGACCACGTCCGGGTCGGTACCCAACTCCTCGCGCAGCACCTTGACCGCGACCACCTCGCCGGAGTCGCGCACGCTCGCGCGCCAGACGGTGCCACTGGCTCCGCGCCCCAGAGTCTCCTGGAGCAGATATTTGCTGCCGACCGGCCGGTCCACGCCGCTCCCCACTGTCCTGTCCGCCACCTGGGCGGTGGTGCCGGGTTGCCTCCCACCCTAGGTGGTACTCAGGTACGGACGCATCGACCGCAGGTACGGTTCGGCCGGCCGGGTCGAACCTTGTCCGATCGGGTTCTCGGCGGATACTCGACACGGGGTCGACGTCGGGGGGTCGGCGCGATGGGGTCGGGGCCGCTCCCGTGTTCGGGCGATTCGCCGGCGACCCGGTCGTTTGCGGTCGAAATTCGGACAAGAACCTTCGTCCGTCCGGCCGTGGGCGACATGACGGTCGTGGGTGCGAGGATGCCTCTTGTTTTCTGCTCGGAGGAGGGAGGGCGCGCATGCAGATCCGGCTCACCGTGCACGGACCGCAGCGGACCGGACCGGGCGCCGACGTGCTCGTCACCGCGCCGTCCGGAACGACCTTCGCGGGGATCGCGGGCGCGCTGCGGACCGCCTCCGGCACCGACGGCCAACGTTTTTGGGTGGGCGACGTGCGGCTGCGCGACGACACCCCCGTGGGCCGACCACCCCTGGTGGACGGCGCCCTGATCACCGTCGACGCGCTCGGCTCCCCCTCCCCCTCCGCCGGGTCCGCGCAACTGCGGGTGGTCGGCGGGCCGGACGCGGGCGGCGTGCACCTGCTGCACCAGGGCGGGGTACGGATCGGCCGCGCGCCCGAGGCCGAGGTGCGGCTGGGCGATCCCGACCTGTCCCGGCTGCACGCCGAACTGTGGATAGAGCCCGGTCGCATCCGGGTCGCCGACCTCGACTCGACCAACGGCACCACCGTGGACGGCATGCCGGTCGGGCGCGAGCCGGTCGACCTGCCGCCGGGATCGCTGCTGCGGGTCGGCGAGTCCACCCTGCAGACGTTCCTGCCCCAGCCCTACGGCTCGCCCGACGATGCCTCCGGCGCCCCGGCGCGAGCCGACGGCACCGGCCACATCGAGGTCCGCCGGGTCGCCCGCGCGCAGTTGCCGGTGCCCGCCCGGGCCCGCTTCGAACTGCCCGAGGAGGCACCGGGGCGGCGGCGCCCGTTCGCGCTGCGCCGCCGGGCCGGCGGGACCGAGCGCGAGACGATCGAGGCGGCGGCCCGCTCGGCGCTGCTCGACGAGGTGCGCTGGCGTCGCGACCGGTCGCCCGACCCGGCCACGCTGCTGCTCGACGCGCTGGCCACCGGCGAGCCGGGTCCGGTGGGCCGGTTGTGGGAGCGCGCGGCCGGCCACCCGGAGGCGCTGAGCGTGCGCCTGGGGGTCGGCGACCTGCCGTCGCGGGTGACCCTGGTGGAGCCGCCGACCTCGGCCGGCGAGGGCGCGGAGCGCAGGTTGACCGCGTTCTCCGTACCGGTCACCGTCTCGCTCGAGGACACCGTCCTCGGCCTGGCCGGGCCGCGGCTTCGGCTGCTCGGTCTGGCCCGCTCGGTGGTCGCCCAACTCGCCGGGCTGCACGGGCCGCAGGACGTCGAACTGGTCGTGCTGTGCGCCGACGGCGCCACCGCCGCCGACTGGTCCTGGGCCCGCTGGTTGCCGCATCTGCGGCCGGGCGAGGGCCAGGACTGCCGGCTCCTGGTCGGCCTGGGCCCGGAGCAGGTGCTGGCCCGCGCCGGCGAGCTGCTCGATCGCATCGACACCGCCGAGCGGGTGCCGGTCCGACGCACCGTGGTCGTGCTCGACGGCGCCGGCCGACTGGCCGCCCGGCCGGAGATCGTCCGGCTCCTGGTCGAGGGCCCCGCGGCCGGCGTACACGCGCTGTGCCTGGACGAGCGGGCCGAGGACCTGCCGGCGCAGTGCTCGGCGGTGGCCCACGTCACCGGCGAGGTGGGCACCCGGATCGACCTGATCGGACCGGGCACGCGCCGATCGACCGACGTGGTCGCCGACGCGGTGTCCTCCGCGTGGGCGGACCGCTTCGCCCGCGCGCTGGCCCCGTTGCGCGAGGCCACCCGCCGGGTCACCTCGCCGCTGCCCGAGTCGGTCCGCCTGCTCGACCTGCTCAACCTGGATCTGCTCACCCCCGCCAAGCTGCTCGCGGGCTGGCGCGAGGCGGGCCACTCGCCGCGCGCGGTGCTGGGTTCGGACGCGCGCGGGGCGATCACCGTCGACCTGTCCACCGAGGGCCCGCACGTGGTGATCGGCGGGGCCGCCCGCTCGGGCCGCTCCGAGTTGTTGGCCTCCGTGTTGTGTTCGCTCGCGGTGGCGAACCGGCCCGACGAGTTGGCCATCGCGCTGGTCCGGGGCCCCGAGGGGCTGTCCGACCTGCCGCATGTGGTGGGCTCGCCGGCCGACGCCGACGCCGACGTCTCGGCCACGGGCGACGCGATCGCCGCCGTGCGCGAGGAGTTGGACCGCCGCGAGGGGCTGCTGCGCGGCACCTCGTTCGAGGCGTACCGGACGGGCCCGGGCGGGGCGCTGCCCCGGCTGGTGGTGGCGGTGGACGACATAGACCTGCTGGCCGAGACGTACCCGGGGTGCGTCAAGGGCCTGGCCGACGTGGCCCACCGCGGCGGCGCGCACGGCGTACACCTGCTGGTGACCACGGGTCGACCCGCCCGGAGCCTGGAGATCGAGGCCGCGGCGGGCGCCGAACTGCGGATCGCCCTGCGCGTGGACGATCCGCAGTCCTCCCGCGTGCTGATCGACGTCGAGGACGCGGCGGGCGTGGACGAGGACTACCCGGGCCGGGGTTTCGTGCGCGGCCGCGACGGCGCGGTGATCCCCTTCCAGGGCGGCCGGGTGACCGGCCGAATGCCGCGCACGGCGACCCTGCGCCCCACCGTCGTGCGCCAGGAGTGGCAGGAGATGGGCAACCGCCTGGCCCGCCGCCCCACCCCGGTCGGCGGCGGCAACGGCCCCACCGACCTGGCTCTGCTCACCGGCGCGGTCCGCCGCGCCGCCGAACAACTGGGCACCCCGTTGCAATCGCGCCTATGGCCCAGAGCCCCTTTGCACCTGACCCAAAAGGCCCGGTAGCCACAAGCCCGGCAGCCACCAACCCCCACGGGCCGAATCGCCGCCCCGAACGCGGTAACCCGCAGCCCGAACACCAAAACGCCACGGGTGGAGCGGGCGGGTAACCCAACCCGAGCCCACCGACTACACAGCCAACCCAGGCGCCGGAAACCGCCCCAAAAACTCCCGCACCTCACCCCGCACGCGAGACTCCTCGCCCTCCGACCCCCCGACCACCCGATCGATCCACCCGGCGACCAACGCCATGTCCTCCACCCCCACGCCACGCGACGTGAGCGCCGGCGTCCCCAACCGAATCCCCGACGGATCGAACGGCGACCGGGTATCGAACGGCACCGTGTTGTAGTTGACCACGATCCCCGCCCGATCCAGCGCCCGTGCCGCGACCTTGCCCGGCACCCCGCGCCGCGTCAGATCCACCAGGAGCAGGTGCGTGTCCGTCCCGCCCGAGACCAACTCGAATCCGCGCGCGGCCAGTTCCTCCCCCAGTCGCCGTGCGTTCGCCACCACCTGCCGCGCATAGGCCCGGAAGTCCTCCGTCGCCGCCTCGCGCAACGCGACCGCGATCGCCGCCGTGGTGTGGTTGTGCGGCCCCCCTTGTAGGCCCGGGAAGACCGCCTTGTCGATCGCCTTGGCATGCTCGGCGCGACACATCAGCATCGCCCCGCGCGGACCCCGCAGCGTCTTGTGTGTGGTGGTGGACACCACGTCCACGTGCGGGACCGGCGAGGGGTGCACACCGGCCGCGATCAGCCCGGCGATGTGCGCCACGTCCGCGACCAGGATCGCGTCCACCTCGCGGGCGATCTCCGCGAACGCGGCGAAGTCCACCGTGCGCGGCACGGCCGTACCGCCGCAGAAGATCAGTCTCGGCCGCTCCCGCAGGGCCACGTCGCGCACCTCGTCGAGGTCGGTGCGCCCGGTGTCCGCGCGCACCCCGTAGCGCACGCCCCGAAACCACGTCCCGGTCGCGGACACGCCCCAGCCGTGCGTGAGGTGTCCGCCGCTCGGCAGCGCCATGCCCAGCACCGTGTCGCCGGGCCGGGCGAAGGCGAGGTAGACCGCGAGGTTGGCCGGCGAGCCCGAGTAGGGCTGCACGTTGGCGTGCTCCACGCCGAACAGCGACTTCGCCCGCTCGCGCGCGATGTTCTCGATCGGGTCGACGTTTTGCTGGCCCTCGTAGTAGCGCCGGCCGGGATACCCCTCGGAATACTTGTTGGTGAGCACCGTCCCGGTCGCCTCCAACACGGCGGCGGAGACGTAGTTCTCACTCGGGATCAGCCGCAGCGTGTCCTGCTGCAAGGCCTCCTCGGCCCGCACGAGCGAGGCGATCTCCGGGTCGGTACGGCCGAGTTCGACATGACGGTCCATCATTCCTCCGGCTCGGTTCACAACGAGATGTGAGCCGGGTGCCCAGGCGGACGACACCTCGTCGGCGGAACCACCGCTCCCCCGTGGTCATTCCACGTGTACGCCAGTCGCGGCACGGTCAGCATACGGAGCGCGACCGGCATCCGTCCCCCCATTACGCACTGATGATCGAAAGTCACGAATAAGGCTCGTTGCGTGGGGCAGGGCTTGTGGCGAACGCCACACCAGGCGTACGACAGGACATCGGAAGGCGACATCTGTCCACCCTCGGGGGAAATTCGTGGCGGAAGTGGTTCTGGATGGGGTCGGAAAGGTTTACACCGACGGTACGAGAGCGGTCACCTCGCTCGATCTGACCGTTGCGGACGGGGAGTTCCTGGTATTGGTCGGTCCGTCCGGATGTGGCAAGACCACCGCGTTACGCATGGTGGCCGGCCTGGAGGAGATCAGCGAGGGCACGGTCAGCATCGGGGATCGGGTGGTCAACCGGATCCCCTCGCGGGATCGGGACGTGGCGATGGTGTTCCAGAGCTACGCCCTGTATCCGCATCTGAACGTGCGGGACAACATCGGATTCGGGCTCAGATTACGGAAATTGCCCAAGGCGGAGATCCGCGAGCGGGTCGACCGGGCGGCGCGGACGCTGGGACTGGCCGAGCACCTGGGCCGCAAACCGCGTCAACTCTCCGGCGGACAGCGGCAACGGGTGGCGATGGGCCGGGCGATCGTGCGTGAGCCCCAGGCGTTCCTGATGGACGAACCGCTGTCCAATCTCGACGCGAAGCTACGCGTGCAGATGCGCGCTCAGATCGCCCGGCTGACCCGCGAACTCGGCGTCACCACGCTGTATGTGACGCACGATCAGACCGAGGCGATGACGCTCGGCGATCGGGTCGCGGTGATGAAGAAGGGGGTGCTCCAGCAGGTCGCGCCACCCCAGGAGTTGTACGACCACCCGGTCAACCTGTTCGTGGCGGGCTTCATCGGCTCGCCCGCGATGAACCTGCTCACCGGCGAGTTGACCCGCGACAAGGCGGGCGACTTCGCGGTGGGCGTGGGCAGTCAGCGGTTGTCCGTGCCCGCCGAGGTGCTCGCCGCCCGGCCGGCCCTGGCCGGATACGCCGGGCGGTCGCTGATCGTCGGCATTCGGCCCGAGGACCTGCACGACGCCGCCCTGGAGGGCGCCGAGCCCGCGCCGGGCGCGGTGTTGCGGGCCGAGGCCGACCTGGTCGAGGCGATGGGTTCCGAGGTGCTGGTCCACGTGAGCGTGGACGCGCCGCCGGCGGTGACCGAGGACGTCCAGGAGCTGGCGCGCGACGTCGGCGCGGAGGAACAGGTGCCCGATCCGGACGCGGCGCACTCCGAACTCGTGGCCCGCTTCGGCCCGCGCACCAGCGCCCGCGAGGGCGCGGGCGTGGTGATGCGGGTGGCGACCGACCGGCTGCACTTCTTCGACCCGGAGACGGGTCTGTCCATTACGGAGGATGCGTGAAGCGGCTTGTGGGCGCCTTGGCGGTCGCCTCGATGCTCGCCATGGGTCTCGCGGCCTGCAGCGACGACGGCGACGGCAAGGACAAGAAGAGCGACTCGACGCCGAGCGGCGGCGGTGCGCCGGTACCCAGGCTCGACGGCACCACGGTGAGCGTCGCGGCGGTGTGGACCGGTGACGAACAGGCCGCGTTCAAGAAGGTGCTCGCCGACTTCGAGAAGCGTACGGGGGCCAAGACCGAGTTCATCCCCACCGGCGACAGCGCCTCCACGTTCCTGGGCCAGCGGGTCGAGGGCAACGCGCCGCCGGACGTGGCGTTCCTGGCCCAGCCCGGCGTACTCCAGCAGTTTGCGCAAAAGGGCTGGATCAAGCCGCTCGCGCCGGACGTCCAGCAGAGCGTGCAGGCCAACTTCTCCGGCCAGTGGCAAAAGCTCGGCTCCTACCAGGACAAGCTCTACGGCGTGTACTACAAGGGCGCCAACAAGTCGCTGATCTGGTACAACGCCAAGGTCTACGAGAACGCCGGCGCGACCGAGGCGAAGACCTGGGACGACCTGCTCAAGAACGCGGGCCTGATCTCCGACTCGGGCACACCGCCGTTCGCGATCGGCGGCGCCGACGGCTGGGTGCTCACCGACTGGTTCGAGAACATCTACCTGAGCCAGGCGGGCCCGGAGAAGTACGACCAACTGGCCAAGCACAAGATCCCGTGGACCGACCCCTCGGTGAAGACCGCGCTGGAGACGCTGGCCCAGGTCTTCGGCAAGAGCGACTGGTTCCCCGGCGGCTCCGGCGGCGTGCTCCAGACCGAGTTCCCCGCGTCCGTACCGCAGGCGTTCGGCGATCCGCCGAAGGCGGGCATGATCGCGGGCGGCGACTTCATCGGCACCAACATCATCAAGGACACCAAGGCCAAGATCGGCGCCGACGCGAAGTTCTTCGGCTTCCCCGCGGTCGGCACCGGCAAGGCGCCGGTGGTCACCGGCGGCGACGTGGCGGTGGCGATGAAGGACTCCCCCGGCGCCCAGGCGCTGCTGAAGTATCTGGCCTCGCCGGACGCGGCCAAGGTGTGGGCGCAGCAGGGCGGTTACCTCTCGCCGAACAAGAACCTGGACTTCGCGGCCTACCGCGACGACACCACGCGCGGGATCGCGAAGAACCTGATCGCGGCGGGCGAGGACTTCCGCTTCGACCTCTCCGACCAGGCGCCGGCTGCGTTCGGCGGCACCAAGGGCGAAGGCGAGTGGCGCGACCTCCAGGACTTCCTGCGCAATCCCTCCGATGTCGCGGGGGCGCAGGCCAAGCTGGAGGCGGACGCCGCCAAGGCCTACTCGGCCGGGTGATCGACGGCCATGAGTGACAAGGCACCCGCACAGGTCGCGGTGCCCGAGAAGACAAAGCCGACGCCCGCGCGCGAGACGCGCGGGCTCGGTTCGGGCACCCTGCTCGGCTGGCTGTTCCTGCTGCCGGCCGTCGTCATGCTCGCCGTCCTGGTCGCCTATCCGATTGTGTGGTCGCTGATCCGCAGCCTGTTCGGCGCGGACGGCTGGTCGGACTTCGTGGGGATCGACAACTACAAGGAACTGTTCACCGACGACAACACGTTCACCGCGCTGAAGAACAACCTGATCTGGGTCCTGGTGGTGCCCGCCGCGGTCACCGCACTCGGCCTGGTCTTCGCGGTGCTCACCGAACGGGTGCGCTTCGCCACCGCGTTCAAGCTGATCGTGTTCATGCCGATGGCGGTGTCCATGCTGGCCGCCGGCATCACCTTTCGGCTGGTGTACGACCGCGACCCGGACCAGGGTGTGGCCAACGCGGTGCTGACCAGCGTGCACGACGTGTTCAGCGAGGGCGCGCCCTATCCCGGCGCCCGGCCGCGCAACGACGCCGTACTCACCCCCCAGGGCGGCGGCTTCGTGACCAAGGCCGGCACCGCGGCCGACGGCACCGCGCTGCTGCCGCTGGTGGCGCTGCCCGCGAACAAGATCCCCGGCGACGCGCAGAACGCCCGGCCCGGCGTGCCGCCCGCCGGCGGCCTGGGTGGTGTGGTCTGGGTCGACTTCAGCAAGGGCAACGCTGGCAAACCCGGCGTGGTCGACCCGGGCGAGAAGGGGCTGCCGGGCGTGAAGGTGGAGGCGGTCCGGGGCGGACACACCGTCGCGAGCGCGACCACCGGCAAGGACGGCTCGTTCACCCTGCCCGCGTCCGCCGCCAAGGACGGCCCGGTGCAACTGCGCCTGGCCGCGTCCAACTTCGCCAAGTCGTTCGCCGGCTACGACTGGCTCGGGCCGAACCTGATCACCGCCGCGATCATCGGCGCCTACATCTGGATGTGGGCCGGCTTCGCGATGGTGCTGATCGCCGCGGGCCTGGCCGCGATCCCCCGGGACGCGCTGGAGGCGGCCCGGGTGGACGGCGCGACCGAGTGGCAGGTCTTCCGCCGGGTCACCATCCCGCTGCTCGCGCCGGTGCTCGTGGTGGTGATGGTCACCCTGGTGATCAACGTGCTGAAGATCTTCGACCTGGTGTACATCATCTCGCTGGGCTCGTCGCAAAAGGAGGCCAACGTCCTGGCCCTGCAGATGTACATCGCCTCCTTCGGCGGCGGCAACAACCAGGGCCTGGGCAGTGCCATCGGCATCCTGCTGTTCCTGCTGGTGCTGCCGGCGATGTTGTTCAACATCCGTCGCTTCCGAAGGGAGAACCGGTGAGCGCGCCCGCGGCCCCCGACCTGACGAAGCCCGCCCCGCCGCAACGACCGGAGATGGGGATCAAGCGCGGCCTCGCCTCGCGGATCGTCGGCCGCACCGGCGGCGGCCTGGCGGCGGTCCTGCTGGCACTGATCGCGCTGTTTTGGCTGATGCCCACGTTCGGCCTGCTGGTGTCCTCGCTGCGCGATCCGCAGGAGATGAGCAAGTCCGGGTGGTGGAAGGTGCTCGGCAAGCCGAGCGACCTGACCTTCTCGAACTACGACAAGCTGCTCGACAACAAGGACATGACCCGGGCGTTCCTCAACACGATCTGGATCACCGTGCCCAGCACGCTGCTGGTGATCCTGATCGGTTCGCTCGCCGCCTACGCCTTCGCCTGGCTGGAATTCCCCGGTCGGGACTGGCTGTTCCTGGTCGTGGTCGGGCTGCTCGTGGTGCCGGTGCAGGTGGCGCTGATCCCGATCTCGAAGTTGTACGGGGACACCGGGCTCTTCGGCACGATCACCGGGGTGGTGCTCTTCCACGTCGCCTTCGGCCTGCCGTTCGCGGTGTTCCTGCTCCGCAACTACTTCGCGGGCATTCCGCGCGATCTGCTCGAGGCCGCGCGGATGGACGGCGGTACGGATCTGACCATCTTCTTCCGGGTCATCCTGCCGCTGGGGCTGCCCGCGATCGCCTCGCTCGGCATCTTCCAGTTCCTGTGGGTGTGGAACGACATGCTGATCGCGCTGATCTACGCGGACACCGAATCGGCGCCGCTGACGGTGGCCCTGCAGTCGCAGTCCCGGGCGTTCGGTGCCAACATCGACGTGCTGGCCCCCGGCGCGTTCCTGTCGCTGATCGTCCCGGTGCTCGTGTTCTTCGGCTTCCAGCGCTACTTCGTGCAGGGCGTGATGGCGGGCGCCGTGAAGTAGTCGACCGGTGCGCGACGGCCGCGGGGCGGCCCGGTGACTTCCGGGCAACCGCCTCGCGGCCTCGGCGTTTCGTGCCGGACTCGTTACGGATACCGCCGTCGGGAACGCGATTCCGTGTGGCATCGTCCGAAGGCGTAGGGTGCCACCCCTGTTGCGGAACCGGTTCGGGGGCGCATCAAACGGGGGGCAAAACGTCATTTCGGGGGAACAATGAGGGGAAGTCGTCGGATCGGTTTTCTCCGCACGCTGCTGATCGCGTTGGCCGTCGAGACACTGCTGATGAGCGTGGGCGCGGGCACCCTGGCGGTGATGTCGTTCGCGGTGCGCGACGACCGCAAGAGCCTGGAGGGGCTGGGCGATCTGCTGCTGGTCGCGTCGGTGTTGTGCGCGGGCATCGCCGTGATGTGCGGTTTCGGCGTGGTCGGAGTGCGCGACGCGCTGCGGCGCGGCACCGGCGCGCTGGGACGTGCGGCCGCGGTGGGCCTGATCCACGTGTTCGTCGCGCTGGTGGCGATACTGATGGCCTGCCCGACGTGGTCGATCCTGGTGGCCGGTGTGCCGGCGGTGGTCTATCTGCCGTGCTGGTGGGCCGTGCGCGAGCGCAGCCGACACGAACTGCTCATGCTCGAACCATAGAAGGCTCGCGGAACACACGCACCACAGGCCGCCGGCCCGGAACCCCTCGGGGTTCCGGGCCGGCGGTCGTTCGCGTCGGTCAGCTCTTGGCGCCCGTACGCAGCAGCGTGCGAATCACCCGCATGGCGACCGACAACGTCGCCAGGTCGTAGCTCTCCGCCTCCTGCAACTCCTCCAGCGTGGACCGCGCCCGCACCAGCACCGGCGCGTTCTTGTGCTCCCACGCCTTGAACCGCAGCTCCGGGGTGTCCTGCGGCTCGCCGGAGGCGAGCACGTCGGCGGTGAGCCCGGCCTGCGCCGCGTACAGGTCCTCGCGCAGCGAGGCCCGCGCCATCGACTTCCACCGGTCGCTGCGCGGCAGTTCGATGATCCGGTCGAGCAGGTGCGCGATCGGCAGCCGGTCGGCGATGTCGAAGTACACCTGGGCGACGTCGACCACACCGCGATCGGATTCGGTCGCCACCTCGACGATGTCCAGGGCCGCGTACGCCGAGGACATCCCGGCCACCGCGGTGGCCAGTTCGGTGGGCACGCCCGCCGCGGTGAACTGCTCGTACAGCCCGTCCATCCAGGCCAGGTCCGAGCCGCGCAGCACCTTGGGCAGGTGTGCGACCACCTCGGCCACGCCGTCGCGGAACAGCTCCACCTGCGCGGCGATGTCGATCTCGCGCCGGCTGCCCAGGAACCAGCGGGTGGCCCGCTCGATCAGTCGCCGGCTGTGCAGCCGCAGGGTGGTCTGCATCTCGGCCGGGACCTTGTTGTCCAGTGCCGCGATGGCGCCCATGATCCGGTCCGCGCCGAAGATCTCCCGCGCGGTGATGTGCGCCCGGGCGACCTCCTCCGCCGACGCGCCGGTCTCCTCGCGCATGCGGAACATGAACGTGATGCCCGCGAGGTTGACCACCTCGTTCACCACGACGGTGGTGATGATGTCCCGGCGCAGCGGGTGCCGGTCCATCTGCTCGACGAACCTCGCCCGCAGCGCGCTCGGGAAGTAGCGGTACAACTCCCGGGCCAGGAACGGGTCGTCGGGCAGGTCGGAGGCGATCAGGTCCTGGGCCATCACGATCTTCGTGTAGGCCAGGAGCACGGCCAGTTCGGGCTGGGTCATCGCCTGCCCGTTCTGCTGCCGCTCGCGGAGCTGACGATCCGTCGGCAGGAACTCGATCTCCCGGTCGAGGTGCCCGTCGCGGACCATCCGGCGCATGTACCGCATGTGCACGTGCAGCAGGCTGGATGCCTGTGCCACCGCGTTGGCCAGCGCCCAGTTCTGGCCGTAGTTGGCGGCCAGGACCAGGTGGCCGACCTCGTCGGTCATCTGCGCGAGCAGTTCGTTGCGCTGCTTGCCGGTCATGTCGCCGGCGGCGGTGACCTGGTTGAGCAGGATCTTGATGTTCACCTCGTGGTCCGAGGTGTCCACGCCCGCCGAGTTGTCGATCGCGTCGGTGTTGATCCGGCCGCCCGCGAGTGCGAACTCGACCCGGCCCAGCTGGGTGCAGCCCAGGTTGCCGCCCTCGCCGACGACCTTGACCCGCAGGTCGGCGCCGTTGACCCGGATGGCGTCGTTGGCCTTGTCGCCGACGTCGGCGTGCGACTCGCCGCTGGACTTGATGTAGGTGCCGATGCCGCCGTTCCAGAACAGGTCCGCGGGGGCCTGCAGGATCGCCTTCATCAACTCGGCCGGGGTGAGCCGCACAAGCCCCTCGCGCAGCCCGAGGGCCTCGCGCACCTGCGCGCTGATCGGCACCGACTTCGCGGTGCGCGGGTACACGCCGCCGCCGGCCGAGATCAGGCTCGTGTCGTAGTCCGCCCACGAGCTGCGCGGCAGGTCGAACAACCGGCGGCGCTCGGCGAAGGAGGCTGCCGCCTCCGGGTTCGGGTCCAGGAAGATGTGCCGGTGGTCGAACGCGGCGATCAGCCGGATGTGCTCGGACAGCAGCATGCCGTTGCCGAACACGTCGCCGGACATGTCGCCGATGCCGACGACGGTGAAGTCCTCGGTCTGGGTGTCGTGGCCCAACTCGCGGAAGTGCCGCTTGACCGACTCCCACGCGCCGCGGGCGGTGATGCCCATGCCCTTGTGGTCGTAGCCGGCCGAGCCGCCGGAGGCGAACGCGTCGCCGAGCCAGAACCCGTACGACTCGGCCACCGCATTGGCGATGTCGGAGAACGTCGCGGTGCCCTTGTCGGCGGCCACCACCAGGTAGGTGTCGTCGCCGTCGTGGCGCACCACGTCGGCCGGCGGCACGACCTCGCCGTCGACGAGGTTGTCGGTGATGTCGAGCAGGGCGCCGATGAAGGTGCGGTAGCAGGCGACGCCCTCGGCCAGCCAGGCCTCGCGGTCGCTCGGGTCGGGCAGTTGTTTGCAGACGAAGCCGCCCTTGGCGCCGACCGGCACGATCACCGTGTTCTTGACCATCTGCGCCTTGACCAGGCCCAGGATCTCGGTGCGGAAGTCCTCGCGCCGGTCGGACCAGCGCAGCCCGCCGCGCGCGACCGCGCCGAAGCGCAGGTGCACGCCCTCGACCCGGGGCGAGTAGACGAAGATCTCGAACCGGGGCCGCGGCGCCGGCAGGTCCGGGATCTGGAGCGGGTCGAACTTCAGCGAGAGGTAGTCGTGCGCCTCGCCGTCCTCGCGGTGCTGGAAGAAGTTGGTCCGCAGGGTGGCCTTGATCATCGCCAGGAAGGAGCGCAGGATGCGGTCCTCGTCCAGGCTGGCGACCTGGTCGAGCGCGCCCTCGATGGCCTCCACGATGCCGTCCACCAACTCGGTGCCGGCCTGCTGGTGGCCGGGCGAGAAGCGGGCCTCGAACAGGTTCACCAGGAGTCGGGTGGTGTGCGGGTTGGAGACGAGGACGCCCTCGATGTAGTCCTGCCCGAAGGTGACCCCGGCCTGCCGCTGGTACTTGGCGTAGGCGCGCAGCACCATCGCCTGGCGCCAGGTCAGCCCGGCCCGGAAGACCAGCGCGTTGAACCCGTCGTTCTCCGCGCGCCCGGTCCAGGTCGCCGAGAACGCGTCCTGGAACAGCTCCTTGACGTCCTCGGGCTGCCCGTACATCGCCGAGGCGTCGTAGCGCAGGCCGAAGTCGTACACCCACGCCACGGTGCCGTCGGCGCGGTGCAGCTCGTAGGGCCGCTCGTCGACGACCTCCAGACCCATCCGCTGCAGGATCGGCAACACCTCGGACAGCGAGACGTAGTCGCCGATGCGGTAGATCTTGAAGCGCCGCTCGCCCGGCAGTGCTCCTATCGGCTCGTACAGGTGGAGCGTGAAGTCCGCCTCGGGGGTCAGTTCCTCGACCCGCTTGAGGTCGGCGACCGCGGTCCGGGGCGGGAAGTCCGACTTGTACCCCTCGCTGAACGCGTGCGCGTAGCGGCGGGACAGTTCGGACGCGCTCTCCTCGCCGCATTCGGCGACGAGGGCCTCGCCGAAGTCGTCGATCCAGGAGCGGGTGGCCTCGGAGAGCAGGCGCTCGATGTAGTCCACGTCCGGGTCGCCGAGTTCGGCGCCGGTGGGCACCCGCACGGTGAAGTGCAGGCGGGCGAGCACGGACTCGGTGTTGCGCGCGGTGTAGTCGACGACGGAGCCGGCCAGCTCGGCGAGCAGGATGTCCTGCATCTTGAGCCGGATCTCGGTGGTGTAGCGGTCGCGCGGCAGGTAGACCAGGGCCGAGTAGAACCGGCCGTACTCGTCCTTGCGCAGGAACAGCCGCAACCGGCGCCGCTCCTGGAGGTAGAGCACGCTGATCACGATGTCGTGCAGTTCGTCGACGGCGATCTGGAACAGGTCGTCGCGCGGGTAGGTCTCCAGGATCTGCAGCAGGTCCCGGCCGTCGTGGCTGACCGGCGGGAAGCCGGCCTTGTCCAGGACCGCGTGCACCTTGCGGCGCACCACGGGGATGCGCTGCACGCTGTCGGTGTAGGCGGCGGAGCTGAACAGCCCCAGGAAGCGCCGCTCGCCGATCACGTTGCCGGCCGCGTCGAACTTCTTCACGCCGATGTAGTCGAGGTAGGCCGAGCGGTGCACGGTGGCCCGCGAGTTGGCCTTGGTGAGGATCAGCAGCTGTTTCTCCCGGGCCTTGGCCCGGGCCTGGGTGGACAGTCGGCTGAAGGACGCCGACAGGTCCTGGTCGGCGCGCAGGATGCCGAGCCCGGTGCCGGGCACCGCGCGCAGCACGTCCTCGTCGTTCTCGCAGACCAGGTCGTACTCGCGGTATCCCAGGAAGGTGAAGTGATCCTCGGAGAGCCAGCGCAGCAGCTCCCACGCCTCGCCGATCTCCTCCTCCGGCAGCGTCGCCGGCGGGTCGTTGGCGAGTTCGTCGGCCAGCCGCAGCGACGTGTCGCGCATCTTGGCCCAGTCCTCGACCACCTCGCGCACGTCGCTGATGATGCGCTGCAACCCGCTCTCCACCGCGCGCAGGTCCTCGCGGTCGGATTCGCGGTCGATCTCGATGTGCATCCAGGACTCGACGAGCGCGTCCTCGGGCACCCCGTGTGCGTCGGTGGTGTCCACGATCTCCAGCAGTTCGCCGGCGATGGTGCGCCGGACGATCAGCTGCGGGTGGATCACCACGTGGATGCTGCGTTCCTGGCGGGAGAGTTCGTTGGTGACCGAGTCCACCAGGAAGGGCATGTCGTCGGTGACCACCTCGACCACGGTGTGCCCCGACGCCCAGCCGTTCTCCTCCACCGTGGGCGTGTACGCCCGGACCCGCGCGGTGCCCTGGGGGCGCTGCGCCGCGAGTCGACAGTGCGAGATCGCCGCACCGTATACGTCGACCGGGTCGCGGTCGATCAGGTCGTCGGGTGCGGTGTGCCGGTAGTAGCGGGACAGGAGGACATCGAGGTCCACCCGGTTCGGGCCCTCGGGCCCGCCGCCTCCGTGCTGTGACGATGCCGCCCGTGCCGCGTCCGCCGCTCGGGCGAGAAGCTCCGCCTTCGCCTCGTCCAGCTTGCTCTGCATGATGCTGCCGCTCCTGTCGCGCGCCGTTGCGTGACCATTGCCGTCCCCGGGCGTGCCCGGCCGTGTACTGCCGGTACCCGCTTTGTCGCGAGTACCTGTTTCAGGCGACGTCGGCGCGTCGGTGGTGGTTCCGGGACTCCGTCGTCTCGGCCCGCGACCCGCACGGCGTCGCCGCATCGTCAGGCTACTCGCGTGGTCCTCGGCCGCCGAGAGGGGATCTCGGATCACCCTGTAAGTAATTTTCGGTTATGCCCGGACACCCCGTACCGCCCTTGCCCTGAGCCACGCGGTTCCGAAGCGCCGGCGATTGCCCATTGCCCCGGGGCGGACGCTCGGGGCACCGTGGTGCGGGAGCAACGACACGACGCGGGCGGACGAACTCGGTGGGGAGACGATCGTCATGGCCAAGAAGGTGCTGTTGATCACGGGCGACGCGGCGGAATCGCTCGAGGTGCTCTACCCGTACCAGCGGCTGCGCGAGGAGGGCTACGACGTGCACGTGGCCGGGCCCTCGCGCAAGAAGCTCAACTTCGTCGTGCACGACTTCGTCGACGGCTACGACACGTTCACCGAGAAGCCCGGCTACACGTGGCCGGCCGACTTCGCCTTCGTGGAGGTGCGGCCGGAGAACTACGTGGCCCTGGTGCTGCCGGGCGGCCGGGCCCCGGAGTACCTGCGCAACAACCCGGTGGTGCAGCGCATCGTGCGGCACTTCTTCGCGGCCGAGAAGCCGGTCGCGCAGATCTGCCACGGGCCGCTGGTCAGCGCCGCCGCGGGGGTGCTGAACGGGCGCCGCACCGCCGCCTACCCGGCGATCGCGCCGGACGTACGGGCGGCGGGCGCCACCTGGATGGACGGCGAGGCCGTCGTCGACGGCACCCTGGTCTCCGCCCGCGGCTGGGTCGACCACCCGGCCTGGATGCGCGAGTTCGTCCAGGTCCTGCGCGCCAAGGCACCGGCCTGAGCCCTGGGGCGTGCGCTCAGCCCATGTGCGGATAGCGGTAGTCGGTCGGCGGGTCGAACGTCTCCTTGATCGTGCGGGTGCTGGTCCAGCGCATCAGGTTCTGCATCGCGCCGGCCTTGTCGTTGGTGCCGGACGCCCGCGCGCCGCCGAACGGCTGCTGCCCCACCACCGCGCCGGTGGGCTTGTCGTTGAGGTAGAAATTGCCCGCCGCGAAGCGCAGGAAGTCGGTGCCGTGCGCCAGCGCGCGCCGATCGCGGGCGATCACCGAGCCGGTGAGCGCGTACGGCGCGGCCGACTCCATCTGCCGGAGCATCGTGTCCCAGTCGCGGTCCTCGTACACGTGCACGCCCAGGAACGGCCCGAAGTACTCGGTGGTGAACACCTCGTCCCACGGATCCTCGGCGAGCACCACGGTGGGCCGCACGAACCAGCCCACCGCGTCGTCGTAGGTCCCGCCCGCGAGCACCCGCAGGCCGTCGGCGGCGTGCGCCCGGTCGATCGCCGCCTTGAGCTTGGCGAACGCGCGCTCGTCGATCACCGCGCCCATGAAGTGGCTCAGGTCGGTCACGTCGCCCATCGACAACCCGTCCACCTCGGCCAGGAACGCGTCGCGGAACTCGCTCTCCCAGATCGAGCGCGGGATGTAGGCGCGCGACGCGGCCGAACACTTCTGGCCCTGGTACTCGAACGCGCCGCGCACCAGCGCGGTGCGCAACACGTCGTGGTCGGCACTGGGATGCGCGACCACGAAGTCCTTGCCGCCGGTCTCGCCGACGATCCTGGGATAGCCGTGGTAGGCGTCGAGGTTGTCGGCGATGCCCCGCCACAGGTGCTTGAAGGTCGCGGTGGACCCGGTGAAGTGCAGCCCCGCGAAGTCCGGGTCGGCCAGCGCCACGTCGGACACCGCCACGCCGTCGCCGTGCAGCAGGTTGATCACCCCCGGCGGCAGCCCGGCCGCCTCCAACAGCCGCATCAGGTGGTGCGCGGCCAGCGCCTGGGTGGGCGAGGGCTTCCACAACACCACGTTGCCCATCAGCGCGGGCGCGGTCGGCAGGTTGCCGGCGATGGCGGTGAAGTTGAACGGGGTGACCGCGTACACGAAGCCTTCCAGCGGCCGGTGGTCCAGCCGGTTCCACACCCCGGGGGAACTGATCGGCTGCTCGGCCAGGATCCGCCGGGCGAAGTCGACGTTGAACCGCCAGAAGTCGATCAGCTCGCACGGCGCGTCGATCTCCGCCTGCTGCACCGTCTTGCCCTGACCGAGCATCGTCGCGGCGGCGATGGTCTCGCGCCACGGCCCGGCGAGCAGGTCGGCCGCCTTGAGGATGATCGCCGCCCGGTCGTCGAAGTCGAGCGCGCGCCACCCGGGCGCGGCCTCCTTCGCCGCGGTCAGCGCGGCCCGCGCGTCGTCGTGGGTCGCGTTGGCGAGGGTGCCCAGTTCGCCCGCACGCCGATGCGGCTGGACCAACTGCACACGCTTGCCCGCGCCCATCCGGTGTTCGCCGCCGATGGTGTGCGGCAGGTCCACGGGTACGGCGGACAACTCGGCCAGCCGCTCCCGCAGGCGGTCCCGCTCGGGGCTGCCCGGCGCGTAGCCGTGGACGGGTTCGTTGCTCGGCCGGGGCACCCGGGTCACAGCATCCATGGATGCGCAGTGCCCACGAACCGGACAATCGATGCGCGAGGGTGGTCAGCGCACGTAGCCACGCGCGAGCTCGACCGCCTCGGCGAGCGAGTCCACCACGGGCACCCCGACCCCCTCCAGACCGGCCCGCGCGTGCGAGCCGCCCGCGTACAGCACCACGCGCGCGCCCACGTGCAGCGCCGCCGCCGCGTCGTCGGCGGCGTCGCCGATCAGCACCACGTCCGCCGGGTCCCGCTCCAGCGCGGCCAGGTGCCGCACCAGGTGCTCGGCCTTGCCGCCGCCCGGCGGACCCACCCGCCCGTCCACCCGGACGAACCGCTCCTCGATCCCGAACCGGCGCACGAACGGCATCAACGCCTCGTGCGCGGTCAGCGACAACAGCGACTGGGTACCGCCCTCGCGCTGCCAGGCATGCAGCAGCTCGTCCGCGCCGACGGCGAGTTCGCAGCGCGCGCTGTGCAGGGTGTAGACCTCCTGGAAGGCCTGGTCGAGACGGGTCCACTCGTCCGCGTCCGGGACCCGGCCGACGACCTTCTCGTAGAACTTCGGCACCGGCACGCAGTAGAGCTCCCGATAGCGCTCCAGCGTCATCGGCGGCAGTCCGATCAGCGCGAACGAGGCGTTGGTGGCCTCGATGATCGCGTCCAAGTCGTGGAACAGGGTGCTGTTCCAGTCCCAAACCAGGTGCGGATTCCGATTCGTCATGGACCTTGATTGTGCCCTGCCGGCCGTCACAGCAGGTCGGCCAGCTCCTGTGTCGCGAACCACAGCAGCTCGTGCTCCTCGGTGACCTCGATCAGCTCGTCGGTGAGCCCGCCCGCCAGCGCCGCGGCGACCGCCTCCTCCGCGTCGGCGGTGTCCATGTGCACCGCCGCGATCCGCTTGCGCGGCACACGCGCGTCGACCAGGACCGCGCCCGGGCCGTCCTGCGCCCGCTCGGCCACCAGCGCATCCGGCACGTCCGCCGCGAGCACGACCCGACGCACCGCGCCCGGCTCGGCCGCGAGCAACCGCAGCGAGCCCTCGGCGGCGCGGGTCAACGCGCCGTACTCCAACTCCTCCTCGTCGTCGCTCCCGTACCACGCGCGAAACGCCTCGGTGACGGCGTACGCCGGCAGCGGCGCCGACTCGATCCCGCCGGCGGCGTGCACCGCGGCCAGGCCGGCGGGCGTCGTAGGGATGAACACGCGCATCGGGCGACTCCAATCGAGTGAAATCCGGACACTCCTTCGGGGACGAAGGACGCCGAAACCGGGGCCGACCCGGCGCCACCACGCGTGAGTCGACGCGCGTCAGCGTAATCGCAGCGGTGACCAGACGAATGGTTGACCGCGGGGCGCCGGCCGGCTAGGAAGTGCCTGCACACGTCCCGGTCGGGGGAACGAGCGGGACGGGTGCGCCACAACGTCACATCCGCTTCACGGGGAGGACCCATGGTCCACACGAACACCGGCTCGCCACCACGTCTGTACGTGGTCCGAGCCCCCGCCGGCGAAACTCCCTTCGACACCGCGGCCGTCGCCGAGGTGATCCCGCTGCGCCCACCGGGCCGGATCACCCCCCTCACCCACGGCAACCTGGCCCACGCCCCGCACCCACTGCCCCACCCCGAACACGGATCCGACTCCCGGCCGGGCTCCCGGCTCGCGCCGCGACCCAACCCGCGGCCCGCGCTGCGCCTGGTCCCCGCCCTGGCCGAACCGGACCCGGCCGAGGCCCGGCTGCGCTCCCAACGGCTGGCCCACGCGCTGGCCGAGATCGCCTCGGGCCGACGCGCACTCGCCCAGCTGCGCCCGTACGCCTCCGCACCCGTCTACGGCACCACACAACACCTGATCCGCCGCCTCGCCGCCCGCCGAGTCGGACACCTACGGGTGGAGTCCTGCGGCGGCCACGCCCCCGCCGAAGGCATCGCCGAGGGCTACGCCCGCCTACGCGCCCCCTCGTGGGTCCTCACCGTCGCCTTCCGCCTGGAACGCGACGCCCCCACCCGCCACCCCACCAACACCTGGCTCTGCACAGCCCTGGAACACGACGAACTGGCCTGAAAAGGGTGAGGGCCCGAACCAACAGGTCCGGACCCTCACCCACGCACTATCGCCCCACCAGACCCATCAGGCGCAAAGCGGACCTCGCCGTACGCGAGGCCCGCGGCCCGGTGCGCGAGGCCGACGCGCGGGGCGCGGGGCGCGGAGCCCGGGCGCGGGGCGCGGGCCCCGGGGCGCGAGGCCGAGGCGCGGGGCCGAGGCGCGGAGCCCGGGGCCGAGGCCGACGCGCGGGGCGGGCTCGCGGGGCCCGGGGCGGGGCTCGCGGGGCGCGCGGCCCGGGGCGCGGGCCCTCAAGCCCTATGCCAGCAAACTCCAGCCCGTCCGGCGCTTGAGGACAGCAGGCCGCAGGCCGCCAAAGCCCGACCGAGGCCACCATCCACAACCACCGCCAACAGCGCCCCCTCAGCCCGTCCGGCGCTTGAGGACCGGCGGGCCGCCGGCCGGCCAAACCGACCTACGACACCGCTCACGACCACCGCCAACCGGCGTCCCCTCAGCCCGTCCGGCGCATGAGGACCCGCCTACTTCTTCTTCCGCTTCGCCCGCTGCGCCCGCCGCCGCTCGGCCCGCGTCGCGCCCTCCTCGACCTCGTCCGCGTCCTCGTCGAAGTTCTCCTCGGAGGTGATCACACCACCCTCGCCGTCGATCGTGGGCGCGCTGTACTGCAGGTGCGCCGGCCGCTGGGGCGCGTCCAGGCCCTTCGCGTGGATCTCCGGCAGCGGCGCGGCCTTGTCGATCGAGATGCTCGGCGCCTCCGGCACCTGCTCGATCTCGACCTCGACGTTGAAGAGGTAGCCGACCGACTCCTCCTTGATGCCCTCCATCATGGCGTTGAACATGTCGAAGCCCTCGCGCTGGTACTCCACCAGCGGGTCGCGCTGCGCCATCGCCCGCAGGCCGATGCCCTCCTGGAGGTAGTCCATCTCGTACAGGTGCTCGCGCCACCGGCGGTCCAGCACCGACAGGATGACCCGCCGCTCCAGCTCGCGCATGACCTCCTCGCCCAGCTTCTCCTCACGCAGCGCGTAGGCGGCCTGGGCGTCGGCCCGGAGCAGTTCGACCAGCTGCTCGGTGTCCAGCTCCGAGCGGTCGCCGAACTCCTCCTCGACCTCCTCGATCGTGATGCTGACCGGGTACAGCCGCTTGAGGTTGGCCCACAACTTCTCGAGGTCCCACTCCTCCGCGAAGCCCTCGGTCGCACCGTGCACGTACGCCTCGACGGTGTCGTCGATGAAGTGCCCGATCTGCTCCTGCAGGTTCTCCCCCGCGAGCACCCGGCGGCGCTCGCCGTAGATCACCTCGCGCTGCCGGTTCAGCACCTCGTCGTACTTGAGCACGTTCTTGCGGATCTCGAAGTTCTGCTGCTCGACCTGGGTCTGCGCGGACTTGATCGCGTTCGAGACCATCTTCGACTCGATCGGCTGGTCCTCGGGCACGTTGGCCAGGGTCAGCACCCGCTCGACGATGTTGGCCTTGAACAGGCGCATCAGGTCGTCGCCCAGCGACAGGTAGAACCGCGACTCACCCGGGTCGCCCTGGCGCCCGGAACGACCGCGCAGCTGGTTGTCGATCCGGCGGGACTCGTGCCGCTCGGTGCCGAGCACGTACAGCCCGCCGAGGTCGGAGACCTCCTCGTGCTCCGCCTTGACCGCCTTCTTGGCCTTCTCCAGCGCCTCCGGCCAGGCCGCCTCGTACTCCTCCGGCGTCTCGGTCGGGGTCAGCCCGCGCTGCGCGAGTTCGGCCGCGGCGAGGTGGTCCGGGTTGCCGCCGAGCATGATGTCGGTGCCTCGGCCGGCCATGTTGGTGGCCACCGTGACCGCGCCCTTGCGGCCGGCCTGCGCGACGATCTGCGCCTCGCGCTCGTGGTGCTTGGCGTTCAGCACCTCGTGCGGCACGCCACGCTTGCGCAGCTGGGCCGACAGGTATTCGGACTTCTCCACGCTGGTGGTGCCGACCAGGACCGGCTGGCCCTTCTCGTGCTTTTGCGTGATGTCCTCGACCACCGCGTTGAACTTGGCCTCCTCGGTCTTGTACACGAGGTCGGACTGGTCCACGCGCTGCACCGAACGGTGGGTGGGGATGGGCACCACGCCGAGCTTGTAGATCTGGTGGAACTCGGCGGCCTCGGTCATCGCGGTACCGGTCATGCCGCCGAGCTTCTTGTACAGGCGGAAGAAGTTCTGGAGGGTGACGGTGGCAAGGGTCTGGTTCTCGTCCTTGATGTCCACCCCCTCCTTGGCCTCGATCGCCTGGTGCATGCCCTCGTTGTAGCGGCGACCGGCGAGGATGCGGCCGGTGTGCTCGTCGACGATCAGCACCTCGCCGTCCACGACGACGTACTCCTTGTCCCGCTTGTACAGCTCCTTCGCCTTGATGGCGTTGTTCAGGTAGCCGACCAGCGGGGTGTTGACCGCCTCGTAGAGGTTGTCGATGCCCAGGTAGTCCTCGACCCGGGCGACGCCGGACTCGTGGATGGCGACGGTGCGCTTCTTCTCGTCGACGTCGTAGTCGCCGGTCTCCTCGATGCCCTTGAGCGGGTTCGCGGCCTCGCCGCGCTTGAGCCGCTTGACCATGGTCGCGAAGTCGGCGTACCACTTCGTGGCCTGGTCGGCCGGGCCGGAGATGATCAGCGGGGTGCGGGCCTCGTCGACGAGGATCGAGTCGACCTCGTCGACCACGGCGAAGAAGTGGCCGCGCTGCACCAGCTCGTCGGCCGACCACGCCATGTTGTCGCGCAGGTAGTCGAAGCCGAACTCGTTGTTGGTGCCGTACGTGATGTCGTAGCCGTACGCCTTGCGCCGCTCGTGCGGGGGCATGTTGGCCAGGATGCAGCCCACGGTCAGACCGAGGAAGCGGTGCACGCGACCCATCCACTCCGAGTCGCGCTCGGCGAGGTAGTCGTTGACCGTCACCACGTGCACACCCTCGCCGGCGATGGCGTTGAGGTAGGCGGGCAGGGTGGACACCAGGGTCTTGCCCTCGCCGGTGCGCATCTCGGCGATGTTGCCCAGGTGCAGCGCGGCACCGCCCATCAGCTGCACCTTGTAGTGCCGCTGACCGAGCGTGCGGCGCGCGGCCTCGCGCACCGTGGCGAAGGCTTCCGGAAGCAGGTCGTCGAGGGATTCCCCATCGGCGTAGCGCTGCTTGTACTCGTCCGTCAGCGCGCGCAGCTCGGCGTCGGAGAGGTCCTTGAAGTCGTCTTCGATCGACTCGATCTGATCTGCGATGCGGTTGAGCTTGCGCAGGATTTTGCCCTCGCCGGCGCGCAGGACCTTGTCGAAGATAGACACGCTGGATGAGCTCCTTGCCCGACGGCGCCCGCCCGCCTTTCGGACGTGACGGCACGGCGGGGCCCGTCCCGCCGATACGGCCATCGTATGCGAGGAGGCAAGCCCGATCGAGCCTCGCGGGCCGGCACAGTGACCGGCATGGAACCTGTGGAGATCGCGGCGGGACGCTTTCAGCTCCGGCCCTGGAACGAACACGACGTCGACGTGATCGCCGGCGCGCTCGCCGACGAGCTGATCGCGCACCGCCCACCGGTGCCCGAGGACGAGGATCCACACGCGTGGCTGGCCGCGCGCGAGCAGCGATGGGCGAGCGGCGAGGGGCCGTCGTTCGCGGTGATGGACGCGGTGAGCGGCGAGGTCCACGGCCATGTGGCGCTGTGGAAGGTGTCGCCGCAGTGGCGCACGGCCGAGGTCGGCTACTGGACGCTGAAGTCCGCGCGCGGTCGCGGGGTCGCCCGGCACGGGGTCGGCGCGCTCACCCGCTGGGCGTTCGGCGCGCTGGATCTGCATCGCCTGGAACTGCGCCACGCGGTGGCCAACTCCGCCTCGTGCGCGGTCGCGAACGCGTCGGGATATGCACTCGAAGGAGTACTGCGGGGCTGCCTCACCGGCTTCGGCGAGGAGTTCACCGACGTACATCTGCACGCCCGGCTCGCCACGGACACCTGATGCGAACATACGTTCTAAGGTGGCGGCCATGACCTCACAGCCGACCTTCACGCCGGACGCCGAGCTGACCGCCGACGAGGCCCGCCGCATCGTGCTGGCCGCGCAGGGCCTGCTGGGTGCCCCCGATCGCCGGGCGGGCGTGCTCGGCGTGCTGCACTCGCTGGGCGCGGTACAACTCGACACCATCTCCACACTGGCCCGCTCACACGAGCTGGTGCCCTACTCCCGGCTCGGCCCGGTCGGCCGCTCCACCGTCGAGAGCGCCTACTGGTCCGGCGAGACCGCGTTCGAATACTGGTCGCACGCGGCGTGTGTGCTGCCGATGTCGACGTGGCCGGACTTCGCCTTCCGCCGCCGGCACTACCGAGGCCGCGGCCGGCTGTGGGGTCATCAGGTGTCGAAGGAGTCGTTCGACACCGTCCTGAAACGCCTGCGCGCCGAGGGCCCGCTCACCGCGACCGCGCTGGGCGGGGCCAAGAACAAGGGCGAGTGGTGGGACTGGAGCGAGACCAAGATCGCCGTCGAGCGCGCGCTGGCCTTCGGCGACGTGGTCTGCGTGCGCCGCAACGGCTGGAAGCGGGTGTACGACCTGCCGGAACGTGTGGTCCCGGCGGCCCTGCTCGCCGAGGAGCCCGACGACGCGGAGTGCCTGCGCCGCCTGGTGCGCCTGGCCGGCCGACAGCTCGGCGTGGCCACCCGGGCCGACCTGATGGACCAGTACCGGCTGACCCGGGCCCAGGTCGACGCCGCCCTGCCCGGCAGCGGCCTGGTCCCGGTTGCGGTCGCGGGCTGGGGCGAACGGGCCGCCCGCGAGGGCGCGTGGGCCGACCCCGACGCGCTCGCCGCACCGCCGCGTGGGCGTCATCGCGCCACGCTGTTGTCGCCGTTCGACTCGCTGGTGTGGGATCGCCCGCGCACCGCCCGGGTGTTCGGCGGCTTCGAACACCGCCTGGAGGCGTACGTGCCCGCCGCCAAGCGGGTGCACGGCTACTTCGTGACGCCGATCCTGGCGGGCGGGCGGCTGGTCGGCCGGGTGGACCCGGCCCGGGAGGGACGCACCCTGGTGGCCCGGCGCATGTCCTTCGAGGCCGGCGCCGCGGTCGGCGAGCGGGTGCTGGTCGGCGCGGCCGACGCGCTGCGCGCGGCCGCCGGGTGGGTGGGGTGCGACGACGTACGGATCGAGGCGCTGGACCACGAGAGCACCCGCGCGCGGCTGACCGCGCTGCTCGCGGGCTGACCGGCCGGGATCGGCCGGGCGTCCGCGTCCGGCCGATCCGGGCCCGCCCGGGAGGCGCCCCGGTTCAGTCGCCGATCTCCAGGATCTTCTCCCGCATCGCGTAGACCACGGCCTCCATGCGCGAATGCAGCTGCAATTTCTCGAGGATGTTGCGCACGTGGTTCTTCACGGTGTTCTCGCTGATGAACAACTGCTTGGCGATGTCGCGGTTGTTGCGCCCGGTGGCCACCAGGCGCAGCACCTCGATCTCGCGGTCGGTCAGCCGCGGCGCCGGCACCAGGCGGCGCTCGTCGTCGCGCCGGCTCATCGACTTGAACTCGGTCAGCAGCTTGACCGCCATCGACGGGCTGATCTGCGACTGCCCGTCGGCCACCGCGCGAATCGCCGAGGCCACCTCGCCGTGCGAGATCTCCTTGAGCAGATAACCGGTGGCGCCGGCCTTGATCGCGTCGTAGAGGTCGGCCTCTTCCTCACTCATCGTCAACATGATGATCTGAGTGCTGGGCGCGACCTCCTTGATCGCGGTGCACGCCTCGATGCCGCCGCGTCTGGGCATGCGCACGTCCATCAGGACGATGTCGGGCAGCAGGTCCTGCGCGGCCTCCAGCGCCTCGGCGCCGTCCCCGGCCTCGCCGACCACGGTGATATCGGGCTCCGGCGCGAGCACGATGTCCAGACCCCGGCGAAACAGATCGTGATCGTCGACCACCAGCACGCGAATCGGTTCGCCCGCTGAGCCGTGCTCCACGCGGGCCGGAACAGACTGTTCACCCACCGTGTTTCCCCCCTGGGTCGGCACGATCCGTGTCCAGGACATGATCCCACGTGATCGCCACGACGCCAGGCCCTGATGGGCGTTATGTGCGGAACGTACTTGCGAAGCGGAACATTCGCCAGGGAACGCCAGGGTCGAAGACGCAACCGACGCCGAAACCCCGAGGGGTTTCGGCGTCGAATCACGACCAGAGGGCGCGCGGCGACGGCCCGACCGCGACTACTGCGGTCCGCCGTCCTCGCGGTCCTCGGGCTTGAGGTGGATCACACCGTAGTCGTAGCCGTGCCGGCGGTACACCACACTCGGCCACCTGGTGCTCGAATCGATGAACAGATAGAAGTCGTGGCCTACCAACTCCATCTCGTACAGCGCCTGGTCGAGCGCCATCGGACGCCCGGCGTGTACCTTCTCGCGAACCACGAGGGGGCCTTCGCCATCCACCTCGATCGGGCCCGCCATGTGCGGCTGGGGCCTCAATTCGCCGTTCTTCACCGCCTCGATGTCTTCCGCGGACGCCACCACGGCCCCATTGAGCCGGTCGGCGTGATTGATCTCCGCAGTGGCCGCGCCCACCGAGACGGGGGAGCGGTGACCATGGTGCACGCGCCGCCGATCGGCGGCCTTGCGCAACTGTGCCTCGAGTCTCGCGCACGCCAGGTCGAGTGCGGCGTAGGGGTCGGACGCGGCGGCTTCGCCCCGGATGACGGGGCCACGCGTGTTCAGCGTGATCTCCACCCGGTCCGAGCGCTCCGCCAGCCGCGGGTTCCGCTCCTTGGTCACCTCCACGTCAACGCTGATCACCTTGTCGTCGAGCTTGCGGATCTTGTCCAGCTTCTCGACACAGTGCTTGCGAAAACGCTCGGGTACCTCGGTCTTGCGGCCCTTGACGACAATGTCCACGCAGAACTCCATCCATTGCGCCATGCCGGAGGGGTGGGCACCCATCCGACCGACCAGGTCGCCGACGGCCCTGCTCCGTCCCGCGCCGCCGGGCGGTCGCGGCCACCACGGCCGCCGCCTCGACTCGCCCTCCCACGGCTCGGACCGCACGGGTCGCCTCCGCGAGAGTTGCGCCGGTGGTGCAAACATCATCGACGACGATCACCACACTAATGCCCGTAAACAAGGGCGCCAACCTGTCCGAAACGATCATTGATCGGCGGACGTTCATCCTCCGTTCATGTGCCGAAAGGCCCGCCTGGTCCAGGATCCGACGGGTATGTCGCAGTGCCGGGAGCACCCGTGCAGGGACCCCGGTCGCGCGCAATCGGCCGGCCGCGCGCAGCGCCAGCTCCCTCGTGGCGTCCCGACCGCGCCGACGCACCGCGGCGCGGGTCGAGGGCACCGGGACCAACAGGCACGGACCGGCCCCGTCGGCGAGACCGGCGGTCACCGCCCGGGCCAGCGCATCCCCCAGGGGGCGGGCCAGGCGGCGCGCGCCGTGCTCCTTGTAGGCGGCGAGCACCGAGCGCACCGGCCCCTGGTAGGCGGCGACCGCATGTACGGGCGGCAGCCCCTCGGGCGCGGGCACCGGGTCGGCCGGCCGCGGCGCCGGGAGGAACACCCCCCGACAGGCGGCGCACAACTGCGCGCCGGGTGCGGCGCAGCCCGCGCAGCACACGGGCAACACCAGGTCGGCCCATGTCGCGAGCACCCGACGCCGTTCCATACCCCCAAGCTCGCACGCCCGGCCCCGAAACGGACCGGCCGCACGCGCAACCACCCGATCCGGTCATGGCGCGCCGTGGCGGATGGGCCCCGGGGCGGGGGCGGGCCGTGGGCGCGGACGGGCTCCGGGCGGGCGCGCTACCCCGGGTAGACCGGGTACGTGCCGCTGTGCACCTTGATCCAGTTGTTGCCCTGGGACAGCTGGTAGATGTTCTGCTCACCGGAGTCGGCCAGCAGCGGCTGGTCGGCGCCGTCCGGCGCGGCGATGTGCAGCATGCCGTTGACCGAGGCGACCGAGATCGAGATGCCGCCGTCGATGTCCACGATCTGCGGCTGCAGCGCGCCCTGGCCCTCCTTGCCCAGCACCACCAGCCGGTCCGGACCGTTCCACGAGATCGCCTTGACCTCGACCAACGAGGGCAGCACCGAGCGCGGCGCGGCGATGGTGATGGCCGGCACCCCGTTGCTCACGCGCCGCTCGACCCGGCCGACCAGCACCTGCCCGGTGTTCAGGACCAGCGCCGCCCGCACACCGTCCGAGGACAACCGCAGGTCGGTGATCCGGGCCGCGGTGATGCCCTCCACGTCGACCGCGACCTTGGTGACCTGGCGCCGCTCGTCCTCGTACAGCGCCAGCACCTGCTCGGCGTTCTTGGTGTGATCCAGCGCCCACAACACGCCGCGGCCGTCCCAGGTCGGGCTCGACAACGACCCGGGCGAGGTGTTCAGCCACTCCTGGGCCTCGCCGTGACCGTCCACGTCGCCGACCCACAACTTGCGCCCGCCGGTGTCGATGCCCGCGATCCGGCGCCGGAACTGGTCCCGCGAGACGGCGATCTGGTCCACCTTGTAGGTGCCGTCGCCGAAGGGTCCCGGCAGCGCGGGCGGGTTGCCGTTCGCGCCGGGCACCACGTTGACCATGCCGCCCTTGGCGATGAAGTAGCCGGTGGGCCCGGGCGTCTTGGCCGCCCGCGTGGGGTCGTAGTGCGCCGCGTCGTCGTCGGAGAGCAGGCACATCGGCGCGCCGCCTCCGGTGATCGAGACCGAGTCCACCCCCGATACCTGGCGCAGCGTGAACAGCAGTTGCGCGGCCATGCGCTCGCAGCCCTTGCCCTGCGCGAGTCTGGCCTGCCGGTTGAGCTGGACCCGGGCGGTGCGGTTGTCCTCGATCGACACCACCCGGTCGGCGGGCTCGGTACCGGCGGGGAAGGCGGTCTCCACCACCGGCCGCAGCCAGTCGGTGGGACCGTTCACCAGTTGCCGCACCAGCGCCGAGGTCAGTCCCACCCGGCTGCGCAGATAGACCGGATCGGGCACCAGGACGTCCTGGCCCAGCGGCATCGAGGTGGCGAACCAGTAGGTGTTGACCGACCGGTAGATCCGGTGGAACTCGGCGTTGGACAGGATCAGCCCGTCGGGCAGGTCGGCGATCCGCCACTGGTTGTCGCTGCCCAGGCGCAATTGCAGGGTGGCCAGGTAGGGCGCGCCCGCCTGCTGTTCGGGCTGGTAGGCGTTGCGGCTGTCGACGGTGCCCACCCGGGTGCCGGAGACCTCGGCCCGATAGGTCCGCTCGTCGGCGCCGGCCACGAGTTCGATCTTCGCGATCGTGTTGAGCACCACGACCTCGCGCGTGGGCACCCACTTGGCCCGGGCCTCCGGGGTCAGGTAGGCGCGCGCGGTGGTGTAGTCGGGTTCGTCGCTGGTGACCGCCTCCAGGAAGCCGGCCACCATGCCGTGCGGCTGCTCGCCGGGCTTGGGCGGCACGGCGAACACCCGCACCTGCTGCTCCGGGCCCTGGTCCTTGGTGCCGCCCTTGGCCGCCTCGCGCACACTGCCGCTGTGCGGCATCGACGCACACGCACTGAGCGCGCACAGCACGCACACCAGGGCCAGGAACGGGGTGATCCGCCTCATCGACTGCCTCCCGCGGAACCGGCCGTACGTACGCCGCGCCGATACGGCGAGCCCGCCGGACCCAGGCCCCGATTGGCCCGCGAGTCCTCGGGCTCCAACGGCAGCGGGGAGCGCACCAGCTCGCCGCCCGCGGTCTTGGGCAGGCTCAGCCGGAACTGCGAGCCGCCGCCCGGCTCGCCCCAGGCCTGGAGCCAGCCGCCGTGCAGATGCGCGTCCTCGAGCGCAATGGACAGGCCCAGGCCGGTGCCGCCGGTGGTCCGCGCCCTGGCCGGGTCGGCCCGCCAGAACCGGGCGAACACCAGCGAGGACTCGCCGGGCTTGAGGCCCACGCCGTAGTCGCGCACGGCCACCGCGACCGAGTCCTCGCCGGCGGCGACGGTGACCACCACGTCGTGCCCCTCGCCGTGCTCGATCGCGTTGACCACCAGATTGCGCAGCACCCGGTCGATCCGCCGGGGATCGACCTCGGCCACGCACGGCTTGTCCGGCACGCGCACCACGAGCCGACTGCCGCGCCGCTCGGCCAGCGGCTCGGCGCCCTCCACCACCCGGCGCACCAGGTCGCGCAGGTCCACCGGCTCGGCGTCGAGCACCGCCGCGCCCGCGTCGAACCGGCTGATCTCCAACAGGTCCGACAGCAGCGCCTCGAACCGGTCCAGCTGGTTCTGCAACAGTTCGGCCGAGCGCCGGGTGGCCGGGTCGAAGTCCTCGCGCGCCTCGTGCAGCACGTCGGCGGCCATCCGCACGGTGGTCAGCGGAGTGCGCAGTTCGTGCGAGACGTCGGAGACGAACCGGCGCTGCACCCGGGACAACTCCTCCAGCTGTCTGATCTGGTTCTGCAGGTTGGACGCCATCTTGTTGAACGACGAGCCCAGCCGGGCCAGGTCGTCCGCGCCGACCACCCGCATCCGCTCCTCCAGCCGGCCCGCCGCCAACCGCTCGGCGATCCGGGCCGCCATCCGCACCGGGGTGACCACCCATCGGGTCACCAGCGCCGCGATCGCCACCAGGAGCAGCACGAGGAAGACCCCGGCGGTGGCCAGCGTGCTGCGCACCAGGCCCAGGGTCTTCTCCTCGGGACCGAAGGAGAAGAAGTAGTACAGCTGGTACGACCCCCCGTCGGGGTCCTCCAACTGGGCGCCGACCACCAGGCCGGCCTCGCGGGTGGTCTCCGCCGGACCCTCGCCGTGCTGGCTCTCGCGCACGATCTGGGTGTACTGGAGCAGCGCCACCCCGTGTTTGAGGCCGACCTCGCGGCGCAGTTCGGCCGGCACGCTTTCGTCGGGGACCACGTCGCCGGACGCGCGGGGGCTGCGGCCGGACCCGGGTGGGCTGTCCACCGTGTCCTGACTCGTCGCGGCCACGTCGTACACCCCCTGGCCGCCGCTGGAGAGCTGCTTGACCAGCGCATTGAGCCAGTCGCCGGTGTTGACCCGGTTGCCGCCGGCCGGCGTGCCGGCGGGCATGCCGGTGGGCATGCCGGTGGGCACCTGGACGTGCCGGCCCGGGCTGGTGGCGATCTCGTCGGCCTGCGCGCGGGCATCGGCGAAGCCGCCCTGGGCCTGGGACCGGGCGGAGGCCACCTTCGCGTCGAGCAGGCCGTTGCGGACCTGGCCGACCACCACCACGCCGAGCAGCACCGTGACGGCGACGGACAGCACGAGGGTGGTGGCCACGACGCGGAACTGGATCGATCTGTTCCACAGCGCCATGACCCGGCCCACGCCGCCGCGCACACGACGCAGGGCGAGGGACCAGGCCGACGGGGAGGGCGACCGCTGTGCGGTGCTCACCGGGACGATCTCAAGGTCAGGCCGGTCCCGCCTTGTAGCCGACCCCGCGCACCGTGACCACCGTCTCCGGACGCTCGGGGTCACGCTCGATCTTCGAGCGCAGCCGCTGGACGTGGACGTTCACCAGGCGGGTGTCGGCCGCGTGTCGGTATCCCCAGACCTGTTCGAGCAGTACCTCGCGGGTGAACACCTGCCAGGGCTTGCGGGCGAGTGCGACAAGGAGGTCGAACTCCAGCGGGGTCAGTGCGATGTTCTGCCCGTCCCGCTTCACGGCATGGCCGGCCACGTCGATCACCAGATCGCCGATCACCAGTTGCTCCGGGGTGGGTTCCTCGGCTCTGCGCAGGCGGGCCCGCACACGAGCGACAAGCTCCTTGGGCTTGAACGGTTTGATCACATAGTCGTCTGCTCCGGACTCCAGGCCGACCACGACGTCGACCGTGTCGCTCTTGGCGGTGAGCATCACGATCGGCACGCCGGACTCGGCACGGATCTGGCGGCAGACGTCGATGCCGTCGCGGCCGGGCAGCATCAGGTCGAGCAGCACCAGGTCCGGTTTGACGTCCCGGAATGCCTGGAGTGCCTTGTCGCCGTCCGCCACGAACGACGGCTCGAACCCTTCGCCACGCAGCACGATGCCGAGCATCTCGGACAGTGCGGTGTCGTCGTCAACGATGAGGACGCGTCCCTTCATGTGCCTCATCGTCGCATTACCGGATTGTGACCTGCACTCATCCGACCGATTCCGGCCGCGTCCTCGGGTGACAAAACGTACTTTTCTCTGACGATTGGCACGCCCAGGGAGTGCGGAGTCACCCCGAATGCCGGAAGGTACGCCGTCCCGACCGGGCACGCAACGGACGTTTCGGGCCACCGACACGACCCTCGCGGCCCGCGCCGGGCGGCATCCGGAACGTGCGACCGGGCGCCCGTCGTTGTCCACCCGGCCGGCCCGCCCGGCCCGTCGTTCGGATCCGCCGGCCGCCCGTTCACCAAGGGGCCACACGGGCATGCCACGATGAGTCACCACCCATCAGGACGAGGAGCGCAATCGACATGACGGACTCGCCCGGCCGGCCCACCCCGGACGCCCCGGGGCCGGACGCAGCACGCCCGGCGGACGACGCCACGTCACCCGACCGATCCGCGCCCGAGCCCGCAACGCCGCCGGCGGCGGCCGAGCCGACCCCGGCCGCGGATGGACCGACCGCCCCCGAGCCGACCCCCTCGGGCGAGGCCGCGTCCTCGGATGGGCCGGTCGAGGCGAACGGTCCCGCCACCTCGGACCGCTCGGAGGCCGCGGACGATCGCGCCGCCTCGGACGGGCCGGCCGCCTCGGACCGGCGGACCTCGCTCGACAAGCCCGCCGGCCCGGAGTCCGACCGGCCCGCACCGCAGGCCCCCGCACCGGGCTGGGCGCCGGTCCAGCCCCCCGCCGCCGGTTGGGGGCCGCCGCACCAGGGCCCGGCCGCCGGCTGGGGACCCCCGCACCAGGGCGCCGATCACCCCGGCGCCGCATCCGACCCGCGCTGGGGCGGCACCCAGCCCCTCTGGGGCGCGCCCCCCGGCTGGAACGGCCCCTACGTCCAGGCCGCCAAGCCCGGCGTGATCCCGCTGCGCCCGCTGAGCGTCGGCGAGATCCTGGACGGCGCGTTCGCCGCGATGCGCACCCACTGGAAGGTCATGATCGGCATCGCCGTCGTGATCGCCCTGCTCACCCAGTGCCTCGAAGTACCGGCCACCTGGCTGCTCAACCGCGAGTTCTCCCCCGGCGACCTCTCCGACGACCCCACCGGGGAGGAGTTGTGGCGCTACCTGCGCGACACCTTCGCCATCCTGATCGTGCCGATCGTGGTCTCCACCCTCGGCCAGATCGCCGCCACCGGGATGCTCACCGTCGTGGTCAGCCGCGCGGTGATCGCCAAGTCCATGACGGCGGCGCAGGCCTGGAAGGCGGTCCGCCCACTGCTGCCGCGCCTGCTCGGGGTCACCTTCGCGACCTGGCTGGTCCCGGTCGGCACGCTGCTCGTGGCGATTCTGCCGGGTCTGGCCCTGCTGGCCGTCGGCGCCGACGGGCTCGGCGCGCTGCTGCTGCTCCCCGGCCTGATCGGCGGCATCGTCGCGGCGATCTACCTGTACGTCTGCCTCACCCTCGCCGGGCCCGTCCTGATGCTGGAGAAGCAGACGGTCCGCAAGGCTCTGGAGCGCTCGCGCAAGCTCGTCACCGGCTCGTGGTGGCGCGTGTGCGGCATCCTGCTGCTGATCTCGCTGATCATGGCGATCGTCGGCGGCATCATCCAGATGCCGTTCCTGCTCCTCTCCGACGGCTTCACGGCGATCACCGCCTCCAAGACGTCCGACATCCCCGACCCCACGTTCGTCGACCTGCTGATCACCGGCATCGGCGCGGTGATCTCCTCCGCGCTGCTGTACCCGTTCGCCGCCGGCGCGACCGCGCTGCTCTACATCGACCAGCGCATCCGCCGCGAGGCACTCGACCTCGAACTCGCCCGCGCGGCCGGCGTCCTGGACGAGGAGACCGGCACCGGGTCGGCCGCGGGACCCACGCCCGCGTGACCCGACTCGCGCTCGCGCTCCCGCTCCTGCCCCGGGACTGGGAACCGGTGGACATCCCGCGCGACGACGCGCGGGATGCCGCCCGGGACGAGCTGTCCCGGGTCGAGTACCACCGCGACGACCCCCACCCGCTCCGCCGGATCCTGGACTGGCTCTTCGACCGCCTCGGCGACCTGCTCTCCCGGGCGGGCGACAACACCCCCGGCGGGTTCACCGGCCTCGCGGTAATCGTGCTCGTGCCGGCCGTCGCGCTCGTCCTGCTGCGGCTGCGGCTCGGGCCGCTGCGCGCGGCCCGGCGCGCCGAGTCGCCGCTGTACGGCGAGCACGGCCCGATGCCGGCCGCCCGACACCGCGCCGCGGCCGACGCGCACGCCGCGGCCGGCCGCTGGGACGAGGCGGTCCGGGAACGATTCCGCGCGATCGTGCGGGACCTGGAGGAACGCGCCGTGCTGGACGTACGCCCGGGCCGCACCGCCGACGAGGCCGCCGTCGAGGGCGGTCGGGTGCTGCCCGAGGTCGCCGCGGACCTGCGCGCCGCGGCCACGATCTTCGACGACGTGCACTACGGCGGCCGGACCGCCGACCGGGCCCTGGACGACCGGTTGCGCGACCTCGACACCCGCTGCGCCGCCGCCCGCCCACGCGCCGCCGAACGGATCCCCGGATGAGCGCCGACCCGGCGGCCCCCGGCGCGTCGAGCCCCGCGGAGCCGGACTCCCCCGCGCCGGACAACTCAGATACCTCGGGCACCGCCGGATCCGGCCCCGCCCTGCCCCCGCCCGCCCCCCTCGGCCGCACCGCCGAGCAGACCTGGCGCCGCCTGCGCGTCCCGCTCGCGCTGGTCGCCCTCGTGGTCATCGTCGTCTCCGCCCTCGTGCTGATCCAGGGCGACCGCCACGAGGGCCGCCTGGACCCGCGCTCGACCGGCAAGGCCGGCAGCAAGGCGGTGGCCCAACTGCTGCGCGCCCGAGGCGTCGAGGTGGAACTGGTCCGCTCGGCCGACGAGGCGGAGCGGGCGATCCGCCCCGACACCACGCTCGTGGTGGCCTACCCCGACCTGCTCACCGACGCGCACCTGGCCCGCCTCGCCGCCGCCGCGCCGGCCCGCACCGTGCTGATCCGCCCCGACGAGGCCGCCCTCGACGCGCTGGCCCCCGGCGTACGCACCGCCCGCGACACCTCCGGCCGCAAGCTGGATCCGGACTGCCGGCTCCCGGCGGCACAACGCGCGGGCAGCGCCGACGTCGGCGGCGGGCGCTTCGACATCGGCCCGTTCCCCGCCGCCACCGGCTGCTACCCGTACGCGGGGCTGCCCACCCTGGTGCTCGCTCCGGCCGGCCCCGGCCGGGACACGGTCGTGCTCGGCTCCGGCGGCATGCTCACCAACGACCGCCTGGACGCGCACGGCAACGCCGCGCTGGCCCTGAACCTGCTCGGTGCCCACCCGCGCCTGGTCTGGTACCTGCCCGGCAGCGGCGAACTCCCGCCCGCCGACGACTCGTTGTGGGACCTGCTCCCCGCCGGCTGGCGCTGGGGGGCGGCCCAACTGGCCGTCGCCGCCGTCCTGCTCGCGCTGTGGCGGGCCCGCCGGCTGGGCCCGGTCGTGGCCGAACCGCTGCCGGTCGTGGTCCGCGCCGCCGAGACCGTCGAGGGCCGCGCCCGGCTGTACCGCCGCGGCCGGGCCCGGGACACGGCCGCCGAACTGCTCCGCGCCGCCGCCCGCGAACGCCTCGCGCGCCTGCTCGGCGCCGACACCGGCGAGGCCGCGCTGATCGCGGCGATCACCGCCCGCACCGACCACACGTCCGCACACGTGCACGCCCTGTTGTACGGTGCGATCCCGGAGAGCGACGAGGCCCTCGTCACCCTGTCCGCCGACCTCGACGCGCTGATAAGGCAGGTACGCACGACGTGAGCGCACCCGAGCAGACCCGCGGGGCGCGCGACGCCCTCGAAGCCCTGCGCGGCGAGATCGGCAAGGCCGTGGTCGGCCAGGACGCCGCCGTCACCGGCCTGGTGATCGCCCTGTTGTGCCGGGGCCACGTGCTCCTGGAGGGCGTACCCGGCACGGCCAAGACGCTGATGGTGCGCGCCCTCGCCCGCAGCCTCGAACTGACCACCACCCGCGTGCAGTTCACCCCGGACCTGATGCCGGGCGACGTCACCGGCTCGATGGTCTACGACGCGCGCACCGCCGCGTTCTCGTTCCGCGAGGGCCCGGTGTTCACCAATCTGCTGCTCGCCGACGAGATCAACCGCACCCCGCCCAAGACCCAGGCCGCACTGCTCGAGGCGATGGAGGAGCGGCAGGTCTCGGTCGACGGCACCACCCGCCCGCTGCCCGACCCGTTCCTGGTCGCCGCGACGCAGAACCCGATCGAGTACGAGGGCACCTACCCGCTGCCCGAGGCCCAGTTGGACCGGTTCCTGCTCAAGCTCACCCTGCCACTGCCCGAACGCGACGACGAGATCACCGTGTTGCGCCGACACGCGGGGGGTTTCGACCCGCGCGACCTCGCCGCCGCGGGTGTCCGTCCCGTGGCGGGCGCCGACGATCTGGCCGCGGGCCGCCGAGCGGTCGCCGAACTGCGCGTCGAGCCGGAGGTGCTGGCCTACGTCGTCGACGTCTGCCGGGCCACCCGCACCTCCCCGTCGCTGGCCATGGGCGTCTCCCCGCGCGGCGCCACCGCACTGCTGGCCGCCGCCCGCGCGTGGGCCTGGCTCGCCGGCCGGGACTACGTCACCCCCGACGACGTCAAGGCGCTGGCCCGCCCGGCGCTGCGCCACCGGGTCCGACTGCGCGCCGAGGCCGAGATGGAGGGCGTGACCCCCGACATGGTGATCGACTCCGTACTGGCCCACACCCCGGTCCCGCGTTAACCGCCGATGGCCCTGACCGGACGCGCCGTACTGGCCGCGGCAATCGGCGTATTGGTGGTCGGCCTGCTGCTGCCCTCGCTGCTCGGCCTGGCCGTGGTCGAGGGCCTGCTCCTGCTCGGCGTACTCACCGACCTGCTGCTCGCCGCCGGCGTCCGCGACCTGACCTTCACCCGCGCCGGCGACACCGCGGTCCGCCTCGGCGAACCCGCCGAGGTGACGCTGACCGTGACCAACCCCGGCACCCGGGCGCTGCGCGGCCGACTGCGCGACGCCTGGCCGCCGAGCACCGGCACCACCACACAGCGCCACGACCTGGCCGTACCCGCCGGCGAACGCCGCCGGGTCACCACCACGATGACCCCGACCCGCCGCGGCGACCGGCACGCCCACCGGGTCACCGTGCGCTCCGTCGGCCCACTCGGCCTGGCCGCCCGGCAGGGCTCGCACCTGGTGCCGTGGCGCCTGCGCGTCCTGCCCGGTTTCCCCAGCCGCCGCCTGCTCCCCTCCAAGCTGGAACGCCTGCGCGAACTCGACGGCCGCTCGGCCCTGCTCACCCGGGGCGCCGGCACCGAATTCGACACGCTCCGCGAGTACGTGCCCGGCGACGACGCGAAGTCGATCGACTGGCGCGCCTCCGCCCGCAACCAGGGCGTCGTGGTGCGCACATGGCGCCCGGAACGCGACCGGCACATCCTGGTCGTCCTGGACACCGGCCGCACCTCCGCGGGCCGGATCGGCGACATCCCGCGCCTGGACGCCGCGATGGACGCGAGCCTGCTGCTGACGGCGGTGGCCAACCACGCGGGCGACCGGGTCGACCTGCTCGCCTACGACCGCCGGGTCCGCGCCGAGGTCCGCCGCGCGCCCCGAAACGGGATACTCCCCGCCTTCGTCCAGGCAATGGCCACGCTGGAACCGGAGTTGGTCGAACCCGACGCCCGCGGCCTGGTCGCGGAAATCCTCCGCCGCTCGCCGCGCCGCTCACTGATCGTGCTGATGACCGGCCTGGAACGCGAGGCGGTCCAGGAAGGCATCCTGCCGGTACTCCCGCAACTGGCCGCCCGACACGAGGTGATCGTGGCCGCGGTCGCCGACCCGGCGATCACCCGCATGGCCGCCCACCGAGGCGACGCGACCGCCGTCTACGAAGCCGCCGCCGCGGAAAAAGAGTTGGCCGAACGCCGCACCACAGCCGCCGAACTCCGCCGCCGAAACGTCACGGTGGTGGACGCCCCGCCGGGCGAACTGGCGTCGGCGGTCACGGACATGTACCTGGCGCTGAAGCTGGCGGGCCGGTTGTAGAAGCCCGAAGCCGGGGCGAACCCATCACCGCTACCCACCGGGAACAAGGTGTCCGTTCTCCCGTTCGGGTTCCTCGGCGCCTCCCCGAGTGGGCCGAGCGCTTCCGGCGCCCGTTGCGCTGTTGCTTGCGGGCCTGCTTGGTGCGGGCCTGATCCGGGTCGTGGGGGTGGGCCGGTGGCGGGGTGTGGGCTTCGGGGTGGGGCTTGTGTCGGGGCGGGTGCCCGGGTCGGGGGAAAGGCGGCCCGCGGCGGGTGGCAGAGGAGGGGGTCGGGTTGGGTTCCGCCGGTCGTGCGTTCCGGAGTGGGTCGGGTCCTCTTCGGCGTGTGTTGGGCTTGGGGTTGCGGGTGGCCGGTGCGGGGCGGGTTCGGGTCGCGGGGGTGGGCCGGCGCCGGTGTGGGCTTCGGGGTGTGGGCTTGCGTCGGGGCGGGTGCCCGGGTCGGGGGAAAAGCGACCGGCGGCGGGTGGCCGGGAGGGGGGTCGGGTTGGGTTCCGCCGGTCGTGCGTTCGCGGGTGGGTCGGGTTTGTTTCGGCGGGGCTTGTGCTTGGGTTGCGGGGGAGCTTGCCGAGTGGGTCAGGGATGTCGGGGGGCGTGGGAGCGGGGCTGGGGTTCAGAACCGGTTCCCGGGCGGGTGGTTGTGGGCTTCGAGCCTCGGTGACCTGGGGTTTTGCGTTGTCGGGGCGGAAAGTCGGGTGCCGAGTGGCGGTTTCGTGCGCTCCGGCCCCGTCAACGCCGCTGCAGAGACCAAAACCGCCCACTCGCAGCGACTGAGGAGACCGAAAGTGTCCAGCGAGAGTCGAAACCGGATCCCGAGAGACCTCAAGTGCTCCCCTTTCTCCGCTGACCTGCGGTTTTCTCTCCCACCGAGGCCACGACACCCCACGCCGTCCGGTTTCGTGAACCCCCGCCACCCACACACGTCTGCCGCGCCTCGAAATGCCTTGCCCGACCCACTCGGGAAGGCCGCCTGGAGGACTCGACCCGAGCCCCCTCCAGCTCCCTGCTGCCGGCCGGTTTTCGCCGAGCAACACGCGCGCCTCGCCGAAGACCGGCGGTCTCGGATCCCCGGCGCCGGCGGCGGCCCACCACCCACTTCGGCCGACTCCGCACCGGCCACCCGCAACCCCAAGCCCAACACACGCCGAAGAGGAACCCGACCCACTCGGGAACGCCCGCCCGGCGGAACCCAACCCGACCCCCCTCCCGGCCACCCGCCGCGGGCCGCTTTTCCCCCGACCCGGGCACCCGCCCCGACGCAAGCCCCACCC
>NZ_JBHZAE010000006.1:20835-606722 GCF_042754105.1 Embleya sp. NPDC059237 | reverse complement strand
GCCGGGCCCGCCGCGCCGGCCGCGCCTGCCGGGCCCGCCGTGTCCGCCGAGCCGCCCGCGCCCGCTGCGCCTGTCGCGCCCGCTGCGCCCTTGCGTCCACCGCGCCCCGGACCCCGCGCCCGCGCTGCGCGCTGCGCGCTGGTTCGTTGCGGTGGCTGTTGTATTCCGGATTGCTTGATTGCATCATGCAGTTGATGGATTGAGTCAAGCGAAGCGAGGGTGCGCGCGATGGACACCGGTGAGTTGTTGGACGACCACGACGCCGTGGGGCTGGCCGATCTTGTTCGGCGGCGGGAGGTGTCGCCGGCGGAGTTGCTCGATGCGGTGCTGCGGCGGATCGAGGAGCGTGATCCGACGCTGCGGGCATTCGTATCGACACGTGTCGCGGCGGCCCGGGCGGAGGCGGCGGGGGAATTGTCCGACGGTCCGCTGCGAGGGGTGCCGTTCGCGGTGAAGGATCTCGGCTGCGACGTGGCCGGCATGGTGAGCAGTCAGGGCTCGCGGCTGTTCGCCGACGCGGTCGCGGCGCGGGACGGTGCGCTGACCACGCGGTACCGGCGGGCAGGGCTCGTCGTGGTCGGCAAGACGAACAGCCCCGAGTTCGGCAAGAACGCCAGTACCGAGCCGCTCCTGCACGGCCCCTCGCACAACCCCTGGCGGACCACGCACTCCACCGGGGGCTCCTCCGGCGGTTCGGCCGCCGCCGTGGCCGGGGGCATCCTGCCGGCCGCGCACGCCAACGACGGCGGCGGCTCGATCCGGATCCCGGCCGCCTGCTGCGGGCTGTTCGGGCTCAAGCCGTCGCGGGGCCGGGTGCCCGACGACCAGGGGCTGTCCGCCCTGGCCTACCCGCTGTCGATCGCGCACGCGGTCACCCGGACCGTCCGCGACTCGGCCGCGCTGCTCGACGTGGTCGCCGGACCGCTGCCCGGCGACCCGTACGCGGCCCTGCCGGCGCCGGCGGCCGGATCGTTCCTGGCCGCACTCGACACCGCGCCCACCCGGCTGCGGGTGGGCTTCGCGACGGCCAACGTGGACGGGGTCGCCGCGTACCCGGCGGCGGTGCGCGCGGTGGAGCGTACGGCCGCGCTGCTCGCCGAACTGGGCCATCGGGTCGAGGAGGCCGCGCCGGTGTGGGACGGACCGGCCACGGGGCAGGCGCTCGGGCAGGTGATGTCGGCGGCGACGCACGCTCAGATCGAGGACCGGTTGGCCGAACTGGGCCGGGAGTTGCGGGAGGACGACATCGAGCCGTTCACCCGGGTGATCCACGAGCGCACGGCGGCGATGCGGGGGCCGGATCTGGTGCGGGCGTTGCAGACCGTGGTGCGGATCGGACGGGAGGTGGCGCCGTTCTTCGAGGCGTACGACGTGTGGCTGAGCCCGACGTTGGGCGTGCCGGTACCCGAACTCGGCGTGCTGGACACGAGCGACCCGGCGAGCATGTACGCGCACGCCGCCAAGATGACCTGGTTCACCTCGGTGTTCAACGTGACCGGACTGCCGTCGGCGAGTGTGCCGGCGGGCTTCGACGAGGCCGGGTTGCCGGTGGCGATCCAGCTCACCGGCCGGCTCGGCGCCGAGGCGCAACTGCTCCGGATGGCCGCGCAGTTGGAGGAGGCCGCGCCGTGGCCCAAGCAGGCGCCGTGGCCGCCGGCGGTGGGGTGACGGCGGCGCCGTGGGGCGTGGTGGCGGTGCTCGGCGCCTGATGCCGACGCCGCCGCAGCCCCGGACGTTCGGGCGCGATCAGGATCGCCTTCGCCGCAGGAAGAGCCGGTTGAGCCGGAGCGTGGTCGGCAGGTCCGGCATCGCGTCGGGATGGACCCCCGCGCGGGATGGCGCGGGGGTCTGCGCGGCGCCCAAGTTGCCGGTTGTGTCCGGGAGTTGGCCGGACAGCCCGCCGCCGCGAAGCGTGCTCAGGCGGGCAGCGCCGCCGTGAGCTCGACCTCGACCAACTGCCCCGGGAAGCCGAGTTGCGCGACGCCGAGGAGCGTACTCGCCGTGGTGAACGCGGGTCCGAGGTCGGAGCGGGTGAGGCGGGCCCAGGCGGCGCCGAGGACCGCGCGGTCGGCGCTGACCACGTAGATGACGGAGCGAACGACGTGCTCCGGCCGGGCGTTCACCGCTCCGAGGGCGGCGAGCGCGTTCGCGGCCACCTGGTCGATCTGCGCGTCTAGATCGTCCGGGCCCACCAGCGCGCCGGATCGGTCGAGCGGGCACTGGCCGGACAGGAAAGCCGTTCGCCCGGCCTCCACCACCGCGATGTGGTGATAGCCGGGCGTCGGGTGCAGGTCGTCGGGGTTGATGCGCGTGATGTCGGTGCTCATGAGGGCGAGTCTGGCGATCGGGCGGAGGCGGCGCACCGGATTTTTCGGGCCGGTCGTGGCCCTTCTGAGGAGGTCGGCCGTCGAAAGATAATAGCCATGGACATGATAGCCATGTACTGTAATTGTCATCGGCTCGGCGATCACGAGCGCCACACCCGGCCCTCCCGGACCGCCTGACAACTTACGGAGCAACCATGACCACCACCGCATCCCCGGTCACCCCACGCGCCCTCGCGCTGGCGCACTACGCCGGGCGGGCCCTGCTGGAGCGGGTGTTGGCCCGCCACGGGGTCACCTTCCACCAGAGCGTCACGCTGCGGGTCGTCGCCGTCGCGGACGGGGCCGTCGGTCGCGACGAACTCGTCGGCGAGGTGACCGGTTCGCTGAAGGAGCCCGAGTCCGTGGTGCGCGGCGTCGTCGAGGAGCTGGTGGCCGCGAAGCTGGTCGAGGCGGACCCGGCGGACGCGGCCCGGCTCCGGCTCACCGGCGCCGGGCGCACGTTGTACGACACCACCACGGCCGAGACCGCCGGGATCTCCGCCCGCGTCTACGCCGACATCGCCCCCGAGGATCTGGCCGTCGCAGGCCGCGTCCTGGCCCTGATCACAGAGCACGCGAACGCCGAACTGGCCCGCGTCTGAAGGGCGTTCGGCGCGGTCGGCGGTGGCGGGTCAGTCGGCCGGGTGGAAGTCGTACGGGAGTTCGTCGTAGACGTAATAGACGCAGTCGGCGCCCGGTGCGCATTGGCCCCAGTGCACGGCCTTGCTCGGGTAGGACAGGAAGTCGCCGGCGCCGACGCGGTAGCGCTTGTGGCCCTCGACGTTCCAGAGCACGGTGCCCGACACGCCGACGACGTGTTCCGGGCTGGTGTGCCAGTGGGGGGCGAAGCGAGTGCCCGCCTCGAGCGTGAACATCGCCTCGGACGGGCCGGTCTTCGGGTCGCCGGTGAGTTGCACGTACGTGCAGCCGGCCAGGCCCTCGCACGGTGTGCCGACGCCGGGGCGGTGGTGGTGGTAGACGACCTTGTCGTACGCGGCGGCGGTGGGCGCGGTGTCGGCCGAGGCCGAAGGCGAGGCCGAGGCGACGCTGCCCACGCCGAGGGTCGGGGCGAGGGCCAGGACGGCCAGGAGGGCCCGGCTCCGCCGACGACGTCTCCCTGACCGGGTCCGTGCCCATGTACGCGTTCGTGGCATGACGACTCCCGAGAGTGCGCAGGCCCGAAACGGTATTCGGACCGTGGTCCGCTTAATTTAGCGGACTGTGGTCCGTTTGTCTTGTCCGTGCTGGGTCATTCGAGCGGTCGGCCCGGTCGAGGACGGCCGAAGAGCAGGTCGTAGCCGGGTGGCAGTTGCAGGAGCAGGCGGTTCATCAGGTCTTCGCCGGCGGCGTCGGCCACCACGCTCAGCACCGCCCCGACGTCCCACAGCGCGGTCTCGTCGGTGGCGCCGTCGATCCAGGCGCCGGTCGCGCGGACGAAGCGCTCCGCGCTGAGCGGTTCGTGTGCGGGGAGCGGGTTGAGCAGTACCAGCGCGCAGGTCTCCGGCAACCGCGGGGCCAGTTCGGCGCGTTCGGCGCCGACCAGGTGGGCGCCCAGGAGCGCGAGTACGACCCGGATGGCACGTTCGGCCTCTTCGGGCGAGGAGTATTCGCCCCGTTCCCGGACTGCCGCGAGGAATGCTTCCCATCGCATCGGCATGTGCATCGGACCTTCTTTTCCTATCGGTCTGCGGTGCTCGGGGCCGCCGGCGGGCACGGGGCGCCATGCCTCGGACCGTCGTTCGGCCCGGGTCGGTGCACGCGGCTTCGGGGCGGGAGCGGTGCGCCCGGGGGTCGGGGAAACCCCGGGACCGGCCGCCTCCGGGGCTCCCGCTCACGGAGCGGGTGCGTGCGGATGCGCGTCGGTATACGCGCGCCTCCTCGGGTCTCCGACGCGCATGGGTGACCCCATCTATTTAACTCTCCACCTGGCGCCGGCACGAACATTCGCGGCATCTCAGGACGGATTCCATCGCCGGGTGTCGGGCCGGTGTCGTTTTCCCGGGCCGCGGATTCACGCCGAGTGGCCTTCGGTGTCGGGACGTGACCGGTCGCCTGCCCTCGCTCGTGGGTTCGGGTGGTCCTCGGGTGCGCCGGGTCTTCCCGTGAAGCTCGTTCGGGTGTGCGCGGGCGTTCATGTGCCGGACATCGGTCGCCGGCCTACTGAGCCGAACCGTTTGGCCAACTCGACTTCTGCCTGGAGTACTTCCGTGCCCACCACCCGTGGCCGCGACATACCGGTCCCGGCCGGTCGCGCCGCCGCGCTCGGGCGCGGGTCGGGCATGGCGTGCGATTGCCGAGTGGTGGTCCTACGCGGCGCCGCCTGCCGGAACGTTCTCGGCTGAGTCTCCCCGAGTCGGTGTGCCGCACCACCCGGATGCCCCTCGTACCACTGCCACCTCCCCGTACCGGAAAGGAATCGACGACATGTCTGGGAGCTCGCTCATCCTTGTGCGCCCCACCGCGCCGAAGGAGGGTGATCAACTGACCTTCCGCTTCGCCACCGACGCGCCGCACCCGAAGAACTGGGTCGGGGTGTACGACGGCGCCCGCGTGCCGGGCAATGGGGGTTCGCTGGTCTGGAAGTACGTCACCGCCGCCGAGGGGGAGGTGACCCTGGAGACCCAGGGGCTCACCGACGGGCCGTACACCGCCTACCTGTTGGCCAAGGACGGCTACACGATCCTCGCGCGGAGCGCGCCGTTCGGCTTCGCGGCCCGACCGGTGCCACCGCGGCCCCGGTTCGCCGTCGACACCCTCACCACCTCGGCGGTCGCGGCGGGGGAGGCGACCGTGGTGCGGTTGGCCGGCCTGTGGACCGCGGCCGACGGGAAACAGAACGGCAGGGGCGTCACGTTCCGGGCCCGCGGCGGCGACGACTGGCTGAGCGTCGGCGCCGACGGCACCGTCATCGCGAAGGCCCCGCGCGCCGGCACGCACCACCCCGGCGTACTGACCGTCGAGGGCCGCGACGGCGTGACCGGCGCCACGTCGCAGCTCGCCGTCCAGGTGCCGGTGCGGCGCAACCCGCGCGGCATCGTGTTGAAGGTGGCCACCCTCGACGCCTGGGACGGGGGCCGGCACGTGGACGGCGCGCTCACCAAGCTGCTCCGACTCGTGCTCACCCAGGGCCTGGACGTGCTCGCGCTCCAGGACACCGGCGGCACGCTGGGCACTTCGCTGGCCGATGCGCTGGGGTGGGCGGTGTACGAGGACCCGGGAGGGCTCGCGCTGATCAGCCGGTATCCGCTCGCCGACACGCGGCCCGAGGATCGTGATCTGCCCGCGATCGCCGCCACGGTGCGGGCGCCGGGCGTGCGCGCCGTGCGGGTGTGGAACGCGCGGCTGGACGAGGGCGACTACGGGCCGCTCGGGATCCGGCGGGGGCGCACCCCCGCGCAGGCGGAGGCGGCCGAGTGGGCGAGCCTGCGCTACCGGCAGGCGCAGAACCTGGTCACCGCGATGGCCCCGGACCTGGGCGCGTCCCGGGACACCCCGGTGCTGCTCGCCGCCGCGCTGTCCTCGCCCTCGCACCTGGACTGGACCGTACGGACCGCCGGCAGCCACGGCACGACGGGCCCGGTGCGCTGGCCGGTCACCCAACTGCTCGACCAGGCCCGCCTCGTCGACGTCTTCCGAGCGGCGCACCGCGACCCGGTCCGCGAGCCCGGCAACACCTGGTCGCCGGTGGACCCGGCCCAGCCCCAGGACCGGATCGACGCGCTGTACACGGCCGGACCGCTGTCCGCCGACGAGGCGCACATCCTGGTCACCGGTTGGCCCAAGCCGATCCCGGACACGGCCGCGAACGGCTGGCCCAGCGACCATGCCGCCGCCGTGGCCACCTTCGGCGTCCGCGCCTGACTGCCCGTCAATTCCCCTTTCCCGAAAGGTCGCTTCGCCATGACCGAGTTCAGCCGCCGCTCCTTCGTGGGGGCCTCCGCGGCCGTCGGCGCGGCCGGCGCGGTGGGTCTCACCGCGACGCCCGCGCAGGCGGATCCGGATCCGGCCGTGGACGCCGCCCGCCGGCCCGCGCCGGGCAGCATCAAGGACGTGCGCCACGTGGTGATCCTGATGCAGGAGAACCGCAGCTTCGACCACTACTTCGGCGCCCTCGCGGGCGTGCGGGGCTTCGCCGACCGGCAGGGGCTGGTCCTGCCGGGCGGCGGCGACGTCTTCCGCCAGCCGCACCCGGGCCGCACCGACGGCGGCTATCTGCTGCCGTACCGGATGGACTCCACCAAGTACAACGCGCAGAATGCCGGCGGCCTCCCGCACGACTGGACCACCGGGCACACCGCGGTCAACAACGGCGCGCAGAACCGCTGGGTGGCGGCCAAGGGCGAGCGGTCGATGGGCTACTTCACCCGGGAGGACATCCCGTACCAGTACGCCCTCGCCGACGCGTTCACCGTCTGCGACGCGTACTTCACCTCGCTCAACGGGCCCACCGACCCGAACCGGCTCTACCTGTGGTCGGGCACGGCGGGACCCGGTCGGGACGGCACCACGGGGCCGTGGATCGACAACACCCCCGTGACGGACAACCCGGTCGCCGACTGGACGACCTACGCCGAGCGGCTCTCCGCCGCCGGGGTGAGCTGGCGGGTATACCACAACCCGAGCAAGGACGAGCGCTACGGCGACTACGACGACAACGGGCTGTCGTACTTCAAGCAGTTCCACACGTTCGCCAAGGACGACCCGCGGTATGTGAACGCGATGACCAAGTGGGACCTGAGCGCGTTCGACGCGCACTGCAAGGACGGCACCCTGCCGACGGTCTCCTGGCTGGTCGCACCGTACCTGTTCAGCGAACACCCCGATGCCGGGCCGAACTACGGGGCGCACTGGGTGAATACGGCGCTGCGCTCGATGTTCGCCAACCCCGAGGTGTGGAAGCACACCGTGTTCCTGCTGATGTACGACGAGAACGACGGCTACTTCGACCACGTGGTGCCGCCGATGCCGGAGCCGGGCACGCCCGAGGAGTTCGTCGGCGGGCGGCCGATCGGTCTCGGGTCGCGGGTGCCGCTGTGGGTGGTCTCGCCGTGGAGCCGGGGCGGGCGGGTGAACTCGCAGGTGGCCGACCACACGTCGGTGCTGCGCTTCCTGGAGACGGTGACGGGCGTCGCGGAGCCCAACATATCCGCGTGGCGGCGCACCGTCTGCGGCGACCTGACCTCGTGCTTCGACTTCGGCCGGCCCGACTTCACGATCCCGGCGCTGCCGGACACGAACGAGCTGATCGCCAAGGCGGACGCGGCCAAGGCGCTGCCCGGTGTGCGGTTGCCCGAGCCCGGCGCACAGCAGGTGCCGGTCCAGGAACCCGGCTACCGGCCGCATCGCCCGCTGCCGTATCGGCCGTGGGCGGACGCGACCGTGGACCGGAGCACCGGTCGGGTGGTGTGCACGCTGGTCAACGAGGGCACGGTGGGCTACCACTTCACCGTGTTCCCGAACATCGCGCTGCCGTTCGCCGGGACGCCGTTCACGGTGGCGGCCGGCAAGAACGCGACGTACGTGTGGGAGGCGGCGGGTACGGACGGAGCCTACGACTTCAGCGTGCACGGGGCGGACGGCTTCGTGCGACGCTTCGCCGGCACCGTGGTGCGCGAGCCGCAGCGCGACATCCCCGTACCGTCGGTCCGGGCCACGCTGCGCGGGCGCCGGCCGGACTCGGCGCGGCTCGACCTGCAGCTGGGCAACGACGGCGACACGGAAGTCCGCTTCACCATCACCCCGAACGACTTCGGCGGCACCGCGCGCGACCACTGGATCGGCTCGCGCGCCCACGACGCGGTCTCCTGGCCCACCGACGAACACGGCCGCTACGACATCACGATCACCGCCCCCGACGGCTTCACCCGCCGCTACGCCGGCACGGTCCACCCCGCCGAGCGCGACTGACCGGCCCGCCTTCCCCCGGCCCCGGCTGGACCGGGCCCGGGGGAGGCGGCTCGGGGTCGGCTCCCGGTCGCCGAGTCGGGCTCCGAGCCGTTTGCGATTCGGGCATCGAGGGCAAACGGCCCGGCGCGTGGCCGGGCGGTGTCGGGTGGAAACGGGAACCCGGTTGGCTTCTTTGGCTGTGAGTGCAACTGATCGGGGCAGTCTCAGCGTTGATGAACATGACGCACCGTTTCGGGTCGTCGCACCGTTCACAGTCAGGAGAGGCCATGACCGGTCCCTTGATCCTCGGCCGCAGGGCCCCGGTTCCCATGGGTGGGGCGCCCGTGCTGCCCCGTCACCACTACGACCCGGATCTGTGCGTCAACGTCACCGCGGGTGGGAAGCTGCTGATCCACGCGGTGAACTCCGGCACGTACACAGGCACGCAGGAACCCCGGGGTTACAAGAAGGATGACTGATCACGGCGCGGGCGTCGTGATCGTGGCCACCGAGGAGGATCTGACCGCCGACATGGTGGCGGCTCACCTCCTCGGCGGCCCGGCGGCCGTCCTGCGTCTGGACCCGGGGCGAATGCGCGAACGGCCGCTGGTCACCGGGCACTTCAGCGGCGGGCGCTGGCGCACCGTGCTGAGTTCCGGCACCGCGACGGTGACCCTGGACGAGCACTGCGCCGTCTACTGGCGCAAGCCCACCCGCCCCGACACGCTTGCCCCCGCCGAGGAGCGCTGGCGGGCGGACGAGAACACCACCGCGCTGCTGGGCCTGTTGCGCGCGCAGCCGCTGAAGGTGTGGATCGACGATCCCACCGTGGTCGAGGCATCGCGTCACAAACCCACCCAGCTACGGGCCGCCGCGCGGCGCGGCTTCACCGTGCCCGACACGCTGTTCACCAGTGACCCCGGGGCCGCGCGCGCGTTCATCGCCGCGCATCGGGACAAGGTCGTGGTCAAGGCGCTGACCCAGCGGCACACCACGTTCATCCCCACCACGCGCATCCGGCTCTCCGACGACCTGTCCGGGATCGCCGGCACCCTGCACTACCTCCAGGCCCTGGTCGAGGACCGGCTGTTCGACGCGCGGGTGACGGTCGTCGACGACCGGGTCTTCGCCGCGGCGATCAGCACCGACGGCGAACTGGACTGGCGCTCCGTGCCCGCCGACGCGTGCGAGCACCGGGTGATCACCCCGCCGCCGGACCTGGCGCGGGCCTGCGTCGAGCACGTGCGCGATCTCGGACTCACCTACGCCGCCCTGGACTTCGTGGTCACCGCCGCCGGGTGGACCTACCTGGAGACCAACTGCGTCGGCGAGTTCGGCTGGATCGAGAGCGCGACCGGGCTGCCGATATCCGCCCGGATCGCACACACCCTGCGGCACGGCCGCAGCCGACCGAGCGACCCCCTCCGCGCCGTCTGCGGCTGAGCGCGCGCCCACCGCGTGACCCGAAGACCCGCCGTCATCCCCCCAGGCCGTCCACGGTGTCCCGGGCGCCTGCGAAGATCGGGGAATGGATCCGCTGCTCGCCGCCGCGCTGGACGCCCTCGGCATCGCCGACCGTCCGCGTCCGCTGACCGCGCACCACACCAACGCGTGGCGGGCGGGACAGTGGCGGATCAAGACCGCAGAGAGCCCGGCGGAGGCCGTCCCGCTGCGCCACGAGGCGCGGGCGCTGACGCTGTTGCGCAAGCAGGGGCTGTACCCGGTCTCGGGCACCTATGGGCACGTGGGCGCCGGGCTGTGGACCGCGGTGGAGTGGCGGCCGGGGGTGACCCTGTGGCGATGGTGCGCCTCCGCCCGACGCGGCGGCCCCGGCCGGGCGCATCACCTGCCGGTCCTGGCGCACCGGGCGTTCGCGGGGCTGGCCCGGCTGCACGCGGCGGGCTGGCATCACGGCGACATCCAGCCGATGAACATCCTGGTCACCCCGGGCGGCGAGATCGAGTTCATCGACCACGACCTCGCCCAGCATCCCGACCTGCTCCCGCTGTCGGTGCCCTATCGGGGCGGCATGGACCTGACCACCGCGCCCGAGATAGCCAGGCGCCTCCTGGACACCGGGCCCGGCGAGCACATCGAGCTCAGCGACGCCGCCGAGGTGTACAGCCTCGGCGCCTCCTTCCGGGCCGCGTGGACCGGTCGCCCGCCCGCCACCGACCGGCAGGTCGGCGACGGGGTCGGCGCCGCCGACATCCTGGAGGACATCGCCACCGGCCGGCGCCGCACACCGCTGGTCGACGCCCGGCCGTGGGCGGATCCCGATCTGGAGTCGCTGATCGAGGCGACCATGTCCCTCGACCCGGCCCGGCGCGCCAAGGGCCTGTGAGGCTCAGGCCACCGGCGAGGGGAAATCGGTGATCGTCGCGGTGTGCGGCGCCGTCTCGGGCCGTCGGGCGGAGACCAGGTGCGGCCGGCGCGCGGCGGCGACCAAGGCGTCGGCGACGCGCGTGTCCCGGCCCGCCTCGGGGTGCCACTGCACGCCGAGCACGAAGCCGTCGCCCGGCAGCTCCACGGCCTCCACGATGCCGTCCCGGGCCCGGGCGCCCACCACGAGCCCGTCCCCGAGCCGGTCCACCGCCTGGTGGTGGTAGGTCGGCACCTCGTACGGCTCCGCGCCCAGCGATCCGAACAGCGTGCCGGGGAGCGGTTCCACCACGTGCGCGGCCAGTGTCCCGGGCGGGCCGGAGTGCTCGCCGTGGCCGACCACGTCCGGCAGGTGCTGGATCAGCGTGCCGCCGAGCACCACGTTGAGCAACTGCATGCCCCGGCAGATGGCCAGGAGCGGCGTGTTCGATCCGAGGGCCGCCTCGATCAGCGCGATCTCCCAGACGTCGCGCGCATCGTTGGTCGGCCCGGTCCGCGGATGCGGCTGCGCGCCGTAGCGCTGCGGCCGCACGTCCGGCCCGCCCGCGATCACCACCGCGTCCACCCGCGCCACCGTCTCGGCCGCCGCCTCGGGCTCGTCCGGCGGCAGCAGGACCGCCAGGCCGCCGGCGCGCCGGAAGTACGTCGGGTAGTCGAGCGGGACCAGGACGGCGGGCTGGTGCCACGCGCCCCAGCGGACGGATTCCTCGTGGTAGGTGCTGATACCGATCAGGGGCTTGGGCATGGCGGGTGGCTCGGTTCCTCACGGTGCGCGGCGGACGGGGGCCGGGGTTCGGTGGGGTCGGGGCTCGGGGGTCCACGGGTCGGTATGGGGCGGGCGCCGGGGTCAGTCCCGGTCGAGTTCGGCCTCGGCGGCGGCCAGCGCCGCGAACTCCTCCTCCGGCGCGTTCGCCACCAGACGATGCCGGCTGTACAGCGCGAAGTACGCGAGCGCGACCGCGTACACACCCAGCGCGATGAACGCGGCCTCCTTGTCCACCAGGAACGTGGCGACCAGCGCGGAGCAGGCGAGTACGAAGGCCACCGACGAGGTGAGGCTGCCGCCGGGCGTGCGGTACGGCCGGGGCAGATCGGGTTCGCGGCGGCGGAGCACGATGTGCGACAGCGACATCAGCGCGTACGAGATCGTCGCGCCGAACACCGCGATGTTGAGCATCCGGGCGCCGTCCCCGCTCCAGGCGGCCAGCGTGAAGCCTAGCGCCCCGGGGACCACCAGGCCGAGCCACGGCGCCTTGCGGCGGCTGGTCAGGGACAGGAAACGGGGCAGGTAACCGGCTCGGGACAGGGCGAACAGCTGCCGCGACCCGGCGTAGATCAGCGAGAAGAACGAGGCCACCAGGCCGGCCAGACCCGCGTAGTTGACGAACCGGCTCAGCGCGGTCGGATCACCGTCGCCCTGGAGCGCCGTCACCAGTGGGTTGCCCGCGTCCAGGACCGCGTTCGACCCGTGCGCCCCGGTCGCGGCCAGGAAGGTGAGCACGGCCAGCAGCAGCAACACGCCGATCGACAGGCCCATCGCCTTGGGCAGCGTACGGGCCGGATCCTTCGTCTCCTCGGCGGCCAGCGGCACCCCCTCCACGCCCAGGAAGAACCACATCCCGAACGGGAACGCCGACCAGATGCCGAGCAGGCCGAACGGCAGCCACGAGTTGGCGCCGAGCGCGTCGTGATCTACCGGGATGTCGTTCAGCCCGCCGCCGTCGAACTCGGTGAACGCGCCGACCGCGAAGATGAGCAGCGCGGCCACCGCGATGCCGGTCACCACGAAGCTGAACCGCAGCGCCTCGCCGACGCCCCACAGGTGGATGCCGATGAAGATCACGAAGCAGGCGAGGTAGACCGGCCACGACGACTCCAGGCCGAACAGGTTCAGCGACTCCACATAGTCGCCGATGAAGATCACGATCGCGGCCGGGGCCAGGACGTACTCGATCAGGATCGCGGTCCCGGTCAAAAAGCCGCCCCAGGTCCCGAGGGCGCGGCGCGCGAAGCCGTAGCCGCCGCCCGCCGCGGGCAGGATCGAGGCCAACTCGGCCAGCGAGAACACCATGCACGTGTACATCAGGCCCATCAGCGCGGCGGCGATCGCCAGCCCGCCGAAGCCGGCCTCGGCCAGGCCGTAGTTCCACCCGGAGAAGTCGCCCGAGACCACGTAGGCCACACCCAGGCCGGTCAACAGCAGCCAACCGGCGCTGCCGCGGCGCAGGGTGCGCTTCTCCAGGTAGGTGTCCGCCGTGCCGGTCGCGGCGGTCGTGTCGGTGCCGCCGCCCTGCTTCGTGCGCGCTGCCATGTCGTCGACCACGAGCCACTCCTGACGGGAGGGAGGGTGAGGGGGAGGGGTGATTATTGGTTCGAGCGCATACCTTTGCCGGTCGAGTCGGGGCGGCGCAAGACCCCGGGGCGAATCGATATCGACACACGAAACGCCCGACGGCCCCGAAAGCGGGCGTCGCGGGACGCCGGCACGGGGCCGTCGCGGGATGCCCGGAAAGCCTGTCGCGGGGGCGGCAGGGGGGTCGTGGGGTGTGCGCCGAGGCGATGCGGCCGGGCGCGGAAGACCCTCACGCGCCCCGCGGTCGGCATCGACCAAGCCGCCCCGTCGCCCCCCGTCAGGCCAGAAAACCGCGCAGCAGGGCCGCCGTTCCCGCGCAGTGTTCGCGCATCACCTCGGCCGCCGCGTCCGGGTCGCCCTCCAGGATCGCCTCGACCAGCGCGGTGTGCTGATGCTGCGAATGCTCCAGATTGCGCACCAGCAACGGGATACAGTCCAACAGATCGTTCACGGTGGCCCGAACCGCCGCGTACTGGGCGGCCAGCGAGGGCGAACCGCACAACTCCGCGAGGGTCAGATGCAGCAGCGTGTCGCAGCGCCGATACTCCGCCAGCGGCGCGTCCCGGGTCCGGTCGAGCGCCGCCCGCAACCGCGAGGCCTGCGCCTCGTCCAGGCCCTGCGCCGCGCACAGCCCCGCCGCGCCCACCTCCAGCACCTCGCGAAAGCGCAGCGTGTCCTCCACGTCCACCCGCGCGATCCGCCGCCGCAGCTCGGCCGCCGAGCCGTCGCCCACCGGCCCCGGGCGCTCACGCACGAAGGTGCCGCCGTAGCGTCCCCGGCGGCTCTCCACGATGCCCTGGTCGGCCAGTACCTTCAGCACCTCGCGCAGGGTCACCCGGCTGACCCCCAGTCGATCGGCCAGTTCGCGCTCGGCCGGCAGTCGGCCGCCGTCCGCGACCAGGCCGAGCCGGATCACCTGGAGAATCTGCTCCAGCGCCTCCTCGAAGCCGTTGCCCGCGCGAACCGGGCGCAGCAGCGGCGACAACCGGTCCCGGCGGTCCGCCCCCGATCCCTCGGCCACGATCCCTCCCCTCCAGCTCTTCCCAATCAATGGTTCACGGCCATACCTTATGGCTTCCGGTTGGACCGACAGGAGGCATTCCCTTGGCAGACCGAACGCCCCCGCTGTCCGTCGACGAGCTGCGCGCACTCGTCGACACCGGGGAAATCGACACGGTAGTCCTGGCCTTCACCGACATGCAGGGCAGGCTCCAGGGCAAGCGCTTCGCCGCCCGGTTCTTCCTCGACGACACGCTCTCCCACGGCACCGAGGGCTGCAACTACCTCCTCGCCGTGGACACCGACATGAACACCGTCTCGGGCTATGCGATGTCGTCCTGGGAGCGCGGCTACGGCGACTTCGTGCTGCGCCCCGACCTCGCCACCCTGCGCCGCACCCCCTGGCACCCCGGCACCGCCCAACTGACCGCGGACCTCGTGTGGCACGACGGCTCCCCGGTCGTGGCCTCGCCGCGCCAGATCCTGCGCCGCCAACTCGACCGGCTCGCCGAACGCGGCTGGACCGCGCACGCCGGCACCGAACTCGAGTTCATCGTCTTCAAGGACACCTACGAAGCCGGCTGGGACCGCGCCTACCGCGGGATGACGCCGGCCAACCAATACAACGTCGACTACTCGATCCTGGGCACCGGCCGGGTCGAACCACTGCTGCGCCGCATCCGCAACGAGATGGGCGCGGCCGGGATGACCGTCGAGTCGGCCAAGGGCGAATGCAACCTCGGCCAGCACGAGATCGCCTTCCGCTACGACGAGGCACTGGTCACCTGCGACCAGCACACCGTCTACAAGACCGGGGCCAAGGAGATCGCCGCGCAGGAGGGCATGTCGCTCACCTTCATGGCCAAGTACGACGAGCGCGAGGGCAACTCGTGCCACATCCACCTGTCCCTGCGGGACGAGGCCGGCCGGCCCGTGCTCGCGGACGAGGCCGGCGCCTACGGGATGTCGAAGACGATGCGGCACTTCCTGGCCGGACAATTGGCCGCGATGCGCGAGTTCACCCTGCTGTACGCCCCCAACATCAACTCGTACAAACGTTTCCGTCCCGGCTCGTTCGCGCCGACCGCCGTCGCGTGGGGCCCGGACAACCGCACGTGTGCGCTGCGGGTGGTCGGACACGGCCACGCGCACCGCTTCGAGAACCGCCTCCCGGGCGGCGACGTCAACCCCTACCTCGCGGTCGCGGGGATGATCGCCGCCGGGCTGTACGGCATCGAGCACGAACTGGATCCGGGCGAGGCGTGCACGGGCAACGCCTACACGGGCGACGCGCCGCACGTACCGGGCACGTTGCGCGAAGCCGCCGAGTTGTGGGCGCAGTCCACGATCGCCCGGGACGCCTTCGGCACGGAGGTGGTGGAGCACTACCTCCACATGGCGCGCGTCGAACAGGACGCGTACGACACCGCGGTCACCGACTGGGAGCGCTTCCGCTCCTTCGAACGTATGTGAGGATCGGAACGTTGTCCGAACACCAGGCACCCGACGACCGATTCACGTCGGACGGGCCGCACGAGCACGACATCATCGACCCGACCACCGAGGAGATCGTCGCCACCGTCGCGGCCACGCCCGCCGCCGAGGTGGACGCGGCGGTGGCCCGCGCCGCCCGGGCCGCGGAACAGTGGGCGGCCCGCGCCCCCGGGGACCGGGCCCGCGTACTGCGCCGGTTTGCCGTAGTGGTGGACGAACACCTGGAGGAACTGGCCCGGTTGGAGGTCCGCGAGGCCGGACACCCGATCGGCAACGCGCGTTGGGAGGCGGGCAACGTCCGCGACCTGCTCGACTACGCCGCGGGCGGGGCCGAACGGCTGAACGGCCGGCAGATTCCGGTGGCCGGCGGCCTCGACGTCACCTTTCACGAACCGCTTGGCGTGGTCGCGGTGATCGCGCCGTGGAACTTCCCGATGCCGATCGCCGGTTGGGCCCTGGCCCCGGCGCTCGCGGCCGGCAACGCCGTCCTGCTCAAACCCGCCGAGACCACCCCGCTGACCGCGCTGCGCCTGGCCGAACTGGGCCTGGCGGCGGGGCTTCCGGAGGGACTGTTCCAGGTGCTGCCGGGCGCGGGACCGGTGACCGGACGGGCCCTGGTGGAGCACCCGGGCGTGGCCAAGGTGGTGTTCACCGGCTCCACGGCCGTGGGCAAGGACATCATGGCCCGCTGCGCCGCCGGGCTGAAGCGGATCACCCTCGAACTCGGCGGCAAGAGCCCGAACATCGTCTTCGCCGACGCGGACGTCGAGGCCGCCGCGGCCGCCGCCCCCGGCGGATTCCTGGACAACACCGGGCAGGACTGCTGTGCGCGCACCCGGATCCTGGTGCAGCGTTCGGTGTACGACCGGTTCCTGGAACTGCTCGAACCGGCGGTACGGGCCTTCCGGGTCGGCGATCCGAACGACCCCGACACGCACATGGGGCCGCTGATCTCTGCGGCCCACCGCGAGCGGGTGCGCTCGTATGTGCGCGAGGACGCGCCGGCCGTGATCCGCGGCGAGGTGCCGGCCGGCAAGGGCTTTTGGTATCCGGCCACGGTGCTCGCCCCGGAGTCCGCGGCGGACCGTACCGCCGTCGAGGAGATCTTCGGCCCCGTGGCCGTCGTGTTGCCGTTCGACGACGAGGCCGACGCGGTACGGCTCGCCAACGCCACCGCGTACGGCCTGTCCGGATCCCTGTGGACCCGCGACGTCGGGCGCGCGCTGCGCGTTTCGCGGGCCGTTCGGGCCGGGAACCTGTCGGTCAACTCGCACAGCAGTGTCCGCTATTCGACCCCCTTCGGCGGGTTCGGGCAATCGGGCCTGGGCCGCGAACTGGGTCCGGATGCCCTGGTCGCCTTCACCGAGACGAAGAACGTGTTCATCAGCACCGAGGAGAACTAAGTGACCGAGCAGACCCCCGTGTGCCGCCGCCTGGTCGGCCGTACCGCCGTCGTCACGGGAGCGGGCAGCGGAATCGGCCTGGCCACCGCCCGGCGACTGGCCTCCGAGGGCGCCAACGTGGTGTGCGCCGACATCGACGAGGCGTCGGGCAAGGCTGCCGCCGCCGAGGTGGGCGGCCTGTTCGTCCGGGTCGACGTGACGAACGAGGAACAGGTCGAGGCGCTGTTCAAGGCCGCGTTCGACGCCTACGGCTCGGTGGACGTCGCGTTCAACAACGCCGGCATCTCGCCGCCCGACGACGACTCGATCCTGACCACCGGCCTGGACGCCTGGCGCCGGGTCCAGGAGGTCAACCTGACCTCGGTGTTCCTGTGTTGCAAGGCCGCGCTGCCGTACATGCGCCGGCAGGGCCGCGGCTCGATCATCAACACCGCGTCGTTCGTCGCGGTGATGGGCGCGGCGACCTCGCAGATCTCCTACACCGCGTCCAAGGGCGGCGTGCTCGCCATGTCGCGCGAGTTGGGCGTGCAGTTCGCCCGCGAGGGCATCCGGGTCAACGCGCTCTGCCCGGGACCGGTGAACACCCCGCTGCTGAAGGAGTTGTTCGCCAAGGACCCCGAGCGGGCCGCGCGCCGCCTGGTGCACATCCCGGTGGGCCGGTTCGCCGAGCCCGAGGAACTGGCCGCCGCGGTCGCGTTCCTGGCCAGCGACGACGCGTCGTTCGTGAACGCGGCCGAATTCCTGGTCGACGGCGGCATCGCCGGGGCGTACGTCACCCCGATGTAGCCCATCCCATCCGCGGGTTCGACCCGCCGGTGAGCACCCGGGGGCGCGATCACGCCGACGCGCCCGCGGGTTGGCCGCCGCCGATCGTTCGCGCCGTACGCGACCGGTCGGCGGCGGCATGTCGCGCATGTCGCACGTCAGCGCCCGATCGTCGCGATCTCCGCGGAGGGCGCGGCGTGCGTGGCCGCGAAGGCCCGGTCGATGTCGAGGGCCGCGGAGCGCAGCGGGCGGGCCGCGCGGTGCGCGTCGAAGGAGCCGATGCGGCCGGTGATGCCGATCATTCCGACCAACTCACCGTCCGGAGCGTGTAGTCCGGTGGCCACACAGGAGTAGCCGAGCAGACACTGCTCCTGCTCGATCGCGGTCCCGGTGTCGCGGACCACGTCGACCGCGGCGTCGAGCCGTGCCCACGAACCGGCCGCGTAGCGGGTGAGCGGAGCCGGCGGGCGGGCGCGCAGGTGCTCGACCAGGTCCGGCCGACGGGTCATCAGCACCCGGCCGGCGGCGGTGTTCGGGAAGGCGGGGCTGTCGATCGGCAGCGGCCAGCCGCCGCGCCGCACGTCCTGGGCCCGGTTGGCGCCGAATGCGGTGCCCACCAGAGTCAGGGCCGTGTCGGTGAACGTATTGATCCAGACGATCTCCCCGGTGCGGGCGAAGAGATCCTGGACATGCGGGGTGCCGATGCGATGCAGGCCCTGCTGCGCCGCGGCACGCATGCCCAGATCCAGTAATCGGCTGCCGAGCCGATAACGGTGGCCGCAACGGTCCAACAATCTGCGGCGAACCAGATCGTGTGCGATGCGTCGCACGGTCGGCTTGGGGATCGTGGTGCGGCGGGTCAGTTCGGCCAGCGAAACAGGGGTGCGCTGGGCGGCGACCGCGTCGAGTACCGCGATGACACGTCCGGTGACGGTGTGATCGTCCATTGGCCCACTATGACCGCGCTTCGGCGCTGCCGCTCGGGTACCGGGGTCACTCAGTGACCCGTCCGGCCGGCACCCGAACACTCGTGCGCCACGCTCGTGCGTTCGCCGTCGATTTCGGTCGGGCCGAGGTCAGACGCGGTTACGGCGGTGCAGGCGGACAGCCTTGACCGAGGCGTAGGCGGCGATGGTGGAGAGGGCGGCGCGGATGCCGTTCCAGATGTTCCAGGTGGTCTCGAAGTCGGTGCGGGTCTTGGTGGGGTCGGCGCTGCCGGCGTGGGCGAGCATCTGGTTGAGGGGGACGTTGATGCCCGAGGTGGTCAGGACCGTGGTGGTGTAGAGGGCCAGGGCGGCGAGGGCCCACTTCATGGCGGTGCCGCCGCCGAGCTTGCGGAGCTTCCAGGCGGCGACGGCGGGGGCGGCCATGGCGGCGGTGAAGACCGCGAAGAACAGCGGGTTCTCGATGCCGGTGTTGATGTCCTGCATGGTGGTCACGAAGTCGGCGTCGCTCTTGGTGCCGAGCCACGGCATGACGACCGCGGAGAACGCGACGTAGGTGCCGGCCATCAGGGTGTTCGCGACGGCGCCGGCGGTCAGCCAGCGGCCGACGGTGTCACGGGTGCGGGCCTTGGCGGTCGAGCCGGCGACGAGCGTGTTGTCGATGGCAGCCATGATGAACTCCCTTGTGGCGATGAGGTGTTGGGCGTTGGAACGGTGGCTTTCCAGGTGGTCCGCCGTGCCGTTCTTTCCGACACCTCAAGATTCGCGGGTGCGCCGGCTTCGAACAACGGCCGATCCCGGAACCGGGGTTAACCCAGGGGTTATCGATGCGACGAGGGGCCGGGGCGCGCGCGGCCGGTGGCGCCGGGTCAGGCCGACCATGCTCCCGATCGTGGGGCGTGGTCGAACAGGGCGAGGCCCGGCCCGGGGCCGATGGTCAGGAACGGGCGGGGCTCGGTGCCGTCGAGTTCGGTGCTCACCAGCCGTACGCCGGCCACGTCGGGGTCGATGTTCTCGCGTTGGATCACCCGGCCGTCGACGGCGGCCAGCCGGTCGAGCCAGGCGAGTTCCGGGTCGTGCCGGTCGATCTCGCCGGTGTTCGGGCGGGCCAGGAACACGGGTGGTGTGTCCGTGTCGAACTCGTCCGGGGTGAGCAGCAGTTCGTCCGGGCCGAGCCAGCCGCCGTTGGCGCCGGGCAGGGCCACCATGCCCTCGTGGCGGCTGACGACGCGGCCGTCGCGGGCGTCGATCACCACGGTCCGGCCGTCCGCGTCGTGGGTGTCGTAGGTGACGGCCAGCCGGCGAGCGTCGGGCGACCAGCCGAGCCAACCGCTGAGGATGCTCATGCCCTCGGTCGACCACAGGCGCCGCCGGGCACCGGTGCGGATGTCGAGCATCGAGACCAGTACGTCGTCGTCGAGGTCGCCCAGCGTGGCCAGCGAGAACCCGTCCGGGGAGAGCACGGCCTGTCGGTCGAGGCCGTCGGCGCGGGCGTCGAACGTGCGCTGTTCGCCGGTGGCCAGCGTGTGCACGACCAGCCGGCGGGCCGACCGCCACCGCGAGCCGGCGCGGAAGACGACGTGGGTTCCGTCGGGCGACAACGACAACGCTTCGGTCTCGGGGCCGCGTGGCCGACCCGGTATCCCGACGAAATCGCCGGTGTCGGCGTCCAGGACGACCGTGCGCCGGCCGCGCCCGTGACCCACGACGAGCAACAGCCGGGCGCGGCGGATCACCCGCTCGCGTACCTCGACCGTCGTCAATTCCCAGGGAGGACGAACCACCACGATGCCCCTGCGCTTCCTGTCCGTTGCCGGCGGCCGGTGTACGCCGCCGGCCCTTCGCATGATCGCCAGTGTGGCACCGGAGCGGACCGGGCACGGCAAAGAGTCGGTCAGCGCTCAACTCCTCGGCGCGCCGGTGCTGGTGCGGACGACCAGCTCGGGGTGCAGCAGGTGGCGGGCGGCCCGGGTGCGTTCGCCGCGCAGGCGCTGGAGCAGGGTCTCGGTGGCGAGCCGGCCCATCTCCTCCCTCGGTTGGTTGATCGTGGTCAGCCCGATGTGCCGAAGCCCGGCCAGATGGGTGTTGTCGTAGCCGATCACCGACACGTCCTGGGGCACCCGGACGCCGGCCTCGGACAGTTCGCCGATGATGCCGACCGCGTTGAAGTCGTTGGCCGCGACGATCGCGGTCGGGAGCGCGTCGCCGGCCAGGAGGGCGCGGGCGGCCGCGGCCCCGCCGATGTCGGTGTACTCGCTCGGCACCACGCGCAGGTGGCGGGCCAACGCCAGTCGCCGCATCGCCTGTTCGTAGCCCCGGCGGCGGACCGACGACTGCGAGCCGCCACCGCCGTCCACATGCACGATGTCGCGGTGGCCGAGCGCGGCCAGGTGCTCGACGGCCAGCGCCGATCCGGTGGCGCCGTCGTCGTTGACCGTGTCCACGTGCCCCGCCCGCACGCTGCGGGCGACCAGGACGGTGGGCACCTGGGACGCGGCCTCCTCGATCGCCGCGGTCTCCACCACCGGGCCGAGCAGGAGCAGGCCGGCCGGACGGAACTGGAGCAGGCGCTCGACGCTGCGGCGCTCGTGCGCGGGCCGGCGGCCACCGGTGCCCAGGATGATCTCCATGCCGTTGTCGTGCGCGGCGGCCTCTACGCCGTCGACCACCTCGGCGAAGTATGGGTTGTGCAGATCGGAGATCATCACGCCGAGCGTGCTGCTGTTGCCGGTGGCCAGCGTGCGGGCGTTGAGGTTGGGGCGGTAGCCCAACTCGCGGGCGGCGGCGAGCACGGCTTGCCGCCGGCCCTCGCTGACCTTGGGCGAGTCGCGCATCACCAACGACACGAGGGAGCGGGAGACCCCGGCGCGGGCGGCGACGTCCTCGAGGGTGGGACCGGACACTGATGCTCACCTTTCTCCCGGATGCGGCGTTGTCGATCCGACGGCGCGCCGTCGGCCGGGTCGGTGGCGTCGACTCGCGACGACGACTCCACGACGCCGACGTCACGGTGGGAGCGCGACCCGCACAACCGCGCCCCGTCCACCCGGCGTCCGAACCTCGACGCCGTGATCCCCACGATCCCCATGCGGCCGGACCCCGGTCACACCGGGTTCCCGACCGACAACCTGAACAGAAGATACACGCTTGGAGCGCTCCAAAGAATGGAGCGCTCCACTCCGGCGGGCCAGGGCTGTGGCGACCGACCCGACGAATGGCTGTAATACCCACCGATCCTGGTGTGTCGACCACGTTCGGCCAACGTGGCGGGTGACCCTTGACATGCTCGGACGGCGAGTATCAGTCTTGGGGCGTTCTCGGATTGGAGCGCTCCAAACAGTGGAGCGCGCCAACGCACGGAGTGCTCCGTCGGCCGGACCCGGGGAGGCTCCTCGATCGGCTCGGCTGCCAAGTTCCACCTGCCCACTGGAGAAATGAATCTGATGCGTATCGGAGTCGCAGGCGTGGGGCGGATCGGCGCGATGCATGCGCGCAACCTCACCGACCTGGAGACGGTCGACAAGCTCGTCCTGTTCGATCCCCAACCGGGGCGCGCGGACGCCCTCGCCCGGGAGATCGGCGCCGAGGCGGTCGCCGACCTCGACACCCTGCTCCGCGAGGTGGACGGGGTCGTGGTGGCCACGCCCACCGACACCCACCCGGAGATGGTGCGCCGCACCGTCGCCGCCGGCGTCCCCACGTTGTGCGAGAAGCCGATCGCCTCGGACGTGCCGGCGATGCGCGCGCTGATCGCCGAGGTGGAGGCGAGCGGGGTGCCGGTGCTGGTCGGCTTCCAGCGCCGGTTCGACCCGGCGGTGGTCGAGCTGAAGCGGCGCCTGGACGCGGGTGAGGTGGGTACGCCCTACCTGGTCCGCGCGGTCGGTCAGGACGCCGCGCCGCCGGACTTCGGCTACCTGCCCGCGTCCGGCGGGATCTTCCGCGACCTGCTGATCCACGACCTGGACGCGGTGCCGTGGCTGATCGGCGAACCCGTGGTCGAGGTGTACGCCGGCGGATCGGTGCTGGTCGACCAGGCGTTCGCGGACGCCGACGATGTGGACAACGCGGTGGTCATGCTGCGCTTCGCAGGAGGGGCGCACGCGGTGCTCACCGGCGGGCGGCACAACCCGGCGGGATACGACCACCGCATCGAGGTACTGGGCTCGGCCCAGTCGCTCGCGGTGGGTCTGGACCCGCGCACCCCGCTGACCTCGCTGGAGGAGGGCGGACCGCAGGCCGGGCCGGACGCCTACCCGGGCTTCCCGGAGCGCTTCGCCCGGGCGTACGGCAACGAGATGCGGGTGTTCGTCGAGGTGGTCGCCGGGCGGATGGCCAACCCGTCGCCGGTGCGCGACTCGCTGGGCAGCCTGATCCTGGCCGAGGCCTGCGAGCGGTCGCGGCGCGAGGGGCGCCCGGTGGTCCCGGAGCTGCCGGCCGTCGACCCGGCGGTGTCGGCGCTCGGCGAGGTGGCGCCGTGAGCGCCCCCGCGGGAGACGATCTGCGGCTCGCGGGCGCGCCGATCACGTGGGGGGTGTGCGAGGTGCCCGGTTGGGGCCCGATGCTCCCGGTGGACACCGTGCTCGGCGAGATGGCCGCTCTCGGCCTGACCGCCACCGAACTGGGCCCGCCCGGCTACCTGCCGGACGACCCCGCCGCGCTCAAGGGCGTGTTGGCCGGCCACGGCCTGACCCTGGTCGGCTCCTTCGCCGCCCTCGTCCTGCACGACCCGCACCGGCCGGCGCAGACGCTGACCGCCGCCGCGCACACCGCCGAACTGATCGCCGCGGCCGGCGGCGAGGTATTGGTGCTGGCCGCCGCCACCGGCCTGGACGGCTACGACACCCGACCCGAGTTGTCCGACGCGGAGTGGGGGCAACTGATCGCCACCACGGAGGAGATCGCCCGGATCGCGGCCGACCTCGGCCTGCGCGCCACGCTGCACCCGCACGTCGGCACCCACGTGGAGAACGCGGCGGAGGTCGAGCGATTCCTCCGGGACAGCAGCCTGCCGCTGTGCCTGGACACCGGCCACCTGCTGATCGGCGGCACCGACCCGCTCGACCTGGTCCGCCGCCACCCCGACCGGATCGGGCACGTGCACCTGAAGGACGTCCACGCGGACACCGCCGCGCTGGTGCGGTCCGGCGCGCTGACCTACGCCGAGGCGGTCGCACGCGGCATATACCGCCCGATCGGCGAGGGCAACGTCCCGGTCGCCGAGATAGTGGCGACGCTGCGCGCGGCGGGCTATCGGAACTGGTACGTCCTCGAACAGGACATGCGCCTCGGCGACGACCCGGCGGACGCGGACCTGCCGCGCCGGGACACCGCGCGCGGGCTGGCCCACCTGCGCGGCAACTGACCGGTGGGTGTCGGGCGCGGCGCGGCGAGCGGATTCGCTCGCCCGGTCGGGGTACGACACACCTACCGGGCCGGGTGCCCGGTACGCCGCGCACCCCCAGCCGCCCACGCACCCGAGCCGCGCCCAACCCTCACCCTCATCACCTCCCCCGAACCTCCCGAACCTCCCGAACGTCCTGACGAGGAGTATTCGATGCCCCGACGTTCCCTCGGATTCGCCGCAGCCCTCGGCGTGTCCGCGCTCGTCCTCGCCGCCTGCAGCAGTCCCTCCGGTTCGGACCCGGACGCCAAGAACACCGCGAACAGCGCCCCGACGATCGCGGCCAAGGGCAACAACACGGTGGCCGTGATCACCCACGGCTCGGCCGGTGACGCGTTCTGGAGCGTCGTACAAAACGGCGCGCAGGACGCCGGCAAGAAGCTGGGCGTCGACGTCCAATACCAGGGCAACGGCGACCCGGCCGGCCAGGCCCGGTTGATCGACAACGCGGTCACCCAGGGGGTGGGCGGGATCGTGGTCTCGATGGCCAACCCGGATGCGCTGGCCAACTCGATCAAGGCGGCCACCGCCAAGGGCATCCCGGTGATCACCATCAACTCGGGGCAGAGCAGGTCCGCCGAGTTCGGCGCGATCGCGCACGTCGGCCAGGACGAGTCGATCGCCGGCGAGGCAGCCGGCGCCAAGCTCAAGCAGGCGGGCCGGACCAAGATGTTGTGCGTCATCCACGAGGCGGGCAACATCGGCCTGAACCAGAGATGCGACGGCGCCAAGGCCGGCTTCGGCGGCGCGACGCAGACCCTCCAGGTCGACATCGGCAACCCCACCGACACCCAGGCCCGGATCCGCGGCGCGCTCCAGTCCGACTCCTCGATCGACGCCGTGCTCGCGCTCAATCCGCAGGTCGCCGCAGTCACCGTCGGCGCGGTCGGCGACGCCGACTCCAAGGCGCAGATCGCCACGTTCGACCTCAACCCCGACGTGGTCACCGCGATCAAGGGCGGCAAGATCGTCTTCGCGGTGGACCAGCAGCAATACCTCCAGGGCTACCTGCCGGTGACGATGATCAAGCTGTATCGGGACAACGCCAACACCGTCGGGGGCGGCAAGCCGGTCCTGACCGGTCCCGGATTCGTCGACAAGAACAACGTCGATGCGGTGGCCGGATACGCGCAGCGGGGGACGAGATGACCACGACTCCACCGTCGAAGCCCGCGCCCACCCCCGCGCCGTCGGTGCAGATCTCCGGCGGCGCCGGCACCGAGGCGCCCGGGCCCGCGCGCGCCGGCGACGAGCGGGTGTCGCCCGTGAGGCTGGCCCACCGACTGCTCGTGCGGCCGGAGTTGGGCTCGCTGATCGGCGCCGTGCTGGTCATGGTGTTCTTCTCGGTCGTCGCCGACGGGTTCTTCACCGCCGCAGGCGCCGCGACCTGGCTGGACGACTCGGCCACCCTGGGCATCATGGCGGTCGCCGTGGCCCTGCTGATGATCGGCGGCGAATTCGACCTGTCCGCCGGGGTGATGACCGCCTCGACCGCGCTGATCACCGCCATGCTCGCCACCCGCGCGGGCTGGTCCGTCTGGCCGGCGCTCGCGGTGTCCCTGCTCTTCGCCCTGGCCGTCGGCGCGCTCAACGGCTGGTTGGTGGTGCGTACCGGACTGCCCAGCTTCATCATCACGCTCGGCACGTTCCTGGCCCTCCAGGGCCTCAACCTCGGGGTCACCCGGCATGTGACGAACAGCGTCCAGGTCAGCGGGATGCGGGCCACCGACGGCTACGAGTCGGCCGGGCGGTTCTTCGCCTCGACGATGGCCGTGGCCGGCACCGAGATCCAGGTCTCCGTGTTGTGGTGGCTGCTGTTGGCCGCGCTGGCCACGTGGGTGCTGGCCCGTACCCGGTTCGGCAACTGGATCTACGCCGTCGGCGGCGCCCCGGTGAGCGCGCGCAACGTCGGCGTCCCGGTGGACCGGACCAAGATCGTGCTGTTCATGACCACCGCCGCGGCCGGGTGGCTGGTCGGCTCGATCAACATCCTGCGCTACACCTCGGTCCAGGCCAATCAGGGCATCGGGCTCGAATTCCAGTACATCATCGCGGCGGTGATCGGCGGCTGTCTGCTCACCGGCGGCTACGGGTCGGCGATCGGCGCCGCGCTGGGCGCGCTCATCTTCGGCATGGCCCGCCAGGGCATCGTCTACGCGAAGTGGAACAGCGACTGGTTCCAGCTCTTCCTCGGGGTGATGCTGCTCGCCGCCGTGCTGGTCAACAACTCCTTCCGGCGCCGCGCGGAAAGGTCCCGCCGATGACGAACACCACTCCCGAACCCCGGCCGACCGGCGCCGCACCGGACGCCCCCGCCCCGCTCGGTTCGGGTGCCACCCGAGCCGGCGCCGGGCACCTGCTCGAACTGCGCGGCGTGGGAAAGCGGTTCGGCAATGTGATCGCGCTCGACGACGTGTCCACCTCGGTCGACGCCGGCCAAGTCACGTGTGTGCTGGGGGACAACGGCGCGGGCAAGTCGACGTTCATCAAGATCCTGGCCGGCGTGCACACCAACGACAGCGGCGAATACCTCGTCGAGGGTGCGCCGGTGCACTTCCACTCGCCCCGCCAGGCGCTGGACCGGGGGATCGCCACGGTCTACCAGGACCTGGCCGTGGTGCCGCTGATGAGCGTGTGGCGCAATTTCTTCCTCGGCTCCGAACCCCGCAAGGGGCGCGGGCCGTTCGCCCGGCTCGACATCGCGCAGGCGCGTGCCGGCGCGCGTCGGGCGCTGCTCGACATGGGCATCGACCTGCGGGACGTGGAGCAGCCGGTGGGTACGCTCTCCGGCGGCGAACGGCAGTGCGTGGCGATCGCCCGGGCCGTGCACTTCGGCGCCAAGGTGCTGATCCTGGACGAGCCCACCGCCGCGCTGGGCGTCAAGCAGGCCGGAACGGTGCTGCGGTACATCGCCCGGGCGCGCGATCGGGGTCTGGGCGTCGTGTTCATCACGCACAACCCGCACCACGCGCATCCGGTCGGGGACCGGTTCCTCCTGCTCAACCGCGGGCGCAGCCAGGGCAGTTACACGAAGGACGAGATCACCCTGGCCGAACTCACCCGGCAGATGGCCGGCGGAGCCGAACTGGAAGCACTGGCCCACGAGTTGCATTCAGGGGCCAAGACATGACGGGTGCGCCGGAAGGCATGACGGCGGCGCGGGAGGCCACGACGGGGGTGCGGGCATGACCGGGCCCACGGCGGAGCCGGAGCGCGACGAGCCTTTCGACACCGAGCCCGAGGTGCTGACCGTCGGACGGGTCGGAGTGGACCTGTACCCGCAGCAGAGCGGCGTCTCGCTCGACCGGGTCGAGAGCTTCGCCCGGTTCCTGGGCGGCACCGCCACCAACGTGGCGGTCGCCGCGGCGCGGCTCGGCCGTCGATCGGCGGTGTTGACCAAGGTCGGCACGGATCCGTTCGGCACCTTCGTCCGCGACGCGCTGACCGGGTTCGGGGTCGATCCCGCCTGGGTGTCCACGCACGAACGGCTGTTGACTCCCGTGGTGTTCTGCGCGCTCGACCCGCCGGAGGATCCGCCGCTGCTGTTCTACCGACTGCCGACCGCGCCCGATCTCACGCTCACCGACGCGGACGTGCCGTGGGATCTGGTCCGTCGGGTCCCGGTGTTGTGGGTGACCGGGACCGGCGCCAGTGTCGAGACCTCGCGCGGCACACATCTGCGGATGCTGGCCGCGCGCGGTCGGCGCGAGCACACCGTGCTCGACCTCGACTATCGGCCGATGTTCTGGCCGGACCGGGACACCGCCTCGCGGCACATCGGCGCGCTCGTGGACGAGGCCACCGTGGTGGTGGGCAACCGGGCCGAGGTGGAGATCGCGGTCGGCACGGCCGATCCGGACGAGGCCGCGCGGCGGTTGCTGGCTCGGGGGGTGCGGCTGGCCCTGGTCAAGAAGGGCGCCGAGGGTGTTCTGGTGGCCACCGCCGAGGGCAGCCACACGGTGGCGCCGCGCCGGGTCGAGGTGGTGTGCGGGCTCGGCGCGGGCGACGCGTTCGGGGGCGCGCTCGTGCACGGCCTGCTGTCCGGGTGGGATCCGGTACGGATCGCCGAATTCGCCAACGCCGCCGGGGCGCTGGTGGCGGGACGGCTCGCGTGTGCGGACGCGATGCCGACGCCGGGGGAGATAGCGGAACTGCTGAGCGCACACGCGACGAATGTGAACCACCCGATCGTGAACCACCCGATGTTGGAGACCCGAACGTGATCAGCGACCACGACTGGAACACCCTGCTCGCGACCCGGGCGAATCGGCCCGACGCGGTGCTCGCCGCGTACGACGAGCGCCGTCGCCGACCGAGCCTGCTCTCCCCGCACGGCACCCTCTTCCTGGTCGCCGCCGACCACCCCGGCCGCGGCTCGCTGGGGGTGGGCGGCGACGCGCTCGCCATGGCCGACCGGCGCGACCTCCTCGACCGATTGGTCACCGCCCTGGAACACCCGGACGTGGACGGGGTGTTGGGCACACCCGACGTGATCGAGGAGCTGCTGCTCCTGGGTGTCCTCGAGGACAAGGTGGTGATCGGGTCGATGAACCGGGGCGGCCTGGCCGGCGCGTCCTGGGAGATCGACGACCGGTTCACCGGGTACGACGCCGAGGCCATCGACCGCTACCGGCTCGACGGCGGCAAGATGTTGTTGCGCATCGTGGACGCCGACGCCGGCACGATACCCACCCTGGAGGGTTGCGCGCGGGCGGTGAGCGAGCTGGCCGACCGGGGGATCCGGGCGATGATCGAACCGCTGCCCTATCGGCGCGACACGTCCGGGCGGCTGGTTCTGGATCGGTCGACCGGGGCCAACGTGCGGGCCGTGACGGTCGCCTCCGCGCTGGGGACGACCTCGGCCTACACCTGGCTGAAGCTGCCCGCGACCGATGAGCCGGACAAGGTGGCCGGCGCCACGACCCTGCCGACCGTGGTGCTGGGCGGTGTGCCGTCGGCCGATCCGGAGGCCGACCTGTCCTCGTGGGGCCGGGCGCTCGCGCAGCCTGCGGTGCGCGGCCTGGTGGTGGGCCGGGCGCTGCTGTATCCGGCCGACGGGGACGTGCGCGGCGCGGTGGACGCCGCGGCGCGGATCCTGCGCGCGGCCAACCCGCGTGCGGCGGAGGTGATCGTGTGAGCGACCCGCGACTGTTCCACCCCTGGGGCACGGCGGGCGGGGCCGACGACCCGCTGCTGATCACGCCCGAACTGGCCGGCTGGCGCTACAGCGGACTGCGGGTGATCCACCTGCCGCCGGGGGGCCGGCGGGTGCTGGACACCGGCGACCACGAGGTGGCGGTGATCCCGCTGGCCGGTGGACTGACCGTGGAGACCGAGGGCCGCCGGTTCGAACTGGTCGGGCGCGAGACGGTGTTCACCGCGGTGCCGGACTTCGCGTACGTCCCGCGTGACGCGGAACTGCGGCTGAGCGCGACGCACGGGTGCGAGGTGGCGTTGGCCTCGGCGCGGGCGACCCGACGGCTGGATCCCGCGTACGGGCCGGCCGCCGGCGTGCCGGTCGAGGTGCGCGGCGCGGGTCGGGCGACCCGGCAGGCGAACAACCTGCTGACGCCCGACGCGTTCGACGCGGACAAGCTGGTGGTCTGCGAGATCCTGACCCCGGACGGCAACTGGTCGTCGTTCCCGCCGCACAAGCACGACGAGGCGAGCGCGCACGAGGTCGTCAACGAGGAGATCTACTTCTTCCGGGTGGCCGGCCGGGACGGGCGCACCCCCGACCGGGAGGGCTTCGGGCTGCACCGCACGTACACCGCCGACGGCTCGATCGACGAGACCGTGACGGTGCGCGACGGGGACGCCTTCCTGGTTCCGCGCGGCTACCACGGCCCGTGCGTGGCCACTCCCGGACACCACCTCTACTACCTGAACGTGATGGCCGGACCCGCCGCCGAACGCGCGATGCTCGCCTGCGACGACCCCGCCCACCACTGGGTACGGGACAGTTGGGCCGGACAGCCGGTCGACCCGCGCTGCCCGCTCACCTCGCCGCCCGTCCCCGACGGAGGAAGCCGATGACCTCCATGACTCCGATGACTGTGATCCCGACGTCCGGTGCCACCGTGCGGCTGACCACCGCCCAGGCCCTCGTGCGCTGGCTGATCGCCCAGGAGAGCGAACTCGTGGATGGCCGCCGAGTGCCGCTGTTCCCGGGCGTGTTCGCCATCTTCGGCCACGGCAACGTGCTCGGGCTGGGCGACGCGCTGCACGAGGCCGGTGGGCAACTGCCGGTGTGGCGCGGCCAGAACGAACAGGGCATGGCGCTCGCGGCGGTCGGCTACGCGCGGGCGACGCAGCGCCGCCAGGTGATGGTGGCCACGTCCTCGATCGGGCCCGGCGCGCTGAACATGGTCACCGCGGCGGGTGTGGCGCACGCCAATCGGCTGCCGCTGCTGCTCCTGGTCGGGGACACCTTCGCGAGCCGGGCGCCCGATCCCGTGCTGCAACAGGTCGAGCACTTCCACGACCCGAGCGGCACAGTCAACGACGCGTTCCGCTCGGTGAGTCGCTACTGGGACCGGATCACTCGGCCGGAGCAGCTGATCGCCACGCTGCCGCAGGTGGCCCGGGTGCTCACGGACCCCGCCGACTGCGGGCCGGTCACGTTGGCGCTGCCGCAGGATGTGCAGGGGCAGGCGTACGACTTCCCGGTCGCGATGTTCGCGCCCCGGCTGCATCGGCCGGTTCGCCCGCGTCCGGATCTGGGCGAACTGGCGGACGCGGCGGCGCTGGTGCGGGCGGCCGTGCGGCCGTTGCTGGTGGTGGGCGGCGGGGTGCGGTACGCGGACGCGGCGGCGGAGGTGCTGGCACTCGCCGAGGCGTACGGTGTCCCGTTCGCCGAGACGGTCGCGGGGCGTACCCTGCTGCCGCACGAACACCCACTGCACGCCGGGCCGTTGGGTGTCACCGGATCCGCGTCGGCGAACGCGCTCGCGGCGGACGCGGATCTGATCCTGGCCGTGGGCACCCGCCTCCAGGACTTCACCACCGCGTCCTGGACGGTCTTCGCCGCCGACGCGCGCCTGGTGTCGATCAACGCGGCCCGGTTCGACGCGGTCAAGCGCGGCGCGGCGCCGGTGACGGGGGACGCGCGGGAGGCGCTGCGCGAACTGGCTCCGCTGCTGGGCGATTGGCGCCCGGATCCGGCCTGGACCGCGCGCGCCGCGAGCGAACGCCGGGCCTGGGACGACGTGATCGACGCACTGCGCGCGCCGGGCGATCCGGCGTCGCCGCCGACCTACGCTCAGGTCGTGGGCGTGGTCAACCGGTTGGCCGGACCGCAGGACTACGTACTCACCGCCAGCGGCGGGCTGCCCGGCGAACTGGTGGGCGGCTGGCGGTCGATGGGCGCGGTCGGGGCGCCGACGATGGACGTCGAGTACGGGTTCTCCTGCATGGGCTACGAGATCGCGGGCGCGTGGGGCGCGGCGATGGCGCGGCCCGAGGGGGTGGTCACCACGCTCCTGGGCGACGGGTCGTATCTGATGCTCAACTCCGAGGTGTACTCGGCGGTGTTGTCCGGGCACCGGTTCGTCGCGGTGGTCTGCGACAACGGCGGCTACGCGGTGATCGCGCGGTTGCAGGAGGGGCAGGGCGCGGCGCCGTTCAACAACATGATCACCGACTGCCGGGGACCGGGCGCCGCGGCCGACCACCGGGTCGACTTCGCCGCGCACGCCGCCGCGTTGGGCGCGGAGGTGTTCACCGCCGACACGGTGGCCGACCTGGAGAAGGCGTACACGGCGGCGCGGGCGTCGCGGCGGCCGGCCGTGGTGGTGGTGCGCACCAGCCCGAACCACTGGACCGAATCCGGCGCGTGGTGGGAGGTCGGCGTCCCCGAACTCTCCGCCCGCCCGGAAGTGACGGCGGCCCGACACCGGATGGACGAGGCGAGAGCGGAACGTACGGCCCGGGGCTGACCGGGCCCGCGCCGCCGGGCTCGGGTGGATCGTTCCACCCGAGCCCACGTTCGCGCGAACAGGCCGCGAACAGGCCGTGATCAGCTCGCGATCAGGCCGCGATCGGGCGTGCCGGCAGGCCCGCGCCCGCTCGTGCCTCGGCGAACGAGCGGAGCAGACGGTCGTGGATTGCGCCGTTGGAGGCGACCAACTCCCCGTCGCCGGGCTTCCAGTCGTCGCCCTCGAAGGTGGTGGCCCGACCGCCCGCCTCGCGGACCAGGATCGCGCCGGACGCCCAGTCCCACGGACCGCAGCGCTGCTCCCAATAGGCGTCGAGCCGGCTCGCGGCCACCCAGGACAGATCGATGCCGGCGCAGCCCAACCGCCGCACGTCACGGGTGTCGTTGACCACCGACAGGAACTCGGCCAGGTTGTTGTCCGGGTCGGTCGCCCGGGACGGCGGGAAGCCGGTGGCGATGACGCTGCGGCCCAGGGTGCGGGTGTCCGAGACGTGCAGGCGTTTGCGGCCCTCGTACGCCCCGCGCCCGGCCTCGGCCCAGTACGTCCGGCGCCGCGTCGCGTCGGCGACCACACCCAGGGCGAGTCGTTCGCCGTCCCAGAACGCGATCGCGCAGGCGTAGTGCGGCAGTCCGTGCGCAAAATTGGTGGTGCCGTCGAGCGGATCGACGAACCAGGTCGGGCGACCGAGGTCCAACTCGGCCAGCCCGCCGCCCTCTTCGCCGACCACCGCGTCCTGCGGATAGTGGCTGCCCAGCCACGCCCGAACCAGTTTCTCCACGCGCAGATCGGTCGCGGTGACCAGGTCGGCGGACGACGACTTGAGCCGGATCCGCCGTGGTCGCCCGGCCCGGCGGATGACCTGGGCGGCCTCTCGGGCGACGCGCAGCGCCGCAAGCGTACGGGGGAGGGGGAAGACCACGGTGACGCTCCTTGCCTACGGCGCTCGATGAAACCGATGCCCGATCGACCACGGAGCACCCACCGGCCCCCACGCCCGACCCACGCCCCTCGCCCCACGCGAAGACCGCCCCGACACCGACTCGCCGCCCTGCAACTCCTTGCCCCAGCATTATGTCGACCCCCACCCCCCACCACCACCAAGTTGGCCCGCGCCCACATCGCTCGTGGTCGACCGGTCCCGGGCGCGGGGCCGTACCGCAGTCGTCGCCACGGGTGCAGGCTCGGCCGCGCACGGTGGCCGAGCCGATCCGATACCCGCTGCCGGGCGCGGTCACCGGGTGTGGCGTTTGTGGGAGTTTGGGGTGGTGGTTGGTGAGGGGTGGGTTGAGGTGGGGGTGGTGGGTCATGATGAGGGGGTAGTGGTATCCGTGCGGCCGGAAGGTGCGAGCGTTCGGCGGATGGGCCTGGGGTGGGTGGGGCGTCGGAGCGCGTGAGAGTCGAGGAGCCCCCTCATGGCACGTCCTGTTGGTATCGACCTCGGTACGACGAACTCGGTGGTCGCGGTTCTGGAGGCCGGTGAGCCCACCGTCATCGCCAACGCGGAAGGGGCTCGGACGACGCCGTCGGTGGTCGCCTTCGCGAAGAACGGCGAGGTCCTGGTCGGTGAGGTGGCCAAACGCCAGGCGGTGACCAACGTCGAGCGCACCGCGCGGTCGGTCAAGCGGCACATGGGTGACAACACCTGGCACTTTCCCGAGACCGGCGACATCGACGGCAAGCGGTACACCGCGCAGGAGATCTCCGCGCGGGTGTTGCAGAAGCTCAAGCGCGACGCCGAGGCGTATCTGGGCGAGAAGGTCACCGACGCCGTGGTGACCGTGCCGGCGTATTTCGACGACGCCCAGCGGCAGGCCACCAAGGAGGCCGGGGAGATCGCGGGCCTCCAGGTGTTGCGGATCGTGAACGAGCCGACGGCGGCGGCACTGGCGTACGGGCTGGACAAGGTGCGCGACCAGATGATCCTGGTGTTCGACCTGGGCGGCGGCACGTTCGACGTGTCGCTCCTGGAGATCGGCGAGGGGGTCGTGGAGGTCAAGGCCACGCACGGCGACACGCATCTCGGTGGCGACGACTGGGACCAGCGGGTGATGGATCACCTGGTCAAGCAGTTCAAGAACGCGCACGGGATCGACCTGTCCAAGGACAAGATGGCGGTACAGCGGCTGCGCGAGGCGGCGGAGAAGGCCAAGGTCGAGTTGTCCAGCGCGACCGAGACGTCGATCAACCTGCCCTACATCACCGCGTCGCCCGAGGGCCCGCTGCATTTGGACGAGAAGCTGACCCGGGCCCAGTTCCAGCAGCTCACGGCGGACCTGCTCCAGCGCTGCCGGGCCCCGTTCCACGCGGCGATCGACGACGCGGGGATCTCGGTCGAGAAGGTCGATCAGGTGGTCCTGGTCGGCGGGTCGACCCGGATGCCGGCCGTGACGGAGCTGGTCCGGGAGCTGACCGGCGGCAAGGAGCCGAACAAGGGCGTCAACCCGGACGAGGTCGTGGCCGTCGGCGCCGCGCTCCAGGCGGGTGTGTTGAAGGGTGAGGTCAAGGACGTCCTGCTGTTGGACGTCACCCCGCTGTCCCTCGGTATCGAGACCAAGGGCGGCATCATGACCAAGCTGATCGAGCGCAACACCACGATCCCGACCAAGCGTTCGGAGATCTTCACCACGGCGGACGACAATCAGCCGTCGGTGCAGATCCAGGTGTTCCAGGGTGAGCGCGAGATCGCCGCGTACAACAAGCGGCTGGGCATGTTCGAGCTGACCGGTCTGCCGCCGGCCCCGCGCGGGTTGCCGCAGATCGAGGTGATGTTCGACATCGACGCGAACGGCATCGTGCACGTGTCCGCGAAGGACCTGGGCACGGGCAAGGAGCAGTCGATGACCATCACCGGCGGCTCCAGTCTGCCGAAGGACGACATCGACCGGATGATGCGCGAGGCGGAGGCGCACGCGGAGGAGGACCACCAGCGGCGGGAGACCGCGGAGACCCGCAACCAGGCCGAGCAACTGGTGTACAGCACCGAGAAGTTCCTCAAGGACAACGGGGACAAGGTGCCGGCGGACGTCAAGGGCGAGGTGGAGACGGCGCTGACCGCGCTCCGCGAGGCGCTCGCGGGCGAGGACACGGCCGCGATCCGCGAGGCGGCGGAACGGGTGAGCACGGTCAGCCAGAAGCTGGGCACCGCGATGTACGCGAACGCCCAGCCGGGCGCGGAAGGCGCGGCCGGCGCCGCGGGCGGCACCGCGGCCGGGGCCGACGCCGACGAGGACGAGGTCGTCGACGCCGAGATCGTCGACGACGACAAACGCGGAGGTGGGACCGCATGAACCGGATCTCTCCCGGCCCGGGGCTGCTGCCGGTTCCGGCCGGGCAGCCACCGTCGCCGGTCCTGGCGTCGCTGCTGGCCGAGATCGCGGCGCAGCGTGAGCAGGTGAGCGAGCGGGTGGACGAGTTGTGCCGGCTCCGGGCGGACTACGACGGCTATCGGCGGCACGTACGGCGGGACCGACTGGCGGTGCGGGAGGCGGCGCTGGCCAATGTGCTCACGCCGCTGCTCCCGGTAGTGGACGGCTTCGACCGGGCGCGGGCCGCCGGTGATCTGACGCCGGGGGTGGCGAGTGTCGTCGACGCGTTGGAGGACGCCCTCGCGGCGCTCGGGCTGCGGGCGTTCGGGGCGGTGGGCGACGTGTTCGACCCGTACGTGCACGACGCGCTGGCGCTGCAGGTGGCAGCCGGGGTCGATCCGCCGATCTGCTCGACGGTGCACGAGCCGGGGTATCGGGTGGGCGAGCGGCTGCTGCGTCCGGCCCGGGTGACGGTGACCGGGCCGCCGGCGGCGGGTGCGCGGTGAGTCGCCGGCGGGTGGTCGTGTCGGGGGACGTGCAGGGCGTCTACTTCCGGGACACCTGCCGCGGTACCGCGGAGCGGCACGGTGTCGCCGGCTGGGTGCGGAATCTGCCGGACGGCACGGTCGAGGCGGTGTTCGAGGGCACGCCGGACGACGTCGCGCGGCTGACGGCGTGGATGGGACGCGGGCCGTCGTTGGCCATCGTCGACCGGGTGTACGTGTACGACGAGGATCCGGTGGAGGAGGGGCTGGTCGGGTTCGAGATCCGCCCGACACCGGTTCTGCGGCAACGATGAACGGGCCACCCGCGTGAGCGGGTGGGTCGGCTGCGTGAACGATCGCGGTAAAACTACCGATTCGTGGTGGATTGAACCATCCTGGTGGGAGGGGGTGAAAGCGGCGGCGGCAACCGAGTGGACCGACGGAGTCGGGGGCTTGGAGGCGACAGGTATGCAGATCGTGGGATGGCACATAGAGATGGAGTTCAAGGAGGACGGCAAGCGGACCGAGGCCGCGGCGCTGCTGCGCCTGCGCGACGGTACGGAGCTGCGCTCGCACGCGCACGCCAGCCGGTATCCGGACGACCCGGATCAGCCGGCGGTCGGCGAAGAGATCGCCGCGGCGCGGGCGTTGACCGACCTGACCCGGCAGCTGCTGGACAAGGCGGCGGGCGAGATCGAGTCGTCGACGAATCGGCCGGTTCACTCGCTCGCCTGAGCAGTGCGGGGCCGACCGCGCTCGACGGGGCCGGTGCCGACCGGCGGTTCGCCGCCGGTCGGCACGTACTCGCGCGCTCGGGCCGGGACGGCGGGCGGATGGGGGTGGTGGGCGGTTCGCGGGCCGGGCGCCGGGCGCCGGGGGGTGGGAGCCGTCGGTCGACATCGACTCGTCCGCCAGGCCGGGACGAGGTCCGATTCCGAGTGGCTCCCGTGTGTGTTCCGCGCGTCCAGGACTCTTTCGACGCCGGCTCGCCCGCCCGACCGGGATGGCGGGTGGATGACCGGCGGTGGCTCGTTGTCGGGTGTGTTCCGGAGGATTTGGTGGGGTATCCATTACGCGAATCTCTTGGTGTGATCGATTGATTACCTTGCGTGCTCGCGTGTTGATCGTCGTGGGCCGCGACGGCGGGGGGTAGAGCAGAGCCGATGAGTGTGGCGATCGAGGTACTCGTGATCACCCCGGTCCGGATCTATCGCGACGCCACCGTGCGGGCGCTCGCCGACGAACCCGCGTTGCGGCTGGTCGGGTCGGGCGGCTCCGCCTCGGAGGCGGTCGCCGGCGCACGACGGCTGCGCCCCTCCGTACTCCTGCTGGACCTGAGCACGCCGGACAGCATTCCCGCGATCCGCGCGATCCGACGCGGGACGCCGCAGACCCGGCTGATCGCGTTGGGCGTGGACGAGTCCCGCGACGACGTGATCACCGCCGCCGAGGCGGGTGTGGCCGGGTTCATCGGCCGCGAATACTCGCTCCCGCAGACCACCGCCGCGATCATCGGCGTCGTGCGCGGCGAGGCCTCGTGCAGTCCTCGGATCGCCGCTCTGCTGCTGCAACGCGTACAGTCCCCGACCGTCGCCGCGCAGCGCACCGTGTCGGCGCTGCCCGAGACGCTGACCGCGCGCGAACGGGAGATCCTGTTCCTGATCGCCGAGGGCAGGACCAACCACGAGATCGCCCGGGGTCTGTCCATCGGCCTGTCCACGGTCAAGACCCATGTGCACGCCGTACTGCGGAAGTTGCGCGTCCCGCACCGCGAGGCCGCAGCCGGCCTGCTGCGGGCGACACCCGCCGGCGAACCCCCCGGCCGCGCCCGGGTGGAGGCCGACGGCGCACCGGATCGAGCGCTCGGCGCACCGCGTGCCGTGCCGCCACCCGTGTGGGGCTCGCGCGCGCCGCGCACCCGGCGGGCGCCGGACCACGAACAACACACCGGTGGCGGGCCCACGACCGGATAGCCGGGTCTTCGGGGGGCGCGACGAGCCCACCCGATCGGGTGGACGACGCGCTCCATCCGAGGTGGAGGCGGGCGGAGCCGACCGACGGTCGAGGTCTACTCCCGCGCTCGGCAAAGATCGAACCGGCGGGTGGATGACGCGCTTCGGGCCGATGATCAACGATCACGACATGGCCGTTGCCGGCTCGATCGCTTCGAGCGCACCCGTGGTCCCCGACCTCTCCGACCTGGAGCGGTGGATCGCGGACGTGCTGGCCCGGGCGGTGCAGGCCAACGGGCCCGAATCGGCCGAGAGTTCGCTGGAACGCCTGTACCCCTCCCACGGCGAGGTGCGCGCGGCGCTGGCGGGTGGGCCGAGGCCCGCGCCGGTGCTGATCACCGGGCCGCCGCTGCCCGCCCACCTGGCGCTGCCGCTGGCCCGGCGCGGCTTCGACCCGTTCGACCTCGCCGCGCTCGCGCTGATCCTCGCGCCCGAACTCGACCCGGCGTACGGCCGGGCGATCGCCTGGCTGCAACGCGACTCCGGGCAGCCGTACCCGACGCTCGACCTGCTCGCCCGGCTGTGCTGCGAGACCGGGGAGGACCGGGCGGCGGTCGCGGTACGGCTGTCCGCCGCCGGTCCGCTGCTCCGGTGCGGGCTGGTGGAGCCGGTCGGCGGGCGTTCCGGACCCTCCTACGCGGGCGCCGTACGGCCCTCGGCGGTGCTGCTGCGCCGGTTGTTCGCGATCGGCCGACTCGACGACGCACTCGCCCCGTTCGCGACGCTGGACACCTACGCGCCGGTCGACGCGCCCGACCCGATCGCCGCCGCCGCGCTGGTCGCCCGGCTCGTCGGCGACGCGCCCTCGCTCACCCACCTGTCCGGCGCGCCCGCCGCGACCTGCCTGGACGTCGCGTGGTGGAGCGTGGCGCGGGCCGGCCGGCAGGTGCTGACCGCGCGGCCCGAAGCGCTCGCCGATCCGGCCCTGCTGCCCGGACTGGCCGCCGAGGCACTGCTGCGCGAGGCCGTACTCCTGGTGGACACGCACGCCGGCGGCCCGCCCGACGCGGTGTGGGAGCGGTTCACCCACGCCGTCGTGGTCGGCGGCCCCGACACCCTCGCGCCCACCGGTCCCGACGTGCCGGCCGAGCGGGTGGCCGCGCTGTCGGTTCGCCGTGCGGTGGGGGTGCCCGGCGGCCTGGCCACCGCCCTGGCCGCACACGGCGTCGAGGTCGCGAGCACGCCGGGCGCCGACCCGCCGGTCGGCTGGACCCACCTCGCCGGGCCGGAGTTGCGGCACACCCTGGACGCGGTCGCCGCCCGGGCTCGCGGTCGGGCCGAGCCCGGCACGCCGCTGCGCACCACCGCGGCCGAGGTCGTCGACGTCGCCGCCCGGGTCACCGGCGGCGAACTGGGCCGACTCGCCACCCGGTTGGGCACCTCCGACGACTGGTCCGCGCTGATCGTCCCCGACGACGTCGGGGAGCGGCTGCGTGACGTGTGCGCCCACCTGAGCGCCCATCGCACGGTGCTCGACGCATCCGGCTTCGCCGACCGGCCGGGTCTGGGCCGCGGCGTGTCGGTGCTGTTCGCCGGACCCAGCGGCACCGGCAAGACGTTCGCCGCGCGCCTGGTCGCGGGCCGGCTCGGGCTGCCGCTCTACCGCGTGGACCTGGCGTCGGTGGTGTCCAAGTACATCGGCGAGACCGAACAGAACCTGGACGCCGTGTTCACCGCCGCCGCGCGCACCGACGCCGTGCTGCTGTTCGACGAGTGCGAGGCGCTGTTCGGCAAGCGCAGCGAGGTGCACGACGCGCGCGACCGCTACGCCAACCTCGAAGTGGCCTATCTGCTCCAGCGGTTGGAGGACCACGACGGGCTCGCGGTGCTGGCCACCAACCTCCTGCACCACATGGACGACGCCTTCATCCGGCGGCTGACCTACTGCGTGCACTTCCCGTTCCCGCAGGCCGCCGAGCGGCGGCGGATCTGGCAGGGCGCCTGGCCGGCGGCGCTGCCCCGGGACGTGGACGTCGATCTGGGCGAACTGGCCGAGCACTACCCGCTCTCCGGCGGCCACATCCACAACGTCGCGGTCGCGGCAGCGCACCTGGCCGCCGCCGAGGGGCGCGCGGTGGACCGGGCGGCGGTGCTCCGGGCCATGGAGCGCGAATACGACAAGATCGGCCCGTCCCCGCAGGCCCCCGCCACGATCGGGGTGCGGTGATGGCGGCGCCGACGACGGCGGGGCACACCGCCGCGCACCTGCCGGCCGAGTTGGAGGCGCGGGCCGAACGGGCCCGGCCGCTGGACGCGGCGCTGCGCGGCTCGATGGAGCGCTCGTTCGGCACGTCCCTGGCCGACGTGGTCGTGCACACCGACGCCGACGCGGCGGCGTCGGCCGACCGGCTCGACGCGAAGGCGTACGCCGTCGGTCGGCACGTCGTGTTCGGCCCCGGACGCTACGACCCGCACTCGACCGCAGGCCGGGCGCTGATCGGCCACGAACTCGCGCACGTGGTGCAGCAGCGCCGCGGTGGCCCGCGGCCGGGCCCGCAGGGCGTGCACCCGTCGGGTACCGCCGCCGAAGGCGCCGCGCACACGGCGGGCGCCCGAGCCGCCGCCGGCCTGTCCGCCCCGGTTGCGGGCGGCACCGCGCCGGGGGTGTCCCGGGCGCCAAAGAACGGGGCGGAAGAGGAGGCCGAACGCGCCGAACTGCGGGAGAATCGCGCCGCGGCGATGGTCGCGCTGGGCGCCACCGAGGGCATCGCCCTGGAGGTCACCGGCGCCGTGGACACCCTGATCGGCCTCGGCTACGGAGCACATGACGCGGGCCGCCTCGGCGTGCGCAAGGCGGCCTCGCTGCTCGGCCTGTCGGGCGACCAGACGAAGCTGGTCCAGGCGTGGTACGAGGGAACCTCCGGCGGATTCGTCCTGGACGCCGTGCGCGACCGGGCCAAAACCGCGGAACTGGTCGACCCGTACACCGGTGTACCCGCGCTTTCGCCGGGGGTTACGAAGGCGGGCAACCTGACCGAGGCGTACTACGACCGGGTCAGCGGCGGCCACGCGCCCGACGACGGCAGCCTGTTCAGCGACCGCGAGCTGACCCAGATCGCCGTGCAACTCGGGGTGAAGACCATCCTCGCCTACACCGGAGGGGAGGAGGTGCTCCTCGCGCTCAAGGTGCTGGGCGTGGCGAGTTCGGTCGAGGCGATCCTGAACGCGATCAACGCCAATCCGCAGGGCTGGCCGTCCGATTCGCGGTTCTGGCTCCAAGTGGTCGGCGCCGTGCTCAACGTGGCCGGGCTGGCCGCATCGTCGGCGGGCAAGCGGTTGGCGGCGCTGATGCTCGACGCGGCGCTGTCCACGTTGTCGACCGCTCCGGCCGTGCGGAAGTTGTGGGTGGATTGGAAGGGCGCGCACGGCCCGGATCGCGACGCGGTGGTCGAACAGGACCTCAAGGAGGTGGTGCGGGCGCTGATCGCGGTGATGCACCAGATCCTGCTGCACGCCGCCGGCTACCGACGCTCGAAGGCACCGGGCGGCGGCACGGGCGGTACGGAGGGCACCGGCGGCCAAGAGCATGCCGGGCCGCCCGTGAAGCTGCCGCAGTCGGCCGCCGACGCGCATGCCGCGGGACCGCCGCCGGCGCCCGCGCACGTCGGTGCGGGAACGGCGCCGATCGCGCCGACCACGGCCGGCCCGGCGACACCCGCGCCACCCGCCGACGCGTCGGCGGCGACGCCGAAGCCGGCCGTGAAGTCCGGTGGGAAATCGGCCGGCGGGTCCGCCGGTGCCAAGGGGCTCGGCAGGAAGTCGCCAAGCAGGCCCAAGACCGCGTCTGCGGACCCGAAGCCCGCCCCGTCGACCACCGGGCCGGCTCCGATCGAGCCGGCGCCCGGTACGGCCGCACCCGCCGAGGCGAGGACGAGCGCCCCGAAGAGCGCCGCGAAGGAGGCAGGTGCGAAGGCCGCGAAAAAGGCCCCGCCGGCCCGGACTCCCGGCCGGGAGGCCCCCGCACAAAAGGCGCCCACACCGAAGCCGGCCGGGAAGAAGACCGCCGCGCGGAAGGCGTCCCCCAAGAAGGCCGCGGCCGAGCGGAAGACCGCCGGCAAGCCCGCCGCCGGCAGTATTCCCGGCGAGGTCGGACGGACCGAGGCCACCCCGGTCGAGCCGACGCGGCAGGACAGGCGGCAACTGGTCAAGGACGTTCGCGCCCGGGCCAAGGCGCTGCGGGCGGAGGCGCGGAAGGACCCGTCCGCCGTCGACCGCCTGCGCGAGCTGTACGAGGGCCAACCGGACCACGTGCTCGGGGCGTTGAGCGACGATCCGGTGGCCGCGCAGGTCCGGGACCGCCGCCGGGCGCAACAGCAGAAGGACGAACTCGCCAGGATCGACGCGAGCGACCTTCGCCCGCCTCACGAGGCCACGGTCCGCGTGCTCGACCCCGACGGGCGTGTCGTGCACAACGAGTCCCTGCGCAGCGGCGGCGTCACCCCCGAACAGCGTGCGGCCCGCGGCCTGAACCGGGCCAACCAGGACAGCCACACCGAGGCCAAGGCGGTGGCGCGGGTCCCCCTGACGGCCGGTCAGCGGATGTATATCACCGGTCAGTACGACCCGTGCGGCTCCTGCCGCGCCGCGATGCAGGAGGCGGCCCTGCGCAGCGGCGGGCGGATCAACTACTGGTGGCCCGGCGGGCCACCCGAAGGCATCTGGTTTCCGATCGGCTCCGGCGGTGCGCGATGATCGACATCCTCGACCTGATCATCCGCGAGACGCTGATCGCCGGCGTGCCCGGCCTGACCGGTGCCCGGATCGGGTTCCAGCCGCCCGACGACGACTGGCGGCAGCGGGTGGGCACGAGCCCGGGCGTGTGGGTCAACTGTGCGCTGGTCGATCTGCGCGAGGACCGGCACATGCGGCAGAACATCCGGCAGCGGATCACCACCGGCACGGTCACCGTGGAGCGGCCCGAGCCGGCGCGGATCCGCTGCCACTACCTGATCACCGCGTGGAACGCGGCCAAGGACAGCCCGCAGATGCCCGCGACCGAGCAGGAGCACATGGTGCTCGGCGCGGTCCTGGCCGTGCTCCTGCACGCCGACCCGCTGGTCGCCTCCGCCGTACTGACACCCGACCGACTGGCCGGGGTGCCCGAGGTGTTGCGCGAGGCGGAACTGCCCGTCGAGGTGGTGCCGCCGGAAGGGTTCGGCAAGCTTGCCGAGTTCTGGGGCACGGTCGGCCGGGCCACCTCGTGGCGCCCCGCCGTGTACCTGATCGTCACGATGCCGGTCCCGGAGGCGGATCGGCACATCGACGGCGTGGTGCACACCGTGCTCACCTCGTACGCGGGCACACCGCCCGACGGGTCCGCCGAGCAACTGGCCGACGTGGGCGGCCTGGTGCTCGACGCCACCGCCGGCCCCGGTGTGCCGCCGGTGCCGGTGGCCGACGCCCGCGTGGTGCTGCTCGACGCGGCGGGCGGCGAGGCGATGCGCGCCCGCAGCGGCGCCGACGGACGCTTCGTGGTGGTCGACGTGCGGCCGGGTGTGTACACCGCGCTGGTCACCGCCGCCGGACTGCCGCCGCCGGCGCCCACCCCCGTCCAGGTCCCCGGTTCCCCCGACGCGCTGATCGAACTGCGCTTCACCTGATCACCCGATCACCTGAGAGGACGTCCGCCATGGCCGTGCAGGTCTCGTACCCCGGCGTCTACATCGAAGAGACCGAGCCCGCCGCGCCCATCCAGGGCGTGTCGACCAGCATCGCGGCGTTCATCGGGATCACCGCGCAGGGGCCGATCGCCGAACCCACCCTCGTGACCAGCCCGGACGCGTTCACCGCGCTGTTCGGCCCGCCCGTCGACGGTGGCGATGTGCCCTACTACCTGCCGCTCGCCGTGGACGGCTTCTTCCGCAACGGCGGCACCCAGTGCTTCGTGCTGCGCGTGGGCACCGCGACACCGGCCGGGGTCGACCTGCCGGGGCGGGCCGCCGGGGCGCCGGCCGTAGCCCGGGCGGTGGCCCGCCTCGACGGTCCGGACGGCGAGGGCGGCTCGGTGAAGATCGCCGACTCCAGCGCGCTGGCCGCTGCGTTGACCGCGGCCGGCGCCGGTACCGACCTGCCCGTGGTCCGGGGCGGCGCGAGCATCACCGCCGTCGACGCCACCCGGAGGGTGCTCACCGTGAACGCGGTCGACGGCCTGGCGGTGGGCGATCGGGTGGTGGTGGCCAAGGGCACCGACCGGCAGACGTTGCGGGTGAAGTCGGTCCAGGCGCCGGACACGGTCGTGCTGGCGAGCGGCCTGTCGGGCACCGTCGACTTCGCCGGCGGCACCGTGACCGGCGACGATCTCGCCGCCGGGGACACCGTGTTGCGGCTGACCGTGCCCGCCGTGATCGCGCTGCGCCCACTGGTCCCGGTCGGCTCGTCCGTGCGGATCTCCGACGGCACCAATACCGAGTGGGGCATCGTCGCGGCGGTCTCCAACGACACGATCACCCTGCGCAAGCCGCTCGCCAAGGCGTACAAGCTCACCGCGCCGACGCGGGTGGCCACCGCCGAGTTCGACCTCACCGTCACCGACCGCAACGGCCGGGCCGTCGGCTATCCGGGCCTGTCCACCACCCCGTCGCATCCGCGCTGGTGGGGCGGGCCGACGGTGGCGAGCGACTACCTGCGGATCGTGATCGCGGCCGACGCGCCGATCCCGGCGGGCGATCCGCGCCCCAAGGCCGGAACGTACGCCCTCGCGGGCGCCGCCGCCGACGTGCCCGCCACCTCCTGGGCCGACGTGGCGAACAAGATGCCCCAGCACCTGAACCTGCTCCGCCCGATCGACGAGATCAGCCTCGTACTCGCACCGGGCTGCACCGACACCGGCGCACAGCGGGCGATCGTCGAGCACTGCGAGTCGTTGTACGACCGCTTCGCGATCCTGGACAGCCTGCCCGGCGTCGACGTGGTCACGGTCAAGGCTCAACGCGCCGACCTCACCGGCGCGTTGGACAAGGGATTCGCGGCGCTCTACTACCCGTGGATCCAACTCCGCGACCCCGCCAAGCAGGCGGTGGTCCTGCAACCGCCGTCCGGCCACGTGGCCGGGATCTACGCGCACACCGACGCGACCCGAGGCGTACACAAGGCCCCGGCCAACGTCGGCATCGCGGGCGCGCTCGGCCTGGAGCGGCGCCTCAGCGACGCCGATCAGGGCCTGCTCAACCCCGACGGGGTCAACGCGCTGCGCATCCTGCCCGGACGCGGCTCGCCGGTGGTGTGGGGCGCGCGCACCACCACGGGCGATCGCAACTGGCAGTACGTCAACGTACGACGGTTGTTCCTCTACCTGGAGGAGTCGATCCAACTCGGGCTGCGCGGCGCGGTGTTCGAGCCCAACGACCTCGAACTGTGGGGCAAGCTCAAGCACACCCTCACCGAATTCCTCACCCGGGTCTGGCGCGACGGCGCACTGTTCGGCGCCAAGGCCAAGGACGCCTTCTTCGTCCGCATCGACGAGGCGCTCAATCCGCCGAGCACCCGCAAACTCGGGCTGCTCTACATCGAGATCGGCGTACAGCCGGTCTACCCGGCCGAGTTCATCGTGGTCCGGATCGGCATCTGGGACGGCGGCGCGGAGGTCAGTGAGCAGTAGCGGGCGCGCGGCGGCGCGAGACCGACCGGTACGACACCGACCGGTACGACAGGGCAACGGCAACGACAGGCAGCGGAGGGCGCCGTGAGCACGGGCGATATCCAGGATCCCTTTGTCAATTTCAACTTCAAGGTCGAACTCGACGGGATCATCCGCGTCGGCTTCCACGAGGTGAGCGGCCTCGACGCGACGGTGGACGTGATGGAACACCGCGAGGGCGGCTGGAACATCACCCCGTACAAGTTCCCCGGCCAGGCCAAATTCGCCAATATCATGCTCAAGTGGGGCATGACCACTGACACCGAACTGTACGACTGGCACCGGCAGATCGTCGAGGGCGACATCGTCCGCAAGAACGGCGCGGTGCTGCTCCTGGACCGGCGCGGCGTGGTCACCTCGCGCTGGAACTTCGTCCGCGCCTGGCCCACCAAGTACACCGCCCCGCCGCTCACCGCCGAATCCAACGACATCGCGATCGAGACCCTGGAACTGGTCCACGAGGGCCTGGAGCGGGTGCAGTGACCATGTTGCGGATCGAACACGACTTCACCCTCCCGGTCGGACTCCTCGGTGACGACGGCACGTTGCACCGCGACGGGACGATGCGGCTGGCCACCGCCGCCGACGAGATCCTGCCGCTCGCCGACCCGCGCGTGCAGCGCAATCCGGCCTATCTGTCGGTGATCCTGCTCAGCCGGGTGGTCACCCGGGTGGGCGCGGTCGAGACGGTCACCCCGCGCACCATCGAGACGCTGTTCGCCGCCGATCTGGCCCACCTCCAGAGCCTGTACAACCGGATCAACAGCGTGGACGAGCCGGACACGGCGGCCGAGGGGTCCTGCCCGAACTGCGGCGAGGAGGTCCGTCCGGGCCACGAGCGCCTGGGGGGATCCGCGGATATCCGGTCGATCGGCTGAGGGAGGAGATCGCCTTCGTCGCCTACCACCTGCACTGGTCGCACGCCGAACTGATGGACCTCGACCACGCCGAGCGCCGCCGGTGGGTGGAGCGGGTGTCGGCGATCAACCAGCGCCTCAACGAAACGGCGGGCGGCGGCTGACGTCGCGGATGTGAAAGCGCCGAGTCCAAGCCGGCGCGGCGGGCGTGGATGTGCGTCCGAGCACTACGGGCGTCGGGCGCGATGGGGAGCACCGGTCATGAGCGTGGGTATCGGGAAGGGAGTTCGACCGTGATCGTCACGGGAGCACGTCCGCCGTCGGCGGGGTGGCCGGTTCGGGCCGCCGCCTCCTCGATGCTCGCCGCCGTTCGGGCCCGGGTCGAGCCGGGCGCCGGGCGGGGCCGGGCGACGCGGGTCGAGGAGCGGGTGTCCGGGGCCGCGTTCGTGCTGCGGGTGGCGCCGCGCGCGCCGAAGCCTCCGAGGCCGCGGGCGATTTCCGGGCGGGTCGCGGATATTCGGCGGTGTGCGCATGTGCGGCTCGACGTTCGGGTGAGCCTGCCGCCGATGGTGGCCCTCACGCGGGTCGAGCGGCTCGACGCGGGTGCGGCGGCCGGGCTCGGGGCGGTCGGCGGGCTGCCGGTACCGGTGTTGCGTACCGGGTCCGCCGCGGCCGGCCGTGCGGTGGTCGAACGGGCGCGGATGACCCGGAAGTTGTACGAGCGGGGTGCCGGGCACGGTCGGCGAATCGAGGAGCCGGGCGGACGGCCGACCGCGACGTCGCGCGGTGCTCGGCCCGGCCCGCCCGGGGCAGCGTCCTTTGCGCGGCCCCCGACCGCGTTGACGTTTGCCGCCGCTGCCCGACCCGCGCCCGCCCCCGACATCGTTGTGCCCGGGTATCCCGCCGATCCGATCGCGCGGGACCGGACCGCGCAGCCGTCCCGCGCCGCCCCGGCCGTCTCCGCGCTCACCTCGGCGGATCTGCCGCGTCTGGTGGACGGCGTGGTGCGGGAGATCGACCGTCGGGTGCTCGCCCGCCAGGAGCGTCGGGGGTGGAGCCGATGACCGTGATGGAACGCGCGACGATCACCAATTCCGTCACCGGCAAGCTCACCCGCGTGTTGTTCAACCCGGAGGACTACACGGTCAACCGGGAGACCACCTACGCCCAACTCCCGGTCCCCGGACTGTCCGCGCCGATCGTGCAGTTCGTGCACGGCAACGCGCAGACCCTGGAGATGGAGTTGTTCCTCGACTCCCTGGAGGCGAACGACCAGGCGGGCGCGGGCAGCGACGTGCGGGTCCTGGTGCGCCGCGTCGTCGACCTGATGGACATCGACCCCACGCTGCACGCGCCACCGCCGCTGGTGTTCGCCTGGTCGAGTCTGACCTTCACCTGCGTACTGACCCGGGTTGCACAGAAGTTCGTGATGTTCAAGCCGGACGGCACCCCGGTGCGGGCCCGACTGAGCGTCACGTTCAGCGAGTTCCGCAACGTGGACATGGAGGCGAAGGAGGTCAAGCGGCAGACCTCCGACTACACCAAGGCGCATACCGTCGTGGCCGGCGAGACGTTGCAGTCGATCGCCTGGCGCGAGTACGGGTCCGCCACCGCGTGGCGGCCGATCGCGCTGCACAACGGGCTGGACGACCCGCGGGTGTTGGCCGTCGGCGACACGCTGCACATCCCGCGCCTGCCGTACCGGGATCGTGGTACCGACGAGGTCTTCGACGCGCCGCCGCCGGAGGTGCCGGCATGACCGTGTTCCCGCACTACGCACCGGAGATGCGGTTGCGGTTCGCCGGGCGACCCGCGCCGGCCGCGGTGCGCGGCTCGGTCACCGGGGTCACCTGCCAGACGGGCATGGGCGACGCGGACCGCCTGGAGGTCTCGCTCGCCAACGAGGCGCTGCGTTGGCTGGACGATCCGCTGTTCGGGCTCGACACCGAGGTGAGCATCGCCCTGGGCTACGCGCCGGACGAGCCCCGCCGGTTGTTCACCGGCGAAGTGGTGGGCAGCGAGGCGACGTTCCCCGCCGACGGTATGCCGATGTTGCGGGTGATCGCGCAGGATCGCCGGACCCGGCTCGCCGCCGCCTCGCCCGCGCGCTGGTTCGGGGTGCCGGTGCCCAAGCTCGGCGTACTGCCGCTGCCGGACCTGGTGGTCGCGCCGCTGCTCGCGGTCGAACACGGGATGATTCCGCTGCTCGACCCGCTGGGCGCGTTCCTGTCCGCCGCCCTGGGTGTGGTTGACGTGGTGGCCTCGGTCGAGGACCCGAGCATGCGGCAGCGGGTGGTGCGGCGGCAACACTCGGAGACCACGCTCGACTTCCTGCGCAAGATCGCCGCGGAGAACGCGTGGGAGCTGATCGTCGAGCACGACAGCGAACCGTCGGGTTTTGTGCTGCGGCTGATGTCGCCGGCCGCGTATCTGTCGCCGGACGTGACGCTGCGGTACGGGAGTTCGCTGATCGAGTTCAACCCCCGGATCAGCACCGTCGGCCAGGTGGGGCGGGTCTCGGTGCGGGTCTGGCGGTCGGAGATCGGCCTCGAACTGACCATCGCGGTCGGCTACGACTGGGACCGCCGGGCGCTGACCATCGAGGTGGTGCCCGGGTTCCAGGGGCCGGAAGGTCAGGGCGGCCCCGCGCGCGAGGTGCTGCTCGTGGACGAACCGGTGACCATCGCGACCGCGCCGCGACTGATCGTGTCCAAGCTGCTGCCTCGGCTGAACCGGCGTACCACCGCGAGCGGTTCGTGTGTAGGCGATCCCCGAATCACGGCGGGGCGGGTGTTGCGGATCGAGGGTGTGGGGGAGACGTTCGGCGGCCTGTGGCGGGTGGTCTCGGCCCAGCACACCCTCGACGGCGGCGGCTACCGCACGTCCTTCGACCTGCGCAAGGAGATCTGGTTCGGGGGGATCCCGCCGGCCGCACAGGGCGCGGTGCGGGTGCAGGGCGGGCTGTTGTCGCTGCCGGCGCCCAATTCGTAGGTGGCCTAGGTGAGTTGTTGCCGCCGAACGCCGAATGCCCAACGCCGAATGCTCAACGCCGACTGTCGACCGCCGACCGAAGCGCCGACCGAATCCGCCACCGATGACCACCACCCGCGCCGTGTGCGCGGACCGGACCGATGTTCCGACCGCTCGACTTCCCGGGAGGACCGGCATGTTCGAACCACTCTTCGACGCCCTCGACGACATTCACGAGTCCGACAGCCCCCGGGTGACCGGCGTCGCGCCCGCGACCGTGGTGGACAACCTCGACCTGACGGGGGCCGGGCGCGTGCAGATCCGGTACGCGTGGTTGCCGGGCGTCGAGCCGTGGGCACGGGTGTGCGCGACGGTGGCGGGCAACGGGTCGGGCGTGTGGTTCATGCCGCAGCCGAACGACGAGGTCCTGGTCGCGTTCCGCAATGGCGACGTGCGCGAGCCGTACGTGCTCGGCGGGCTCTGGACGATGACCTCGCGCCCGCCCGCGGCCCTGCCCACCGACTCGATCACCAAGCGGGTGATCCGCACTCCCGTGGGCCACGAAATCGCCATCGACGACCTGGTGCAGAAGCTCACCCTGAGCCACACCCTGGGCCACTCGATCGAGATCGCCGCGGACGGGATCACCCTGTCGGTGGCCGGCGGCGCGGCGGAGATCTCGCTGAGCGCGTCCGGCGCGGTGACCATCACCGGTACCCGCTCGGTGGAGGTGACCGGCCTGGATGTGAGCGTCAAGGCCGGCAACGGCCTGACGGCGAACGCGACTCGGGCGGACATCCAGGCCGCCGCCACGTGCAGCATCCAGGGCGCGCTCGTGAAGATCAACTGACCCGCCGGGCCGGGTCCGCGCCCACGACGTCGCATCCGAACGCACCCCCGGCCACCCCATGCGATCCCACCACACCCGAGGAGGCAGCCGTGCCTGCTGCAGCGCGTGTCACCGACCCCACCGGACATCCCGGCATGGTCGCGGGACCCGGCGTGGCCACCGTGCTGATCGGTGGCCTGCCCGCCGCCGTCCAGGGCGACATGCACGCGTGCGCGTTCCCGCCGCCGGCCGCGCACCCGCCGTCGCCGTTCACCAAGGGCTCGGCGACGGTGCTCGTCGGCGGTCGTGGCGCGCTGCGGCAGGGCGATCTCGCCGGCTGCGGTGCGCCCGTGGTGGCCGGCGCGCCGACCGTGCTGATCGGAGGTTGACGGTGGCCGAGCCGAACGCGCCGCTGAATCCGGATCCCGCGCAGCGCACCCCCGACGACGCCGCCGTGCTGGGTCGGGGCTGGGCAGCGCCCGCGCACCTGGATCCGCTCGGCGAGGCGGCGCAGGCGTCCGGGCCGGAGAAGGTCCGCCAGTCGGTGCTGCTGATCCTGGGCACCAGGCGCGGCGAGCGGGTGATGCGCCCCGACTTCGGCGCGGGCCTGGAGGACCTGCTGTTCGAACCGGTCACCGCGGCCACCGCCGCCGTGGTGCGGCTGCGGGTGGAACAGGGCCTGATCGCCTGGGAACCGCGGATCGACGTGCTCGGCGTCGAGGTGTCGGTGGCCGACCGGGCGGCGGGCCGGCTGAACGTGAGCATCGACTACCGGATCCGCGCCACGAACACCTTCTACAACCTGGTCTACCCGTTCTACCTGCACGAAGGAGCAACCAGGTGAGGGCATCGAGCGGACGCGCGGCGCTCGGGCGCGGGCGAGACGGTGGCGGGGTCTGCGGGTGCGGGTGTGGGCGAGGGAGCGGCCGGGTGGGGGCGTCGAGGGGGCGTGTCGCGGTCGGGTGCGGGTGCGGGTGCGGTGTCGGGGTGGTGCGCGGGTGCGGGTGTGTGCGAGGGCGCGGCCTCGTGAGGGGGCCGAACGGGCGTGCCGGGCGCGGGCGCGGGTGTGGGCGCCGAGGTGGCGTCGGCTGGGTGCGCGGTGGCGGGTGTGGGCGAGGGAGCGGCCGGTTGAGGGCGTCGAGTGGGCGCGCTGCGGTCGCGGTCGGGGGTGGGCGAGGTGTTGGGGTCGTGCGCGGGTGCGGGTGTGGGCGAGGGCGCGGCCTCGTGAGGGGCCCGACCGGGGGTGCTGCAGGTGGGTGCGGGCGCGGGTGTGGCGGCGGGCGTGCGCGTGGGGCGGTCCCGGGTCGAGTGGGTGGGCTGCGGTCGCGGTCGGGTGGGGGCGTGGGCGCGGTGTCCGGGCGGTGTGTGGTGGGTGCGGGTGAAGGGGTGGGCTCGTGAGCGGGGTGCGTGGGCGGGGTGAGGTGGTGGCGGCTTTGTTGGCCGTGCGGAACGGGTGGGTGCCTGATTGGCATCCGACGCCGGGTGGGGCTTCGATCGGGGTTGCGCATGGCTTCGGGGCGTTGTTGGCCGCGCTTGAGGAGCGGCTGACCGCGTTGCCCGATCGGCAACTCGCCGCGCTCCTGGACATGGTGGGCGTGTCGCTGCTGCCCGCTCAGGGTGCCGACACGACCGTGTTGCTGCAACCGCTGCCGGGTGTGCCCGACGCCCGGGTCACCGCCGGCTCGCGGCTCGGCGCCACCGTGCCCGGACAGGACGCGCCGCTGGTCTTCGAGACCCAGGAGACGGTGGCCCTGGCCGGCGCGCCGCTGGTCGAGGTGTGGAGCGTGGATCCGGGCGCGGACGCCGCCGCCGACCACTCCGCCGATGTCCTGGCCCGCCGCCCGGTCACACTGTTCACCGGACTGCGGCCCGCGGTACGGGAGTTGTACCTGGCGCACGACACGCTGCTCGCGTTCGCGGGGCGGGCCGTCGTCGAGGTGGCGATCGCCCTCACCCGCCCGGCCTCGACCGCGCTGCGGGTCGGCTGGGCCTGGTGGGACGGCGCCGACTGGCGGCCGTTCGCGCCGTGGGGCGATGGCGACGACGCCTCCCGCGACGGCACGGCCGGACTGACCCGCTCGGGCACGGTGCGGCTGGTCGCCCCCTGCGCGACAGCCGTGACCACGACGGTCGACGGGATCGACGGCTACTGGATCCGGGCCCGGCTCGACTCCGCGCTTTCGGCGCAACCCGGTTTTGTGGTACCCGAGTTCGCGCACATTCGGCTCGCCGCGGAGAGCACGCATGCCCGGATCGCGCTGTTCGCGCGTCCCGCGACGGGCGCCGGAACCACCGTCACCGTGCGCGCGCCGTACGGGACGACCGCGCCGGCGACCGTGACGCTGCATGTCGCGGACACCACCGCCGGCGTCAAGGAGGACGTGGCCGGGCAGCCCGACAAGCCGCTCGCCGTGGCGGGTGGCCACGCGGGCCACACCGTACGGTTCGGCGTCACCGTGCCGCCGACCGCCGCCGACACCTTCACCGCCGGCACCGCCGCCCCGAAACCGGGCGTCGACTACTTCCCGCTCGACGACCCCGACGACCTCACCGCGCCGCTCGCCCTGGACACGCCGCTGCACCTGGACCTGACCCTGCGCGCCGGGCTGGCCCCGGACAAGGCGGTCGCCGACGCGCAAGCCGTCGATCTCACCCGGGCGTTCACCCCGCTGGGCCCGGCCCCGGTACGCGGCAGCGCGTTCCACGTCGCGTGCGACGCGGCCTTCGGCAAACCCGGCGCCCGGGTGACCGTGGTGGTGGGCCGACCGCGCACCGCGGCCGAGGAGGCCGACCAGCGCACCGGCGAACTGACCGGCGGGGTCCAGAACGCCAAGGAGTTCCGGGACAAGACCGTCGCCGACATCCGCGCCGTGGCGACGAAACTGGCCGCGCTCACCGCCGTCACCGGCGACCTCGGTCGCGCCGTCGTCTCGCCGCTGTCCGGCGAGGACCCGGTCGGCTGGTACACCGGGGTCAAGACGCACATCCGCGACGCGCTCACCGCGCTCGGCACCGCCGCGCAGACCGAACCCGGCCTGTTCGCGGGTGTCGGCAACGCCCGCGACCACGTCAAGGCCGCGCAGACCGCGGCCGACCCCGGCCCCGACCTCGCCGCCGCGCTGACCGCCCTCGGCGGCGCGCCGCGCGCAAGTGCCGCGCTGCTCCTGGCCACCGCCGACGTGGCGGCGCAACTGTCCGCCGGAGCCAGTGCGTTGGCCGCCCCCCGGGCCGCGCTCGCCCAGGCCCTGGCCGGCGGCAGTGATGCCCAAGTGGTCGCCGCTCACGGGCCGTTGGCCGGCGTACTCGCCACCGTGCTGGCCACCCCCACGCCCTACCTCGCGGACACGTCGCTGCCGTCCTTCCTCGCCGCCGACCCCGTCGCGTTCGTCGCCGACGTGACCGCGCGGATCGGCGCGGCCAAGGCGGCCGTCGACACCCAGGTGCAAAGAGCCCGGACGATCGCCACCGACCTGGAGAACCTGGCCCCCGAGGACCTGCTCAAGGCCGTCGCCGGCGCGCAGACCCCCAATCAGCTCACCGCCCCCGAGGTGACCTGGGAATACTTCGACGGCACCCGCTGGCGACCGATCGGCGCCGCCGGCGCCCCCGCCGTACTCGCCCTGCAACGCTCCGGGGCGCTGCACTTCACCGTCCCCCGGGACTGGGCGAGCGCGAGCGTCACCGGCGACGAACGCCGTTGGCTGCGCGCGAGGTTGGAACGCGGCAGTTTCTCGTTCCTGCGACAGGTGAGCTGGACCGACAAGTCCGGCGTGCTCAACTTCCTGCCCGTGGTGGAGCCGCGCCCGCCGATCCTGGACCGGTTCGAGGTGTTCTACCGCCATCTCGCCGGACCGGACGATCCGGCCCACACGCTCGCGCTCGACGACCACACGCTCTCCGACCTGACCACCCGTCTTGCCTTCCCCGGACCCGGCGCCACGCCGTTTCGACCGATGGCCGAGACCGCTCCGAGCCTGTACCTCGGCTTCGACGGCGAATTGCCCGCCGACCGCCTCGGGCTCTACGTCGAGCCCGCCGACGAGGACCCCGACGCGGTACCGGTGCGGCCCACCTGGGAGGGGTACGACGGCACCACGTGGGTGACGCTGGCCGGCGACGACGGTACGGAGGGGCTGACCCGCACCGGTGTGATCGGCCTGCTGTGGCCCGGCACCTCCGGCGCGCCCGGCGCCCCCGTCGCGGGCGCCGCCGACCACACGGTGACCCTGCTCGGGCGCGGCGCCGCGGCCCGATTCGCGCCCGGCGACCGGCTGTTGCTCACCGACCTGCGCGGCGGCGAGCCGGTGACGGTGGCCGCCGCCGACGGCGAGACGCTGACCGTGCGCGACCGGCTCACCCGCGCCTTCGCCGGCGGCGAACTCCGCGACGCGCCGCCGGCCCGATTCGGCACCCCGCGCACCTGGATCCGGGCCCGCTTCCCGGCGGAGGCCGACCCGCCGCAGGCGGCGCTGACCGCACTGGTCCCGGGTGGTGCTCGGGTGCGGCAGGTGCAGACGGTCACCGACGAACTGCTCGGCTCGGCCGACGGCAGCGCCGGACAGGTCTTCCAGGCCCTGCGGATCCCGGTCCTGGACGGCGCCGTGGTCGAGGTACGCGAACTCGACGGCGACCGGGCGGCGGTCGATCTCCCGCTGCTGCAACGGGAGTTGGGGGAGCGGGCGGCGGGCGCGCTGCGCCTGGTCGGCGACCCGCGCACCGGCCGGACCACCGAGGTGTGGGTGCGCTGGGACGAACTGCCCTCGCTCGGCCTGGCCGGCCCGGCCGACCGGGTGTACGTGTGCGACCACGCCACCGGGCGCCTGCTGTTCGGCGGCGACGGCCACGGCCGGGTGCCGCCGGTGGGCGCGGACAACGTGCGGCTGCGCAGCTACCGCTCCGGGGGCGGTGCGATCGGGAACGTACCGGCCGGCGCGATCACCCAGGCGATCAGCGCCGTCGCGGTCGGCGGAGTGAGCAACCCCCGTGGCGCGAGCGGCGGTACGGACGCGGAGCGTTTTCCCGACGTGCTGCGTCGCGGGCCGGCGCTGCTGCGACATCGGCGGCTCGCGCTGACCGAGGGGGACGTGGCCGCGCTGGCCCGGGAGACGGTACCGGCGATCGCGGCGGCCCGCGCGCTCGGTGCCCGGGATCGGCACGGGCGGGTGCTTCCGGGCGTGGTCCGGCTCGTGGTGGTGCCGCGCGACGGTACGCAACGGCCCGCGCCGACCGGGGAGTTGTTGCGGCGGGTCCGGGACGCGGTGGGTGCGCGGATGCCGGCGGCGGCGCGCCTGGTGGTCGAGGGGGCGCGCTATTTCCCGGTCGGTGTGGCCGCGACGGTGCGGCCGATGCGGGCCGGCGACGCGGGGCCGGTGCGGGGTGCGGTGCTCGCCGACCTGGCGCTGTTCCTGCATCCGCTGGACGGCGGGCCGGGCGGGACCGGCTGGCCGTTCGGGCGCGGGGTGTATCTGTCCGATCTGGCCCGGCGGCTGGAGGCGGTACCGGGGGTGGACGTGGTGACCTCGTTGGAGCTGACCGTGGGCGGTGTGCCGGCCGGGGACGTGGTTCCGGTCGACCCGGACGCGGTGGTGTGCGCGGGTCCGCTCGCGGTGCGGTTGGCCGGGGCAGCCGGGGCAGCCGGGGCAGCCGGGATGGCCGGGACGGCCGGGTGGTCCGCGGGTCCCGGAAGGGAGTACTGAACCATGCCCCTGTTTCCGCCGAATCCGGACACCAGGCGGTGGCCCGACCTCGTCGCCGAGGCGCGGGCGTTGTTGCCACTGGAGAGCCCGCGCTGGACCGACCACAACCACTCGGATCCCGGCATCGCGGTGATCGAGATGCTGGCGTGGCTGGTGGACACCGACGTCTACCGGGTCTCCCGGGTGACCGACCGGCATCGCCGCAAGCTGCTCGCGCTGCTCGGTGTACGACCGGCCGCGCCGAGTGCCGCACGGGTCGTGTTGGCGATCCGCCCCGGACCCGGCGCACCGGCCGAACTGCCCGCCGGGCTCGGCTTCGTCGCACACGGGGCGGACGCGCCGCTCGGCCTGGAGACCGTGGCGGCACTGCCGCTGACCGGCGCCACGGTGGCGGCGGCCGGCACCGCGACGGACACCGCCGATGAGTCCAATTGGACCGATCACACCCCCACCCTCCTCGCCGGCACCACCGTGGACGCCCTCGGCCCGGACCCGCACGTCGGCGCCGCACTGCTGCTCGGCTTGGACCGGGCGCTGCCCGCGGGCACCGCGCTGACCCTGTGGGTGGATGCCGACGGCACCGACGACCTCGACACCGAGCCGCATCACAGCGCGCGAACCGTCTGGGAGGTGCGCTCGGGCGGTGCCTGGGTGGCGCCGGCCGAGGTCGACGACCACACTCGCGCGCTGACCCGATCCGCCGCCGTGCGATTGCGGATCGGGCCCGGTGGGTTGCCCGTCGAGCCGCTGGGCGTGGCCGGTGCCCGGGCCTGGTTGCGCTGCCGCCTTGCGCGGGGCGGGCACGACGCGGCGCCGCGGTTGCGCCGGGTGGTCGCGGACGCGGTCGAGGCGACGCAGGCGAGTACGGCGGTCGGTGCCTACGACGTCGCGCCGGGGGTGGTGGTCGGCGGGGCGGGGGCTCCGGTGGAGGGGGCCCGTACCGCGCTGACGATCACCGTGGACAACGCGCGGACGGTACGCACGGTGCATACCGGCGACCCGGCCGCGCCGACCGTGCGGGTGCTGCGCTGGATCGCGCCGACCGCGACGGTGCCCGGGCGGCTCGTGGTCGAACTCGTCGCGGTGGGGGTCGGAGACGGCGCGCCGGAGCAGGTCTTCGCGCTGCCCGGCGGTGCGACGGCCGAGGCGCCCCGGGTGTGGTTGGCCGATCCGGCGGGCGGTGTGGAGGCGGTGCGGTTGGTTCCGGATCTGGACGCGGCCCGCCGGACCGACCTGTCCGCCGTGTTCGACCCCCGCACCGGGACGTTGACGTTCGGCGACGGCCGCGCGGGACGCGTGCCCGAGCCGGGCCGTACGGTGCTCGCCGGCTACCGGGGCACCGCCGGGGCCCGAGGCGGCGTACTCGCCCCGCCCGCACCCGTGGCCGTCGCCGACGACGCCCGCACCCGGGTCCTGCTGGGCGGACCACCCGTCCCTGGCGCACTGGCCGCCACCCTCGTCGGCCCGGCCGAGGGCGGCACCGACGCCGAGGACACCGCCGCAGCGGCGGCCCGCGCGGAACGGGCGCTGTGGGCCCACGAACGCCTGCTCGACGCGCTCGCCGCGGCCGACGCGCAATCGCTCGACGATCTGCCCCGCGCGACCGTGCCGCGCCTGGCCGTGCCGGAACGCGCGGTCACCCTGCCGGGCGTCGAGCGGTGCGCCCTGGACACCCCCGGCACCCGGATCGCCCGGGCCCGCGCCTTCGCCGAGACCGACCCGCGCCTGCCGGGCCTGGTCGCGGCGGGCTGCGTGACCGTCGTGGTGGTGCCGGCGCTGCCGCGCGAGCGCCCCGAACCGACCCCCGGCCTGCTGCGCGCGGTCCGCCGGCACCTGGCCGGGCGGCGAACGGCCGGCACCCGGTTCTTCGTCACCGGGCCGCGCTACGTCGAGGTACGCGCCGAGACGACGGTCGTCCTGCTCCCGGGCGCCGATCCGGTGGTGGTCGCGGCAGCGGTGCGGGTCGCGCTGGACACGTTCCTGCACCCGGTCACCGGCGGCCCGCGCGGTACGGGCCGGCCGTTCGGGCGGGACGTGTATCGCAGCGAGGTGATGCGGGTGATCGACGAGGTCCCCGGGGTGGACCACGTGAGCGCGCTCGCGCTGCGCGCCGACGGCGGGCCGCCCGGTTGCGGCGGGTTGTGCGTACCGCCGAACGCGCTGGTCGTGCCGGGTCCGCACACGGTGAACGCGGTACGGGCGGAGGCGGGTCGATGAGGGTCGGTGGCGGCGCGGCGGCGACGGGGTCCGCGGATCGGGTGGTCGAGGAGGCCGGTGTGCGACTGGCCGCCGCCGATCTGCGCGACCTCACGAGCAACGAGGTGTCGAGCCTGGCCCGGCACACCCGGGCCGCGCATCGCACGTGGGGTGTCGGCGTGGGCCTGGAGGTGTGGAACCTCGGCGACGGGCGGGTGCTCGTGGAGCCGGGCGTGGCGCACACCCGCTGTGGCGAGTTGCTGGTGCTCGGGGCCGACGAGGTGCCGTTCGTGCCGGCGCAGGCGACCGGGCCGCTGACGCTGGTACTGCGGGCCGAATGCGGTGGCCCGAGGGCCCGGACGCGCTGGGTGGCGAGCGGGGTGCCGGCGGGCGCCGAGGACGTACCGCTCGCGGTGTACCACCCCGACACGCGGACGCTGGACGTCGGCGACGGCGCGCGGCGCAACGCGCACGGACCCGGCCCGGCGGTGGTGGTCGCGGGCCGGATGGCGCGAGGCGGGACGGCCGCCGAGGGGTCGCGGATGCAGTGGTCGGCCCGGATCGACTTCACCCGCCCGTTTGCGGGTGTACCGGAGGTGTTCGTCACCGCCGAGGGGCCGCCGCCGGCCCCCGCGGGCGCCACCACCGTGCAGGTCTCGGCGGTCGACGCGGCGGGTTTCCGGATCACCGTGCGGCACGTGCTTCCGGACGACGGCGCGTCGACCGAGCAGCCGAAGGTGTCCGCGGTGCCGATGGCGTTCGGGTGGACGGCGGTATTGGCCGCCCAGCCGGTCCCGGCGCGCCCCGAGCCCCGCACCGACCCATGCCCACCACCGTGCACCCGCCCACCCCTGAACCTGCCCGGCCTCCGCGGCCGAGCCGACACACCGGCCGACGTCCGACCGGGCACTCGCCCGGATCCTCGATCGAGGGGGAAGTTCGTATGACGGGCCCGACGACGAGTGGGGCGGGGTTGCCGCCTACGCATCGGCCGCGCTTCTTTGCTCGGCAGGTGCTTGCCGCGGCGGAGTTGAACGATGTGGTCGCGGTGGAGCGTTCGCGGCGGTGGTTGCACAACCGGGTGTTGCACGGGTGGGGGGTGGCGCTCGGGCTCGAGGTCACCGGAGCTCGGGGCGGCAAGCGGGTGGCGGTCGGTGCCGGGTATGCGCTCGATGCGCTAGGGCGGGACCTGATCCTGGCCGAGGGGGTGGAGGTCGACGTACCGGCCGTCGCCGCCGGGCCGGACGGTGGTGCCGTGGTGTTCTGCCTGACGCTGCGCTGGACCGAGGACGACGAGGCGGCGGTACGGACCCGGTCGGGCGAGTGCGGGGCGGTCGGCGCGGTGCGGTTGGCGGACGGGCCGACCGCGGCCTGGTGTACGCCGGCCGAACTGCGCGACGGGTTGGACGTGTTGCTCGCGACGGTGTCGGTGCGGGGGTGCGCGCTGACCGCGCCGCCCGATCCGGCCGGGCGGCGGGTGCTGCCGGTGTTGCCGACGCCGTATGTGGCCACCGGCTCCACGGGTGCCTTCGGCACGGTGTGGTCGCGGGTCGTGGATCCGGCCACCGGTGTGGTGATCGGGCTGCGCACGCTGGTGGACACGAGCGCGGCGGGCTTCGGCGACACCCCCGCGTATCTGGTCCGCCTCGACGGCGACCGGGAGTTGACCGCCGCCGGCGCGCCGGGCGGCCAGGCGTGCGTGTTGGACGGTACGCCCTACGTCGACGCCCCGGAGCCGGGACGGATGACCGTGATGGTGCCGATGCCCGCCGGCCGGATCGGCGGGGTCGTCGGCGGCGCCACGACGCTGCCGCTGAACCCGGCGCAGGTGCTGGCCGATGTCACCCTGCCGGACCTGGTGCGAAGCACACTCGGCTGGCACATCTCGTGGATGGGGGTGGAGGGGGCGTGAGCGGCGTGAGCGACTACCGCTGGGTCAACGCCCTCGGCCGCTGGCCCGGCGCGCGGTTCGCCGGCGTGCGCACCGACGGCGAGCGGTTGACGCTGGCCCCGGGCGCCGCCTCGCTCGAACCGGTGGCCGTCGCCGACCTGGACCCGGCGGGCGGCCCGCTGGGCATGGTCGTACTCGCCGACGGCACGGTCCTGGTCACCGATCCGGGCCACGGCCGCGTCCTGCAGGTGGACGGCTGCGACCACACGGTATGCGTCCTCGGCTGCCTCGACGTCGCGACGGGCGACCCGGCCGCACTCCGCGAACCGCGCGGTCTGTGGCTGCTCGGCGGCGGACGGCTGTTGGTGGTGGACGACGCGGCGCAAGACCTTCGCGCCCCCGATGGTTCGCACCGAGCGGAATGTCGTCCCGCCGGCATGGTCGTCCGGGCCGACACCGGTGAATACCTCGCGCCGTGGACCGATCCGCCGCCGGCCGAGGACCCTGCGCTGCGGGCCGCCCGCGAGCGGGTCGGCGGGCTCGCGGCGGTACGGGTGGTCGACGGGGTGCTGGTGGTGGGCGGGGCGCGGCAGGTGCCGGGCGCCGGGGTGGTGTTCGTTCCGGACGACGGTGGCGACATCGTGCTGTTGGCCGCAGCGGACCTGGCCGGCATCGCGGTGGATCGTTGCGGGCGGGTGTTCGTCGCCGGCCCCGGTGGGATCGCCCGCCTCGGCCCCCGGCGGATCGGCGCGCGCGGCGTCGCCGTGGTGCCCGCGCCGCGGGAGCCGGTCGGGGTCGAGCACTGGGATCGGGTGCGGGTCGTGCTCGCCGAACCCGCGCCGGCGGGCACCCATGTTCGGGTCTGGACGATGCTCGCGACCGACGCCGCCGGCACCCCCGATCCGCCCGACCCGATGCACGCCGACGCCGACGACGCACCCGTGCCGACCGCCCGGGGACGCTGGCGGGCCGGCCCGCTGGACGGTGTGGATGTACGGGTCCTCGCCGGCCCGGCCCACCCCGGCGACCGGCTCTGGATCACGATCGAACTGCTGGGTGACGGCCGCGGCACCCCTCGCGTGGACGACATCCGGGTGGAACGCCTGGGGCGCGGCCTCCTCGACGCGCTGCCCGCCGCCTACACGGGCGACGACGACGGCTCCGGCACGCTCGGCCGACTGCTCGGCCTGTTCGGCTCCGCGCACGCGGCGTCGGTGCGCGGCCTCGACGACCTGCCCGCCTCGCTCGACCCCGGCGTGGCCCCCGACCGCCCCGACGACCCGTGGCTGGACCGGCTCGCCGGCTGGGTCGACGCGGTACCGCTCACCGCCGCCGACGACGCGGCCCGCCGCGCGAACGTCGCCGGAGCGTACGCCGCGCACGGCCGGCGCGGCACCCCCGCCGGTCTGATCGAGGCGGTCGCACGCGAGACCGGGGTCGCCGTCCGGGTCGTCGAACCGCTGCTGCGCGCACAGGTCTGGCGCCTGGGCACCGGCGGCCTCGGCCGGGACACCGGTACCCGCGTCGCCGATCCCGGCCCGCCCGCCCTGCACACCACCGCCGTCCTCGACGGCGCCGACCTCGTCGCGGCACACGATCGTGGCCTGCCGCTGTACGCGACCTACGCACACCGGGTGTGCGTGCACGTCCCGCCGGAGCGGGCCGACGCACTGCCCGAGATCGCGCGCGTGGTCGAGCGCGAGCGACCGGCACACGTGTTCGCACAGGTGCGGCTCACCCGTCCGGGCGTGATCCCGGGACAGGTCGGCATCGACACCGTCGTGGCGGGCCCGCCGCCCGCGTGGACCGCCGGCGCCGGTCCCGGGTCGGGCGCCGACGTACGCCTGCCCGGCTCGCCCGCCGCACACGTCGGCGGCCCGGTCGAGACCCGCCTCGACACAACGCTTCCCACACCGGGCGGTCGCGGTGCGACCCCCGTCCGTCTGCAAGGGGTTGAGCACACGTGAGCCAGGACCGACAAAACCACACGTCGGACACGGGATGCGGCTGCGGCGGCGAGGACGCGGCCCCGGCGCCGCCGGTGCGCAACCGGTTCTATCCCGGCAAGTCGATGGACGTCCGCCACTGGTACATCGAACAGTCCTACCACCGGCGGACGGCGGCCACCCTGGCCCGACTCGGCCTCGGCCCGGGCGTGTTGTGCGGGCTCGACGTCGAACTGGGCACCGACGGCGCGCTGACCGTCTTCCCCGGCGTCGCGGTGGACGGCCACGGCCGGCTGATCGTGGTCGACGAGCGGGTACGGATCGAGCACCCGAACCAGCCCACGGACTGCGCGGGACACCCGAAGGGCGACCCGATCCAGACCGGCACGGTGGTACTGCGGTTGTGCGGGCACGAGTGCGGGGCCGAGTACGCGCGCATGCCCGTGGTGGACTGCGAGGTGCGCGAGGAGTGTGTGCCCTCGCTCACCCTGGAACGGTTCTCCCTGCGGATCACCGCCGGCGAACCCGATCCGGTCGGGCTGACCGCCGCGCAGTGCGCCGCGATCTTCCCGACCCGGCCCGGCGAGCACTTCGACCGTCGGGAGAAGATCGCCGACACCGTCGAACACGACTGCGGGTGCGTCGAGGAGTGCCTGGCGCTGGCGACGGTGACCTACGACCCGCCCCACGCGCCGGACCTGGACGCGGTCACCGCACGGCCGGTCGTGTACTCCAACCGGGTGCTGTTCGATCTGCTGATGTGCCTGGCCGCGCGGGTGGACAGGTGTTGCGCCGACACCACCGCCCCGCCCCGGATCACCGGGCTGTGGCCCAAGGTCGGCACCGGGGCGAACCCGGACACCTGGCGGGCGTTCGTCGCCGAGAAGCGCTTGGAGATCGCCTTCGACCGGCCGCTCGTGGACGCCGCGTTCGACGCCCCCGACACCTGGCTGGGCCTGTGGCAACTGGACCACCTCGGCGCCCGGCGGCTGACCCTGACCCGGGCCGGCGGCGCGTTCACCCGCGTCACGGTGCCCGTCGGCGGCGAGGGTGTGGCGTACACCGTCGGCCTGCAGAGCGAGGGGCTGCTCACCTCGACGGTGTTCGTGGTGGGCAGCCGGGTGGCGCTCGGCGGGCCCCCGCGCGCGCAGGGTCCGGACGGACTCGCCCTGGACCCGGACCTGGTCGGCACGGCGCTGACCGCGACCGATCGCAACACGCTGTGGGCGTTGACCCCGGGCGCGCCCCGGGACACCACCCTGAACACGCTGATCGACCGGGCGCCGCTCACCGCCGTCCCGCCGTTCCCCACCGGCAACGGCACCCAGGGCGGCGAGATGCACGTATTCACCCCGTTCCCGCCGCCGACCCTGCAGGACGAGGAGCACGCGCCCCGGCTGCTGCGGATGTGGCCCGAGGGCGGCGTACGCCCGAACCGGGCCGGAGCGTCGCGCTTCACGCGGAGGCCGCGGATCCAGCTCACCGTGGACCGGGCGCTCACCGATGCCGCCCTGGCCGAGCCCGGCGGCTGGGTACGGCTGTTCCAGGCGGTGCGCGAGGGTGACCGGATCGCCGGCTTCCGGCGGCTCGAATTGGGCGGCGGCGTGGCCGCGCAGCCCGAGGGCGAGTCGCCGGCGCCGGCCGAGTCGATCACCTACGCCTTCGAGGTGACCGGGGCGGAGCCGGACGGGGAGTTCCTGCTTCAGGTGCGCTCCTCGGACACCGTCCCGGTGCCGCCGTTGGGCGCGGACGCGCCGACCCTGGCGCTGGACGCGGACTTCCTCGGTACCGGGCTGGACAACCACACGCTCTTCTCGATCTGGTCCGGCGATCGGCACCCGCTTCCGCCGCTGCCGGCCGGCGTGCTCGGCACCCGGTCGACGGTCGGCGAGCGGTTGTTCGACGGGAACCCCGGCGGGTTCCTGCACATCGCGTTCACGGTGGCGCCGGGATGAGCGCGGCGGCGGTGAACCGAGGCGTATGCCGAGACGTATGCCGAGACGCCCACCGAGGCGTATGCCGCGATGTATACCTGCACGCGCACCGACTCGCACATCCATACGCACATCCATACGCACACCGATACGCACACCGAGGAGCTGAGGGACGTTGACCGGGTACGAACAAACGATCCGGCCCGTGGCGCCGGGCGGGCCGGGCGGGTGCGGTTGTGGGTGCGGCGGGGGCGGCGCCGGGACCGGTGGGTCCGGGTCCGGTGGTTGCGGATGCGGGGACTGCCTGGCGGGGCACGCGACCGGGCGGCTGCGCCCCCGCTGGTTCGGCGGACAACTCGTCGGCCCGGAGGACCTGACGCAGACCGGGGTCTGGCTGCTGGAGCGCATGCGCCGCCACAACCGGCTGCTGCACGGATGGGGCGTGGTGTGCGGGGCGACCGTACGCACGGTGCCGTTCGGCGACGGCGGCCGGCTGCCGTGGCTGCTCGACGTTTCGGCCGGCTACGTGCTGGGCCCGTACGGCGACGAGATCGTGATCGAGCATCCGGTGCGGGTGGACGTCCGCGACGCGCTGCCCGGCGGCACCGAGGGCTGCCCGCCGCCGACCGACCCATGGTGCGCGCCGGTGCGCCGGCGCCGCGAACCGGGGCGCACGTACTACCTGGCGGTGCGGTACGACGAATGCCTCACCGCGCCCGTGGCGGCGGCGGGGTGCGGGTGCGAGGACACCGCCTGCGAGTACAGCCGGGTGCGGGAGGGCTTCGTGCTCGGTGTGCTGGACACACTGCCCCCGGCGTACCTCGCGGGGATCGACGACACCCGCCAGGAGACGACCGGCTGTTCGTCCCGGATCACCAACAACGGCACCCGGCCGTGCCCGTCGTGCCCCACCGACCCGTGGGTGGTGCTGGCCGACTTCACCGCGGCGGCGGACGGTCGGCTCACCGTCGACCCGCTGTACAACCGCCGCTTCGCCGCCTCGTTCGGCGGGTTCGGCTTCTACTGCGGCCAACCCGGCCAGAGCCTGGCGGGAACGCGGTGGGGCGAGATCACCCGGCAGGCCGCGGCACAGGTCTTCGACGAGAGCCGCGCCGAGGATGTGCTGACCGCCGACGACCCGGCGGCGGTACGGGCGCTGCCGGCGCGCGCCCTGCTCGCGGTCGCGGACACCCCGCACCTGGCCGACGTACTGGGCGAGCGCACGGTGGCCGAACTGGCCCGGACCGACGCGGCGACGCTGATCGAGCGGGCCCAGGCGGCGGCCGTCCCGCCCGGCCCGGTGCTGACCGCGATCGACCGCGCCAACCTGGTGCTGCGGCTGACCGAGGACTGATCCCGGACGGCCGCCGAACCCTGAAGCCGGAGTCGAGGGGAGTCGAGGCAGTCGGGCGAGCCGAAGGCAGCCGACCCTGAACCTCGACTGGAGATCGAGGTGTGTCCGCCGAATCCCCTCCGGGCCTCCCGGAAGCCGCCGGCACCGGATCGCGCATCCGGTCTCCGGGCCCACCCGGCGCTATCGTGAAAGACGGCCGGTGTCGACGCCACGACGGCGTCCGGGGCAGCCCCCGGACCCGGGCGGCGCCGCCGATCGGGCGTGGCGGATCGGGCTCTTCGCGGCGGACCGCGCGTGGAGCCGCGCCGATTCGAGTCCCGAGTCCCGAGTCCCGAGTCCCACCACGCTCGGCGCCGTCGCCTCCGGCCCCGGTACGGCCCCGCCCGTCGCGGGCCGCCGCGCAGGAAGGGGACGCCCATGGCCGGCGCATACGTGTACGACTTCTCCGAAGGCTCCCGCGATCGGGCCGATCTGCTCGGTGGCAAGGGCGCGAACCTCGCCGAGATGACCCGGCTCGGCCTGCCGGTGCCGCCCGGGTTCACGGTGAGTACCGACGCCTGCCGGGTCTTCCTGCGCACCGGCGCGCCGCCGACCGGCCTGGACCGGGAGATCGACGAACACCTGGCCGACCTGGAGAAGACGATCGGACGGCGGCTGGGGCAGCCGGACGATCCGCTGCTCGTGTCGGTGCGTTCGGGGGCGCGGTTCTCCATGCCCGGGATGATGGACACGATCCTCGACGTCGGTCTCAACGACGCCTCGGTGCGCGGTCTGGCCGAGACGAGCGGCCGGGAGCGCTTCGCGTGGGACTCGTATCGCCGACTGGTGCAGATGTACGGGACCACCGTGCTCGGCGTGGCCGCGGCGCGGTTCGAGGGGCTGCTGAGCCGGCGGCGGGCCGAGTCGGGCGTCGCCGACGACCTGGGGTTGAGTGTGTCCGACCTGGTGGCGATCGTGCGGGAGTTCCGGGCGCTGATCGCGGCGGACACCGGCGAGGAGTTTCCGCAGGATCCGCGCGAGCAGTTGGACCGGGCGGTGCTCGCGGTGTTCCGGTCCTGGAACGGCGAGCGGGCCCGGGTCTACCGGCGGCGCGAGCACATCCCCGACGACCTGGGGACGGCGGTGACCGTACAGGCGATGGTGTTCGGCAACTCGGGGTCCGACTCGGGCACGGGCGTCGCGTTCACCCGCGACCCCGGCACCGGACGCCCCGGCGTGTACGGCGACTACCTGCCCGACGCGCAGGGCGAGGACGTGGTCTCCGGGGTGCGGGACGCGCATCCGCTCCAGGACCTGGAACGGCTCGATCCCGCCGCGTACGAACGACTGATCGGGTGCCTGGGATTGTTGGAGGCGCACTATCGCGACCTGTGCGACGTGGAGTTCACCGTCGAGCGGGGCAGGTTGTGGATCCTGCAGACCCGGGTGGGCAAACGCAGCGCCGAGGCGGCCTTCCGGATCGCCTGCGCGCTGGTGGACGAGGGCGTGATCGACTGGCCGGAGGCGCTGGCGCGGGTCGACGGCGGGCAGCTCGACCAGCTGACCTTCCCGCGCTTCGACGCGCACGCCGACACCGAACCGCTCGCGCACGGTGTGCCGGCCTCGCCCGGGGCGGCGGTCGGCGCGGCGGTGTTCGACGTGGCCGCGGCGACTCGGCGGGCCGAGGCGGGGGAGCCGGTGGTGCTGGTCCGGCCCGAGACCAGTCCGGACGACCTGCCCGGGATGATCGCCGCCGAGGCCGTGGTCACCGGCCGGGGCGGCAAGACCAGCCACGCGGCGGTGGTCGCGCGAGGCATGGGCAAGGTCTGCGTGTGCGGCGCGGCCGACCTGGACATCGACATCGAGGGCCGGCGGGCCACGGCGGCCGACGGGACCGTGGTCGCGGAAGGCGACACGATCTCGGTCGACGGCACGGCCGGCGCCGTGTACCTCGGCGAACTGCCGCTGGTGGCCTCGCCCGTGACCCACTACCTGGAGACCGGCGAGCGTACGCCCGGCGTGGTCGAGGCGGTCGCCCGCTTCCTGGACGCGGCCGACGCGACCCGCCGCCTGGACGTGCTCGCCAACGCCGACACCGCCGATGACGCGGCCCGGGCCCGGCGCTTCGGCGCCCGGGGGATCGGCCTGTGCCGTACCGAACACATGTTCCTGGGCGATCGGCGCCGGCTCGTCGAGGACCTGATCCTGGCCCGCGACGACGCCGACCGCCGGCGAGCCCTGGACGCCCTGTTGCCGCTCCAGCGCCGCGACTTCACCGACATCCTGGCGGCCATGGACGGCCTGCCGGTGACCATCCGGCTGATCGACCCGCCGCTGCACGAGTTCCTGCCCGACCACACCGAATCGGCGGTGCGCCTCGCCCGGGAGCGCGCGGCGGGGCGGGAACCGAACGCGCGCGAGGCGCGGATGTACGAGGCGGGTGAACGTCTGCGTGAGCGCAACCCGATGCTGGGGCTGCGCGGGGTGCGCCTGGCCCTGGTCGTCCCCGGCCTGATCGCCACCCAGGTGCGCGCGATCGCCGAGGCGACGGTGGCCCGGCTGCGGGCCGGCGGCGACCCCAAAGCGGAGATCATGATCCCGCTGGTGGCCACCGTCGAAGAACTGCGCCCGGCCCGGGCGGAGGTGGAACGGGTCCTGGCCGAGGTCGGGCGGGAGGCGGGCGTGGCGGTGCGGTGTCCGGTGGGCACGATGATCGAACTGCCCAGGGCCGCGCTCACCGCGGCCGAACTCGCGGGTGAGGCGGACTTCTTCTCGTTCGGCACCAACGACCTGACCCAGACCACGTGGGGCCTGTCCCGCGACGACGCCGAAGCCTCCTTCCTGGCCGCCTACCTGGAGCGCGGCATCCTGTCCGTCTCCCCGTTCGAAACCCTCGACCGCGCCGGCGTCGGCCGGCTGATCGAGAGCGCCGTCACCGAGGCCCGCCGCGCCGAGCCGGACCTCCGCATCGGCGTCTGCGGGGAACACGCGGGCGACCCGACGTCGATCCACTACCTCGCCGGCCTCCCCATCACCTACGTCTCCTGCTCCCCTTACCGCCTACCGAGCACCCGCCTGGAAACCGCCCGCGCGACGGTGGTGGGCGGCGCCCCGGGGGACACGCGCTGAGCGGAGCCGGAACGCCGCGCCGGTCGCGCGTCGTCGGAATCGGAATGCGTGACCCTTCGGAATCGGCCATGCGGTGATGTCCGAGAGTGGGCGGAGGGATCTGCGTGATGTGGATGTGCGGGCCTCCGGGGGTGTGCCGAGGAGGGGGTTCTTCACTTTCGGCTCGCTCGGCTGTTTTCCGGGATTTCACCGGGTGTAGTCGACCGGTCACATGATCGTCGAGAGCATTGTCCACTTTCGGTAACGAGGCCGAAACAGAGCGTGTCGCCACTGTCCGTAAATGGGGTTTCACGCACCGCTGTCGATACGGAAATGTGGCCTGCGTCGAAGCCGGGCCAACCAACCGCACGGCTCCCCGGGGCGGCGGCGGAGGCTGCGGCTCGACGAGATCGGTACGAACTCAGCCAGGTAGAACGCACAACAAGGAATGAGGACACTTCGATGTTCCGCTCACTCGCCACCGTGGCGTCCGGCGTGGTTGCCGGCACCCTCATGGGCGCGCTCGTCTTCGCGCCCACCGCACGGGCCGACGCCGCTGCTCCCGACACCTCCTGCCCGACGGGGAACCTCTGCGTCTACAGCGGAGAGAGCCTTACGGGAACGCGCACGGTCATCTCGGCGCGGGCGATCGAGGAGCGCAGTGACGCCGGATACACGATCCAGGAGCCGGTTCTGTCGATCGCGAACCGCACCGGCTTCGACGTGCTCCACGGCGTGAGTCGCTCCGTGGTGTGCATTCGGTTCCCCTGTTACCAGTACACCGTGGACGGGCGCGTCGAGGCCGGGCGCGACCTCGCGTCCGCCGACACGGCCGGTCGGCCGCTGGTGGTCGGCAAGGACTTCGGCCGGTAGGACCACGGCCGACAGGGCTCGGGCACTTCGGTACGACCGCCCGGGGTCGCCGTCCCGCGAGGGATGGCGGCCCCGGGCCATGGCATATCAGACGCGGTGTCGCCATCCTGGGCGCCCATGGTGTCGTGGACCGTCGCGCTGCTCGCCGAATACCGCAGGGACGACGACCGGGGGCCGAAGCAGCCGTGGGTACCGCCGATCTCCGGCCCATGCACGGCTCATGGTGCGCCGGCGCGGCGGGGATCGGGGGCGTTGTGGGCGGCCGGGCGGGCGCTCGATGATGCGACGGTGCGCGGGCCGCCCCAGACACGCCGACCGGCGTACCGGCCCGTCCGGCCCCGGAGTGGCCGGTCGACCGGGCTCCCACGGACTCGCCGGCCTGCTGCAGGTCACCCCTGCGCCTCGCCTGGGACACGGGTGATCCATGGGACCGGGCGCGGCCGCTCGGTTGGCTCCGGAACCGGCCTGCGGCCGAGATGTCGGGGGCGGGCGGGATCATGGTCGACATGACCGATGAGCGCCACTCCCGGACGGCCGCCGAGCACCTGCCCCCCGAACTTGCCGAACGGTGGATCGCGTTGCTGCGTCCCTGTGTTCGGCTGCGCCGAGCCGGTGCCGACGAGCAGGTCGTCGCGGTCCTCGGCGGCGCGCCGGAGTTGCCGAGCGGGGTCGATTGGCCCGACTGGCCGGGGGTCGGGCCGTTGTCGTTCATAGCCTCGGTGCGGTGTGCGGCGCTGCCGGCGGCCGGGCGGGCTCCCGGCTTTCCGCCCGACGGGACGCTGCTGTTCTTCTACTTCGACGGCCGATTCGAGAGTGCCGGCGATGCCGAGCCGGCGTTCGTCTCCATTTACGATCCCGCGACGTGGGCCGGATTCCGAGTGTTGTACGTCCCGGAGGGCACGCCGCTCCTCCCGGCGGACGTGCCCCGCGGGCCGGCACCGTACCCGCGGGTGGAATTGGCGGCGGAGGTCGAGCAAAGTGCCCCCGATCTCTGGCTGCCGCAGGCGCGGAAGGCCCTGCTCGGCACCGGCGACCCGTGGCCCGAACCTCGCGAAATCCCGCTCGCGCTGCGGCCGTTCCGCCGCGCCTTCGCGAAGCTCAACGGCCGCATCGGCCATCGGATCGGCGGCCACGCCGTGCCGATCCAGGGCCCGGTGGAATACGAGGCCGCCAACGCGGAACTCGGCATCGACCGCCCCTGGGGCGACGCGCAGTTGGACGCGGAGGCCACACGCTGGGTCCTCCTCGCCCAGTTCGACAGCGACGAGGACGCGGACATGGAATGGGGCGACGCGGGAACCTTGTACTGGCTGATCCACCCCGAAGACCTCACCACCCGAAACTTCACCCAAACCCGCCTGATAGCCCAGTGCTGAGCACCCAGAGCCGCGAGTGAACCGGTTGCAGGTCGCCGCCACCGGCGCGCGAGCGCTGCACGGATGCCCTCGCTGTCCAGCCACCGGTCGAAGCGGTCGCGCAGCTCGGTGACTTGGTCGACAGCGGTACCGCGGTCGCCCTCTCCAGCGTCGCGGTGCCCAGCACGGTGCGAGGTCGAGTGGACCCGGCGCTCATCGACTACTTCGAAAAGCAGCTTGCGGGGCACTGCAGGGCGGACATGATGCTCGGTTCCCGCGCGCGCCGAACTTCCCGGGTACCGGGAACGATTCGCCCACGAGATCGCCGCCGCACGGGCGGTGGACGGGGCGTTCACGGCCGCCGTGGTCGGCTCCGGGGACACCGCGTTCGTCCAGGACACCCGCGAACTCGCCGCGGTGGGCGCCCGGGACGGCCGCGTCGTCTGGCGCCTGCCGTTGCTCGACGACGAGGACTCCCCGCCACCCCGCTCGGTGACGACGGATTGGGCCGGGGCGGCAGGGGACGGACCTACGAGGCGGGCGATGGGGCGTCATGTGGAGGCGGTCGCGGGCCTGGGGTCTACGGCTGCGGGTTGGTGTCCAGGGGGCGTAGGAAGCGGCGTTCGTAGCGCTTGATGCAGCCCGTGGTGCGGGCGAGTTCGATCGCGGCTTGGCATTCCGGGTCGGTCGCGCTGTCGATGCGGTACTGCTCGTAGGCGGCGAACCCGGGGAACGAGAAGAGGGCGTAGGCGATGTCGCTGTCGCCCTCGCTCGGCAGGAAGTAGCCGTGGTGGGTGCCGCCGAAGCGGTTGACGAGGTGGATCCAGCGACGGCCGTACTCCTCGAAGTCGGCGAGCTTGTCGGCGTCGATCTCGTACTTGAGGTGAATGGTGATCATGCGTTCATGATGCCGGGTGACCGGCCGGCGCGGCGGATCAGCCGGACTTCAGTCGCATGGCCAGCAACTGGCCGGGCCACTCGGGTTGGTCGGGGCGCTCGACGGTGAAGGGGGTGACCGGGGTGAAGCCCAGGCTTTGGTATTGGCGGACCAGAGCGCCGTCGTCGCCTCCGTAGCAGTCGACGCGGATCAGGTCGACGCCGCGGCTCGCCGCCTCTCGGCGGGCGTCCGCGATCAGGGCGGCGCCGACGCCCGCGCCGACGAAGCGGCGGTCGGTGACGAGGAGGTTGATGAACAACTCGGGTTCGTCGACCGGGTCGATGTACGCGGAGGGCGTGTCGGAGAAGACACAACCACCCGCCGGGACACCGTCGATCTCGGCCAGGCGGGCGTGCCCGTGGCGGATCACCGACTCGACGCGCGCCTCGCCCCCCGGGCGGGTGGACCACGGTTCGGTGCCCCATTGGCCGGGGCGGCCGGCGGCGGTCAGCCAGGCCACCGCGCTGTCGAGCATGGTGAGGAAGACCGGCACGGCGCCGGTGTCCACGTCGACCGTCCGCACCCGTACCGGCACACGTGTGCCGTTCTCGTGTTCCCGTGCCATCGGGGACCCCTTTCCGATCACCCCGATCCTCGCACGCGACACGATTCGTGGAACAGGAGCGAAAGCGTCGATCGGCGGTCGGTTCCACCGCAATCCCGATCGTCGCACTGCGGACAGGGTCGGTTCCAGCGTGTTACGTTCCCGCCATGGCATCGAGTACTGCGAAGCAAGTCATCGATGGTTTACGGGAGTTGGCCGCACCGGGTCGATCCGCCGCCGAAGTGTTCGCGCGGGCCGACGAGTTGCTGCGGAATGTGCTCGGGTACGACGCGGTCTGTTGGCACACCGCGGACCCCACCACCGGACTCGTCACCTCCGTGGTGAGCAACGACCTGAGCATGGCGGGGTTTCGCGAGGCGGTGCGGATGGAGGTGTGGCACGAGGACATCGCCTCCTTCGCCGCGATCCGGCGCAGTGGGGTCCGGGCCGAGACGTTGAGTCGGGCGACGCGGGGGCAGCCCGAACGGGCGATGAGATTTCGCGAACAGCTCGCCCCGTCCGGGTTCGGTGACGAATTGCGCATGGTCTTCGACACGCAGGGCGGCCGGTGGGGGTGTGCCGCGTTCATGCGGGGCCGGGAGCACGGCCCCTTTCTGGGCCGCCAGCGGGACTTGGCGGATGTCGCCGCGCGGCACATCGGCAACGCGCTGCGGGCCTGCCATGCCGCCCCGACGTGGGCGCTCCCGGCGGACCAGGCGCCCGCGATGATGATCCTCGGTCCCTCGAACGGCCTGGTCGCGGCGGATCAGCGGGCCCAGCGGCTGCTCGCCGACCTCGCCGACGACTCGTCGGCCTCACTGTCCGTGCCCACCGCCTTCGCGATGGTGTCCGAGCATGCGCGACGGGCCGCGTCCGGGGTGCTCGCCGCGCAGGTGCCGATTCGGGTGCGTACCGGGGACGGGCGGTGGTTCGTGTTGCATGCCTCGCTGGTCGACGGTTTCGCCGACGGGCATGTCGGGGTGGTGGCCTCGCCCGCGTCACCGGCCGAGACGATGCCGCTGTACCTGGCGGCGTTCGGGTTGACCGGGCGCGAGCAGGAGGTGGCATTGCAGGCGATTCGCGGTTGTGACACGCGGGAGATCGCCCGGGTCCTGGCGATGACCCCGTACACGGTCCAGGACCACCTGAAGGCCGTCTTCACCAAGGCCGGGGTGTCCAGTCGCCGGGCGCTGATCGCCCGCATCGTGCAGGGTGAGCTGCCGCCGGAGTAGCGGTCGCGGGCGGTGGGCGGGCGCCGGGAAAAGAGCGCGGACGTGCGTCGGGGCGGTGTTAGGGTGCCAGACGCACTGTGTCACATGGGATGAGTTCGTTCGGAGAGGAACGTCATGCGCCGAGGGTTCAGCGGTCTCTACGGAATTCTTCCCATCAGTGCAGCCGCAGGAGCCTCTGGCCGTCATGAACCATCTGAACATCGGGATTCTCGCGCATGTTGACGCGGGGAAGACCAGCCTGACCGAGCGTCTGCTGTTCGACGCGGGAGTGATCTCCCGGGTCGGCAGTGTCGATGCCGGCAGTACCCAGACCGATTCGCTCGACTTGGAGCGTCGGCGTGGGATCACCATTCGTTCCGCCGTGGTGGCGTTTCGGGTGGACGACCTCCAGGTCAATGTCATCGACACCCCCGGCCACTCCGACTTCGTTGCGGAGGTGGAGCGGGCGCTGCGCGTACTCGACGGCGCCGTGTTGGTGGTGTCCGCGGTGGAGGGCGTGCAGGCCCGAACCCGGGTGCTGATGCGTTCGCTTGCCCGATTGCGGATCCCGGTCCTGGTGTTCGTGAACAAGATCGACCGGATGGGCGCGCGCTACCGGGAGGTACTGGACGCGCTGGCTGCCGAACTGGGGCCCGGGTGCGTCGCGATGGGATCGGTGGCCGGGATCGGTACCGCGGACGCGCGATTCGCGCCGTTCGACGTGGGCGACCCTGGGTTCGCGGAACGGCTCGCGGAGGCGTTCGCCGACCACGGCGAGTCGTTCGTGGACGCGTATCTGGACGACCGGCTCGTGGTTACGGCGGCGGACTACACGCGCGAACTGCGGCGCCAGGTACGGGAGGCGCGGGTGTACCCGGTCTTCTTCGGCTCGGCCCTGAACGGGGAGGGGGTCGAGCACCTGGTGCGGGGAATCGCCGCGTGGTTGCCGCGCGTCGAGACGGCGGCGGGGCAAGAGCCTTTGAGGGCAGTCGTGTTGAAGATCGAGCGGGGGCGCGCGGGGGAGAAGATCGCGTACGTGCGGACCTGGAGCGGGGTGCTTCGGGCGCGGGACTCGGTCGCGCTGTTTCGGCGCGAACACGGGGGCGGTGTGGTCGAGACGACCGTGCGGGCCTCCGGGGTGCAGGTCTTCGATCGTGGTACGGCGGTGCGGGACGCGGATGCGACGGCGGGCACCATCGCCAAGGTGCGGGGGCTGGCGCAGGCGCGGGTCGGCGATCAACTGGGGTCGGCGGAGGGGCTGCCTCGGACCGGACTGTTCGCGCCGCCGACGTTGGAATCCGAGGTCACGCCCGGGCATCCGGGCGAACGGCCCGCGCTGTACGCCGCGTTGCAGCGGATGGCCGAGGAGGACCCGATGATCGACGTGCGGGGCGACGAGTCGTCGGGGGCGATCTCGGTGCGCCTGTACGGCGAGGTGCAGAAGGAGGTGATCGGGGCGACGCTGGCCGAGGAGTTCGGTCTGCGGGTGGCGTTCGCCGAGTCGCGGCCGCTGTACTTCGAGCGCCCGGTGGGGGTGGGTGAGGCCGTGGAGGAGATGGACGCGGACGGGCCTACGTACTTCTGGGCCACGGTCGGTGTGCGGGTCGAGCCGGCGGCGCCGGGGAGTGGGATCGCGCTGCGGTTGGGGGTCGAGTTGGGGGCGCTGCCGCTCGCGTTCCATCGGGCGATCGAGGAGAGTGCGCGTCGGACGTTGCGGCAGGGGTTGTACGGGTGGGAAGTGCTGGACTGCACGGTGACGTTGACCCGTACGGGGTATTTCAGTCCGGTGAGTGCGGCGGGGGACTTCCGGAGTGTGACGCCGCTGGTGGTGGCCGATGCGTTGCGGCGGGCCGGGACGCGGGTGTTCGAGCCGACGCATCGGTTCGAGGTGGAGACTCCGGCGGACTGCCTGGGTGTGGTGTTGTCGGCGCTCTCCGCGGTGCGGGGGGTGCCGGAGGAGCAGGTGGCGCGGGGGGATCGGTTCCTGGTGCGGGGGAGCCTTCCGGCGGCGATGGTGCATGGGGTTACGGGGCGGTTGCCGGGGCTGACGCGGGGGGAGGGGGTCCTGGTCAGCGAGTTCGAGGGGTATCGGCCGTTCGGGGGGCAGGCGGTTCCGACGCGGGAGCGTGTGGGGGTGGATCCGTATGACCGGGAGCGCTACATGTTGCAGTCGCTGGGCCGGGTTCGGGGCGGCTGAGGTCGCGCGCACACGGTGGTCGCTGGGCCCGGCTTCGGTTGTCCTCAAGCGCCGGACGGGCTGGGAGTTTGGTGGCCCCGGCGCCGGGGGCCGCGGTTTGGCCTCCGGCCGGGTGTCCTCAGGCGCCGGACGGGCTGGTTTGGGTTGGGTGTTCCCAGTGCCGGGGGCTGTGGTTTGGCCTCCGGCCGGGTGTCCTCAAGCGCCGGACGGGCTGATTGTTTGCGTGCTCCGGGTGTCGGGGGCTGTGGTTTGGCCTCCGGCCCGGTGTCCTCAGGCGCCGGACGGGCTGGTTTGGTTTGGGTGTCCCCAGTGCCGGGGCTGCGGTTTGAGTGGTGGCCTCCGGTCCGGGGTCCTCAAGCGCCGCACGGGCTGATTGTTCGAGGGCTGCGGGTTGGTGGTGGCCTTCGGTTCGGGGTGCTCATGTGTTGGATGCCAGGGGTCGGGTTTTAGGGGGTGGGGTCTGTGGGGGTGCTCCTGTGGAGGCTCTGGCTACCAGGCGGGGGGCGAAGCGGTGGTCTACGTGGGGGGCGTGGTAGCCCTGGAGTTGTTGCCACATTGCCGTGGCGATTGCTGTGGACATTTGTTCTATGGGTTGTTGGATCGTGCTCAGTGGGGGGTCGCTGTGGGCGGCCAGGTATGAGTCGTCGTAGCCGACCACCGAGATGTCGGTCGGGACGTGGCGGCCGGATTCGCGGGCGGCGGAGATTGCGCCGAGGGCCATCAGGTCGCTGCCGGTGATGATCGCCGTGGCGCCGGCGTCCAGGAGGCGGCGGGCCGCGGCTTGGCCGCCGGTGATCGAGTACGTGGACTCCACGTAGAGCGCGTCGTCGCAGCCGCCGAACGTCGCGGTCATCGCCGCGCGGTAGCCGGCCAGGCGGTGGCGGGAGGGGCGGTAGAACTCCTCGCCGCCGGCCAGCGCGATCCGGGTGTGCCCCAGGCTGTGCAGGTGCGCCACCGCCATCGCGGCGCCGGCCGCCTCGTCGGTGGTGACCGTGGACACCGGCAGGCCCGGTACGCCGCCGTTGACCAGCACCATCGCCACGTGCTTCCCGTGCAGGTGCCAGTAGAAGCCGTGGTCGGCCTCGGGGTTGGCGTGTCGTCCGGAGACCAGGACCAGCCCCTCGATGCCACGCCTCAACAGAGTTTCGATGTAGTCCAGCTCGGTCGGTCCGTGCTTCGTGGAGCTGCCGATCAGCGCGGTCACCCCGTACTGGCTCAGCCGCGCCTCCACCGCGCCGGCCAGCAGGGCGAAGGCGGGGTTCTCCAGCTCCGGCACGATGATGCCGACGAAGGGTTGGCCGACCGGGGCCGGCGCGACCATGCCCTGCTCGCGGATCGCCGCCAGGACTCGGGTCCTGGTGTGTTCGGCGACCCCGGGCTTGTCGTTGAGGACCCGGCTGACGGTCGCCGCGCTCACCCCGATCCGGTCGGCGATCCTGCGGACCGATGGGCGGTCTGGTGTCACGCGATGGTCACCTCTCTTGGGCGGATACGGCGCACGGAGGACACGCACACGCTAGCGAAACGTGTTTCTCCGTTGCAACAAAATCTTTGAAACATGTTGCAGGGTGTTGCAGTGGTCAACGCCGAGCTTTTACGCTCCTCGGCATTCGACCTGATGAACGGCATGTTTCGGAGTCGCAAACACCATGCACCCACCGGAAACACTCTGTAACACAGTGGCACATCACGACGGTTCGCCGGGCTACGTGAGCAACCCGTCGCCGCAACCGGGCGAGCGAGTCGAGCTGTTTGTGCGTGCCCGCACCGACGCCGGCGCCAAGCGGGTACACGTGCGCACCAAGCTCGACGGCGAACCGGTGTTCACCGAGGCGCGGGTGGATCGGGTGGCCGGCGACGAGACCTGGTGGCGGGTCGAGGTCGAGGTCGGCAGCACCGAGTTCGGCTACCGCTTTCTGCTCGACACCCCCACCGGCAACCGCTGGCTGACCGGCGCCGGCATCGCCTCGCGCGATGTGCCCGACACCGGCGACTTCACCCTCACCACCCACCCGGCGCCGCCCGCCTGGGCCGCCGACGCGATCGTGTACCAGATCTTCCCGGACCGCTTCGCCCGCTCCGCCCGGCAGAGCGACACGCTCCCGGACTGGGCCACTCCGGCCGACTGGGACGATCCCGTCCCGTGGGGCACCCCGGGCGCGCTGCAGCAGATCTACGGCGGCGACCTGTGGGGCGTGCTCGACCGGCTCGACCACATCCGGGGACTGGGCGCGAACGTCCTCTACCTCACCCCGTTCTTCCCGGCCCGCTCCAACCACCGCTACGACGCGACCACCTTCGACCGGGTCGACCCGCTGCTCGGCGGCGACGAGGCGCTGCGGGCGCTGACCGCCGAGGCGCACCGGCGCGGCATGCGGGTGATCGGCGACCTGACGCTCAATCACTCCGGGGACGGGCACGAATGGTTCCGGCGCGGACAGGCCGAACCGGACTCCGCCGAGGCGGGTTTCTACTACTTCGACGGCGCGGATCGAGGCCGCTACGCCTCGTTCTGCGGTGTGGACACGCTGCCGAAGTTCGACCACGCCTCCGCCGAGTTGCGGGCGCGGTTGTACGAAGGCGCGGGCTCGGTGGTGGCGCGGTATCCGCGCGACTTCGGGCTCGACGGCTGGCGGATCGACGTCGCCCAGTCGGCCGGCCGCTACGGCACCCAGGACCGCAACGCCGAGGTGGCCCGCGCCACCCGCGCCACGCTGAACGCCGCCGCGCCGGACACGCTGCTCCTGGCCGAGCACCAGCACGACGCGTCCGCGTCCCTGCGCGGCGACGGCTGGCAGGGCACGATGGCCTACGCCGGCTTCACCCGACCGGTCTGGGGGTGGCTCGCCGACGCGCCGCTCACCGAGTTCTGGGGGGTGCCCGGGCCGATCCCGGACTACGGCGGCGCCGAACTGGCGGCCGTCATGCGGGACTTCGCCGCCCTGCTGCCCTGGCGCTCGTACACCCACAACCTGACCCTGCTCGACTCGCACGACACCCAGCGGTTCCGCTCGATGGCCGGGCGCGAACGCCAACACTTGGGCGCCGCCCTGCTGTTCACCCTGCCGGGCCTGCCGATGGTGTTCGCCGGCGACGAGGTCGGCGTGGAAGGGGTGCACCTGGAGGACGGCCGCCGGCCGTTCCCGTGGGACCCCGCGCGCTGGGACCACGACACCCACCGCGTCTACCGCGACCTGATCGCGCTGCGGCGCGGACACCGGGCGCTGCGCGAGGGTGGCCTGCGTTGGCTGCGCTGCGAGGCCGACACCGTGCTGTTCGAGCGATGGTTGCCCGAGGAGACGCTGCTCGTCCAGGTCGACCGCGCCTCGCACGCCCCGGTCGCCGCGCCGGTCGCCGCGCACAGCCTGACCGGCGGACCCGACCTGCGCCCCGGCGAGCCGATGCCCGCCGACGGACCGGCCTTCCACGTCTGGCGGGTGGAACGCCCGTGACCCGCACCGAGCCCACCGCCCCCGCACCCACCCCGGGAGAGTCGCCCCGCATGTCCCTGCCCGCGAACACCGGCGGCGTGATCGAGACCTTGTCGAACGTACGCTCGACGCACCTGGACAACGTGCGCGACGTCCACGTGTACCTGCCGCCCGGCTACGACCGGCAGGCCGGACCGTACCCCGTGGTGTGGCTGCACGACGGGCAACACGTGTTCGCCCGCACCGGCCTCGAACCCAGCTGGCGGGTCGAGGAGAGTCTGGACCGGCTGATCGCCGCCGGCCTGCTGCCGCCGCTGATCGCGGTGGCCGTGGACAACGGACGCGACGACCGCGGCGCCGAGTACAGCCACTACGTGCCGTACCCGCGCGACCCGCGCGCGTTGTCCCGGGGCGAGCTGTACGAGCGTTTCCTGATCGAGGAGTTGCGCCCGCTGATCGCGGCCCGGTACCCGATCACCGACGACCCGGCGCACACCGCCGTACTCGGCTCCTCGATGGGCGGCCTGGTCAGCTACCACCTGGCGTTTCGCCGCCCCGACGTGTTCGGCCTGGCCGGAGTGCTCTCGCCGTTCCTGGTCTTCGTCGACCCGATCACCCTCGCCGAGACGCCCGTGCACCACCGGCAGAGCGCGCGCGGCCCGGAGCGGATCTGGATCGACATCGGCGGCATGGAGGGCCTGATCACCGTGCAACACACCCGCGACCTGGTCGACCACCTCGTCACCGACCTCGGCTACGCGCCGGACCGCGAGGTGCGCTTCCACGAGGATCCGCAGGCGCCGCACCACGAGAGCGCCTGGGCCCGGCGGGTGGGCAGCGCGCTGCTGCACCTGTTCGGCGACGCCGACCTGCCGCTGGTCGAGCTGACCATGCCCGAGCGGCCCGCGGTGGCCACCGGACAGGCCGACGTGAGCGTGGCGCCGGTGGGCGTGCGTGCCGACGGCTGCACCTACTCGGTGCTGGACGCCGGGCTCGCCTGGACCCCCGCCGACGCGCTGCGCCCGCTCGGCCTGGCCCGGGTCACCCCCGGTCGACCCGGGCCCGTCACGCTGACCGCGACGGCCGGCGGCCATACCGCCGAGGGCACGTTGGAGGTGGTCGAGGGCGGCGCCGACGCGCTGTTGGAGGTCACCGTGACCACCGCCGCCGACCTGCCCGCCGACGAGACCGTGTACTACTCCGGCCTGGTCACCACCCGCGTTGCCGCCGGCATCCACCACGGCACCTGGCGGCTGCCGCGCGGGGTGGGCCTGAACGGCGCGGTCGGCCGCGGCTGGCGCTGCGACGGCCTCACCGAGGACGGCACGCCGATCCGCGACCCCTTCCACCACGACGGCGACCGCCGGATCACCGTGCACGTCCCCGCGTGGACCGACCCGAACGCGCAGACCCCCGCGGCGCCCGCCGCCGACCCCGCGCCCGAGACCGACGCGATTGCACCCATCGAGGAGACCCCGTGAGACCACGACTGCTGCTCCCGGCCGTGCTCGCCGCCGCCACGCTGCTCGTCAGCGCGTGCGCCGGCGGGGGCGGCGACAAGGGCGACGACAAGACCGCCCCGCCCGTCTCGGCCCCGGCGGCCGGCAACGGCTCGCTGACCGTCTGGGCCGACGACGCCCGGGCCAAGCCGCTCCAGGACATCGCCGCCGCGTTCACCCGGGACAAGGGCGTCAAGGTCAAGGTCGTGCAGAAGGGCCTGGGCGAGATCCGCGACGACTTCGTCTCCCAGGCCCCCACCGGCCAGGGCCCCGACGTGGTCGTCGGTCCGCACGACTGGCTCGGCAAACTCGTCCACAACGGGGTGCTCGCACCGCTCGAACTCGGCGACCGTGCCGCCGCGTTCTCCCCGGTCGCGCTGGAGGCGATGCGCTACGAGGGCCGCACGTACGGACTGCCGTACGCCGTCGACAGCATCGCCCTCCTGCGCAACACCGAACTGGCCCCGCAGGCCCCGGCCTCCTTCGACGAACTGCTCGCCACCGGCCGCCGGCTGGTCGAGCAGGGCCGCGCCGAACTGCCGGTGGCGGTACCGGTCGACGCCAAGAGCGGATCGCCGTACCACCTGTACCCGCTGCAGACCTCGTTCGGCTGCCAGGTCTTCGGCACCAAGCCCGACGGCGCCTACGACCAGACCAAACTCGAACTGGACAGCCCCGGTTGCCGGCGCTTCGGCCCCTGGCTGCGCGGCCTGGGCAAGGACGGCGTGCTCTCCACCTCGCTCACCGCCGACATCGCCACCGACGCCTTCCTCAAGGGCAAGACCCCGTTCCTGCTCGCCGGTCCCTGGGACGCGGCGACCTTCCGCGCCGCGCACGTGCCGTTCGCGGTCGACCCGGTGCCCAGCGCCGACGGCTCCCCGGCCCGGCCGTTCGTCGGCGTCCAGGGCTTCTTCGTCGGCGCCAAGTCGGCAAACCCGATCCTGGCCCAGGATTTCGTGCTCAACTACCTTTCCACCCCGCAGGCGCAGCGAGCCCTGTACGACACCGGCGGCCGGGTCCCGGCGACCACCGCCGTGCTCGCCCAGGTCGAGAACGACCCGGTGGTGGCCGGTTTTGCCCGCGCCGCCCAGGCGGGCATGCCGACGCCGAACCTGCCCGCGATGGACAGCGTGTGGGCCGACTGGGGCCTGACCCAACTGGCCATCATCCAGGGACACGGCGATCCGGGGGAGCTGACCGGCGCGATGGCCGCACGCATCCGCGCCAAGATCGCCGCCGGCTGAGCCGGAGCGACGAGGAGAGACCGAGATCGTGACCCAGACCCTGTCCACCCAACCGCCGCACACCCCACCGGGCCGGCGACCCACGGCCCACCCCGGCCACCCCCCGGCCCGCCGCGGCCTCGTCGGCCTCGCCGTGCGGATCGTCCTGCTCGCCGTCGTCGACGCCCTCGCGGTCTACGGGCTCCTCGCACTGGCCGCGCAGCACAAATGGGGGATGTTCGGCGCCCTGCTCGTGGGCACGGTCGCGGTCAACGTGATCTACGCCGGCAAACGCCACGTGCCGGCCAAGTACCTCGCCCCCGGCGTCGCGTTGCTGCTCGTGTACCAGGTGTACGTGGTGTTCTACACCGGGTTCGCCGCCTTCACGAACTACGGCGACGGCCACAACAGCGACAAGCCCGACGCCGTCGCGGCGATCCTCGCGCACAGCGAGACCCGCGTACCCGACTCGCCGGTACGCCCGGCCACGGTCGTCGCCCGCGGCGACCGGGTCGGCCTGCTGGTGACCCTGCCCGACCGGGGTGTACGCCTCGGGTGGTCAGGGCACCCGTTGGAGCCCGTCGCGGACCCGGTGTACGACTCCGTCGGCCGCGCGGTCGCCGCGCCCGGCTGGCACCCGCTGAGCTATGCGCAGATCGCGAGCCGGCAGAAGGAGATCAGCGAACTGCGGGTGCCCGCGAGCGAGGATCCGAACAGCGGCAGCCTGCGCACCGCCGACGGGATCAGCGCCGCCGCCTACCGGTCCACGCTCGACTACGACCGCGACGCCGACACCATCACCGACCGGGCCACCGGCAAGGTCTATCGACCCACCTCCGACGGCGTCTTCGCCGCCGCCGACGGCACCAGGCTCAGCCCGGGGTGGAAGGTCTTCGTCGGCCTGGACAACTTCGAGAGGATCCTCACCGACCGCGACATCCGCGGACCCTTCCTCGGCGTGCTGGTATGGACCTTCGTCTTCGCCGGCATCTCGGTCGCGGTGCCGTTCGCCATCGGACTGGTCCTGGCCGCGGTGCTCGACGGCAAACGGCTGCGCGGGCACCGGATCTACCGTTCGCTGATCATGCTGCCCTACGCCTTCCCGGCGTTCCTGGCCGCACTGGTCTGGCAGGGCCTGCTCAACACCGACTACGGCTACGTCAACGTCTCGCTCCTGGACGGCGCGCACATCCCGTGGCTCACCGATCCGTGGTTGGCCCGGCTCAGCGTGCTCGCGGTCAACGTCTGGATCAGCTTCCCGTACATGTTCCTGATCTGTACCGGCGCGCTCCAGGCGATCCCCGCCGAGGTCACCGAGGCGGCGCGGATCGACGGCGCGGGACGCGGACAGATCCTGCGGCACATCAAACTGCCGCTCCTGCTCACCGCCGTCACCCCGATGCTGATCGCGACCTTCGCGTTCAACTTCAACAACTTCAACGTCATCTACATGCTCACCGGCGGCGGTCCCAAGGACCCCGACGCGCCGATCGAGGTCGGCTCCACCGACCTGCTGATCTCGCTGGTGTACAAACTCGCCTTCGGCGGCAGCAATCGCCAATACGGCATGGCCTGCGCCGTGTCGATCCTGATCTTCGTGGTGGTCGCCGCGATCTCCGTCGTCGGCCTGCGCCGCAGCCGCGCGTTCGAGGAGTCCTGATGATCCGTTGGTTCGCGCGCACCGGATGGCGGCACCTGATCGGGGTGCTCGCGGTCGTGGTGGCCGTCTTCCCCCTGGTGTTCGTGCTCTCCGCGTCACTGAACCCCAGCGGCACCTTGACCGGATCCAACGAACTGTTCTCGGACACCACCGACGCGCACTACCGGGAACTGTTCGACGACCCGCTGCACCCGTTCGGCAAGTGGTTCCTGAACTCGATGGCGGTCGGGCTGGCCACCGCGATCGGGTCGGTGTTCCTGGGCGCGTGCGCCGGCTACGCCTTCTCGCGCTTTCGGTTCCGGGGGCGCAAGGCCGGGCTGACCACACTGCTCCTGGTCCAGATGTTCCCGCAACTGCTCGCCTACGTCGCGCTGTTCCTGCTCCTGTCCGGCTTCGACGACGTCTTCCCCGCGATCGGCCTGGGCAGCCGGCTGGGGCTGGTGATGATCTACCTCGGCGGCGCGCTCGGGGTGAACACCTACCTGATGAAGGGCTTCTTCGACACCGTGCCGCGCGACCTCGACGAGGCGGCGCGAATCGACGGGGCCTCGCACGCCCAGGTGTTCTTCCGGATCGTGCTGCCGCTGGTGGCACCGGTGTTGGCCGTGGTCGCGCTGCTGTCCTTCGTGGCCACGCTCAACGACTTCGTGATCGCAAGCCTGGTCCTGAACGACCCGGACAAGCAGACCCTCGCGGTCGGGCTCTACCACTTCATCTCGTACGGAGTGGGCCGCAACTGGGGCGTGTTCGCGGCAGGCGTGCTGATCGCGGCGCTGCCGGTGCTGGTGCTGTTCCAGTTCCTGCAACGTTTCATCGTCGGCGGCCTGACGGCCGGAGCGGTGAAGAACTGACCCGGTGCGGGCGCTCGATGTTGTGTTTCGACTTCTCCCTCGAAGGAAGCTCTCGGATGACCGTCACGACCACGAACACCCGTACGACCACCGGCTGGTGGCGCGACTCGGTGATCTATCAGGTGTACGTGCGCAGCTTCGCGGACGGCAACGGCGACGGGATCGGCGATCTGCCCGGTGTGCGCAGCCGACTGCGCTATCTGAGCGAACTGGGCGTGGACGCCGTCTGGCTCACCCCGTTCTACGCCTCCCCACAGGCCGACCACGGCTACGACGTGGCCGACTACCGGGCCGTCGACCCGCTGTTCGGCACCCTCCAGGACGCCGACGCGCTGCTGCGCGACGCGCACGCGCACGGCCTGCGGGTGATCGTCGACCTGGTGCCCAACCACACCTCCGAGGCGCACGCCTGGTTCGTCGAGGCGCTGGCCGGCGGCCCCGGATCGGCCGCCCGCGAGCGGTACCACTTCCGTCCCGGTCGCGGTGCCGACGGGGAACTGCCGCCCAACGACTGGGAGTCGGTGTTCGGCGGCCGGGCCTGGACCCGGGTGCCGGACGGCGAGTGGTACCTGCACCTGTTCGCGCCCGAGCAGCCCGACCTGAACTGGGAACACCCCGAGGTGCACACCGAGTTCGAGGACGTGCTGCGCTTTTGGCTGGACCTGGGCGTGGACGGTTTCCGGATCGACGTCGCACACGGCCTGGTCAAGGCCGAGGGCCTGCCCGACATCGGCGGCGGCGCCGGAATCGAACTGCTCGGCAGCGCCGAACTGCCGTTCTTCGACCAGGACGGGGTGCACGAGATATACCGCGGCTGGCGGCGCATCCTCGACGGATACCCCGGCGCCCGGATGGCCGTCGCCGAGGCCTGGACACCGAGCCCGGAGCGCACCGCGCGCTATGTGCGCCCCGACGAGCTGCACCAGGCGTTCAACTTCCACTACCTGGGCACCGATTGGGCCGCGCCCGCGCTGCGCGAGGTGATCGACGCGTCGTTGGCCGGCGCCGCCGGTGTCGGCGCCCCGGCGACCTGGGTGTTGTCCAACCACGACGTGCACCGCCACGTCACGCGCTACGGCGACGGGGAGACGGGGCTGCGCCGGGCCCGGGCCGCCGCGCTGTTGACGCTGGCGCTGCCCGGCTCGGTCTATGTGTACCAGGGCGAGGAACTGGGCCTGCCGGAAGTGTTGGACCTGCCGGACGAGGTGTTGCAGGACCCGAGGTGGGAGCGGTCCGGGCACACCGAGCGGGGCCGGGACGGCTGCCGGGTGCCACTGCCGTGGTCGGGCGGGCGGGCGCCGTACGGATTCGGCGCGCCGGGCAGTGCGCCGACCTGGCTGCCGCAGCCGGGTGACTGGGCCGGGTTGAGCGTCGAGGCGCAGTGGGACGACCCCGCGTCCACGCTGTCGCTGTACCGGTCGGCGTTGGCGATCCGTCGGGCGCACCCGGACCTCGGAGACGGCGCGGAACTGCGGTGGTTGCCGTCACCGGAGGACACGTTGGTCTTCCGGCGCGGGAACGGGCCGGTGTGCGCGGTGAACCTGGGCGCGGAGCCGGTGCGGCTGCCCGAGTACGGGCCGGTGTTGCTCGCGAGCGGTGAGCTGCCCGGGGATGGCGTGCTGCCGGGCGACACGGCGGCGTGGTATGCGGTGGACGGGGACTGAGCGGGCCGGTTCGGGTTCGGCGGAGTCCGGCTGTTCGGCGGAGCCCGGGTGTTCGGCGGCGGCTTCCCATGGGTGGGAGTCGCTGCCGATCGGCCGCTGTCGTGGGGCCCGGGGGTCCGGCTACAGTGGGAGGGTGGCGCAGTTCGAAGTAATCGTGGACCCGGAACGCGAAGCCTGGCTCGGGCGGATGCTCACCGAATCCAATACGGCGGTCTCACCGAATCTGGCAGCCCTGCGCGGGACTTCCGCCGAGAACGAGGAACCCCTCCAGCTCTATGTGCGCGACGACGACGGTGATCTCGTCGGCGGCTTGACCGGCTATACCTGGGCCTACTGGCTGCACGTGCACCTGCTGTGGGTCGACGCGCGCCTGCGCGGCGCCGGGTTGGGTTCGGAACTCCTGGAGCGAGCCGAGAAGATCGCATCGATCGAGCGCGAGTGTCGGCACGTGCGACTGGAGACGTGGGACTTCCAGGCTCCGGACTTCTACCGCGGGCACGGCTACGAACTTGCGGGAACCGTGCCGGACTACCCGCCGGGCAGTGTCGAGTACATCTTCGTCAAACGCCTCGGCTGAGCGGCGTTCGGCAGGCGGGTGTCGCTCGGCTGATGGGTGCCGCCATGGCCACCGCGGTGTCCAGGAGTTCGATCAGCGTGCCGGAGAAGTCGGGCAGGAGTCGTACGGCCACCGTCCAGGCTTCCGGGGCCGTGCCGAGGCGGGCCCGGAGGCGATGCGGTCGTAATTCGTCGGGCAGCCGCCAGGGGGCGAGCGCGGGTCGGCGGGCGGTCGGATCCTCGATGATCGCCGAGCCGGCCAGGAGGTCGAACGCGACGTGGGCCGGGCGGCACGTACGGAGGATGTCCTCGACGGTCAACGCGCCGCGATCCAGCGCGGCCCACACCCACGTGCGCGCATGTTGCGGATGGTCGGGTACGAACGCCAGCCGCGCGAGCAGGAGTTCGCGCGGGCAGTCGGGGTGCGCGACCACCGCGTCCCGGACCTGATCCGGCCAGGTGTCGCGAGTCAGGGTCTCGATCAGCGTGTCCCACGGCGGTGGCCCGCACTCGGCGAGGACGAGGTCGGCGGCATGGGCCGGGCCGCGCAGGGCCGTGACGATCGCCGCCGGCGTGGTTACCTCGGCCAGTCGGGCGTACAGCAGCGCCGGGCCGTCGACGTCGTCCAGGGCGGCGCGGGCGAGCTTCACGGTCTCGGCCGGGAAGGGGTTGCGCGAGTCCTCCAGGCCGTGGCGGGTGGCCTCGTCGATCAGGGCGCGCACGCCGTCGGGGCCGGCGTCCCGCCACCGGTCGAGCAGCGCGCGCAGCCGACCGGCGTCGGTGTAGAGGGCGCGCCGGTGCAGCACGATCCGCGCGACGCGGGGGTCGTCCGAGGCGGGGGCGACGTCGACCGCCGGCCGGCGGTTGGGCCCTTCGTCGCGTTCGAGGCAGCCGAGCAGGGCGGAGGCGAGCGGGACCGTGCCCGGGCGGCCCGTGCGGTCCACACCGGACAGCAGGCGGGTCACCGCCGCCTCGTCCAGGTGGGTGCGGCGAAACAGCAGGGCGTTCACCGCGGGATCGTCGAGATCCAGTAACTCGGCGACCGTCTCCGGGGATTGCTCGGCCACGCCGGCCAGGATCAGGTTCGCGGCGGGCCCGTGCACGGCCCGGAGGCGTTCGCGCAGCGCGCGGTCGGGCGGGGCGGCGGCCAGCAGGGGGCGCAGTGCGGGCGGGTCGAGCAGGGATACCAGCGCGTGTTGTTGTGCGCTGCTCGCGCAGCGGAACAGCAGGATGCGGGCCGGGTCGCCGCCGGAGGGGCGGCTGTGCGCCCGGTTCGGGGCGGAGCCGGCGAGGGCCGTCGCGACGAGGGCGGCCGGGGTGCCGGGGAAGCGCGGGAGTTCGGCGAGGACGGTGGACCACGCGTCGGCGTCGGTGCCCAAGGGGGCGAGGAGTTCGCGTACGCAGGCGTGGACGGCGGGGTCCTCGTCGGGCAGGGCCAAGAGCACCGCCACGGCCGGTCCGGCCTCGGTGAGCAGCGCGGACGCGGTGAAACGGCCGCGACGCAGGCCCCGGCGCAGGAGCGGGGTCCATTCCCATTCGTCGTGGTCGAGATCGTGATCGCAGTCTCGCCCCGGAGTGGGCGCGGGGAGGCGGAAGGCGCGGGCGCGCAGGGTGGGGCGGGCGGATCGGCCGCCGTCCCGGACGATCTCGTCGGGGCAGTCGGCCCATCGGGCGAGGACCGCGGTCACCGACGAGGGGAAGGGTTTGCGCAGGTGTTCCTCGCGCGCGGCGGACCAGTCGGGCGGGACCGGGACGGGACCCTTGGCGCGGCGGATGCGCAGGAGTAACAGGTGCGTGGCGAAGGAGAGTCGGCGGCCCTCGGCGGTGGCCGGGTCGTCGAGGCGGTCGAGCAGGTCGCCGTGGTCGAGGTCGCCGGCCGCGCGACGGAAGCGAGCGAACGCGGATTCGTCGAGGAGGGCGCGCAGCGCACGGTGGCGTTCGGCGACCACGGCCGGGGGTAGGTCGGGGCCGAGTTCGAGCAGGGCGTGTGCGACCAGTTCGCCGAAGGGGGCCCACAACGCCGGTTCGAGCAGCCGTTCGTGATGCTGCGTCAGCAGCCAGGGCACGAAGCCGTGCGGCCCGCGCCAGTCGGGATCCGCGGGATCGGCGGCGGCGAGGACGGCGCGCCGGAGCACGACCGTGTGCCGCTCGGGGTTCGTGGGCCGGTACAGGGTGCGGGCCAGGGCGGGGCGGCCGAGTCGGGCCAGGCGCAGCAGGGTGTCGTGGCCCAGGCCGGGGTTCGCGGCCAACGCCCAGAGCAGGTCCGTGTCGTCGGTTTCGAACACGGCCTCGATCAGGGCGCGCGGCAGCGCCCGGGCACGGCGCAGGGCCAGGAGGCCGGAACCGCCCAGTCGCCGGAGCAGTGCGCCGGATTGGCCTCGACCGACGTTTCGGAGTGCCACCACGGCGGCGGTTCCGGATGTGCCGGTCTCGTGCATGCGGGGGCCTCCTGGGGGCGCTGGTGCGGCCCTGGGGACATTACGCGATGGGTTGATGTTCCGGATGGGGGTGGGGTGTTGCTGGTGGGGAGGCCTTTTCGGTCGGACGGGTGGACCCGCGGCGCCGGCGGCGATGCAGGAGCCGGGCGGTGATCAGCGCGAGCAGGGCCGCCGCGGTGGCCATCGCGCTCCAGGGGATGGCGCGAACGGTGGTGTGGGCGTGGGTGGTCGGGCCCGTGTCGGGGGAGCCGCCGGGGACGGGTGTCGGGTGCAGGGCGAGGTCGACGTCCAGGCGGAAGGCCTGGGTGACGCCGGATACGCGCACGGTTCGGGTGAGCGAGGCGCCGGGCAGCAACTCCGGGAGCGGGCCCAGTTTTCGGTGGGTGCCGGTCAGGCCCCAGGGGCCGCGGACGGTCAGGTCGGGGCGGGCGCCCAGGCGGATGTTGCCGCTGTTCCGGACGGTGTAGGTGACGTTCAGGGCGCCGTCGCGTGGGTCGAGCGAGGTGCGCAGGCTCGCGCTGAGGCCGCCGGAGGTGAGCGCGGGACGCAGCGGGCCGTCGACGCGCAGGTACATGCGGGTGCCGACGCGGCGGTCGACCACGACCCGGTTGCCGGCCCGGTCCCGGCCGGGACCGGCGAGGGAGGCGACGATGCCGCCCGCGTGGTCGCCGGGGGAGGCGTCGGCGGGGACGGCGAGTTCGAACGGCACGTCGCTGCGGGCGTGCGGCGGCACGGTGATCCGGCTCTCCTTGAGGCGGATCCACGCGCCGACGTCGGCGGCGGGGCGGCCGGCGGCGAGGAGGTCGAAGCCGCCGGAGGCGGTGGTGAAGGCGTCCTGCGCGTAGAGGTCGACGGTGAGGGGTTCGTCGCCGACGTTGGTGACGGCGACGTAGTCGACCTGGCGGGCGCCGGGGGCCAGGGCGTACCGGAACGCCGGCCGGTCGTCGGGCCCGTGCTCGGTGGAGGGCTGGACGGACCAGGTGGCGGGCGGGGGTACGGCGTCGGCGGGCGCGGGCGCCGCCGTGGCGGCGGCGGTGGTGGTGAACAGGCAGGCGCTGAACAGGCAGGCGAGGGTCGCGGCGATGCCGGCAAGGGTGGTGCCGGCTCGGCGGAAGCGGCGGGTCGGGGGGTGGGGCATGGGGTTCCGTTCGGGGCCCACAGGCGGCGCGGGGGTCGGTGTGTCCCCGCGCCGCCCGTGGTGTGGTCGGGGCTCGCCGTCAGATCGCGGTGACCGTCAGGGTGGCGCTGTAGGTGCCGGGGGCCGTGGTGGTGGGCAGGTTCAGGCTCAGGTCGGCGCCCAGGACCGCGGTGCCTCGGCCGTGGCCCGCTTCGGCGCTGCCGAGGGTGCGGGTGGTCTTGATGCCGCCGTCGGTCGCCGGGGCGATCGGGGTACCGGCCGTGACCTGCTGGCCGTCGCCGGCCTTGACCACCTTCGGAGTCCAGCCGAGGGCCGAGCCGTCGAAGCCGGGGCCGCCCTGGGCGGTGGTGAAGTCGGTGATCTGGCCACTGACGTTCCAGCCCGGGTCCGCCGCGCGCAGGTCGGTGACCTGCACGGTGTTCAGCGCGCCGGAGGTGGCCAGCCGGTCGCCGGAGGCGGTGAGTTCGGGCGCGGGCAGGGTCACCGTACCGCCGGCCGAGGTCATGGTCAGGGCGCCGGTGCTCGCGACCGTGGTGGTGATGATCTGGCTGCCGGACAGCGGGTCGCCGCCGGGAGTGGTGCCGCCGCTCGCGGTGAGCGCGACCTGGTCGACGGCCCAGAAGCGGCTGTTGGTGCCGGTGTAGCGGAAGCGGACCTGTGCGGTCTTGGCGCCGTCCGGCACGTCGAGGGTGAGGCGTTCGACCTGGTTGGTGTCCGTGCGGTAGGACTTGACGAGCTTGGCCTCGCCGCCGTCCCAGGACACGTACACGTCGCCCGTCTGCGGGCCGTCCACCTGGTAGTCGGTGACGTAGCTCAGGTCGACCTTCGCCTTGCCCTGGACCGGGTAGGCCGGGGAGACGAGCGTCGAGTCGAACCGGCCCGCCGCGTGCGCCTTGTCGTCCCACTCGTCGGAGTCGGCGACGGCGAACACGTTGCGGCTGCGCACGTTGCCCTCGCGGGCTTGGCCGCCCTCGGCGCGGGTGAAGAACTCGTCGGTGGCGAACGACCAGCCGCGCCACTCGGTCACCCCGCCGGTGGGCATCGCGGAGTTGTCGATGGACCAGCCCTCGGGCGCGGTGTGCGTGAAGCCCTTGATGCCGGTGGGGATGCCGGCCTCGTCGACCCGCTCGGACAGGGTCGGCCGCAGCGTGTCGAAGGCGTCCGGCTCGATCTCGTCGATCGGCTGCCCGTCCAGGCCCCACGCGGGGTCGATGCGGACGCCCTCGTGCTTGAGCACGGTCGGCGCGATGTCGACCAGGCGCACGTCGTAACGCACGGTGCCGGCGGGCAGCCCGGCGCCGTTGGCGATGACGAAGGTCTGCCGCTCCTGCGGCGTCGCGCCGCCGTGGCCGCCGGAGTCGGTGTGGCCGTGGTCGGCGGTGACCAGGACCAGCCAGTCCTCCTGGGCGTACGTCGGACGGGCGCGCAGCGCGTCCAGCACCTTGCCCACGCGCGTGTCGGCGTCCTTGACGGCCTTGGCGTATTCGGGGCTGGTGCCGCCGTTGTTGTGGCCGGCGCCGTCGACCGCGTCCAGGTGCATGAACGTGGTGTCCGGATTGCCCGTGGACAGGTACCGCGCGGTGGTGTCGGCGGCGACGTCGTCGTTCTCGTCGGTGGGCACGCGCACGTCGACCTTCGGCGAGAAGATCGTGGACGCGATCGGCCCCCACGCGCCGACCACGAGGGTCGAAGCGGTCGGGTCGGCGGTCTCCAGACGGGTCGCGAAGTCGGGGTACTTGTCGTACCGGGAACCCGCGAACGTGTTGTCGTGCACGCCGTGCTTGTCGGGCCAGACGCCGGTGGCGATGGTCGACCAGCCGGGGCCGGAGACGGTGGGCGCGAACGGCTGTGCGTACAGGTTGCTCGGCGCGCTGACACCGCCGGCCATGAGCGCCTTCAGGTTGGGCGCGTCACCGCTCTGCAGCTTGTCGAAGCGCAGTCCGTCGATGCCGATGACCAGCGTCTTCGCCTTCTTGGTGCCGTTGGGCAACGGCGGCGTCGAGTCGCCGGCGGCGGGGGACGCGGCGAGTGCGGCGCCGGCCAGGGCGAGCGGGACGGCGAACGCGGCGACCGCGGTCGCCGCGAGGCCGCGCCGGGCGCGGATGGATCCGTACACTGCAATAACTCCCTCGGTGGATGAACCGGAGTGGGGTCGGTCCGAGGCGGGCGCAATCCGCCGCGGACCCGCCGGGCCGATCACGTTCTCGTGATCGGCCCGGCTGTGTTTCGTCGAGTGCCACCGGCGTCGAGCGAGACCGGTGGACATATCGAACCGCCGGACCGTCGGCCCGAGTTGCGGTGGGCGTCGGAGTCCTGCGGGAGCGTGCGGGAACCACGATGCAACGGGCGGGGGTTCGGCCATCCACGGGCGGCGGTCGGCCGGTTGAACAACGGGAGAACTTCTGGTCCGGACCCGTTATTGTTTTGTTATATAAGGTGTCGAGGGTCACCCGTGCCTATGTGCGGGCCTTCCGCGACCGGCACCTGCGCGGCCGGTTGGGGGATCTGCTCGACCGACCGCCGAGGGCGTATCCGGAGGTTCGGTTCGTCGGGTAGTGGGGCGATGCGACGCGGGCGATGAGTTCCGCCGCCCGCGAGGGTCCATCGGGAAAGGGGTGGGAACAGGCATCGGGGCCGACAACGGTTTCGAGCGTGGTGTCGAGAAGGGTGTGTGCGATGTCCGAGAGCACGGTTCTGCGAGAGGGCATTGTTTTCGGCGAGTCCGCGCGATGGCACGCCGGGCGGGCGTGGTTCGCCGACTGGGGTACGGGCGAGATCATTGCGGTCGATCCGGAGGGGGTCGGCGAGGTGGTCGTGCGGGTGCCGTTCCCGTCCCTGCCGATGTGTTTCGACCGGGCCGTGGACGGGCGATTGTTGATCGTCTCGTCGAGCGAGGCGCGGGTGGTGACGCCGGAGCCGGACGGTACGTTCGCGACGTACGCGGATCTGAGCACGGTCGGCGGCGGGTTCAACGAGATCGTCGCGGACGGACGAGGCAACGTGTTCGTCAACGGCGCCGACTTCGACCCGATGACCGGGGAGGCGCCGCGCCCGGGGTTTGTCGCGGTGATCACCGCGGACGGGTCGGTACGCCGGGTCGCGGGCGGCGTCGAATTCCCCAACGGCATGGCCGTGACCCCCGGCGACACGACGCTGATCGTCGCCGAGTCCTACGCCAACCGCCTCACCGCCTTCGACATCGACGCCGACGGCGGCCTGTCGCGCCGCCGGGTGTGGGCCGACCTCGGCACGGGCGTCCCGGACGGGATCTGCCTCGATGCGCAAGGGGCCGTCTGGTACGCGGACGTCCCGAACAAACGGTGCGTCCGGGTCCGGGAGGGCGGCGAGGTGACGGCGACGCTCGACCTGGACCGGGGCTGCTTCTCCTGCGTGCTCGACGCCGACGGGCGCACTCTGTACATCGTCGCCACCGAATGGCGCGGCATGAGCGATCCGACGGCCGGCCCCCGAACGGGCCAACTGCTCGCGGCGCCGGTGTCCACGGCAAGGGCGACGACTTAGAGTTACCGAATGATTTTTATCGTGGTGAAGTTCCCGGTGAAGCCCGAGCACGCCGAGGATTGGCCGCAACACGCCGCGGCGTTTACCGAGGCCACGCGGGGTGAGCCGGGCAACCTGTGGTTCGAGTGGTCGCGCAGTCTCGACGATCCGAGCACATACGTCCTGGTCGAGGCGTTCCGGGACGACGCGGCCGCCGCGCACGTGAACTCCGACCACTTCAGGGACGCGCTGGAGCGGTTCCGGCCGCTGATTCGGCACACGCCCGAGATCGTCAGCACGGTGATCCCGGACGCGAGCGGGTGGAGCGCGATGGGCGAACTACAGATCGACTGAGGCCGGCGCTCCGGACCGCCCGAGGGCGCCGGACGTCCGTAGCGGATGTCCGGCGCCGGGCCTGTCGGTGAACACGCGCTAGCTAGTGCAGGACCTTGAGGCCCACCACGCTGCCGACGATGCCCGCGAGCAGGAGCAGCTTGACGACGGAGAACGCCTCGCCGTCGAAGACCATCGCGTAGGTGACGGTCAGGACCGCGCCAATGCCCACCCACACGGCGTACCCCGTGCCCACCGGCAGATCGCGCAGCGCGTAGGCGAGGCCGCTCATGCTGGCGGTCAGCGCGACGCCGAAGACGACGGTCGGCCACAGGCGGGTGAAGCCGGCGGACTTGCCGAGGGCCGTCGCCCAGACGGCTTCCAGGACACCGGAGACGATCAGCACGATCCAGGCCATGACGAGCACTCCCTGACACCGTCTTGTCCTGACCGGGTACGGCGTGCCTCGTCCGGGAGCCGGTTCGGGCTCCGTGAACCACTCTCGCACGCCCGCGACGGCGCACAAAACAGCCGCCGCGTCCAGCCCCGGGCGCCGTCGGTGACCGGGATCACCCGGCGGGGGTCAGGGTGCGTGGGGGAGGTCCGGGCCGGCGTCGGGGAGCGCCGGTACGGTCTGCGGCATGGACATCACCTCCACGCAATGCCCCGAGCCCCTGCCCGGACGGGTCGGCCATGTGGCCGGGATCGAATCGCTCGTGCTCGACGGGCGCCGGCTCTGGTTCGGCTTCGACTACCAGAGCGACATGGTCGTCTCGCCGCTGATCGAGGACCCGCAGGTCATGGCGGCGTTCGCGAGCGCGTATCTGCGGCAGACCGACGGCGAGCACGACGCGGCCTACTGGGCCGAGCTGGTGGACGCGGCGGTGACGCTGTCCGGCCTGGTCCCGGACGACGTGCACCGGGAGTTCGACACGGCGCGGCTGCGGGCCGAACTGCCCGAACCCGGGAGCCACCTGCTCTATCTGTTCGACGCGGTCGCCGGGTGGGACGAGTCGCGGTCGTTGCCGGCGGAGGTGCGGGAGGCATACGAGCGGCTCGGGTTCGACGAGGACGACGTCAACGACTGCGTCGACCACTGCCTGGAGGCGATCCGGGGAGGCGGGGCCGGGGCGGACGAGTGCACGGTCGTGCGCTTCCATCTGTCCGCGGCGGTGCCGGCGTTCCCGGGCAACTGGGCGGTGATTTTCGGGCCGATGGGCGAGCGCGTCGCGAAGGGGGTCTGAGCGGCGCGGGTCAGCGGGAGATCAGGCGCATCGGAAGGGTGCGCGGGGTCAGCACGCTGCGCGGGACGGCGCGAACCGGCGTGGCGGAGGCCGGGCGCAGTCGCCAGCGGGCGGCGATGGAGGCCAGGGCCAGGACGCTCTCGGTGAGCGCGAAGGTGTCGCCGATGCACTTGGTGGGGCCGGCGCCGAAGGGCACGAACGCGGACCGCGACCAGGCGCCGGGAGCGGTGCCGTCGGCGTACTCGCGTTCGGGGCGGAAGAGTTCGGGCTCCGGGTGGAAGTCCGGGTGCCGGTGCAGGATGTACGGGCTGAACACGAGGGTGCTGCCGACGGGGAGTCGGCGGCCGGCGAGGTCGACCGCGCGGGTGGTGGTGCGGGGGAGCACCCAGGCGGGCGGGTACAGGCGCAGCGCCTCGCGCACGACCCGGCCGGTCCATGCCAGGCGGGGCAGGTCGTCGGGGCCGGCGACGCGCCCGTCGAGGACGGCGTCGACCTCGGCGTGCAGGGCGCGCTCCGCGTCGGGGTGGCCGGCGATCAGGTGCAGGGACCAGGCCAGCGCGGAGGAGGTGGTTTCGGCGCCGGCCAGGATCAACACCGCCACCTGGTCGTGCAGTTCGCTCTCGCCGAGCGCGCCGCCGTCGTCGTCCCGGGCGGCGAGCAGGCGGGCGAGCAGATCGCGGCCGGCCGCGCCGTCGGCCCGGCGGTCGGCCACGATGCGCGCCACGTGGGCGCGCCAGCCGGCCAGGCCCCGGCGGTAGCGGCGGCTGCTCGGGGTCGGCACCGCGTCGACGGCGGGAAGCAGGGCGCGCAGGTAGACGCCTTTGAGGAACGTGTCCAGGCTGTCGCGCAGTTCGGCGATGTCGCGGTCGTCGATGCCCGAGCCGAACAGGGTGCGGACGGCCACCGTCGTGGTGAGCGCGAACATCTCGTCGACCATGTCCACGGTCGTGCCCGGCCGCCACCGGTCCAGCGCGGCGCCGATCTCATGCCCCATCGCCGCCGCGTAGCCGGGCAGGTGCTCGGTACGGAACGCCGGTTGCATCAGCAGGCGTTGGCGGCGGTGGTCGGCGTGCGGGCAGGTGGCGAGGCCGTTGCCGAGGGCGGCGCGGGAGCCCTCGTAGAGCGGGCCGACGCGGTCGAACGTGCGGCCGTCGCTCGTCACTTGGCGGGCGATTTCGGGGTGGCACAGGACGAACGCGGGGCGCGGGCCCAGGCGGATCTCGACCAGGTCCCCATGCGCGGGCAGCGAGTCGAGGAAGCGCAGCGGCGCGCGGAGCAGGTGCGGGAGGTGCCCGGCCACGGGCCAGGCACCGGGAGCCCGACCGGCGCGGGCGATCGGCGCCGGGTCGCGGGGCGGGTGGGGGGCCGTGGTCATGGGGCACTTCCCTGGGGGATTCGGCGCGGATTCGGCTCGGCTCGTGCCGTGCGGTGTCCTACCCATTCCAGCAGCGCCGCATCGCGGATCGGGGGAGGCGTCGGGGGACGGCGGCGTGTCGGGTGTGCCCGCGTGGGTGCGGACCGAGGATCCGCGCCGCGTCCACCCGGCGCGCCCCGGGGTCGGCGCCGGGGGTTCGCCGGGGTGTCCGGCGCCGGGGATGCCGCCGTGGCGACCCCCGGCCGACCGGCTGCCAGGGCGAGTTCGGGAAATCTACCGTCGGGACATGACCAAGAAGCGCACGGCATCGCACGACGGTGCCCAGTCCCGGTTCGCCAAGTCTCCGTTCGCCACGCCTCGAATCGCCAAGCCCACGTTCGCCAAGTCTTTGTTCGCCGAGGCCCGTTCCGCCAAGCCCCCTTTCGCCCGGCCGCTGTCCGCCCGGCCGCTGTTCGTCCGGTCCACCGGTCGCCGGATCGTGGTCGGCCTCGCCCTCGCCGGGCTGTTCGTGGTCCCCCTCGCCGGCGGCGCCCGGGCCGACACCCTCGCTGCGCCGGACACCGTCGCCGCCGCCGACGCGCGCGGACGCGGCACGCTCGTGGACGTCGTGGACCTGCGCACCGTGTCCGCCGCCGAGGCCGCGCGGGCGCTCGCCGACGACGGATGGGACGCCGGCGCGATACACGACGACGTCGTACTGCGCCGCCTCGTCTACCGCACCGTCGACGCGCACGGGCGCCCCAGCACCGCGACCGGCCTGCTCGCGCTGCCGGTCCACGGCGAGCGGCGGCTGCGCGTGGTGTCGTACACGCACGGCACCGAGCTGTACCGCGGCGACGCGCCGTCGACCAGCGACGAGACCTGGGGCATCGCCCCGGCGCTGACCTACGCCTCGGCCGGATTCGCGGTCACCATGCCGGACTATCTCGGCCAGGGCGAGGGGCCCGGCCCGCACCCCTGGATGGACATCCCGTCGGAGACCACCGCGTCGCTCGATCTGCTGCGCGCGGCCCGCGAGTTCATCGGCCGGCACGGGCACACGACGGCGCGCGAGGTGTACGTCAGCGGCTTCTCGCAAGGCGCGTCGGCCGCGCTGGGGCTGGCCCGGGCGCTGCAATCCGGCGCCGATCCGTGGTTCCGCATCGGCGCGATCGCCCCGATCAGCGGTGCGTACGACTTCGGCGGTGTGCAACTGCCCGCGCTGCTCGGTCGCGAGTTGGCCGACAAGCCGAGCGTGCTCTACAGCGCCCTGCTCCTGGTCGCCTACAACCGTCTGCACCACATCTACGACACCCCGGCGGACGTCTTCCGGAAGCGGTACGCGGACACCATCGAGGGTCTGCTCGACGGCTCGCACCGGGACGAGGAGATCCTGAAGGCGACCCCGGACTCCCTCGACGAACTGCTGACCGAAGAGGGCCGGGCGCTGCTCACCCGACCCACCGGGGCACTGGCCGCCGCGTTGCGGGAGACCGACGCGGTGTGCACCGACTGGCGGCCCCGGGTGCCGGTCCGGCTGTACGTGGCGGCCGGGGACGACGAGGCGGCGCCCGCGAACACCGCGCACTGCCGGGCGGCGATGCGGGCCAAGGGCGTGGACGTCCGGGTGACCCGCTTCGGGGCGGATGTCGACCACGCCGGCTCGAATCGGCTGGGCACGGCCGCCGCGCTGCGCTGGTTCCGGGAACTGGCCGGTCGAGCGGGGTGACCGCGCGGGCCGTCGTCGTGTGGGGCTCGGGCCGTTACGCCTGGCCCGTTTCGAAGCGCGTGATCAGACCGTCCTCGACCGTGAAGCGCCAGGTGGTGCGCATCTCGCCCGAGGTGTCGTTGCGGTAGTCGACGACGAGCGATCGTCCGCCGTCGGACTCGGAGCGCACGTTCATGTGCCCGTTCGACGAGAAGATCTCCCGATCCACCCAGTCGTCGACGTCACGATCCGTCCCGTCGTCGGACATGGTCGCCCCGGGCGCCATCAATGCCACGAAGGCGGCCTTGTCGTGTGCGTTCACGGCGGAGACGAAGGCTCCGACGATGGGATCCGACAGTTTCCCGGGGGCGATGGTCACGACATCCTCCTGAACGGCAAACGGTCGGTGGCACAAGCGCCACCGACGCCCGGTACGAGTCCCCCGACAACCGGGCCCGATAAACCCGCCGCACCCGGCAGGGGCGCGACGTGGGACCCGCGCCCCTGCCGCGCTCCGGCCTCGGCCCGGGCGCGGGTCCGCCCGGGGAGCGGCACCGTGGGAGTGACGGGAAAGCAGTCGATCGGATGGCTCCGGGCGGTACGCCGTTTCGGGTGAACCCGGCACTCGTTAACCGTCCATGACCGCACCGGCACCGCTGGACGAGGCGCTCAGCAGCCTCATCGACGCCATCGAGGACACCCTGGCCCGCCTGGATCCGCAGGCCGTGCCGGCCCCGGAACCCGTCGCCCCCGTGTCCGCTCCCCATCCGTTCGCCGCCGACCACCTCGCGCCGCTCGGGTACCTGGACCCGTCCGTCGACGCGGGTGCGCTGGTCCACGCACTGCGGTACGCCCTGCATCGGGCGGAGCCCGGATGATCACCGTACATCCGGGTTGATCCGGATCGTTGCCTCCGCTCGGCGTCCCGGCGCGGGGCGGATCGGAGCCCCCGGGAGCCGCGGCCGACACCCGTCGAAAAAATCTTCGGCGAGGGTGTCATGTAACCCGCGGGTCGTGGCGTTACTCGTGCGACGCCAAAGTACGGAGGCTCCATGTCGAGAAGCATGGCCGCGGATTTCGAGGAGTTCGCGCACGCACGCAGCGGACAGCTGCTGCGTACCGCCTGCCTGCTCACGGGAGACTGGCATCTCGCCGAGGATCTGGTCCAGGAGACCTTCGGAAAGTTGTTCCCGGTGTGGCGTCGGGTGCGGGCCATGGACGCGCCCATGGCCTACGCGCACACCACGCTGGTACGGACGTACCTGTCCGCCCGCCGCCTCCGGCGCTGGTCGGAGCGGCCCGCCGGCGACGTGCCGGACCGGCAGTCGCCCGACGGGAGCGACATCGAACTGCGGCTGACCCTCCTGGAGGGCCTGGACCGGCTGTCCCCGAACGATCGGGCGGTGCTGGTGCTGCGCTACTGGGAGGACTACTCGATCAAGGACACCGCCGACATCCTGCGCATCGCGCCCGGCAACGTCCCGGTCCGCGCCAAGCGGGCGCTGACTCGCCTGCGGGCGCTGCTCGGAAACGAACTGCGGGACCTGGCGGCGACATGCTGACCGACCCGACCGCTTCCCCCAACCCCGGCGATCGCGATCGAAAGGACATGATGGCCGTGCTCACCGACGAGGACTTCGAGCGGTACGAGCGTGACCTGCCCGCGGCGCTCGGCTCCGCCGTCGAGGACTTCCCCGCGCCCAGTTCCGACCTGGTGGCGCGGTCGCTCGCCCGGGGTCGGCAGCGCCGGCGGGCCCGGACCCTGCGTCGGTCCGCACTGGCGTTCGTGCTGGTGGCGGCGAGCATCGGGGGATGGGCCGCGACGGACGGCGGGTTCGGGCTTTCGTCGTCGGATGCGGCCGACCGGACCCGGTTGCCCTCGGCGGCCGACGTGCGCCGGGACCTGGTGCCGTACCTGACGAAGGCGCTGCCCCCGGAAGGGGTGCTGACCGATGCGGAAAGCCGTTTCGAGGCCGACGCGCCCAAGGTGCTCCGGACCGAGGCACAGGTCTTCGGGACGTATGCCACGGCCGCGGGCAAGTCGTCGCTGATCGTGTCGATCTCCCGACCGGTGCCCGGCAGCCGTACCGAGCTGGGAAGTTATGCCTACTGCACGGGAGTTCGCCCGGATAGCGAATGCGTCCGGGTGCTGCAGCCCGAGGGCGGCGCACTGACCGTACGCAAGTCCACGAAGGAGCCCGGGAGTCCGGACGCGGAGTGGAGCGTCGTACACACCCGAGCCGACGGGGCGATGGTCGGGGTCCGCCTCTCCGGCGCGTACGACGACGCCGGAGAGCCGGCGGGCGTGCCGACCATGAGCATCCAACAGATCACCGAGATCGCCCGCAGCCCGGTCTGGGCACCCGTGATCGCCGTGGAGCCGACGGCCGCGGAGCAGGTGCTGGGCCTGGTTCCGGCACTCTTGCCGGGGCAGGTTCAGCTGCTGTCCCGCGACGGGGACTCGCGCAGCGGCGAGTTCGTCGTGCAGGCCGGCGGCGGCCGGCACCTGTTGACCGCCCGTGTCGACCCGACTCCCCCCGGCGAGGGGCAGGGTTGCCCGACCGGCCCGCTGCAGTGGACCTGCGGGGAGGTGACCCTGTCCGACGGGAACCCGGCCGTGGTCGATCTCAAGCGGAACGTGGACGGGCGGGTCGTGCCGCTGAGTCTGACCGCGTACCGGCCGCACGGCCTGCGCATCCGGTTCGAGGTGGACGCGCCGCCCGCCAAGTCCACCACGTCCTACGGCGAACTCGCCGTGGACGCACCGGAGTTGGACTCGGAAGTGCTGAAGGTGATCGCGGCCTCGCCGCGCTGGGACGCCCGCTGAGCACGTACGCCGGTCCCCGACCCGCGCGCTGACCACCGAACCGCCCATACGACATTCCGCGTTGCCCCCGACGCCGACCCGGCGCCGGGGGTGGGTTCCGCGCTGCCCGAAACGGCGTGCCGCCCGGCGATCGGTGCCGGCCCCGGCCGTCCGTACCGCCGAACCGGCCGCCGACACCCGAAGACGCCGCGGTCCGCGGCCGGCGCCCCCGCATCCGACTTCCCGAGGTTGACGAGGCCGCTCATGATCCTTCCCGCATCGCCGAAGCACCTGCGCAGATTCGTCCCCGAGATATCGCGGTTCGCGGTGGTGGGCGGGGTCGGCTACAGCGTCGACGTCGTCCTGTTCAACGTCCTGCGCGCGCTCCTGGACGTTTCCGCTCTGCCCGCGAAGCTGCTCTCGCTGAGTGTCGCCACGATGGTCGCCTACCTGGGCAACCGGCGGTGGACCTACCGCGAGCGCACCGCGTCGGGCGCCGCGCACGACTCGGGTCGGCAACTATTGTTGTTCATCGGCTGGAGCCTGGGCGGTCTGGTCATCCAGGTCGGCTGCCTGTGGGTGTCGCGGCACGTCCTGGGCTTCGACAGCCTGCTCGCGGACAACCTTTCCGGCAATGTGATCGGGATGGGCCTGGCCACGGGGTTCCGCTTCTGGGGCTACCGCACGTGGGTCTTCCGCGCGGCGACCGATACCGCTCCGGCTCCGGTGACCGTCACCGCTTCCGCTCCGGCGACCGTGACCGCTCCCCTCCCGGCCGACGTCCGTCGTGACGCGACCCCGGGCCTGCGGTGAACGCCGCAGCCCTGGTGATCGCCCTCGCCGCCACGCTCGCCGGGTGCGGGCACCTGGCGTGCGCGAGCGGGATGCGCCGCGCGGTGGACGTCGTGCTGCTGTGGCTGTTGCTGACCACGGCCCAACTGTCCGCACTGACCATGCTGGTCGGCGCCCTGCTGCGCAGACTGCACGCGGTCCCCCTGTTCGTCGCCGCCCTCGTGGTCGCGGTGGTGGAGATCGCGGCGACCCGGCGGGCCCGCGTCGACGGGGAGCGCCGGCGGGGCCGGGACCTGGTCCGCGCGCTCGCCCCCCGGGTGCGGCGGTCGTGGCGGCATCCGGCGGTCGTGGTGGTGGCGGTGCTCGTGGTCGCGCAGTACTGCTGGCGGGGCGCGCTGGCCGTGTTCCTTGGTCCGCTCGACTACGACGGGCTGTGGTACCACCTGCCCGGGCCGGCGATCTGGCTCCAGCAAGGGTATGTCGGCCACACCCCACAGGTGTTGTGGGCCGACGTGTATCCGCAGGGCCAGGAACTGCTCACCGGGTTCACCGGCGCGTTCCTCGGCGACACCCGCCTGGGCTGGGCGTCCGGGCTGCCCTTCCTGGCCCTGGGTGCGGTCGCCACCGCCGGGATCGCCCGCACCGCGGGCGCCCGGCGCGCACACGCGACGCTCGCCGGACTCGGGATCCTCGCCGTTCCGGCGGTATTCCTGGAGGCGTCGACCACCTACGTCGACTTCGCGACGACGGCCACCGCCCTCGCCGCCCTGCACCTGACGCTCGGTTTGCGCTCGACGGTGGTGGCGGCGATCACGCGCGGCGTGGACCCGCCGCGCGCGCTGCGCCGCCAGGTGTGGTGGATCGCGATCGCGCTCGGGGTGGCCGTCGGGGTCAAGTCGTCGAACCTGTTGACCGCCGCGATGGTCGGCGTGCTGGTCGTGGTGCAGACCGGGTACGTGCTTGCCGACGTGCGCCGGGGCGCGCCGTCGGGGCCGCCGCGCGGTCGGGTCGCCGGGCTGCGCGGGGATGTCGCCGCGCTGGTCCGGGCGGCCATGCCCAATGTGGCGCTGCTCGGCCTGGCGATGACGGCACTGGGCGGCTATTGGTATCTGCGTACCTGGATTCGCTACGGCAATCCGTTCTACCCGTTCAGCATGTTCGGCTTCCCGGGCAGGGGCACCGTCGACGAGTTGATCATCCGGACCACCATCTCGCCGCTGGTGATCGGGGAGGGGAAGGCGCGGGCCACGTGGCACTCGTGGTTGCTGGATCGGGAGCGGTTCGCCTATACGTACGACCAGCAGCCGGGCGGGTTCGGGTTGCAGTGGATCTACTTGCTGCTGCCGGTCCTGGTGGTGGGCCTGGTGTTGTTCGGGGTTCGGCGGCGCTTCGATCTGCTGTGGGGGCTGGTGCTTCCGGTCATCGTGTGGGGGATCGCGTCGCCGGCGCCGTGGTGGGCGCGCTACCAGTTGATCGTGCCGGCCCTGGGCTGTGTGGGCCTTGCGGTGGTGCTGACGGCGCTGGCGGAACGCTCCGACCGGGCGCGCGGGGGACGGATGGCGGTGCCGATGTCGGCGCGGCGGGCGGTCGCGGGGCTGCTCGCGGCGGTGTTCGTGGGGACCACGGCGGTGTCCATGTGGTGGGCGACGCAGCCGACCAACACCTGGACGGGGGACCGCTTCGGGGCGCATCGGGCGAACGTGCGGGAGGCCGTGGAGCTGATGCGGGATCCGGACCGGGACCGGCGGATCCTGCCCACGGCCGCCTACGCCGGGCTCGACCGGGTGCCCGACGGCCGCACGATCGCCTTCACCGACTTCACCCGGGCGGACTTCCTGCACCTGATCATGGGCGAGCGCGGACAGCGGCGGATCACCAACCTGGGCGAGCCCCGCGACGTCGCGGACTTCACCCGCCGGTTGCGGGCGTCCGGCGCGCAGTACCTGCTGCTCGGTGTCGCCAACGGGGACCGGGACCTGCTGCTCGCGGTGCTCGGCGACCGCGGGCACTATCGGCCGGTGGTGCGCGGGAACGGCGGGATCGGTTGGTTCGGCGGCGGGTTCGGCGGCGCGGAGTTGTTCGAGGTCGGCGACTTCACCCGGGACCTGTGTGCGAACCGCGAGCCCGACCTGGCGGTGACCGCACGGGATGCGGGCACCGTGGCGGTGGTGCTCCGGGACGCGTGCGGGGCGCCGCTGTTCGAGGTGGACGTGGTCCTGCTCGGCGCCGGCGGGGAGGTCGCGCGGGTCATGACCGGGGCACGGGGCGAGGCGGTGCTGCGGGTTCCGGATTCGGTGGCCGGGCAACCGGTGCGGGTGCTGTTCGCGGGCGACGGGTACTACGGCCCGGTGGAGGCGGAGGCCGGCGGCTGAGCCCGAACGAGCCGGGTACGCCCGCCGGTTCGGGTGCCCCGGTCGGTCGCGGCGACGCGGGGCACCCCGGTGCGGGCTCGGGTGTTCCGGTCAGGCGAGGGCGTTCGCGGCGAGCCATTCGTGCGCGAGTACGGACCAGACCTCGGTGTTCTGCCATGCGCCGCGGTAGAGGTAGTTCTGCCGGAGCAGACCCTCGCGGGTCATGCCGAGTCGTTTGGCCACGTTGATGCTCGGCGCGTTGCGGTCGGACACCTGCCACTCGACGCGGTGGATGCCGCGCTCGCGGATCGCCCAGTCGATGATCACCCGCGATCCGCGCGTGGCCAGACCGTGCCCGGCGGCGGCCGGCTCCAGCCAGCAACCGGCCTCACAGGTGCGGGCGATCGCGTCGAAGGTCCGGAAGAGCACGCCGCCGACGAGAAGGCCGTCCAGCCAGATGCCGTACAGCCGGCCGGTGTCCGTGACGGCCTTGTCGGCGTACGACTGGAGCCATGCCCGCGCGCCGGCGAGGTCGGCGGTGGCGTCGGCCAGGCCGATGTGCCGGCCGACGAACTCCCGGCCGCGATCCATGTGGGCCAGGAACTCCTCGGCCCGCCACGGCTCCAGCGGGCGCAGCTCGGCACCGTCGCCCAGCGATATCGCGAACATTGTCGTCCTCCACGGTGGCCGTTCTCGATCACCGTGATCTTCGCACGAGGGGCCGCGGCCGGCCGCTCACCCCCGACCCGCCGCCTCGTACACCACCCGCCCATCCACCACCGTCAGTTCGACCGGGACCTGCGGCAGCGCCTCGACCTCGACCCGCAGCGGGTCGGCGGCCAGTACGCACAGGTCGGCGACCTTGCCCGGTTCCAACGAGCCCTTCCACGACTCGGCGCCGTCCTGGCGGGCGGGGGCGACCGTGTACGCCTGCAACGCCTCGCGCACGGCAAGGCGTTGGTCGACGCCGCAGACCGAGCCGTCGACGCCGGTGCGGGTCACCGCCGCGACCACCCCGCGGCGCCAGTCCGGGGTCAGCACGGGGGAGTCGGAGCTGAGGCAGACGTCGACGCCCGCGTCGAGCGCGTCGCGGGTGGGACACATCCGGGCCAGGGTGTGCGCGCCGAGCGTGTCGTGCAGCAGGGGGCGCGTCGCCACCGCGATGCCGGGCTGGGTGTTCAGGCCGATGCCGGCCGCGGCCATCTCGGCGAGCGTCGCCGGCGGCAGCAGGTCGCCGTGGATGAGGTAGTGCCGGGCAGGCCGGGGATCGTCGGCCTGCGCCGCGCCGAGGGCGGAGACCACGGCGGCGGAGGTGCGGTCGCCCGTGGAGTGCACGCCGATCTGGTGCCCGGCCGCATGCGCGGCGCGGATCATCCCGGTCAGCCGGCGCAGCCGCTGCGCGGCCGAGTCGCCGTCGATCAGCAGCGCGCCGTGCGTACCGTCGGGGTAGGGCTCGCACACCCAGGCGCTGCGCATCGGCGGGATGCCGTCCGCGAAGATCTTCACGCCGGCCACCCGGAACCAGCCCGGCACCTCGGCGGGGGCGGCGAATTCGCGCAGCCCGGCGGTGAAGGCATCGGCCGAGCCGGGGCCGTCCAACTCGCCGAACAGGAGCAACGCGGTGACCCGGGCCGCGAGTTCGCCCTCGGCGGCCAGTTGCGCGTAGTCGGCAAGCGCGGCGGAGCCGAAGCAGCCCGTGTCGCCGTCGTCCTCGCCCGGGCCCAGGCCGGGTTCGGTGTAGCTGGTGACGCCGAGCGCGGCCAGCAGGTCGCGGGTGCGCAGGATGGCGGCGCGGCGGTCGGCCGAGGTGCGCAGCACGGGCGCGGCCGGCGGCGCGGCGTCGGCAGCGCCGGCGGTGAGCGCGTCCATCAGCAGGTGCGGCCACATCGCGCCGAGCCAGACCCCGTGCAGGTGCGAGTCGTTGATGCCGGGGAGCACTGCGCGCCCGCGCAGCGGGATCTCCCGGGTGCCCGGTCCGATCAGCGGGGCGACCTCGTGGTCGTGGCCGACCCGGACGATCCGCCCGGCCCGCACCGCGATCGCCTGCGCGAGGTGGTCGCCCTCGTCGAAGACGTGTACCCGTCCGCCGGTCAGGACCAGGTCGGCGGGCGCGTCGCCGGCGGGGGCGGCCGGGCGGCGGGCGTTCCACGATTCGCGGTTGCGCACCTTAATTCCTCCTGGGATCTGGACAGGCCCTGCGAGAGCCCATACCGTACACGCAATCAGATACGATTTGCGAGTCGATTGGGAGGCATACGGTGCCCTTGCATCCGGAAGCCCAGCAGATCATCGAGCGCACTCGGATCGGCGAATCCGGCCCCGCCCCCCTCGCCCTCGACGCACAGGCCATGCGCGAGGGCTTCGCGCAGACCTGGACCATGCCGGCCGACCTGCCGGCGGTCGGCGCCGTCGAGGACACCACGATTCCCGGGCCCGGCGGCGACATCCCGGTCCGGATCTACACCCCCGAGGGAGCCGGTCCCTTCCCCGCGCTCGTCTGGTTTCACGGCGGCGGCTGGACCATCGGCTGTCTGGACGAGAACGAGTACGCCTGCCGCACCGTGTGCGCCGGCGCCGCGACGGTCGTGGTCTCGGTCGACTACCGGCTGGCCCCGGAGAACCCCTACCCGGCCGCCGCCGAGGACTGCTACGCCGTGGTCCGCGCGCTGCACGAGGACGGCGCGCGCCGATGCGTGGACGGCGACCGGATCGCCGTCGGCGGGGAGAGCGCCGGCGGCAACCTGGCCGCGGTGGTCGCGCTGATGAGCCGGGACCTGGCCGGCCCGCCGATCGCGCTCCAGGTGCTGGTCTCGCCCGTGGTCGGCCATCCCGACGACGGGCGGCCCTCCTACCGGGACTTCGCCGACGGCTACTTCCTGTCCAAGGCGAGCATGGACTGGTTCTTCACCCAGTACCCGCGCGACGCCGCCGACCTGACCGACCCGTACCTGCTGCCGCTGCGCGCCGACGACTTCTCCGGCCTGCCGCCGGCGCTGGTGCTCGGCGCCGAATACGACGTGCTCCGCGACGAGGGCGAGGAGTACGCGCGGGCGCTGGCCGCGGCCGGCACCCCGGTCGAGGTGGTGCGCTTCGACGGGCTCATCCACGGCTTCTTCGGCCTGCTCGCCACCGACCTCACCGACGCACGGCGCGCGCACGACCTGGTGATCCGCGCGCTGCGGGACACGTTCGACGGGAGAGCGCGGTGAGCACCGAGAGCCCGGCCGGCGCCGAACCCGTGTTGCGGCTGCGCGAGGTGGACATCGACCGGGACGAGATCCCCGTGGTGCGCGGGGTCTCGCTGGACGTGGCCCCCGGCGCGGTCACCGTGCTCCTGGGCGCCAACGGCGCAGGCAAGACCACCCTCATGGACGGCATCGCCGGCCTGGTGCGCACCACCGCCGGCACCATCGAACTCGCCGGCCGCCCGGTACAGAAGCTGCCCGTGTACAAACGCGCCCGGGCCGGCGTCGGCTACGTCGAACAGGCCCGCACCATCTTCCGCACCCTCACCGTCGAACAGAACCTCCTGGTCGCCCGGGCCGGCGCGGGCGATCCGGAACAGGTCTACCGACTCTTCCCCGAACTGGCCCGCCGGCGCACCCTCCAGGCCGGCCACCTCTCCGGCGGCGAACAGCAGATGCTCGTACTCGGCCGCGCCCTGGTCACCGACCCCAAGGTGGTCCTGGTCGACGAGATGTCGCTCGGCCTGGCCCCGCTGATCGTGCGCCGGCTGATGCGCGTGGTCGGCGAACTCGCCGCCGCCGGCCTGGCCGTACTGCTCATCGAGCAATTCGCCAACCTCGCCCTCGACGTCGGCACCCACGCCTACGTGCTGCGCAAGGGCCGCATCGTGCACGACGGACCCTGCGCCGACCTGCGCGGCCGGCACGAGCTACTGCACGAGTACTACTTCGGCTCGACCACACCCGACCCGGGCGGGCCGGCGCCCACCGACCCCGACCGCGCCCTCGACCCACACCCGCTCGACACCCCGATCGGCGGTGGCACCCGATGAAGTCCCGGGCCGCGAAGACCCTTTCGGACCTGGTCGACCCGCGCCGCGCGGCGATCGGCATCGCGCTCGCCGCCCTGGCCTGCGTCGCCGTCCCCGCGATCCTGTCGCCCTACTGGCTCTACCTCGCCATCACCAGCGTGATCGGCGCCGTCGTCATGCAGAGCTACGGCGTGATCGTCGGCCGTGCCGGCGTGATGTCCCTGTGCCAACTCTCCTTCGCCGCGATCGGCGCATGGGTGGTGATGCGGCTCAACCTCGCCGACGCCCCCGGCGGGCTGATCGTGTGGGTGGTCCTCGGCGGCCTCGCCGCCGCCCCGGTCGGCATGCTGATCGGCCTGCCCGCGCTGCGGGTACGCGGCGTCAACCTCGCGGTGATCACCTTCGGCGCCGCGGTGTCCACCGATATCGTGCTGGGCGCCAAGCAGTTCCCCGGCACCGAGGAACTGAAAACCGTGGCCCGGCCCGCCGCCTTCAGCACCAACGCGAACTACTTCGTGCTCGTGGTGATCGTCTTCACCGTGATCGCGCTCGCCCTCGCCGCTCTCGACAAGACCCGACTCGGCCGATCCTGGCTGGAGTTGCGCCACTCCGAACGCATGGCCGCCTCGCACGGCATCTCGGTGGCCCGCAGCAAACTCGCCGCGTTCGCGATCAGCGCCTTCGTCGCCGGGGTCGGCGGCGGCCTGATGGCCGGGCAACTCGGCCTGGTGGTGGCCGGCAACTTCGCCATGGGCCAATCCGTCACCCTGTTCGCCATCGCCATCCTCATCGGCCCGCACCACCCCGAAGGCGCCCTGATGAGCGGGGTGTTCGGGGCCGCCATGGCCACCATCCTGGAGAAGGTCCGACTGCCCCAGGACCTCGGCGGCATCGTCTTCGGCATCGTGCCGATCTTCGCGCTGCGCAGCGGGATGAGCCAGACCGACTTCACCCGCAACCGCAAACGCCTGGCCAAGGCCCGCAAACAACGCGACGCCGCCCCCGCGGCCGACCGGGAACGGGCCGACGCGGGCCCGCCCGCGGAGCGCACGGTCGGCGCCCCGGCCCGGCCCATCGGCACCGGCCCCGCCCTCGAGGTCACCGGCCTGACCGTGCGCTACGGCCCGGTCACCGCCCTCGACGCGGTCGACCTCACCGTGCCCGCCGGCGCCGTGGTCGGCCTGATCGGCCCCAACGGCGCGGGCAAGTCCACCTTCATCTCCGCCGTCGGCGGCTTCCTCGGCACCCTCCCCGGCACGGTCCGCCTCGACGGCGTGCCGATCGACCGACTCGCCCCGCAGGTGCGCGCCGCACGTGGCCTGCGCCGCACGTTCCAGACCACACTGATCGCACCCGAACTCACCCAGTACGAATACCTCGACATCGGCGCCGGCCGCCGCCTGGAGCGGGCCGAGGCCGACGAACTGCTCGAATTCTTCGGCTGTCCCGTCGGTGACCTGCCCGTCTCGATCGTCGACGCCGGCACCCGGCGCCTACTCGACGTCGCCGCCGCGATCGCCGCCCGACCGGCGGTGGCCCTGCTCGACGAGCCCGCCGCCGGACAGTCCGCCGCCGAATCCCGGCGCCTGGCCGAACGATTGGCCCGGGTGCCCGAACGCTACGGCGTGTCCGTCCTGTTGGTCGAACACGACATGGAACTGGTGCGGGTCGCGTGCCGCGAAGTCACCGTCCTGGACTTCGGCCACGTGATCGCCGCCGGACCCACCGAACAGGTCCTGCGCGACCCGGCGGTCACCGCCGCCTACCTCGGCAGCTCCGACACCCCCGACGGCGCGGTCCCCGCGACCGCGATCATCACCCCGACCGGCTGAACCCCGACCGCCCGACCGCCCGACCGTCCCCCGGGGCCGGCGCCCGCTCGCGCCGCCGACCCGGATCCCCCCGGCATGCCTTCGACCGGATCGACCTTCGTGCCGATCCATCCCCCCACGAAGACAAGGACGTTCCCATGAAGCGTTCCCTCGTACGCCGACCGGCCGCGGCCGTGCTCGCGCTCGCGTTCACCCTCGCCGCGACGGCCTGCGCCGCCGACGACGGCAACGACGGCGGCTCCACCAAAGGCGCCATCAAGGTCGGTTCGATCAACGGAATCACGGGGCTGTTCCAGACCCCCGAGGTCCCGCAGGCGGTCAAGGCCGTCTTCGACGAGGTCAACGCGGCCGGTGGGATCAACGGCCGCAAACTCGAACTGATCAGCAAAGACGACGCGATGAATCCGCAACGCTCCACGGAGAACGAGGTCGAACTCGTGCAGTCCAAGGGCGTGGTCGCCCTGGTCGGCTCCTCCAGCGCGGTCGACTGCGGGGTCAACCGCGCCGCGTACAAGACCGCGAAGATCGTCTCCATCCCGGCCGTCGGCGTCGACCCCGCGTGCTTCAACAGCCCCGACATCGCCCCGGTCAACCCCGGCCCGTTCAAACTGCTCACCGCGATGCTCTACTACGCCTCCGAGACGCTGCACCACGACAAGGTCTGTCTCTACTACACGACCCTGCCCGGCAGCGGCGGCGGCATCAGCGACGCGATCAAGGAGTGGGAGACCCTCACCGGCAAACAACTCGCCGCCAAGGACACCGCCGTCGGCGAAGGCGACCCCACCCCGCACCTGATCGCCGCCAAGCAGGCCGGCTGCCAGGCCGTGCTCTACAACGCGCAGGTCGGCCCCTGGTTCGCCCAGGCGCAGACCCAGGGCATGCAAAACGTCGACTTCATCATGGGCGCGAACAGCTACACCGACGCCAACGCCAAGCTGGTGCCCTCGGGCATGCGGGCCTACGTCGGCACCGAATGGCAGCCGTACACCGACACCACCCTGCCGGGCAACGCGCGCTGGGCCGAACTGATGGACAAGCGCGGCATCCAGCGCACCGCGTTCAGCCAGGGCGCGGTAATGGCCGCCGACGTCTTCGTCCAGGTGCTCAAGGGCATGAAGGGCGACATCACCCGCAAGACGGTCACCGAGGCGTTCAAGAAGATGAGCCCGATCGACTACCCGATGGTCGGCTCCCCCTGGGTGTTCGGCCCCGACGACAAGCACAACCCGGTCCAGGGCAGCCGGTTCGTCAAGGCCGTCGACGGCAAGTGGCAGGTACTGCCCGAAGGCTTCATCGTGCCGGGCAAGAAGTAGCCGCGCGGATCGCCCGAGAACGAGGTGTCGACATGCTGAACTCTGTGATCGCGGGCCTGAGCAGCGGCGGCGGCTACGCCCTGCTGGGACTGTGCGTGGTGTTGACCTACCGACTCGTGGCCGTGGTGAACTTCGCGATGGCCGCGGTCGGCGCGATGGGCGCCTTCACCATGGTGTCGCTGACCGACGACGGCCTGAACGTGTGGCCGGCGCTGCTCCTGGGCGTCGCGGTCAGCGCGGCGTTGTCCGGCGTGCTGGGTGCGGTGCTGATCCGCTGGTTCGGCGAGCACAACGAGCGCACCAAGGCCGCGGTGACGGTGGCCGTGTACGTCGCGGTGATGGCGGTGGGCCTGCGGCTGTTCGGCGCCACCTCCACCGGCGCGCGCCGCTTCCCCGCGCCCTTCGACGGGGCGGTGTTCCGGATCGGCGACGTGGTCGTGTCCTGGGCAGTGGTGGTTTCGCTCGCCTTCGCGGTGGCCATCACCGTCGGCGTCGAGGTGATGTTGCGCCGGACGCTGGTCGGGCTGCGCCTGCAGGCGTTGTCCGAGCGGCCCGGCACCGCCCAGGTGGTCGGCATCTCCGCGCCGCGCCTGGCCACCGCGGTGTGGGTGGCGATCGGCGCGCTGACCGCGCTGGTGATCATCCTGGTCGCGCCGCGTCTGGGCGGCGACTTCTCTACCCTGGGCAAGCTGATCGTCACCGCGCTCGCCGTCGCCATGGTCGGCGGGTTCCGCAATCTGCCGCTGACCCTGGGCGGCGGGCTGCTGCTCGGCTGCCTGGAAGGCGTCTCCGCCTCGTTGAGCGAGGTGCGCGAATACCGCGGCGTCATTCCCTTCCTGGTGATCCTGGTGCTGCTGTGGTGGCGCAGCCGGCACGAGGTGTGGGACACCGCGCACAGCCGATGACCCGGAGCCGATGCGCGCACGGTCGACGACCCGGACCCGAGGCGCGCACGGTCGACGACACAAAGAACCGGAGAGTGTTGATGATCATGGGAACCCGGGCCGTCCCGGACGGCTCCACCCGCGCCGCGGTGTTGCGCGTGCACGAGGAACCGCTGACCCTGGAGGAGATCGGGCTGCCCGAACGCTGCGAGCCCGGCGCGGTGTTGGTCCGGATCGGCTGCGCCACGCTGTGTGCCACCGACGTGCACCTGTGGCGCGGCGCGATGAGCTTCCCGGGCATGTTGCCGATGGTGCTGGGCCACGAGATGACCGGCACCGTCGAGGCGGTGGGGGTGGGCGCCACCGATGCGCTCGGCCGGGTGTTGCGGGTGGGCGATCGGATCGGCTGGTCCGAGTCCACGTGCGGGACCTGCTACGCCTGTACGGTGCTGCGCCGGCCGGTGGGGTGCGTGGACCGGGGCTACGGGTTCCGCCAGCGCGCGGACCAATGGCCCTACGCCACGGCCGGGTTGGCCGAGTTCGCCTATGTCGGGCCGCGCGCGGAGAAGGTGGTGATCCCGGACGACGTGCCGGACACCTGGGCCGCGTGCGCGGGATGCGCGGTCAAGACCGTGCTGCACGCGTTCGACCGGGCCGGCGGGGTGCGGCCCGGGGCGTCGGTGGTGGTACAGGGCGCCGGGGCGCTCGGCATCGTGGCCGGGGCGATGGCGCGGGCGGGCGGGGCCCGGACGGTGATCACGATCGGCGCGCCCGAGGCCCGGCTCGACCTGGCCCGGGAGTTCGGCGCGGACCTGACGCTGGGCCTGGCGGTCGACGCGGCCGAGCGGCGCGAGGCGGTACGTGAGGCCACCGGGGGGCGCGGCGCGGACCTGGTGTTGGACCTGGCCGGGGCGCCGGGGGTGGGCGCGGAGGCGGTCGATCTCGCCGCGTTCGGCGGCACGTTCGTGATCGTCGGCAGTACCGGTCCAACCCCGGAGCGGTTGCCGCTCGGGACCGTGATGGGCAAGGAACTGAACGTCGTCGGCTCGCTCAACGGCGATGTCGGCGACTACCACCGGGCCGTCGAGTTCCTGCGCGACTTCCGTGACCGGTTCGCGTGGGATCGGCTGTTCGCCGCTCCGGTCGGGCTGTCGGGCGCGACCGACGCGCTCGCGGCGATGCATCGGCAGGAGCAGGTCAAGGCGGTCGTGCACCCCTGGCTGCCGTGACGTCCCGTATGTCCCCGAGATCGATGGCCCGCGAGGATGTTCGCGGTGCCGAAAGGACCATTGCAATGGGTGAGACTTCGAAGGACTCGGCGTCGGTGGCTGCGGCGTCGGAGGCCGGCGGGCGGAGTGCGGGCTCCGACGCGATCGTGCCGCGGCGTCGGTTGGGTGCGGACGGGCCGCAGGTGCCGCTGTTGTCGTTGGGGTCGTGGCACACCTACGACCGGATGGACTTCCACGACGCGGTGGACCTGGTCACGCAGGCGGTGGAGTGGGGGGTCAACCTCTTCGACGTCGCGGTGTACGGGATTCCCGGGCAGCGGCCGGTGTTCACCGACGTGTTGTTCTCGGCGATCGTTCGGGCGGCGGGACTGGCCCGTACGGACTACCAGTTGTCGACCAAGATCTGGTTGGAGGGGTATCCCGCGCAGTCGTTGCGCGAGCAGGTGGAGCGGGCGATGTTCCGGGCCGGGACGGACCATGCCGACCTGGCGATCCTGGGGGACATCCGGGATCCGGATCTGGATCTGGCCCGACTGGCGGGGGATCTGGCCGAGTTGGAGAAGAGCGGGCTGATCGGGCACTGGGGGGTGAACAACTGGTCGGCGACCGCGATTCGGACCATCGGGGGGCATGCGCTCGCCGCCGGGTCGCCGGGGCCGCAGGTGGCGCAGCTCAAGTACAGCCCGTGCCGGCGCTCGATCGCGGACGGTGCGCCGTTCGCGGAACTGTTCGCGGCGGGGCTGTCGTTGCAGGCGTCCGATGTCCTGGAGGGTGGGATTCTGGCGGGCAAGGTGGCGCCGGCGCGGGAGATCGGGCGGGATCCGGGTGGGGTGCGGGAGCGGATCATCGCCTCCGCGCCCGGGATCGCCGAGGTGGCGGCGGATCTGGGCGCGACGGCGGCGCAGGTGTGCGTGGCGTTCGCGCTGTCGCATCCGGCGACGGTGAGTGTGCTGTTCGGCGCGACGAAGGTGTCGCAACTGGCCGACAACATCGGGGGGTTGCGGCTGCTGGAGCGGGTCGGGGCGACGGCGTTGCGGGCGCGCCTTGTGCCGTTTTACGCGGACCGCGAGGTGGTGTCCCCGGAGGGGCCGTGAGCGTTCGGCCGACGCCGGGTGTCGGTTGACCTGGGTTGGCCTCAAACGCCGGCCGGGCTGTGGGGGGTTCGGTTGACGTTAGGTGTCGGTTGACTTGGGTTGGCCTCAAACGCCGGCCGGGCTGAAGGGGGGAGTCCGGCCCGCGTTTGGGGGTTGGTTGGGGTGGGGTGGCTTCGAGTGCCGGGCTGGGGTGAACAGGGGAGCCCGGGCGGTTTTGGGTGCCGGTCGGGGGGCCCGGTCAGGTGCCGGAGGCTGCCGGGTCGATGATGTCGGCGTCCACCCAGATGTCCGCGAGGGAGTCGCGGAGGGTGGTGCCGTGTTTGGTGATGAGGTCCAATGCCTTGAGGTTGTCCTGCCATTGGGACATGCGGCTGGCGCCGAAGAGGACCGTGGCGACCGCCGGGTGGGTGAGGCAGAAGGCGATGGCCAGTTGGGCGGGTGTCGCGTCCAGCTCGGCTGCCGCTTGGGCGAGTTTCGGGTAGACCTCGCGGATGCGGTCGCGGAGGTTGCCGGGGTCGGCGCCGATCTTGCGCCGTGGGTGCAGGTTGCCGGCCAGGATGCCGCCCTCCAGGACGTCGGACGCCTGCAATGCCATCCCGTCGGCGAAGAGTTCGGCGAACGGCGCGCCCTCGGCCACCGCCCGGCGGGCCGGGCTGTACTTGAGTTGGGCGAACGTCGGCGGGGTCAGCCCCTCGGCGGCGGCGAACCGGCGGGCGGTCCACACGTCGCGCGCGGACCAGTTGTTGACGCCCCACGCGGTGAACCGGCCCACCGCGATCTGTTCGGCGACGTCGGCGACCACGGCCGGGATGGGCAATTCGCCGAAGAAGTCGCCGACCACGACCAGGTCGGCGCGATGTGTACCGATCCGGTCCAGCGCGACATCAAGTTGCTCGGCGAAGCCCTTTTTCGGGTATTCCCAGAGCCAGAGCTTGCCGCACAGCAGCCAGTCCTCGCGGGCCACGCCCGCCTCGCGGATCGCCTCCCCGAAGATCAGGTCCGTGCGGGCGTTCTCCGCGTGCGGGCCCATGTCGTAGTGCGCGACGTCGAACAACTCCACGCCGTGCGCCAGCGCGTCCAGGATCAGCGCGACGGCGTCGGCGGGCCGCATCCGGTCCCACGTGTTCCACGAGCCGAGGCCCAGGACCGGTACGTCGGGGCCGTGCGCGCCGAGGCGGCGACGGGGCACGGGGCTGCTGCCGGGGGAGCGCGTCACGGGTCCTCCACGAAGATCGGCATTGTTGATGGCATCGGTAATCATATAGCATTCCAGATACCAACTTCCTGCCCCTCGAGGAGATCCGCATGCCAGTTCCCTCGGACGCCCGGGCCGCGGTCGATCCGGCTCCCATCGTCGACGTCGCGATCGGATACATGGCCGCCAAGCAGCTGTTCGCGGCCGGCGAGGCCGGACTGTTCGCGGCCCTGGCCGACGGCCCCGCGCCGCTCGACGAGATCGTCGCCCGTACCGGACTGCCCGCGCGGACCGCACTGATCCTGGCCGACACCATGGTGGGCCTGGGCCTGTTGGAGCGCGGCGACGCCGGCTACGCCAACTCGCCCGCCACCGCGCACCATCTCGCCGGGTCGGGGGAGGGGGTGGACCTGCGCCCGTTCCTGACCTTCCTCGACGGCGTCAGCTACCCGCACTGGCTCGGCTTCGGCGAGACCTCACGCACCGCCCGCCCCGCCCCGCTGGACCTCGGCGGCGACCGGCTCGGCACCTTCCTCGGCGGTGTGATGACCTACAACGCGCTGCACGCGGCGATGCTGGTCCGGTGCTACGACTTCGGCGGCCACCGGCGGGTCCTGGACCTGGCCGGGCTGTCCGGGTCGTTCCTGGCCGAGGCGTTGCGCGCGCACCCCGAGCTGTCCGCGACGTTCATGTCCGACGGCGACCTCGTCGGGCACGCGGAGAACACCCTGGCCGCCGCCGGCGTCGAGGACCGGGTCGAGGTGATCGGCGGCGATCCGCTGTCCGGCGAGGTGCCCACCGGGTTCGACCTGGTGCTGCTCGAACACGTGGTGCACCGCTTCGACACCGAGCACAATCGGCGGATCGTGGCGGCGGCGCGCAAGGCCGCCGAGCCCGGGGCCCGGCTGCTACTGCTCGACTTCTTCCTGGAGCCGACCGGGACGCCGCGCCTGATCGACACGCTGCACGCCGGGGAGTACCTGGTCATCGACGGCACCACGGTGTATCCGCGGGCCGAGGTCGAGGAATGGCTCGTCGAGGCCGGCTGGCACCCGGTGGACGTGCTCGAACTGCCCGGCAGCCCCCGGGTGATCGTGGCGGAGGCCCGATGACCGCCCCGGACGCGCGGCCGGGGCGGGTGGTCGTGGTCACCGGCGGCGCGAGCGGGATCGGCGCGGCCGTCGCCCGGGCCTTCGCCGAGGGCGGCGACCGGGTCGTGATCGCCGACATCGACGCCGCCGCGGCCGACAAGGTGGCCGGGGAGATCGGCGGCACCGCGGTCGCGATGGACATCACCGACTCCGCGTCGGTGGCCGCGGCCCTGGATCGGGTGCTCGTCGAGGTGGGCCCGCTCGCGGTCCTGGTCAACAACGCCGGCCTGGTCGCGGGCGGCGGACTCCTGGTCGACCTGCCGATCGAGGTGTTCGACACCGTGGTGGCGGTCAACCTGCGCGGTACGTTCACCGTCACCGCGGCGGCGGCCCGCCGGATGATCGCCGAGGACGCGGGCGGGGCGATCGTCAACATCAGCTCGATCGGCGCCCGGCAACCCACCGCCGGCCTCGGCCACTACGAGGCCACCAAGGCCGCGGTGGACGCGCTCACCCGCACCGGCGCGATCGAGCTGGCCCCGCACCGCATCCGGGTCAACGGCGTGGCGCCCGGCCCGGTGCACACCCCGATGACGGCCGGCCTGATGGACGACCCTCAGGCCCGGCGGGCGTGGGAGTCCCGGATTCCGCTCGGCCGCATCGCGGTCCCCGAGGACGTCGCCCCGCTCGCGGTGTTCCTGGCCTCACCCGCCGCCGCGCACATCACCGGCACGATCGTCCAGGTCGACGGCGGCCAACTGCTGGTCTGAGCCCGGCCACGGCGACCGGGAGCCACTCCCGGTCGCCGTGCCGCCGGCCGCGCGCGGGCGGACACGCCGCCCGGATGCGGACGGCCGGCGCCCGTGCGCCGATAGACTCGCGCCTCATGCACACAGACCTGTCGTCCGCCGGCGCCTGGACGCCGCCGCGCGATGTTCCGGGAGATCGCGCGGGAACCGAATCGTGGTAGAGACCTTCGCGAGGATCGTCGTCGTCGTTCCCACCTACAACGAGCGGGAGAACCTGCCCGTTCTGGTCGGCCTGCTCGCGGAGTCGGGCCTGCCGAACCTGCACGTGCTCGTGGTGGACGACAACTCGCCCGACGGGACCGGCGAGGTGGCGGACAAGCTCGCCACGGAGTCCTCGGGGTTCGTCGGGGTGTTGCACCGCAAGGAGAAGGACGGGCTGGGCCGCGCCTACGTCGCGGGGATCACCCGCGCGCTGGACGAGGGCGCCGACGTGGTGATCCAGATGGACGCCGACCTCTCGCACCCCGTCGCGGTGATCCCGACCATGCTCGACACGCTGCGCACCGGCGACGCCGCCGTGGTGATCGGCTCGCGGTACGTGCGCGGCGGCTCGACCGCCGCGGAGTGGGCCTGGTACCGCAAGGTCCTGTCGACGTGGGCGAACCACTACGTCAACGCCATCCTGCGGCTGGGCGTGAAGGACGCCACCGCCGGGTTCAAGGCGTGGCGGGCGTCGGCGCTGCGGGCGATCGACCTGCCGTCGATCCACAGCAACGGATACTCGTTCCAGGTCGAGATGAACCACCGCACGGTCAAGCGCGGGCTGCGGATCGTCGAGGTGCCGATCCGCTTCGAGGAACGGGCCGAGGGCGCGTCGAAGATGAGCCTGGCCGTGCAGATCGAATCCGCCCTGACGCCATGGAAGTTGCGCTTCGGGCGCAAGGTCGGCTGACGGCGCGACCTCGCTCCGGCCGCGGCCGGCGTACCCGGGCCCCGGCCGAACCGGCCGGGGCTTTCGGCGCCCCGCGGCCGGTCCGAACGGGGCTTCGGCCGCTACGGCGTCCCGGTCTTGGCCTGGTGCAGGGCCGCCGCGGTGGCGATCTTGTGGGCGCAGGCCGCGCGTTCGATCTCCCCGGGGTCGGCGCCGCCGCCGATCAGGTCGAGCAGATGCTCGTGTTCGCGCACCGAGGTGCGGGCCCGGCCGGGGACGTAGGTGAAGGTCGAGCGGCGCATGTGGTCCAGGCGCGCCCACTCGGATTCGAGCAGCGCGTTCAGGTGCCGATCGGGGCAATGCGCGTAGAGCGAGAAATGGAACCTCCGGTTGAGCGCGGTGAACGCGGTCGGGTCGAAGTCGGCCAGCGCCTCGATCATCCGGTCGTTGATCGCCCTCGCCTCGGCGATGTTCTCGGGGCTCATCAGCGGCGCCGAGATCGCCGTCGCGTAGCCCTCGAGGCGGGCCAGCACGTTGAGCGAGTGCTCGACCTGCGAGCGGTCGAACACGGCGACCCGGGCGCCGACGTTGCGGACGATCTCCACCAAGCCGTCGGACTGGAGCCTGCGCACCGCCTCGCGCAGCGGGATGGTGCTGACTCCCGCCTCGCGGGCGAGCTGGTCGAACACCAGCCGGTACCCGGGGCCGTAGGTGCCGTCCAGGATCCGGCCGCGCAGCAGCTCGTAACACATCTCCGACTTGGACGACTTCGACGCCTTGCTCGCGGCGGTTGCCTTTGCGGGGCTCAACTACGGTCTCCTCAGTCTCGACCGGACACGGTCGCGGGCCGGGACACGGTGTCCCGGCCCGGTGTCATCCGGTGCGGCGCGGTATGCGGCGGGTGGGTCAGCGGCCGACGACCGACACGGCCAAACCCTGGAAGTTGGGGCTGACCAGGACGCCGTGGTGGTCGCCGGTCACCACGACCATGCGTGATCCGGCCGCCGCCGCGACCAACGCGTCGATGTCCCGGGTCATCGGGTCGTCGGTACCGACCACGAACCACGGCGGGGTGTGGCCGGCCCACGGCGTGGGCTCGAAGGGTGTGCTCCGCAGGCCCTCGACACACGTGACCAGCCCGTCGGCGCGGTCGCCCTCGGCGCGGATCAGGCCCGCGATCATCCCGGTGAGCGGATCGGCCGTGGTCGCCTCGCCGCGTACGACCCGGCGCAGTTCCGCGACGTCCACGGCGGCGAACGGCTCGACCGGGCTCATGCCGCCGAACGCCACGCGTCCCACCCGCTCCGGCGCGCGTTCGGCCAATGCCCAGATCAGCCGGGCGCCGAGAGAGTAGGCGATGATGTCGACCCGCTCCGCGCCGTACGCGTCGAGCACGGCGAGCAGATCGTCGACGGTGGTGTTCGCGTCCGCCTCGTCGCCGCTCGTCGGGGCCGGACTGGCGCCGTGTCCGCGCAGGTCCGGCGCGATCACGGTGCGGCCGGCGTCGATCAGCGCCGTCACCATGCCCGTCTCCAACCAGGAGCGGCGAGCGTCGGAACAGAATCCGTGCACGAGCAGCACCGGGGGTTGCTCGGACTCCCCGACGTCTTCGCAGGGCCCGACGCTCGGATAGGTGGTGACGGCGAGGGGCTGCCGTGTGCGCATCCTACTTCTCCACTCGACTATTTCGGATACGATTTCGGATCTTACACCAGGGGTGGATGTTCACGGCGGGGACCCCACCTGCGGCGATGTGTCGCGCGCGAACGAGAAGCCGTCGGCGCCGACCGTCACCTCCGCCTCGTGGTTCTCCTCCCGGGCGAACACCGGCTGCGGCTTCCCGGCCAGGTCCAGCACGGTGGACGCCTCCGCGTACCAGGACGGCACCACCGGATTGCCCCACCAGTCGCGCCGCTGGTTGTCCCGCACGTCCCAGGACAGCACCGGGTGGTCTGGATCCCCGGTGTAGTAGTCGGTGGTGTAGATCTCCACGCGGTGCAGATCCGGATCACGCACGTACACGTAGAACGCGTTGGACACCCCGTGCCGCCCCGGACCACGCTCGATGTGCGCCGATCGGCGCCGGGCGCCCAGCAGATCGCATACATGCAGCACCTGGCCGCGCTCGTGGGTGCTGAACGCGATGTGGTGCAGCCGGGGTCCGTCGCCGCCGGTCAGCGCGATGTCGTGCACCGTGTCCTTGCGGTGCAGCCAGGACGCGTACAGCGTGTCGTCCGCGCCCCGGATGTCCTCGGTCACCCGAAAACCCAGGTCCCGGTAGTAGCGCTCGGCCCGCGCCACGTCCGGCACCACGATGTTGAAGTGGTCGAGCCGGGCGATCGCGCCCGCGCCGTGCAGGTCGTAGCTCTGGTGCAGGCGCGGCACGTGCTCGGCCGCGTAGAAGAACTCCAGCGGGAACCCCAGCGGGTCCAGTACCCGTACCGCCGGGCCGATCCCCCGGGTGGCGCCCGCCGCGCGGCGCTCCACCGGTACGCCCAGGGCCCGGTAGTAGCGCTCGGCCGCGTCGACCTCGCCGGGCGAGCGCACCCGGTACGCGAGCGCGGCCAGCGCCGGACTCTCGCCGCGGCGCAGCACCAGCGAGTGGTGCAGGTACTCCTCGAAGGCGCGCAGGTACACCGCGTCCTCGTCCTCGTGGGTGACCACCAGGCCGAGCAGGTCGACGTAGAACTCCCGGGACGCGGCGGGATCGGTGACGATCAGCTCGGCGTAGGCGGCCCGGACGATGTCGGGTGGGGGTATCGCCCCCGGCTCGGGCACGGGGGCGGGGGTGCCGGGGCGGACGGTGGGCACGGGCGGCGGGGGCGGAACGGCGGGAGTGGGCATGAGGCTCTCCTCCTGTTCGACGCGCTGTTCGGTTCGAGAGGTCGTGCGGCAACCGGTGTCCGCAAATCGTGCGGAACCGGTTTCGAGAGCTGTGCGGAACCTAGCAAGCGAGCGACCTGCGCGGATACGGCCGGGGACGAACCGACGGGCGGATCGCGTGAGGTCCCCCGATCGTCACGCGGCGCCGAACCGGGCGGTGTGCAGCGGCGCCATGGCCACGTGTACCGCCTGCTGCGTCGTGTAGAAGTCGATCGAGCGGTGGCCGCCCTCGTGCCCCAGGCCGGAGGCCTTGATCCCGCCGAAGGGGGTGCGCAGATCCCGCACGTTGTGCGAGTTGATCCACACCATCCCGGACTCGACCCGGTGTGCCACCCGGTGGGCGCGGCGGATGTCGTTGGTCCACACGTAGCCGGCCAGGCCGTAGTCGACCGCGTTGGCCAGCTCCACCGCGTGCGCCTCGTCGTCGAACGGGGTCAGCGCCACGACGGGGCCGAAGATCTCCTCCCGGAAGATCCGGGCATCGGCCGGCACGTCGCGAAACACCGTGGGCGCGAGGTAGTTGCCCGTCGGCAGATGTGCGGGGCGACCGCCGCCGGCGACCAGGCGCGCCTCGGTGCGACCCGCCTCGACATACGCCAACACCCGCTCGTAGTGCTCCGGATGCACCAGCGCGCCGACCTCGGTGGCCGGATCCGCCGGGGGACCGACCACGATCCGCTCGGCCCGTGCGGCGAAGCGCTCGACGAACTCCTCGTACACCCCGCGCTCGACCAGAATCCGCGAACCGGCCGTGCAGCGTTCGCCGTTGAGCGAGAACACGCCGAACAGCGCGGCGTCGATCGCGTCGTCCAGGTCGGCGTCGGCGAAGACGATCACCGGTGACTTGCCGCCCAGTTCCATCGACAACCCCTTCAGGTGTCGGGCGGCGGCGGCGAAGATGGTGCGCCCGGTGGTGGTCTCCCCGGTGAACGAGATCAGCGGCACGTCGGGGTGCTCCACCAGCGCCGCGCCCGCCTCCTCGCCGATTCCGCCGACCAGGTTGAACACACCTCGGGGCAGGCCCGCCTCGGTGAGGATGTCGGCCCACAACGACGCGGACAGCGGGGTGAATTCGGCGGGCTTGAGCACCACGGTGCAGCCGGCCGCCAGGGCCGGCGCCAGCTTCCACGACTCCAGCATGAACGGCGTGTTCCACGGCGTGATCAGTCCGGCGACGCCGACCGGTCGGCGGTGCACATAGTTGAGTTGGCGGCCCGGCACCTGATATGCCTCGTCGGTCTGACCGACGATCAGATCCGCGAAGAAGCGGAAGTTCTCGGCGGCGCGCTGCGCCTGGCCGAGTGCCTGGGTGATCGGCAGGCCGGTGTCGAAGGTCTCCAGTTCGGCCAGCCGCGCATCGCGTCGCTCGACCTCGTCGGCGATGCGGTTGAGCACCACGGCCCGTTCCCTGGCGGGCAGTCGCGGCCACGGCCCGGCGGTGAACGCGCGGCGGGCGGCGGCCACCGCGGCGGCCACGTCTGCGGCCTTGCCCGCAGCGGCGGTGGCGTAGGGCAGGTTCGACGCCGGGGCGCAGACCTCGAACGTGGCGCCGTCCAGGGAGTCGACGTGCCGGCCGTCGATGAAGTGACGCAGCCGGGTGGGCAGCCCGGCGGGCACCTCGGCGGGCTCGACGGGCGTCGTCGTGGTGGTGCTCATGCGGATTCTCCAAGGGCGGGGTCGGTCAGCAGGTCGAACCGGCTCTGCGCGAGGGCGGATACGGCGGTTCGCCCGGATTCGGACAGCGGCAGCAGCGGGGGGCGGACCAGGTCGGAGCCGAGCAGGCCGCGCCGGTGCATCAGCCACTTCGCCGGCGCCGGGTTGGTCTCCACGAACAGCAGGTCCACCAACGGCTGTACGGCGTAGTGCAGTTCGCGGGCCCGACCGAGGTCGCCCTGCTGATATGCCTCGTACATCTCGGCCACCGCGGCGGGCGCGATGTTGGCGAGCGCGGAGACGAAGCCCGCGCCGCCGAGGGTCAGCACGGGCAGGCACAGGAGTTCGATGCCGGACCAGACCAGGAGTTCGGGGCCGGCGGCCTCCATCACCCGGGAGAAGTGTTCGAAGTCCCTGGTGGTCTCCTTGATGCCGACGATGTTCTCGTGCGCGCGGAAGAGCCGGGCCACGGTCTGCGGATCGATGTCCACCGCCGTGCGGCTCGGCACGTTGTAGATCACCACCGGCAGGTCGGGGTATTCGCGGGCGACGGTGGAGTACCAGGAGAACAGCGCGTCCTGGGTGGGGCGCGCGTAGTAGGGGGTGATCACCAGCACCGCGTCGGCGCCCGCGTCCCGGGCGACGCCGGTCAACTCCAGCGTCTCCTCCAGCTTGGCCGACCCGGTGCCCGGCAAAAACGGTGCCCGGTCGTCGAGTTCGTCGGCGACCACCCGGATCGCCTCGGCCCGCTCGGCCAGGGTCTGTGCGGACGGCTCGCCGGTCGAGCCGCCGAGCGAGATCCCGTGCGAGCCGGCCGCGAGCTGCCAGCGCACCAGGCGGCGCAGTGTGGCGGTGTCGAGGGCGCCGTCGGCGGTGAAGGGGGTGACCAGCGGCGCGATCGAGCCGCGGATCAGGGACGGGTCGGCGCGGTACTTCATCGGTACTCCTCGCGGGTGATGGGCGAAGCCGGGTCGTGGGTGGGCGGCAGCGCGGCCCGCCAGGCGCGGTAGGCGGGCTCCCAGTCGGGGCCGATGGGGTACAGGCCGGCCAACGCGGCGCCCCGGGAGACCTGTTCGGTGATGAAGCGCTCGCGCGCCTCCTGCTCCTCGGCGGCGGCCAGGACCTCGGTCACCAGGGCGGGCGGGATCACCACCGCGCCGTCGTCGTCGGCGACCACGACGTCGCCGACCTGTACGGTGGCGCCGCCGCAGGAGACGGTGACGTCGACGTCCCAGGGCACGTGCCGGCGGCCGAGCACGGCGGGGTGGGCGGCGGCGGCCAGTACGGGCAGGCCCAGGGCTGCGACGGCGGCGCTGTCGCGGACCGCGCCGTCGGTGACGATCCCGGCGGCGCCGAGCGTGCGGGCGCGCAGGGCCAGGATGTCGCCGAGGGTGCCCGCGGTGTCCACACCGCGGGCCTCCATGACCAGGACCTGGCCGGGTTCGAGGTTGTCGACGGCACGTTTTTGCGCGGTGTGGCCGTTGCCGTGGGCGGCGAACAGGTCCTTGCGGAACGGGATGTAGCGCAGGGTGCGGGCGGTGCCGACCAGGCGGGTGCCCGGGGTGAGCGGTCGTACGCCGTCGATGGAGACGGTGTCGAAGCCGCGGGCGCGCAACTGCACGCTGAGCGTGGCCACCGCGACCCGACCGAGCCGGGTGCGCAGGTCGTCGGTGAGCGCGAGGTCGGGCACGGTGCCGTGGGCGTCGGCGCGGGTGGCCGGGTCGACGCGCGGCGGGGTGCCCCAGTCGGCGAGCGCGGGGCCGGCGACCACGTCGGTGCGCAGCGGGCCGGTGGATCGGGTCGGGTCGTCGAGGCTGTCCACCTCGACCTCGATGCGTTGCCCGACCCCGGCCACACCGGCACCGGCCGGGGTGCCGGTCAGGATCACGTCGCCCACCTCCAGGGTGAGCAGCCGGGACAGGTCCGCGATCAGGTGGGCGAAGCCGAAGAGCAGGTTCGCGGTGGTGTCCTCCTGGACCAATTCGCCGTCCAGCCAGGTGCGTACCCGCAGCGCGTCGGGACGCAGCTCGGCCGCGGGCAGCAGGGTGGGCCCCAGCGGGGTGAAGCCGTCGCCGCCCTTGGAACGTACGTTGGCGCCCTTGTCCGCGTGCCGCAGGTCGTACAGACCGAGGTCGTTGGCGGCGGTGACCCAGCCGATGTGCGCCCAGGCGTCGGCCGGCGCCACCCGATGCGCGGCGCGGCCGACGACCAGGGCGATCTCGCCCTCGAAGCCCAGCAGTTCGACGCCCGCCGGGCGCTCGACGCGGCCGGATCCGGTGAGCGAGCTGCCGGGTTTGAGGAAGTAGGAGGCGTGCTCGGGGACACGGCCGCGTTGGCGGGCGCGGGAGGGGTAGTTCAGGTGTACGGCCAGCACCTTGCCGGGCCGCCGTCCCGTCGATGCGGTCACCGCGTCCTGCGTCACTCGCCACCGCCCTTCGTGCCCTGGTACCGCCCGCCGGATCGGCGATGCCATCTCGGAACGTATATGATTCCGGATAGAATAATAGAGGTGATCTCGGTTCCACTGTCAACCACCCGGAGGGGCACGCTTGTTCGGTCGGGCGGGCGGGCAGGCGGGGGCGGCGGGAACGGCGCGGGCACGACGAGGACCCGGCCGCCGAGGCAGCGGTCGGGTCGGTGCTGTCGGCGGTGGTCGGTTTCGCCGGCTCAGGGGACCTGGGAAGTAATGCCCGAGCCGCCCCCGACCCCGGCCCGGGTTCGAGTGCGAGCGGGTTCGAACGAGCGCATCGAATCGGCCATACCCGGGCCGGGCGCGCGCCGGGGTACGCCGGATGCCGATGAGCGCGCTCCCACGGCCTGCGTCGGCCGGCTATCCTCCGGTGTCGGCGTGTTCGGGCTTGTGCGCTACCGGTGCCGGGGCGGAAAGTGGTGCGAGTGGGTGCCGGCTCCCCCCGTGGCCGGGCCCGCCGCGGCCCGGCGTCCGGCCCCCCGTCCGCCCGCCGGGCCGCCCCCATTCGTCCCGCGAGGCCGGCCGTGCAAGGCAGTCGCGACGCGGTCGCCCACTCAGGGCAGGATCGAGCGGGCGACGCGGAATCCCACATCGTCGACGCGGTAGCTCGGATGGCTGCGCCGACGGGCGCCGGCGCGCAGGCTCCAGTGTTCGTCGAACCAGCCGCCACCGCGCAACACCCGGTATTCGCCGTAGACTTCGGCGTCGTACACGTCCCAACACCAGTCCCAGACGTTGCCGAGCATGTCGTGCAGGCCCCACGGATTGGGCTGCTTGCCGCCCACGTCGTGGATGCGCTCCGCCGAGTTGGCGCGATACCAGGCGATGTCGTCGAGCGGGCCGTGATGCGGGCCGGTGGTTCCGGCGCGGCAGGCATACTCCCACTCGGCCTCGGTCGGCAGTCGGAAGCCGTCGGTCGAGGTGTCCCAGGCGACCGGCTCGACGCCCGCCGCGAGGTGGTACGCCGGGGTGAGGCCCTCGTGTACGGACAGGGCGTTGCAGAAGCGCACCGCGTCGTACCAGGACACGCCCTCGACCGGTAGCCGGTCCCCGACGGCGGCACTCGGGTGCTCGCCGGTGACCCGCGCGTACCGCGCCTGGGTGACCGGGAACACCGCGAGCCGGAACGGCGCGAGGTCGACCGACCAGCTGTGTTGCGTGCGCCGATCGGACAGGGTGACCCGCCCGGCGGGGAGGGGGACCATCGCGTCGTCCGCTGTCGCGTCCATGATCGAAAACCTAGCGGTGGCCGGCTCGCGTGCCGTCACGGGGCGGATCGCTCCGGCCTCGGTTCGTTCGGCCGTGCGAGGCATGGAGGCATTCGAGGCGAACAAACGTCCGGGTTCGAAGTCGGCGGGAGCGGGCAACAAGGGGCGCCATGAGCTGTGTGGATGCGATGAGGTCCCCGTCGTGGCGCGCGCTCACCCGATGGGGTGTCGCGCTCGGCCTGTGTGCCTGCCTGGCCGGTTCGGGGTGCGCGGACGAGGACGCCGGCGCGCCGCGGTCCAAGCCGGGACAGCCGATCGCGGCGGCGAACGCGCCCGCCGCGCCTGCCGCGCCGATTCCGGACGCCGTCCGGGAGCAGGCCGACGCGCAGATCCGGGCCGCCCGGCTGGGTGCGGAGCAGCAGGAGGCCGCCCGGATCGCGGCGAGTCGGGCCGCCGCCGCGCGGAAGTGGGGCCTGGCGGGGGCGCCGATCGCGGCACCCGCGCCGCCGGCCACACGGCCCGTGCTGAAGTCGGGTCCCGGCGTGACCCGCTACGGCGATCTCCCGCCGGTGGTGCACCGGGTGCCCACCGAGGACCGGGTGGTCTTCCTCACCGTCGACGACGGCGCCGAGAAGGACCCGGAGTTCGCCCGAATGGCCCGTGAACTGGGCGTGCCGTTCAGCGCGTTCGTCAGCGGCTATCTGGCTCGCGGCGGCTGGGACTACTTCCGGGGCCTGCACGAGCAGGGTGTCGCGGTGAACAACCACACGGTGAACCATTTGGACATGCGAAAGCTCGGCTACGCGCGCCAGCAGCAGGAGATCTGCGGGGAACAGGCGGCCGCCGAGCGCGAGATCGGCGTCGCGTCGCGGTTGTTCCGGCCGCCGTACGGGGAGTTCAACGAGGACACCCTGCGTGCGGCGCAGTCGTGCGGGATCGTGGCGCTTCCGATCTGGAACCAGGAGGCGTTCCCGGACCGGATCGAGTATCGCTACGACCACCGGCTCAAGCCGGGCGACATCATCCTCACCCACTTCCGGGGTCCCGGGCAGTGGAAGGGCGACATGGCCCAGATGTTGCGCCGCGTCGTGGACACGGCCACCGCGCAGGGCTTCGCCCTGGCTCGGTTGGACGACTACCTCTAGGCCCTGTCCGGCGGGAAGCGGCGTGCCCAGCGGCGTTGCCACGGTGTCTCGACGGCCCGGCGGTGGTGGTGTTCGCGGGTCCAGCCGACGGCGTCCGCGGGGGCGATGCCCGCGCGTACGGCCAGACACGCGACGACGGTGCCGGTACGGCCGATGCCGCCCCCGCAGGCCACCTCGACCGCCTCGCCCGCACGGGCCTTTTCGTGCAGCGCGCGGATTTCCCGGACCGCCCCCTCCCGATCGCGCGGCAGCCGGAAGTCGGGCCAGTCGAGCCAGACGTGCGGCCACGTCAGCGCCGCGTCGTGGCGACGGCGCAACCGCTCGTCGCCGAGATAGAGACCGAAGTCCGGCGTCGCACCCCCCGGCCGCGGACGGCGCAACCCGCGCGCACGGATCCAGGCCCCGTCGGGGAGGCGGAGCGCGCCGGTCAGGGGCGGATGTTCGATCGCGGCGCTCATCGGGCCACCCCCACCCGCTGCCGCCGGGCCCGGTGGTTGGCCACGTTGATCCGGTTGCCGCACAGGTCCGGCAGGCAGTAGCGGCGCCGGCCGGCCCGGCTGGTGTCGACGAACACGCCGCGACAGTCGGGGCCGGCGCAGGCGCGGAAACGGTCGTGACCGAGGGTACGGACGGCGCCGAACAAGCCGACCGCGACGAACGCGGCCAGTTCGTCGGCGAGCGACGCCCCCGGTGCGGTCGGGACGTACCATTGCCAGCCGCCGTCGGCCGCCCGGTCCAGGACGGGGGCGAGCCCGGCCCGGGCGACGAGCACGCCGGAGCCCGCGACGGCCTGCTCCGCCGTCTCGGTCTCGACGACGCCGCGCACCTCCCGGCGCAGCAGCCGAACCGCGTGGAGGTCGTCGTCGGTGGGCACGCCCTTGTCCGCAAGGGCGTCGAGCCGCAGGTCGTGCCCGGCCAGGAGGCCCGCCAACGCGGCCGGATCGGGGAGCGCGTCGCCGGCGCCGCCGCGCACGGTGGGCGAGGTATTGACCAGGTCGGACGCGAAGGTCGCGCCGGCGACGTGGTCGGCCATCGGGATGCGCACACGTTGCCTTTCGCCGAAGTAACCGGTGAAGAAAGACTATAACCCTTACCTGGCTCTGTCCGGCTCTCGTGGGCGGCCGGCGCGACACCCGTACGGCCCCGCCGGAACGGGGCCGTACGGGTTGTTCCGGACCCGGGCTCAGCCCGACGTGGCCGGCACCCCGGCCGGGGCGGACCGGAGTTCGTCCCGAGGCCCCGACCCGACCCGCAACGACCAGGCCAGCACGGCCAGCGCGACCACACCCGTGGCCAGCGCGGCCCACCCGATGCCCGCGTGGCCACCGAGCGCGAAGCCCGCCGCGCCGGCCGCGCCGCCCGCGCTGATCCCGAGGTAGATGGTGCTCTGGTGCAGGCCGAGAACCAGCGGGACCGCGTCGGGGGCGGCGGCGGTGACCCGCAACTGCTGCGGGACGTTGATCATCCAGTGCAGCAGCCCCCACAGCGGGACCACGACACACGCCGCCGCCATCGAGCGGGACAACACCGGCACCAGGGCGGCGACCGCGGTGAGCAGCGGGGCGGCGACCACGATCGTGCGGGCAGGGCCGAAGCGGTCGGCCAGGCGGCCGACGAGGAAGTTCCCGCAGACCGCGCCGATGCCGAAGGTCAGCAGGATCAGCGAGGTGCGCCCGGCATCGCCGTCGGTGGCCGGTCGGGTCACCTTGTCGAAGTAGGTGTAGACGGTCCAGCTGGTGGTCAGGCACAGCAGGGTGGCGGTGAGGATCACCACGACCCGGAAGTCCGTGAGCGGCGCGACCCGTTCGCGCAGCATCCGGCGTGGCAGCCCCGGCAGGTCGGGGACCACCGCGGCGATGCCCGCGCCGGCCACCGCGGCCAGGCCGACGATCAGCCACAGCGCCACGCGCCAGCCGGTGGTCGAGCCGAGCCAGGCGCCGAGCGGCAGGCCGAGCACGATGGCGGTGGTCAGGCCGCCGACGACCACCGAGGTGGCCCGCCCCTCCCGCCCCGGTGGCGCGGTGGCCCGGGCCACCGCCAGGGCATTGACGGTGTAGAGCGAGGCGCCGGCGCCGGCGAGGGCACGACCGATCATCGCGAGGCCGTAGTCGCCCACGACCGCGTTCAGGGCGTTGCCGACGGCGAAGACCGCGAGGCCGCCGAGCAACAGGCCGCGTGGCGCCCGGTGTCCGACGGCGGCGGCGAGTACCGGCCCGCCCAGGGCGTAGGCGAGCGCGAACGCGGTGATCAGCCACCCCGCCGCGGTTCGGGACACGTCGAGGTCGTCGGCCATCGGCCCCAGGATCGGCGCGATGACGAACGTGTCGACCCCCATGGCGAAGGTGCCGACGGCCAGGACGATCAAACGCAGCCGCATGACCGCTCCTTTTCCGTTTCGGGCCCGCGGCCGACCGTTCTCGGATCCGCGGGTGACTGTGCCGACGACGATCGTGTGTGCGAGGGCCCCGGCCCATCCCTCAAGTGGGGGATGAGCCGGGGGCCGGGCCCGGCCGCGCGGGCCCGCAAAAAACGCGATGCGCGGCGAACCCGACCCGGCTAGCGTCGCGAGGGTGACCCTCGACATCCGAGAAATCCCCAAGTCGCAGGTGGATCGCATCGTGGATCTCGCCGATCTGGCCTTCCACGAGGCGGACTCGGCCGACGAACGCAAACAACACCGGGACAGGCTGCGCGTCTGCGGACGGATCGGCGCCTACGAGGACGACGCCCTCGTCGGCGCCGTCGTCGCGCACCGCTTCAAGCTGACCGTGCCGGGCGGCGAACTGCCGTGCGCCGGGCTCGACTACGTCGCCGTGGCGCCCACCCACCGCAGGCGCGGACTGCTGACCCGGATGATCGCGGAACAGTGGCGCAGGTGCGCCGAACTCGGCCAGCCGCTGTCCTGCCTGTGGGCCTCCGAGGACACGATCTACGGCCGATTCGGCTACGGCAACGGAACCCTCGGGTGCAGCATCGAGATCGACGCCCGCCGGCCGCTCGACCTGCGCATCACGCCCGACCCCCGGCCGTTGCGGCTGGTGGACCCGGCCAAGGCGCCGGGCCTGCTCGGTCCGGTCTACGCGGCCGTGCGGGGCAGGCGGGGCGGGCGGCTGGACCGGGACGAGGAGTGGTGGCGCACCGTGGTGCTCCTCGACGACGAGGACGAGGAGCCGATCCGGGTCGTCGCGCTCGGCGAGCGGGGTGAGACCCCGGCCGGCTACGTCGTCTACCGGGTGGAGGAGGTCAAGGGGCCCGCCGGCTCGGCCAACGTGCTCCAGGTGTTCGAACTGGAGGCGCAGGACGCCCCGGTGGCCGCCGCGTTGTGGGCCTTTCTCGTCTCGATCGATCTGATCGACAAGGTGGTGGCCTGGGCCCGGCCGCTCGACGATCCGCTGCTGCAGTTCGCGGGGGATCGCCATCAGGTGCGGGTGACCAGGCAGTATCCGGCGCTGCGGCTGCGCCTGGTCGATGTGCGTACCGCGCTGACCGCGCGGTCCTGGGCGGCGCCGGTGGACCTGGTCCTGGACGTGCGCGACGCCGCACTGTCCGCGAACCGGGGCCGCTTCCGGCTCACCGCCGACCCGACCGGGGCGACCTACACCGCCACCGACGACGCACCCGATCTGGCCCTGGACGTACGCGAGTTGGCCACCTGCTACCTGGGCGGTACGCCGATCCGCCGGCTGGTGGCGGCCGGACTGGTCACCGAGACCACGCCCGGCGCGGCGCACCGCCTGGACGCGGCGCTCCGCACGGACCTGCTGCCGTACGCGCACGAGGACTACTGAGCGACGGGGGCGGCTCTCTATGGGCGCTTCGCGCCGGCTCGCGAGGGACCACTTTTCCGCTCCCCCGCTTCGCTCCTCCGCAGAAAAGCGGCCCCTCGCTCGGGGCTGTGTGCCCCTCCGCTTCGCTCCGGGTCACCCAGCCCGAACTTCGCGGCTCCGCCGCTCTCCGCGCTGCGCGCGTCGATCCCGGGGGTGGCCCGGGTCGTGGGCGCTGACGCGCCAACGGGGGCCGGCGCGGGGGGCGGCGGGTTGTGGCTTGCCGGACTCCGGGCTGGGCACGTCGATCACCGGATCTCAGTGGCCGAGTGTGGTGCGCAGGGCCGGCTGGAGCAGGTTGCCGTGGGCGCGGACCAGGTCGTCGCACAGGTCCCAGATGCGTTCGACCGGCAATGCCGCGGCGGTGGCCGGGTCGATCATCGCGGCGTGGCGGATGTGCCGGGGGTCGTCCTCCAACGCGGCGCGCACCACCAGGTCGTTGACGCTCAGGTAGGTGCGGTTGAGGGCGGCCAACTGCGGCGGCAACGCGCCGACTCGGGTCGGTTGTACGCCCAACCTGTCCACCAGGCAGGGGACTTCGACCACGCCCTCGGCGGGGAGGTTGTCGATCAGGCCCTGGTTGGGCACGTTGCCGTAGACCGTGCGCGGGGTGCCGGTGGTGATGCTGTGGATGATCTGCGGGGCGTACTCCATGGTCGACTCGACCGGCACCGGCTGCCCGGCGGCGAGTGCGGCGCGGGTGCTCTCGTAGGCCGCGACGTTCTCGTCGACGATGTCGAGGTAGGCCCCGACGGGCAGCCGCAGTCGGCTGATCTCGCTGTCGTGGCCCAGGTACCAGGGCACGTACTCGCTGGAGTGCTCGCTGGTCTCGGTCGGGTAGTAGCCGAGCCGGCGATACATGTCCACCCGTACCCGGCGCCGCAGTTGCTCGTCCCGGGCGATCAGCGCGTCGAGTTTCGGGTACAGGTCGGCGCCGGCGTGTTCGAAGCGCAACACCCACGCCTGGTGGTTGACGCCGGCCGCGAGGTAGTCGACCTCCTCGTAGGGCACGCCCACCAGTTCGGCCAGGCCCTGCATGGTCCAGTAGACCGAGTGGCACAGGCCGACCACGCGGGTCAGGCCGGTGGCGCGCCGGAGGTAGCCGACGTTCATTGCCATCGGGTTGGTGTAGTTGAGCAGCCAGGCGTCCGGGCACAGTTCGGCGATGTCCGCGCCCAGCGCGCGCAACACCGGGAAGGTGCGCAGCGCGCGGAAGATGCCGCCGATGCCGAGGGTGTCGCCGATGGTCTGCCGCAGACCGTAGCCGGCGGGCACGTCGAAGTCGGTCCGGGTGGCCTCGCGCATGCCGACCTGGATGATGTTGATCACGAAGTGGGCGCCGGCCAGCGCCTCGCGGCGGTCGGCGTGCGCGGTGATTCGCGGGCTCGCGCCCCGGTCGTCGGCGATCAGCCGGGCCGCGCCCTGCGCGGTGGCCAGGCGTTCGGGGTCGATGTCGTGCAGCGCGATGTGCGCGTCCTTCAGTTCCGGGAAGGCGAACAGGTCCGCCAACAGGCCCTGGGTGAACACGACGCTGCCGGCGCCGACGAAGACGATCTTGGTGCGGGTCATCACTGGTTCTTTCCGTTGCGGGCGAGCGCGTCCAGCGCCTCGTCCCGGGTGGGTTGGGCGGCGGTGCCGCCGGTTGCTCGGGTGGACAGGGCGCCGCACGCGGCGGCGAAATCGAGGGCTCGGGCGAGGGGTTCGCCGGCGAGCAGGGCGGTGATCAAGCCGGCGTCGAAGCTGTCCCCGGCGCCGACGGTGTCCACCGGCTCGGCGGGGATGCCCCGGGTGCGCAGCACGTTCGCACCGTCGTGCGCGAAGGCGCCGGCGCCGCCGTCCTTGACCACCACGACGGGGCCGTGCCCGGCCAGCCGCGCAGCGGCCTGCTCGGTGGTCGCGGCGGGGAAGCCGGCCAGTGCCCGGGCCTCCTGGGCGTTGGGCAACAGGTAGCCCACGGTGGGCAATACGGCGGCGAGTCCGGCCGGGTCCCAACGCCCGGCGGGGTCGTCGTTGGTGTCCAGGGACGTGGCGGCGCCGGCCGCACGGGCGATGCGCAGCAACTCCGGCAGCGCCCGCGCGAGTCGCGGCATCAGGAAGTAGGAGGAGGCGTGCACGTGCCGGCTTCGCCGCAGCAACTCCGCGGGTACGTCGTCGGGTCCGGTCGCGGCCAGCGTGCCGGCCGCGGTGACGATGGCCCGGTCCCCGTCGGTGCGGGTGAGCACCGTGGTCAGCGGCGTCGGCAGGCTCGGGTCGACGCGCAGCGCCGAGGTGTCCACGCCCCGATCCGCGAGCGCGGCGCGCACGAAGCGGCCCGCGTCGTCGTCGCCGATCCGGCCGGCGATCGCGACGGACAGCCCCAGCCGGGCCGCGCCGCAGGCGGTGATCGCGCCGGATCCACCGAGGGTGAGCAGACCGGTGGGGACGAGGTGTTCGTGCTGAGCGAAGGCCAACGGCCGGTCGAGGGGGCCGACCACGACGTCGGGATTGGCGTCGCCGAGGACGAGCAGGTCGAAGGTGTGCGGCATCGGGCTTCCCGGGTGTGTGCGGTAGACGGGGGGCGAATCACGAGAGGGTCGAACTCCCGTGACATCGCTACCCCTTCAGACCGCTGGAGGTGATCGACTGGATGAACGCCTTCTGCGCGAAGAGGAAGGCGAGGAGCACGGGCAGCACGGTGATCACGTTGCCCGCCATCACCGCGGCCCACTGGGTGTGGTGTTGCCCCTGGAAGGTGGTCAGGCCCAGTTGGAGTGTGTACTTGGTGTCGTGGTTGATCGCGATCAACGGCCAGGTCAGGTCGTTCCAGGTGGTGAGGAAGGTGAGCACCGCGACGGTGCTCAGCGCCGGTCGGGACAGCGGCAACACGATCAGGTACAACACGCGCAGTCGCGAACACCCGTCGATCCAGGCGGCCTCCTCCAACTCCCGAGGCAGCGACAGGAAGAACTGGCGCAGCAGGAACACCGCGAACGGCGTCACAAGGGACGGGATGATCAGCGCGCCGAGCGTGTCGATCAGCCCGAGCCGCTTCATGATCAAAAACGTCGGGATCATGGTGAGCTGGAACGGGATCGCCATGGTCGCCAACATCGCCACCATCAACACGCGCGACCCGGCGAACCGCATCCGGGCGAACGCGTAGCCCCCCAGCGCCCCGAACACCAGGTTCGAGGCCACCGCCACCGCCGAGACGATCAGCGAATTGGCGAACCAGCGGGGGAACATTGCATTGCCCAGCACGTAGCGGTAGCCGCCCAGGTCGATCCCCGAGGGCCACAGCGCGGGCGGGAACCGGTTGATCTCCGCGTTGGTCATCACCGAACTGAGCACCAGCCATACCAGCGGCAGGGCAAACAGCAGGGACAGCGGCATCAGCAGCAGATGCCACGGGCTGAACGGGAGCCGGCGGCGCGGCGCCGCGACCGGGGCCGGCCGGGCCTGCGCGGGGGCGGCCTCGACGGTCGCCGCGCTCACTTGGCACCGCCTTCGACGAGCACGGCGCCGGCGGGCCTGCGGCCTCGCACGAGCCGCGACGCGACCCCGATCACCAGGAGCGCGAGGGCCAGCACGTAGGCCGCCGCCGCGCCGTACCCGGCGGTGAAGTTCTTGAACGCCTGCTCCCAGATGAAGTAGACGATCACCGTGGTGGACCCGAGCGGACCGCCCTTGGTGGTCACATAGACCAGGTCGAACACCTGCAACGCGTTGATCGTCTGCCACAACACCAGGAACAGGCTGACCGGGGTGAGCGTCGGCATCACCACGTGCCGCAACAACTGCCACCGCCCGGCGCCGTCGAGCCGAGCCGCCTCCAACAGCGACGGCGGCACGTCCTGGAGCGCGGCGAGGTAGATCACCACGCAGAACCCGGTGCCGCTCCACACCGAGATCGCCACCAGCACCAGCAACGCCTGCCCGGGATCGGTGAGGAAGCCCTGCCGACTGATCCCGAGCGCGTGCAGCACCGAGTTGGCCGCGCCGAACTCCGGGTCGAGGATGAACGAGAACAACACGCCCTGCGCCGTCGCGGAGATCACGAACGGCACGAAGATCAGCGTGCGGTACAAGCCCACCAGCTTGATCCGCCGATTGAGCACCAGCGCCAGGAACAGCCCCAGGGCCATGCTCAGCGGCACGTAGAGCGCGGTGTACAGCAGGGTGTTGCGCACCGCCTGGCTGAAGTGCGGGTCCTGGGTGAGCGCGTCGTAGTTGTCCACGCCGACCCAGCGGCTGGGGGTGACCAGGTCGTCGGCCCGGAAGGACAGCAGCAGAGACCAGACGAACGGCACGATGCTCAGGCCGAGTACGACCAGGACGGCGGGCAGGATGTACGCCCACGCGGTCGCCGTCTCGCGCCGGCGTCTGCGGCGCAGCGTGCGGTGCCGGCGATCGTGGTCGGACAGCGTGAGTGGAGCGGGCAGGGATGACATGGAGGGGCTCCTCAACGCGGTATTCGTCAACGCGGTATGACGAGGGCGGCCTTGGCCGCGGCGGCGCAGCGGTTCAGGGCCCGGGTCGGACTGCTCTTGCCGAGCAGCACGGACACGATGGCCTCGGCGAGGGCCGTGGAGATCTGCGGATAGGCGGGGTGCGCGGGCCGTACCCGGGCCGTCTCCAGGGCGCGGGTGAACACGTCCAGGCCCGGCGTCTCGGCCGCGTGGGCGCGCCATTCGGGTTTGGCCTCGCAGATCCGGCTCAGCGGCAGGCTGCCCGCCCGCACGCCCCATTCGACGTCCTGGTCGGGCTGGTTGAGCCAGGACACGAAGGTGCGTGCGGCGCGTACCCGGGCGCCGCCGTTGTCGAAGACGGTCCAGGTGTCGGGGCCGCAGATGGTCATCGGCCGGCCGCTGTAGCTGGGCAGCGGCACCACGTGGTAGTCGATGCCCGCCGCGGTGACGTCGGGGATCTGCCACGGGCCGGTGACCACCATGCCCATCCGGCCGGAGGCGAAGACCTGGTACATCTGCTCGCCGCCGGGCTTGGGGTCGATGTAGACGCTCTTGGCGCGGGCCAGCGCCTCGACCGTCTCCAGGGCGCGGGCGCCGACGTCGCGGAAGCCGATGTCGCGGCCGTTCTCGGCGACCACGTCGCCGCCGAGGTCCCAGATCATCGGCCACAACCGCCAGACGGTGTCCTCGTCGCCCGCGCCCGGCCAGCCGGTGCCGAAGACGCCGCGCTGCGCGTCGGTGAGGCGGTGTGCGGTGGCCAGGAAGTCGTTCCAGGTCCAGCCGGGTTGCGGGAGCGCGACGCCGGCGTCCTCGAAGAGCTTCTTGTTGCACATCACGGCGAGCGCGTCCAGGACGGCGGGCGCGGCCCGTACCCGGCCGTTGATGGTGACCGCCTGGCGGGCCGGTTCCCAGTAGTCGTCCCACGGGGTGGGGGCCGAGCGCACGGTGTCGCCGAGGTCGACCACCTTGGGGCTGCGGGCGACGCCGGCGAGGTCGGAGCCGAAGACGTAGGCGATGTCGGGGTAGGAGCCGGCGGCGAGCGCCGCGGTGATCTTCTGGAGCATCGCGTCGGCGAGCACGCCGCCGCCGAGGTCGACCCGGATGCCCGACTGGGCCTGGTGGAACCGCTCCACCAGGGCCTCCAACCCCTCGCGCCCGGTGTCGGTCTGGCCGTGCCACATCTCGATCGTGACCCGGCCGTCGGCGCCCACGCCGTCGTCGGTGCCGGCGCACCCGGCCAGCGTCGTGGACAGCGCCGTCGCGGCGGCGGCACCGGCGCCGATGCGGAGCAGGCCGCGCCGGGAGAGGCCGGTGGGATGGAACCGGTCGAGAACCACTGGACCTCCGGGAGATGTCGGAACGCGTGCGGGGGCGGGGCGTGGCGGAGCAAGGGCGAGAGCGGGTGGGCGCGCGTCGGCGGTCGCCCCGGGGCGGGCCCGAACGGGCGAGGGCCAGGGGAGGGCGCGCGGGGTGGAGGGGGTGGCCCGGCGGCGGGATCCGTGCGGGATCGGGGCGCCGGGCCGACGATCGTGGCCGGGGGTCAGCAGGTCTTGCGCAGGTATCCGCTGTTGCCGGCCGGGACGACGTTCAGGTCGCGGCGCACGACGCTGAGCTTGCCGCCCCACTTGGAGCAGGCGGTGTTCAGGCCCTTGGCGGTGTACTCGATCACGATCACGTTGTTGCCGAACGACTTGGTGTACTCACCGCATTCGTTCCACTGGCCGCATTCCTCGGCGACGGCGAAGTCGAGCCCGGTGCTCGCGCGGTCGGGGGCCAGTTCGGAGGTGTTCTTCTGGGCGATGGCCAGTCCGCGCTGGTGCGCGTGCGCGGAGAGCAGCGTGACGAACGCCTTGGCGTTCTCGGCGGTGATCAGGTCCTCGGAGCGGGTGTAACTGTCGTAGTTGTCCGGCTCGACGGCCTGGAAGCCCTTGCCCGCGCACTCGTCGATCAGGGCGTTCACCTTGGCGGCGACGGACGTGCGCTTCTCGGGGGTGCGGATGTCGAGCAGCGCCTCCTTCCACTTGCCGTCGTAGACCACGGTGTCGTCGTCGCGGCGGAGCAACTCGCCCGGTTTCCAGTCGCCTTCGGCGCCCTTTTGGGCCTGGAAGGCGTTGACGTAACAGATGTTGTACAGGCCGGGCGCCGGGGTGGCGGAGTGGTCGCGGGTGACCACCTTGACCCCGGCGGGCGGCGTGTAGGCGCCGCCGATCTGGTAGTCGAAGTTCGCGTGGGTGGGGGGCAGGGTGACGGCGGCGCTCTTGGGGGCGTTCGCGGGCCCGGTGGTGTCGGCGCTCGCGGACGAGGTGAGGAACAGGGATCCCGCGATCGCTGCGGTGGTCGCCGCGACGGCGGCGAGACGGCGGGCCGATCTACCCGGGAGGAAGGTGTTCATCATCGAACTCCAGGTGCGGAGGATACGTCCCCGCCTCGGATGTCGATTGGCATCCTGGCGACTTTGTCCGGGCTTGCGGCTTCACGCCGGCTACCGGCTGGGCGTACCTTTGACGCCGATTGCGCTGCTCGGCGTCGGAGCAGTAAATCGAGCAACATTCGTCATGTCAAGAGATCGTCAGTGCGCACAACGCTCACGGGAGTTGCCGTACGGAGGCCGGAAATGCCGTCCTCCGACCATCCGCGGATTGCGCCGGTGGATCCCGTGACTGCGCGAATGCGCACGGATATGCTGCGCGGATGTTGAGAACCGAGCGCCACGCGCGCATCCTCGAACACGTTGCCGCACACGGGAGCGTGAGCGTCGAGGAGTTGTCCGCGATCCTGGCGGTCTCGGGGGCCACCGTGCGCCGCGACCTCCAGCACCTGGACGCGGTGAACCTGCTGCGCCGTACGCACGGCGGGGCGTCCGTGGGCAACATCGGCCTGGAGACGCCGATGCAGTACCGCAGCGAACGCCGCCGACCGGAGAAGCTGGCGATCGCCCGCGCCGCGGCGGCCCTGGTCCCGGCGGAGGCCGTGGTCGGCCTGACCGGCGGCTCCACCGCCACCGAGATCGCCCGCATCCTGGCCGAGCGCGGGCCGGTCACCATCGTCACCAACGCGGTGAACATCGCCGCCGAACTGGTCCTGCACAAGGACGTCACGCTCGTGGTGATCGGTGGCACCGCCCGCAAGGAGAGCTACGAACTGGTCGGCCCGATCGCCGAGAAGACCCTCGCCGACTACTACACCGACGTGACCTTCCTGGGCGTGGACGGAATCAGCGCCGCCCACGGCTGCACCACGCACGACCAACTCGAGGCCGCCACCGACCGGGCCTTCACCGACCGCAGCAACCACACCATCGTGGTGGCGGACCACTCCAAGATCGGAAAGGCCACCCTGGCCCGCATCTGCCCACTGTCCGGGATCGGCCACCTGGTCACGGACGCGGACGCGCCGAAGGACGAACTGGCCCGGATCGCGGAGGCGGGGGTCGCGGTGACGGTGGTCTGAGGGGACTCGTTGTCGGCGGTGCGGGGGCGGTTCCACGCGGTCGTGCGGGGACCGTGCGACGCGGTGTTGCAGGGGCGGTTCGACGCGGCGGCGCAGGGACCGTTCGACCCGGTCGTGCGGAGACGATGCGAGGCGGCGGTGCGGGTGGTTCGGCTCGGCCGTGCCGGGACGGTGGGAGGGCGCGGCCGGGTGGCCTCGCGTCGGAGGCGGGTGATCCGGAGCCGGACGCGCGGGCCCGCCCACGCACGCCGAGCCGGCGGTCGACGTGCGCATGCCGGTCCGCTTGTTTCCGAGCCGGTCGCAGCCCTCCCCTGCGGGGCTGCGACCGGCTCAGGCGCAGGGGCGCAGTGCCCGGGCCGGGACACGACCCGTACCCGAACACTCCCGGCGTCCCGGAGGCGGCTTGTGGGCCACCCCCGCGTACATCCACTCCCGCTCCACCAGCGGACGCGGAAGTCGGTCGGCACGCCAGGACGAGATCGGCACCACGCCGGGCCGGACCGGGTCCAGGCCGGGGAACAGCGCCCGCACCTGCGCGGCCGTGCGCGGAAACAGCGGGGCGGCCGAGCGGCGATACGCTTCCGCCGTGGCCCGCGCCGCCTCCGGCCGCAGATCGGCGGCGACATGCGAGAGCACCAGCATGCTGCCCGGCACCATCGCACCCGCCAACGCGCCCACCACGGCCCGGGGATCGTCCGCGTCCGACAGGTAGTGCAACACCGCGGTCAGCACCACCGCCACCGGCCGATCCAGATCCACCCCCGAACGCCCGGACACCCGCGCCAACAGCGCGTACGGATCGCGGAGATCGCCCTCCACCACCCGCACCCGACCGGGCCGACCGGACAACGCCCGGGCGTGCGCGAGCACCAGCGGATCGTTGTCCACGTACACCGCCCGCGCCTCCTCGGTGGCCGCCACCGCGCACTCGTACGTGTCGTGGGCGGTGGGCATGCCGACCCCGATGTCGAGGAACTGGCGGATCCCGCACCCCGCCGCGAACGACACCGCGCGGCGCAGGAACGCCCGATTCGCCCGAGCCATCGCGCGTACCTCGGGAGCCGCCCCGAGCACCGCGTCGGCGGCCTCGCGATCGACCCCGAAGTTGTTCTTGCCTCCCAGGTAGTAGTCGTACATGCGAGCGGGATGCGGCAGATCGGTGCGCAGCCCGGACCGGCGCGTCGCGGACACCTGGACCGGCGGTCGAGCCGGCACCGGCCGGCCCGCGCACGATCGGGTCTCCGGCGCCTGCTGGGGAATCACAATCATCGGCCTTCCCGATTCTCGGGTCACGGGCCGCCCGGATCGGGCGAGGCGGGGGTACCCGCCGGGCGGGCCCGCGTATTCCTCCGGTGCGCCTGGGGAGATCAGCGGCGGAGGAAATCCGTGACGACTGCGTCGAAGTGCTCGTGTTCCTCGACGAAGGGTACGTGCCCACTGGCGGAGAACCGCTCGATCCGCGCATCGGGCAACACACCCGCCAGCCACCCGGCCAGGTCACCCGGGAAGACCCGGCTGCGCTCGCCGTAGACCAGCAGCGTCGGCACCGTCACCTGCGGCAGCACCGACCGCCAGTCCGAGTGCGCCATGTCCATCCAGACGTCGAGCGCGGACGACGTATGCGTCTGGGTGGTCTCCGCGTACACCGCGTCCACCGCCTCGGCGGCCGGGGGTTCGGCGAAACACGCCTCGATGAACGGCTTCACCGCGAGCGGCCGAGCGTGCCGCACGGTCTGCGCGAACACCGCCAGATCGGTGGGGGAATACCCGCCCAGCAGCGGGAACTCCCAGTCGGGCCCGTCCAAAAAGCGCGGCGACTGATCGACGAACACCGCGCCGCGCAGCCCCTCGCACCCGAACTGCCGCACATACGACAGCAGTACCGAGGTACCCATCGACCAGCCGACCACGGTCACCTCGGCGAGATCGAGGGACCGAACCAACTCGCGGATGTCGCGGGCGTACTGGTCCAGGGAATGGCCCTCGGGCGTCTTCCCGGACCGGCCGTGGCCGCGGAAGTCCGGCACGATCACCCGGTTCTCCGCCGCCAACGCGGCCACGTTCCCGGACCAGAAGGTGCCGTTCATCGTCCAACCGTGCAGCAGGACGACGGGCCGGCCCGCGCCGTGCTCCTCGTAGTAGAGCGGGACGGTGTCGGACAGTTCCAGATAGGGCACGCCATCTCCTCCGGTCTCGGTCACGGCACCCCGTTCGCCGCGCCGCACTGCCGGCAGTCTGCGCGAGCCGGGAGCCGTTCCGCCAGACGTCGCAGGGGGGTTGCACCAACGTTGCAGAACCCGCGACGACACCCGCCCCGCCGGCGACCGACCGTGCCGGCATGATGACTCCATGGCACACCGATCGGACGCACGGGAACGGGCGCTGAGCGGCGGCACGGCGTCGGGGGTTCGCGGCCCGATCCGGGCCTCGTGGTCGCGCGCCCGACGACACGGGCTGGCACCCGACGCCTACCTGCCGCCGGTGTGCCTCGACGACGACGAACTGGCCCGCCACCGCGAGGAACACGCGCTCACCGGGATCTGGCCGCTGCTGCGCCGTTCGCTGGGCGGACTGACCGAGGATCCGGGCCGGTTGTTGTTCCTCAGCGACGCCCGGGGTCACCTGCTGTGGGTCCAGGGCGACCACACGTCGCTGCGCTCGGCGGAGCGGGTACACCTGCTGCCGGGCGCGCTGTGGAGCGAGGACGCGGCGGGCACGAGCGGGGTGGGCTCCGCACTGGCGACCGGGCGGCCGTTCCAGGTGTTCGGCGCCGAGCACTTCCTGTCCGCGGCCACGGCCTACACCTGCACCGCCACGCCCATCCACGACCCGATCAGCGGCGACCTGCTCGGAATCCTGGACTTCACCTGCCCCGAACGGCACTGGCAGCCACTGGCGATCCCCCTGCTCGACACCGCCCGGCGGTTGGCCCAGTCGGAGTTGGAGACAGTCCGGCTGCGCGAGGAGATGCGGGTACGCACCCGCTACGTCGAGCGCATCGCCCGCCGCCTGGGCACCCGCAGCGCGATCGTCGACGCCGGCGGGCGCGTGGTGCGGGCGGATCCGCCCGGCTGGCTGCCCAATCGGCTCCCGATACCGGTCGGCGAAGGCCCGATGTTGCTGCCCGGCGGACAACTCGTGCTCGTCGAACGGCTGGCCGCGGGCGGCCTGTTCCTGCTCATCGCCGAGGACGGCGCCTCCGGGCCGGTGACCGCCGCGCCGATGCGCCTCGAGGCGCTCGGGCTGCGCCGGGCGCGGCTGCACGTGGCCGGTGCCACCCACGAACTCACCCGCCGTCACGCGGAGATCGTCACCACGCTGCTGAGCGAACCGGGCGGGATGACGGCGAAGGCGATCACCGAGGCCGTGTACGGCCCGACCGGCCGCCCGGCCACGGTGCGGGCCGAACTCGCCCGGCTGCGCGCGATCCTGGGCCATCGGCTGGCGTCGGACCCGTATCGGCTGACCGGAGACTGCGAGGCCGACTTCCTCGACCTGGACCACGCGCTGTCGAACCGGGACACCACGGCCGACACCCTCCTGGACCGCTACCGGGGGCCGCTGTTGCCCGGCTCGACGGCGCCGCGCGTCCTCGAACTGCGGGCGGCGCTGCACGAACGGCTGCGGAACCGGGTGGTGGAGACGGCCGACGCGGACACGGCGATGCGGTGGGCGGGTACGGCGGCGGGCTGAGCGGGCGCCGCGGTCTGCGCGCGTTTCGGCGTGTGTTTACGGGCGGCCCGGGAGGGCGGGTGTGCGGGGGCGGGTGGGGAGCAGGGCGTGTACGCGCCAGCCGCCCGCCGGGTAGGGGCCGGTTTCGAGGCGACCGCCGAACAGGGCGACCCGTTCGTTCATGCCGACCAGGCCGTGGCCCATGCCGTCGCCGGGAGCCGCCTCGCCACGGCCGTCGTCGCGCACGTCGAGTTCGATGTCCTCGCCCGTGTAGCGCAGGACGACCCGGGCGCCGGCGCCGGGCCCGCCGTGTTTGCGGGTGTTGGTCAGGGCTTCCTGGACGATGCGGTACACGGTCAGGCCGATGCCCTGGGACAGTTCAACGGGTCGGCCCTCGACGTGCAGGTCCACCGTCAGGCCCGTGCCGCGGACCCGGGTGAGCAACTCGTCGAGTTGGTCGACGCCGGGCTGGGGCACGAACGTCTCGACGTCGTTCTCGGAACGCAGTACACCCAGCAGGCGCCGCATCTCGGCGAGCGCCTCGCGGCCGGTGGCGGCGATCGTGCCCAGGGCCTCCCGGGCCGCGTCGGGCGCGGCGTCGATCGCGTACGCGGCGCCGTCGGCCTGGACCACCATCACCGAGACGTTGTGCGCAACCACGTCGTGCAACTCCCGGGCGATCCGGGCCCGTTCGGCCGCCGCGGCGAGCCGCGCCTGCTGGTCGCGCTCGACCTCCAGGCGTGCGGCGCGGTCGATCAGCTCGGCGTAGAACGCGCGCCGGGTGCGCATCGAATCGCCCAACACCCAGGAGATGGCAAGCAGTACGACGATGAAACCGGACGCGGACAGGTTGGCCCTGAAGGTCCCGCCGTCGGCGTGCGGGAAACGCACCAGCAGCACTGCCGGCGCCGACACCGTGGCGGCGAGCGCGGCCCGGGAGAGCCAACGCGGGCCGGACTTGGCGGCCGTGTACACGATCACCAGCATCGCGTAGTTCGCGAACGTGATGGTCCCGTCGCAGAGCAACTGGGCCACCCCGGCCCCGACCACGAGCATCGTCGCCACCCGGGAGCGGACCCGGTGCAGCGCCATGCCCAGACTCAGGGCCACCACGATCGTGTAGGCCCAGAGCGACATGACGATGCCGTACTCGTAGGACAGGATCTGGAGAACACCGAGGCCGAACGCCGGGATGGTGCACACCGAGTCGACCCACAGGGGATGCGCCCGCAGCCAGGCATAGATTCGTTGCACGGGGCGACCGTACGACCCGCGGGACGGGTTCGGCATCAACCTGGGCGCTCATCACCGCGTCCACCGCAGGTCGAACGTGGTGCGCGCGGAGGCACGACCTGAGCGCGATCCACGGGGCAGGCGGGTCGGCTCCCGGGGCCGCCTGCCTCGGCGTCGCGGTGCCGGGTCCGTACGCCCGGGTCGGCGACCGACCAAGTGCCCGGTCGCCGACGGGTGTTCGATGCCGAGCCGGACGACTACCGGTTGGTGGTGAGGAACCAGTCGGTGTTCGGCAGGTACGGCGCCACGTACTCGGTCTTTTGGCTCTGGTACTGGAACTGGCAGTCGGAGTACGCGTAGTGGGTGAAGGTGATGTTGCCCTTCCACCACCAGCCGTCGACGTACCTGTGCTCGCTCGGCGTGTTGACGCAGAGGGCGGTCCACTGGCCGTTCTGGTTGGGGCCCTCGATGCGAATCGACTGGGTTTTGCCGTACAGGTCCACGAAGTGGATCTGCTGCCCGTTCGACCCGGCGGACGCGGTGCCGGCGCCGGTCACGACGGCCCCCGCGGCCATCGTCACCGTCAGGGCACCCGTCGCGAGCGTCGCGGCGATCTTCTTGCGCATCGCTTCTCTTTCCTGATGGATGTGCGTTTCACGCGGCGGCGGGACGGATTGCGCGCCGCGAAGGTGATCATGGCAATCTCTGCGCCCCGCGAAGGTCACCGATCGATAACGCTTGGCGCTGCCGCGGGAATTGGCCGGTGATCGTCGTCGTGCGGCCGAAAAGCTACGAGGGGTGGGTGGCAACAGCCGGGTGGGGGTGGGGTGTTCGGGTCGCCATGACGACTCGCTCCGCGGCGTGCTGCGGGCCGCCCGCCCCGAGGTGTATCCGGGGAGGGCGGCCCGTGTCGTGGCGTGCTGCCGGGTGGGTGGGGTCAGCCGCGCAGGCGGGCCATCCACGACTCGATCTCGTCGGCGCCGCGCGGCAGGGCGGCGGACATGTTCCGGTTGCCGTCCTCGGTCACCAGGATGTCGTCCTCGATCCGGATCCCGATGCCGCGATACTCCTCGGGCACGGTCAGGTCGTCGGCCTGGAAGTACAGGCCGGGCTCGACGGTCAGGCACATGCCCGGTTCCAGCGCGCCGTCGACGTACGACTCGGTCCGCGCCACCGCGCAGTCGTGCACGTCCAGACCGAGCATGTGACCGGTGCCGTGCAGCGTCCACCGGCGCTGCAGACCCAGCTCCAACACCCGCTCCACCGGGCCCTCGACCAGGCCCCACTCGACCAGGTGCTCGGCGAGTACGCGCTGCGCCTCGTCGTGGAACTCCCGGTACTTGGCGCCGGGCCGCACCGCGGCGATGCCCGCCTCCTGCGCGGCGAACACGGCGTCGTAGATCCGGCGCTGGAGCGCGGTGAACCGGCCCGAGACGGGCAGCGTACGGGTCACGTCGGCGGTGTAGAGGGTGTGCGTCTCGACACCCGCGTCCAGGAGCAGCAGATCGCCCGCCCGCGCCGCGCCGTCGTTGCGGACCCAGTGCAGCGTGGTCGCGTGCGGACCGGCGGCGCAGATCGAGCCGTAGCCGACGTCGTTGCCCTCCAGCCGTGCGCGCAGGAAGAACGTGCCCTCGATGTACCGCTCCGAGGTGGCCTCGGCCCGATCCAGGACCCGGACCACGTCCTCGAAGCCGCGCACCGTCGAGTCGACCGCGGCCTGGAGTTGCCCGATCTCGAACGTGTCCTTGACGAGCCGCTCATCGGCCAGGAAGACCCGCAGCTCCTCGTCCCGCCCGGCGTCGAGGCGCTCGCCCAGGGCGCTCTCCAGCGCCGCGTCGTGACCGCGCACCACACGCACGGGACCCGCGGCCGAGGTCAGCTCCTCGACGACCTTGCGCACGTCTCGACACGGCAGCCCGTACAGCAGCTCGCCCTCGGCCAACCCGGCACGCCGACCGACCCACAGCTCGCCCTGCCCGTCCAGCCAGAACTCGCCGTTGCCCCGGTCCGACCGGGGCAGCAGATACAACACCGCGTCGTGACCGTCGGCGACCGGTTCGAGGACCAGGACGCCGTCCTGGGTCAGGTCGCCGGTGAGGTACGCGTACTCGGTCGACGCCCGGAACGGGTACTCGGTGTCGTTGGACCGGGTCTTGAGATTGCCCGCCGGGACCACCAGACGCTCACCCGGGAAGCGGGCCGACAGGGCCGCGCGGCGGCGGGCCGTGTTCGGCGCCTGCTCGATCGGCGCCAGGTCGACGCGCTCGGTGTCGGCCCAGCCGGTGCGCATGTTCGCGGCCAGCTCCTCCGAGACCTCGCCGCGGTAGAGGCCGTTCTTGCGCTGCTTGATGGCCTGCACCTGCTCTTCGTCGGACGACCGCTTCTCGGCACCCACGCCTGCCTCCTGAACCTCTGAACTTCCGGACTTCTCGATTTTCGAGTTTTCCGGACTTCCGGACTCGACTGCCGATCGGTTGTCGATCGCACGTTCCCACCCATTCTTCCCGACGCCCGGGCGCGACCCCCGGCGGGCCGGCGCGTCGTCGGGCATGGCCACCGGGGTGGTGGGTACGACCCCTCGGGTAGGTGCCGCGGACAGCGGTCGAGGAGACACAGGGGGACGAAGTGATTCGAAAGCTGCAGGCGATCGCACTCGACTGCGCCGATCCGGCACGGCTCGCGCAGTTCTACGCGGAACTGCTCGGCGGCCGGGTGGTCGCGGACGCGAACGACCCGGACTGGATCGAGGTACACGGCTTCGAGGGCACGCCACTGGCCTGCCAACGCGTGGAGGGCTACCGCCCGCCGGAATGGCCGGGCCAACAGGTCCCGCAACAACTCCACCTGGACTTCGACGTGGACGACCTCGACGGCGAGGAAAAACGCGCCGTGGCCCTCGGCGCAACGGTCCTGGAACGCACGGACCAGGTCCACCAAGGAGCCAACTGGCGAGTACTCGCAGACCCGGCAGGCCACCCGTTCTGTTTGTGCTTCCACTGAGGCCGAGGTAGGCGACGTGGGCCGGGGCCGGGGCCGGGATTTGCCTCCGGCTCGGGGCGGGCGGGCCTGGGCAGGGGCGGGGAGAGCGGGCGGTCGGGTCGAGTCCGTCGGGGGGCTTTCCGAGTGGGCCGGGCGTTCTCGGCGCACGTTGGGCTTTGGGTTGCGGGTGGCTGGTGCGGGGCGGGTCTGAGTCGGTGGTGGGCCGCCGCCGGCGTGCGGGGCTCCGAGACTTGGGGCTTCCGACGAGGCGGGTGTATCGGTCGGCGAAAAAGCGACCAGCGGCGGCGGGCGGGGTGGGTGCTCGGGTCGGGTTTGCCGGGCTTGCGTTCCCGAGGGGGCCGGGTGTTTTCGGCGCGCGTTGCGCGTTGCGCTTTGGGTTGCGGGTGGCTGGTGCGGGGCGGGTCTGAGTCGGTGGTGGGCCGCCGCCGGCGTGCGGGGCTCCGAGACGTGGGGCTTCCGACGAGGCGGGTGTGTCGGTCGGCTTAAAAGCGACCGGCAGCGGCGGGCGGGGTGGGTGCTCAGGTTGGGTTCGCCGGGCGTGCGTTCCCGAGGGGGTTGGGCGGTGGGGGTTCGGTGAAAGTGCACGAATCCGGATTGCGTGGGGTGTTGCGGATGCGGTGTGAGAGAAAACCGCAGGTCGGCAAGCTTCGGTGGGCCGAAAATCCATTGAACTCGCCACCCGACTGCGGTCGGGCGCCGTCCGTGATCCTGCACGGTGAGTGAGGGCACTCGCGGCGCCGGCGTGCTGTGCGACCTGCCGTTTCAGCGGGGTGGGCAAATCGGCGCCCGGAGAGGACGCCGATTCGCTGTCGCAGCGGGCGTACTCACTTTGTCCCGGATGTGTCCGCTCTCTCGGGCAACTGCACAACGGCCACGCCGGCCTGGGACTCACCGAAGCCCCAGCCTGCGACAAGGGAGCAGCCGACCGCTTCCAGGACATCGGTCCACGGCCAGCGGCCGCTGCCGTAGTAGAAGCCACCCTCGCTTCGTGCGTCGCTTTCGCTGAGGCAGAGCATGCGGAGATGGTCGCGGAGGGCGGGATGTGCGACCGCACTCAGGCTTTCCTCCCAGGGCTCGGCGGCGGTGCGGACGGCATTCATGTCGTGGATCGACACCAGATGCTCGGGGCCGCGCCCGGTGAAGGTGGCGGCCCGCATCGCGTCGGTCGGAGTGCCGTCGGTGGCGACCCGCAGCAGCACGGACAGCCAGCCGTTCAATTTCTCGGATGCCTTGTCGGTCAGGTCGACCCCATGGCGGTCCAGGAGCGCCCCCAACTCCGCGCCGTAGACCAAGACTTCATCGGCCTCATCCACCGCCGAAAGGGTCCGCAAGTCGGCGACGAAGGCATCGTCGAACGGCCGGCGACCCTTGTGCCCACCGTCACCCCACGGTCCCGCCCCGGCCAGAAGGTCGGCGTCGAAGAGGAACAGCGACTCGCGCAGGTCGAACCGCCATGCCCACGGAGAGAAGGGGTATTCCCCGTCCGGATCCGGCAATTGCCTCGACTCCCGACCCATCAGCGCAGCAGGGGTGATCCAGGAATTCGGGAACAGGAACTCGTCGAGTGAATCCGAGACGTAGTACACCCCGTACCGGGCAGCGGGATCAACGGCCGGCCGGCCGTCGAGCAGTATCTCGAAGGCGCCGGTCAGCGTGGCATCCCACCCGTCAGGGTCAGTCACCAGGGTCGTCTCGGGCATCACGATGAGCGCTCCTATCGATGTCTTGATGTGTGTCACATGGGTCGCCGCAAAATACCGCCCGCCGGCGACACTTCAGGAAGCCGACAACGAAGTCCGCGTGAAAGCAGACGAAATCCATCCGATCGGGATTGCCGTTGGTTTGCCCGGTCGTTCCACCCTGCCTGCCGTGGGTCGTCGGTGGGCGTATGACTTTTCAGCCGCCGCCCGTATCGCAGCGACGTATCCGAAGCCAACAGCCCCACGAAACCCGCACTCGACACCCCAATTCCTGCCCGCACATTGCAAAACCGCAGGTCACCGAAGCCCGAAGCCCAAAACCACCCACCGCGATCCGGTTCCGAACCCCAACCCCCCTCCAAACGCCCCCGAAGCACCCGGCCCACCCGGGAAGGCCCCCGGAGAACCCGACCCGACCCGATCCTCCTCCCTGCCGCTGCCTGCCGGTTTTCGCCGACCAACACACCCGCCTCGCCGAAAGCCGAAGTCTTGGAGCCCCGCACGCCGGCGGCGGCCCATCACCGACTCGGACCAGCCCCGCACCAGCCGGCCCGCAGCCCAGGGCGCAACGCGCGCCGAAAGCACCCGGCCCACTCGGGAAGGCCCCTCGGGGACTCGACCCGACCGCCTTCCCTCCCCGCCGCTGCCGGCCGGTTTTCGCCGACCAACACATCCGGCTCGCCGAAAGCCGAAGTCTCGGGGCCCCGCACGCCGGCGGCGGCCCATCACCGACTCGGACCAGCCACGCACCAGCCGGCCCGCAGCCCAGGGCGCAACGCGCGCCGAAAGCGCCCGGCCCACTCGGGAAGGTCCCTCGGGGACTCGACCCGACCGCCTTCCCTGCCTGCCGCTGCCGGCCGCTTTTCGCCGACCAACACACCCGCCTCGCCGAAAGCCGAAGTCTCGGAGCCCCGCACGCCGGCGGCGGCCCATCACCGACTCGGACCAGCCCCGCACCAGCCGGCCCGCAACCGGAAGCGCACCCCCGCCAAGTAGCACCCGACCCGCTCGGGCAGGCTCCCCGGCGGCCTTGCCGGCCGTCCCCGCCCCTCCCGGACCCGCCTCGGCGCCGGCCGAAGGGCTGCGGCGGCGGTCGCCCGTGCCCTATGCCGTCCACAGTTTTGTCAGGTGCGTGTGTAGGACGGTTTCGGCTTCGGGTGGGGTCAGGTGGCCGAGGAGGACGTGGGTGGTGAGGCCGTCGGCGAGGGCCAGGAGGGTGCGGGCCTCGTGGTGGGGGTCCAGGGGGATGGGGGGATTCGGGGTGGCGGCGGCCGTGGTGATCAGGTGGGTGAACGATTCCTCCAGCGCGGCGTAGTTGGTCTTGAGGATCGCGGCCAGCGGGGCGCTGATCGCGGCCTGGGCCAGGAACGCCAGCCAGACGCGGGCCTCGGCGCGGTGTTCGTCGCGGAGGAGGGCGAACTCGGAGGCCGCGTGGCCGAGGGCGGTGGCGGCCGACTGGGCGGGGCTGCGGACCAGGCGGGCCCGTACCCGGGCGGCGACCTGTTCGCCGACGTGGCCGAGGGCGAAGACGAGCATTTCCTCCTTGGTCCGGAAGCACCGCTGGACCGCGCCCATCGACACATCGGCGCGCGCGGCGACGTCGCGCAGGGTCACGCCTTCCAGGCCGCGTTCGTCGGCGAGCCGGCATACGGCCTCGGCGATGAGGCGGCGTCGGCTCGCGTGGTCCACCTGTCTGGGCATGGCTGCCGCGCCCTTCCGGTCGTGGTGCGCGTTATTGCGATGCGGGTGCATCGGTTCCCAGGCTATCGTTCCGATGCAGTTGCATCGGAACGATGGAACCGAACGATGGAACCCACAGAAGCGGCGGACCAGATGGACCGGAACGAAAGTGCACAAACGCGCCCCATGTCGGGCCGGCTATGGGCCATGTCCGCCACGGCACAGGCGCAAGCCGTGCGGGACGGGGTCGTCTCGGCCGTCGACCTCGTCGACGCGCACCTGGGGCGGATCGCCGAGGTCGACCCGGAGCTGAACGCGATCACCCGGGTGCTCGCCGACCACGCTCGTGAGCAGGCCCTGCGCACGGATCGTCGGCGCGCCGCCGGGGAGGTGCTGGGGCCGCTCGCGGGGGTGCCCTTCACGGTGAAGGAGAGTACCGCCGTGGCCGGCGTGCCGACCACGTTCGGCGTGCCGCGCTTTCGGGACCTGGTGGCCGCCGCCGACGCGCTGCCCGTGGCGCGGTTGCGGGCGGCCGGGGCAATCCCGATCGGGCGGGGCAACATACCGACGTTGATCCTGGCCGGGATGCACACCCGCAGCGAACTCTTCGGCGACACGGTCAACCCCTGGCACCCCGGCCGCACCCCGGGCGGCAGCAGCGGCGGCGACGCGGTCGCGGTGGCCGCCGGGATGGCCGCGATCGGGCTCGGCAACGACTCCGGCGGGTCGTTGCGGATCCCGGCCCAGTTCTGCGGGGTGGCCGCGCTGAAGCCGTCGACGGGACGGTTCCCGGCGGACCATCGGGTGCTGGGGCCGGAGGATCCGGGCCCGGCGACGCAAATGCTGGTCACCGACGGGCCGTTGGCGCGTGGGGTGGGCGATTTGCGCGCGGTGTACGAGGTGTTGGCCGGCGCGGACCCCCGTGATCCGCGTGCCGTGCCGGTGGCGCCGTACGGCCCGCCCATCGCCGGGCCGGTGCGGGTCGCGGTGGTGGCGGACCCCGGCGGACGCGGCGTACACCCGGCCGTGCGCGGAGCGGTCGAGGCGGCGGCCGACGCGCTGCGGGACGCCGGCTACGACGTCCGCGAAGTGCCGGACGTACCACGCCTGGACGAGGCCCTGGAGGCGTACGACCAGATCACCCTGACCGAGTTCGCGCCGACCTGGCCGGTGGTGCGCACGCTGCTGGGCCCGGGCGGGGACCGCTATATCGCGATGGCGATGGAGCGCACCCCGCCGGCGACCGCGGACGAGTTGCTGAAGCTGATGGGCACCTGGCTGAACATCCGTCGCTCGTGGGCCGAATTCCTTGACGAATACCCGCTGTTGCTCGGCCCCTCCTTCACCGAGCCCCCGGTCGAACCCGGTCTGGAATCGCTGGACCGGGCCGGTCGGGATCGGGTGGCGTCGGCGATGCGGTTGTGTACGGTGACCAGCTTCGTCGGCCTGCCGGCGGTGGCGGTGCCCACCGGGGTGGTCGACGGCCTCCCCACCGGGGCGCAGATCGTCGGACGCGCGTTCCGGGAGGACCTCTGCCTGGACGCGGCCCAGGCCGTCGAGGACCGGCTGGGCACACTGACCCCGGTGGGTCCGCGCACGGGTGGGTGATCGCCTCGTGTCCGCTTCGGGGTTCTCGCGTTGAGGTAGCGGGAGTTCCGATCGGCGAAGGTGGTGCGGTCGGTGGTGCCCCGCGGGAAGAACACGAGTGCGAATCCGTCCGGCGAAGGGAATCGACGAACATGACACGCCGCCACCGCCGTGTGTTCGATCCGGCCCACGAATCGGTACACAAGCCGACCCGCCGTTCGGCCCGCGCGAGGTGGCGGGCGCTGTACCGGCGAACCGCCGCCGTCGCGGCCGTCGCCCTCGCGATGGTCGGGGGCGGCGTGGTCGACGCCTCGGCGAAAGCGGAACCGGAACCGGCACCGGGGGAGGAGGCGGCGGCCCCGACCCTGGCCTGGAGTCCCTGCGTCGAGGACGCCGGCTTCGAATGTGCGAACGCCTCCGTCCCATTGGACTATCGCGAACCGAACGGGCGTCGTCTCACCTTGGCGGTGATTCGCCACCGGGCCGCGGACCCGACGCGGCGGCTGGGGACGTTGGTCCTCCAACCCGGTGGGCCGGGCAACTCCGGAGTGGACTTCGTGCGCGGGAACCACGCCTCCCTGCCGGCCGAGCTGCGGGAACGTTTCGATGTGTTCGGCTTCGACGCGCGCGGCATCGGGCGTAGCGCGCCGTACGAGTGCTGGGACGACGCCACCTACTCCCGCGAGGTCACACAATCGCCGGGTCGGCCCGGGCCCGAGGGGTTCGACCGGGCGGTGTCGACCGCGCGGGACTTCGACGCGGCCTGCGCGGCCAAGGCCGGTGACGTACTGCCGTTCATGGGCACCGACTACGTGGCGCGCGATCTGGAACTGCTGCGCCGGGCGCTGGGTGAGCGGCGATTGTCCTTCTACGGACGCTCGTTCGGGTCCTACATCGGCACCGTCTACGCCGACCGGTATCCCGACCGGGTGCGCGCCATGGCGCTGGACGGCGCCTACGATCCGGTGCACTACGCGGAGCGCCCGTACGAGTACGACCGGCCGCAATACCTCGCGCTGGACGCGGCGATGGGGCGCTTTCTCGACTGGTGCAGCGCGGAACCGGTGCGCTGCGGGTTCGGCCAAGGGGACGCGCGCGGCGCGTTCGAGCGCCTGATGCGGGAGTTGGACGCGCACCCGGTGCCCACCCCGTCGGGCGTGGCGGCGAACGGGTACACGCTCGCCTACCGGCTGATGTTCAACATCAACGGAGGCAAGGCGGTGTGGCCCGGGTTCGGCGCGGCCCTGCGGCAGGCGGAGTCGCGGGACGGCACCGCCTTCCTGCTGCGACCGCCGTCGGCGGCCGGCTTCGACTTCCTCACCGCGAACGTCGTGGTCGAGTGCATCGACCGGGCCTACCCGCGTAACCCGGGCCGGCTGGAGCGGAACGTGCGGGCCAATGTGCGCGACGCGCCGCTGCTCGGCCCGCCGATCGGGTTCGGACCGCCCACCTACGACCACAACCACGCGCCGGCGTGTGCGCAGTGGAACGGCGAACGGGTCAGCCGGCACCGGGGCTCGTATCGGGCGTGGGGCTCCGCGCCCATCCTCGTGCTCGGGACGACGGGCGACCCCGACACCCCGTACCAGGACGCGGTCGCGCTGTCGGAGCGCCTGGACAATGCGTGGCTGCTCACGTTCCGTGCCGAGGGGCACACCGCCTTCGGGCGCAGCGCCTGTGCGCAGGCGGCGACCGTCCGCTACCTGACGGACCTGACCCTCCCACCACGCGGTACGGTCTGCGCCGACGAGCCGGATCCGGTCTCGACGACCGCGCAGGCGCCCCCGGTGGCGGGCGGCCCGGGTGCGGCCGGACTGCCGGGGATGCCCGGTGTGCAGGGCCCCCCGGGGCCCGCCGGCCTCCCGGGCGTCGACGAAGGCTTCGATCGCATCGGCGGCTGACCCCGTGTGGCCCGGCCCACGTTCACCGCATCCGTCGCACCCGCCGCCATTCGGGTCGGGGTCGATACGATTGAAGGAGTGATTACCGGCGTCGGTCAGGAGTTGCGAGATGAGTGCTGGAGTGGAGAAGGCGGTTCTGGCCGGAGGTTGCTTCTGGGGGATGCAGGACCTCGTCCGCAAGCAGCCCGGGGTGACGGTCACCCGCGTGGGCTACTCGGGCGGGGACGTCCCGAACGCCACCTACCGCAACCACGGTGACCATGCCGAGGCGATCGAGATCCTGTTCGATCCCTCGGTGACGAGCTATCGCGACATCCTGGAGTTCTTCTTCCAGATCCACGACCCGACGACCCGCGATCGTCAGGGCAACGACATCGGCCGCAGCTACCGCTCGGCGATCTTCTACGCCGACGAGCAGCAGCAGGCGACGGCGCTGGAGACGATCGCGGACGTCGAGGCCAGCGGCCTGTGGCCGGGCAAGGTGGTCACCGAGCTGGAGCCGCTGGGCGACTTCTGGCAGGCCGAGCCCGAGCACCAGGACTACCTGGAGCGCTACCCGAACGGGTACACCTGCCACTTCCCGCGCCCGGGCTGGAAGCTCCCGCACCGCGACCGCGCCTGACCCCCGCCCGGGCACCCGCCGGGCCCGGGGCCGAGCCGGGCCCGGGCCGACCTCCCGCCCGGGCTCGCCCCACGCGCGGCCCGACTCGGGCCCCGGTCCGGCTCAGACTCCGGCCCATCGGCGCAGCGCGGTGGTCGCCTGCGCGGCGTCGTCCGGGGTGAGGGTGCCCAGGCGCGCGCCGTGGCCCGTGTGCGGCGCGATCAGGACCCGGGTGTCCCGGCTGCCCGGTCCCGGTCGGAACGGCTCGGCGCGTACCGGGTCGTTCTCGCCGTAGACGAACAGGATGCGATCGCCGCGGTGGCGGACCCAGCGGTCGATGTCGGGCATCGCGCCGGAGTCGAAGCGCAGCGGGGTGCCCGCAGGCAGGTAGTTGCGCACCTCCTGGATGCCGGGGTAGCGCAGCAGGCCGTCCAGATGGGGCGTAGCGAGCTGCATGTAGCCCAGCTGGGTGCCGAGTTGGTGGAAGTACGGCCGGAAGAACGTGACGCTCTCGTCGGCGTAGACCGCAAGCCGGGTGACACCGTCGACCCATGCGTAAAGCTCGTCGGCGGACGCACCCGGCGCGGGTATCCCGGCGCACTTCGGCTCGCCCGCGTACATCCAGAACATCATCGGCAGGCGGAGCACCGCGAGTTCGAAGGCCCGGTCGACGCTGCCGAGCGTCTCGAAGGTCTGCGCGTTCGCCGCCGCCCACTGCGCGTAGCGGGTCGTCATCTCGTCGCGCCGCAGGAGCGCCTCGCGCTGCACCGATTGCAGCGCGGCCCGGCACTCGGGCGTGCCCACCCGGGCCAGGAACGTGTCGTACGCGCTGTCGTCGCGGTCGTCGACGTTGTTCGGCGCGGAGTAGACCACGCTGCCGTCGACGTCGTCGGGGTGGAATCGCCGGTGGTAGACGGTGGCCATGCCGCCCTTGCTGCCGCCGGTGGAAATCCAGGAGCCCTGATAAATCGCCTTCAGGGCCTGGATCAGCCGATGGTGATCGTCGGCCGCCTGGCGGATGTTCAGGTCGGACATGTCGGTGGGGTCGGTGGGGTCGGTGGGGTCGACGGGTCGGGAGGTGCCGAAGTAGCGCTGTTCGGTGTAGATCTGATTGCCGTCGAGCAGGGTCGCCGGCTCGGAGCGGAAGCTCGCGCCGGCGCCCAGGTCGTAGCCGCTGGTGTACAGGACCATCGGCCGCGCGGTCGAGCGGTGTTGCAGACTCAGGCGTTGCTCGAAGGATCCCCGCTCGGGGTGTCGATGGTCGTCGGGCTGGCGATAGGTCAGCTCGAAGTAGCGGATGCCCGGCGCGGCGGGCTTCTCGGCCACCACCCGCATGCCCGGTATCGCGGCGATCCGGTCCCGGATGTCGACCCCACTGCTCTCCGCCGCCGCGACGCCGGCCGCGACCGGCGCAGGGGCCGCCACGGCCGTGCCGGACCCCGCCGGCACCAGCACCGCGGCGCTCACCGCCAACGCCGCGAGCCTGCGCCGGCCCCGCAGCGTCGTGCCGCCACCCGGGGCACGCCGCGCCCTGCCCGGGTCGCGTGGTGCCCGGTCTCGATCAAGCCTTGCGTTTGTCATGTCCCCAGGAAAGCCCGGGCGCCCACGTCGCCGGATCCCCGGAACGGGGGAAACGCCTCCCCCGACCGGGGGAGACGACCCATCGCGTACGGTGAGCCCTCGTACGGATCGGCGGCTCGACTACGGGGGTACGGCGTGGAATCGATCGGCGTCGGGGACCCGTCCCGGATCGGGTCCTTCGCGGTGCTCGGCCGGCTGGGCGCCGGGGGCATGGGGCAGGTGTACCTGGGCCGTTCGCCCGGCGGGCGGCTCGTCGCGATCAAGGTGGTCCTGGGCGACCTGGCCGAGGATCCGCACTATCGCCGCCGGTTCGCCTCGGAGATCGCCGCGATGCGCCGTATCGGCGGCTTCTGGACCGCCGCGTTCGTCGACGCGGACGCCGACGCCGAGGCGCCGTGGTTGGCGACCGAGTACATCGCCGGCCCCTCGCTGACCGAGACGATCGCCGCGCACGGCACGCTGCCCGCGTCGAGCGCGCGACTGCTCGCCGCCGGACTGGCCGAATCGCTGGCCGCGATCCACGCCGTGGGACTGGTGCACCGCGATCTCAAGCCCTCCAACGTGCTGTTGGCCTCCGACGGCCCCCGGGTGATCGACTTCGGCATCGCCCGGATGGTGCGCGAGGCGAACGGGCCGACCCGGACGGGACACCTGGTCGGCACCCCCGGGTTCCTGTCGCCCGAGCAGGCCAGGGGCGACGAGGTCGGGCCGGCGAGCGACGTGTTCGGGGTCGGCCTCGTGGTCGCCCACGCGACGACCGGACGCTCCCCGTTCGGGTTCGGCGACGCGGCGCAGATGATGTTCCGGGTCGTGTACCAGGACCCCGATCTCGACCCCGTCCCCGAGGAATTGCGGCCGGTGGTGGCCGCCTGTCTGCGTCGGGATCCGGCCGAGCGGCCCACCCCGGCGCAGGTCCTCGAGATGCTGGGCACCACGGCCCGCCCGATGGGTGCCGACTGGTTGCCGGCGGCACACTCCGCGCTGGTCCGGAGCCGCTCCGCGACGGCGGCGGCGAGCGGCGGAGCGGCGCCGGCGGCACCGAGTGCGCCGGATGCGACGGGTGCGACGGGCGCCCCGCCGACCGACGTGCCACCAACCGACGTGCCGCCGACCGACGTTCGGCCCCCGCACCGCCCCGACCAGGTCGAGGCGGCGACGGCGACCGCCGCCGTCGGCCCGGTCGCCACCCCGTCGTCCCGGCCCGAGCAACCCCCGGCCCGCCCGATCGGGCCGCCGATGATCCCCCCGCCGCCGCCCGTCAAGCCCGCGTATGCCCCCGCCCCCATCCCCCCGGCCCCGCCGGCCCCGCCTGCGCCGTCGAGCCCCGGCATCGCGCGCCGCGGCCTCCTGATCGGCGGTTCCGTCGTGGCCGCCGCGCTCGCCGGCGGCGGTGCGTACCTGCTCACCCGCGACGAGGGCAAGGGTGCGGTCGGCGCGGGCAACGCCGCGAACCCGTCGTCGCCCGGCACCGGTTCGTCCCCGAGCCCGACCACATCCGCCTCGGCGCCGAACGGCACCGGCACCGGCGGACAATCGTCCGCCCCCGCCCCGTTGGCCCACCTCCTCCCCGAGCCGTACCGGTCCGGACGGCCCCTCCTCGTCGGCGTGGACGCCGCCTACCCACCCAACGAGTTTGTGGACACCGACGGCCGGAGCGTCGTCGGCATGTCCGCCGACCTGATCCGGGCGATCGGGCAACTGCTGGGTGCGACACCGAAGTTGGAGAACACCAAGTTCGACGCCTTGATCTCGTCGCTGGTCGAACGTCGAGTCGACCTGGTCGTGTCGTCGATGTTCGACACCAGGGAACGGCTGAACATGGTCGACTTCGTCGACTACTTCACCGCCGGCAGCGTGCTCCTGGTCCGTAAGGGCAACCCCCGGGGCATTCGCACCCTGGCCGACCTGTGCGGCGCGAAGGTGGCGGTGCAACGCGGCGCGATCCAGGAGGACATGGTCGCTCGCGCAACCACCCGATGCGGGCCCGGCGCGTCGAGCCCGATCAAGCTCGACGGCATCGAGGCCGCCGCGAAGCAGATCGCCGAAGGTGGCGCGGATGTGGGCGTGTTCGATCTCCCCGTGGCGGTGAACGGGGCTCGGACCTCGGGCGGTGTTCTCGAAGTCGTGGGCGAGCAGATCGAACCCCTGCCGTACGGCATCGCCCTGCGCAAGTCCGACACCGCGCTGCGGGACGCGGTGCGGCAGGCACTGGAGCGCCTGCTGCAAACCGGGGAGTACCGGGCGATCCTGGACCGTTGGCAACTCGGCGCGGGCGCCGTCCCGCGCGTCACGGTCAACGGCGGCTGACCCGGCGACCCCCTCCCCGAACCCGGCGGCGCCGCGAGGAGGCGGCCGAGATGCTTCCCAAGCACTCGTTTGGATGGGGATACTGGCCGGCGTGGACCCAAGTACCGCGTTGCGCGAATTCCTCGTGTCCCGGCGCGCCCGGTTGTCGCCGCGCGATGTGGGACTGTCCGACGACGGTCCCCGACGGGTGGCCGGTCTGCGCCGCGAGGAGGTGGCCTCGCTCGCCGCGGTCAGCGTCGACCACTACATACGCCTCGAGCGCGGCCAGGCCTCGCGCGTCTCGGACGCGGTCCTGGACGCCGTCGCCGAGGCGCTGCGCCTGACCCGGGGCGAACGGCAGTACCTGCGCAACCTGGCCCGGCCCGATACCGCGAGCACGCGGGAACGGGCGGCGGTACGCCCGGGATTGCGCGTGTTGCTCGACGCGTGGGGTCCGCCCGCGTACGTGGTCGGCCGCAACGGCGTCATCGTGGCCTGGAATCGCGCGGCCACCCGGGTGTTCCTCGACTTCGGCGAAGTCCCGCCCGAACGGCGCTCGATCGGCGGCCTGATGTTCGGCGACCCGCGTGCCAAAACCCTGTACGCGGACTGGGAGCGCAAGGCGGGGGAGACCGTCGCCTATCTGCGGACCGAGGTAGGCAAGCGGCCCCGGGACCCGGACCTGGCCGCACACCTGCGCGAACTCGCGGCGATCAGCCCCGACTTCGTCCGGCTGTGGTCGGCCCAGGCGAAGTTCGACCTGGCCCACGGGACCTGTCGCATCCGGCATCCGCTCGTCGGCGCGCTCGATCTGACCTACGAATCCCTGCACCCGTCCGACGACCCGGACAAGGTGGTGATCGCGTACGCGCCGGCGGACGCGGTCTCCGCAGCGGCGCTGGCTCTGCTCGACGGCGAGTCGTGACGCACCCTCGGTGACGAGGCCGGGCCCGAGGCGCCCCGACCGAGGCGGCGCGACCCCATCCGGGGAGCACGGATGGGGGCACGCGCCTTCGCCGCACGATCGTGGATCCCCTCCACACCGCCCACGATCGCCTCGGACCCACCGATCATCGACCACCACAGCCGCCCCAGACAGTGCAAACCCCGCACTGGCAGGGCCCGATGTTCCGTGACCGGGCCGGTTGTCCTCTCCGCTCGCGATCGTGACGCAACATTCCCGGGCCGTCGACCCGTCTATCTCCCGACACCGGCGAGCAGACGGTCGCCGCGAACATCGGTCGCACGGGAAGCAGGGGGCCGGGATGAGGCTGGACCGGGGATGAGGCAGGAACGAGATCGCATGTTCGACGAGTTCGTCGCGGCGCGTTACCAGGCGCTGCGCCGGACGGCGTATCTCCTGTGCGGCGACTGGCACCAGGCGGAGGACCTGGTCCAGAACGCGTTGGAGAAGGTGTTCGCGTCGTGGCACAGGATGCGTGATCCGGGAGCGGTGGACGCCTATACCCGACGGGTGATGGTGCGCGGGTTCGTGGACGGCAAACGCCTGCGCGGCAGCCGCGAGTTCCCGGCCGCGACCATTCCCGACGGCTCGGCGGTTCCGGAGGACAGTGCCCGCAGGTTGGCGCTGTTGGCGGCGCTGGGGAAGGTGTCGCCCGGATATCGGGCCGTGCTGGTCCTGCGGTACTGGGAGGACCAGAGCATCGAGGAGACCGCGGCGATCCTCGGCCGGAGTTCGTCGGCCGTACGGTCGGCCGCGAGCCGCGGACTGGACCAACTGCGCGCGATCCTCGGCGAGTCGGTGACGGACATCGCGCTCGCGTAATCGATCGGAACAAAACCGCGCGGGACAACCAGGCCGCACGCGGCGCCGAAACCCGCGCAACCACGAATCCGTACGCGACGGCAAGCCCCCGCAACGACCAAGCCGTACGCGGCGGCGAGCCCGCACAACGACCAAGCCGTACGCGGCGGCAAGCCCGCGTGGCGACCAGGCCGCACGCGACGGCGAACGATCGCACAACCCGCACGACGACAACCCGAACGACGACGACAAGCCCGGCACGACAACAGAAACCAAGGAGCGCACGATGCCTCTCGAAGACGAGATGCCCGGACTGCTGCGGGAGATGCTGCCGGTGGCCGATGCCGAGCCGCCGATTCCCGACGTCCTGCCCGGGGTCCGAGCCGGCGGCGTCCGCCGTCGGCGCCGCCGCCGGCTCGGTGTCGGCGTGGCGAGCCTCGCCGCGGGTGCCCTGCTCGCCGGCACCGCCGTCGGCGTACTGGCGTTGACGGGGGATGACGGCGAACCCGCCACGAGCGGCCCGGCCGCCGCCCCCAGCCGAGCGGTACCGCAGCCACCGCCGTCCGCCATCGCGCCGCCGCCCACCGTGTCCGGCGACGACTTCCTGCGAAACCCCGGCCCCATCCACGATCGGGTCCTCGCGGCCCTGCGCGCGCACCTGCCCGCGGGTGTGGTCAGCGCCGAGGACCAGGACGAGGGCGACCAGACGTTGTTCTTCCGACTGACCCGCCAGGACGGCACCGTCACCACGATCGACCTCGGCGGCGGCCGGCCCGCCACCCCGGGTGCCGAGCCGGACAACCTGTGCCGACTCGGTCCGCAATTCGACAACAAGACGGGCCGGATGATCCAACCCGACTACTCCGAGTGTGAGCGCAGCGTCCTGCCGGACGGCTCGAAGGCGATCACCGACAAACTGCGCTCGGGGAGGGAGACCCGCGTCTCGGTCTCCCTGATCACGCCCGCCGGCCTGACCTACGTCGTCGCGTCGAGCAACCGCGACAAGTTCGGCACGATCCACGACGGACCGGCCCTGAACAGCGCCGAGTTGCTCGCACTCGTCGCCAACCAGGACCTGATCGCGGCCATCCCGGTCGCCCGGACCGAACCCGTCGGCGCGCGCTGACCCATCGGCCCACCCGTTCGCCCGACCGGGCGAAACGGCCACCGCCCCGCGACTTCGGCCCGCGGGGCGGTGGGATTGGAGTCCGTGGCGGTCGGGAGGCGGCCGCACGGAATGTGAACCGAGGTGCGGGATCAGGTTGTTGCCGTCCGACGGCGGCGAATCACCAGGGTGCCGACGCCCAGGACCAGCACGCCGGCGGCACTCGCCGGCAGCGCGATATCGGCCGCCGAGGATCCGCCGTGATGGGTGCCGGGCGTACTTGGTGTGGCCGCGAAACCGCCCAGTTTCCCGTCGCGCTGGTACGTCGAACCAGGCAACTTGTCGGCGTACCGGTCGTGTACGACCCTGCGATAGTCGGCCAGGATGGCGCCGTTCGGGCCGACCGACTGCTGCGCGGCCGGGTTCAGCGGCAGGACACGACCCTCGTGCACCCGGTACCAGGCCGCGATCTGCGGCTCGGTGAACACCGTGTCGCCGCCTGCCTGGCGGGCGTAGCCGACCTCGTCGGCACCCGACAGCACGTTGGTGACCCGCCACGCGCCCGAGGCGCGGTCGCGCACCGTCCACACCGTCGCCTCGACCCCGGCGGCCGAACGGGCCTCGGTGGCGAGATAGGCGAAATTGGCCACCGGCGCCGACGAGTTGCCGCCACGGACGAAGTCCGCGTTGAGCGAGTACACCGGAACCGCGGCGCCCACGAGTTGCGGGGCCTGCGCCGCCGCGGCCTCGGGGGCGACCTTCGACTGGACCACCGCGCCGTTTTGCGCGGTCGCACGCTGGTCGAGGTGGACGAAGAAGGTCGCCAGCCGGTTCGTGGTCTCGGGGGAGACCAGGGCCTGCTGCGCCGCGTTCCGGTCGGCGGCCGTCGGCGAGTCGCCACCGGTCAGGGCGGCGTCACCGGCGGCCGACGCGGTCGGTGCGAGGAACAGCAACGCACCGATACCGACGGTGGCCAACACCCCGACGCGCCGGGCGGGCGCGCGGGAGTGGTCGGGCCGGGAACGGAAGATGTCGGTCATCACACTCACGCCTCTCCGTACAGCGACTCGGCCCACTGGAACTCGTAGTTGCTGACGTACGAGTTGTAATCCATCTCGCCGTAGCGCTGACTGGACGGCCACGGGTCGGAGTACATCAGCGTTCCGTTGTCCGAGTCGTAGCCGTACAGGACGTTCGCGTGCCCACCGCCCGCGGTCCAGTAGATGCCCACCACGATCGGCGAGTTGGCGTCGATCGAGGACGCCACAGTGCCGAGGTCCAGCGTCCCGGTGACCCGTCCCGGTCGCATGCCGAGGCGGGACCAGGCCCGCTGTACGTCGCTCAGCTCACCGGGCTGGTTCGGGCACTGGTAGTTGGTGGGCAGGCCGCGGGCGTAGTCGCAGAAGGTGTTCTGACTGGTGTTCAGACCGCGGCCGAGATACCTGGCCACGGACAGCCCGGTGGCTGCCCAGCACCACTGGTTCTGCACCTGGGTCAGTTCGGTGAGGGCCAACTGCCGTGCTCCGTAGGCGGCGTGCGGACCGCCCGATGCGACCTTCAGGGGCGCGGCGACGGACGGCTTGGCCGGCGCCGCCGACGCGTTTCCGGCCAACGGAACGGCCAGACACAGCGCGGCGGTCACTCCGGCACAGACCGACTTCCAGCGCCGCGACGGCGTGGCCGGCGGGTTCGCGGCGCCGCGAACCGTACCGTGATTCCGCAGAATCATCGTGTCTCCTTCTCGTCCGGCGAGGGGGCACCGGACGGAGATCGAGGGGGACGCGACCGGCGAGGGGGCACCGCGGACGGAACGGGACACGCGGAGCCGGACACCCCGGACGACATGCGCGATGAGTCGTCCGGGACGCGGAGGAAGTCCCTCGCCGGTCGTGCGGGGGAACACCGGCAACGCTGATCCTTCACGGCCTGCTCCGGAACCCCCCGGACACAAAGCAGGGGGTTCCCCCGAGCCCCCCTCGGCGCCGCGACCAACCGCGAAGCGCGGCTATTCCGCCTGGTGGGACCGGCCGTTCGCGCCCAGGGAGAGCCGGATCAGCTCGGCGCGCGAGCGGATCCCGAGCTTGCGGTACACCCGGGTCAGGGTGGATTCGACCGTCTTGGCGGACAGGAACAGCCGGGTGGCGATCTCGCGGTTGGTCGCGCCGTCGCCGACCATCTCCGCGACCCGATGCTCCGCCGGCGTCAACGCCCGTGAGCGTGCCTCGGCGGCCGGACGACCCGCGGCCGGGTCGTCCGCGAAGGTGACCCGCTCCAACTCGGTACGGACCTGATCGAGCCAGGGACGCGCCGCCGTGTGTACGAACGCCAGCTCCGCGCCGCGCCACGCGGCCAGCGCCGCGGCCGGATGCCGGCGGCGCAACTCCACGACGCCGAGCGCCAACAGGTCGCGGCCGTGCTCCATCGGCAGGCCCAGTTCGCGATGCCGCTCGGCGGTCGTCCGCAGGCACTCGGCCGCGCCGGCCAGGTCGCCGGACTCGCCCCGGACCAGGGCGTCGGCCCGGGACAACGACGCGAACACCCCGTCACGGCCCAGTCGTTGCGCGGCCTCCCCGACCTCGGCGACCACCGCGCGCGCCTGATCGTGATCGCCCACCGCCACCAGCGCCTCGGCCAGATCCACGCCCCACGGGATCGCCGCCGGATCCACGATGCCGCGCCGCCCGGCGATCGTGCGGGCCCGACTCAGGCAGCCCACCGCCGCGACCGGATCGCGCAGCCGATATTGGATCTGCCCCAGGATGCACAGTGCCAACGGCAGATACACCTGATCCTGCTCGGACCGACCCACGCGTATGCCCTCGCGGGCCAGTTCCGCGCCCCGGGCCGGATCACCCCCGGCCGCCTCGGCCACCGCCGCCGCATAGTAGGCCGGTCCGAGCTGTGCGCCGATCTCGCGAGCCACCCGCAACGCCTCGTGCCCGGCCGACAATGCCTGGGCGCACCGCCCTGCCCGGACGTCCACGTCGACCTTGGCGCAAAGCAGGAACACCTTCTCCTCCGCGTCGTCGGACTCCTTCGCCCGGCGCAACATGCGGTCGAGTTCGGTCGCGGCGTCGACGAGCCGGTCGGCGAAGAAGTCCAATCGTGCCTTGACCCCGCGAGGGCCGTTGTGGCTGCCGGTCGGTCCGGCGTCCTGCGGCCGGGCCAACGCCCGGGTCAGCGGTTCGCGTGCGTTCGGCCGGCCCTGGAGGGTGCCCACGAACGCCTGGAGGGCGAGTGCGACCTGCTCGGTGGAGCGGTCGCCGCCGCGCCGGGCGAGCGTCGCGGCGCGCGCCGCCTCGGTCCAGGCGATCGCCGAGTCGCCGTCGCTGATGTGCGCCTTGCACGCGCGCAGATAGTGCAACCGGGCCCGCCCGCACGTGTCGTCGCCGACCTGGGCGAACGCCTCCGCGAAGACCTCGTCCAGGTCGTGCAGCGCCTGATTGGCCGCATTGATGATCAGGATGCAGGCCCGGACGCGTTGCGCGGGGGTGGGGCCGAGAGCGAAGACGTGACCGGCCAGTTCGCGACACAGCTCGTAGTCGGTGGCGGCGTAGGCGTGCCCGGCGCCGTCGAGGCTGCGTTCGCATCTGCGGTCGGCGTGTTCGTCCGGGGTACGCGCCACGGCGAGGCGGGCCAGTGCGGCGGCCTCGTCGGGCATGCCCCGGCGGCGGGCCTGTTCGGCGGCGGCCATCAGCGTGCCGGCCACCCGTTCGTCCGGGCCGGGCAGGGCCAGGGCCAGATGGCGGGCCCGTTCGATCGGCTCGCCGCACACCTCGGCGAGCGCGGCATGCGCGGCGCGGCGCTCCTCCGCGGTGCCGCCGTCGTACAGCGCGGCGGCGAACAGCGGGTGCACGAACCGCAGTCGATCACCGTCCTCGCCCACGTCGAGGACGCCCGCCGCGGTCGCGTCGGCGACGGTGCGCCGGACCAGATCGTCGCCGCTCGGGTCCGCCGTGTGGATCGGCGCGTCGTGTGCGGCGTGCATGAAACCGGCCGCCGCGCGCAGCGTCGAGACGGTGGGACGGGCGGCGGCCCCGGCGAGCAGCAACAACCAGCGGGCGTCGGTGGACCAACCCTCCAGGCGGGTGGTGAGCAGCCGGCGCAGCCGATCGGGCACGGGCAACGGTTGGTCGCGGGCCGGGAACCGGTCCAACCGACGCAGCGCGCGGGCGAGTTCGAGGGCATACATCGGATTGCCCGCGCCGGCCCGATGCACCTGCCGGCTGAGCCAGTGGGGCAGGGGGCGTTCGTCCGTCGGATCGTCGGGGCCGGGCGGGGTCGGGTCGGCGCCGAGGACGCCGCAGGGCCCGCCGGTTCCGAGGGCACCGATGGCTCCGAGAGCCCCGATGGAACCGGCGGTTCGGTTGATCCGATCGATCGGATCGATCCGGTCGATCCGGTCGGTTCGATCCGTTCGGTCGAGGAGATCGCGGGTCTCCGCCAAGCCCAGTGGCGGGAGTTCGAGTTCGAGCAGGTCGCCGGGACAGAACCGGCCGCCGTGGATCGGCCCGGCCGGCGGATCCGTGGTCTCGGCGACGACCACGCGCACCCGCGCGGGATCCAGGCGCCGGGCGACGAACGTCAGCACCTCGGCGCTGGCCGGATCCACCCACTGCGCACCGTCGATCGCCACCATCGCCGGAGTGGACGCCGACAACGCGCGCAACACCGCGAGCGTACCCAGACGCAGCGCCAACGGATCCGGTCCGCCCGGTTCGGCCGGCTCACGGCACAACACGACCCGCAGCGCCGAGCGTTGCGGCGCGGGCAGTGCGCGCAACACCTCGTCGGTGACCGGATCGAGCAGGTCGGCGAGCGTGGAGAAGGCCAACTCCCGCTCCGCCGGCGCCGGTTCGGTCCGCAAAAGCGGTGCGCCCCGTTCACCGGCGAGCAACGCGCGCAGCACATGGGACTTGCCGATCCCGACCGGGCCGTGCAGGACGACGCCGCCCGAGGCGAGCCGATCCCGGGCCAGCGCGGTCAGTTCGTGTCGCGTACGGTCGGTGTGCGCCACGCGTCGTCCTCACCATGCCGGATCCACGTCCGCCGAGGCCGCCACCCGCCCGCGGCCGGACCCATCGTCACGCGGCTCCCGCCGGGCGTCAACGGGCGGGCGCGGCCCGTGGCTTTCCGGATGCCCTCGGCCCGTCGACGCTCGTGGCGGGGTCAGGAGCCCAGATAGCGCAGGATGGCCAGGACCGAGATCCCGGCGAAGTCGAGCAGGATGTAGGTGACCAGGTCCAACGAGGCCCCGGCGGCGTCCCCGCGTGCGGCGGCCTCCCCGTCGCGGGGTCCGGTCGCCGAGGCCGATCCCGTGGGCCCGCGGGCGCTTCGCCGCCACGACCGCCTCCGCCGGGCCGGTCGGCGCGGCCGCGATCCAGGCGCGGCGCCGGCCGGCCGGTCCGCGACGAGGCTGCCGCGCGCACGCAGCGGTGCGCCCCGACCGTGCAGCGCCACGGTATCCGGGGCGTGCATCCGCCCGTACACGCCGCGCACGCCCTCGGCCGCGACATGGGGCCGAGCGCCGGGTCCACCTGCGGAGAACCACACCCCCGCGCGGTGGTGTCTCGGCGCCGGCCGGGCCGGGTCAGCGGCGGCAGAACTTGCGTTCCGCCGCCTTCGGGTCGGCCGGGATGGTCAGCCGGGCGCGGTCGAAGGAGCCGGTGAGGTTGCGCAGGAATCGGCCCGGTGTCATCGGCTCCGTCGTGGAGCGCACCAACTCCTTCAGGTCGCCGCAGTCCAAAGCGGCCCGGGCGGCGCGGATGTCCTCCGGGGATGCCGCGTTCGGCGGGATCTGCGACCAGGCGGCCGGGTCGACGTAGAGGGCGACGTTCCAGGCCAGGGGAAGCAGCTTCTCGTGGCCGGCGGCGACGTGCTGGGTGCGCTCGATGTGCGCGCCGACTGTATTGCTCAGCCCCCACACGTCCACCACGATCCCGCTCAGCGGGGTGACCACGCCGCCGACGCCCAGGCGCCCCATCACCAGGCCCTCGGCGGCCCGCACTTCGGGTCGCAGCGGCAACGGCGGCACGCCGCCGGCCGCGGAGAGGTGGTTGCCGTCCAGCACCAGAAGATGCCGGCCCTGGGCATCCATGCGGAACAACTCCGCGCGCAGCCCGGGGAGAGTCTCGCTGTGTGCGTACGACGTGGTGGGGTTGGTGGTCCTGGTCCAATTCACGTACACCATGCGCTCGTTCCAGGTCTGGTACACCCCCGGACGCGGCCCGTCGGTGGTGGTCAGACCGGACCGCAACGAGACGCCGCACCAGACGGCCCAGACCGGCACCAGCACGAGAACGGCCGCCGCGCGACGGTCCACGGGCACGAGCAGGGCCGGCAGCAGGATCAGCACCAGCACCGGCACCCACATACGACCGTGCATGAAGTCGCCGCCGACGCCCACGACATACAGCGCCTGGACGAGCGCGGCCACGACCGGCGCGGCACCGACGATCGACGTGCGTCGCTCGCGCGGGCGGCGGCGGAGCAGGAGCAGCGCCACGACGGCCAGGATCAGGAGGGTAGGCATCCACAGGCGGTAGGGCCGGTCGACGTCGAGGAGATAGTCCCAACCGCGCCCCCAGTACAGGCGCGTCGCGCTCTTCGCGACGGCGGGCATCGGATAGGGCAGGCCGTAGAAGCCCATGCGGAAAACCTGGTACGCCAGGGGGAGTGCGCCGGCGGCCAGGAACATCGCCACGACGGCACGCCGTCCCGATCCGGACACCAGGATCAGGGCGATCAGGAACACCAGTGCGGTCGCGGCCAGTTCGGGGCGGATCAGGAAACCGAGCCCGAACACCGCCGCGACGCCGAGGCGATACCGAGTCGACCACGCCCGGGGATCGCCTCCGACCAGCAACCACCACGACAGGCCGATCCAGGCGACGAGCAGGCCGGTTTCGAGCCCCGACGTGGCGAAGTCCCAGACCGGAGGCAGCGCGACCAGGACGAGGGCGCCGGCGGGGACGAGGACCCGGCCGGTCTCCGCGCGCAGCAGCCGACGGGTGCCCGACAGGGCGAGCCACAACCCGGCGACCGACAGGACCAGGCCCGCGTAGACGGCGACGCGGGTCGGATCGCCCGGGACGAACGCGTCGAGCAGCACCAACAGCCACTGCCACAACGTGCCGGTCGACGTCTCCACGCGCTCGCCGGGGCTGTACACCGGCCCGTTGCCGGCGAGGATCTGCCGGGCCGCGCGTACGTAGATCAACCCGTCGTCGGTGATCCACCGCCGGTGCCACCCCATGCCGGCCAGGATCAGCACCGGGAGGGTGATGGCGAGGTGGTCGAGGAGGCGGGTCCGGCGGGCGAGGCCCCGGCCGGCGCCGGCGGCGGGCTCCGACGGCGCGGTGACGTCCGGGAGCGCGTCGGATGTGAGGGTGGGCGTGGTGGTGCCGGTCATGTCGTCCTTGGGTTCCGGGTCGGTGTTCCGCTTCGATGTTCCGGTCGGCGGGTGGACGGCCGTCGGGGCGCTGTCGCGCCGGACCGCGTGCGGGTGCGAAGCCGGTCACGATCGAGGCGTCGGGGCGATCGACAACACGTGCGAGCCATTGATCCCGGCCGTCGGCCGGCCGGGCATGGTGTCGATGATGTCGCGTTTGAGCACGACCGTTGCCCCTACGACGGCCTCGATCGGGTGATTCTCCCGGGGCGCGGGTCGGCACCGGGCGCGAGCCGAGCAGGGCCCGGCCGTCGGTTGCCGGCTATTGCCGGGTCGGGACCGCGTCGATCGCGGTGGCTACCGCTTCCGGGGCGGAGATCATGGGGAGGTGGCGGGACTCGGGGATGAGCGTGGGCGGCGGGGCGCCTATGCGGTCGGCGGTTTCGGCGGGGGTCTTGTGATCGAACACGTCGTCGTTCGCGCCGAAGACCACCGACTTGGGCATGGGCACGTCGCGCAGCCGCTGCAGGCGTTCGGCGGATATACCCAACACGCCCTCGCCGAGCATGCTCCACAGCGCGCCCTCGGCGCCCGCCACCTGGAAGGGCCGCCGCCACTGGTCGACCCCCGCGCCGTCGAGCCGAGGGCACTGCGGTCCGCACTGCGAGCCGTACACCTTCCGGATCAGCCGGTCCGTCCCGAGCCCGATCCGCAGCAGACTGGTGCGGAACGGGTCGATCAGCACGTACTTGAGCGCGGACGGCGGACCGGCGCCGGTGTCGAGCGCGTCGCCGTCGAGGAGCATCATCCCCCCGACCCGCTCGGGCGCGCGCAGGGCCGCCTCCGCGACCATCGCGGCCCCGCTGGAGTGGCCCACCAGCAGCGGCCGTTCACCCGGACCACCCAGGTGCATCGCGTCCAGGAAGCCCAGGAGTTGCCGGGTGAGGTGGTCGACCGTGTACGGGCCGCGCCGCTGGCTGTAGCCGTATCCGGTCAGGTCGAGCGCGTAGACCCGGTGGTCGCGGGCCAGCAGCGGAGCCAGCCGCGACCACGTGTCGACGGACTCGAAGGCACCGTGCACGAGGACGACGGGCGACCCGGACGTGCCCCACGTCTGGTAGCGCGTACGGATGTCGGCCGCCTGTACATAGGTCAGCCCCTCGGGTGGGTCGGCCCGGTCGTCGGTGAACGCGTTGTACGTGAACGACGCGAGCGTCACGGCGACCAGCGTCACCACGCAGGTCAACGCGATCCGCCGCCCCCAACGGCGAAGCCGCGACCGCGTCCGGGGCGGCGGGGTTCCGCCGGACGGCGGGTCCGTGGCCGGATGGTCGGCGTCCGAGGTCGGGTCGGCCGTGGAGACGCCGACACCGGCACCCGCCTCGGTCACCGTCGCGGTCGAGTCGGCCCCGCCCGGCCGGGCCTCGGCGGCCGAGCCGGCCTCGTCGCCCCGACCGCCACCCTCCGCCCCAACGGTGCCGCCATCGGTGCGGACTTCGGGCCCGGCTTCGTCGTCGGTGCCGTTCTCGGTTGGTCGGTGCTCCACAGCAGTTCCCCGTCGGTGGTCGAAAGCGCCGGTACACGACCCGGCCCGGACGCGGCGGTGCACCGGGTGGGGCGGACGCCTCCGCCCCACGCAGCCGCCCTGACGAGAACAACTCTCGCCCGCGCCCCCCGGCGCCCGCATCCGACGGGAGAAGGCTCCTCGCGTGCTCCGTGGGCGGCATGGCCCGGCGAAGCCCATGCTCCCCCGGAAGTAGCCTCCACGCCGCACCGGGGCCGAGTCGCGGCGGGCGGAATCAGGGACGCGGGTGGTCGCCGGTCGCCCCGTCGAGGAGTTCGCGCACGATGTCCATGTGGCCGGCGTGCCGCGCCGTGTCCTCGATCATGTGGATCAGGACCCAGCGCAGGGACACCGTATTGCCGTTCCAGGACGTGCCGACGTCGTCCAGGCCGAGTTCGTCGACGACCCGGTCGGCGGCGACACGCGCACGGCCGTAGAAGGCGACGAGGTCGGCCGTGGACTCGCTGGGCAGCACGGTCATGTCGTCTTCCGGGTCGAACCACAGCGGTTCGCTCTCGCGCCCGAAAGTCGTACAGAACCACCCGTACTCGACCGCCGCCAAGTGCTTGACCAGGGACAGCAGATTGGTCCCCGAGGGCGTCATCGGCCGCCGCAGCGCGTCGTCGTCGAGACCGTCGAGCTTCCACAGGACCGCATCGCGATGCCGATCGAGACTGGCGAGCAGACTCTCCTTCTCGGCACCGGTGTAGGGCACGATTCTTGTCATCGACGGACCCTAACAGCGCCCCCGGCGCACCCCGCGAGCCCCGCCCCGAACCGTCAGCCGAGGAAAAGCGGCAGCCGCGCCGCGAGATCACCCAGTTCGGCCCGCTCCCCATCCGTCGCCGCCCGCCGCCCGGTACCGACCAGGAGCGCGTCCCGGTCCGACCACGACGCCGGGAAGGAGGCCCCGGCGATCCGCTCCAGCAGCTCGCGAGTTCGGGCCAACCCCTCGGCGGGCGGGGCCGCCGCGTCCGGGAGGTGTGCGATCAGGTCGAGGTGGTGCAGGGTCCACTCCAGGACGTACACGGACAGGTAGTCGGCCACGGTGAGCACCTGGTCCCGCGTACCGACCCGCAGCTTGGGATCGGCCAGTTCGGCCGCACGCCCGGCGGCCGAGCCGACGTCGTCGAGGTGGAACTTGAGCAACCCGGGATCCTGGTACGCGGCGGCCAGCCGAACCGTCAGCGCATCGAGCGGATCGTCACCGGTCGGCGGCGTCTCGGCGACCTCCCAATACGTCACCGCATCGCGCGTCGGCTCCGTGTCGGCGGGCGTCACGAGTGTGATCAGGACGTCCTGCGCGTCGATGACCAGGTGGCACACCAGGTCCTGCACCAGCCAGCCGGTACACCCCGACGGCCGGGCGAAGTCCTCGTCCGAAAGCCCGGCAACCGCCGCGCGCAACGCCGTCCACGAGCGTGAGAAGAGATCCACACCGGCACGGTAGTGCGCACCACAACACCCGACAAACGCTTTTGCCCGGCGCGATATGGATCGGTCGCGACCGGGCCGTTCACCCGCACGGGTGCGTGGGTCGGAGCGGGGATTTCCCCGGGACGTGTGCCCTGTGGGGCCGACGCGGTCCGGTCGTGCGTATGCGTGATGCGGTGAGGGCGGTTTTTCTGGTGTGGGCGATCGGCCTCACCGAATGGGAGCGAACATGCGTACGACGACCGGGGCGGCGAAGAACACGCCGGGTGGCGAGGCGGGGGACGGTGCCGGCGACGGGCGACGTCGGCGCGCCATGTCGTGCCCGCGATGCCTGGGCGCGAGCGAACGCTGTACCCACACGATCGGGGAAGCGACCGGCGTGATCGTCGTCGGCTCGGCACCCTCCCGGTCACCGCACCGGGCCTCCTGGACCCGCGCGGGTACGGAGCGGGGGCGTGGCCGTCGGTCCCGGTGAGGATCGACCACGGATCGACCACGGATCGGCGCCGGCTAGACTGTCGGCGCCGATCCGGCACACACGGCACACACGGCACACGGGCGAGGCGAGGGACGACGGAAGCGGGCGGATGCACATCGACGACCACATGCCGGTCCACGAGTTGATGTCGATATCCGCTTACCAGCGCTACCGTTTGCTCGCGGATCGGCTGCACGCCACCCGGTTGTGGGCACACGAGGACGTCTTCGCCGCGGTGTTCGCCGACGCCGCGCGACTCGTCTTCGGGCGCGGCGAACAGCACCGCGACGCCCGGCGGTTCGTCGACCAGACCTTCGTCAACCTGATCACCAGGCCGGGTGACCTGGTCTTGCTGTGCCGGGCCGTTGCCGACGTGGAACTGCGCCTGGCCGTCGTGGAGGCCTATGTCCGGCACCCGCTGGTGTCCGAGGACATCCTGTCCGCGATGGGTGCATCGGGCGAGGTGCACCGAGAACTCCCGCCCGGCGGTTGGACGGAGGTGCCGATGTACCGCCATGCGATCGCTCGCCTGCGAGCCGAGCCGGACCGGCGGTTCGATCTGCACGAACTGACCCCGTTCGGCACCCGTCACGACCTCTCGGCCGCCGCCTCGGCGCTGCGTGCCGCGCTCGAAGCCGATCAACTCACCGACCAGGCACGTGCATTGGTCCTGGAATCCGGAATCGTGGACATCCCCAAACCCGCCTACCACGAGGGCGACCGCGTCCGCGTCGTGGTCGACGATCGCAACCGCACACCCCACAGCGGTTCGATCCGGCACAAACTCTGGCACTATCGCGACCGCACCTGGTACTTCCTCCTCCGCACCGACACGGGCGCCAGGATTTCCAAACGTTACGCCGCGGGCGACCTGCGCCCCGACTGATCACCGGCGGCATCACGTTCGGTGAAGCAGGCGGCCGGCATTCAGTCGAACAGGGACTCCTGTACGTCGCTCGGGGGGAGGAACTCCGGTTCGATCGGCGGCGGGTACGTGCCCGCGGTTCGGGCGAGGTCCTCCAGGGTGGACCAGCGGCGGCCGGCGATGCCCTCGCCGACGAGGGTGTGGAACAGGTGGGTCACGGCGTAGGCGTCCCAGGTGGCCGCGCGGTCCTGCGGCGGCTGGAGGCCGATGGCGCGCAGGCGGCCGTCCAGGGACTGCGGCGTGGCGGTGGGTCGGACGATGGCGGCCAGGGTCATCAGGTCCAGCACGACGCAGGACGCCAGGGCCGGGCAGTACGCGCGTTGTTCGCGGATGATCGTCGTCTCGGCGAACGGCGGGACCGCGATCAGCGCGTGCGGGTGGTCGCCCGAGATCCGCCGGTCGATCGCGGCCAGCGCCTCGGCCACGGATCCGGGCTCGGCCGGCGGGACGGGGGCCGTGATCGGCGCGGGGGGAGGGCTCCCGGGCTCGGGCGGTTCGATCACCGCGTGCGCCCGCCAGGAGACGAGGTCCCCGATCCCGTGGTGCGCGAGGGCGGCCACCTCCACCGGCGCCGGGCGCTGCACACCCCGGGTCACCAGCCGGAAGCGAAGCCCCACGAAGCGCACATCGGACAGTGCCGTCGTAGTCGCGTGTCCTGCCATGCGGGGAGTGTAGGCGCGCCGACCCGGGGAATCCCGAACCCCCGGCGGCACAGGCGTTTTGCGCTCGCGGCAGCCCCCGCACTCACCGCATTTGCCGCACTCGGAGCAGTTCGAGCCGAGCGTGGGCTCAGACCACGGCCGCCTGGATCGTGAGGGTTCCGGCGGCGGTGTCGAGGGCTGCCTCGGTGCCGAGCGGAATCGTCGGTGGGTGGGGGCCGTGCCCGGCGGGGATGCCGCCGAGGACGGGAATGCCCAGCCGGCCCAGTCGGTCACGCAGGACGTCCACGATGCCCCAACCGCCCAGGGTCGGGTCCTCGGCGTCCCGCTCGAAGCCGAGGAATTGCCCGAGCACCACGCCGCGCAGACCGTCCAGGGCGCCGCTGCGGGCGAGTTGGGTGAGTGCACGATCGACCTCCCCCAGTCCCGTGCCTCGTTGGTGTTCGAGGAAGAGGATGGTTCCGCCGAGCGCGGGCAGCCCGGCTCCGGCCTCGGTGCGGATCGCGTCGAGATTTCCGCCGACCAGGACGCCGACCGCGGTGCCCCCGAAGGTGATCGGGGCGGTGACCTCGGTGGGCTCCCGGTGCAGGACGACCGGCGTGGTGGTGGTCAGCGCGCGATGCAGCGCGGTGGCCGAGGCGGGGCCGCACCGGTCTCGGCTGCCGTCCGGGAACGGGCCGTGCAGGGAGGCGAGTCCGCAGTGGGCCCACAGGGCCAGGTGGAGGTGGGTGATGTCGCTGAAGCCGACGAGGGGCTTCGGGTCACGGCGCAGCGCGTCGAGGTCGAGGTCGTCGACGATGCGGTAGGCGCCCTTGCCGCCTCGGCTCGCGAGCACGGCGCGGACTCCGGGATCCCGGAAGGCCGCGTTCAGGTCGGCGATGCGGTCCCGGTCCCTGCCGGCCATGTACCCCCATCGGTCGAAGGCGTGTTCACCCACCTCGACCCGCAACCCCCATGACGTCAGCAACTCGACGCCGTACGCGACGCCGTCGCGGGTGGGTGGACTGGCGGGGGAGACGATGCGTACCCGATCGCCGGGGTGGAGACGTGGGGGGCGGACGGTTCGTCGGGGGCTGTTGGTGGTGGTCACGGTGGAAGCCTTCTATGGGCGGCTTCGGGGTGGGGGTGGAGGGTGTGGCCGGTGACGAGTTCGGAGGTGATTCGGAACCATGTCTGGTGGGGGTCGTGGGGGGTGGGGAGTAGGTGGTTGAGGCGGGTGAGTGTGGTGGGGTCTTCGATTCGGGAGGCGTGGCCGGTGATGGTGCCGGTCCAGCCGGTGTGTGCGGTGGGGTCGATGTGGTCGGTTTGGAATGCGACCACCGTGCCGAGGGCGGCCTTGGCGAGGGGGGAGTCGGGCGGGGTGCGGAACACCACGCATTCCCGGTCCAGGGCGAACGGCACCACGTGGACGGCCGGGAGGGCGCCCTCGCTGACGATGACGCGTCCCATCGGTTCGCTTGCCATCAGGCGGAGGGTTTCTCGGCGGCCGAGGGAGTGGCTCGTGGGTGAGGGCTTGCTCATGGCTCAACTTTCGAACCGGGCGCGGGTGTGGCACAGGGCCGAACGGCCCTGAGCCCGCGCTGTCGAGCGCCGCAGTACCACGTGCCGCGTGCCGCGGAGCCCAACGGCCCCGCGAGGCCGTCAGGGCAGGGGTACGCGCCATTCCAGGAGTGCGCCGCCGTCGGGTGCCGGGGTGAATGTGCAGGTTCCGCCGAGGGTTTCGGCGCGTTCGCGCATGTTGCCCAGGCCGCTGTTGCGGGTCGGGGTGGGTGGTGGGCCGATGCCGTTGTCGCGGATGCGTACCCATACTTCGGTTCCGTCGGTTTCGACGTGTACTTCGGCGCGGGTTGCGTGTGCGTGGCGGGCGGTGTTGGCGAGTGCTTCGCGCAGGACCGCGATCAGGTGGACGGCGATGGTTTCGGGGACGGTGGTGTCCAGGAGGCCGTCGACGCGCAGGGTGGGGGCGTAGCCGAGGGTTTCGGTGGCGGCGTCGACTTCGCGCAGGCAGCGTGAGCGTAGTGCGGTGTCGGTGTCGCGGTTGCGGGTCTTGAGGGAGAAGATCGTGGATCGGATGACCTTGATGGTGTCGTCGAGGGCGTCCACGGCGGTTTCGACGCGTTCGAGGGCTTCGGGGTGGTCGATGAAGCGGGTGGCGCTTTGGAGGGTCATGCCGGTGGCGAAGAGTCGTTGGATGGCGAGGTCGTGGAGGTCGCGGGCGATGCGGTCGCGGTCCTGGAGCACGGTGAGCAGTTCGGCGTCGCGGCGTCGTTCGGCGATTTCCAGGGCGAGTGCGGCGTGGTCGGCGAAGCCGGTGACCATGCGCACCACCGCGTCGGGCAGTGGGGGGCGTTCGGCTCGGTTGGCGACCTGGAGCACGCCGCGGATGCTGTCGGGGGTGCCGAGGGGGAGCAGGAACGCGGAGCCCAGGTCGGGGCCCACCGCGCCGGCGACGACGGCGCGGGGGTCGTGGCTGAGGTGGTGGGTGACGATGGTCTCGCCGGAGGCGAAGACCTTGCCCATCAGGGTGCTTTCGCCGGCCAGGACGAGGCCGTGGATGCCGTCGGCGAGGGGTCCGGAGGCGGCAGCGACGACCAGGTCGTCGCTGCCGGGTACGGGGACGGCGAGGGTGACGAGGTCGGCGTCGGCCATCTCGCGGATGGTGGCGGTGAAGGAGCGGAGCACGTCGGCGGGGGGTTGGCCGGACAGGAGGCTGCGGGTGAGGTCGGAGCTGGCGGTGAGCCATCGTTCGCGGCGGCGGACGTCGTCGTACAGGCGGGCGTTGTCGATGGCCACGCCTGCGGCGGCGGCGAGGGTGCGCAGGACGGCCTCGTCGTCCTCGTCGAAGTCGGCGCCGCCGTGTTTCTCGGTGAGGTAGAGGTTGCCGAAGACGGTGTCGCGGATGCGGATGGGCACGCCGACGAAGGTGTTCATGGGCGGGTGGCCGGGCGGGAAGCCGAACGAGTCGGGGTGTTGGGTGAGGTCGTGCAGGCGCAGGGGGTGGGGGTCGCGGATGATCAGGCCGAGGATGCCGCGTCCGGTGGGGAAGGGGCCGATGCGCAGGATGGTGGCGGGGTCCATGCCCACGGGTAGGAATCGGGCCAGGCGTTCCTCGTCGCCGATGACGCCGAGGGCGCCGTATTCGGCGTCGACCAGCGACACCGCCGATTCGACGATGCGGCGCAGCACGGTCTCCAGGTCCAGATCGCTGCCCACCGACAGCACCGCCTCCAGCAGCCCGTTGACCCGATCCCGGGCCGAACGCACCACCTCCACGTGCGCCTGGAGCTCGTCCAACAACTCGTCCAGACGCATCCGCGGCAATGCCGGTCGCTGATCCGACGCCACAACCTCTCCCCACCATCGATGATCCGTCGAAAACGTTTTCTCCGGACCATCGTGTCAAACCGGGTCGAGGAAGTGGCCGCCGCGTCCTCTCGGCCCGGCAGGCGACGGGATCCGGTCAGGCGATCGGGACCAGCAGCACCGGTGCCTTGGAGTGGTGCAGCAGCGTGTGGGTGACGCGTCCGAGGTTGGGCCCGAAGCGGCCGTGGCGGCGGTGGGCGGCCAGGACGACCAGCTCGGCCTCGTCGCCGGCGGCGAGCAGCGCGTGGGTGGGGATGTCGCAGACGATCTGCTCGGTCAGCGGCACCTGGCGATAGCGGTTCATGACGGGTTCGAGGGCCGCGGCGAGGGTGGCCTCGGCGTTCTTGCGGCCGTCGTCGCCGACCCACAACGGGGCCGCGTAGGGCGCGGCGGGCGACACCGGGGGTGCCCACGCGTGTACCGCGCGCAGTGCCACGCCGCGCGCCTGGGCCGCGGCGAACGCCGCCTCGACGGCGGGGGCGCAGTCGATGCCGGACACCCCCACGACGACCGTGCCGGGCGCGTCCAGCGGGACGTTCGCGTGCGGTGCGCGGACCACCAGGATCGGGCAGCGCGCGGCGGCGGCGACGGACAACGACACCGAACCCAGCAACAGGCCCACGAAACCGCCCAGTCCGCGACTGCCCAGGACGACGAGCGCCGCGCGATCGGTGGCCTGCTCCAGGGTCGGCACGATGCGGGCGAGTGCGACCGTGGTGACGATCGCCAGGTCCGGATGGCGCAGCCGGGCCCGCTCGGCGGCCGTTCGGACCAGGGATTCCGCTTCCTCCCGCAGTTCCGCCGCCGACTGGTCCTCCTCGCGGTCCGGCGCCCGGTCGACGACGTGCAACACCTCCAGCGGCACACCTCGGAAGGCCGCTTCGTCGGCGGCCTGTTCGACGGCGAGGTCAGCGAGCCCGGAGCCGTCGACGCCGACGACCACGTGATCGCGCAGGGGCGCGCCGTTGCGCTCGGGGGTGGGGACGGACGAGGGGTTGTGGTTCATGGACTGCTCCCGAGTCGGGTGGGGCAGGTGTCTGCACCCGTAAGATTGGTGACGTGGTCTGTCGGCCGAAGTCCCGGCGCTCGTCCGGGAGTTCTCGTCGCAATGGCCGCCGGGGCACGGTGTCGTCGCTCTTCCCGTGCACCCTTGCGTACCCCCCTGCCCGTAGGTGAAAGTCGCCGACGGCATCGGGATCGGCGTCCTCGGCCGGACCCGTCGAGCATGGCGTCGATCCGGACGGCCCGGCAGGGCCGCGGTACCCGGTTCCCAGGGCCGTTCGGCCCGGGTCGTTGCTCTCGCCGGCCGCGCCCGCCGCTCGCGGCCGCCGATCAAGGTCTCTCGGCCCTGGTGGGTTCGGGACCTCCGGCCCTGTCGAGCGCGGTTCGCCCCGCGCAGAATGAGCACGACGCCGACCCGACCGGGTGGCGCGTGTCCGTCACTGTCGGGGAGCACACACCATGGAAGCCGGGTCCACCGCCGAAGTCGTCGCCGGGGCGCGCCTGCCCCGCGACACCGGTGCCACGCGAACTTCCGCGCCGATGCCGGTGACCGGGCAACCGGGCGAGACGATCCGGGTGTTCCTCCTGGACGACCACGAGATCGTCCGCCGCGGCCTGGCCGATCTGCTCGGCGCAGAGGGCGACATCGAGGTGGTCGGCGAGTCGGCGTCGGCGGCGGAGGCGACCCGCCGGATACCGGCGCTGCGCCCGCATGTCGCCATCCTGGACGGCCGGTTGCCGGACGGCAGCGGGATCGACGTGTGTCGCGCGGTGCGTTCGTCGTTCCCGGAGATCAACGCGTTGATCCTGACCTCGTACGACGACGAGGACGCGCTGTTCTCCGCCATCATGGCCGGTGCCGCGGGCTACGTCCTCAAGCAGATCCGGGGCAACGATCTGGTGCGCGCCGTCCGGGAGATCGCGGCCGGGCGTTCGCTGCTGGATCCGGCCGCCACCGCGAAGGTCCTGGAACGTGTGCGTACCGGAAACCGCGAGGACTCGCTCGTCGCCACTCTCTCCGAGCAGGAACGGCGCACCTTCGACCTGGTCGCCGAGGGCTTGACGAACCGCCAGATCGCCGAGCGTATGCATCTCGCGGAGAAGACCGTCAAGAACTACGTCTCCACGATGCTGCACAAACTCGGCTTCGAACGCCGGGTCCAGGCGGCGGTCTTCGCGGGAACCCTGGCCCGCCCGGCCGCACCCTCACCGGAGGTGTCCCGCATCCCCGGGCGCGGGTGACGGCACCGCCGAGGCGCCGCGACCGGGGGCCGGGCCCGCCGCTTCAGGGCCTGCGGCCACGGAAGGTGCGGCGCAGGTCGTCCACCCAGGCGTCGGGGTTCTCCCAGGGGATGAAGTGGCCGCCGTGGTCGTGGGCGTTGACGTTGACGTGGTTGAACCACGCGGCCTGCGGGCCGGTTTCGAACGCCCGGACCCGCTCGTCGGCGGTGTGGATGCCGGGCGGGTTCTCGTACGTGACGAGGGTGACGCCGACCGGGGCCGGTACGACCGGGGTGCGGTCGTGGGCGGGGGTCCACGGGTGGCGGTTGGCGTTGGCGTAGTAACGCATCGACGTGGCGATGGAGTTGTTCACCCAGTAGATCGTGGCGTGGGTGAGCAGGTCGTCCTTGGTGAAGACCGACTCGACGTCGCTGCCGTTGTCGCTCCAGGCGTTCCAGCGCTCCAGCAGCCAGGCGAGCAGTCCGGCGGGCGAGTCGCTCAGTCCGTGGGCCAGCGTGGCGCCGTCGAGCATGTGCACGGCGAGGTGGGTCGCCCAGCGGTGGTCCATCTCGACGATGCGGGCGCGGACTTCGGCGGGCTGGTCGTCGGTGAGGGGCCGGTTCCGGGCGAAGTCCCAGGCGCGGGGGCCGGTGAAGAAGTCGAGTGGCAGCCCCGAGCCGATGTGGATGCCGTACAGCCGGTCGGCGTACTTGTGGCCCAGTTGGCTGGAGACGAGCCCGCCGATGTCGCAGCCCCCGGCGGCGTACTTCTCGTATCCCAGGGTTTCCGTCATCAGGGTGTGCCAGAGGTCGGAGACCTTCCAGAAGTTGACGTCGGGGAAACCGGTGAGCGGGCCGGGGAAACCGAAGCCGGGCAGCGACGGCACGATGACGTCGAACGCGTCGGCGGGGTCGCCGCCGAACACGGCCGGGTCGGCGAGCGGGCCGATCACCTTCGACCAGTGCCAGAACGTCCACGGCCAGCCGTGGGTGAGGATCAACGGGATCGGACGGGGGCCGCGGCCGGGCTTGCGCATGAAGTGCACCGGGACACCGGCGACGCTCACCCGGTAGTGCTCGTGGGCGTTGATGGCGGCCTCGGCCTTGCGCCAGTCGTAGCCATTTCGCCAGTGGGCGACCAACTCGCGCAGATAGCCGTCCGGGACGCCGTAGGACCAGTCCTCGTTCCCCTCGTCCAGCGGCGCACGGGTCAGCGCGAGACGGGCGCGCAGATCGTCGAGAACCTCGTCGGCCACGTGGATCGGGGTGGGCTCCAGGGGGAAGGCGCGCGAGGCAGTCATGGCGTGGTTCCTTACCGGGCGGGGAAGCGGGCTCCGACGATGAGATGTTTCCACATCCGCCCCGGGGTCGTGTCGGGCGGCGAGGGCGGTTGGGGCGGGGCACGGATGAGACGTGCGCCATACCGCGGCCGAGTGTGTGCCCGGGTGTGTCCGGGTGTGCGGCCGACTGTGAGGCCGCTCACACCGTGTCACAGCCGGGCCGGGTGTCTTGTCCTGGAGGGAGTGACCAACACACGGCGGGCTTCGGTGCCGATCATCGGGTGCGACTACCCTGCGGACGTCGTACGGAGGGGTCCCCGACGGGAAGGCATGGACATGAGCGGCGATGAGCCGGGCGGGAGGCGTTCCGTGAGTGGAGCGGTGGACGAGACGGGCGCGGTCGGGTACCGGCCGCTGCTGTTCTCCATCGCCTACGGGATGACCGGCTCCGTGGGCGACGCCGAGGACATCGTCCAGGACGCGTTCCTGGGCCTGACGCGCGCCTGTCAGGCGGGTACGACGATCGTCGAGCCGAAGGCGTACCTGACGACGGCGGTGACGCGCCTGGGCATCAACCACCTGCGCTCGGCGCGGGTACGGCGGGAGACGTACGTGGGGGACTGGCTGCCCGAACCGGTCGTCACCTCGGCCGGGGCGCCGGGACCGGCCGAACACGCCGAGCTGGCCGATTCGTTGTCGATGGCGTTCCTGGTGTTGTTGGAATCGCTTTCTCCGGTGGAGCGGGCGGTGTTCATGCTGCGCGAGGTGTTCGGACACGGCTATCCGGACGTCGCACGGATCACCGGCAAGACCGAGGTGAACTGCCGGCAGATCTTCACGCGCGCCAAACAGCGCATCGCCGCCGCAGGCGAGGCGGGCGAGAGCGCACAGCCCCCGGCGCGGCGGGCGGAGGGCGCGGAACTCGCACGCCGCTTCTTCGACGCCGCCGGAGGCGGCGACCTGGACGCGCTGCTCGACATGCTCGCGCCCGACGTCGTCTTCCACGGCGACGGCGGCGGCAAGGCACGCGCCCTCGGGCGGCCGATGACCGACCCGCGGCGGGTCGCGCAACTGCTGGTCGGCGGCCTGCGCCGGGTCCGGAAGCTCGGCGCGTCCCTGCACCCGGTCCTGGTCAACGGCCGACCGGGCGTGGTGTTCCACGACGCAGAGGACCGCGTGCTCAGCGTGGTCGAACTGGACATCGCCGACGGCGTGATCCGGGCGATCCACTCGGTGGCGAACCCGGACAAGCTCGCCCACCTCGGCCCGGTGTCGGATGTGGGCCTGCTGCCGACGGACTGACCGGGCCGGCTACGTGTCGTGCGGGCCGGGACCCGGGCTCGCCCGGAAGTCGCGGAAGTCGTGAAAGTCGCGGAAGTCCTCGCCTGGTCGGGGAAGCCGGGCCCCGTCGACGTTCCACGCGTGGGGAAGCGCCTCGTCGCAGACCGCGCAGACGTAGTGCCGATCGCGCACGATGTGGAGCTGCCCACAGGAGGAGCAGCGGCGGAAGACCACCTCGTGGGTGAAGCCGCCCGGGTGCGCGATCCCGGCCCGGGTCAGCGCGTCGGCGACGGCCGGCCACGAGCCGGGGTCGGGGCAGTAGCCGGTGGACTGGTTGCTGATCTCGTCGGCGACCCACCGTCCCGCGTCCGAACGGAAAGCGATCTCCCCGGCACTGAGCACCTCGCGCCCACCCGCACACACGACATGCTCGCTGCGGCGCGGAGCCAGGCGAAGTACACCCGCGACATCGACGACGAACGTGAACGGTTCGCACGCCTCGCGCGGCCCGCGTGCCGAGATCCACGCGTCGACGTCCGCGGCCGAGCCGATCGATCGTCCCTCGTTGTCCGGACGGACGAGGGCCGTCAGGTCGGGCGGCCCGACATAGCGATACCTCCGCACAGACGCGTCCACGCCCGCCGACCCAACCCGACCCGACCCCCCCGGTCACGCCCGGCAGATGCAGAAGGGGTGGCCCGCCGGGTCGGTGAGGACCCGCACCTTGGCGGCGTCATGAGGCTGGTGGTCCGGCTTGCCGGCGCCCAGTTCCAACAGTCGGGCCTCGGCCTCGTCCAGGTCCACGACGTCGAAGCACAGGTGCAGCTGCTGGGGAACCGTCTGCCCGGGCCAGTGGGGTGCCCGGTAGTCGTCGACCCGCTGAAAACCGATGAAGAGCCCGTCCTCGCGGTTGAGACCCGCGAAGTCGGCGTCCGACTTCGGGTGCGGTTCGAAGCCCGTCGCCTCCCGGTAGAAGGCCGCCAACGCCGATGGATCGGGGCAATCGAGCGTTATCGCGACCAACTTCATCTGCAGGGACATGGCGCCTCCGGACCCGTCGCGTCACCGGACTCTCGTGACGTCCACCCTAATGTTCCGGTGCCCGGCCGGCTGATCGTCGTGGTTGCGAAGGAACGACGACGATCAGGCCGGTGGGCGGCATCGGCCGAGGCCGCGGTTTGGGCGTGCGTGCGTTTGGGGCTATTGGAAGTGGTGGGCGTTTTCCGTGAGGAACGACTCCAGTGTGCGTGGGGGGCGGTTCAGGAGGGTTTCGACCGTTCGGGTCGGGGACTCCGGGTGGGTGATGGCCAGTTGTTGGATCTCGACGATGTGGTCGGCGAGCCAGCCGGGGAGGCCGGCGGTGGTGGTCAGGGTGGTGTGCATGGCCTCGGTCGGCAGGTCGATGTAGCGGATCGGGCGGCCCAGGGTGCGCCTGAACAGGTCGGCCAGTTCGGGGTTGGTGTAGGTGCGGTCGCCGGTGAGGGTGTACGTGTGGCCGGCGAGGTCCGGGCGGGTCAGGATCTCGGCGGCCACGTCGGCGATGTCGCGGCAGTCGACGTAGTTGCAGGGGGCGTTGCCCATGCTGCCCAGGAACACGCCTTCGGCGGCGATCGACGGGGCGAGGGTCAGCAGTTTCTGCATGAACGCGTACGGCCGGAGCACGGTGTGCGGCAGGCCCGTGTCGCGCAGTGCCTGCTCGATGGTGTGGTGGCCGCGCGAGACGGCCACCGGCGAGTCCGAAGTGGCTTCCGGGGCCGAGAGTTTGACGACGTGTCGGATGCCGGCGGCGGCTGCGACGGAGATCGCGCACGTCTCGTGGGCCACCTGCGCCGGGCTGTTGGCCATGGCGAGGAACAGTTGGCTCGCGCCGTCGAACGCCTTGCGCAGCGAATCCGGGTCCGCCGCGTCGGCTCCCCGTACCTCCACCAGCGCGCGGGCCGGCCCGCCGAGGCGGTCGCGCAGCGCGTCCGGGTCGCGGCTCAGCGCGCGACTCGGGACGCCGAGGGCGACCAGGCGATGGAGAAGTGCGCTTCCGGTGGTCCCGGTCGCGCCCATGACGACGATCATGTCCGTGCTCCCTGTGGTGTGGATGAGTGGTGCCGCTGGGCGCCGCGCCAGCGCCAGGTGATGATGGTGGTGGCCAGGGCCGCCGACAGCGGCAGGTCCAGGCGCAGCCGGTCCGGCCAGTTCCCGTGGTGCGGGATGATCCGCTCCGGCACGTGGCCCCCGACGAACCAGCCGACGCACGCCGCGAGAGCGGTGATCACGAGCGCCAGGACGACGGTCGGGATGGCCCGGGGGGTCGAGGTCAGCCAGCTCCGGCCGGGCCCGCGCCGTTGCAGCCAGGAGCCGACCAGTGCGGCGACGATCGCCGAGGTCCCGGCGATCGACGTGCAGGCGGCGATGGTCAGCTCCTGCTGCCCGGTGGCCACGCCGCCCGCTCCGGCCATCAGGGCGGGGGCGAGGTAGGCGACCGATACCTCCCGCCACAGCGTGAACGGGGGTGGGCCGGCGCCACGTCCGGTGGAACGTCCTTGCCTCATGGGGATATCGATCTCCGTTTCGGGGTCACCATATAATTAGCTCCCTAACTATATGGGTGAAGAAAAGGCCACCCCAGGTCATCGCACACACGTGACGACAACCTTGGGACGGCATGACTGCATAACTGCATGACGAGTGATGGGTGATGGGTGACCCGGTGGGTGCTACTCCGCCGTCAGCGCCGGAATCCCCCGCACCACACGACCGAGCAGGTCCAGGAACACGGTGCGCTCCTCGGCGTCGAGTGCGCTCACCATCTCCTGGAGTCGGCCGAAGTGTGTCGGAGCCAACTCGCGCATCTTCTGCGCCCCTCGCGCGGTCAGTACGACCACGGCGGAGCGGCCGTCCTCGGCGGACGGTCGGCGCAGCACCAGTCCCTCCCGCTCCAGGCCGCCGAGCAGTCCGGTCACCGTTGCCCGGGTGACCCCGAGTACATCGGCGAGGCCCGAGGGGGTCATCTCCCCGTCGGCGTCCTCGAGGGCCGCCAGCAACCGATAGCGGCCGGCCGACAGGCCGAATCCGGCGAAGTGCGCCTCGACCGCCTGCCCGAGTCGCGCCCCGGCCGCCAACAATCGCACGGCGACCAGCACGGCCTGCGGGTCGGCGTCGAGCCCGTAGCGTCGGATCTGGCGGGCCGCCTGATCGAGCGTGGGGGTTTCCTCGGGCAGTGGATCGTGGTGCATGGAAGGTAGTATGGCTCCTAACTATTCACTTCGTCAACACGCCCGCCTGCGGTGCGGGCAACTGACCCGGGTGGCGAAGGTTTCGACGGCGTCGACGACGGCCTCGCAGCGCGGGGAGTGGAACAGGTCGAAGGCGTGCAGGGCGCCCGAGAGTTCGACGTAGACGACGGGGTTGCCGGAGTCGGCTTCGAGGGCCCGGGCGAAGGTTCGGGTGATCTCGAGGCCGAGGCCGCGCGCAAACCGTGGCTGGGGCCATCCTCGACTCGATCGCCGCGGCCGACTTCGACGCGTTCGACCGAGCGCTGCGCGCCGCCGGCCTGCCGGTCGCTCGGGAGACGGTCGCCGCGCTGACCCTCGCCCTGCACGGCGCGATCCCGCACCTGCCGGCGGGAGGCAGCCGCACCCTGGCCGCCGCGGGATTGGACGACCTGGACCGATTCGTCGCCGACCTCCTGGGCACCCTTGTCGATCCGGGCCCGGCCACCGCGCCCGGGGCGAGCACCCCGTCCGCCCGACCCGACACGGCCGACACGCTCGAAACCACGGCTGCGGCGTGGTGCGCCCAGGCCGGGGAGCGCAGGGAGAACCAGGTCAGGAGGGCGGCGAGGGGATGGGTCCCGGAGCGCCGGCCCGGACGGGTGAATCCCGGCGGGGGCGGCGAACAGCCGGGCGTAGGCGGACCACCCCACGCCCCGAGTGCCCGACGGTTGAACTCGCCCCACTCCCCGACCGACCCGGGTAGGCGCCGCCCCGACTCGGATGGCCGCGGTGGCGAGCGCGGCGACTCGCCTCCGGGCCCTGTTGGTTTTTATGCGCGCCGACACCGGCATGCTCTCGTTTCCCACCGGAGGTGATCCGGCCCCGCCCCACCGACCGGAACTGTGCACCCATGATCTTGGCGACTTCGCGACGGGCGTGACCGGAGGCGGTTTCGGGCCGTGCGTGCCGGGCAGCCGGATGTGGGCGTCGGGTGGGGGCGCTGAGAGACTGGTGGCGGGGCGGTGGCGGGACGACGGTTTGCGCGCCCGGCATCGGTGAGGGGCGAAGGGAGCGAAGGATCGTGCTGAGCAGGGCCGTCTCGAGACTGTGGCGGCATGCCGATCCGGACATGGTGATCCGCCTCGTCGCGCGTTGCGATCCGGCCGAACGCGGGCGCGTGTCGGCCGAGTTGGCGGATGTGCCGGGCGTGGTCGAATACGCGCAGGCGCACGGCGACCGGAGCGATCATCTCGCGCTCGCCCGATACGATCGGCAGCGGCGATCCGTACTGGCGGACCTGGTCGCGCTCGACGACCCCGAGGTGGATCGCGAGGTCTTCGTCAATCCGCGCGCCGATACCCGGATTCGGCGCCGAATCCTGAGCCGCGACCGCCCGCCGCACCCCGCATTGCGCGAGATGTTGTCGACGACGCGGACCCGGCCGTACATCCTGGCCCTGGTGTACGCGCGCGAGGCCCGGTTGCTCCGGCACGCGCTGGCCGTGCTGGGTCGGCAGCCGAACCGGGCCGTCGTCGAGCGGGCCCGGCTCCAGGCCTTCGTCGGGCTGTGGCGGGCCGAGGGGCCGGAGGCGGTGCTCGCCGCGCTGTCCGTGCGGAACTACCGCACGCGGGTGATCGCCCCGCTCGTGCGCGCGGCGCTGGACGCGCCCGAGGGGCTGATGTTGCTGGAGGTCGGGACGTGCGCCGACGCGGACACCGACGAACTGATCGCGCTGTTGCGGTCCGCCGGCCTGCGCCGCGCCGAGGCGCGACACGTACTCTCGCTCGCGGCCACGCCGCCGGACTGGGACGCGCTGCTGCGGGCACACCGGCGGACCCCGTTCGCGCCGATCGTGGCCGCCGCGCTCGCCGGCACCGAGGGTTGCCCTCCGGACGCGGTCGTCGAGTTCGATGCCAACCTCGACCACGCCAATCGACCGCTCGAACGCGCCCTGCTGGAACAGGTGGTGACGCCGGAGCGCTTCCTGCACGCGGGCCGGCCGGCGTGGGACGTGTTGCGCGCGATCGACGACTTCTGCCCCCGCTCGGCGCAGGCCGCCGCGTTCGGCCCGCTCGTGACGGGGCTGCGGCCACTGCTGCCGGACGACGTGGTGGGGTGGCTGCGGCTGGCCCGGGTGGGGCCGGGGTATCCGGGCACGGTGCACGAACTGCTGTGCCACGTCCGGGAGTCGGGTGGGGCAGGCGGGGACGACGGGACCGGGAGCGCTCCGGTGGCGGGCGCCGACGCGGTTGCGCGAGCCCGGCCGCCGGTCGGGCCGTCCGAGCTGCTCCGGGGCGCTCCCAGCCCGCTGTCGCTGCTGCTGTCCCGGGCCGATCCGGAACTGGTGGCCGAGGTGGTCGCCGTGCTCGAACCCGCCGACCTGCTCGCGTTCGGCGCCGGCCGGCACACCCTGGCCCCGCCGGTCGCGCTCGCGCTCATCCGCCGCGGGCTCGGGGAGTTCCCGTACCGGCTCGCCCGGCGGATCACCGCCCGCGGCGACGCGCTCCAGGCGCTGGCGGCGATCGACGACGAACTTCCCGCGCACGTCCGCAAGTCGCTCGAGGACGCCGACGAGGGCATCTGGTACTTCGACTCCCACCGCGGCCGAACCCACTACCGGGTCGAGGGCCGTGCCTCGGCGGCGGACCTGGCGACGTGGCCGGCTCCGGAAGTGCTGCACGCGCTGCCTGCCCGCGTGCCGGCCGCCCTGTGGGCCAGGTTGGCCCAGGACCGGGGCCCGATGCCCGCGCCCACCCGTGACCCGGCGGTCGTCGTCGCCGCGTACCACCCGGACTGCCCCGAGGCGCTGATCCCGGCGCTGATCCGCCGTCAACCGGGCTTCTTCTCCCACGGATCGATTCGATCGCCCGCCGTCGCGCGCGCCCTGATCGCCGACCCCCCGGTACGCGACCTGCCCATCTGGGAACTCGGCGACCTGCTGTACGACGGCCTGCTCACCCCCGGCGAGATCCTGACCGGAGCCCGCCCGGCGGCACCCGCCCTGGTCGTTTGCCACGCGTATGCCCGCGACCTGGTTCGTGGGCACCTGCGCGACGACGACGACGCCTGGGCGGTGGCCGCCAACCTGCTCCGCGACTTCACCGGGACACTGGCGGAACTCCTGGCCACGGCGGCGGCGATGACGTCGTGACGGGCTTACGCACCCACGCGGCGGGCCGGCCGCCCGGGAGTTGCGTTTGTGCCAAATCCCGGGCGACCGGCGGGTGTTCACGACGTGTTGCGGGAGGCCGTCTGTTGGATGGAGATGGCGATCAGGACAAGGAGACCGCCGAGGATCCGGCGGCCGTCGAGGTGTTCGCCGTGGAGCAGCACGGCGAGAATGGTGGCGGTGAGCGGTTCCAGGAGCACGGCGATGGTGCCGGCGCCGGGGCCGGCACGGTGGAGTCCGGCGAAGTAGCCGGTGTAGGCGGCGGCGGTCGGGAACAGCCCGAGGAAGAGCAGGGCGCCGAGCGTGTCGGGGCGAACCTGGAAGGCCATTCCGTACACCAGGCCGGCGGGCAGGAGCAGGGCTGCTCCGGCGAGGAAGCTCAGGCCGGTGGAGGCGATGCGGTCCAGGCCGGCGGGTTGTTCGCGGCGATCCAGGGACAGTATGGCGAAGCCCGCCGCGGCGAGCAGGGCCAGTGCGGCGCCCGCCACCCGATGACCCCCCGCGGTGGCTGAGCCGAGCAGGAGGACCAGGCCGCCGGCGGCGGCGACGAGGGTGCCGACGGCACGGCGCGAGGGCCGCCGCCGGTCGAGCAGCGCGGACCCGACGGTCACCATGACGGTGACGCCGACCATCGTGGTCAGCGTGGCCAGACCGACGGAAGTGGCCGCTACCGCACCGAAGTACGCGGCCTGGAAGACCGCGAGCAACAGGCCGGCGGTTGCGATCCGGGACCATGCGGCCCGTCCGCGCGGAAGGACCCCGAGGCGACCGCCGACCGCGGCGTAGGCGGTGATCAGGATGCCGCCGAGCAGCAGGCGGTACGCGGCGACGGCCGGCGGACTCAGCTCCGCCCGGGAGGCTAGCAGGGAGCCGGCGAGACCGCCGGTGCCCCAGAGCAGGCCGGCGAGGACCAGCAGGCCGGTGCCGCCGCGCGGGTTGCGGACGGCGGCCGAGGAGGATGCCGGAAGGAACGGCGATGGACGTGCGGACATGGGAAAGCTCCGACTTCGACGTGGACGAGGACAACGTCGGAGCGGGGTGTCAGCGCTTCACTGCGGATCGCTGCACATCGGGCAGCACCGAATGGGGCCTCGGCGGCAACGGCCTGCCGGGCCCGAAAGACGCCCCGCTCAGTGGCGGGGCGGCGGGGTGATGACGCGATGGCGATGCACGAGGATCACCGTATCGTGCAGGCATGCGTCGGTACACGGCACGGGTCCGTCATCCGCGTGCGGGCGAAGTACCCGTACGGGCGAAATGCCGTACGGGCGCCGCAGTTCGTGAAATGCCGTGACCTTCCTGTGCCTGCGTGGGCCGGTGTCAGCGGCGGCCGAGGATCGTGGCGGCCTCCTCGGGGGTTTCGATGACGATCGAGTGGTAGCTCTCGATACGGGATACGACGCCCTCGCGCGGGCCCTGGCGCCAGGTGTCGCTCGCGTAGAACGCCTCCTCCTGTTCGCGGTGTTCGTCGAGTGAGGCGAACGCGCGGATCAGGTACGCCTCTTCGTGGCCCTCCTCGGCGACGAGCGAGGATCCGCAGTCGACGACGCGGATGCCGGCCTTCTCCAGCATCGGCACCGCCTCCTCCCGCATGACGCGGACGAAGTCGTCGGTGGTACCCGGCTTCAGGCGGTACGTACGGATTTCGAGAATCACGAGCGATCTCCCGGGAGTTCGGGTCGCCCCTCGGCGCTACGGAGGCGCGTAGGAGGGCGGGTGGCGTTCGGCACGCTACCGGCCACCCCGGACGCCGCACCCGGGGATCGGGGGAGTGCGCTTGAGTTTTCCGGCCCGTCGGCTTACGTGCCGTCTCGGTCCGGGGTCGTTGTGTCGGGAAGATCGGGAAGATCGGGAAGGTCGGGAAGGTCGGGAACACCGAGAATGCCGAGGAACGCGCTTGCCGCCGGAGTGCGGGCGAAGCGGCTCCAGATGACGTATTCGACCCGCGCCGGCGCGTCGGCGATCTCCAGCGTGACGACACCGGCGAAGCGCGGCGCGTAGGCGGCCGGCAACATCGCCACGCACAGGCCGCGGCCGACCAGGCGGGGGATGAAGTCGGTGGTGCTGATCTCGAAGGCGACGTCGCGGGTGAGCCCGGCCGCCGCGAAGGCCTGGTCGGACTGGATGCGGCCGGCGGTCCCGGCCGGGAGGTCCACGAACACCTCGGCGGAGAGCCGGTGCAGGTCGACGGTCGACGCGTCGGCGAGCGGGTGGTCGGGGGCGACCATCGCGACGAGGTGGTCGCGGCCGATTTCGTGGGCGGCCACACCCTGGGGGTGAGCGGTCGTGGGCAGGCCGAGGAAGGCGACGTCGAGCATCCCGTCCCGGACCTGCTCGATCAGGTCGTCGCTGGCACCGACCCGCAGGCTGATCCGTACCCGCGGGTAGCGCCGGCGGAAGTCGCCGAGCGCGTCGGGGATGTCGGCGGCTGAGACGGTGGGGATCAGGCCGACGGCGAGGCGTCCACGTACTTCGCCGACGGCGGCGGCGACCTCGGCCGCGGCCCGTTCGGCCGCGTCCAGGCACTGCCGGGCGGCGGGCAGGAACGCCTCGCCTGCAGGGGTGAGTTGCACCCGCCGACTGGTTCGGGCGAACAGTCGCGCACCGAGTTCGCGTTCGAGCCGGGCGATCTGGTGGCTGAGGGCGGACTGTACGACCAGACAGCGTTCCGCCGCGCGGGTGAAGCTGTTGGTCTCGGCCACGGCGACGACGTAGCGCATCTGTCGGAGCTCCATGGACCCATCTTGAATAGAGATCGATGCGGTGACAAACATGTCTTGGACTCATCGATCGGTGTCGGGCCAGACTTCGAGCCATGACAAGCCGAGCCGGCCGAGGGCCGTCAGGCGGCACGGGCGGCGTCCGCCACGGGAACCTGCCACGTACCGCCCTGACCGCCCTGGCGCCCCTGGTCTGGGGCACGACCTACATCGTCACCACCGAACTGCTCCCGTCCGGCCACCCGCTCTTCGCGGGCCTGATGCGCGCGCTGCCCGCCGGTCTGATCGCGCTGGCGTTCACCCGGACGCTGCCGCGCGGCGCCTGGTGGGCCAGGGCCGCGGCGCTCGGCGTCCTGAACATCGGACTGTTCCTGCCGCTGCTGTTCATCGCGGCCGAACGCCTGCCCGGTGGTGTCGCCGCCACGCTGTCCGCGGCCCAGCCGCTGATCGTCGCCGTCCTGGCCGTCGGCGTGCTGCACGAACGCCTGTCCCTGCGGCGGCTGTTCTGGGGCGTGACGGGCGCGGTCGGCGTCGGCCTGGTGGTGATCGGGCCGAACGCGGCGCTCGACACCGTGGGCATCGTGGCGGGCCTCGGGAGCGCGGCCATGATGGCGTCCGGCCTGACGCTCACCAAACGTTGGGGACGCCCGGACGGGGTCGGCCCGCTGGCCTTCGCCGGGTGGCAGATGACCGCCGGGGGCCTTTTCCTGCTACCGGTCACCTTCCTGGCCGAGGGAGCGCCGCCGGCGATCGACGCGAATGCCGCCGCCGGCTACCTCTGGCTGGGCGTGGTCGGCGGCCTGATCACCTACGTCCTGTGGTTCCAGGGCATCGGCCTGCTGCCCGTCACCTCCGTCGCGGTTCTCGCCCTGCTCTCCCCGCTGGTCGCCGCGACGCTGGGTGCCGTCGTTCTCGACCAGACGCTGGGCCCGATCCAACTCGCCGGCTTCGCCCTCGCCCTGGCCGCCATCGTCGCCGGCCAACTCCCCGCCCCCGCCCCGAAGTCCGCCGCCCCCACCGCGGCTCCGGCCGCCGCCCCGCAGCGGAAACGAGCGGCCGATTCGGGCGGCCGGTGACCATTGCCGACCGCCGGTCACGTCCGAAACACCGACCGCCGTGAGTAAAAGCTTGGCAACGTGTGGACGGTAGGCTGGTTATGCAATTTCACATATCACATCATGCTCAGCATGAAAAAAGTCATCGCCCTGTGCTCGGCGGTCGCCGCGATCGTGGCCCTCGGGGGAGCGTCGGTCAGTGCCGCGCCCGACGATCCCGCCGCCGAGGACACCGGGCAGGGAAAACTCGTCTGGAGTTCCTGTAACGACGCCACCACGCCCGCGCTCGAATGCGCGATGCTCGACGTGCCGGTGGACTACGCGGACCCGCGCGGCCGCAAGATCAAGATCAAGGTGAACCGACTGCCCGCCACGGCGCCCGGAGACAAGCGGCAGGGACCGATCCTGCTCAACCCGGGCGGCCCCGGGAACTCGGGGTTGTGGATGCCCGCGTTCATCTCCGGGCAGATCCCCCAGGACGTCGCCTCGACCTACGACTGGATCGGCTTCGACCCGCGCGGCACCAACGGCAGCGAACCGCATGTCGTGTGCGATGCGACCTACTTCCACGGCGAACGGCCCGACTACCAGATCAGCCAGGGCACTTCGAAGGCGTGGCTGACGAAGGCCGCCGGATACGCCGCCGACTGTACGGCCGACTGGTCCTGGCTGATGCCGCACATGACCACCGTCGACAACGCGCGCGACATGGACAGCATCCGACGCGCGCTGGGCGCGTCGAAGATCAACTTCTACGGCGGATCCTGGGGCACCTCGCTGGGCTCCACCTACGGCCAACTCTTCCCGTCACGCGTGCGCCGTATGGTGCTGGACAGCATCGTCGGCCCGACCATCAGCTGGTACGACCACAACATCCTCCAGGACAGGGAACACCAGCGCCGCTTCGACGCGTTCGCCGAGTGGACCGCCAAGGCCGACCCGGTCTACCACCTCGGCACCGACGCCGCCGCCGTCCGGCGGGCGTACGACCAGGTCGAGGCCGCGCTGCGGACCGACCCCGTCGACGCCGCGCCCGCGCCCGGCAAAATCGGCCCCGCCGAGTTCGAGGACACCTTCTACGGCGGCGGCTACAACTTCCTGCGCTGGCCCCGGATGGCCACCGTGCTCTCCGCGTATGTCACCCAACACGACACCAGGCCGCTGAACATCGCCTACAACCGCTACGCCGCGCCGGGCACCGACGACGCCGCCTTCCCGGCGTACAACGCGGCGCAGTGCACGGAGAACGCCTGGCCGCGCGACTGGGAGTTCTGGAAGAAGGACCAGGCCCGGGTCAACGCGACCGCGCCCTTCTACACCTATAACAACATGTGGTACAATGCGGCCTGCATGTTCTGGCCCTACCAGGGCAATCAGGCGGGCCGGCTGAAGATCACCGGCAAGGGCCTGCCACCCGTCCTGCTCTTCCAGGCCACCGAGGACGCCGCCACGCCGTACGAGGGCGGCCTTGCGATGCGCGACGCGCTGCCGAATTCCAGGCTGGTCGTCCAGACCGGCGGCAGCTTCCACGAGATCCTGTTCCACGGCAACGCCTGCCTGGACGACACCTTCACCGCCTACCTGCGCGACGGCAGCCTCCCCAGGGGCGGCGGCCGGATCGCCAAGACCTGTGCCCCCGAGGCCGATCCCACCCCCGTGTACGTGACCCCGCCGCCGGAGCCGACGGCCAAGGGCGCGGGCGTGGCCGTGCCGCTCGCGCCCACCGACCCCGAGGCCGTTCGGGGCGTCCTCCGATAACCCGTCGACCCCTCGACCCGGTGTGATCAGGCGGCCGTCGGCTCCCCGCCGACGGCCGCCGACCCGTGCCGACCCGGGCCACGCGTGGCGGCGATGCGCATCACTCCTCGTCGTCGCTGTGGGCGTACAGCTTCAGCACCGGCACACCCACCTTGTGCCGGGCACGGCTCGCCCAGTCCCGGTGGAAGAACTCCTCGACCAGGTGCGGGGCGGTCAGGACGATCACCTCGTCGGCGTGCGTCTCCTCGACCACGGACCGGAGCAGATCCAGCGGATGGCCCTCGACCAGTTGTCCGACGGCCTCGCTGCCCGCGTTCCGCAGGCTGCGGAGCGAGTGCTCCAGGGCGAGGGCCGCGGGCCGAAGTGCCTCCTCGCCCTCGGGCTCGTCGGATTCGTGGACCGCCTGCTGGAGTTCGCCCAGGGCGACGTCGTCGATGGCGCGCAGCAGACGGTCCTCGGCGCCGCGCGGTTGCAGCAGTACGACGAAGGACATCGTGTCGTCGTGGAGAGTGGTGACGAGGTCGACGTCCGCCGCGGACAGCGGCTGCTCGACCATCAGGACGCTCGTGAACACCGTGGGCCTTTCCGTGGCGCACCCCCAACGGGCGCGGACGGTGAGTAACGATAGCGACACGGATCCGCCGCGACGCCGGTTTCCCGCCGGGCGCCCCGAGGTCGTCGCCCGCCGGTGGCCGGTGCGACGGACCGTGGCGCGCGGGTCGCCGGCATACCCTGTTGTCCGTATGCGTCGTGCGGCCTCGCGTCGTGCGGCCGTATGCGTTTGTGCGCGTCGGGCCGGGAGTTCGGTCGGGGATCCGCGCGGTTGGATCGGTACGGACGTCCGCCTCCCGATGGGGGAACCATTGCTCGCGCCAACCCTCGACTCGACGCGGCGTGCCGTCGGCGCGATGCGCGCCTGGGTCGTATCGGCGCCGGCCACGTACCTCTGGCTGTTGATCATTCACGTCACGACGCTCGACATGTATGTGCGGCTGACCGCCGACGAGCGGGTGGCCTTTCTGCGTCGGCAGAGTACGAACCTGCACAATCTCGACACCAGGCCGCTGTGGGTGATGCCTGCCAGCGCGGTGTGGGCCGAGGGCTGGCACGTGATCAGGTTCGTCGTGATACTCACCGCCCTGTGCGCGGTCGCCGAACGATGGGTGGGCACTCGGCGCATGCTCACGGTTGCCGCGCTCGGGCACGTGGGCGCCACGTGCATCAGCCAGGCGCTGGTCCTGGTCCGGATCCACGAGGGCACGCTGGCGGAGAGCGCGCGCCTGCAGGTGGATGTCGGGCCCAGCTACGGCTACATGGCGGTCGCCGGGCTGCTGTTCCATGGCATCGCCGGCCGTTGGCGCTGGGCCTACGCGGTGGGCCTGGCCCTGTACGTGGGCCTGCCGTTGCTCTCGCAGCGGGACGTCACCGCGACCGGGCATCTGTGCGCGGCGTTGATCGGACTGTGCTGCCACCGCTTCGCACGGGGGCGGCCGAGGTGGGATCCGGATGCGTGGTGGCGCGGCCGGCGCGCGACCCGGTCGGCCGGCGACGCGGTCGGGGCGACGTCCGGCGGTTCGTAGGGCGAGGCGGGGCGGCGTGCGATCCGACGGGCGCGTCGCCCGGACCGGGTCAACGTTCGTCGGGCGCGGCCCCGACCGGTGCCGGCGTGCCGTCGGTGGGGGGCGGGCGTTCGAAGAAGGTGTCCAGGGCGATCGTGGCCTGGGTGCTGCTCACTCCGGCGATGGCGTGGATGCGGCGCAGTACGTCCTGAAGGGCGCCGGTCGACGTGGTGCGGACCTTGAGCAGGACGGAGGCCGTGCCGGCGACGACGTGCGCCTCCTGGATCTCGGTGATCGCGGCGAAGGCCGGTCCGGAGTCGCCGATCCAGGCGACCGAGTCGACGGTGACGAAGGCGAGCACGTCGAGGCCCACGGCGGCCGGGTCGACGTCGACGGTGGTGCGGCGGATGACGCCGGCGGCGCGGAGCTTGCGGACCCGCTCGTGGGTGGCGCCGGCCGACAGGCCGATCTCCCGGCCGAGGTCGGCGTAGGTGCGCGTCGCGTCGGCTTGGAGCAGCGCGAGCAGGCCCCGATCGACGTCGTCCATGGGTCCTCCGTGGGGTGGTGTCGATCGCGGGGGCTCGATGGTAGCGGGCGAGGTAGGCGGCGTCGGAAAGAGGTGTGGTGCGTTCGGCTCGGTGTTGACGTGGTCGAATCATATTCTGTAATCATTGCAAAGCACGAGATGATGTTCTGTGATGACGAGGAGCTGCGAGACGATGTCCGACGCACGAACTCCGATCTACGACGTGATCGACGAACGGTTCCGCGCCGAGCGGTGCATCTACGGCGACGACCGACTGGAGACGCTGTACGACGGGGGTCGTTGGTCGGAGGGGCCGCTGTACTTCCCGGCCGGGCGCTACCTGATCTGGAGCGACATTCCCAACGACCGCATGATGCGCTGGGACGAGACCAATGGGGTGGTGAGCGTCTTCCGTTCGCCGGCCGGGCATCCCAACGGCAACACCCTCGACGCGCAGGGTCGACTGATCACCTGCGAACAGGGCAATCGTCGGGTCACCCGTACCGAACACGACGGCTCCGTCACCGTGTTGGCCGATCGTTTCGAGGGCAAGCGGCTGAACAGCCCCAATGACGCGGTCGTGCACTCGGATGGATCGATCTACTTCTCCGACCCCGACTTCGGCATCACCACCGACTACGAGGGGCATCGCGGCGAGAGCGAGATCGGCGCGACGAACGTGTACCGGATCGACCCGGTCACCGCGGATGTGCGGCTGGTCGCCGACGGGTTCGCCGGGCCCAATGGCCTGGTGTTGTCCGCCGACGAGCGCCGGCTGTACGTCTCCGACACCCGCGCCAACCATGTGCGCGTGTTCGACGTCCGCGCGGACGGGACCCTCTCGGAGGGCGAGGTGTTCGTCGAATGCCGGGCCGGCGACGGGCGGTTCGACAACATCCGCTTCGACGACGGGGGTCGATTGTGGGTGGCGGCGATGGCCGACGGGGTGCACTGCTACGCGCCCGACGGCACCCTCATCGGCCGCATCCGCACCCCCGAACCCGTCGCCAACATCACCTTCGGCGGCGCCAAGCGCAACCGCATGTTCATCGCCGCCAACAACGCCCTGTACTCGCTGGTCACCGCCGTCACGGGCCTGCCACGACTGCCCGGGCGATGACGGAGGCGAAGGGCAGGCGGCCGAACTCGCCCATGGCTCAGCCGAGTTGCCGCACTCGTGCTACGTCGTCCTGCGGTGGCGGCCGGTGCCTTCGCCCAGGTACGGGCCCGGTTGCGTGCGGTGGGCGGCCGTCGTACCGTCCTCGCCGGCTCCCTTCCGCGACGACTGATACAACAGCCGTGCCGCTTCGAGGTAGTTCGCCGCGACGGCCAGGGTGACCCACTGATAGCCGTCCCATTCCAGGACGACGCGCGGTGCCTCACGATCGACGTGGGGTGCGCGGGGCGGGCCGGTGAGGTGTACGGCCTTGCGTTCGCCGACGGGACGCAGCCGCTGCTCGCGTCGGGCCGCCCAGTTTTCCAGGGGTTCGTCGTTGCTCACGTGCTCTCCGGTCCGGATGGGTAGGCTTTGACCGGAACCGTAGCGGCTTGATCGGGCACGGGTGCAAGGATCGACGAGGGTTGATCCGGGTGGGGGAAGCCGCCGGTGCTCGGCAGGTGTCGACGCTCGGCAGGTCCCCGCGCTCAGCAGGTTTCGTAGCGATACTCCCGGTTGCCCGCCGGCGTCACGTTCCGGTCGCGCAGGACCACCGACAACTTCCCGCCCCAGACCCGGCAGGTCGCGGTGAAGTGGGGCTTGGCGTACTCGACGACGAAGACGCGGTTCGCGTAGGCCGCGGCGTACGCGCCGCATTCGTCGTACCGGCCGCACTCCTCGGCCACCGCGAAGTCGAAGCCGACATCGGTGCTGCGGTCGATCAGTTCGGCGCCGTTCTTCTGGGCGACGGCCAGGTGGGCGGCATGCGCCCGGGCGGCGAGGAGGCGGGCGAAGGCGATGTCGTCGGCCGGGGTGAGGAGGCGGTGGGAGCGGGTGTAGGACTCGAAGTTGTCCGGCTCGACGGCCTGGTAACCCGATCGGGCGCACTCGTCGATCCAGTCGCCGACGATCGCGGCGAGGGCGGTGCGTTTGGCGTCGGTGGAGATGTCGAGCAGGGCCTCGTTCCACTCGGTGTCCATCACGATGGTGCCGCCGTCGCGCAGCAGCAGGTCCGGGTGTTCGCGCTGCCATCGGTCGAGGGCGTCGGGTTGGACCTGGAAGGCGTTGATGTAGCAGATGTTGTACCGGCCCGGTTCGGGGCGGGCGGTGCGGTCGCGGGACAACACGCGTACGCCGGGCGGTGGGGCGTAGGCGCCGCCGATTTGGTAGTCGAACCGGGCGTGTGGCTCGGGGCGCACCACGCCCGGAGCGGGCGGGGCGATCGATGCGGGCGTCGGCGGATGCGGCGCGATCTCGATGCCCTCCGACGCGCACCCCGTGAGCAGGGTCGCCGCCACCACCCCGGCGAGCGCGAGGAGGAGGGTGCGGCGACGGCGGGCCGGTGGGCGCATGTTCGAGACTCCGGGAGGATCGGCGAGGGGATGCGAGCGCGCGGGTGCGCGGAACGGGCCCATCGTGCGTCGCCCACCGTGAGGAAATCGTGAGCGCCACGCCGGCTTCCCTGCATACTCGACACGTGGCGTGACATGCCATGAGCGGTGTGTGATCGCTACGCTGCCGGGAGGTTGCCGTGCAGAGTGACGAAAGGGTCGGCCATGAGTACGACTTCGACAGGCTCCCCGTACGTGATCGTCGGCGCGTCCCTCGCCGGCGCCAAGGCGGCGGAGACCCTGCGTGCCGAGGGATACGTGGGCCGGATCGTGCTGATCGGCGACGAAGGGGAGTACCCCTACGAACGCCCGCCGCTGTCGAAGGGCTACCTGCTCGGCAAGAACCCCCGCGACGATGCCTACGTACACGAGGAGACCTGGTACGCCGACCACGACGTGGAACTGCGCCTGGGGCGTACGGTCACCGCGATCGACCTCGCGACGTCGGCCGTCGTGCTGGACGACGGTGAGCGCATCGACTACGCCAAGCTGTTGTTGACCACCGGCGCCACGCCGCGCCGATTGCCCGTGCCCGGCGCCGATCTGGACGGCGTGCGCTATCTGCGGCGCCTGGCCGACAGCGACCGGCTGTTGGCGGACTTCCGCGCCGGTCGTCGGGTCGTGGTGATCGGCGGCGGCTGGATCGGCCTGGAGACCGCCGCCGCGGCGCGCGAGCACGGGTGCCCGGTGACCGTGGTCGAGGCGGCCCCGCTGCCGCTGTTGCGGGTGCTCGGCGACGAGGTCGCCCGGATCTTCCTCGACCTCCACACCGCGCACGGCGTCGAGTTCCGGTTGCGCGCCGACGTCGCGGAGATCACCGGCGACGGCGGCAAGGTCACCGGGGTCCGGCTCGGCGACGGTACGGAGGTGGCCGCGGACGTGGTCGTCGTCGGGATCGGCGTCACCCCGAACACCGCGCTCGCCGAAGCCGCCGGGCTCACCGTGGACAACGGGATCCGTACCGACGCCGCGCTGCGCACCTCGGCCGCCGACGTGTACGCGGCCGGCGACGTCGCCAACGCGCTGCATCCCGTCCTGGGCCGGGGCATCCGCGTCGAGCACTGGGCCAACGCGCTCAACCAGGCGCCCGCCGCCGCGCGTTCGATGCTCGGTCGGGACGTGTCGTACGACCGGATCCCCTACTTCTTCACCGACCAATACGAACTCGGCATGGAGTACACCGGCTACGCCGAACCGGGGGAGTACGACCGGGTGCTGTTCCGAGGCGACCCGGCCGGCGGGGAGTTCATCGCCTTCTGGCTGGCCCAGGGCCGCGTGCTGGCCGGGATGAACGTCAACGTCTGGGACGTCACCGAACCCATCGGGCAACTCGTGCGCTCCGGCCGCGCCGTGGATCCGGAAAGGCTGGCCGACCCGGGTATCCCGCTCGACCGGGTGTAGCCGCGCGGCGGCGGCCAATGGCAGGCGGCCAACGGCACCGGGCCCTCGATTCCCGGTGCGGCGTGAACGAACGCGCCGAACGGTACCGGCTTGGCGACGATGCCTTCGAGTGTCGGTGTCAGGCGCCGAGCACGTCCAGGGACAGGCGTTTGGCGCGGTCCAACTCGGTGTCGTCGCCGAAGAGTTGGTGGCGGGTGTTGGCGGCGCGCAGGTAGGCGTCGATGCGGAAGGCGTCATCGGCGGGGAAGTGGCTGCCGGCCGCGGACAGTTCCGATTCGAGCAGGTGCAGCCACTCGCGGGCGAGGTCGCGGACGGCGTCGGCGACGGGGCCTTCGCGGCGGCCGTATTCGACCGAGGTCGCGGTGATGAAGCACCCGCCGGGGAAGACGCCGTCGCGCGCGTAGGCGACCCAGTTGTCGAGCAGGGCCCGGAGTCGGGGCCGCCCCGGGGCGGCGGGCCACGAGGGCTCGACGACGTGCCGCAGGTACAGGGCGCGGGCCTCGGCGACGGCGGCGATCTGGATGGCTTCCCGGTTGGCGAACACCGTGAGGATCCCGCTCTTGCTGTGCCCGGTCCGGGCGGCGAGCGCGCCGACGGTGATGGCGTCCAGCCCGTGCACGGTCGCGGACATGGCGGCCTGTCGGGCGACTTCGTGCCGGGTTCGGTCGCCGCGGGCGCGGCGGCCGTCGGCGCGCGGCGCGGGGGAATTCGCGGCGGAGTCACGGGTGTCCGGGGCCATGCGCCGATTGTATGCGATCGATCGGTCGTGTAGTGTGCGATAATTACGACCGATCGATCGCATATTGGGGGAGTGCATCATGGGTGTCGACGGCGGCGCCGGGCTGGACGGCTTCGCGAAACGCGTGCTCTCGCTGTCCGGGAGCGAGAAGACCGTCCATGTGGCCGGGAACGGGCCCGCGGTGGTCGTGATGCCCGAGATGCCGGGTATCAGCCCCGACGTGGTGCGCTTCGCCGGGTGGGTACGCGATGCGGGATTCACCGTCTACCTGCCGTCGCTCTTCGGCGTCGACGGGGCGTATCCCACCGTCGAACTCGCCGAGCCGATCGTGCAACGGGCGTGTGTCAGCAAGGAGTTCAGGGCGTTCGCGGGCGGCGGCACGAGCCCGGTGGCGGTGTGGCTGCGCGCGCTGGCCAGGACCGCGCACAGCGAGTGCGGCGGACCGGGCGTCGGCGCGGTGGGGATGTGCTTCACCGGCAACTTCGCGCTGAGCATGACACTGGAACCGGCCGTCATCGCCCCGGTCCTCGGCCAACCCTCACTGCCACTGGACGATCCGGCCGCCCTGGAACTGTCGCCCGAGGACGCGGCCGCCATCCGCGAGCGCTTCGAGCGTGACGAACTCACCGCACTCGGCCTGCGCTTCGACAACGACAAGTGGTGTACCGGCCAACGCTTCGCCGCCTACGCACAACTCCTCGGCGACCGCTTCGACGGCCGCGTCCTCCCCGGCGACTACGCCAACCCCGAACCTCCGCCGTTCTTCCGCGACGTGGTCCGGACCCCGCACAGCGTGGTCACCGCGCACCTCGTCGATGAGGAAGGCCATCCCACCGTGCGAGCCCGCGACGAAGTCCTCGCATTCCTCCGCGCTCGCCTGCTTCCCGATCACGCCACGGCCTGACGGCACCCGCGTCGATGCGGAAGCCGCGCTCGTAGCCGCCGCGACAGGCAACCATCCGCCGACGGTTTGTCCCGGTTCCGGCCGGGTGAGCCGGGTGGTTCGATCTCCCGTGATCTTCCCTTCGACAGTGATTGTCGGGTACGACATCGGGGGACCGTATCGTTTTGCCGCACCGAGGTGACACCCACGTGACGAACCACCACCGCCGAAGCCTTGCCCGCGTGGTCGAGGATTTCGGCCGCACCTTCCTCGATCTTGTCCACGGCGACGCGGACACCGTGGAGGAGATCGGCGGGGTGGTCATTCACGACCCGTACGACGAACCGGCCTACCCCCGGCACGCCGTGGTGCTGGGACCGGCCGTGCACGGACCCGTCGAGATCGCCCGGCTCCTGGGCACGCTCGGCGTGCACGGCGTCACCGCCCTGATCGTGCGCGGACCCGTCGAGCCCGACGAAGAGGTCGCGCGCGTCGCCGCCGAGACGGGCATCGCCGTGCTGGCGCTGACCCGGGGCGCGTCCTGGGCCCAGCTCGCGGCCATGCTCCGCACGTTGCTCACCGAAGGCGACTTCGGCGACGCCGGCGGGCAGACCCTGGGCGGAGTGCCCTCGGGAGACCTGTTCGCGCTGGCCAACGCCGTGGCCACGCTGCTGGACGCCCCCATCACCATCGAGGACCGCCGCTCGCACATCCTCGCCTTCTCCGGCCGACAGGACGAGGCCGACCCGTCACGTGTGGAGACCATCCTCGCCCGCCGCGTCCCGGAGAAGTACCTGCGCGTTTTCGAGAGCCGGGGCGTGTTCAAGGAGCTGTACCGCACCGGTGAGCCGCTGCTCATCGCCCCGGCGGTCGACGACCCGGACGAGCCCGCGCTCTGGCGCACGGCGGTCGTGGTCCGGGCGGGCGACGAGATCCTCGGCTCGGTGTGGGCCGCGGTCCGCGAACCGCTCAGCCCGGAGCGCACCGCCGCGTTCCGGGACGCCGCCCAGCTCGTGGCCCTGCACCTGCTGCGCCACCGGGCCGGCACCGACGCCGAGCACCGGCTGCGCGCCGACCTGGTCACCACGGTCCTGGAGGGCGGCGCCGGCGCGACCGACGCACTGGCCCGCCTGGGTCTTGTGCACGAGCCGACGGTGGTGCTCGCGCTGGGCGTGGTCCCGGACGGGCCCGAGGACGACACCCGACTCACCGCCGAACGGCAACGACTGACCTCGGCCTTCGCGGTACACCTCCACGCCGTGCAACCGCGCTCGGCCGTCGCGCTCCTGGGCGACGTCGCCTACGCCGTGCTGCCCGCGCCGGGCGATCCGAGCGCCGCGCGCGAGCGGGCCGTACAGATCGCCGACAACTTCCTGGAACGCACCGGCGATCGGGTCAAGGCGCTGATCGGCGTCGGATCGATCGCGGAGGAGCCCACCGCGCTGCGCCGCTCGCGTCGAAACGCCGACCGTGCGCTGCGGGTGTTGTCGAGCGGTGAGGTGAAGCTGCGGGTCGCCTCGATAGCCGACGTGCACATCGACGCACTGCTCCTGGAGATGCGCGACCTCGCCGCCGTCAACGGTGACGAGCTGGTGGGCCCGCTGGCCCGATTGGTCGCCTACGACGCCAAGCACCAGTCGAACCTGGTCGAGACGCTGCGGGCGTGGCTGGACGCCTTCGGCGACGTGGCCTCCGCGTCGGCGAGCATGTTCGTGCACCCGAACACGTTCCGCTATCGCATGCGTCGCATGGCCAAGGTGGGCCGGGTCGACCTCCAGGACCCGGCGGCGCGGTTCGCGATGACGCTGCAACTGCGCTTGATGGGGCCCCGGTCGGGTGGATCGGTTGGCGCCGACGCGGCGCGCTCCACGGGCGCGCGGTAACGAGTCGGTGGGGTCATCGGGCTCCGGTGAGGATGCGCCGCAGCACCTCGCGGAGCTCGGGGCCCGCGGGTGGGGCGGCGGCGCGCCAGGCGATGTGGCCGTCGGGGCGGATCAGGGCGGCGCCGCTCGCGGGCAGGGCGTACAACCGCCGGAAGGAGCCCGGGTGCTCCTCGCGCAGCCGCAGGCCGTCGAGCGGGTGGACGGTGACGGGGATCCCGGCCGCCGCGGCGGCGTCGGCCTGTCGGTGCCAGGCGGGGGTGTCGGCGGCGGTGATCAGGGTGAAGTCCGGGCCGATGAGGTCGAGGGTGGAGGCGACTTGGGGCGGGCCGGCGAGGCGGATGTGCGGGGCACGGTGTCCGGGGGCGCCGCTCGGGTGGTAGCCGGTGACATCCAGGGGCGGTGGGGCCGGGATGTCGGGGTCGGGGGCGACGGCGGTGGAGCGGTAGGCGGCGGTGAGGAGGAGTTCGTCGTCGATGCGATAGCCGGTCCGGGAGCGGGCGTTGCCGTCGGATACGTCGATGACGTGGCGGGCGACCGGGCGGCGCTCCGCGTCGTAGCTGTCCAGCAGGGCCGGGTCGGCGCGGCCGGCCACGACGGCGGCGAGTTTCCAGGCGAGGTTGTCCGCGTCGCCGATCCCGGTGTTCATCCCGTGTCCGCCGGTGGGCGGGACCACGTGGGCCGCGTCGCCGGCCAGCAGCACCCGCCCGCTGCGGTAGCCGGCCGCCAACCGGGCGTCCATCCGCCAGCACATGGTGTCGCGGACGGTCACATCGAGGTCGGGGATGCCGGCGGCGGTGCGGACGAGGGCCGCGAGCCGGTGCGGGTCGTCGAGGTCTTCGCCCGCGCGCGGGTGCTCGGGGTCGAAGGGGTACTGGTAGATCCAGTTGCGGTCGTTGTCCACGGCCATGAAGCCGCCGAGTGCGGGCGGGGTCAGGAAGTAGGCGGCACTGGCCCGGTCGGCCACGACGGCGCCGAGCGGCGCCTCGAAGCGGACGCTGAGGTAGTGGCCGAGGCCGGTGGGACCCTCCATGGCGATGCCTGCGCGGGGCCGGACCGTACCGGCGGCCCCGTCGCAACCGACGAGCCATGCCGTGCGCACGGTATGCCGACGGCCGGTGTCGCGGTCTTCGAGCACGACATCGAGGCCGGCGCCGGCCTCGATGTCGCGTGTGCGTTCGGCTCCTGCCCCGGCTTTCGCCTCGGTGAAGGACAGCAGGCGCATGCCGAAGCGAACGCGGTCGGGTGCCGATTCGCGCGCCCGGCGCAGCAGCACCGGTTCCAGCGCGTCCTGGGAGCAGATCACCCCGGGTGAGGGGGTGTGTTCGTCCCCGGCGCACGTGTCGTGGGCGACGCCGGTGCGGACGAAGTCCGGGTCGACCAGGTCTCGGCCCCGGTAGAAGAAGACCTGCGAGGCCGGGAGACCCGCGTCGCGCACCGCATCCTCGAGCCCGCAGCGCCGCAGGATCTCCATCGAACGGGCCGCGACGCCACGGGCCTTGGGGTGGCGGGAGGGACCCGGACGGGCTTCGACCAGCAGGTGGTCCACGCCGTACCGGGACAGCAGGATCGACAAGGTCAGGCCGATCGGCCCGCCGCCCACGATGAGCACGGAAGTCGTCGGTGGTGGTGCGTGCATGGCTCTCCCGGGGGCGGATCGCGAGCGGTGAAGTGGACGATCATCAAGATCGTAACGCTCGGTGGATTATTTAGACGTTACCATCGTATGGTCGCACGGGAAGAAGCCCGCGACGGAGCCGGTCGGAGAGGACGAAGCGCATGCCCGAGGACCTCGGCGCGGACAACCCCCGCGGCCTCTACTTCATCGCCGACCTGGCGAACACCGTCCAGGACGACCCCGGCGTCGGCGCGCCGGCCCTCCATGCCCTCCTGGCGCACCACGGCGGCCCGTCGTTCGCGCTCACCGAGGACGACGCCCGGCGACTGCGCGAGGCCGCCGCCCGGTTGATTCGCATCCTGGAGACCGACGACGAGGACCGGGCGGCCGAGGCGATCAACGCCCTCCTCGACGAACATCCCGCGCAGCCCTACCTGGTCCGCCTCCCCGGACGCCCCTGGTCGATGCACGCGAAGGCGCCCCGGGACGCCGGCCCCGCCCACTGGCTCCTGGCCACCTGTGCCCTGGCCCTCGGTCTGTGGCTCGGCGAGCGCGGCCGCTGCGCCTGGGGGCGGTGCGCCGCGCCCGACTGCGACCACTTCTTCATCGACACCGGTCGCCGAACCCCGCAGCGCTACTGCACCCCCCGCTGCGCCACCCGGGTTCGGGTGGCCGCGCACCGGGGTCGACGGGCGATTGACTAACCGGAACCGCGTTCCGTATATTAAGCGGAACGACGCTCCGCTTCTCTTCAGGGGATTTACCCATGAGTACATCGACCCGAATCGGCGACCTCCTCGGCCCGCCCACCCCCGTTCTGTCCGTCCGGCCGGTGGTGATCCCCGCGCCCGGTCGCGCCGTGGACCTCCAGGTGCGCGTCACCGCGCCCGTGACCGGGAGCGAGTTGCCGATCCTCCTGCTCTCGCACGGGCAGGGACACTCGAACCACCTCTCCTCGCTGGACGGTTACGCGCCCCTCGTGGACTTCTGGGCGAGCCACGGCTTCGTGGTCGTCCAGCCCACCCACCTGAGTTCGACGACGCTGAAGCTCGCCCCCGACACCCCCGGGGCGCCGATGTACTGGCGATCGCGCGTCGAGGACATGACCCGCGTCCTCGACGCGCTCGACGTGATCGAGGCCGCCGTGCCACATCTCCCCGGGCGCTTGGACCCGAGCCGGGTCGCCGTCGCCGGACACTCCATGGGCGGCCACACCGCGAGCCTGCTGCTGGGCGCCCGGCTCGCCGACCCGGACGACGGGAGCGAGGTGCACCTGGCCGACCCGCGGATCAAGGCGGGCGTACTGCTCGCCGCGCCCGGCCGAGGCGGCGACGCCCTCACGGCTCCCATGGCCGCGCACTTCCCCTTCCTCGCGACCCCGGACTTCTCCCGGATGACCACGCCCACCCTCGTGGTCGCCGGCGACAAGGACGCCTCCGCCCATCTGACGGTCGCCGGTCCGGAATGGCACACCGACCCGTACTTCCTCGCCCCGGGCCCCAAGTCCCTGCTCACCCTGTTCGACGCCGAGCACGGACTCGGCGGGATCTCCGGCTACGACGTCGCCGAAACCACGGACGAGAACCCCGAGCGGGTGACCGCGGTCCAACACCTCACCGGGGCCTACCTGCGCGCCCGACTCCACCCCGACGACCCCGCATGGCAATCGGCCTGGCAATCGGCGTGCGACGCGCTGGCGTCCGCCCCGAAGCCCATGGGTCGCGTCGAATCCAAGTAGGCGTGTGACGGCGGCCCCCGGGAACTCGCTTCCCGGGGGCCGCCGTTGCGTGATGTGGGGTCAGCAGGGCACGGGCAGGTCGAGGGTCACCGGGCGGGCGGGCCACTGGTAGGACTCCACCTCGAAGCTGCCGTGGATGGTCGAGCCGCACTTGATCGCGCCGCCGACGCCGTAGACCTTGATCGTGGTGAAGTTGAAGACGTCATTGCGGCTGACCGCGCCGAGGGACACGCCGGACACGTTGCCGGTCAGGCGCAGCGTCACCGGGAGCGGCTGGGGGTACGGGCCGCCCGGGGACGGGGGACCGGCGAGCCCGACCTGGCCGAAGAGCTGGACATTCTCACCGGTGACCTCGGCGCACACCTTGGTCGACAGGCCCGACTGCAGGCCGTAGGTGCCGCAGGTGACCGACGTCGGCGTGGTCGGCTGCGTGTCGTCGGCGGACGCGACCGGCGCCGTGGCGAGGACGCTCAGACCGGCCACGCCTATCGCCGCCGCGGTGATGATGACCTTCTTCATGGGAATACCTCCGTTTTGTGACGCCCGGAACGGACGTTCATCGCTGATGAGGTGTGACATTTCACATCTCACATGACACATACTCGCACAACCCTGAGCCACCGAGTGACGTCGAGCGGTGACCGTGGACGTGATGTGCGTTACATCTGGTTGATCGGCGATGACTTTCCGTCGTGCGGCGGGCCTCGTGGCCGAAAATCGGCCCCGATTCCCGGGAAGGCGCTCAGCAGAGCGACGGCCAGGACCAGCCGGGCCCGGCGCAGCGGCGAAGGGTCAGCCCGCGAGGCGCCGATGAACTTAGTTCAGTTGTCATGAACTAAGTTCTATGCAACGAACTTAGTTCTCGTCAAGCTAGGATGTGCCCATGCCCTCCGACCAGCCGAGGCGGGGCCGCGCCGCCCGCCACGCACCGCAGCCCGCCGACCCCGCGCCGACGCCCCCGCGCCGGGAGCCGATCACCCTCGAACGCATCACCGACGCCGCGTTGCACGTGGTCGCCACCGAGGGATACGACTCGCTCACCGTGCGCAGGATCACCCACGTGCTCGGCACCGGACCGTCCTCGCTGTACGCGCACATCGTCAACAAGGACGACATCGACGACCTGATCATCGGCCGCCTGTGCTCCCGGATCGTGCTGCCGGAGCCCGACCCGGCGACCTGGCGGGCCCAGACCCACGACGTGTGCGGGCAGCTGCGCGACCAGTTCCTGATGTACCCGGGCATCTCGCGCGCCGCGCTCGCCATGGTCCCGACCAACCTGGAGACGTTGCGGGTGAACGAGGGGCTGCTCGCGATCCTGCTCGCGGGGGGCGTCGCACCGCGGACGGCCGCGTGGGCGATCGACAGCCTCTCCCTCTATGTCTGCGCCTACGCGCTGGAGCGCTCGCTGCTCGGGCAGCGGCAGAAGCACCCGGACTACGCGTGGGTGCTCAGTCGGGACGAATTGGTCGGCCGGTTCGAGGCACTACCGGCCGACCGGTTTCCGCAGATCAGGCGGCATGCGGCCGAACTGACCTCGGGGGAGGGGCACGACCGGTTCGACTTCGCCCTCGGCTTGATCATCGACAACCTCGTCCCGGACGGTCCCGGACCGGTGGCCCCGACGGCCTCGTAGCCGGGCCCGGCCGGCGGCGGGTTCAGCGACCGGTGGTGCCGTCGACGAGTTCGCGGAGGATGTCCGCGTGGCCGGCGTGGCGACCGGTTTCCTCGATCATGTGGGTGAGCGCCCAGCGCACGCTCGGCGCCGAGCCGGGACGGCCCGGCCGGGGGAGCGGGGCGCCGAGGTCGGTGCAGGTGTCGAGGATCGTGTTCGCGCGGTCGACGGTCTCCCGGTAGCGGGCGACGACGTCGGTCACGCCGTCCTCGGCGGCGGGTCGGAACGTCGCCTGCCAGTCGGTGACCTTCTCGCCGAGGAACATCGCGCCCTCGACGGCGGTCAGATGGGTGAGCAGGCCGAGCAGGTTCGTACCCGAGGGCACCGCCGCGGTGCGCACCGCGGGTTCCGGGGCTCCGTCGACCTTCGCGGCGATCGAGGTGCGCAGGTAGTCGAGGAATCCGCGCAGGACGTCGACTTCGGTGTTCGCGGTGCGGGGCGGCGGGGTGTCACGGCGGCGGGTGGGCACGGGGTTCTCCTGGTGCGTGGTGGGGGCTCGTGGTGCGGAGGGCTTGGTTCGGCGGGAGCGGTGTCACGCGGTGCGGCGGACGAGCAGGACGTGGTCGATCACCTCGGCGGTGCGGCCGTCGGGGCCGACTGCGATCCGGTGCGGCATGTCCGCGCGTTCGACCCACCACTGCGTGGGGGACAGGCGCAGCGGCGCCACGACCTCCCGGGGCGTCGGATACCGCACGTCCGGGTCCTGGTTCCACGACCACGGCGCCGTCGAACCGTGGTCGACGACCAGCAGTCGTCCGCCCGGGCGCAGCAGGTCGGCGGCGGAGCGCAGGACGGCGGTGCGGTCCTGTGCGTACGGGGTGTGGAAGTAGTGCGCGTTGACCAGGTCGAAGCGCAGGTCGGGCAGCGCGGCGCGGATGTCCTGCGGCGTGGCGGTGATGCGATTGCCCAGGCCCCGGGCGCGGGCCAACCGGGCGAGCCGGGAGGTGGCCACGGCCGAGACGTCGAGGGCGGTGACCCGCCAGCCGCGGTCCGCGAGCCACAGCGCGTCGCCGCCGCCACCACATCCGAGGTCCAGCGCGTCGCCCGGGGGCAGTGCGGTGACCGTCTCGACGAGGCGGGCGTTCGGCCGAGGGTCGGTGGGCGCGGGACGCCCGGCGTAGACCGAGTCCCAGTAGCGGGCGGCGTCGTCCCCGGAGGGGTGCGCGTCGGTGGGATGCGGTGCCGCGTTGGTGGGGTGTGGTGTCACTTCGGTGAGGTGTGGTGGCGCGTCGTTCCGGTGCGGTGCGGCGTCGGAGTGCTCCATGGGGTTCCTTCCCCTCGGTGTCGGTGCGGCCAGTCTCGGCCGACGTACCACCGGGTGGCGCGTTTCCTTGCCGTTTCGGCAAGCTGGTCCCATGGACTCTGCACTGGAAGACGTGCTCGACGCGGTCGGACCGCGGCTGCGGACGCTGCGGCAGGCGCGTGGCATCACCCTCGCCGATCTCTCCGCGACCACCGGGGTGTCCGAAAGCACCCTGTCCCGGCTGGAGAGCGGTCGGCGCCGGGCAACCCTCGAACTGCTGCTGCTCCTGTCGGATGCCTACGACGTCCCACTGGACGATCTGGTGGGTGCCCCGCGCGCCGGCGATCCGCGTATCCACCTGAAGCCGATCCGGCGGTTCGGGATGACGTTCGTGCCGCTGTCCCGACGGCCGGGCGGTACACAGGCGTTCAAGATGATCATTCCGGCGCGGCCGGAACCGCTCGAACCGACGTTGCAGACCCACGAGGGGTTCGAGTGGCTGTACGTGCTCGGCGGCACGTTGCGCCTGGTGGTCGGCGAGCGGGACGTCACGGTGCAGGCGGACAACGCGGTCGAGTTCGACACCTCGCTGCCGCATTGGCTGGGCAGCGCGGACGGCGGGGCGGTGGAGCTTCTGGTCCTGTTCGACCTGCAGGGCACGCGGGCGCACGTACACGGCGGCCGGGGCGCGCCTCGGGCGCGGACCTAGGTCGGAGCGTCAGTGCCTGCGGTGGCCGTGGCGGCGTCTGGCCAGCCATCGGGTGGTCAGCACGACCAGCAGGATGACGACGGCGATCAGCACGATCGCCGCGATGCGCAGGCGCAGCACCGATTCCGTCGACATTCCGGCCTCCTTCGGTGTGCCTGCGTACGACGGTTGCGTGCGGGCTCGGACTAGTTGCCGGGTCGCCGGGACCTGGTCCTGGTGCGCTTCCAGAGCAGGAGGGCGACTCCGGCCGCCGCCGCGCCGAGCGCGGGTGCGCCTCGCTTGGCGCGACGCCCGGAGGTGGCGCCGTGATCGGCCGCGCGGTCCTTGACGGCGTCGGGGGTCGGGGTCACGATGCGGGCCTTGGTTCCAGCGCGGGATTCGTGGCGGGTGCCCATGGTTGTCGTCTCGCTTCCTGCGGTTCCGGCGTGACTTCCTGTGTGTATTCCTGTCGGGCGGCTACCCGGGTCGTGGTCGATGACACGTCCGTGTGGGTGAGCGCGTGGGTGCGCGTGTTCACTCGGGTGGTGGAGTCGCGGTGGTGATGCGGTCGGCCAGGTGCTTGTCCAGGTCGACGCGGACCAGTGCGGCGGCGAGTCGGGCCAGGTCGTCGGCGGCCACCAGGGCGGCGAGGGCCTGCGCGGTGGTGGGCAGGTCGAGCCGGGCGGCGCCGTGCAGGGCCCGATCGTCCAGGGTCGGGCGCAGGAACGGCCAGACGGCCTGCGCCTCCCGGCAGAACATCCCCGCGCCGGTCGGCCCGATGCCGGGGAATTCGCAGAGCAGTTCCCGGACCCGTTCGGGCCGTTCGTCGGCGTCGCGGGCGAGCCGGCGCAGGTCCCCGGCGTAGCGGCGGTGGATCAGGTCGGCGCAGTCGCCCAGCCGGGTCGCGGTGCCCTCGTCGTAGCGGACGTAGTGGGCGCGGCCGAGCGCGTCGACGCGTTGTTGCCAGGTGAGTTCGGCCAGACCGGTGGGTGTGCCGCCGCCGGCCGCGAAGAGTTCGCGGGCGGCGGCGACGGCGATCGCGGCCTTGATCCGGGTGGCGCCGAGATTGCTCAGGACCAGCAGTCGCCACAGCGGCGCGGGCTTGTCCGCGAGCCGCACGTCGGCTTCCTCGGCGTAGGTCGTGCCGGCTTCGGCGAGCAGGGTCCGGACGGTGGCACGGTGTCGCGCACGGGACTGCGGCTTGTCGGTCACGGGTGCCCTCCGAGCGAGGATGCGGTCGGTCTCTCCTGGCGGGGGCGGGTACCCGGATGGTCCGATCACAACCTTGTGCGGCGGGGGTGGCGAGTGCTGCCGCCCGGTGCGGTCGGCCGCATGGGTGAGGGCGCCATCGGAAGGGGCACGGGAATGGGGTGCGAAGTGGCGTGTTGGACCAACGGGCGCTGCTGGTAGCGGAGTTCATCCTTTCCAATGGTCTGTCGCTCGGATGTGCCGGCGACCCGTGCATTGATCGGCCGAACCGGGGCAGCCGGACGGGCACCGTTCGATGTCCGGGGGTCGCCCCCACGGATCCGGGCGCGGATTTCGTGCGATTGCGCGGAAGAGCCCGGGGTAACGGCGTGGAATCGAGCGAGCGAGATGAGGAACGATGTCGGAATTCCTGAGTGACGTGGAGACCCTGCGGGCCAAGGCTCGGCAGCAGATGGACAAGGGCCCGGTGACCGCCGCGTACGGGGCGGACCTGGAGCGGGTGGTGGAGGTGCTCAATACCGCCCTGGCCACCGAGATCGTGTGCGTGCTGCGCTATCGCCAACACCACTTCGCGGCGAAGGGTGTGCACGGGGAGACGGTCGCGGAGGAGTTCCTGGTCCACTCGAACGAGGAGCAGGAGCATGCGGACAAGCTCGCCGCGCGGATCACCCAGCTCGGTGGAGTACCGGACTTCGACCCGTCCACGGCCGCCGGGCGCGCTCATTCGCAGTACGAGACGTCGTCGGATCTGACCGAGATGATTCGGGAGAACCTGGTCGCCGAGCGCATCGCGATCCAGGCGTACACGGAGATCATCGGCTGGCTCGGCGACGGGGATCCGACCACGCGGCGGGTGATCGAGGACATTCTTTCGGTCGAGGAGGAGCACGCCGACGACATGCTGGGGTTCCTGGAGAAGAGTTCCTGAGCGTACGTCGGGAACGCGCGGGACCGGGGCGGCGGTTGCGCCCCGGTCCCGCGCGTCGGTCGGCCGTGCTGCCGGGTCAGCCGTAGTAGGGATTGCGCGGCGGTGGCCCGGGGGGTTGCGAGGTGTCGGCACGGTGCGGGTGGGCGACCCCGTCGGCCTGCCACTCCTCGGTGCCGGCGGGACGGGCGGCTCGGGCGTGCAGGCCCCGGTCCAGGCTGCGCACGTCGTGGGCGAGCCGACGCGTCCGGGCGCCGTCCCCCATCAGTGCGAGCCCGGCGCAGAAGATCAAGGCGAGGGCGAGGCCGGCGAGGAACGCGTCCAGGGTGTCGAGTGTGACGAGGTCGCGGTGGAAGAGGCGAACCGTGTATTCGGGGCCGCCGGATGTGTTGTAGCCGATCAGCAGGCCCACGAACGCGGCGGTCGCCGCCGCGAGGAGGAATCCGATGGCGATCATATTGGGTACCTTCCCGTTGTTCTTCCCGTGCTCGTACGGGTGTTCGCCGGGACGGCGGGGCGACTTCGTGGATCGGTGAGGTGACGGTCTCCGGCGCGTGATCCCGGGTCCGACTGCCCTTCCCCCGGCCGACTTGTCGGCCCGCGGCCGGGGGAGGGCAGCTCCATGGCGCGTCTACCCGCTGCCTTCCGGGTCACTCTCCCGATCGAATCGATCGTGTCGGGAGGGGAATTCGGGGTAGCCGCCGGTTCGCCGGCGAGGACGGATTCCGACGACATGCGAACTCCCGGGCCTCATGGCCCTGTCGGAGTCGTTCGGCGCTGCCCGAACCCACCCCGAACCCAGCCCGATCAGGAGGGGATGCACCGTGTCCGACGCATCGAGACCGAGTACCCGAGCGAGGAAGTCCACGACGTTCACCACGGATGTGCCGGCACGTCTGGATCGATTGCCGTGGTCGACCTGGCACTGGCGCATTCTGATCGGTCTCGGCACGGTGTGGATCCTCGACGGCCTCGAGGTCACCGTGGTCGGCAACGTCGCGGGCAGGTTGTCCGAACCCGACAGCGGCCTCGACATCACCGCGGCGCAGGTGACCGGCCCGGGCGCGGCGTTGTACGTCGCGGGAGCCTGTACCGGGGCCCTGTTCTTCGCGTGGCTCACCGACCGGTTCGGGCGCCGGAAGTTGTTCATGGTCACCCTCGCCGTCTACCTGGCGGGCACCGCGCTGACCGCGCTGTCGGTCGAGGCGTGGATGTTCTTCCTGTTCCGGTTCGTCACCGGACTGGGCATCGGCGGGGAGTACGCGGCGATCAACTCCGCGATCGACGAGTTGATGCCGGCCCGCTACCGGGGCCGCGTGGACCTGGCGGTGAACGGTACCTACTGGGCCGGGGCGGCCGGTGGGGCGTTGTTGTCCGTGCCGATGTTGAACACCGGGCTGTTCCCGGCCGATATCGGCTGGCGGTTGACCTTCGCGTTGGGTGTGGTGCTGGGGTTGGTGATTTTGCTGGTGCGCCGGCATGTCCCCGAATCCCCGCGGTGGTTGTACCTGCACGGTCGCGGTGAGGAAGCCGAGCGGCTGGTCGCGGGGGTCGAGGAGAAGTTGGTCGCGGAGGGTACGCACGGCACCGGGGAGCGCCGCGAGTTGCCCGCGCCGGAGGGCGAAGTGACCATCGACGAAAGCAAGTCCGCCGGGCTCGGCACGATCGCCCGGGCGGTGGTGCGGGACTACCCGCGGCGTTCGGTGCTGGGGTTGTCGCTCTTCATCGGGCAGGCGTTCCTCTACAACGCCATCACCTTCGGCTTCGCGTCCATTCTGGAGACGTTCTACGACGTGCCGAGTGGACGGACCGGGTACTACTTCGCGGTCATCGCGGTCGGCAACCTGCTCGGGCCGCTGCTGCTCGGGCCCCTGTTCGACTCGCTCGGTCGGCGGGTGATGATCACGTCGACGTACGTCGGCAGTGGCCTCGCGCTCTTCGGCACGGCCTGGCTGTTCGGCGCCGGGCACCTGAACGCCTCGACGCTCACCGCCTGTTGGTGCGTGGTGCTGTTCCTCGCCTCGACCGGTGCGAGCAGTGCGTATCTGACCGTCTCGGAGATTTTCCCGATGGAGGCGCGTGCCTCCGCCATCGCGCTGTTCTACGCGGTCGGCACGGCGGCGGGCGGGATCGCCGGTCCGCTGGTCTTCTCCGACCTCACCAAGTCCGGTGATGTGGGCGACACCGTACTGGCGTTCTGCATCGGCGCGGGCCTGATGGTCGCGGCGGGCGTGGTGGCCGGATTCCTCGCGGTGAACGCGGAGCGCCGCTCACTGGAGGACATCGCCCCGCCGCTGACGTCGGCGGACGAGCGCGGGTAGGGGCCCGGCTCGGGCGCGACGCTAGCCGTTCGCGGTCGGGGGGTCGGTGGTGTCGGGGGCGGCTCGGTGTAGGGACTGGTGGTGGCGGTGGGCGGCTTGGCGGTCGGCGGTTCCGGCGCGGGTGATGTCGAGGAAGATCTGGTCGACCGTGGGCCAGGACTCGCGGATCGTGTGCTTGAGGCGTTCGGACATGTCCTCGACCTCGGTGCTGTCGAGGCCGTCGACGAGGTCGATGCGGGCGGCGAGGAGGGTGGAGTGGCGGCCCATGCGCATGGTCAGCACCTGGGTGACCACGTCGATCTCGGGTTGTTCGGCGAGTCGAGCCAGGATTCGCTGTTGCAGCTCGACGTCGACCGCCTCGCCGATCAGTTGGTCCCGGGCGGCCCGGCCGAGGCGGTACGCGACGAACACCAGCAGCAGGCCGATCGCCCAGGACGCCGCCGCCTCCCAGACGGCGTTGCCGGTGGCCATGTGCAGCCCGAGGCCGGCCGCCGCGAGCAGGACGCCGAGTACCGCGCTGCCGTCCTCGGCCAGGACCGTGCGCAGCGTCGGGTCGGGCGTCTGGCGGGCGTGGCGCAGTACGGACACGCCGGCCGCGCGTGCCTGGCCGCGCAGTTGCACGACGGCGCGCAGGAGCGATCCGCCCTCGGCGAGCAGGGCAAGGCCCAGTACGGCCAGACCCGCGACGTAGGCGCCGGTTTTCGGCTCGCCGTGTTCGCGCAGCGCCTCGAAGCCCTGGAAGACGGAGAAGCAGCCGCCGGTCACGAAGATCCCGACGGCGGCGAGGAGGGACCAGAAGTAGCGGTCCTTGCCGTAGCCGAAGGGGTGCTCGGCGTCCGGTGCGCGGCGACTGCGGGACAGGGAGGCGAGCAGGAACGCCTCGTTGAGGGTGTCGGCGACCGAGTGTGCGGCCTCGGACAACAGCGCGGGTGCTCCGGCGAGTACGCCGACGGTGGCCTTGGCGATCGCGATGACGACGTTGGCGGCGAGTGCGACCCATACGGTCAACCGGGTTCCGGCGTCGTCGTCGATGTCACCTGCGGTGCCGGCGGGCGGGGGCGATGCTGGGTTCGTGTGCTCGTCTGCCACGCCGGGGCTGCTACCCCCTTGCCGGGGCGGCATGCGAGCGGGAGTCGGGTGGGCGGGTGTGAAAGATGTCCCGGATGTGTCCTGGACGCGCATGGCGGCGGCAGGGCAGGGAAGGGCAGTGGATCGAGGATGAGTACCCCTCGATCCGGGAGGCGAGAAGGTCATGGCGAACGACACGGACATCAGGAAGACTCTCACCGATACCACCCCGTTGTACGCGTTCGTCGGAGCGGGTGACCTCGCGGTCGCGAAGATCCGCGAAGTGCCCGCGAGGATCGCCGAGTTGCGGAGCGAGAAGCCGGCCCACCGCAAGCCCGTCCGGGAACGCGTCGCCGACTCCGCCGCCGACGTCCGGGAACGGCTCGGCGAGAAGTTCGACGCGGTGGCCAAGGACGCCCGCGAGACCTACCAGGGGCTGGCGGCGCGGGGGCACGAGGTGGTCGACCGCGTTCGCGGCCGGGCCGACGGGGCGGGGCAGGACGCGAAGGAGTTCGCGGACGAGGTCGCTCGGGACGCGAAGGAGCTCACGGGCAAAGCCGTTCGCGACGCGAAGGGGCTCGCGGGCGAGGCCGCGCGGGATGCGAAGGGGCTCACGGGCGAGGCTGCCGAGGATGCGAAGGGGTTGAAGGGCCGGGCCGTTCAGGACGCCAAGGAACTCAAGGGCGAGGCTGCCCGGGATGCCGAGGAGCTGAAAGGCGGGAGCGGGGGCTCCACTTCGAGGGGCAAGGCCGGTTCCGGCTCGGGGTCGGGTTCCGGGTCCGGTTCGGCCTCGCGTTCGGGTTCCGCTTCCGCGAGCGGTGCCGCGGCTCGGGCGAGGAGTGCTCGTTCGCGCAATTCGTCGAAGCCGGATACGGCCGACGACCGGTAGGCGCAGCGCTACCCGACCACGACGATGCACTCCGTGCGCACACCCTGCTCGTTGGTCCCCGCGTGGCACTTGACTCGTTCCTTGTCCTCGGCGGACACCAGAAGCCAGGTGAGTCCCGCGAGGATCATGAGGGCTGGGTCAAAAACGTGCGCAGTGCGGTGACCAATGCGGCCGGGTTGTCCTCTTGGACGTTGTGTCCGGCATTCGGGACGACCGTCAGTCGCCCGTCCGGGATGCGCTCGACCAGGTGTTCGGCGGTGCTCTGGGGGAGTACCCTGCTGCGTCCGCCGCGCACGAGCAGGACCGGAACTCCGGTCAGCCGAACTACCATTCGATCCATGGCGGCGAGGATGGCGGGAAAGTCCGGCGGGCGCGGATCGCCCTTCGGTACCCAATTGCCGTCGGGTGCACGGCGGAACAGCGTGTTCATGCGGTAGGCGACGCTCGGGCGGTCGGCGCGCGGATTGACCCGCATCGCGGCTTCGACCACGGTGTCCAGGTCCGGTACGGGGCCCAGTCCGGCCACGAACGACCGTACCCGCCGGGTGCTTTCGAAGTTCACGCCCGGTGCGACGTCGACGAGTGCCAGGCGTTCCACCCGATCGGGCCGCGCGTCGGCGACGTGGGCCGCGACCACGCCGCCGAGTGACATGCCGACCAGTGCGAATCGATCGAGGCCGAGATGGTTGGCCGTGGCGACGACGTCGGCCGCCATGGTGTCGATGCGGTAGTCGTCGGACCAGCCGCTGTCGCCGTGGCCACGCAGATCCGGTGCGATCGGCCGGACGGCGCCGCGCAGGCCGAGGCAGACGAAATCCCAGGTGCGGGCGGTCAATCCGCCACCGTGCAGCAGGACCACGGGAGTTCCGGCGCCGCCCCAGTCGAATCCGTGCAGCCGGCAGCCCGCACGGGAGTGGTGGAACTCGCGGGGCGGCGTCGGATCATGGAACTGCACGCCCAGGGCCGTCGCCAACTCGGTCATCGCCAAAATCGTGGATCGTCCGGGCACGGGCGTCTCCGTCCTTCCCGCTTTCCGCTTACCTTGAGTGCTCAAGGTAAGCGGATTACCTTGATGGGTCAAGGTAGGCTGCGGCCATGGCCACCCGAGTACGACGCAATCCCGATGACGCCCGGCGGATGATCCTGGAGGCGGCGAGCAGGCTGCTGACCGCGGGTGGCCCGGCCGCCGTGCAGGTGCGGGCGGTCGCCGCCGAGATCGGCGTGACGGATGCCGCGGTCAACCACCACTTCGGCACGCGCGATCGACTCCTGGAGTCGCTGTTGCGCTTCGGCGGGGCCAAGCTCAAGACCGAGTTGCGCGCCGTTCTGGACGCGTGGGGCGAGGGCCCGACCGATCCTGCCGAGTTGGTGCGCGCGCTGGCCGCGCTGTACGCCGACGGCTACGCCGAACTGGCGCTCGCGCTGCATCGTTCCGGGCGGCGGGACACCGGCAGCGGGCTGCTCGACGAGGTGGTGGACCGCCTGTACGCCCAGGCTCGGGAGCAGTGCGCGGCCGACGGCCGCACGCCGCCGACCCGCGAGGCGATCCGGCTGACGATGGCCGGCCTGCACCAGGCCGTCGCGATGGAGCCCCTGTTCGGCGACGACTTCCGGCGCAGCGTCGGCCTCGACGCGAGCGCGCGGGAGCACACCCTCGACTGGTGGATCGAGGTCCTGCGGATGACCCTGTCCGGCCGGGGGCCCGGTCGATCGGTCACGGGTTCACGCGGTGGCCACGGGGACGCCGTCGGGGCGGCCGGTGAGGAGGGCGGCGATGTGGTCCGCGCATCGGAGCGCCGCCGTGGCCATGGCGGATCCGGTCATGCCGGCGATGTGGGGGGTGAGCAGGGCGTTGGGGAGGCCGGAGAGGGGTGAGGCGAAGCGGGCGTGTTCGTGTTCGAAGGTGTCTACGGCTGCTGCCGCGAGGGGGTGTGTCGGGGTGACGAGCGCGTCGGCCAGGGCCTGTTCGTCGACGATGCCGCCTCTGGCGGTGTTGAGGAGGATCGATCCCGGTCGCGTGGACGCGAGTTCGGTTCGGCCGATCAGTCCCCGGGTCCGGTCGGTGAGCGGAAGATGCAGGGAGACCACGTCGCTGGTCGCCAAGAGGGTGTGCAGGGAATCGGTGGTCGGCATGGGGGATTCGGTCGGGCGTCGGGTGTAGGACTGGACTCGCATGCCCAACGCGCCGGCTCGTATTGCCAATGCCTGGCCGATGCGGCCCAGACCGACGATTCCCAGGGTCAGGTCCGACAGTTCCGCTACGGGGGCCGGTGGTGTGGTCCAACGGCCCTGGTGTGCGGCCTCGTTGTGGGCCGGGAGGTTTCGGGTGAGGGCGAGCAGTTGGGCGAGGGCGAATTCGGCGACGGCGTTCGCGTTGGAGCCCGGGGTGTGGGTGACGGTGACGCCGTGACGGGCGGCGGCGGTGAGGTCGATGTGGTCGGTGCCGGCTCCGGCGCGGCCGATCACCCGCAGGCGGTGGGTCAGGGCCGCGTCGGTCGCCGCCGCGAGGAACGTGGCGCGCAGCGGGACACCTGCGCGGGACTTGATCGCCTGATGGCCGATCCCGTCCCTGACGGTCTCGGCGATCAGGGCCGCCTCGTCGAACGCGTCGAAATCGGTGAACCGCATGCGCCCGGCCCAGGCGGTTCGCGTCCGCGCCGGGTCGGCCACTCGGCGCAGGTTCAGCGTGATGCTCAGCCCGTGGTCGAGCAGGCGTTCCAGTTCCCGTCCGAGCAGCTCGCCGGGAGCGGCGTCCAACACCAGGACTCGCGGTGGTTCCATGTGATCACCCTTCCCCGAGGGGACCCTACCGCCGGCCGTTGCTACGCCGCGTAGTGGTGCGGGTGGTGGAGGGCGAAGACTCGGGGAGGTTGGTGAATCTCGGAGCCATGTCGGCGGAACCGTGGGGTAATTCCCGTCGAAGGTTTTGGTTTCGTCGGGTTTGTGACCGGGCCGCCCTGCATACTCACGATCGTTGTCGACGTGCCGCGATCGGAAGGCGTCGACTTCGGTCCTTTCGGCTTCCCGATCCCATGCACGCTCCCCATGGTCTCACCGCGGGTGGCCGCCGGTGTCGGGGTGAGTGACGGGTCATCACCTCCCCATGGGTACAACGCGTAGTCGTCCCCCGCTCATGATCGGCGCTCTTCGGCCGCGACGGGTCGCGGTCGGTCTGATCGTGCTGGGTCTCCTGGTTCTGCTCTTTCCCATGATGTCCTCGGCCGCGGAGTCACCGCCGGTGCGCGATGCGCGGGCCGACTACCTGACCGGCGAACAACGCGCCATGACACCGGGGTTGGTCACCCGGTCCGGCAGCTACGCCGAACTGGCCTCCGGGCCCGACGAGAGTTTCGGCGACACCCGTTCGCGGGCGGCCGACTGGCTGACCGTGCCCGCGGCCGGCGCGGACGGTACCGCCTCGGCGGATCGATCGGTGCCCGCCGGTACGCCGTTGGGCAAGCGTACGGCCGCCATCACGTCTGCGGCGCTGAACGTCTCGCGCACCGCGCAGAGCCTGAAGGCCACGTCGGACGTGACCGGATTCGACCACCCGCTCAACCAGTTCCGCGAACTGGACCAAGTGGTCGGCGTGACGTCGCTGGTGCGCATCGACAAGGTGCACTCGGAGGCGGATGCTCCGAGCGCCGCGGCCGACGCCGGCCGGGTCGACGCCGGCCCCGGCGACGCTCCGCGTGCGGTGACCGAGGTCACCGGCCTCACGTTCTTCCCCGGGTCGGCGCGTGAGGAGCGGGTGGACCTGCCCGGTGGACGCATTCCCGGCGGGTTGCTCAGCCGTACGCTGCACTTCCGTACGGACGACGACGGCCTGGCCATGAAGAGCCTGTACAAGGGCGATCCGGCGATGTATCGGGCCATGCTCGGCGACGGCACCGGCTTCCTGGACGCCACCTGGACCGTGATGGTCGCCGATCTCGCCTCCACCACGGCCGACTCCGCGCGGGCCGGGCTGGGCGTCACCATCGACATGCGGTGGCGGGTCGGGATCGATGCGCGGGACACGCTGCAACTGCGCATCGACGGCAACGAGCGGTACGTGGACACCCGGATCGCCGAGGTGACCGCGGGCGACCCGGCCGCGGTGTTTCGGCGCCCGGCGGTGCCGACGACCACCGTGAGCGGGTTCGGTCCGCCCGGAGCCGGGCCGGGGGACACGGTCACGGTGACCGGCAGCGGTCTGGACGCGGGCGGGGTCGGCGTGTACGTGGACGGTTCGCCCGAGCGGATCACCGGCGACGCGCTGCGGGTGGCGGCCGACGGTGCCTCGCTCGCCTTCGCCGTGCCGGCGGGGGCGACGCCGGTCAAGGGGGTGCTCGTGGTCGGCGACCACGGGGAGGGCAGCGCCGGGAGCTTCCCGCGCCCGGGCGGCGGCAGTTCCGCTCCCACCACGACCGCGACGGGCGCGCCGCCGAGTCCCACCGACGAGGGGCCGGTCCGACACGCCTCGTGGGCGGGTCCTGCGGTCAAGGCGGGCGACCTGCCCGAGTCGTGCGTGACGGCGGCGCAGTGGCGGGTCCCGGCGGACCGGGCGGTGTTCACGGCGGCGCTGGGCGACGGCGGGGTACGGGCACCGGTGATCGCCTCGGCGGTGTTCACCTTCGCCGACGAGAGTGGTGCGCGGCACGAGGTGGCCACCGGCGCCGGGCCGATCTGGGGGCAGCCGTGGCCGGCGGGGCCGGCCGCGCACGTGGTGGGCACCCGGCCCGGGCAGGTCGCGGCGATCGTGCCGAACGGGTGGAGCCTGGTGGCGCTGGGCGCCGACCACCGCGGTGGGGAGAGCGCGAGGCAGGTCGCGCTCAGGCCGGTCGGCGGGTGCTGGGCGCTGGATCGGGAGCGGCCTACCACGCCGCCTACGAGCGTTCCGCCGACCACGGTGCCGCCCACGAGTGCGCCGCCTACGACGGTGCCGCCGACGAGTGCGCCGCCTACCGGGGAGCCCTCCGGTGGGCCGACCGGCACCTCGACTCCCACCGGGTCCGGCGGCACCACCACCCCGGGCTCGAACAGCGGCGGCTCCGGCGGCTCCCACACCGTCCCCGAGACCGCGACCGGCACCGACGGCAGCCTCTCCCGTACCGGCGCCGACATCGTCCTCCCCGTCCTCCTCGGCACCGCCGCGCTCGGCGCCGGCCTCGTCCTGCTGTTCGCCGCACGTTCCAGGAGCGCCCGATGACCCCTGCCCCCGACCGCAACCCCCACCTGCCCCGTTCCGGCGTGCCCGACCGGCTCGCCGCCACGATGAGCATCGCCGAGCAACACGAGTACCTGCTCGCCCGGCGCCGCACCGTCTCGCGTCGCGGCGTCCTCACCGCGATCGGCCTCGGCGGCGCGGCCGTTCCGCTCTTCGGCACCTCCTCGTCGGCCGGCCCGCGCCGCGCGCCGTCGCTGCTCTCGGGCACGGACTACGTCGACGGGAACGCGCTCAAGCCCGCCGCCCGGCATCTCGCGTTCGGCGCCGACCCGCGCGCCCAGGCGGCGATGAGCTGGCAGGTGCCGCAACCGGTGCGCCGGCCGTACCTGCGCCTGGGCACGTCCCCGAAGCAACTGGACCAGGTGGTGCCCGCCGAGATCCGGCACCTGCACTCGCACCTGATCGAATACGCCGACAACCCCGCCTCGGCCTACTTCGACTACGACCAGTACCACCTGCACGCCGCACTGGACGGCCTCGACCCGGGCACGCGCTACTACTACGCGCTCGGCCACGCAGGGCTGGACGCCGCCTCCGTCGCCGCCACCGTCGGCTCGTTCCGCACCGCGCCGGCGGTCGACGGTGTACCGGAACCCTTCACCTTCACCGCGTTCGGCGACGAGGGCGTGGAGTTCGGCGGCGCCGCCAACCAGACTCTGATGCTCCGTCAGAACCCGGCGTTCCACCTGCTCGCGGGCGACATCGCCTACGCCGCTTCGGGCGCGGGGCTGCCGTCCAGTCACCACAGTGCGGACGGCGCGGACAAGCTCCAACCCGAGATGTGGGACGAATACCTGCGGATGATCGACCCCGTCGCCGCGTCGGTGCCCTGGATGGTCGCGATGGGGAACCACGACATGGAGGCCCTGTATTCGCCGGACGGCTACGGCGGCCACCTGGCCCGCTGGCACCTGCCGGGCAACGGGCCGCGCAACTCCCATGCCACGTACGGCTTCCGCTACGGCAACGTGGCGGTGGTCAGTCTCGACGCCAACGATGTCTCGCACGAGATCCCGCACAACCGGGGCTACACCTCCGGCGCGCAGACGGCGTGGCTGGCCGGCCATCTTGCCCAGGTGCGGCGTACGCCCGGGATCGACTTCGTGGTGGCCTTCTTCCACCACTGCGCCTACTGCACGGCGACCGACCACGTCTCCGACGGCGCGATCCGGGAGGAGTGGATCCCGCTGTTCGACCGCTACCAGGTCGACCTCGTGATCAATGGGCACAACCACGTCTACGAGCGGGCCGATCCGATGCGCGGCGGCGTACGCACCCGGCGGGCCGACATCGGCGACCGGATCCGACCGGCCACCGACGGCACCACCTACCTGACCGTCGGCAGCGGCGGGAAGAGCGGCTACGAGTTCTCCGCGCCGGAGACGTACGCGGGCGGCCCGGCCGATGTCACCGACGCTGTGAAGGGCGGCTACTACACGAAGGCCGGCAAGCTCGACGAGACCGTCGAGTGGTCGCGGGTGCGGTTTCGCGGCAATGCCTTCATCGCCGTCGACGTGCGGCCGGCCGCCGCCGGGCGGGAGACCACGATGACGATCCGCACGCTCGGTGCCACGGGCGCGCAGATCGACACGGTCACGCTGGTCCGGGAGGCGGGTACGCCGATCCCGGTCGCGGGCACGGGCGGTCGCGGACCCGGGGACTGAGCTTGTGCTACATCGGCGGTCGGCCGCGTTCGCCGCAGGCCCGGGGATTGCCCCGATGCCTCCGGTCGAACGCCGGACGGCCGCCGATGTACGTGCGTGGGTCGGGCCGGCGCGTCCCCCGGGCCGGGGCTCAGCCCACCGCTCGCCTGACGAGTTCCGCGATTCGTGCCTCGACCTCGGGCGTCACCTCGGTCAGGGCGAAACCGGCCGCCCACATCGGGCCGTCGTCGAGCTTGGCCAGGTCGCTGAACCCGAGCGTCGCGTAGCGGGCCTTGAACTTCTCCGCGCTCTGGAAGAAGCAGACGACCTTGCCGTCGATCGCGTACGACGGCATGCCGTACCAGAGCTTCGGCTCCAGGGTCGGCGCGTTGGCGGTGACGATGGCGTGCACACGCTCGGCCAGGACCCGGTCGGCGTCCTGCATCTCGGCGATCTTCGCGAGCAGATCCCGCTCCGCCTCGGCCGCCTTCTCGGCCTTCGACGTACGCCGCGACGCCGCCTTCAACTCCTTGGCGTGGTCCTTCATCGCGGCGCGTTCGTCGGCCGAGAAGCCCTCGTGCCTGCCGTCTTCGGTGTTGCCCATGGCGGATCTCCCCGTGTTGATCATGATTTCGTGATCTTGGACGGGACCTTATCCCGGCTCCCCGATACCGGGTCAACGGTGACGCGCGAATCGCTCGTCGCCGACCCCATCGCGCGGCGCAGCGCCGCCACGACCACGGTCGGCTCGTGGACGGCGGCGGCCACGCGTTCGGCCGCGTCGAGGACGTCGGCCAGGGTGTCGGGCGCGGCGCCGGACACGACCTCGCACATCCATTCCGCCAGCCGCCCGGCATCCTCCGGTACGTCCGGCAGGCTCGGGCCGGCCGCCGCCGGCGCGCCCGGACCGCTCGGAGCCCGGCGCCCGGAACGGCCCGCCGGCCGACCCAGGGCACGCTGCCACCAGCGACGACGCTCCCGAGGCGCGGCGGGCTCGGGCAGGGCAGGCTCGGGAGGGGCGGTCCGGAGCAGGGTCGGCGGCACGTCGTGCGCGGGGCCGTCGGGTGCGCCTGCCACCCCGTCCCCTTCGGTCATCTCCGCCTCCGCCGCCAGGTCCCACGCGGACAGGTCCGGCATACGCCCCTCGCTGCCCCAACGGCCCACGGGAAGGCGGACCTTGTGCGGGTGCACGCACACGCCCACCCCGGTGCACGCGTCCACCCGGCGTCCCTCGCCCCGGATCCACGGCCAGGCCCGGTCCGGGCGCGGCGCCACGTCGAACGCTCCCGGGGCGAACAGGCGGGAGGGGCAATAGCCGCACACCTCGTCGTCGATCGAGGGTGGCATGCGTCGTTCCGGCGGCATGAGCGCAGCGTAACGACCGTGCGGAGGCGCCCCGCCGGGGGCCGCCGATGGGAAAAAGCGGTGTGGGCCTCAGCCGCCCACCCGCGGCAGGACCGGGACGAGGTCGTCCCACCGGGCGATCTCACACCCGTCGGTCCGGTCGAACGCGGCGTCCACGGGGCGGCCGGCCCACACGCCGGTGATGTGCGCGGTGGCGGGTCCGCCGTGGATCATCGTGCACATCGCCCCGTTCGGCACGGGCGCGAACGGCTCCCTGCCCCACATCGTCACGGAGTCCAACCTTTCGCAAGCCTGCCGGGGCGCGGGGTGACCGCCGGCGGCGGGGTGGCACTCCAGCGTGTACACCCCGGCCCCGCCGGGAGTGTCCGTCACGGTGATGGTCAACCGATCCCCCGTCCCGGAGGCGCCGGTCACGACGGGCGCCGAGTCGGCCACGGCGGCGGGCGCCAGGTACGGCCCTGCGACAAGAACCAGGGCGGACACGACGAGACGACGAAGCACCACTGAAGACTCCCGATGCGTGTGCACATGCGTACAGGCCGGGGACGCCCCCACGCACCCGCGCGCAAGGCCCCGTCACCCCTAACGCCCGCACCCCCACGCGGGTCACGCGCCACCCCCGGCGCGCGCTTTCCATGGCTCGCCCGATCGATTCATGTTTCCAGGTCGGGTGGGGGGTGGCGGGGTGGACGGGGACAGAGTTCGGGGGGTCGATGTTGTGGGGTTGCTTCATTGTTGCGGGTGATCACACTCGGTGAGACTGCGAGGCATGACGACATTGCTCGATGGGCTCGTAGGCAAGGCGCTGCGGCGCGAAGCACCCACTCGTGACGAGGCGTTGGCCGTGTTGACGGGGGCGGAGGAGACGCTGGACATCGTGGCGGCTGCCGGACGCGTGCGGCGGCACTTCTTCGGTCGGCGGGTGAAGCTGAATACGATCATCAATATGAAGAGCGGGCTGTGCCCGGAGGATTGCTCCTATTGCTCGCAGCGGCTCGGGTCGTCGGCGGAGATCCTGAAGTATTCGTGGATCTCGCCCGAGGAGGCCGCGCGGACCGCCGATCGGGCGGTGCGGGCCGGCGCCAAGCGGATCTGCCTGGTGGCGAGCGGACGCGGCCCGGGTGCACGCGACATCACCCGGATCGAGGACACGATCGCCGCGGTCAAGGAGGGCAGCCCCGAGGTGGAGATCTGTGTCTGCCTCGGGTTGCTCTCCGACGGCCAGGCCGAGCGATTGGCCGCCGCCGGGGCGCACGCGTACAGCCACAACCTCAACACGAGCGAGGCGCGCTACGCCGACATCTGCTCGACGCACACCTTCACCGACCGTACCGACACCCTCCGTCGCGCCGGCGCCGCGGGCCTGTCGCCGTGCTCCGGGGCGATCTTCGGGATGGGCGAGTCGGACGAGGACATCGTCGATCTGGCCTTCGCGCTGCGGGAGTTGGATCCCGATTCGGTGCCGGTCAACTTCCTCATCCCGTTCGAGGGCACCCCGCTCGCGGACAACTGGGAGCTGACGCCGGAGCGTTGCCTGCGCATTCTGGCACTGTTTCGATTCTTCTTCCCCGACGTCGAGGTCCGCCTCGCGGGCGGCCGGGAGATCCACCTGCGCAGCCTCCAGCCGCTCGCGCTGCACCTGGCCAACTCGATGTTCCTGGGCGACTACCTGACCAGCGAGGGCCAACCGGGCGCGGACGACCGGCAGATGCTCGCCGACGCGGGCTTCGTGATCGAGGGCGTCGACGAGCAGACCCTGCCCGACGCCCGGCACGACCTGGTCGCGATCCGGCGACGCGGCGCGGGCAGCGACCTGCCGGCCAACACGTGACGGCCGCGAGGCGCCCCCCGGCGCCGCTCGACGACCGGCCGGGCCGAGCGCGTACCGGGCGCCGGGACCGCACACCCGGCGAACTGCTCGACCTGGACCGGGAACACGTGTGGCACCCGTACGCCGCGATGCCCGGCACGACGCGGCCGCTCCTGATCGAGTCGGCCGAGGGAGTACGGCTGCGCCTGGCCGAACCGATCGGGGACGTCGAGGAGTTGATCGACGGCATGTCCTCGTGGTGGGCGGCCGTGCACGGCTATCGCCATCCCGTGCTCGACGCGGCGATCCACGACCAGGTGGGGCGGATGAGCCACGTGATGTTCGGCGGCCTCACCCACGAACCGGCGATCCGCCTCGCCCACACCCTGGTGAAGATCACCCCGGGACCGCTGCGGCACGTCTTCCTCGCCGACTCCGGCTCCATCTCCGTCGAGGTCGCGATGAAGATGTGCCTCCAGTACTGGCGGGCCCGGGGTCGCGGCGGCAAACGGCGCCTGCTGACCTGGCGCGGCGGCTATCACGGCGACACGTGGCATCCGATGTCGGTGTGCGACCCCGAGGGCGGGATGCACCACATGTGGCAGGGCGCCCTGGCCGAACAGGTCTTCGCCGACGCCCCGCCGCGCGACTTCGACCCCGCCTATGTGGACCACCTGGACGCGCTGCTGACCCGCCACCGGGACGAGGTCGCGGCCGTGATCGTCGAGCCGATCGTGCAGAACGCCGGCGGGATGCGCTTCCACTCCCCGCGCTACCTGCGGGCGCTGCGCGAACTGTGCACCACCCACGACGTGTTGCTGGTGTTCGACGAGATCGCCACCGGCTTCGGCCGCACCGGCGAACTGTTCGCCGCCGACCATGCCGGGGTCAGCCCCGATGTCATGTGCCTCGGCAAGGCCCTGACCGGCGGATACCTGAGCATGGCCGCGACGTTGTGCACGGAGGAGGTGGCGGCCGGGATCGGCACCGGCGAATCGCCCGTACTCGCCCACGGCCCCACCTTCATGGCCAACCCCCTGGCCGCGGCGGTCGCCAACGCCTCCCTGGATCTGCTCCTCGACCCGGACCGGGGGACGAACATCGCCCGGATCCAGACCGCCCTTACCGCGGGCCTGGCCCCGGCCCGAACCATCCCCGGCGTGCGCGACGTTCGTGTCCTCGGTGCGATCGGCGTGATCGAACTCGACCACGAGATCGACCTGCCGACCGCAACCGGGGCGGCCACGGAACACGGAGTCTGGCTACGGCCGTTCCGCAACCTGATCTACACGATGCCGCCGTACATCACCACCGACGAGGACCTGGCCACGATCACCACCGCGGCCCGAGCGGCCGCGGCGGCGACCGGAACCTGATCGCCGGTCTACGGGCAGTCGTGGAAGGTGCGGGCTTCCGGGGTGAGGGGTGCGCAGAAGTCGTCGACCTGGTTGTCGACTTGGTGTGCCATGTAGGAGAGGCCGACCACCAGGATCGTGTAGGTCAGGATCGCGACGACCACGCGGCCGTAGGAGGCCGCCGACGCGGCCTTGGCGCGGTGCGGGCTGCGCGGCGGGTAGACCAGGGCGACCGGTGAGCCCGGGCGGTGGCGGCCCTCGACCGTGCAGCGGTACGGAATGCCGTTGTGGGCGGTGTATTCGACGACGGTCATGTCCACGAAGTAGACGTCGTCGCGGATGCGGTCGGGGTCGCTGCTGCGCCGGGTGCGGCGCTCGCGGAAGGTGGATACGGCGGCGCCGGTCGTGCGCACGCCCCACCGGCGCAGGTAGTGGACCCGCAGGGCGATCACGAGGATCACGAACGGGCCGAGGATCAGGACGAGTTGTCGTGCCACGAGGAAGGAATGCGAGTGGTCGCGCATGATGGCTGCCCTTCGGGTGTACCGGTGTCGACTTGTCCGGTACGTGGTCGGGCGCGGCGGGATCTCTCCACTTTTCGGGCGGGAATCTTTGGGGAGCGCCGATTGTGTGGGTTTCGTCGTGATGTGCGCTTTCCCGGACCGACGACCGCCCGCCGGCGGATAATCGGTCGCACGAAGGTGGAGAGATTCGTGTCCCTCGAGACACGTCGCCGGTGACGAAGTCGCGTTGCCGTTGCGGAGGGTGCCATGACACGGATCGGACCGGACCCGTCCGGGGACTTGCCGTCGGATGAGGGGCTGCCGGAAAGCCTGTGGACCGCGGATCCGGATGCCGATCCCGACGGCGCGGCCGACGACACGTGGCAGCTGTTGCGCGACGGCGACGAGGCCGCCCGGATCGCGCTGTACGAGCGGCATCACGATGCGTTGGTGCGTTGGTTCCGGGCGAAGTTGCCGTCGGCGGCGGAGGCCGACGACTGTGTCAGCGAGGTGTTCGTCCGCGCGCTCGACGGGATCGCCCGCGACCTGAAGCCGACCCGGGGTGTCGACCGATGGTTGTGGGGCATCGCCAAGCACGTCCGGATGGCGGAACTGAGGGCGCGACAACGTGCCGCGGGTCGCCCGGTCGACGAGGACATCTCGCCCGACGACGCGAAGAAGACGACCCTTTCGCAGGTGTCCGCGTCCGGTGGCGACCTCGGCCACGCCTATGGCAAGACCCAGGCGTTCGCCGCGCTCTACACCGCCACCGACGCGCTGTCGCAGACCCAACGCATGGTGGTGAGCGCGCACTTGGACCACACGCTCGCCGAAATGCGCCCCGTGAAGGGGGCCGAACTCGCCGCCCGTCTGGGCTGGTCCCGGGTTCGGGTCGACCGCGAACTGAGCCGGGGCCTGAAGAAGGTGCGCGAACGGGTCGGACTGCTGGCGGCGGCGCGCTCGATGCGCTTCTCCTGCGCGACGGCGGCCGAAGTCAAGGGGCTCGCACGACTGTTCGCCGCCGAGGAGATGGCGTCCGGCCTGGTGCCGACGCGGGCGGAGTATCGCGTCCTTCGCGCCCATACGGCCGGCTGTCCCACCTGCTCCGCCGTGGCCAAGGACGCCATCGTGCAGCGCACCTGGGTGCTCGGACCGGGACTCGCCCTGGCGGCGGCCCGGCAGGGCGAGGACGACGACGAGCGGCGCCGCGCGGCGGTGTCCTGGTGGACCGGGCGGCCGGCGGCCACGGCCGAGGCCGAGGTCGCCCCGGTGGCGTCACCCGTCCCGGCCCTGGAAGTCGCTGCCGCGGCCCCCGATCCCGGCGCGTGGGGCAGTGTCGGCCGGGTGGTACGCCCCGCCCTCGACGCCGTCGTCGGGCCCGCGCTCACCGCCACCCGCGCCGCACGCGATGCCGTCCTGCAACGGTTGCTCCGCGTCCCCGGCGTCGCGCCGGCGGTGAACACCGCGACCCGGATCGCGGCGGACAATCCGTTGGCGGTACGCGTGGGCGGCACCGTCGTCGCGCTCGCCACCACGGTGGCCCTCACCCTGTTGGCCGTCGCGCCCGACGCCGCGCACACCCCGTCCGCCCGGCCGTCCGTCGGCCCCTCGGCGGTCCCCGGCGGTACGCCGGGTCCGGGCGGGGCGGCGCAGCTGCCGGCGGACGAAACCGCGCCCCCGAACCCCACCCCGACGGATGTTCCGTCGGCCCCGCCGCCCGGCGGCCCGACACCCTCGGGCGGGGCGACGGCAACGACCGGCGGGACCGACCCCGATCCGGCCGGCCCGACCGGCCCACCCGGCACCGGCGGCCGAAGCGACACCGGAAGCGCACCGAACGGCGGCGGCGGAGCCGGAGGCGGCAGCGGCAGCAGTGGTGGCAGCGGCAACAGCGGCGGAGCCAACGCCGCCACCCCCGTCCCGGCCGTCTGGGGCTTCTGGATGGTCCGCTATGCCGACGACCCCATCGGCACCACCCGCGAACTCGCCCCCACCCCGCAACGCCCGGACAGCCACGAACCGAACTGGACCTACGGCATCTGGCGCCTCGGCAACCCACCCGTCGTCAAGACCGTACGCGTCACGCACACCGCCGTCGGCCGGCACGTGGTGATCCTCCCGGACAGCGCCGCCCCCGGCGGCATCGCGCACGTCTCGGTCTCCGACTACGCCGCGAACGGCGTGTCCTGCCAACCCGTACGGTGGTGGCCGCAGGGCACCGAAGAGCGCGTCGAGGTGGCCTGCTTCGACCGCACCGGCACGTCCGCCGACATCCCGTTCACCGGCCTCTTCCTCGCCGGCGACCGCAACGGCCCGCACGGCCAGGCCGGTTCACGCGGATACGTATACGCCGACGAGCCGACCGCCGCCCGCCAACTCCCCGGCGCCGCGTCCCGGCAGAACACCGGCGCGGTGACCCGTACCGGCGCCGGACGCTACGCGGTGGCGGTCGCGGCGGACACGGAATCCGTCCAGGTCTCACCGGTCGGGACGACGCCTCGGCACTGCGCGCTCACCGCGCTCTCCGGCGGCACCGCGTCCGTGGCCTGCACCACGCACACCGGCGCGCCCGCCGATACCGCGTTCACCCTGAGCCACACCGGCCGGCAGAGCCCGCTCGACGACACCCGGGTCCCGCACGCGGTGCACCTGACCGTCGCCGACGCACCCGGCGCAGGCGCGCCGACGATCACCGGATCGTGGATGTCCCGACCGGGTTCGGCCACCGTGACGCGCACCGCGACCGGCCGCTACACGCTGCACCTGACGGTCGGTTACCTGACCAGCTACGCCCACCTGACGGCCGTCGGCGGCGGCTACTGCACCACTGTGCTGCGCAACGACTACGGCACCAAGGACGACGTCCTGATGTACCTGGCCTGCTACACCCCGACCGGCGCGCCGGTCGACAACGGCTTCCGACTCTCCTACCTGACCGCGTCGCCGTACTACCCATAGACCGGCCGGGACCGCCTACGCGTCGGGCGCGATCCGGAGCGTGGCGCCCAGGCGAGCGGGAGTTCCCGGCGTGCTCACCAGGGGCCGCGAGACGTGGGCGGTCTCCACGCAGACGAACTCCCGGTAGCCGTCGTCGGGTACGTCCGCCATCGTGCGCGCGAGGTCGGCGCCCGGGTTCCACACGACCACATCGGTGTGGCCCTCGTGGCGCACCTCGACGACCCGCTTGCCGGCGGGATCCTCCACCCGGCTCACGTCGCCGGGGCGGGTGTACACCCGGTCGGTCTGCCCCCGGAAGGCGATCCCCGCCGCGGCCGGGTCGGTGTGCACAGGCGTGTCGAGGACCTTGTCCACGTACGGCCCGCCCAGACCGGTGACCCGCGCCTCGTCCAGGTCACCGACCCGCAGATAGGTGTGCAGTGCCGCGGTGCTCTCGAAGTCGCCCCGGGCCTCCAGTTCGATCCGGCACTCGCGCCCGAGTACGAACCGGGCGAACACCTCGAACTCGTGCGGCCAGTACGCCCGCGACGCCTCGCTCGCCCGCAACACCAGCGTCACGCGCACCGTCTCGTCGCCCGGAGCGGCCTCGTCCCCGGCTCCGCTCTCGTCGACGTCGAGCAGTTCCCACGGCAGAACGCGCGCGAAGCCGTGACTAGGCCGGCCCGCCGCACCGAACCACGGCCAGCAGATCGGCACTCCGCCGCGAACCGCCCGCCCCTCCTCGAACGCCGTAGTCGCGCTCAGCCACAACACCGGCTCCTCGCCCGCCGGTTGCCAGTGCACCAATTGCGCGCCCTGGAGGGTGATCGCGGCACGCACGCACGGATGGGTCACCACGACCACCGGCAGCGCACCGACCCGACGCAGCGTGGTGTGCGCACCCAGTCGCCGGTCGACGGGAAGGACGAAAACGTCTTCGGGCACGTCGGGACCCCTCACACTCGGCGGACGGCCGTCGCCCACACAACCCGCCACAATGCCACAACCCGCCCCGCCGTCATCGCGTACACCCGGGACGGCTCGCGACGCGCCATGCGCCCGGCCCGGATCGGCCCGGTCGGGTTCGGGCCGGGTACCGGGTGGTTTCGGCCGGCACACGGGCGCGGATTCGATGGTTTTCGAGGTCGTGGGGATCGTCGTCGACGGGGTGCGCCCACGCCTCGGCGCGACCGCCCGGGCAGGTGCGAAACGGCGACGAGGTAGGCCACGCAACGTATACGGCCGCTCACGGACGATTTCGAGCCGGTGTGTGGCGTCGGCGCCGGCGGGCTGTGGCGCCGGTACCTCGGAGGGGTGTTCGAATGGCGTGGATTGGGCTCCTCAAGTCGTGATCATCAATGCGACGATCTGGTGATCGACGGGGCCTCCGCCGGCGCGGCGGCGTTTTTCCCACCACCGGAAGGGGTCACGTTCGTGGACTCGCTGGATCTGAAGACGGTGCGCACCAGTCTCGACGGGGCGGTGTTGCGGGTGCGGTTGGCCCGGCCGGAGACGGGAAACGCGCTGGACGGGCAGATGCTGGACGATCTCCTCGCGGTGCTGGCCGAGTTGCGCTCGCGCTCCGACGTGCGGGTCGTGGTGTTGTCGGGCGAGGGCGATTCGTTTTGCGCGGGTGGTGATCGCGGCGAGATGTTGCGGCTGGCAGCCGACGATCCCGGGGGTCCGGCGCTGCGTCGGCTCGGCGAGAAGGCGCGGGCGGTGTGCGAGGGGTTGGCCGCCGCCGATCCGGTCACCATCGCCCGCGTGCACGGTCGGGTGGTCGGGGCCGGATTGGCTCTGGCGATCTTCTGCGACCTGCGGGTGGGCGACATCGAGACCCGCTTCCGCATGCCGGAGCTGGCCCTCGGGATGCCGACCGCGTGGGGCGGTGCGATGGCCCGGCTGATCGGCGAGGTCGGCGCCGCCCGGATCCGCGAACTCGTACTGACCGCCGACATGTTCGACGCCCCCACCGCGCATCGGTTGTCGATCCTGCATCAGGTGGTGCCGGCCGTCGACCTCGACGACGCGGTGAGCCGCTGGGTCAAGCCCGTGGTGCGCCGCCCGGTCGCGGCGCTGCACGCGACGAAGACGCTGATGAACGCGTACAGCCGAAGCGACCGGTACGGGGATCTGTCCCTGCTGGACGGGCACTTCCTGTCCGCGTTCCTGGGCGCCGGGGCGGCCCGCTGATCCCCTCCGTCCGGAGGCCGGTCGCATCGGCGCGGCGCGACCGGCCTCCCTCGGGGCGGGTCAGCGCACGCTCACCCGCATCGCGGTGATCCGGCGAAACGCCAGGCGCGGCTCCCACGTCGGCGGCGCGGTGACCCGAAGTGCGGGCAACCGGCGCAACATCGCCTCCAGCAGCAAACTCGCCTCCAGACGGGCCAGGCCGGCGCCGATGCAGTAGTGGATGCCGCCGCCGAAGGAGATGTGCCGGGCTCGGCGGGTGACGTCGAAGGCGTGTGCGTCCGGGGTCAGCGACGGGTCGTGGTTCGCCGAGGCCAGCATCGTGTGCACCACCTCGCCCCGCGCGATCGCAATCCCGGCCAGCACCAGATCCCTACTCGCGTAGCGCGTGGTCACGGCGATCGGCGGGTCGTAGCGGAACACCTCCTCCACGGCGTCGGCGAGGGCCATCGGGTGGGCGCGCAGCCAGGCCCGCTGTCGCGGATGCCGGTCCAGGGTCCAGACCATCGTGGACAGCAGTGTGGATGTGGTCTCCAGGGACGCGATGACGGTGAACATGGCCAGCGCGTACACCTGTTCGTCGGCGAGTTCGCGATCCGGCTCCAGTGCGTCCCAGGCGCGCAGCCAGCCCGAGATCACGTCGTCGCCGGGCTCGGCGCGGCGGCGTGCGACCAGGGCGGTGAAGTATGCGCGCAGGCCGCGGATGGCCTCGTCGGCGGCCCGGAGTTGGCGTTTGACGGGCAACAACTCCTGGGCGTACGCCTGTGCGTGGGTGAGGGAGCGGAGCAGGTCGAAGTCCTCGGGCGGCACGCCGAGCCAGTGTCCGACGGTGGCCACCGGCAGTTGTTCGCCGACAAGTTCGGCGAAGTCCGCGTCCGCGTCCCCGGCCTGCTCGATCAGGGTGTCGAGCAGTGTGTTCGCCACCCGGCGCACCTTCGGACGCAGCGCCTCCAGGGTGCCGCGGTCGAAGATGGTGTTGACCGATCTGCGAACCCGGGTGTGCTCGGGCGGATTCAGCGCCACCAGCGTCTGTTCGAGTTCGCGCGAGGACGGGGTCGACCAGCGGGAGTCGTCGGGTTGGCGGGCGCGCCACGCGTGATCCAGGGCAAGCCAGTCGGGGCTGCGCAACACCTCGTCGCAGGCGCGGTGGCCGGTCACGAGGTACCCGCCCCAGGGCGCGGGTACGACATCACCCATCTCCCGTAGACCGGCGTAGAGCGGCAGGGGGTCCGCCTGCCCGGCTACCGAGCGCAGGCGGGACAACAGGGCGACGACACTTCTGCTGTCGACGACGGTGGGTGACGCGGAAGACTGCACGACGGCTCCTTCGAACTCGACACGATGTCAACGGGCGACTCGGTACAGCGTTGATCGATCGGGCGCCCGGGACGGGGCGGCCGACGATGAAGGGTGTCTGCGGTTGTCGGGCGAGGCATTCGGCACGGGCGTGTGCCGCCGCCTCGTTCGTGGCGCCGAGGCCGGGCCCGGGAGCGGGGAACGCGTCCCGGGCCGCGACGCCGGCACCGGCGGTGGGTGGTGCCGCCCGCCCGGTGCGGCGGGGTCGGAGTGTGGCTACTGGCCTCGCCACCAGTTCAGGAACGAACTCCACACGCCGCTCTTGCGCGTCCCGGGTTCCGGGCGTTCGGGAGCGGTGGCGGCACGGGCGGGCGCCGGGTCGGTGGGGGGTGCCGGGCGCGGCACGATCGGGGTGAAGCGGGCGGGCAGTGCGGTCAGCGCCCGGTTGAACGGGCCGGGCCGCCAGTCCAACTCATCCACCGGAACCGCGAGTTCCAGGTCCGGCAGGCGGTTGAGCAGCTTTTCGATCGCGGCGATGGCGATCAGCCAGGCGGAGTCCTTGGCCGGGCAGGCATGCGGTCCCGCGCTCCAGGCCAGGTGCGAGCGGTTGCTCGGCCGGCGGCCGTGCGCGATCAGGGCGGGGTCGCTGTTGGTGGCGGCGAAGCTGATCACCACCGGGGTGCCGCGCGGCAGGACCACGCCCGACAGGTCCACGTCCCGCACCGGATAGTGCACGGCGTAGTTCGCCATCGGCGGGTCGGTCCACAACACCTCGTCGAGTGCGTCCTCGACGGAGGCGCCGCCGCCGAACAGGCTCGCCGAGAACCGCTCGTCGGACAGGATCAACCGCAATCCGTTGGCGATGAGGTTGCGTTGCGGTTCGGTGCCCGCGCTCATCAGCATGACGAGTTGATGGATCATCTCCTCGTCGGTGAGCCGGCTCGGATGCTCCATCAGCCACGAGGTGACATCGGAGCCGGGCTGTTCGCGCTTGAGCGCGACCAGTTCGACGAGGGCGCCGGTCAACATCGTGTTGGCCGCCTCCGCGTCGCCCACCGCGTCGAAGATGCCGGCGATGCCCGCGACCAGGCGGTCGCCCAACTCGGGTGGACTGCCGAAGAGTTCGCTGAACACCAGCAGCGGCAGTGTCTTGGCGTAGTGGTTCAGCAGATCGACGCGGCCGGTGCCCGCCCACTGGTCGACGAGGTAGTCGGAGCTGCGTTCGACGAAGCGGCGCAGCTGGTAGGGGTCGATCCGGTCGAGGCTGTCGGTGACCGCTTGGCGCAGCCGCAGGTGTTCGGCGCCGTCGGAGAACAGCGCGTTGGGCCGATACATCATCATCGGCACGACCGGACTGTCGGCGGGGACGGTGCCGTCGGCCAGCGCGAGCCAGCGGCGGGGGTCCTTGGCGAACAGTTCGGGGGAGTGCAGTACGCGCAGCGCGGCGGCATGGTCGGTGACCAGCATCGCGTCCACCCCGGGCGCCAGTTCCACCGGCGCGGCCACGCCCTGGCGGCGCAGGTGTTCGTACGCGGCGCGCGGGTCGGCGGAGAACGTCTTGTCGTACAGGGGAAGGGCCCCGCCGGCGTGCGCGGGGCAGCCGGGGGGCGGGCCGGCGTGGTCGCCGGGGGAGGGGGCCGATCGATCGAAGGGGCCGGTGTTCCCAGTGTTCACGCGAGTTCCTTGGATGCCCGAAGCTGGAGGTAGCGGACGAGGGCCATCAGGGCCTCGGTCGAGGAGGCGCGGTCGCGGGCGTCGCAGGTGACCAGCGGCGTGTCCGGCAGCAGGTCGAGCGCCGCGCGCAGCTTCTCCAGGGGATGTTCGACGGAGCCGTCGAACCGGTTGACGGCGACGGCGTAGGGCACGTCGTATTCCTCCAACAGGCCGATGACGTCGAAGGATTGGTCGAAGCGCTGGGGGTCGATCAAGACGAGCGCGCCCAGTGCGCCGACGGTCATGTCCTTCCACACCTGGGCGAAGCGCTGTTGCCCGGGGGTGCCGAACAGGTAGAGCACGAGTCGGTCGCTGAGGGTGAGGCGGCCGAAGTCGAGGGCGACCGTGGTGGTGGTCTTGCGTCCCGCGCCCGTCAGATCGTCGACGTGCGCGCCTGCCTGCGTCATCGTCTCCTCGGTGCTGAGGGGACGGATCTCGGACATGGTGCCGACGAAGGTGGTCTTGCCGACGGCGAAGTGCCCCACGATCAGGATCTTCGCCGCGATCTTGACGGAGTCGGCGAGGTACACGTCCGCGGCGGCGCCGTCAGAGACGGGCAAGGCCATCCAGCACCTCCTGCAGGAGTTGGGTCTTGGGGAGTTCGGCGGAGGGGATGGGCCGACGGGTGGCGACCAGGCCGGTGTCCATGAGGTCGGACAGCAACACCTTGACCACGCCGATGGGCAGGGCCAGGTGTCCGGCGACCTCGGCGACCGACAGGATCCCGCCGCGGCACAGGGCGAGCAGGCGGGTGCTCTCGGGGTCGAGGATGTGCGGCGACTCGTCGCCGGGCAGCGCGATCACCAGGCTGACCAGGTCCAGACCCTTGCGGGTCGGGTGGCCGCGGCCGCGGGTGATGACGTAGGGGCGTACTAAGTCGGCGGCGTCGGATTTCGCCGCGGGGTCGTTGGTCATACCGAATGGTCCGCATTCCGTCGGGGCGGGCTGGTCATTTCCTTTCCTAGTTGGCGCACGAGCTGCTGCATGCGGAACGTGATGATCTCCATGTCCACGTTCTGCGTGGCAGATACGGCCAGATAGGCGCCGGGACCCGCCGCCACCAGGAAAATGAATCCGTTGCCGAACTCGACGAGCGTTTGCCGCCAGGGCGACTCGGAATCGCCGATGAACTCCGCCGTGCTCCGGCTGATCGATTGCAGCCCGGACAGCGCCGCGGCCTGGCGGTCCGCCTCGTCACGGGATATCCCGTCGGAATGCGCGCGCAATATTCCGTCCGCGGACAACAGGATGGCGTGCCGGGCCTCCGGGACCTTGAGGGCGTCGTTGAGAATCCAGGCCAGGTCGTTGGTCATCGGCTTTCTTGCCCTTTGTCGTCTGTCTCGGGGACACGGCCGGAGCGGGTTCCGCGCAGGAACGCGCCCATCAGCCCCGCGGTCTCCGCGTCCGAACGGTCGGGTGTCTCGGTCGGCGTCGCCGCCTGTGTGTGCTCGACCGGTCGCGGGGCCCGGCGGCGGCGCTGGGGCAGTTCCCCGTCCAAGGCGGCGGCTCCTGCGGTGGGGGCGGACGCGGCGGCGGGCAGGGCCGCGGCCTGCTCGGCTGCGGCGACTTCGGCGCGCGGTCCGCGGGCCACGCGGCGGGGTGCGGCGGCCGGGGCGGGATCGGCGTCGACGGCGGTGGTGAGCAGTTCGGAGGGCAACATCACCACCGCGCGCATGCCGCCGTAGGGCGATCGGGTGTCCACCGAGACGGTGAAGCCGTACTGGGCGGCGAGCATGCCGATGACGGGGAAGCCGAATTGGGGCGGGTGTCCCAGCCGGGTGATGCCGACGGGTTCGGTCGCGCCGAGGAAGCGCGCCGCGCTCTGCCGGGCCTCCTCGTGCATACCCACGCCCGCGTCGTCGACCATCACACAGACCCCGTTGGGCACGGTCTGGAAGTTGATCTCGACGGTGGTGTGCGGCGGGGAGTAACTGGCGGCGTTGTCCAGGAGTTCGGCCACCGCGAGGGCGACCGGCTCGACCGCGCGGCCGATCACCGCGACGTTGGACTGCATCCGGATCTCCACCCGCAGATAGTCGCGGATGCGGCCCTTGGCGCCGCGCATGACGTCGTACAGCGGGGCGGCGGCGCGCTGGCGTCCGGTCCAGCCGCCGCAGAGCGCGGCGATGACTTGGGCGCGGCGGCCGAATTGCGAGTTCATGTGGTCGATCGCCAGGAGGTCCTGGAGCAGTTGCGCGTCGACGTAGTTGTTCTGCATGTCGGAGATCGCGACCTGCTGCTCGCCGGCCAGCGCCTGGAGGGTGCGCATGGCGGCCTTGAGCGCGTTCTTGGCCGAGTGGTCGGCGCGGTCGCGGGCGTCCTCGACGGCGGTGGTGAACATCCCCACGACCGTCTCGATCCCCTGCGCGTAAGGGGTTCCGCGCAACTGCTCGTGGCGCAGGAGCGATCCCCGGATCCGGTCCCCGGTCTCGACCAGGGCCGGCAGCAGCACGCGGACGACGTTGTCGATCTCCTCGTCACGCATGCGCACGTCCTCGGCCAGCAGGCGATTCCTCTCCCTCAGGTCCCTGACGGTTATTCGGCTGCGGGCCACGTAAACGGCCGCGGCACAGGTGCCGGCCACCCCGTACCAGAGTGCGGGGTCCTGTACAAAATTCATTCCCACGGTCCTCGTCGCGCTATCAGGCGGGCAACGGCGCACGCAGCGAGTGGAATCCGGGGTCGACCGGGTGCCCGAGGCACGTCACCGGGTCTGCGTCCCGCGCATCGCGATAAGTGCGACCCGCCCGCTGCACATTTCACTGTCGCCGTTGCTCTCTCGTCGATGGGGCGTAGCGAGTGTAGTGGCGCAGACTTCCCCGTTCCGGGCGCCGACGACACTTCTTCTTTCACCGCGACTGCATGCGGGCGACCATTCCCGGGATGGAGCCATATGTCCGTCATGTCGATGAATGGCGGCCGAATACGACGCGCCGAAGGTTCGGGACGCGAATTCCCGGAGCCGGCTGGACGGGTGCAGGAATTGGCCGGAATGCATGGGTCATTCGGGGCATACCGGCCATTGCGCCCCCCGAATCCCGGACGCTCGGCGGCCGGCGATCCGTCACGATCCGATGTCGCGACGCATACGGAGGGCCACCCCCCGAACCCAGGCCGACAATCTGTTGTGAGGATGTTCACGCATCGTCAGCCTCCCCTCCACAACACCTCGACCGAATCCCTCCTTTGGGGTGAAGGCCCGGCCGGGACCCAAATTTTCGGAACGGGAGCCGAGCACGGTCGCATGCCGGACACGACTTCGGGCGCCTCGCCCGTTCTTCGCCGGCGAGGCGCCCGAGAGGCCCGGGATACCGCGACCGTCAGCCGGTCAGGGGGTGGTGCTCCAGGTCGTACCCGAAGTAGCGCGGCCCGGTCAGCGCCAGGCCGGCCGGGCTCAGCCAGCGGGGGTCGCACGGGGCGGCCAGAACGGTGACGCGCAGGCCGTAGCGCAACGCCTCGGTGGTGACCGGCTCGCCCGTCTCGGTGTCCAGGACGCAGATCAGGTCGGGGGTGGTGGCGACCACCCGGCCGTCCCGGCGGGCGAGCAGGTGCTCGTTCTGGAAGTCCAGTTCGAGCACGGTGCCCTCGCCCTCCAGACGGGCCCGGCCGCGGGCGAACCCGCCCTCGGTGCGGCGTTCGACGTCGACCACCTTCCCGGTCGACAGGCGTACCCCGCCCAGGAGTTCCAGGGCGGCGGCGACCGGGTCGCGGTGTTCGGCGCGGGCCTCGCGAACCGCGCGGCCCAGGTCCTCGGCCAGGGTCAGCGTGGCCGGGACCAGACCGTCGCGGAGTTGGTCCCCGCGCAGCACGGTGTCGGCGCAGGAGATCTGGCAACCGCGCTCGACGCACACCGCGCGGGCGATGCGCTCCGCCTCGGTGTTGTCCACCGCCTGGACCACGATCGTGTTGCCCTTGTCGTCGGCCAGCGCCATCGGCGAGTTGGACACGCCGATCAGGCCGGGCAACACCATCTGCGCCTCGGGGAAGGCCCGGCCCATCGCGTCGCCGTCCACGATCGGCAGCCCGGTCTGCGCCGCCGCGGCCAGCGGGATCATCGAGTTCACCCCGCCGATCTCGATCGGCACCAGGTGGGTGGCCGGGCGGCCGAGGACCGCCTCCAACGCGCGCAACGCGTTGATCTCTTCACGGCCTGAGGGCAGCTTCTCCAGCAACACCGTGGGTGCGCCCATCGACGAGATCGGTACGACAGTCGCGTCGGCAGGCACCTCGTCGATGTCGACCACGGTCACCGGGCCGTGCCGGCGCACCGCCTCGCGGGCCAGCAGAAGGCCGACGTAGGGGTCGCCGCCGCCGCCGGTGCCCAGGATGCCCGCGCCGCGCGCGATGTCCGCCAACTGCTCGATACCGATCTCACGCATGGGTGGGGATTCCGTTCTTCGCGGGGGTGGCGTTGTTCGTGTCCCGCACGGGGTGCGCCGCGCCGAGTCGGGCCAGGTCGAGATCGCCGACGGCCTTGATCCGGACGCGGGTCGCGCCGCCCGGCAGGTACGCCAGCGGCACCTCCTCGACATCGACGACGCGGACCGTGCCCGGCCGGGCGCCGAACTCCTCGGCGCGCCGCACCGCCTCGGCTCGGGCGCCGGCGAGCACGTCGTCGCGTTTGCCCTCGGCGACCTTGAAGACCCGGTCGACCTCGCCGCCGACCTGCGCGATGGCCGCGCCGACCGCGTTGGCCACGTCGAAGTGGGCCGGGCGCCGTACGTCGGGAAAGCCCGGCAGCCCGCCCGGGAGCAGCACGCTGCCGCCGCCGACCGCGACCACCGGCAGCGGCGCGGCCGAGGTACGCATCCGGTCCACCGTCTCGGCCAACCGCTCGGCGATCCGGCCCAGCGCGCGCTCGGCGAACGCGCGATCCACGCCCGCCACCGCCGCCCGGTCGCCGATCTCGGCCGCGCCCGCGGCCACCGCCAGGTCGGTGGCGGTCAGCGTATCGCCGCCGAAGACCAGGGCCCGCTCGGTGAGCCGGTAGCCCACACTGCGCGGCCCGACCTCGCCATCCGGCGCGACCAGCGAGCCGCCGCCGATGCCGAGGGAAAGCACGTCCGGGATGCGGAAGTTGGTGCGCACCCCGGCCGCCTCCGACTCGCCCGCCGCCTCCCTGGGGAATCCGCCGACCAGGATGCCCACGTCGGCCGTGGTCCCGCCCACGTCCACCACCGCGCAGTCCGTGAGCCCGGACAGGAACGCCGCGCCGCGCATCGAATTGGTCGGCCCGGACGCGAATGTGGCGACCGGATAGCGGCGCGCGTGCGCGATGTCCATCAGCGTGCCGTCGTTCTGCGATATGAAGAACGGCGCACGGATCCCGGCACCGGCCAGCGCCGCGCCGAACGCATCCACGATGTGCTCGGCCAGGTCCCGCAACGACGCGTTGACGATGGTGGCGTTCTCGCGAGCCAACAGGCCGACCCGGCCGATCTCGTGCGACAGGGACACGTGCACGTCGCCGAGTTCGGCGGTCAGGATCTCCGCCGCGCGCAACTCGTCATCGGCCGCGGCGGGCGAGAATACCGAACCGATCGCGATCGATCGCAGCCCCTTGGCCGCGATGTCGGCCGCGACCCGGCGCAGTTCGTCGGGGTCCAGCGGCGAGATCATCCGGCCGTCGTACTCGCGCCCGCCGTGGCACAGGTACGTACCGCCGCCGACCACGCCGCGCAGCCGCTCCGGCCAGTCGACCATCGGCGGCAGCGCCGCGGTCGCGGGCAGGCCCAGGCGCACGGCCGCGACCGGCGCGAGGCGTTCGCCCTCGATCAGCGCGTTCAGGAAGTGGGTGGTGCCGATCATCACCGCGTGCACCGCGGCCGGATCGGTGGGCCGGCCGTCGACGCCGGGTGCCGCGAGCAGTGCGGCGACTGCCGCCGCGACGCCCGAGGTGACGTCGGCGGTGGTGGGTGACTTGGTGCCGGCGACGACGCGGTCGTCCTCGCCGAGCAGGGCGGCGTCGGTGTTGGTGCCCCCGACGTCGATTCCGATGCGCATGTGGCGGTTCCTCTCGGCGAGTTGCCGAAGCGAGTGGGGTGGGGGTTCAGGCGGCGGCGATTTCGCGGGCCGCCGCGGGATGGGCCGGTTGGTCGACCGGGAGTTCGCGGTGTCCGTGGACGAGGTTCAGTCGGCCGGCGACGATGTAGCCGAGTCCGGCCATCAGCAGTGAGTTCAGCGCCGGTACGCCCGCCCACTGGTAGTGGTCGCAGAGCCACCCGAACACCGAGGCCGCGGTCCACAACACGATCGTGGCGGGCACCCACGAGGGTTCGGTCTCGGGGAGCCGGCCGATCGCGCGGGAGGCGTCCAGTTGCGGGCGCCAGCGTTTGGTCACGAAGTATTCGGCGACCATGATGCCCGCGATCGGCGGGGTCACCACGCCGAGAATGGTGAGGAAGTCGGTGAAGCGGTCGAGGATGCCGGCCGCGGCGGCCAGGCTGCCCAGCACGCCGATGACGACCGTCACGGCGGTGCGGTTCAGCCGCACGCCGATCGTCGACTCGACGGCGCCGATCAGACCCAGCGCGGCCGAGTACAGGTTCCAGTTGTTGATCTTCACGGTCGCCGAGACCAGGATCAGCACGCCCACCACACCCGAGGAGGCGGTGATGATGGCGATCACGTCGGACGACTTGACCGCGTACGCCAACAACACGCCCGCCAGGCCCAGTACGTATTCGCCGAGCGAGATACCCACCAGCGTTTGCTTGACCACGTCCCCGGTCGAGCGGTTGAACCGGGTCATGTCGGGGGTGGTGACCGCGCCGACGATGTACGAACCGGCCACGATCGTCGCGCCGGTCGCGATGGATATGTGTTCGCCGAACGGCGGCGAGGCCACCAGGTCGCCCAGGTCGTGCCGGGCGATCTCCACGGTCATCGCCCAGCCGGCCAGGCCCAGGAACGCGGGCACGGTGACGAACGCCGTCCAGCCCATCGCGCGAAACCCGCGCAACACCAGCGCGGTGACGCCCAGTCCGGTGATCAGACACCAGCCCCACAGCGGTACACCGGACGCCAACGAGTGCAACCCGGCCGCGAACACCGCGGTCTGCACGCCGAACCAGCCGAACAGGCTGATCGCGATCACGAGACCGATCAGGGTGGATCCGTAGCGACCGAAGCCCGTCCAACGGGCCAGCACCGAAGTGGTCAGGCCCTCACGCATCCCGGCGATGCCGACGAAGATGCACACCACCTCCAGGATCACCGAGCCGAGCGTGAACGCCCAGAACGCGCCCCAGAAGCTCAGCCCGGCGCCCAGGGTCGCGCCGAGCAGGAACTGGGTCAGGTCGGAGAGTTGGCCGAAGCGCTGGATGGCGACGTTGAACCACGAGTGGCGCGCGGAGCGCGGCACTCGTTCGAGGGGGTAGTCCTCGTCGAGGCCCAGGCCGTCCGCGGTTGCCCGGGGGCGCGTGGCGGCGGGTTCGCCGGGCGACCCCGGGGCAGGCGTTCTGCTGTCGGTGGTCACGTGCATTCCTCGGATTCCTGGAAGCCGGCTCGAATTCCTGGGACCGGCGGGGGACGTCGGGCAGGGCGAGGCACGGCGAAGAGAGGTGAAGAGGGATGGAGGGGCCGCGGTTCACCGTGAGGACGGATCGCGATGTGCCGCGGATACGGTGCGAGGGTCCGTCACAGCGGCGCGGGTGGTCCCACGGCTCGGGCCCGGAGACTGCACGCGACGCCGGGGAGGTAGGGCACGGGTACCCGCTCGACCGGGAGGACGACGACCCGGCGCGGATCGGCCCCGGCGCGTACCGCGCTGCGGCGCGCGCCCTCGCGGACCTCGTCCACCGCGTCCGCCTCGCCGGTGCGGACCAGTTGCTCGTGGCTGCCGCCGACCGGACTGAGCGCGGCGCCGAACGCCCCCGCCACCAGGCCGTGTTCGGGTAGCACGACGTCGGCGGCCGGGGCTCTGCCCGCGGCCGAGGCGGCCGAGCCGCCGCCGACCAGGACCAGCGGCAGCCGGGCCGCGCCGGGTTGCATGCGGTCCACCGCCTCCTCGAAGGCGTCGGGATCGTCGGCCGGCACCCGGATGAGGTCGGGCATCGGGAAGCTCACCGGTACGCCGCCGATGACGAGCCCGGGCCGGCTCTCCTGCGGGAAGCCGCCCGCGAGCAGTCCCACCCGGATCCGCCGCGCCCCGACGTCGGCGACCACCGCGTCGGTCAGGCCGGTCAGCAGCCCGGCGCCGCGCAACGTGCCGGCGGGGCCACTGCCCAGGGCCAGCCCCGGATGCAACCGCAGGTATTCCAGCGAGGTCAGCGTGCCGTCGCCGCGCGCGACCAGGATCGTCGCGGACGCCAGGCCCAGCGCGTCCAGCGAAACGATCAGCGCGTCCGCCAGGACCGCGGTATGCCGGGACAGCGCGGCGTCCAGGACGGTGCTGTTCTCCCGCTCGATCAGGCCGAGACCGCCCGAGCCGGCGGACAGGCCGACGAACGTGTCGGCGCCCGCCTCGCGGCGGATGATCTCGGCGGCCTCGTGTTCCTGACTGTCGTCGATCGGCGAGAACACCCCGGTCACGGCGAACGCGTCGCACCGACCGGCGAGTCCGGCCGCGAACCGGGCCACCGCGTCCCGATCGAGCGCGGTCGCGTCGGCCGGGGTGAGCCCCGCGCCGCCATCGACCATCGCGCTGCCCGCGTGCACGGCCGCGCTCAGGTCGGCGGGCCAACCGGCCAGCGGAGGCACCGCGTCCGAGACCGGGCCGCCGATCCGCAACACGCCGACCCGGGTCAGCCCGGCGCGCAGGGTGACGGCATGCGCGGCGCTGCGCAGCCCGACGGCCACGTGGGCGACGGGTGGCGCACCCCGCGCACCCGATGCACCCGGCGCACGCGGCGCGTCCCGGAGCAGGGCGGCCACGGCGGTGCGGACGTTGTGCACCGGATCGCCGGCCGACGGCACCTTGACCGTGGCCATCGGGGCGGCGCCGACCAGCAGGGCACCGTCGGTGTTGGTGGGGCCCACGTCCACCCCGATCGTCCACACATCACTCATCGCCCGTCCCCCGTACCCTCGGGCCGATCGCCCTGGAGGTCGCGGCCCCGTCGGGCCGCAAGTCCAGCCCGAACGCCGCCGGCCCGCCGAGGCGCAGGCCGGCCTCGGTGAGCCACATCGGGGCACAGTCCAGGGCCAGGACCGACACACGCAGCCCGTAGCGCAGCACCTCCACCGGCAGCGCCTCTCCGGTCCTGGTATCCACCAGCGCGATGATGGCCGGGGTCAGCACCACGGGACGGCCGTCCTCCAGCACGGCCAGATACTCCGACTGCGCCTCGACCCGCAGCAGTCGGCCGGCGTCCCGGCCCAGGCCCTCGACCAGGATGCCCGTGGTCGGCTCGGCGACCCGCTCGATCGCCGCGATCTTGCCCGTCGCGACCCGGCGGGCCACCGGCGAGGGATCCTCGGGTACGCCGTCGGCCAGCGCCGCTCCCACGGCCAGCGCGCGGCCGACCGATCCGAGCACCGCGTGCCGGGCGACCTGTCCGGCGGTCACCGGATAGTCCGCACACGCCGCCTGACCGCCGAACGCGTCCAATGTGGCCCGGACCACCCGCTCCAGCCACGGCCCGTCGGCGTGGTCGACCACCACCGCGCGGCCGCGCTCGTCGGCGAGCACAGCCGGGGTGGCCCGGATGCCGGCCAGTTCGAGCACGTTCTGATCCATCCGGGGAAAGGCCCGGCCCATGCTGTCTGCGTCCAGCAGCGGCAGGCGAAGCCGCGCGGCCCAGGTCACCGCCACACACCCGTTGGACCCGCCGATCTCGCTCGACATCAGCGCCACCGGCGCCCGGCCCCGGACCTGCTCCACCCGATCGCGCATGCGCCGCGCCTCGGCGACGCCCCCGACGCGCTCGGCCATCACCGGCGACGACCCCACCGTGCCGACCGTCATCACCGTCGCGTCCTCGGGCAGGTCGCCCGGCCGCAGCACCCGCACCGGCCCGTGCTCCAGGACCGCCTGCCGGGCACCCGCGAGGGTGACCGACGTGGTCCCGCCACCGCCCGAACCCAGGACGGCGCAGCCGCGCGCGAAGTCCGGAAGCAGTCCGGCGTCGAGTTCCATGCGTCAAAGGTACGAACAGCCGGTGTATCGGACATGTGCCACACACACCCGATCGGGCCGAACGTGTGCGGCCGGCACACTTGGCGCCGTGATCGTCATCGCGGACCTGCTCACCGCTCCCGGCGTCGACGGGCTCGCCGTCGTGGCCGGCCCGACGGACGCCGTCGCGGTGACCGGGGTACGCCTGGAGACCCGCGCGGACCGCTTGGCCCACGCGCCCGCCGGCTGCCTGGTCGCCTTGGCCACGCCCCTCAGCGGCTACCGGCTCGACGTGGCGGTGCGCGACCTCGCGGCGGCGGGCGCGGCGGGCTTGGTGCTCACCGCGAGCACGCGGGACACGCGGGACACGCGGGACACGCGGGACACGCGGGACGCGTCGAACACGCAGGACGCCCGGAACAAGCCGAACACCATCCACGCACCCGTCCCCGTTCCCGCCACCGCGCTCGCCCTCGCCACCCGCGGTCGAGTGGCGATCCTGCACACCGACGGCGACCTCGCCGCTCTGATCCTGGCCGTCGACCGGGCCGTCCGCGGCGGTGCGGCCGACGCCCTGGCCCGCGTGGCCGCCGCCGCCCGCGAGCTGCCGCCCGTCGCCGGCGACCCCGACCGGGTGGCCCGGACCGCCGCCCGCCTGCTGGGCGTCCCCGTCGAGCCGCGCACACCGGAGCCGGGCGAGACCGGCGCCTCCGCACGCGGCCCCGACGGCGACACCTGGCTCAGTGCCCCCGACCGCCCGGGACCCGCCGGCCAAGCCGTCCGTGCCGTCCTCGCCCTCGCCGCCCTGACTGCGGCCGCCAGCCCCGCCGACGACATACCCGTACGCTCGCGCGGCCAACTGCTCGCCGAACTGCTGGCCGTCCCGGAGGCCCAGGCGCTGCGCCTGGCCGGCCGCGGCCGGGCGCTCGGCCTGCCCGTCGACAACTGGCACCTGGTCCTGCGTGTCGAGCCGGTCGCGCTCACCGGCACCGACCGCTACCGCCTCCTGGAAAGCGCCGGGCCCCTCGCGCTGCGGCTGCTCCGGTCCGCCGGCGTGGTCGCCTGGAACGCCGCGCGCGTCGACGAGGCACTGATCCTGACCCGGTCACACCCCACCGACCCGGGCCGTGACGGGACGCGCGCCACCCTCGCCGACGCCGGCCGGCTCCTGACCGCGCTGCGCGAGCGCGATCCCGACGCGGACCTGCGCTGCGGCGTGGGCGCGGCGCACCGCGGGGTACTGGGCCTGCGGACCTCCGCGCGCGAGGCGCACACCGCGCTGTCCCGCTCCGGCGCCGGCGGCACCGGCCCGATCGCCGCCCACGACGCGGCCGGCCTGGATCGTATGCTCCTGGACTGGTACTCCTCCGACGCCGCCCGCGAGGCCGTCCGCGAACTGCTGGCCCCGGTCCTGGCGTTGGGCCCGCAACGCGCGGTCCCGCTGCTGCGCACCCTCCAGGCATACCTCGACCACCAGGGCTCCCCGGCCCGCGCCGCCGACGAACTGCACCTGCACCGCAACGCGGTCACCAACCGGGTCCGCAAGGTGAGCGAATTGATCGGCGCGGACCTGGAGGACCCACAACAGCGCCTGGCGGTGCAACTGGCCTGCCGGGCGCACCTGATGTAGTCCGGCGCGCCGGTCAGTGTGCGTCGCAGGCGCAACCCGCGGGCGGTGCGGCTTCCGGGGCGGGTGGGGGTGTGGTCGATGCGGCGTGTTGTACCTCGGCGAGCAGGGCCGACCGGCGGGCGTCGTCGATCAGTCGGCCGTCGACCACCACGGCGTGGATGGCCGTCGTGTTGCGGATGTCGCACAGCGGGTCGGCGTCGAGCACGACCAGGTCGGCGAGTCTGCCCGGCTCGACCGTGCCCAGGGTCGAGGCCGCTCCCAGCAGCGCGGCCGGTTCGCGAGTGGCCGCCTGGAGTGCCCGGAGCGGGGACAGGCCACAGGCGACGAGCAGTTCCAGTTCCCGATGCAGTGCGAACCCCGGGACCAGGTAGGGGTTTCCGGTGTCGGTGCCGGCCAGGACCGGAACCCCGGCGCGGAACATGCGCCCGACCAGCCGGCGGCGGTGGGCATGGATCTCGCGGATCTGCCGGGCCTGTTCGGGGGTTCGGCTGTCCACCACGATCGACATCTGCCGAGGCCAGTCCTCGACGATCCAGGACGGAAGGTACTTCCACGTGTCGTCGGATCGCGGGTTCTCATCGGGCAGTTCAAGGGTCCGGTGCACCGCGAGCGTCGGCACCACCCGGGTGCGGTGCGCGACGAACCGGGCGAAGAGCGCGTCGGCGCGACGCGGGTCGTGGCCGGTCACCGTCTCGTACTCCAGCGGATGGATCTGCCGGAACCAATTCGAGTAACGGCCGACCGGGTCGGTGTCGGTCGGATCGACCCGCACCTCCGCCAACTCCCGTCGGATCTCCGCCTCCCGGGTCGAGGTCGCCAACACGATCGGATACATGTGCTCGATACTCGCCTGGCCCAGATCACCCGCCTCGGCGGGCGACAGGCGGTCGGGGCAGTGTCCGGCGAACGGGATGCCGAGTCGGCGCGACTCGTGCGCGATCGCGCGGTAGGTGTCGGGGGTCAGGCGCGAGTAGACCTTCACGAAGTCCGCGCCGTCCCGCACCACTTGCCGCACCGCCTCGCGGCCGGAGCGCTCGTCGTCCACCTCGATCAGCGAGCCGGTCTCGTGGATGTGCAACGACGGCGTCCCGTCCACGATCGCGCTGCCGATCACCCAGCGCGGGCCCAGGAGTTCGCCGCGCCGGATCTTCTCCCGCCAGACGTGGTGGTACGGCTCGCCGCGCAGACGCCCGGCGGCCGAGGAAACCGTCGACGCGGTACCGGCGTTGGACCGGCTGATCGCCGTCGCGATCGAGATCGCCGACCGGGAGGGTCGTGCCGCCCTGACCATGCGTCGACTGGCCGGCGAGTTGGGTGTCGGTGCCATGTCGCTGTATCGGCACGTGCCCGACAAGGAGGAGTTGACCCGGCTGATGGCCGATGTCGCCTTCGGCGCCGAGCCGTTGCCCGAGCCGGGTCCGGAAGGCTGGCGCGCCAAACTGGAATTGTGCGCCCGCGTGCAGCGGCGGGCTTACCGGCGGCACCCGTGGCTGACCACGACCATGCTCGACTCGCTCGTCCGCCCACCCGCCGTGCCCAGCGGAATGTTGCACGTCGACTGGCAGTTGCGCGCGCTCGCCGGCCTCGGCCTGTCACCCCGCACCGCACTGCAAACGGTGATCGCCCTCGACGGCTACGTCGGCGGCATCGCGGCGAGCAACGCCTTCGAGGTCGAGGCCGAACACGTCACCGGGATCAGCGGCGCACGCCGACTCGCCGCGAGCCTGGAGCTGATGACCGAGATCTTCGCGTCCGGCCGCCTCGACACCCTGGCCGCGGCCATCCCGGAGGACGCCACGACCCTCGCCGACCTGGACGAACTCTTCGAATTCGGGCTGCGCACCCACCTCGACGGCATCGCGGCACTGATCGCCGCCGCCGCGCGCTGACCCCGCTCGGCCCAGCCCGCCGAAGGGCTCAGCGGCCCGGAACATCCGCGTGAGCACGACCTGACCGACCCCGACCAGCTCCGTGACCTGGTGATGCCGCTCGCCTTCGAGCCGCATGCACGCTCGGGCGACGGGTTGGCTGTACGACTACGACCTCGGAACACTCCCCGAAACCGGCTGATCCCGGCCCCGTCGACGCGGGCGTCGTTGACGCGGGTCGGGCGAATGGAATACAACTTCATTATGAAGGATGTAAATAAAATCGTGAGGTTGTCGACGGACATCGACGGGCTGCTCTTCGATCCGCAAGTACGGTCCGCGATGGTCGAGTTCGCCGTGGACGGAGACACCCTGCGGCTGGAGGCGGCGGCCGCCGCGCGGTCCGCGCACAACGCGGTCGAGCGGTTGCGGGCGCATGGTTCGCAAGGGCGGGGGCTCAGCGCGGGAGCGCTGGACGTGCTCGCGAGGTTGGGCGGTGCGGGGGAGGCCGGCGTCAAGCCCGGCGAACTCGCGCGTGCCGCCGGGGTCAGCCCGCGCAACGTCACCGGCCTGCTCGACACGCTCGAACGCGACGGGCTCGCCGAGCGGGTGCCGGACCCGCACGATCGACGCGCGGTGGCGGGCCGCATCACCCCGGCCGGCCGTGCCTGGCTGGACGATTTCCGCGCGCCGACCCAACGCGCCATGTCCGCCGTGTTCCACGGCTTCACCGACACCGAACTGGGCCAACTGCGCCACCTGTGCCTCCGCGTCGTGGAAAACCAACAACGTATCGCCGCCCACCTCGAGGCCGCCGCCGGAAAGGAAACCTCCGGATGACCACGCCCACCGACGCGACCCGCGACACCGTGCGCGCCTACCACCACGCCCGCTTCCGAGGCGACGCGCCCGCCGCCGCCCGCACCCTCGCGGAAACCTTCCGATTCCGCAGCCCGCTGACGGCCTCCGACGACGCCGACGGACACCTCGCAGGACTGGACATGTTCGTGTCCATCGTCGAACGGGTGGACCTGATCAGCGAGTTGTACGCGGAGGACCGGGCCACCCTGGTCTACGACGTGCACACCACCATCCCGACGGTCGGCGTGCAACACACCGCCGAACACTTCCGCCTGTCCGAGGCCCGCATCACCGACATCCACCTGATCTTCGACGCCGGCCCCTGGCATGCCGTCATGCGCGCCATCCCACAACCCTGACCGACACCCAGGGTCGGTACAGTCGGGCGTCGCGATCGACACGAGACGACTTGGGACGGAGACGCGGGTGTCCGAGCACGAGATCGAGGACCTGGTCGCGGACTCCATTCGGGTTCTGGACACACACACCGCGCCCGACGATCCGCGCGTTCGGGACTGGTTCGCGGCGCTGTACGGATTCCAGAACGGATACGACTGCTCGTTCACGCACTTTCGCGTGCTGGACATCCTGCTGCGTCGCGGGCACACGTACCGCTTCCCGCTCGACCGGCACCCGGATCACGCCCCGCGACCGGAACGCCTCGACACGCTCACCGAGTTCACCGCTCTGCGTAGCTTCGACGAGGACGCCCCCGACTTCGACGGCTACGAGTCGTGGCTCGAAGACGGCTACGTCGAACCGCCGTTCCTCTACTGCGACACCGGCACCGCGCTGTGGCGACGCATGGTCGACGCCGGCGAACTGCACGGCCCCGACACCGTCCCGCCGCAGCGTGTTCGGTTGATCGACGTGGTCCGCGAGGTCGCCGTGGCCGCCGAGCGGGAGCACGACGCCGAACTCGTCGGCATGTGGTACGCCTTCGGCTGCGCCACCCTCGTCGGCGGTCCCGCGGGTTGCCCGTTCGACGTCGACGAACTTGCCGAGATGCCCGCCGTCCGAGACCTGCGCGCCGCGGTCCGCCGCACCGGCGCTCTGCCGATCGCCCGACGATCCCCGTACGCGGCGCCCGTCGAATACGCCGACGACGAGGATCTCGAAGCCTGGTGGTGGCGGCTGTAGTTCGGTGCCCGAGCCCATCGTGGGCGGGCCCGGCCGGGCCCGCCCACGATGGGGCTCAGGGGCCGGTGAGGATGACGAGACGGCGGGTCGCCCTCGTCATGGCGACGTAGCGGTCGACCGCGCCCTCGATGCCGCTGCCGAAGGTTTCCGGGTCGATCAGGACGACCAGGTCGAATTCGAGGCCCTTCGACAACTCCGGGGTCAGCGAGTGCACGCGGGGCGTCGAGCGAAACGTGGGATCGCCGATCACGCAGGCGATTCCCTCGTCGTGCCCGGCGAGCCAGTCGTCGAGGATCGTGGTCAGCTCCGACGTGGAGCCGTACCCGACCGGGATGCCGCTGGTGCGGATGGACGTGGGCACGTTGGCGTCCGGGAGCACGGTCCGGATGACCGGCTCCGCCTGCGTCATGATCTCCTGTGGCGTGCGGTAGTTGATGCTCAGCGATGCCATGGTGATCCGGTCCAGACCGACCCGCTCCAGCCGCTCCCGCCACGACTCGGTGAAGCCGTGCCTGGCCTGGGCGCGGTCGCCGACGATGGTGAAGCTGCGGGACGGGCAGCGCAGCAGCAACATCTGCCACTCCGCGTCGGTCAATTCCTGCGCCTCGTCCACGACGATGTGCGCGAACGGACCGGCGAGCAGGTCGGGTTCGATGCGGGGCCCGCCGGACTCGTCGACCAGGGAGGTGCGCAGGTCCTCGCCGCGCAACATCGTCACCACCCCCTCGCCGTCGTCGTCGGCCGCCACCAGGGCGTCGACGACCTGGGACATGTTCTCGCGTTGGGCCGCGAGGGCGGCCCGCTGCCGACGCATGCGCCGGGACGCCTCGGGGTCGCCGAGCCGCAGCCGCGCCGCGTCCAGGAGCGGCAGGTCCGACACCGTCCAGGCGTCGGCCTCCTTGCGCTGCAACCTTCGTACGTCGTCCGCGTCGAGCCACGGGGCGCACATGCGCAGATACGCCGGTACCGTCCACAGGTCGCCGACCACGTCGGTAGCCTCGAGCAGTGGCCAGGCACGGTTGAAGGCGGCGAGCAGTTCCCGGTTGCGTTGCAGGGACCGGCGCAGCAACTCCGGCGAGGCCTCGTCGTCGTCGTGCTTGTCGACCAGGATCGTGAGCAGTTCCTCCCAGATCCGGTCCCGGGCGTCGTTGTGCGAGATCCCGGGTTCGGCGGCCTCGAACGCCTCCGCCCAATCGGCGACGGTCAGCCGGATGTCGGACCAGTGCGTCGTGACCGTCATGCCCTTGGTGGGCGGCTCCTCGTAGAACGCCACGGCCTTCTCGATCGCCTGCACGAGCCGCGCCGACGCCTTGAGCGCGGCCACCTCGGGATCGGCCTCGACGGCCGCGCCGGCCCCCTCGGGGAGCAGGTCGCGCAGGGTGCAGGTCTGTACGCCCTCCTCGCCGAGACTGGGCAGGACGTCGGCGACGTAGTTCAGGTAGGGCTGGTGCGGGCCGACGAACAGCACGTTGCCCCGGCGGTGGCCCAGGCGCGGGTCGGCGTAGAGCAGGTAGGCGGAGCGGTGCAGGGCGACGACGGTCTTGCCGGTCCCCGGGCCGCCGTCGACGACGAGCGCGCCGGCGGAGCCCGCGCGGATGATCGCGTCCTGGTCGGCCTGGATGGTGCCCAGGACGTCGCGCATCCGGGGCGAGCGGTTGCCGCCCAGGCTTGCGATGAAGGCGGACTGGTCGTCGAGCGCGGCGTGGCCGACGATGCCGTCGGTGGTGAACACCTCGTCCCAGTAGTCGCCGATTCGGCCCCGCGTCCAGCGGTAGCGGCGGCGACTGGCCAGTCCCATCGGGTTGGCGTGGGTGGCGCCGAAGAAGGGTTCGGCGGCGGGGGTGCGCCAGTCGATCAGCAGTCGGTGGCCCGCGCTGTCGGTCAGGCCCAGACGTCCGACGTACACGGTCTCGCCGGCCGCGTCGACCATGTGTCCCAGGCACAGGTCCAGGCCGAAGCGGCGCAGGGCGCGCAGGCGCGTGGTCAGTCGGTGGATCTCGATGTCGCGGTCCATCGCCGCCCGCCCCTGGCCGCCCGGCGACCTGCGCTCGGTGTCGAGGCGGTCGGACAACTCGGCGATCTGCTCGTCCAGACAGGTCGCGATGGCCGCGAAGTGCCGCTCGTCGTCGGCGATCAGCGCCGGGTCGGCCTTGGCGGCGAGGCGGTCGGGAAGGTCGAACGCGCTGGTGGTGACGGGGTTCACGGCATCGGCTCCGTTCCGGGGTCGCGGGGCGACCGTGGTGCGTGGCGGGTTGCGGCTCGACGGTTGCGCGAGGTTCACGCGGATACCGACGAGCGATCCCGGCCGGGTGCGTCGAGCAGGAGGTTCGCGGCCACGGTCGTGCCGTCGGCACGGATCGCGGCGGCCACGGCGCCGGCCCGTCCGCCGGTCTCGGGGGCGAGCGCGGTCGCGAGCGCGGCGGTCAGGGACTCGACGGTCGGGATCGGGCCGTCGTGCGCCGTGCCGATGCCCAGGTCGGCGATCCGGCCCGCCCAATACGGCTGATCCACCCCCTGCGGCACGATCACCTGCGGCGCGCCCGCCCGGGCGGCAGTGGTCGTGGTGCCCGCGCCGCCGTGGTGCACGACCGCGGCCACCCGGCCGAACAGCGCCTGCTGGTTGACCTCGCCGATGCCGAAGCAGTCGTCGCGGTCGTCGATTTGGGCCAGTTCGGCCCAACCGTGTCCCAGCAGCACGCGCCGGCCGTGCGCGCGCACCGACTCGATGGCCACCCGGGCGACATCCCGGGCGGTACGCATCGGCATGCTGCCGAAGCCCACGTAGACCGGCGGCGCGCCGGCGGCCAGGAACGCCTCCAGGTCGGCCGGCAGCGCACGCTCGTCGGGCAGGATCCACGCACCGGTCTGTACGACGTCGAGGTCGGTCGCGTCCCACGGGCTCAGGATCGGGTCCGCCGCCAGCCAGGGCGTGTCGGTGTAGATGTGGTCCCGGACGTGCTGCACCGGGGGCAGGCCCAACTCTTGCCGGTGGGCGGCGAGCGCCGGGCCGAACAACTCGGCGATCTCCCGGGCGTCGATGTCCCACAGCGCCCGATTGTCCGTCACCTCCGGCGGGAACGGCCGACCCGGCCGGGACAGCGGCGGCCGGTCCGGCGACGGCAGCGTGATCGGCTGGTACGTCGCGTAGACGTAGCGAATGCCCAACTTCTCGGCCACCGACCGCTCGGCGACCGGCATCATGCCGCCGCCCACCACCACGTCGAAGCCCTCGGCCACCTTCGGCAACACCTCGAACTGGGCGTCGACCCACGCCGCCGCGCGTCGGGGCAGATCGTCCGCCGACGGCGGCTCGTCACCCGTGACCATCGCCCGCACCGGCCAACCCAGCGGCACCATCGGCACGCCGACCCGGGCCGGCAGTTCCGCGAAGTCCGGTGGCGCGCACAGCAATACCTCCGCGCCGAGTTCCCGCAACCGCATCGCGAGGCCCAACATCGGCTCGACGTCCCCGCGCGACCCGAACGTCGACAACAACACACGCACTTCTCGACTCACCCATTTCCGCAGATCCCGGCCGGGGCTTCGGCTCAGGTCGATGATTCTGCGGTACGACGGGGGCCTTGCCGCAAGGCCCCCGATGCGCTATATGTTGGTTATGGCGAGGAGAGGGTTTCTCCTCGTCGTTTTCATGTCCGCGGCGTTTCCCGTTGCCCTCCCGTGCCGCGTCATTCCTCCGGGCTGGGAGCGGACCGGTTCTGTGTACCGAACCGGTTGGCGGGTGGTTCGGTGGACCGGTTGCGTCGGGCGGGCGACGCGCTTCAGTGGGTGTCCGCGCCGCGCCGGCCGCGCGCCGTCATCGCCCACGCGGCCGGCGCCGCTGCGACGAGCAGGACGCCGGCCGCGGTCAGGGCATGTCGGGCGCCGACGGACGCGGACTGTCCGGACGCGTCGCCGGTCAGATACACGCCGCCGACGATCGCGATGCCGAGGGTGCCGCCGAGTTGTTGCACGGCGTTGAGGAGGCCGGCCGCCGAGCCGGTCTCCTGCGGGGAGAGCCGGCGCAGGGCGGCGGTGAAGAACGGCGGGGTGAACAGGCCCACGCCGAGCCCGGCCACGGCCAGGGCGAACGGCAGCCCGCGCGGATAGTCGCCGGCGGGCGCGGCCCGGTAGGCGAGGACCGCGGCGACCAGGCCGACGGCGAGGGTGGCGATGCCGGCGTGCAGGACGCGGACGCCGTAGCGGGGGACCAGGATGCCGCCGGCCGCCCAGGAGGCGACGGCCAGGCCGGCGGACCACGGCAGGAGGGTGAGGCCGGCGGTGAGCGGACCACGGTCCAGGCCCAGTTCCAGGTGCAGCACCACGGTGATCATCACCCCGTTCATGACCGCGAAGAACAGCGTGGACGTGGCCAGCGCGGCGGGGAACGCCCGACCGCGCAGCAGGGACGGCTCGACGAGCGGGGTACGACCGGCGGCGGCCGTGCGGCGCTGGTGGACGACGAACCCGGCCAGGACGAGTGCGCCGAGCGCGGCGGCGGCCCAGGCGCCGACACTCGGCGCACCGGTGCCGCCCGCGAGCGGGCAGACCAGCAGCGCGGTCCCGACCGTGGCCAACGCGGTGCCGATCGGGTCGAGGCGGGGGCGCACGGGCGCGCGGTCCTCGCGCAGGCGCGGGGCGATCAGCAGTACGGCCGCCGCGAGCGGCAGGTTGACCACGAACACCGCACGCCACGAGGCGCCGAACAGGTCGGCGTGGGTGAGCAGGCCGCCCGCCACCGGGCCGAGCACCGCGGACAGACCCATCACCGGGCCGATCGTGGCCAGCGCCCGGGGGAGTTCGTCGCCCTCGAACATGGCGCGGATCAGCCCGAACGTCTGCGGGACGATCAGCGCGGCGGCCACACCCTGCGCCGCGCGCATGCCGATGAGCACGCCCACGTTCGGGGCGAGCGCGCAGGCCAGGGAGGTGGCGGCGAACGCGGCGACGCCGACGCGGAAGACGCGACGCCGGCCGGCGATGTCGCCGAGGCGGGCGGCGGTGAGCAGACCCAGGGCGAAGGTGAGCGTATAGGCCGCGCTGTACCAGGGGATCGCGGCGGCGGGCCCGCCGAGGTCGGCGTGGATGACGGGGCCGGCGACCTGGACGATCGTGGCATCGAGGAGGTTCATCGCCTCGGCGACGAGCAGCGCGATCAGGGCGGTCCAACGCCACGGATAGGCGCCGTGGGTCGGCCGATCGGACGCGACCGGGGCGGTCGCGATGGAGGGGGCGCCGCCGGGGGCGGTCGGGTGCTCGGACATGGGTTCCCCGTGGGTGATGTGGTGTCGGGACGCGCGGGCCGCCGGGTCGTCGCCGTCCGGTGCTCCGTGCGAACACCACCCTCGCTCGGCTCCGACCTGTGGTTCCATTGCCGAGCACCGGATCGACGATTTCATCCATGTCGATCGGCTATTTTGAGGATTATGCTCGAACCGGACGACCTCGATCGTGGCCTGATCCACGCCCTCCACACGGACGCCCGCGCCCCGTTCACCCTCATCGCCGACGTCCTGGGCACGTCGACGCAGACCGTGGCCCGCCGCTACCGCCGCCTGCACGCCGAGGCCGGCCTGCGCGTGGTCGCCCTGCCGAGCCCGCGCAGCACCCGCGCGCACCAGTGGTTCGTACGGTTGACCGCCGCCACCCGCACCGCCCACGACATCGCGGTCGCACTGGCCCGCCGCGCCGACACCTCGTGGGTGCGGCTGACCTCCGGCGGTACCGAGATCGTCGCGATCATCCACACCCCGGCCGGCGGTCCCGACGCCCATTCCCTCCTGCTGCGCGACATCCCGCGCACCGCGGGCATCACCGCCGTGTCGGCGCACTACCTGCTGCACACCTACCTGGGCGGGCCCACCCCGTGGCGTGGCCGGCTCGGCGCGCTCACCCCCGAGCAGGAGGCCCGGCTGCGCGGCCGCGACACCCCCGCCGACCCCCCACACGGCGAGCCGTACCCGCTCACCGACGCCGACCTGCGCCTGCTGGCCGCATTGCGCGAGGACGGCCGGGCCGGCTACGCGGAACTGGCCGCCGCGACCGGGTCCACACCCGCCACCGTCACCCGTCGGCTGACCGAACTGCGGGCCCGCGGCGCGGTGTTCTTCGACATCGACCTCGAACCGGCCGTACTCGGCGCCACCGTGTCCGCGCTGTTGTGGATGCAGGTCGCCCCCAGCCGCCTCGACGAGGTCGCCCACACGTTGGCGGGCCACCACGAACTCGCCGTCGTGGCCGCCACCACCGGCCCCACCAACCTGGTCGCACACGCCCTGTGCCGCGACGCGGAGGACCTGCACCGATACCTGATCCATCGGCTCGCCCTGGACGCCATCACCCGAATCGAGACCGCACCGGTCCTGCGCACCTACAAGGCCGCCGCCACACTGCGCGCCTGACCCGAAGATCCCCCGTTCATCCCCTCATCCCCTCTCGCCGATCGGGATCCGGACCGCCCGCGCGTGTCGGTGACCGTCAGTAGGTTCGTATCCGTACCCGCCGATCGTTTCCGACTCGGCGTGGAATCCCCCTCGGTGCAAAGGAGATGGTGTGTTGTCGGCATGGGAGGAGTCGAGCGTGGCGCGGGTGCTGCCACCCGCTCGGCCGCGCAAACTCGCCAAGGTGCCGTTCGTCGAACTGGCCGACGGGCGCCTGCAGGGTGTGGTGTCCAGCGGTTCGGACATCGGGCGGGTCTATGTGTCCTCGGTCGCCGCCGGGGACTTCGCGTTCACGTGCAGTACCAACAACAACCGCCCCTGCGGCGGCGCGCACGGGTCGTTCTGCAAGCACATCGAAGCCCTGATCGGCGAGGCCGTGCTGCAATACGGCGCCGAACGTGTCGCCCGCTACCTGCGGGTCGAACTCGCGAACGGGCAATCCGACGCGTGGCACATCACCCGAACCATGGCCGCGACCCGCCCGCCGCAGGGGGACAAGACGGCCGCCGCGCCCGTGTTCAGCAGGTTCCTGCGCCACCTGGCCTACCTCGAACTCGTCCCCACCACCGCGCCGCTGCCGGAGATGCAGTGGTTCCCGCCGACGAGGGCGGTGGCCTGATGCGCGCCGACCTGCTCGTCGAACCCGTCGCCGGGCTCGACGAAGTCCTCGCCGTGGTGGACGCCTTCGACCGCACCCTCGTCGGCGGCCTGCTGCGCCCCCACCCCACCCAGGCCGGTGCCCTCTCCGAACTGGCCGCCGCCGTCGCCGGTACACCCCTGGCCGGCCGCGTCGCGGAGGCGGCCGAGAAGGCGGCGGCCGGCACCGCGAGCGAGGACCACCTCGTCGCGCTCGCCGCCGCCCGTACCGCACTCCTGGGCGCCGCCCACGACGCGCTCGTGGCCCGCGCCGACGAGGCGACCGGGCGCGTCCTCGGCGAGGAAGCGCAAGCGGTCCCGGTGGGGGAGGGCGAGCCGGTGCCGAACCTGCTGATCGCCGCCCGCACCTGGCTCGCCGACCTGGCCCGAGCCGGCTGGCAGGGCATCGACCACGACCTGATCGCCGACTCCGCGCCGGTCGTCTTCGCGATGTTGCCCGACCCGACGCTGCGCCGCCTGGCCACGCTGCTCGACGGGTTCTCCGCCGAACTGGCCGCGTCCTGCCCGGGTGCGACTCTGGAGCGCATCCCGCTGCGCCGCTGGGCCGACCTGTGGTCGCGCGCCCTGCTGTCGACCCAGGCGCGGGTCGACGCCGGACCGGCGATCGGCACGGCCACCGGGCGCCTGCTGCCGCTGGGCGTCGACGTCCAGGAGCACACGACCGCCGCACAGGCCCAGGTACACGCCGTCTTCGAGCCCGCCGACGGGGGCCCGCCGCGCCTGGTCCGGGCGAGCGTGTCCGTGCCCAAGCCGGACACGATCGTCGGCGTCGGCGTCTGGCAACTCCTGCGCCCCCACCTGTCGTTGCTCACCGCCACCGGCGAGGGCCGGGCGATGGACCTGACCGACATGCCGATCACCACCGAGGGCGACCTGATCTGGGACGACGCACACGCGCGCAGCGGCGAACCGGCCGACGCCTTCGTCACCGCCCGGGTCGCGCTGCCCACCGCCGTCGCGGCACCGACCGCGCCGCTCGACCGGCACCCGACGCGGATCTCGATCCCGGTGTTCCTGGAGGGGTACGCCGTTACGGAGGACGGCGCACCCGCGTTGGCGCTCGCTGGTGGACACCACGTCCCCCTCGACGTCGACCGGATACCGGCCGCTGGCCCGCTCACGCCCGAGGCGGTCGCGACCTCCACCGCGTGCATCGGCCTGCTGCGCTGGGACGCCGGGGCGTTCCGGATCCAGCCGCTCGCCGTCGAGACCACCGTCAAGAAGAAGACCGTCGCGCTGCACGCCGGCGCCTGGGCCGGCGGCACCACCGACAAGCTCGGCGTCAAGGCCGAGAAGGCCGGCACCGAAGCCGTCGCCGCACTGCGCGAGCGGGCCGGAAAGCTGCTGCGGAAATGACCGATTCCACAGCCGACGGCACCGAACCCACCACCGACGGCACCGAACCGGTCGCCCCCATCGCTGCGTCGGCCGACGACCCGAACGAGAACCGCCGCCAAGTGCTGTATTGGCGACTGCTCGCCCGACTCTTCGACCCCGAGGAGCAGGCCGCGCTGGAATCGGCCTCCGTGGCGGTCGTCGAGGACATCGGCCTGCCGGCCGAACTGCTCGACCCACGCGCCTCGGTCGACTCCATCGTGCAGCGACACCCGGACCTGGCCACCGAGTTCGACGGCCTGATGGTGCCCGAGGCGGACGAGGACGGCCGCGATCGGGCCGCCGAGGTGCGCCGTGCGGCGATGGTGTCCAAGGTGCTGCTCAACGTACTCGCCACCGGCTCCGGCGCGGTCAGCGCCGGACAGTTGGCCGGCTGGCAGTCCGACGCCGGCTGGCTGGAGCGGGCCCTGGGCTGCAGGCCGGGCCAGTTGCGGGGCGGACGCGGCGGCGGTGCGGGCACGGGCGTCTCCCCGACCGGCACCGGCGGCGCCGGCACGCCCGACCTCGGCACCCTGATCCCCGAGATCGGCCCCGAACTCGCCGCCATCGAGGCGGATCTGGTCAAGCGTATGCAGTTGCGCGAAGTGCTCGCCGACCCGGCGCTCGCCGCCCGGCTGACCCCCAGCATGTCGCTGATCGAGCAACTGCTCCGGGACAAGGACAACCTCTCCGGCGTCGCCCTGGCCAACGCCAAGGCGTTGATCCGCCGTTTCGTCGACGAGGTCGCCGAAGTCCTGCGCACCCAGGTGGCCAAGGCCTCCGTCGGCACCCTGGACCGGTCGATCCCGCCCAAGCGGGTGTACCGCAACCTCGACCTCGACCGCACCATCTGGAAGAACCTCACCAACTGGAGCCCGGAGGAGGAACGGCTCTACGTCGACCGCCTCTTCTACCGCCACACCGTCCGCAAGACCACACCCTCGCGGCTGATCGTGGTCGTCGACCAGTCCGGCTCGATGGTCGACTCGATGGTGAACTGCACCATCCTGGCCTCCATCTTCGCCGGGCTGCCGAAGGTGGACGTGCACCTGATCGCCTACGACACCCAGGCGCTCGACCTCACCCCGTGGGTACACGACCCCTTCGAGACGCTGCTGCGCACCAACCTCGGCGGCGGCACCGACGGCACGGTCGCGATGGCGCTGGCCCAACCCAAGATCGCCGAACCGCGCAACACCGTCGTGGTGTGGATCTCCGACTTCTACGAATGGCACACCGATCCCCTCTTCGAGAGCATGGCCGCCATTCATCGCTCGGGGGCCAAGTTCATTCCCGTGGGCTCGGTGACCAGCTCCGGCCGGGCCAGTGTCAATCCCTGGTTCCGGGAGCGATTCAAGGACCTCGGCACGCCGGTGCTCTCCGGCCACATCCGCAAGCTCGTGCACGAACTCAAGACGTTCCTCGGTTAGAAAGGCCTCTCATGTCCGACCTGTTGCGCGCCCCCGCCGAACTCAAGTACGCCGAGGAACTGGACTGGCTGGAGTCGATCGACACCGGCCCCAAGCCCTTCACCTGGCGGCTGTCCCCGAAGATGATCCGCCTGTTCGTGCTCGGCTCCGAGCGCTCCGACGGCCTCGACCGCGAGATCGCGCAGAAGTGGTTCGGCGACCGCAGCATCGTCGAGCGCGCCATCGTCACCCTCGCCTCGGACCGCGGCCTGCTCCTGATCGGCGACCCCGGCACCGGCAAGAGCCGGCTGGCCGAACTCCTCGCCGCCGCGATCTGCCGCGATTCCACCCTGGTCGTCCAGGGCACCGCCGGCACCACCGAGGACCACATCAAGTATTCGTGGAACGTGTCCATGGTGATCGCCAAGGGCCAGTCCCGCGAATCGATGATCCCCTCGCCGATCATGACCGCCATGGAGGCCGGCGCCATCGGCCGCTTCGAGGAACTGACCCGCTCCACCAGCGACGTCCAGGACGCACTCATCTCCATCCTGTCCGAGAAGTACGTCTCGGTGCCCGAACTCGACGACGACGCCATCGTCTTCGCCAAGCCGGGCTTCTCGATCATCGCCACCGCCAACAGCCGCGACCGGGGCGTCAACGATCTGTCCTCCGCGCTCAAGCGCCGCTTCAACTTCGTCCGCATACCGGTGGTGACGAACAAGAAGAGCGAAGCGGAGATCGTGCGCTTCCGCACCGAGGAACTGCTGCGCCGGCACGAGATCGAACTGGAGGTGCCGCCGAACCTGCTGGACGTGCTCCTGCAGAGCTTCGCCGACCTGCGCGCCGCCGCTGCCGCAGCCCGCAGCGACGACGAGAAACTGGAGTCGTCGCTGTCCACCGCCGAGCAGATCGGCGTGCTCGAAGACGCCATCCTGCACAGCAACTTCTTCGGCGAGCGGGCCTTGACCGCACACACCCTCGCCGCCTCGCTGGTCGGCTCGCTGGCCCGCCGCGAGCCGGAGGACCTGGCCATCATCAACAAGTACCTGCACGGCGTGGTCGAGCCGCGCGGCAAGGAGGAGGGCGGCGCGTGGCCGGAGTTCCTGGAGGGCGGTCGCTCGGCGATCGCGGGCCTGTCGTGAGTGGCCCGCCCGAGGGCGCCTTCGACGCCCTGCGCAGCCAACTCCGCGAAGCCGCCGCCACGTTCGCCGACGGACCCGACGCCCTCGGCGAGATCCTGCTCGGCATCGTCGACGACGTCGACCGGGCCGTGCGCGAACCCCTGGAGATCTTCCCCGTCTGCCACCACTCGCCCGCCTCCGCCACCGCCATGGCCCGCCGGCTGCGGGAGAAGCAGCCGAAGGTGGTCTACCTGGAGCTGTGCGAGGACATGGCGCCGTTGCTCACCGAACTGCGCAACTGCACGCTGCCGGTGGCCGTCCAGTCCTTCGCCAGTGAGATCGAGGGGTTCCCGCTCGACTGGGCTCCGCTGTCCGTGGTCGCGCCGATCACCGAGGCGTCGGCCGAATACCAGGCGATCGCCTACACGTTGGACACCCCCGGTACCGAACTGGTCCTGGTCGACCGCTCCTCGGACCACGTGTTCCAGTGGGAGCCGCGCGGCGGCGAAGGGACCGCGCCCGCCGTGCCCGCCGACCCGGACGCGTCGCCGGCCGAGGAGGAGAGCGCGCTGCACGGCGACTCCGTCGGCCTGGAGATCGGCGACCTGCGCCCGCGGTTTGCCGAACTGGAGGAACACCTGCTGCGCCAAGGCCGGGTCCGGCACTGGTCGGAGTGGTGGCACCAGTACGTCGAACTGCCGCTCGGCGACTGCGACCACGACACCTACCGGCAGGTCATGTTGCTGATCGGCAGCCTGTTCCGCCGGCTGGCCCCGGGCGACGAGCGCCGGGTGCGGGTGGACGAGGACCGCGAGCGCTACATGTGGACCCGGATGCGCGAGCACCTGGCCGCGAGCGGCACCGACCCCGCCGACTGCCTCTACGTCTGCGGCGCGTTCCACGCGGCCTCCCGGGTCGAGGAGTTCGGCGTGCACGGCGCCGACACCTTCGAGATCACCCCGCGTACCGCCACCACCTGGCAGCACGGGCTGATCCCCTCCAGCCATGCCGCGATCGAGGCACAGTTCGGCCTCGCGGCCGGCTCGGTGACGATCGCCGCCTCGGTGTGGGCGAAGAACCTCACTCGCAGCGGAGTGAAACCCTTTCGGCTCACCGGGCAGGCGGGGGCGAGGAAGAAGAGCACGAAGCCCGCGAAACGCGCGGCGGCGGTCGCCTCGCAGGGCTCGTCCGCGTCGCCCGACCCGTCCGCCCTGCCGGCCGACAAGCTGTCCGGGTTCCTGCGTCGTGCGCCGGTCCTGGACCGGCTGGACGAGGAGGAACTGCTCGGCTGGTCCGTGGACATCGTGCGCGCCGCGCGCCGCAACGGCTACCTGGCCTCGACCGCCGACGCGATCGCCGTGTTCGAGACGTCGATCCTGCTGGCCGGGCTGCGCGACCGGGCCAAGCCCACGCCGTACGACTTCCAGGACGCGGCGGTCACCTGCATCGAGAAGGACCGGGTGCCCGGCCGGCGCGACGTGCGCCGGCTCGTCGAGATCATGATGGGCGGCGACCGGATCGGCCGGGTCGGCTACGACGCGCTGCCGCCGCTGGCCCGCGACGTGCACGACCGGCTCGCGCCCCTGGGCCTGAGACTGGAACAGCGCGGTGTGCGACGGGCGTTGCTCGACATTGCCGGGCAACCCGAACTGGAGCGCTGCTCCGATGTGTTGTGGATGTTGCGCTACCTGATGCCGCCGGGCGCGGCCCGGCCGATCATGGGCGAGCGGCGGCTCGGCGAACGCTCCATCCAAGAGTCGTGGGACCTGGCCCTGGGCACCCACCAGCGGGCGCTGATCGAGCTCGGCTACGAGGGCGTCAGCATCGAACAGGTCCTGGAGCAGCGGCTGCGGCGCGCGGCGTACGGGCCGAACGCGACGACCGCGAGCGTGTTGGCGGCGGTCGAGGACGCCACGCTGTACCTGCACAGCCGCCGACTCGCCGACGAACTGGGCACGCGGGCGCTGGAGGTGCTGGCCACCGAGCGCAGCGTCGACGGCGCGCCGGAGGTACTGCGCCGGGTGCGCCGGGTGCTGGCGTACTACCGGACCAGCGAATCGGTGCTGCCGGCGTGGATCGAGTCGTTCGTCAAGTCCGGATACGCGCACTACTGCACGCTGTTGCCGACGGCGTTCGCCGACGACGACGCGACGGTGCGGCAGGTCGCCGCGACGCTGGGCTTCCTGTTCGGCATGGAGAGCCTGGCGCTGTCCCTGGGCTGCGACCGCACGCAACTGGAGCTGGCGGTCGCCCAGTCCCACCCGGAGGAGCCGTCGAAGGTGGCGCTGCTGTGGGCGGGGCAGGTCCACCTCGGTGGGTTGTCCCGAGCGGAATTGCGCTCGCGCTGCGACGAGTTGCTCGGCAATCCGCTGGTGCTGCCGGCCTACCCGCGCTACCTGAGCGGGTTGGTGTACGCGTTGGAGCCGGTGCCGGCGCTGACCGACTTCGTCGTGGAGGCGGTGTCCAACGCCTTCGCCCGCCTGCCGGATTCGGTGTTGTTGCCGTGGTTGCCGACCCTGATCGGCACGCTGCGCGCCGGCGGCGCCGAGTTCGCGCCGCTGCTGATTCGCGAGGCCGGGCGGATCTTCCCGGGTCGACTGGCTGCGCTGGACGAGTGGGTGCCGCCGTGGCGGGCGCAACCGGCCCCGCCGGCGTCGGCGGTGTCCCGGGCCTCGGGCGGGGCACGTGGCCTGGCCCTCCTCGTCGCGCATCCGCACACGTGTGACGCGGTGGCGCGGTTGCTGGGGTGCGAGGGCACGTGGGAACCGGGTGCGGGCGACGGGCCGGCGGGCGCGGCCCTGCTCGGCCGGTATCCGGCGACGGCGGAGGCTGTCGAGGCGCTGTTGGCCGGCTGAGCGTACGGCCGGACAGGGCCCGGGGGCACGGCACGCCCCGACCACGGCCGGGTGGGGACGGTTCGACGCCGTCCGCACCCGGCCGTGCGCGGTTTCAGGAACCGCTGCCGGGCCGGTCCTTGGTACGGGCGGCGTAGCCGGCCAGGCCGTCGGCCATCCGTTGCATGAAGCGGGTCAGATACCACCGCCAGAACGGGCCCGAGAGCGGCAACTTCGGCTCGAAGGTCGCCGACCAGGTGATGTCGGTGCCGCCCGCGGACGCCGGGGTGAGGTCGACGGTGCCGCGAAAGGACCGGAACGGGCCGCCCTCGTTCGTGTAGCGGAAGTGCCGGTCGGCGACCAGCTCGACGATGCGTTCCCGGGCGGCCCCCCGGCCGGTCCGGAAGACCCGGACGTCGCCGACCTGCTGCGGGGCCTCGGGATCGCCGTCGCCCTCGACGGCGGCGGAATCGATCGGCGACCACTTTGGCCAGGTGGCGGCCCGGAGGAGGACCGCGAAGACCGCGTCGGGGCTCGCGGGGGAATGGGAGGTCACGATGTAGATGTAAGGCACGTCGTCACGCTAGGACGGCGCCGGCGGCTCGGGACATGCGCCGGATTGTCCACCCGTCGCGGAAATCTTGCGGTACTCCGACGGGCGCACCCCGACATGCGCGAGGAAGGCCGAGGACAGGCTGCCGGGCCCGGCGAAGCCGCAGCGCTCGGCGATCCGCGTGATGGTGAGGTCGGTGTCGTCGAGCAGTCGCCGGGCGTGTTCGATCCGCAGCCGGGTGAGGAACGCGTGCGGGGTCTCGCCGGTGGTTCGGCGAAAGACCCGGATGAAGTGGTAGACGCTCAGGTGTACTTCGGCGGCGAGATCGGCCAGCGTGAGGGGATGGGCCAGGCGTTCGCGCATGATCGCGACGGCCCGCCGGACGGCCGAGGGTTCGGGGCCGGGGACCCGCTGATCCCGGCCCCGGGCCAGCAGGTGGGTCACCAGGACCGTCGCGGCCGATTCCGCGTAGACGTCGGTCGCGCCCGCGACGGTCGGCAGGGCACGTACGACCTGTTCGACGAGGGTGTCACCCGCGGCCAGGCCGCCGGCCATGGCCTCGAAGTCCGGCTCGGGTCCGCCCAGTTCGGCGGCCACCCGGACCACGGTCGCACGCGGGACGTGTATCTGGACGGTCCGCATCGGCGGCGTCGCGCGGTAGCTGCGCACGGTCGTTTGACCCGGGAGCATCAACTCCAGCCGGCCCGGCACCCAGCGACGGCGGGTGGGTTTTCCGCCGGCCCGGATCCGCATGTCCGCTTCACCGCTCGTGTAGAGCACGAGATGCAGGTCGGTGACTCCCGGCAGCGGAAAATCCTCGGCCTCCCGCGCGTGCGTGAAGCTCTGGACCAGCAGGGAGCGCCAGCCGGCGTCCTGCCAACTACAGAAGGTGCGCCGCACGACGCCGTCCATGTCGACGTCGGTATACGGCGCAAGGTCGAAGTCGGACGAGTCGAACACCCCACGATTCTCGCACCCCCCGCCGCGTCGCCGGAGGTGTCCGACCCGTCGGGTCGGGCAGAGGAGAGGTTCGGGCCGTCTCGAGGCCCGCCGGATTCATGTCGCATCACCGGCTGAGAGGGCATCATGCAGATCGCTGTCACCACCCCGACCGGGAACGTCGGCCGGCACGTTGTCGCCATGCTGGTCCGGGCCGGACTTCGGCCGCGCGTCCTGCTGCGCGATCCGGGCCGACTGGCGCCCGAACTGCGCGACTACGTGGACGCCGTACGGGTCGACCAATTCGAGGCCGACACGGTGGTGGCCGCCACCGAGGGCGTCGACGCGCTGTTCTGGGTGGATCCGACCACCGGCGGCGAGGACCCCCTGGCCGACTACGCGCGCGCCACGGACAGTGTGGTCCACGCCGTCACCGACAACCGGATCGGCAGGGTCGTCTTCCAGAGCAGCGTGGGCGCCGAGAAACGGCACGGCGCCGGTGAGATCGACGGCCTCGCGCACACCGAAACCGCCCTGGACAAGATCGACGTCGACGTCACCCATCTGCGCTGCGGCTACTTCTTCACCAACCTCGAACTGCAACCGGATGCCCTGCGTGCGGGCACCCTCGAGGTGATCCTGCCGCTCGACCAACCGATGGCCTGGGTGGCGCCCCGCGACATCGCCGAGGTCGCGGTCACCCGGCTGCTGTCTCCCGACTGGTCCGGGCACCGCGTACGCGCCGTACACGGGCCGGCCGACCTCACCTGGCGGCAGGTCGGCGACATCCTCACCGCCGCCACGGGTCGGCGGATCGGCGTCGAGCGCATCACCGACGACGCCATGCGCGAGCGGCTCCTCGGGGCCGGCATGACGGATGGACTGGTCGAGGCGGTGCTCGGGATGTCCACCGGGCTTCGGGAGGACTTCGTGCCGGAACAGCCCCGCACCGTCGAGACCACCACCACGACCACCCTCGCCGCCTGGGCCTACGACCACCTCCGCCACCGGATCGCCGACGCGGCATAGGAGACAGGGTCGCTCGACACCCCGACCGGACCGGGCGCAGCGCGTGTCCACATGCCCGACGGGATGATCTACTGGCCCCGGCAGAGGAGTTGTTCGGACGAAGGGTTCGCGTCGTGTTGATCGATCTCACCGGGAAGACCGCTCTGGTCACCGGTTCCACGCAGGGCATCGGGGCCGCGATCGCGAAGGGCCTTGCCGAAGCGGGAGCGGAGGTCGCCGTCAACGGACGTACGCCGGAATCGGTCGCGGCGGCCCTGGAGCGGCTGCGCAAGGACGTACCGGAGGGTCGATTCCGGGCCGCGCCCGGCGATATCGCCGAGGACGAGGGAGCGGCGAGGGTGTTGTCCGCCGTCCCGTCGGTGGACATCCTGATCAACAACCTCGGCATCTTCGGGACCCGGCCGGCGTTGGAGATCGACGACGCCGAATGGCGGCGCTACTTCGAGGTCAACGTGCTCACCGCCGTCCGGATGACCCGCGCCTACCTGCCCGGGATGCAGACTCGCGGCTGGGGACGGATCCAGAACATCGCGAGCGACTCGGCGATCGCCACGCCGGCGGAGATGATCCAGTACGGCATGTCCAAGACGGCGTTGTTGGCGGTCTCGCGCGGCTTCGCCAAGGAGGCGGCCGGGAGCGGTGTCACGGTCAACTCGGTGATCGCCGGCCCCACGCACACCGGCGGAGTCGAGGACTTCGTCTACGAGTTGGTGGATCCCGCCCTGCCGTGGGACCGGGCGCAACGCGAGTTCATGCGCCTGCACCGCCCGCAGTCGCTGATCCAGCGGCTGATCGAACCCGAGGAAATCGCCAACATGGTGGTCTACTTGAGCTCCCCCTTCGCCTCGGCGACCACGGGCGGCGCCCTTCGCGTGGACGGCGGCTACGTCGACGCGATCACCCCCTGAGCCGATCGGCTGCCGGATCCGGGGAGCGGGCCCCCAACTGCCCGCCCCCCGGGAGCCAAAGGTCGGGCCCTACCCGACATCGACCTTCGGCGACCGCGAGAACCGGAATACGATCCGGATCCGGCTCTCGGAGGGTATGACGTTTCGCGATCCGGCAGTGTGACGGGTCCGGCCGAAAAGTTTCCGGGGCCGGTGCGCGCGGAGGCGAGGGCGGTGCCGCCGACGGGGGCGGCCGGACAGGGCCCGGGCCACCCACCGAGGGATCGCGCGAGCGCGGCGCGTGGGATCAGGCTCGGATGAGGTGGCGGGGGAGGGCGTGGGCCTTGCGGCCCGTGGGAGTGGTGATGGTGCGGGCGGCGAGCAGGGCGTCGATCACGGCTTCCTCGACGCAGTCCATGGCGGCGGTGAACAGGGTTTCCAGGTGGGCCTGTTCGAGGTCCGCCGGGGAGCCCTGGGAGGCGGTGGAGAAGGCCAGGCCATAGTCGCCGTTGCCGCGACCGAGCGTGGCGCCGACGCGGCGGAGGGCGAATACGCCGCGGGCCGCGATGCGGGACAACTGCCTTGCCGTGCACGGGACATCGACGGCCAGTACGACCACGCAGGAGCTGTGCGGGGCGGCCGGACCGGCGCTCGCCAGGCCCAGGCCGACCGGCGTCACCGATCGCCCGAGGAGGCGCAACTCCCCGTCCATGTCGGCCTGGACGAGCGCACCCACGGTCGCGGACCGGGCACCGAGCGACACCCGGCGCGACGCCGACCCGATGCCGGCCTTGAAGCCGAGGGCACACGCCCCCGCGCCGCCGCCGACGCTGCCCAGCTCGACCGGACCGTCGTGCGCACCCGTCAACGCGGCCGAGACGTGCTCCCGGGTGAGCGGCCGCCGAACCACCGGAGCCGGCCACGCGTCGTCGGTCCCGCCGACCACCGGCCGGTCCGGGTGATCCGAGACCCGGCTCGGCGTCGAGGTGAGCAGGATCGGCGTCGCCAACTCGGCCCGCTCCACCATCTGGGTGACCCCGACCGACTTCCCGTGGCCGCTGCCGAGGTACATCCCCGCCGCCAACGACCGGGCCTCCCGCATCGCGGTGGGTACGATCGCGGTCACCCCCGAGCGCACCCCCTCGGCCTCGTCCACGAGCGTCGTATGCCCCACCAGCACGCCCGACACGTCGGTGATCGTATTGTGCGGACCCGTCGCGAACCGCCCGACCCGGTGCCCCGCGTCCCGGAACCGCAGCGCGCGCACCGGGTCTCGCTCTGCCTCGTTCACGGTCGACCCGGCCTTTCTCGGGGGAACAACAACCCCGATTCTCACCGGCTCCCGATCGTCGATCTCCGTCGTGGGGTCCGAATTTCGCCACGCCGTTTGGGGTCTTCCGCCAAAAGACGCTCGGCGCCCGCGTGCGGACGGTGCGTGACGACGGTGGGCTCGCGCAACAGGCGCAGCGCGAGCGCGGCTTCGGAGCCGCGGAGGCCCGCTCGCGCGGCCGCGCGGGCCCGTTCAGTCGAGTGCGGGAGCGGTGGGGCGTCCCGCGACCAGGCGGCGCAGCAGGGTGGTGAGCAGGTCGCGGTCCGGCTCGGGCAGGGTGGCGAACCAGTCCAGTTCGCGGCGGGAGTGGGCGGCGAACGCCTCGGCGATCGATGCGCGGCCCTGCTCGGTCAGGGCGACCAGGACCGCGCGCTTGTCCTCGGCGACGGGCCGGCGCTCGACCAGGCCGTCGCGTTCCAGGGTGTTGATCGCGTTGGTGAGCGCCGAGCGGGACAACACCGACAATTCGGCGAGCCGGGCGGGCTGGGTGGGGCCGAGTATCCACAGCTTGAACATGATGCGAAAGCCCGGCAGGGTCCACCCGCGCGGCCGATGCACGGTGGCCTCGAGGTCGGCGACCAGCAGATACGCCACGTGCAGCAGGTGGTAGCCCAGGTCGAACGCGCCGGGATCGGTGTCCGGCGCCAGCTCGACGATGCGTTCGCGCGCCTGGTCGGCGTACCGGACGTCCGGCAGTCGGGTCGGCTCGGCGGGGGGTGTCGCGCGCGGCGTCATACGTTCCGTCTCGCTCGGTGGGTGGGGTGGTGCGGGTGTGTCGTGCCCATCCTGCACGTGGCGCACATCCTGCCAAGAGTCCTTGCGCAATCCGGTCCCTGCCCCCAGGATGAGCAAAGTTGTTATGGCTGAAACAATCTATTGCTCCGGGAGGCCTTCGTGCGCGTCATCGTCGCCGGGGGAGGAATCGGCGGTCTGACCGCCGCGCTGTCGCTGCACGCGGCGGGAATCACGGATGTCACCGTCCTGGAGGCGGCGGCCGAGATCCGTCCGCTGGGCGTGGGCATCAACGTATTGCCGCACGCCGTACGCGAGTTGACCGAACTCGGCCTGGCCGACCGGCTGGCCGCGCTGGGCGTGCCGACCGGCGAGCTGGCCTACTTCAACCGGTTCGGCCAGGCCATCTGGTCCGAGCCGCGCGGGCTCGGCGCCGGGTATCGCTGGCCGCAGTACTCGGTGCATCGCGGTGGCCTCCAGATGTTGCTCCTGGACGCGGTGCGCGAACGCCTGGGTACCGACGCGGTGCGCACGGGCCGGCCGGTCACCTCGTACGAGGACCTGCCGCAGGGCGTGCGCGTGCACACCGCCGCCGGGCCGCTCGACGGCGACGTGCTGATCGCCGCCGACGGGATTCGCTCGGCGATCCGCCGGCAGCTCTTCCCCGAGGAAGGCGCGCCGCCGTGGAACGGCCTCGTGTTGTGGCGCGGCACCACCCGCGCGCCCGCGTTCCGTTCCGGGCGGACCATGATCATGGCCGGCGACGGGACGGAGAAGTTCGTCGCCTATCCGCTGACGCCCGAGCCGGATGCCGACGGCAACCTGCTGCTGAACTGGATCGCCGAACGCCCGCTCGACACCCCGCCGCCCGCCCCCGGCGACTGGAACCGCAGGGCCGAACCCGCCGACGTATTGCGGCACTTCGGCGAGTGGCGGTTCCCGTGGCTGGACATACCCTCGGTGATCGCCGCCGCCGACGCGGTGTACGAGTATCCGATGGTGGACCGCGATCCGCTGCCGCGCTGGACCCATGGCCGGGTCACCCTGCTCGGCGACGCCGCGCACGCGATGTACCCCATCGGGTCCAACGGCGCCTCGCAGGCGATCCTCGACGCGCGGGTGCTGGCGTGGCGGCTCGCCACGCACCCGGTCGACGACGCGCTGGCCGGCTACGAGGCCGACCGCCGACCGGCGACGACCGCCATCCAGCTGGCCAACCGGGACCTGGGGCCGGAGATCGTGATGCGCCTGGTCCACGAACGGGCGCCGCAGGGTTTCACGAACATCGACGACGTGCTCACCCCGGCCGAACGCGAGGACGCGGCGGCCGGCTACAAACGCGTCGCCGGCTTCGACCCCACGCTCCTCAACGAGCGCGCGTCGTACACCGTCGACACGGGGAGCCGGCCGTGAACGCGGACCCGTCCCGGACCGAGCCGGACCCGAACGCGGAACCCACCTCGCGGGAACCGGAGTTGGAGCCGGAGTCCGAGCCCGAGCCGGAGCCGGAGCCGTTCCCGGGAACGGCGCCCTACCCCTCGCCCTCCCCGAAGCTCAGCTTCCTCGCCCGCTTCCGGGTGGACCTGGACACCATGCTCGACCTCGGCGGCACCCCCTGGGGCGAGCGCCGGATCATCCCGATCGTCGGCGGTTCCTTCGAGGGCCCACGGCTGCGCGGGGACATCCTTCCGGGTGGCGGCGACTGGCAGATCGTGCACCCCGACGGTGCCGCCGAGATCGACACCCGCTACACCCTGCGCACCGACGACGAGGCGCTGATCCACCTGACCACCACCGGACTCCGGTACGGCCCGCCCGAGGTCATGGCCCGACTACGGCGGGGCGAAAACGTGGATCCGCGCAGCTACTACTTCCGGCTCGTCTGCCGCTTCGAGACGGGCGACGCCCGGTACGCCGGGCTCAATCGCACCATCGCCGTCGCGGCGGCGATGCGCAGCGCGAACACCGTCCGGTACGAGGCACACGCGCTGGTGTAGCGCGTCGGCGCGGTGGGCGGCCACGACGGGGCCCACCGCGCCGAAGCCGCGCTCAGCCCGTGATCACGGCGAGCGCGAACCCGTCCCACCCCTTGTCGCCGACCGTCTGCACGGCGGTGGCGTCGAGGCGGGGATCCTTGGCGAGCAGTTCGAGCGTCGTACGCACACCCTGGGCGCGCACGCCGCCCGCCGCCGGGTCGAGGACGGCGCCGCCCAGCACGACGTTGTCCAGGACGAGCACCGCGCCGACCCGGGCCAACCGCAGGGACCACTCCAGGTAGTGCGGGTAGTTGTCCTTGTCGGCGTCGATGAACACCAGGTCGAACGGCTCACCGTCCTCGGCGTCCAGGATCGGCAGCGTCTCCAGGGCCGGCCCGACCCGGACCTCCACCCGATCGGCCAGGCCCGCCCGCGCGATGTTCGCCCGGGCCACCTCGGCATGGCGCGGCGCGTATTCGAGCGTGACCAGCCGGCCGTCCTCGGGCAGCGCGCGGGCGAGATGGATGGTGCTGTACCCGCCGAGCGTGCCGATCTCCAGGATGCGCCGAGCCCCCCGGATCCGGGCCAGGAGATGCAGGAACCGGCCCTGATGCGCGGTGACCGCGATCGGCGGCAGACCCGCCGCGTCGCTCTCCCGCTGTGCGGCCCGCAACACCTCGTCGTCGGGGCCGAGCAGATCGGTGAAGTATCCGTCCACGGCGCTCCATTGCTGCTGTGACACGAAGCAATTCCTCTCCTCGACCAAGCACGGAACACCCGTGGCCCTCCGACGATGCCGGCCGGATCCCACCCGGCACAGCCCGAGCCCCGCGCCTGATGGATGGTCTCTGAAGTTAGAGGGTTTCACGAGCATTTCTTGACTCTAGTCTCTCACGAGAGTTATAACTTATAACGAAAGGCAAGCCTGCTAAGTCAACGAGGGGAACGTCATGTCAGCCACCTCCGTTTCGCCCGCAACCATCGACCGGCGCGTCCCGCGGGCGGTCACCATCTCCGCCTGGCTGGTCCCCGTCATGGTCTTGGCCCAATTCGCCCTGATCGCCGTCGTTCCGGTCGCCATCGCCCTGATCGGCGCGCTCACCCGGGTCGCCGATCGGTCGGTGCGCGCGACGGCCGCGCTCGTGGCGGTGGCCTTCGCCGTCCCGCTCACGTTCTGGCTCGTGCGCCCCGACGGCGCCCAGAGCCTGTCCAAGGACATCCATCCCGTATTCGTGGCCCTGCTCGTCGCCGCCTCCGCGGCCCTCGTCACCGCCATCCACCGCCCCCGCCGGCGCTGAGGCGACCTGCGACTTCGCACAGGTCCGGTTCGGCTACCCGGGAGACCGGGTCACCCGCTCAGGGCCGGTCGTCGTCGGAGTCCTCGGTGGACAGCAGACCCGCTGTGGCGCCGTCGAGAGCCTCTGCCATCCGGGTGGAGCGGGGGAGCATGGTCTTCTCGTACACCCGGATCGCGTCGGCGACGTCGGCGGCACTCGCGAGCGCGAGGGCGAGTTCGGTGGCATCGAGCATGGCGAGGTTGACGCCGACGCCCAGCGGAGGCATCAGGTGGGCGGCGTCGCCCAGCAGGGTCACCGTCGGGTGGTGCGCCCAGGTGTGCGGGACCGGCAGCGCGAACAGCGGCCGGTCCACGTAGCGTCCGTCGTTGTCGGTGAGCATGCGCCGCAGGCTCGGCGACCAGTCGGCGTACTCGTCGAGGAGCAGCGCGCGGATGCCCTCGGTGTCCTCGATGGTGCGCCCGCTCGCGGCGATCCAGTCGACCGGGACCCGGCGGATGAGGTAGACGCGGATGTGGTCGCCGCTGTTGCGTTGGGCGAACACGGCGCGTTCGCCGTCGGCCGCGGCGGCGCCGCCCCGGCCGACCAGTGCGGCGATCTCGGGGTGCCGCCGCTCGACATCAAGGAAGTGGGCCTCCAGGAAACCCATCCCGGTGTAGGCGGGCACGGCGGGGGAGACCGCCGGGCGCACCCGGGAGAAGGCGCCGTCGGCGCCGATGACCAGATCGGCCTCGACGGTCGTCCCGTCCGCGAAGCGCAACAGCCGGGGCCCGTCGGCGGGTCCGTCGATCGTGTCGAGCGCGTGGCCCCAGTGCACGGTGCCCGGGTGCAGGGAATCCAGGAGCAGCGCGCGCAGGTGGCCGCGGTCGATCTCCGGCTTGAAGAGTTCGTCGGCGGCCGGGACGTGATGGAAGATGATCCGCCCGCTCGGGTCCAGCTTCCGCATCTCCTGGCCCTCCGGACGGGCCCGGGCGAAGAACTCGTCGAGCAGACCGGCCTCGCGCAGCGCGATCTGGCCGTTGTCGGCGTGCAGATCCAGACTGCCGCCCTGGTCGCGTGCGTCGGGGCCCGGGTCGCGGTCGTGGACGGTGACCGGGATGCCATGCCGCTGGAGGATGCGGGCGCAGGTCAGCCCGCCGGGTCCGGCGCCGATGACGCTGATTCGGGCGTGGGCGGGTGCGGGGGAGTTCATGGGGGTTCCTTTCGCCGGCGGAGAGGGCTGTCGGCCGAACGGGCACGGAAGCGGGGGAACTCACCCGCTGCCCTCACGAAAGCAAACTAAGTTCAAAAGTGCAATGAGTCAACTAAAGCATCGATGCAACCATCGGATACACTCAACCCATGACCGTCCCCCCTGCCGGCCGCCGCGAACGCAAGAAGGCGGCCACTCGGCAAACGATCGCCGACGCCGCACTGGAACTGTTCCTGGAGCACGGCTACGACCGGGTGAGCATCCGGGACATCGCCGATGCGGCCGATGTGTCCACGACCACGGTGTTCAAGCACTTCAGCGGCAAGGAGGCGCTGGTGTTCGACCAAGAGGAGGACCGGGAGGCGCACTTGGTCGCCGCGGTGCGGGGGCGGCCCGCCGGCCGGGACATCCTCGACGCCCTCCGGCGGCACGTCCGGGAGAACTTCCTCGCCGTCGCGACCCATCCGCAGGCAGCCGGGTTCAGTCACTTGGTGAACTCCACGCCGGCGCTGCGCGCGTACGCGGAACATATGTGGACACGGCACACCGACGCCCTCGGCGCGGCCATCGCCGACGAACTCGGCGTGGACCACGACGACATCGCGTGTCTGGCGCTGGCCCGGTTCGTCCTGGAGATCCCGACCCTGGCGCGCGGCCGGCAGGATCCCGCGGCCACCGTCGACGCGGTCTTCGACATTCTCGCCCACGGCTGGCCGCCACCGCGCAACCCGCCTGCTGCCCAAGGGAGTTAGCTCTCCCGGAGCGCGCGTGGCCGGCGGTGCGCGTAGTCGGCGGTGCGCGTGGCTCGCACGGGAAAGGTGGGGTGCCGCCGTTCGGGCTCGGCCGGCCCCGTCCAACCGCACCTCGGCGGTCCCTGTCCCGAATGGGGGAGACAGGGGCCGCCGGGTGTACCGGCGCGGCAACGGGTCGGCTACTCCGACACGTTCCGGCTGCCGCCCGCCTGGTCGTTGTCCTTGAGCGTGCCCCAGCCGTGCCAGCGGTCGATCCGGATCCAGGCGCTGACCCGCGCCCGTTCCCGCTGTGGGTAGGGCTGCCCGCCGTAGTGCCGGGACAACCGGTCGATGTCGGCCAGGTCCTTGTCGTCGCGGATGTCCTCGACGGTGCCGACGATGCTGAGGTGCGTGTACCAGTTGCCCTCGTCGAGCACGGTGAGCGAGACGCGGGGGTCGTTGCGGAGATGATCGAGCCGCTTTCGGCCCTCGTCCAGGTTGATCAGGATGCGGCCGTCGTCCCACAGGTACCAGGTCGCGGTGGAGACGGGTTGGCCGTCGGGTCGGAGCGTGGTCATCACGGCCGGGTTGGGCTTTTGCAGCATCGCGATGGCCTGTTCGGGCAGTGGCGGCTTCGACATGAGTCCTCCTCGTCGCGGGTCCGGCCGCGGTGGGAATCGCGGCGACGTCGCCGCACCGGACCGCACCGAAACACTACCTCCGACCCGGTTCCCGGCCGGGCGCGCCGGGGCCGCGTCGCCTACGCGCCCTCGCGGAGCCGATCGCGGTAACGCGTGGCCGCGAACCGGGCGTAGGTCCGGCCGAACCGCCCTTGGGGTGGTATCCGCGGCACGCTCCTCGTGTCTGCCCGGAGCCGGTGTTTCATCCCGTTTAGGGTGATGGTCGCGTGTTCGGGAGATCGGCTTCCGGCGATCAGGGATCCAGGTGTGTCCGCATGTCGCTCAGCATCCGCAACCAGTTCCCGGGCACCGCGGTCTCGGTGACCACCGGTGAGGTGATGGCCGCCGTCAAGGTCCGGCTCGGCTCCGGTCGCGAACTCACCGCCGCCGTCACCGTCGACGCGGTGCGCGACCTCGGACTGGCCGAAGGCAGCGCCGTCCTGGCCCTGATCAAGTCCACCGAGGTCTCGCTCGCCACCGGTGGCGTCGACGGGCTGAGCATCCGCAACCGTATCCCCGGCACGGTCGTCGAGGTCGCCTTCGGCGGTGCGATGGCCGGGGTCAAGGTCGCCGTCGCGGACGGCGAACTGACTGCCGTCGTCACCGTCGAGGCCGCGAGGGAGTTGGGTCTGACGGCGGGTACGCCGGTGACCGCCCTGCTCAAGTCGACCGAGGTCGCGCTCGCCACGGCCTGACCCGAACCGGCGCGGCGGCGCGGCGGTGACCGCGAATCCGCCGCGCCCGCGTGAGCGGTCAGCGTGCGTCGGCGCGCCGCAGCGTCGTGGGCAGGAAACCGCCGCCGTCGACCTCGAACGCGTAACCCCGGGTGAAGTAGGGGACGTTGCTGTCCATGAAGGTGATCACGTCGATCCGCTTCATCAACTCCTCCTCCGCCGCGGTCCATTCGGCGCAGCCCGAGGTGTCCGGCTTGGCCATCGCGAGCGCCGTCAGGCGCTGATACTCCGGGTTCTGCACGGACCCGAAGTTGAGGCCCTCGGGCGGCTTGGTCCCGGAGAAGAACGGGAGCATCTGGTCGGGCGTGCTCAGCGACAGCGGCGCCCACGCCACGTCCCACTGGCCGGCCATCAGCGTGGACACCTTCGTCGCGGGCGTGGTCGGTCGGGGATCGACCTTCACGCCGAACGACTTCCACTGCTTGACCGCCAACTCCGCCGCCGCGATGACCTGGGTGCCCGACAGACCCGGATAGGGCACCTCGATGGACAGTTGCCGGCCGTCCTTGGTCCAGTACCCACCGGACTTGCGCCATCCCGCCGTGCGCAACAGCTCGGCGGCGCCGTCCACATCGTGGGTCGGGAGGTTGGCGGTGACCGAGTCGGTCGGACAGGGCGGGGACATCGCGGTGCCCAGCCGGGTCGGCCGCACCCCCTTGCCGCCGGTGGCGACCGCGCCCAACTGCCGCAGGTCGATCGCCGTGACCAGCGCCCGGCGCACCCGCGGATCGGCGGTGACCCGGTTCGCGTCCTCGTTGAACAACAACTGGCCGAGCGGGTCCTGCATGGCCGTGGACTTGATCCCGGCCGCCGTCAGCCGAGACCGGTCGGGGCCGACCACCGTGGTGACGTCCAACTGGCCGCCCAGGAGCAGATTGGTCCGGGTGGACTCGTTGCCGATCACCTTGAAGACCACCCGGTCCGGGGTGCGGGCGTTGTCCACGCCATCCGGACCCCAGGTGTAACCCGGGCGCTTGGTGAAGGTGAAGTGGTCGCCCGGTACGGCCTCGGTCAGCCGGTAGGGCCCGGTGCCGTCCGAGGCATGGTCCAGTTTGCCCTGCGCGCGCAGGCCGGAGGGGCACACCAGTTGCAGCGTCGCCGCGTTGCGCAGCAGGAACGGGGTGGGTTCCGGGGTCTTCAGGGTCAGGGTGCCGGCGGCGTCGTCGGCGGAGACGGTGAGGCCGGTGGGCACGATCATGCCGAGCATGGGCGAGGCGTTGGTCGGCTCGGCGACGTACGCGTACTGCGCCGCGATCGCCGACGGGGTCAACGGCGTACCGTCGTCGCACGTCACGCCGCGCTTGAGGGTGAAGCTCGCGGTGGTCGCGTCGGTCGTCCACGTCTCGGCGACACCGGAGACGACGCGCCCATCCGGCTGGATGTTGACCAGCCCGTCGTAGGAGAAGCGGTTCAGCATGAACGCGCTCGCGTTCAGCGCGGTGAGCGGATTCAGGCCACCGGGGTCGGCAGTGACCCCGACGGTCATCGTGTCGCCGGCACCGGCGTCGTCACCGCCGCCACTGCCGCCGCATCCGGCGGCGAGCAGACCCAGGACGAGGGTCCCCACGACCCCTCGCGAGACGCGTCTCATCGCGCGCCTTCCGGGAAACACTCGGCTGTCGGGGAAAACTCGACGTCGGCGTGCCCGGTGCCGCGCACCGCACCCGACTCGGTGGCCGGCGTCCATCGGCGGTCTGCGGGCGGTGTACCCGGCAGTTCGGATCGTCCCGTCACGGGAAACCTCCTCGGAGTGCGGCTTGCGCCGCTGCGGACGATCACGGTAGGCAGTGGCCGGAAACCGGGGGATCGTCGCCGTACACGAAGAACACCCCCCGATCCTGTGCGTACCACCGACGCCCGGGCCGGCCGCCTGCGGGATTCTCGACACGAAGCCGGAACGGCCCGTTCCGCCGCCGGTCGCACTCGACGCGTGCGCCGTGCCGCGTCCCGGTCCGGCCGGCTCTCCGAGCCGGTGCGTGATCGATCCCGGCGACGAACTTGCCTCCCCGATACGGGAGTTGCTCGCCGGGCGGGATCGAACTCGTGGTCGCGCGGCACGATCCGGCAGTCGAACCCGTGTGCCCTCGCGGCGGTCGGGGAAGTCGTCCCCCACGCAAACGCGAGACCGACGAAGGGGACAGCATGCGCGAACAGGACGGCCGGAGCGAGAGCGCGGACGAGCGGGCCGACCGACGGTGGAACGAACTGCTCCAGGAGGTTCGGGTCGTTCAGACCGGGGCGCAGGTGTTGTTCGGCTTCCTGTTGAGCGTCGTGTTCACCCCCAAGTTCGACACCCTGAGCGACTTCGACAACGGCCTGTACGTGGCCGCCGTGGTGCTGGGCGCGGCCTCGATGGGGGTCCTGGTGTCCGTGGTCTCGGTGCATCGCGCCGTCGCCGGACAGGGTCGCAAGCCCGGACTGGTCCGTGTGGCCAACCGTCTTGTGCCGCTCGGGGTGGGCCTGTTGGCCTGCACCATCGGCTGCTCGTTGCTGCTGCTGTTGCGGGTTGCCACCGGCCCCGTCACCGCGGCGGTGCTCACGTCGGGGGCCGCGATCTGGTTCCTCGGTTGGTGGCTCGTGCTGCCGTTGGCGCTGCGCCTGGGTGCAGCGGGATCACGAGAAGCGGAATAGCCGGCGGGCGGCCGCGGGGCCCGACCGGTCGGCCCCGCCACGTTCGGCCCTACGGCGCATCCGGCATCGGCTCGACGGCGGGGATCACACCTCGACCGGGACGGCGGCGCGCAGTGCCTCCTCGACCCGGCGGTTGTCGGTCATGGACGCGGTGACGGCCGTCATCGTCAGGAGGAGGCCGGCGGCGGCGTAGAGCGGGGTGCGGACGTCGTAGGTGGTGGCCAGGCATCCGCCGAGGAAGGCCCCGAACGGGGCGGCACACATGCCCAGCATGCGGGAGGTCGAGGCCACCCGGCCCATGAGATGGGCGGGCACGATCGCCTGCCGGAGGGAGGGGCCGAGCACCATCGTGGCGCCCATGCCCGCTCCGCAGACGGCGAGCGCCAGGCCGGCGAGGTACGGATTCGGCGCGGCGGCCAGGCCCAGGACGGCAAACCCCTCGACGGCGGCCGTGCAGGTCAGCGCGGTGCCGGTGCCGAGTCGTCGGCCGAGGGACGAGGCGATGCCCGCGCCGAGCAGGCCGCCGGTGGCCTCCGCCGTCAGGAGCAGGCCGAAGCCGTAGGTGTCCATGCCGAGGCGGTCGTGCGCGAACAGGGCAAGCACGGTCTCCACCGCGACGAAGGCGATGTTCCCGATCGCCGGGCGAAGCGCGAGCCCGAGCAGCAGTCGGTCCCGGAAGACATACGAGGCCCCTGCACGCGCCTGCCGCAGCAGCGACTCGCGGACCTCCGGCTCGGGCCGGGGCATGGCGGGCAGCGTCCGTACGAGCAGCGCCGAGAGCAGGAACGACGCCGCGTCGGTGAGCAGCGGCACGGCTCGCCCGAGTGCGAGCAGCGCACTGCCCGCGGGCGGCCCCGCGAAGCCGGACGCGGCGGTCTGGGCGCCGCGTAGGCGGGAGTTGGCGCGCTCCAGGAGCGCTGGGTCGCGGCGGAGCAGATCCGGCAGATAGGCCGTGGCGGCCGTGTCGAAGAACAGTCCGCCGACGCCGAGCAGGAAGGCGACGACCGCGAGCAGCGGAATGCTCAGCACGCCGAGCACGGCCGCCGCCGCGGGTATCGCGAGCAACACCGCGCGCGCCGTGTCCGCGATCCACATCGTGCGCCGGCGGTCCCAGCGGTCCACCAGCGCACCGCCGAGCACCCCGAAGAGCAGCCACGGCAGCGTCCCCGCGGCCGTGACGACGGCCAGCGCCATCGGATCCCGGGTCAACGTCAACGCGAGCAGCGGCAGAGCGGCATGTGACACCCCGTCACCGAGTGAGGACACCGTCTGCGCGGTCCACAGTCGGCCGAACCCGGTCGGCAACTTCCCCCCGTCCGAAGTCACTTGGCGTCCCCCTCGGCCCGCTCGCGCGACGCGGGGCGAAACAGCGCGAAGACGAGCGACACGTCGGGCAGCGACGGATCGGACAACTCCCGGTACTCGTCCGCCAGGGCGTTCAGTCGCGCCCCCAACTCCGCGAACCGCTCCTCGGTGAGCCGCAGATGCGCCATCCGCACGTGCCGCTCGCCGGCCGCCGGCGACTCCTCCAGATCCGCCACCGCGTGCCGCATCAGCACATCCGGCCCGCCCTCGCCCGGGTCCGGCAGCACGATCGACCGCGCGGCCATCGCGTAGTAGCGCTCGGTGACCCCGCGCACCTTCCGGGTCCGGACCACCTTCACCAGGCCGGCCCGCTCCAGCAGCCGCACGTGATAGCTGGAACTGCCCTTCGCGATGCCGATCCGCTCGGCGATCCGGGTGATCGTCGCCGGCTCGAAGCGGAGCACGGCCATGATCCGGTGACGCGTGAGATTGGAGACGGCGCGCAACTGCTCGTCGGTGGTGACGTGAAACGTCTCGGGAAGATCATCCGTAGGCATGCGAGTAATGGTCAACGTTTCTTGACCATTGGGCAAGAGGTTTTCGTCCGCGATTTCGAAATTGGCTCCGTCGTACGACGTCGTGCGGTCGTGCGACATGGTGCGACCTCCGTCACGTGTGCCGGCGTTCCGGGGGAGTTCGTGACAGAACTGATCTGACGGACCGTCAGGTCAGCTGACGGCCCCCGGATCCCGGAGTCGCCGCGTGTCGACCGCAGTACCCTCATCCGGCCTTCGTTCCCGTCTGATGGTGCCGACCCTGGCCTTCGGCGGAGTCCTGATGGCGCTCATGCAGACGGTGATCGTGCCGCTGCTGCCCGCACTTCCCGGCGACACCGGGTCCTCGCCGGGCACGGTGAGTTGGATGCTGACCGCGACGCTGCTCTCGGGCGCGGTGCTCAACCCCGTCCTCGGGCGGGCCGGCGACATGTACGGCAGGCGCCGCATCCTGGTCGGCGCGCTCGTGGTGATGACGGTGGGTTCGGCGCTGTGCGCGCTGACCACCGACATCGGCGTACTGATCACCGCGCGGGCGCTCCAGGGCACCGCCGCCGCCGTGGTGCCGCTGGCGACCGGCATCCTGCGCGACGAACTGCCGCCGCACCGGGTCGGCTCGGCGGTCGCGCTGATGAGTTCGACGGTGGGCATCGGGGCGGCGGCCGGACTTCCGCTGGCGTCGATCGTGGTGCAGCACGCGGACTGGCACGTGTTGTTCCGGGTGACCACCGGCCTGGGCGCGCTCGGCGCGGCGCTTTCGTGGTGGGTGCTGCCGCGTTCGTCGGCTCGCACGCCGGGTCGGTTCGACGTGGTCGGCGCGCTGCTGCTGACCACGGGCCTGGTGGGCGTACTGCTCGCTGTGTCCAAGGGCGGCGACTGGGGGTGGACGAGTCCGGCGGTGCTCGGCGTCGGGGCGGCCGGCGTACTCGTCCTGCCGCTGTGGGGCCGGCAGCAGCTGCGGGTGCGCGAACCGCTGGTGGATCTGCGCCTGGCGGCCCGCCGGACGGTGCTGCTGCCGCATCTGGCGGCGCTGGTGACCGGCTTCGCCTTCTACGCCAACTGGCTGGCCACGGTGCAACTGGTCCAGGCGCCCGAGGGCACCGGGTACGGCCTGGGGGCGTCCGCGCTGGTGGCGAGCCTGTGCCTGCTGCCCGGCGGGGTGACGATGGTCGTCATGTCGCCGGTGTCGGCCCGGTTGTCCGCCGCGCGCGGGGCTCGCCTGACGCTGGTGGCGGGGGCGCTGGTGATCGCGGGGGCCTACGTGGTGCGGGTGTTCACCAGCGAGCAGATGTGGACGATCACGGCCGGGGCGACGATGTGTTCGGTCGGGACCGGGCTGGTGTACTCGGCGCTGCCGACCCTGGTGATCCAGGCGGTGCCGGCGGCACAGACGGCGGCGGCGACCGGCCTGAACGTGCTGATGCGCACCATCGGCCAGGCCCTGTGCAGCACGGTGGTCGCCGTCGTGCTGACCACGGTCACCACGACGGTGCCGGCGGGCGCGGGGGACGCGGCGGGCGGCACCTACGCCTCGCTCGACGCGTACCGCATCGTCTTCGCCCTCGCCGCCGCCGCGGCCCTCGCGGCGGCACTCACCGCGGCGGCCATCCCCCGCACCGCCGCGCCGCCCTCCGCCGGGCCCGGGACACGCGACGTCTCCCGTCGCGCGTCCCGAACCCCCTCCTGAGCGCCGGCGTCCCGGCCCGTCACCGGGTCGTATGCGGGTGGCCGCAGCGGAACAGCGGGTCGCGGGTGTCGAAGGGCACGTCCTCGCGGGAGTCCAGCACGGCCTCCATCGACGACGGCAGGTCGAACGGCAGCGTGCCGGGTGTCGGGGCGCGGCCGAAGGCCGCGTCCAGGACGAGGTCGTCGTCGGCGCCGAAGTCGGCGAGCAGGGCGGCGGCGCTGTCGGCGAGCGGAGTGAGGATCGCGGCGCGGTCCAGGAAGACGTCGACGGTGGTCGGCACGGTCGCGCACAGTGTGCGCAGGCGGTCGATCTCGGCGGCGGGGAAGTCGAGGGATCCGGCGTGGAAGTGGCGTTCCAGCAGGCCCTCGCGGACCTCGTACGGGGCGTCGATCCGGACCACGGCAAGGTCCGCGTCCTCGACGCGCTCGACCACCGTGCCGTAGCGGGCGGCGACTGCGGGGTCGATGTTCTCCACGTACAGCCGGCGCCCCGGCGTGTCCGCGAACGGCTCTCCGGTGAGCCGGACCAGGGAGCGCCGCTGCACCCGGCGGCCGAGTTCGACGCGCGCGGGGTGGCCCACCACCCGCTCGGCGGCCTCGGGGTCGACGTACGGGTCGTCGAACAGGCCCAGGCGGAACTTGTCGCGCAGGATGCGCCGGGCCGACGCGTCGATCCGCGCCTCGTCGACGGCGCCGGAGCGTACCGCGTCGACGATCAGGTCGGAACGGGTCTCCCCGCCGAACTGGTCCACGCCCGCGTGCAGCATCAGCACCGCCTGCTCGGCGAGGGTGAGGTGTTCGACGCCCCAATTGCGCGGCGGCAGCGCGACGATGCCGGGGATCTCCATGCCGGTGAGCACGTTGAAGTCGCTGCACACCACGCCGTCGAACCCGTACCGCTCGCGCAGCAGTCCGGTCAGCACGTCGCGGTTGAACGAGGAGCCGACCTCGGTGAGCGCGGTGCCCGTCGGGATCGAGTAGCACGTCATCACCTGGGCGGTGCCCACCTCGAAGGCGGCCTCGAAGGGCTTCAGGTGGTAGTCGAGGTTGCCGCCCGGGTAGACGGCGCGGGTGCCGTAGGCGAAATGCGGGTCCTCGCCGCCCTCCTGGGGCCCGCCCCCGGGGAAGTGTTTGGTCATGCACGCCACGCTGTCCGGGCCCAACCGCTCGCCCTGCATGCCCCGGATGTAGCCGGCCAGGATGCGTCCGGCCCGGTCGGCGTCCTCGCCGAAGGTGCCGCTGGTGCGCGGCTTGCGGGGCTCGGTGGCGAGGTCGGCCATCGGGTGGATCGCGACCCGCACACCCACCGCGCGCAGTTCGGCCGCGATCGCGGCGGCGTATTCCTCGACGAGCGCGGGGTCGTCGGTGGCCGCGAGGCCGATCGGTTCGGGCCCTCGGCTGAACGCGCCGCCGGTGAACGCGGTGGCCGGATTCTCGGTGAAGCCGTGACGCGGGTCGGAGGCGAGCGTGACGGGGATGCCGAGGCGGGTCGCTGCGGCCAGGTCCTGCACGTGGTTGTTCCACCGGGCCGTCTCGACCGGCGAGGGCATGGCGGTCAACCCGAAGGTGTTGACGCCGCGTTCGCCGATCAGCTCGGCCCCGGTGGGGACCCGGGCGCCGTTGCCGGGGATCATCCGGCCGCAACACATCAGCCCGGCCTTCTCCTCCAGCGTCATCCGGCCCAGCAGGTCGGCGACCCGCTCGTCGATCGGGAGCCGGGGGTCCTCGTAGGGCTCCATGGTCCCGTTGTGGTTGAGGTCGCGGAAGGGGGTGCCGTCGTGGTGGCGAAGAGTCCGGAGCATGGCGGATCAGTCCTCGTACTGGGTGGAGTGGTCGGGGCGATGCCGGGTGGGGTCGTGCCCGTCGCCGAGCGCCCGCCCGGGCTCGGGCACGGCGGCGAGCAGCACGGCGGTATGCGGATGCGCCGGTGCGGCCAACAGGTCCTCCGTCGGACCCTGTTCGCACACCCGCCCGAGACAGAGCACCGCGACATCGTCGCTCACGGCGCGCACCATGCCCAGGTCGTGTGAGATGAACAACCCGGCGAGCCCGAGGGTTCCGGTGAGCCCGCGCAGCACGGCGTGACCGAAGGACCACAGGAGTGGGTGGCGGCGCTGCGCGAGATGGTGGGGACGAGCGGCGACGGACCGTGAGCGGGGGCGCTCGGGGCCCTCTCCTGCGGCAGCGCCGCTCCCGCACGCGCCGCCGGCCGATCGCGCGGACCCGGTCCGCAACACATCCCTGGACCCCACACCCTCGCCCTGCCCGCCCGCGACGCGCGCATCCGAACTCGCCCCACGCTCACGTACGTTGGCCCCAACCGCGCTGCGCCCCCACCCGGTCGGTGGGGTCGGGCTGTGGCGGGTGTGTGCGTCGGGCCCGCGACACGCCGGTTTCGGGTACGGGCGGGGTTCGCTCGTGAGGGTGGTGACAGGGCTACCGTTGGCCGCGTACCCGGGCACGTCGCCGACTCGACCCGTTCGCCGCCGCATCCCACCCGCACCACCGTCTTCGAACGGGGTGTGCCGGCCGAGCCGCCGATCGTGCGCCCGGCACCGTCACCGAGTGCGCCGACCGACCCGAGGTGGGCCAGAGGAGATCGCCATGCGCGTGGTGGACGCCGAGGTGGAGGTCCTGATCGTGGGCGGCGGGCCGGTCGGCCTCACCGCCCGGGCACTGCTCGAACGCTGGGGTGTGCGGGTACTGCTCGTGGAGCGACACCGCGAGTTGTCGCCCTTCCCCCGGTCCCGGCTGGTCAACGTGCGCTCCATGGAGATCTTTCGCCGACTCGGCCTGGCCGCCCGGATCAGGGCCGCGGGGTTCGCCCCCGAATACGGCCGCGTACGCTTCCGCGACACCCTGTACGACCGCGACTTCGCCAGTGCGGCGATGGTCGGCGTCGCCGCGCCGGTGCCCGAGAGCCCCGAATTCGGCGTGCTCACCTCACAGGACCGCCTGGAGCCCATCCTGCTCGCCGCGCCGGGCGCCCCGGTGCGCTTCGGCGTCGAGCTCGTCGACGTGGCCGAGGACCCCGACCGCGTGGTGGCCACGCTCGTCGACCACGGACGCGACGCCGAACTGCGAGTGCGGGCCCGCTACCTGCTCGGCGCCGACGGCGCGAACTCCACCGTCCGGCGGGCGGTGGGTATCGGTACCACCGGTCCCGGCGCGCTGGGCCCCTTCACCACCGTCGTGTTCGACGCCGACCTCCGCTGGTGCGCCGAGCAACCGGCCGGGGTGTACCTGACCGCGCACGGCACCCTCGCCCCGCTCTATCCGGAAGGGGGCTGGGCCTGGTTCGGCCCCACGCCGGCGACCGCCGAGCCCGTCGACTGGGCCGAGGTCGTCGCACGGGCCCTCGGCCCCGCCGCCGACGTCCGGGTCGAGGTGTTGCGGGTGCAGCCGTGGGTGATGAACGCGTTCGTCGCCGAACGGTTCCGGCACGGCCGCATCCTGCCGGCCGGCGACGCCGCGCACGCACTGCCCATCTTCGGCGGTCTGGGGATGAACACGGGCCTGGCCGACGTGCACAACCTGTGTTGGAAACTGGCGGGGGTGCTGCACGGATGGGCCGACCCGGTCCTGGTGGAGTCCTACCAGACCGAACGCCTGCCCGTCGCGCACCGCACCCTTGGTCAGGCGGTGGCCAATACCCGGCTGTTGGTCGAGGTGCAAAACCGCCGCCGGGAGCGGCTCGATGCCGGCGCCGCGCCGACGGACGGTGTCGAACTGCCCTGGACGGAACAGTACTTCGCGCAACTCGGCCTGGTGCTCGGGGTCGGCTACCGCTCCGGCGCCGTGTGCTCCGACGGCGACGCCCCACCCGAACCCTCCGACGCGGACACGAACTACGTGCCGAGCGCGGAGCCGGGCCGGCGCATGCCGCACGTGTGGCTCGCGGACGGCCGCTCCACGCTCGACGCGGTCGGCGAGTGCTTCACCCTGCTCACCCCCGATCCCATCCGCTGGGAGCAACGCGCCGCGCCGGCAGCCCCGTTGCGGATCGAGACCCTGCCCGACGAACACCGCGAACTCTGCGGCATCGACGCCGATGGGGCCGTGCTGGTTCGCCCCGACGGCCATGTCGCGGCACGTTGGCGCGACGGACCGGCGAACGGGACGACCGTCGGCGACACCCTCGCCGCGCTCACCGGCCGCTGAGCGCGGCGGGGTCTCGGCGGTTGTCGAGTCCGGCCAGGACGACGCCGACGATGATCAGCAGGCCGCCGACCGTCTGGGCGGCGTTCGGTGCCTCGTCGATCAGCAACCACGCGAAGCCGACACTGGCGACCACCTCAAGGAGGGCGACGAACGAGGCGGTGCGGGAGCCGAGCAGGCGGCCCGCCGCGGTGCCCGTGGTGTAGGCCAGGGCGGCGGTGACCAGGCCGAGCAGGAGCACCGGCACCCACCAGGGTGTGCTGCCGGTGCGGTAGGCGGCCGGGTCGAGGCCGGCATGCATCGGCAGCAGGCCCACCGCCGCGAGCATGGCGAGGGTGACCGTGCCGACCACCAGACCGGCACCGGTCAGCGCCACCGGGGGCAGGCCGGTGTCGGTGTCCGCAGCGATCAGGAAGTAGGCGGTCAGGCCCACCATCGCCGCGAGTGCCCAGGCCACGCCCGACCAGGCCAGATCGGCGCCGGAGAACAGGTCGACGGCGAGGACCAGGCCCATGGCCGCCAGCCCGGTGCCGGCCAGGGTCAACGGTCGCGGGCGCCGACCGCGGCGCGCCCAGAGCCAGAGCACGACCGCCGCCGGGGCGGTGTACTCGATGAGCAGCGCGGGTGCGACGTCCATCGTGGTGACGGCGGAGAAGAAGCAGAACTGCGCGCCGGCCAGGCCCAGTACGCCGTACACCAGCACGGTGCGGGCCTGCGTGCGCAGTCGATGCCACCGCCCGCGCAGGGCCACGACCGCGAACGGCGCCACGACCAGCGCGGCGAGGCCGATCCGGGCCAGCACGATCGCCCCCGGACTCCAGCCGGACGAGAGCAGCCCCCGCGCCAACGACCCCGACATGCCGAAGGAGGTCGCCGAGACGAGGGCGAGGAGGAGACCGCCGCCGAGACCCGCATGGGTGGAGGGGCCGGAGAAGCTGCGCACACGCGGTATGTCATGGGCTACATCGGTCATGGATCATGACGGTAAGGGTGCGGTCGGTAAGCTGTCAAAATGATTTTTGGTCATGACACCGAGTCGTCGCTGCAGGCCGTCGTGGCGCTGATCAACAGCGCGGAGGCGCCGGACACCCTCACCACGGTGCAGGACGTGGACGCGTGGTACGCCGAGCATCGCTACACCGGCCGCCGGGACGGCGACGCCGCCGAACTCGCCGGCCTGCGTGCGCTGCGCCCGGTACTGCGCGAGCTGCTCACCGCCGACCGCGACCGCGCCGCGAGCTTGGCGAACACGATGCTGGCCGACGCCGGCGCGCTTCCGCAGCTCGTGCGGCACGACGATCAGGACTGGCACCTGCACGCGGTGTCCGGCGACGCGCCACTGGCGAGCCGCGTGGTGGTGGAGACCGCCATGGCGATGACCGACGTGGTCCGCACGGACGAGATGTCCCGGCTGTTCCTGTGTGCGGACGAGGGGTGCGGCGGCATCGTCCTGGACCTCACCCGCAACCGCTCGCGCCGCTATTGCAGCACCGCGTGCGGCAACCGCAACGCGGTGGCCGCCTACCGCGCCCGCCGGGGTGCGCGCGGGGCGTGATCGCGATCAACAGGACGGCGACGGCGACCGGCACCGAAGCGGCACACGGAAAGTACCCATGCGCGACCGATTCCCCGTCGTCGGCGGCTGCCTAGGTTGGTTTTCGCCAGGGAAACACGACGACAGAGGAGCGAACGAACATGACCGCCTACGCCATCGCCAAGCTGCGGGACGCCGCTCCGCACCCCGAGATCGCCGACTACATCGAGCGCCTGCCCGGCACCTTTGCGCCGTACGGCGGCCGTTTCCTCGTGCACGTCACGCCGCACGAGGTGAAGGAGGGCACCTGGCCCGGGGGCGTGGTGATGATCGGCTTCCCCGGCATCGTCGAGGCCCGGACCTGGTGGGACTCGCCCGCATACCAGGAGATCGCCCCCCTGCGCTCGCGGCACATCGAGGGCGACATCATCCTGGTCGAGGGTGTCCCCGAGAACTACGACCCGGCCGTCACCGTCGCGAAGATGCGGGCGGCGACGGCCGGGGGCGAGTAGCTACACGAGCACCCTCGCGGCGTCGTCGCCGCGATCCGCCGCCGGGTAAATGGTCTCGGCGGGCGGGTTGTTGGTCTTGCGGGCCCACGCGTAGTAGATCACCGCGGTGAACGCGAGGCCGACGATCCAGGAGATGTCCGCGCCACCGAGGCGTTCGGTCAGCGGTCCGGTGTACAACTTCTGGGCCAGGAACGGGATCTGCGCGACGACGCCGACCACGTAGCAGGTCAGCGCCGGGATGTTCCAGCGCCCGTAGCGGCCGTTCGGGTCGTACAGGGCGGGGATGTCGACGCGTTCGCGCGAGATCAGGTAGTAGTCCGTCAGGTTGATGGCGCTCCACGGGGTGAAGACCATCAGCAGGAGCAGGACGAAGTTCTTGAAGTTGCCGAGGAAGTCCGCACTGGCCGCGATCGCGATCACGACCGATGTCGCGGTGAAGGCGACGATGTACGCCGCGCGCACCACCGGCGAGATCCGGGACCGGCCGTCGAAGGCGGTCACGGTGGTCAGGATCGACATGAAGCCGCCGTACGCGTTGAGACAGTTGACCGTCAGCTTGCCCACCAGGATGACCAGGTAGACCAGGAACGCGACGAACGCCGGCCCGGCCAGATCCCCGACGAATCCCACCTGGTCGGGCAGGAAGGCGTCACCCGCGACGGCGGCGATCAGCGCGCCCAGCGTCATCGACCACTGCGAACCGATGACGCTGCCGGCGAAGGTCGACCAGAACGTGGCGCGTTCGCTGGTCTCGCGCGGCAGGTACCGGGAGTAGTCGGCCACGTAGGGACCGAACGTCAACTGCCAGCCCGCGCCCAGGGAGACCGCGAGCAGGAAGGTCGCGAGGTCGAACGACTTGTTGCCGACGTGCGCGCCGACGTCGTACTTGGCGAACAGAGCGATCACCAGGTAGCCCAGACCCACGATGCCGGCGACCGTCGCGATCCGGCCCGCGAGGTGGATGAGTCGATATCCGGTCACCGCGACCACGGCGGTCAGCGCGCCGAAGATCAGGATGCCGACCTTGGTGTTGTCGATGTGCAGGATCTCGCAGACCGCCTGCCCGGCCAGCACACTGCCGGTCGCGGCGAAGCCGAGATACATCAGGATCACCATGACCAGCGGCAGCACCGCGCCGAAGACGCCGAACTGCGCGCGGCTGGAGATCATCTGCGGCACACCCAACCGGGGTCCCTGGGCCGAGTGCAACGCCATGACGATGCCGCCGAGGATGTTGCCGATCAGCAGGGCGGGGATCGCCCACAATGCGTCGGCGCCGAAGACCACCGCGAGGGCGCCGTCGACGATCGCGGTGATCTGCATGTTCGCCCCGAACCACAGGGTGAACTGACTCCGCGGCGTGCCGTGCCGCTCCGCGTCGGGGATCACCTCGATGGTGCGGTGCTCCACCGCGAGACGGGATTCGGGCGGTTGCTCGAGGGTCATGGGCGTCTCCCCGTCGATCTGCGTACGTACGTGGCGTTGTGGTGCGCAGAATCTTGCATGCATTTAAACCAACGTCAACGGTCTGAATGAATTGATTCATGTAGGCGATGCGCACACCCGAAATGCAAGGCGACCGGGGGCGCCAACCTGCGATTCGATCATGACCGGGCCGAGCGCACGGCCCTCAGGACGCGGTCCGGCCGCACTCTCCCCGAGCGGTGATGACAAGCGCCCCGCCATGCAGGGTGAAGGACCCGGCCGCGTCGGTGTCGACCTTGCCGGTGCCGTGAAACGCCTCCGTGCGGAGCCGGAAGCCGGCGGGATCTGTGCGTTGTACGGCGAGCAGGCGCCAGGGGGCGTGCTCGGCGGCCTCGGGGTGGGGCGGCACGGCGAGATGCACGAGCGCGGAGGCTTCGCGGGATGCCCGGGCCGGCGTGTACCGGGCCAAGCGAAGATCGGCCCGGGACGGCGTGCTCCACGGTCGGGGCTCGGGGACCGGGGGAGGGGAGACGTGTGGGGAGGCGATGGGCCGGTGGCCGGTGTCCCGCAGCGTCGTCGCGAACCACTCGGCGAGTGCCGGACCGCCTCGGCGGATCCAGGTCTCGACCAGCCGGCGAAAGGCGGCTTCACGGCGGTACGGCAGACGGTGCGCGCCCGCGGCGACGACGGCCGCGCCGACACCGGCGAATGCCCGGTGGAAATCCCGTATGGGGACCCGGGGCGCGTGCTCGGCGGAGGCGACCAGGCGAATCTCCGGCATCGCCCGGCGCAGGAGGTCCGCGGCGATCCGCGCACGCACGCCCAACCGACCCTCCCGCGGAGCTTCGTCGAACCGGGCCGCTTGGCCATCAGCGGCGGGGGACGGATCCCGGTAACGGTCGTCCGCCGCCCTGGGAAGGAAGCTTCAAGATCGGTCACACCGGGATCGTGCCGGCTGTTCGGGGTCTTGGTGGGGTCAGGGGGTTAGGGGAGCAGGGTGAAGGGGGCGGTGGCTCGGGGTTCGCCGTTGACGATGATGTGGAGGGTGCGCGGGCCCGGGGGTTCGGTGCGGGTCGTTACCGGGCGGAACGAGTGGGATCCGGCGAGGGTGAAGGTGTCGCCGGCGGCCTTGGCCACCCGCTCGGCCAGGTGGAAGACGCGGCGGGAACCGTCGCGGGCGATCGCGTACTTGAGGACGAGTGGCCCGGGGGCGTCGGCGCGGACGGTGAGGGTGAACGGGATGCGGTCGCCGGTCGTGACGGTGTCCGCGACGACGAGCGATTCCACCGTGCCGCTGCCGTGTGCCGCGCCGATCAGCCCGAGCGCTTCGGGATGGCCGGCCCGCAACAGGCCCCGGGCGGCGTGCCGGACCACACGGTCGGTGTGTACGCCGCCCTCGGCGTGCCAGCGGCCGAGGAGGGCCAGTGCCGTGTCGGGGTGGTCCTTGGCGATGTCGTTGACGTGGTTGGCGACCGAGCGCCGGACGTACTCGCTCGGGTCGTCGCGCAGCCGCTCCAGGATGGGCAGCGTCGGACCGGGGGACATCAGCCAGTGCACGCGCGTGCCCCAGGGCAGCCGGGGCCGGGTGCCCTCGGACGCGAGCCGGCGCAGGTGCTCGTCGGCGGATTCGGCCCAGCCGTGCATGACCTTCAGCGCGGTGTCCTCGTGGCGGTCGAGGTAGGGCCGCACCGCGAACTCGGCCGTGGCGAAGGGGGTGATCACGGCGAGCGTGGCCATGGCCTCATCGAGGTGGTCGACGCCGTGCACCGCGACGTAGTCGGTGGCGGGCCAGCCGCTCCACATGTCCAGGACGGTGTGTTCGGTCGCCACGCGCAGGACCTCGGCGGCTGCCGGGAAGGGCACGTCGAGGGTCGTGTGCAGGGCCCGGGCGACGTGGCCGACGCGGGCCTTGAGCTCCAGGTCGTCCAGCCCGGTCAGCGCGGCGGCGACGAAGCGGTCGCGCGGGAAGCCGTCACGGGCGGCGGCGACGGCGTCGGCCAGGGTGGCGACGGAGGTCGCGTTGATCATGTCCTTGAGCGGTTGAGCCATGCGCGCCAGGCTCCCAGAGGGGTCCGACACCGGGCGGTGACGCGCGGCCCCGCATCCACACCCGCGCGGGCTCAGCGCGCCGGCAGTGCCTCGACCAGGCGTTCGAGGGCCGCCAGATCGCCCGTGACGGTCAGGCCGGCGTCGGCGAGGGCGGATGCCAGCGGCACCTTTCCGGTCAGGACGGACTGCAGGGTCGCGGTCTCGGCGACGACGTGTACGTCCGGCGCGGGCGCGGTCGGGTCCTCACCGCGGGCGACCGTGACGAGTTCGCCGTCGACGACCACGACGCGGTAGGTCTCGCGGCCCAGGTCGATCCGGTACGCCGCCGTCCACGGGTCCCGCGGTCGGGCCACGAAGTACGCCCGCAGACCGAGCAGCACCGTGTCGCTGCCGATGTCCCCCCGGAGCGGCACCACCGGCGAGCGCATACCCCACACCCGCAGCGCCGCGAAGACCGGCTCCAACTCGGCGCCCCACTCGGTCAGTTCGTACACCTTGGCGGAGGCCGGCGGCGGCAACACGCGCCGCCGCAACACGCCCACGGCCTCCAACTCGCGCAGCCGCTGGGCCAGCACGCTCGGGCCGAGACCCGGCAGGGCGGCCTGGATGTCGGCGTAGCGCCGCGGGCCGAGCCGCAGTTCGCGTACCACGAGCAGGGCCCAGCGCTCGCCGATCAGGTCGAGCGCGTGCGCGATCGGGCACGCCTGGCCGTAGGTGCGTCGACCGTCGTGCGCGCCGCCGGGAGTTGCTGCCGGCATCCCCGCCTCCTTCGAAAGTGTCACCACGAGAGCATCTCGCTACGAATACCGTAGCGCAAGCTTCGAAAGTCGTAGTACGGTTCCGGCATCGCCCCACCCACTCCACCGGAGGCATCCATGTGCGCCGCCCACCCCACCTCGTCCGAGCGCGTCGTCCACGCCGGCGGTGTCGACCTCGCCGCGCAGGCATTCGGCGACCCCGCGGCGCCCGCGGTCCTGCTCATCGGCGGCGCGGAGGCGTCCCGGGACTGGTGGGACGACGACTTCGTCGCCCGGCTCGCCGAATCCGGCCGGTACGTCATCCGCTACGACACCCGCGACACGGGGCAGTCGACCACCTTCCCGCTCGGCGCGCCGACGTACACGCAGGAAGACCTGTTGACTGACGCCCTGGCCGTGCTGGACGCGTACGAACTGTCCGCCGCGCACATCGTCGGCATCTCCATGGGCGGCGGACTCGCCCAGCGCCTGGCCCTCCGGGCCCCCGAACGGGTCCTGACGCTCACCCTGCTCTCCACCAGCCCGGGCGGCCCCGGCGACAACGACGGCCCGGAGCTGCCGCCGATGAGCGAGTCCCTGCAGAAGGCGTTCGCCGAACCCGCGCCCGCCCCCGACTGGGCGGACCGCGACGCGGTGATCGCGTACTTCCTGGCCGCCGAACACGCCTTCGCCGGGACCATCCCCGTCGACGAGGAGCGCGTGCGGCTGACCGCAGGGCGTGCGTTCGACCGCAGCCCGGTCCCCGCCGCCGCGGCCAACCACTGGGCGATCGACGGCGGCGAGCCGATCCGCGCCCGCCTCGGCGAGATCACCGCGCCCACACTCGTCCTGCACGGCACCGCCGATCCGCTGTTCCCGTACGGCCACGCCGAGGCCCTGGCCCGCGAGATCCCCGGCAGCACGCTGATCCCGGTACCGGGCATGGGCCACCAAATGCCGCCCGAGGCGACGTGGGACACCATCGTTCCGGCGATCGTTCGACAGACCGCAGCCTCCTGACCGGCGGCGGACGGCGGACGGCGGGCCCGCGCCGCGGTGCCCGCCGCGAAAGCTTCAGGCCGGATCGGCGCCGCCGGCGCCGGCGCTGCCCGGGGTGAACAGGGGCACGATCATCTCGATCAGTGCGGTGACGTCGGCCTCGACCATCGGTTCGCCGGTCATGCCCATGCGGTGGAGCAGGGTTCCCACGACGACGTCGATGAAGAACAGGACCCGGTTCTCCGGCTCGCCGAGCGCGTTCTGAAAGGCGATGCGGTACGGGTCCTGGAACCGCGTGGACAGGATCTCGCGCAGGGCGGGATCGCTGACCGCGTCGCTGAACACGCCCGCGAACGCGTCGCCCACCCCGGGCTCGCCGATCTTCGCCGCGATCCAGCGGATGGTCGAGGTCAGCGCCTCGGCACGATCGGCGCCCTCCAGCGGCGCCGGGCCGAACGCGTCCAACAGGCAGTCCACGATCAGCGCGCCCTTCGACGGCCAGCGCCGATACACGGTCGACTTCGCGACGCCCGCCGCGACCGCGATGCGCTCGACGGTGGCGCGCGCGTAACCGAGTTCGCGGACCGTGCTCAGCGTGGCGGCGAAGACCACGTCGTTGACGCCCGCGCGCGGACGACCGGGCGGCCTGGCGGCAGCAGTCGATGTCATGGCCACACGATATCTCTTTGCGCTACCTTAGGTATCGATACCTGAGGTAGCGATACCTCGGGTATCGAAACCTGGGCAGGTCGAGCACAACCCGGAGCGCAAGGAGAAACAATGAGCGAGGTCACCACCATCGAGCGGCCGGCGGAGCCGAACTGGTCGGCGTTGACGGCCGAGGAACTGGTCGCCTATCGCGAGGCGGAGAACCGCTTCCGGGCGTCCGACGCCGCGCGGGCGATCACCGGAGAGCCGGAGGCCGGCGTCACGATCGAGTGGCGGACCCTGGCGCTGCCCGGCCGCGATCTGCCGGTGCGGGTATACCGGCCGGCGCCGCCCGAACACGACGGGCAGCGCGGGCCGGACGCGGGGGCCGGGCTGCCGCTCGTGCTCCACGTACACGGTGGCGGCTTCGTGGGCACGGCGGTACAGAGCGACTGGGTCAACAGCGGGCTCGCCGGCCGGCTGCCCGCGGTCGTCGTCTCGGTCGAGCACCGCCTCGTGGACGAGGCGAATCCGCTGGCGGCGGCCGTCGACGACGGCTGGGACGTGTACCGCCACGTCGTGCGACACGCCGCCGAGTGGGGCATGGACCCGGCCCGGACCGCCGTGCTCGGCGAGAGTTGCGGCGGGTTGATCTGCGCCCTGGTCGCGATCCGGGCCGCCGAGGCCGGGCTGCCGCTTCGGGCGCAGGTGCTGGTCAACCCCGCCGTCGACGTCACGGACACGATGTTCGAGCACGACTCGATGCGGGAGTACGCGCAGACCCCGACCCTCGCCGTGCCGGTGCTGCGCCTGTTCCGGCGGCTCGGGGTGCCGGCGGGCACGGACCCGCGTCCGCTCTCGCCCCTGCACGCCGACACACCGGGCGGCCTGGCCCCGGCGCTCGTGGTGGTGCCGACCCGGGACCCGCTGGCGGATCACGGCCGCCGCTACGCCGAACGACTGCACACGACCGGGACGCCCGCGCGGCTGACCGAATACCCGGAAGCGGGGCACGCGTTTCTCAGCCTGCCGAACCTGGTGCCGCAGGCCGAGCCCGCGCGGGCGGAGATCCTCGGCTTTCTCGGCGCCTCGCTCAGCGCGTGACCTCGCCCGCAAGGCCGTCGCCGTCGCTGTCGAACGCGGCGGCGACGGCGAGGCTGTCCTCGTAGACGTGATGACGGGTGATCAGCCCGTCCTCGACGGTCAGGTGCAGCGCGAAGCGGGCCGTGTACGCCCGCCCGGTGCTGCGCGCCGTCTGCCGGATCTCGCCCAGCACGACGGCGTCGGCACCGTCGACCAGGATCCGCTCGACCGTGGTGTCCACCCGTTCCGGCACGTGGTGTTCGGCGATCAGCCGGTAGTGCTCGGCGGCCTCGGCACCCGTGGTGCGCCGCCGGATCCACGGCGTGGCCGCCCGCCCGTGCTCGGCGAGCGGCCAGTCCAGTTTCCAGTCGACGGATTCGGCGTACAGGTCGGCGATCGCCTCGGCGTCGCCGGCCCCGATCCGGCGCAGGAGTTCGCCCACCACGTCGCGGGTGGGGGCCGAGGTGGTGTCCGCGTTCATTCGAATCGCCCTTCCGTTCGCGTGCGACCGGCCGCCCCGGTCGTCCCCGCCCGACGAACGTACGCGCGGCCCGCGCCGGGCGAATCCGTCACGCATAGGTAACCGCCGGCGCGTCCTACGGGAGCGAGGCGGCGAGTACCGCGTGCAGGCGCTCGTAGGTCGGGGCCAGCCGGCGGAATCCGGCCGCCAGCGCCCGGTCGTCGCCGATCACCAGGGGGTATTGCAGGCCGCCGAGGATCCGGGCCTGGTCGGTCACGATCGAGGCGGCCTCGATCCGGCCGATGTCGGCGAGACAGGTCGCGGCGTCGACGAGCCGGCGGACGCCGACGCGGATCGCGAACACTTCGAGGAGGACCCGGACCTCCGCCGCGAGTCCGCCGTCCACCTGGGCGGCGAGGCGTTCCAGCGCGGCGCCGCCGGCGAGGGATCCCGCCGGCATCGACAGGTCCTCGCGCCCGCCCGCCCAGCCGACGGCCGCGGCCAGCGAGCGGCGCAACGCCTCGGCGGGGGCGACGTGTTCGCGGCGCACGAAGTCGGTCCGCATGACGAACGGTTCGTCGGTGTAGGTGACCTGCTCCGCCTGCCACGAGGCCGTGAACCGGTCGATCGGGAGGGTGGCGTACGGATGGCCGTGCGGGTCGTGCAACAGCACGGTGTCGTCGGTGACTTCGAGGACCACCACGTAGTGGTCGGCGACCCCGAGGTCGCCGCCGATGTCGTCCCCGATGCCCGGGGAGGCGACTCCCGAGCCCTGGACGAACGCCCCTCGGGTCTCGGGTAGGTAGTGCAGCAGGCCCATGTCCACCGGGCCGACCAGGACGGGTCCGCGGGCGCAGGCCGCCCGCAGCCGGGCGACGGCCTCCGCCGGCGTGCCGCCCGCACCGCGCGTGCGGGACCAGCCGAGGAGCGCGATCGCGTCGTCGACGCCCCGGTCCGGATCCCACCCGTACGGATCGAACAACGGCACGACGCCGCCGATGAGTTGGCAGCCGAAGGGAGAGCCGGTCAGGGTCTCGATGACGGCGAGCGAGGGGGCGTCGGCGCCGAGCACCATCGCGAGGGAGGACGAGTAGCAGTAGGGCCCGGAGCCCACGTAGGCGAACATGCGGACAGTCGATCGCCTGACACGGGGAGAGGGTCAACCCGTCGTGAGACGCACCGTCCGGGTGACCCGCGCGGCGCCGCCCAGGTGGATCGACGTGCCCGAGGTGCCGGCGGTGATCGTGGCGGGGCTGCCCAGCGAGTCGCCCATCTCGACGGCGATCTCGGTGAACCCCCGATCGGCCAGGTGCGCGGCGAGGCACGCGGTGCTGTTGGCGTTCGCGATGTCCTCCGGCACGCCGATCGACGGGGCGAACACGCGGGCCGCCATCCGGCCGGTGGGCGTCGGCACGGAGTAGACGCAGCAGCCCAGGAAGCCGAGCCGATCACACGCGGCACGGAGTCGTTCCGGATCCGGATCGAGGGCGGCGAGGGCGGACCGCGTGGCGACGGGGACCAGCAACCGCGACCGCCCCGGCGAGCCGACCCGGATGTCGGCGGCGACCGCGTCGGGGGCGATGCCGAGCGCCGGCAGGACGAGGTCGCACTCGTCCGCGGTGGCCGCGCGCAGCCCGATGCGGCCGGCGTCGAACGTGGCGTCGATGTGCGTGGCCCGCCGCGTCGCCCGGCCCGCGAAGACGCGGCCCGCCGTGTGGAGCGTGGCCCGATACTCGTCCCCATCGGCCCGTACGGCCCGCTCGGCGAGGAAGGCCAGCGCGGCGACCGTCCCGTGGCCGCACGCGGGCAGTTCCCCCTCGGCGGTGAAGAAGCGCAGGGAGACCGCCGGCTCGTGGGTGCGCTCCCCGTGCACCGAGACGAACACGGCGTGCGACGTGCCCGACAGGGTCGGTATCCGCCGCCGCTCGGCATCGCTCAGCGCCACGTCGTCGAGCACGGCGGTGGGACTGCCGCCGTGGCCTCGACCGTCCGCGCCGCCTCCGCGCAGACACGCGTGCACGATCGCGACGGGCAGCCCCCGCCCACGCATCAGCCGAGGGCGAGTCGGTGGACGACGATCACCCGCGTCACGGTACCCACCTCCCGGGCCGGGCCGAACTCGCGCCCCCGCCTCGCGGATCAGGCCGAACGGGTCGTGGCGGGCGGGCGTACGGGGTGTTTGCTCAACACGGACACCCGGTTGAACGCGTTCATCGTGATCGCCACCCAGATCACCGCCGAGATCTCGGCATCGGACAACACCGCCCGCGCCGCCTCGTACGCCGTGTGCTGCGCACCCGCGTCGGCGGGATGCGTGGTGGCCTCGGCCAGCGCGAGCGCCGCCCGCTCGCGCGCGTCGAACAGCAGGGTGTCGCGCCAGGCGGGCAGCACGGCGATCCGCTGCGGCGTCTCGCCCGCGCGCAACGCGGTCCGCGTGTGCAGGTCGAGGCAGAACGCGCAGGTATTGAGCTGGGACACCCGGATGTTCAGCAGTTCGACGAGCGGGCGTTCCAGACCGGCCTCGGCGGCGACCTCGTGCACGGCCTCGGCGGTCGCGAGCAACGCCTTGTATGCGGCGGGGCTCTGCTTGTCGATGTAGACACGTCGGTCCTGGGCCGGCACTACCGCTTCGGTCATCTGCACTCCTTGATCGCGCGATCCCTCGTCGCACGTCCTATCATCAACATCGTGATTGTTGAAAGTGGAACTTTCGCAATCCGGCTCACCCCGCCCCACCCCACGAAGGATTCGCGATGACGGAGCAGGCCGTTGTACCCACCGTCCACAACGTTGCCGACCGGCACCGCTACGAGATCCGCGTCGACGACGCGTTCGCCGGTCTCACGGCGTACCACGACCGGGGCGAGCAGCGCGTTTTCTACCACACCAAGATCGACGACGCGTTCGCCGGTCGAGGTCTGGCCTCCGTGCTGGTACGGGAGGCGCTGAACGACGTGCGCGCCGCCGGGATGCGGGTGGTCCCGGTCTGCCCCTATGTCAAGCAATTCCTGGGCAAGCACGAGGAGTTCGCCGATCTCGTCGACCCGGTGACCCCCGAGATCCTGCAGTGGCTGCAGGAGGTCCAGGGCTGACCCGACCGAGCCCCGCGTCGACCGGCGCCGGCCCGCCACGGGGCCGACGCCGGTGGCGCCGTGACGCGCTCCGGCCTTCGCCCGCCCGCCGCGGGCACGCCCGACGACCTGCTCGACGGGGTGCTCCGCGGCCTCGCCCCGCACACCGGAGAGGACGACATCGCGCTGCTCGCGGCGCGCGTGCGTCCTCGGTGAGCCGGCCCGGTCAGGCGCCGTCCGGCGCGGGCTCGTCGTCGGGTGGGGTGAAGCCGGACGCGGCCTTGATGATGCGTCGGGTCATCGGGTCGGACCAGGCCTTGGGGGAGAGGACTTCGATCCAGATCGCCCGGGCGGTCTTGCGACCCACGTTCTCCCAGGAGATCAGGGTGCGGGACGGGAGGGCGACCGAGTCGCCCTCGGCGATGTCTATCGGTTCGGCGACCCGCTCGTGGTCGCCGAGCCCGCCGCCGACCCGGACGCGGAGCGATCCGGACATCAGGAACGCGAAGGACTCGCCCGGCCGGGAGTAGGGGCCGCCGCTGGATCCGTGCGGCGGAATGGTCAGCAGGGCCGGTTCGAGGTCGTGGCCGGGCAGGAGCAGTTCCTCCCACTGCACGCCGCCCTCCAGGACGACGCTCGCCCGCTCGTCGGCGCGGACCACGCTGGCGTTGGTCCGGGTGAAGGACGCGAGGCTGCTCATCGGGACACCGAGGGCGTCGGTGATCCGGGCGATCAGCTGGGTCGAGGCACGTTCCACGCTGCGCTCGATCGAGGACAGGTGGGATACGGACGTGCCGGTCAGCGCGGCGAGTTCCTTCAGGGACAGGCCGCTCGCCAGCCGGGCGCGGCGCAGCCGACCGCCGTCGGCCGGTGCCTCGGCGGCCGGTCCGTCGGCGGCCGGGGGAGGGGTGTCGGCGGGGTCCGGTTCGCCGAGTGAGGTGCGGATCGCGGCGGGATTCCAGCCGTGTCTGCGGCGCAGGTCGGCGATCTTGCGGGCCCGGCCGACGTGCTCGGGGCCGTAGCGGCGTTGCCCGCCCGGCGTCCGGTCCGGTACGAGCAGGTCCTGCTTCTCCCACGCGCGCAGGGTCTGGGGACTGACCCCGACCTCGGCCGCGACATCGCCGATCGTTCGCCAACTCATGCCCCGGAGTCTAGGGCGGTTCGCGATCTCTGCTCTCGACAAACTTACATCGTTACTGTAACTATGGCGCCCCAAGCGAAGAGGGGAGCCTCGATGTCATCCCTGGAACGAATCGTTTTCGGCACGACCGCGGACACGAACGCGGATGCGGACGCGGCCGCGCACTCCACGTCCGCACTGCTCAGGCAGGGTGGCCTGCCCGGTTCCCCCACGGTGCTCCTCGTCCACCCGGCCAACCTCCGGGCGCGCTGCTGGCGCGCCGTGCTCGCGGTGCTGCCCGCCGACTGGCGGTGTGTGGCCATCGACCTGTCCGGGCACGGCGCATCGCCCCGCCGCGCCGCCTACGGCGTGGACGGGTGGGTGTCGGAGTGTGTGGCTCTTCTGGACGCGCTGGATGTGGCGCGGGTGCACGTGGTGGGCGCGTCCGTCGGCGCCGCCGTGGCGGTCGAACTGGCGGCGGCGCACCCGGACCGGGTCGCGAGCGTGACCACGGTGGGGGGTGCCTTCCGGGCCGCCGAACCGGATGACACGCGGGAGTTCCTGGCGGCCATCGCCGCGATGGGCGTACGGCACGCCGTGTTGGGGGTGCTCGCGGACGAACCCGGCCTGGACGACGCCCTGTTCGCCGCCGTCGCGGCCGACGTCAGCGTCAACCCCGACGATACGGCGGCGGCGATCTGGACGGCCGCCGCCGGGGCCGCCGGCCTGGAGGCGGCGCACCGTCTGCGCTGTCCGACCCTCGCCATCGTCGGGGACGGCGACCGGGGTTGCCCCGTCGCGGACTCCCGCGCCTTCGCGGACCTGACCGCCGGCCGGCTCGCCGTCCTGGTCGGACACGGACACCTGCCCATGTACACCGCACCCGCCCGGGTCGCGGCCTACATCGTCTCCCTCATCGACGGCACCCGGTCGCGCCGACCCCGACCCGACCGAGGCCCGATCACCCGAAAGGAAAGCCCGGCATGACCGACACCCCCTTCGTGGAACGCACCGCGCCCGAGGCGGACATCGCCGAGATCCTGCGCCTGCACCGGCAGTGGTGGGAATCCAACATCGGCTGGGACATCGACCGCATGGTCGAGGTGTTCCCGTCGCCCGGCGACGAGTACCTGATGTTCAACTTCAACGGGCACCCGTACTTCGGCATGACCGAGAAGGTCGCGTTGTGGAAGTGGTATCGCGAACTCATCGCCCAGACCGGCGGTTTGCAGACCCGCATCATGCGCCTGGAGGTCCGCGGCGACACCGCCTGGCTGGCCTGCGAGTTCACCATCGACGCGGAGATGCTGGACGGCGGCGAGTGGACGGTCGACGCGGTCGACGCGACGCGCGGCCGGGCCACCGAGATCTACCACCGCGACAGCGGCACCGGTGCGCCCGAATGGCGCATGTGGCACACCCACATCACCGCACTGCCCGACCCGGACGAGAAGCGGCCCGGGTTCGACGACTCCACCGACAGCCGCGGCCTGGGGTGGACACCCTGGAACCCGCTCCCGAAGGGCGTCTGAGCCAATGACCACCACCGGACGCGTCCCACGGATCGCCCTCGTGCTGGGCAGTTCGCAACGACCGGCCGAGATCGTCGCGGCGGCCCGGGCCGCCGAGCGCGGCGGCTTCGACGAACTGTGGGTCGGCGAGGACTACTTCTACACCGGCGCGATCGCCGCCGCCGGAGCCGTCCTGGCCGCGACCGAACTCCCGGTCGGCATCGGCATCGTGCCCACCACCTCGCGCCATCCCGCGCTGCTGGCCATGGAGTTGGCCACGCTCGCCGGCCTGTACCCGGGCCGGCTGAGCGCCGGGGTCGGCGCCGGGGTCCCGGACTGGCTGGATCAGATGGCGATCCGGAGCCGGACGCCGCTGGCCTCGGTCCGCGACGTCATCGCCGGGCTGCGCACCCTCCTCACCGGGGAGACGCTGACCGTCGAGGCGTCGTCGTATCGAGCCCGCGAGGTGCGACTGGCACATCCGCCGGCGGTGGTGCCGCCCATCCTCGCCGGCGTCGGAGGCCCCAAGGCGCTCGCCATGTCCGGCGGTTCGGCCGACGGGACGGTGCTCTCCGTGCTCGCGGGCACGCGCTACGTGCGCTGGGCCGCCGAGCGGGTGGCCGCCGGCGGCGCCGGGGCCGGGCACGACCTGGTGGCGTACGCGCTGTGCTCGGTCGACCCGGACGCCGTCGTCGCCCGCGAGCGGCTGCGCGAGTTGTTCGGGCTGTACCTCCTCGCCGGACCGCGCAACCCGATGACCGAGGCGCACGGGATCGCCGACGAGGCCGAGGCACTGGCCGCACTGGACTTCGACGACGCGGTACGGGCCATTCCCGACGCCTGGATCGAGGAGTTGGCGGTCGTCGGCACCCCCGCCGACTGCGCCGAGCGGATCACCCTCCTCGCCGAGGCCGGGGCGGACCGCGTCGCGCTCTGCCTCGACCCCGATCGGGACGCCGAGGCACAGGTCGACCTGCTCGCGCGCGAACTGCTTCCGCTGCTTCGGGGACGCGCCGGCGGCTGAGACGTCGGGCGGCCGGCCCGGCATCCCCGGGCCGGCCGCCCCACAACGGCACATGACACGGCACACGACACGGCATACGACAGCGATCGGAGATTCCGATGACCTATTCGATGGTGAGCTTCAATCCCGACGACGGCTCCCTGGGGTTCGCCTCGCAGTCGCACTTCTTCGCCGTGGGTTCCGTCGTGGGCGACGCCGAGGCCGGCGTCGGCGTGGTGGTCAGTCAGGCGTTCGCCAACACCGACTGGCCGCACGAGGGCTTGGCGCTGCTGCGGGCGGGCGCGACGCCCGACGACGTACTCGACACGCTCACGTCGGCGGATCCGCAGGCCGAGTATCGCCAGGCGATCGTGATGGACGCCGGCGGCCGCTACGCCTGCTTCGCCGGTACCGGCTGCGCGCCGCACACCGGCGTCGCGCGCGGCGAGGGCATGGCTGCGGTGGGCAACATGCTCGCCTCGGACACGGTGTGCACGGCCATGCTCGCCACCCACCGCGCCTCGACCTCGACCCACGCCGACCGGCTCGTCGCGGCGCTGCTCGCGGGCGAACGGGCCGGGGGAGACGCGCGCGGGTCGCAGTCGGCGGTGCTCAAGGTGGTCGGCCCGGTCCGGGACGAGCGGCCCTGGCGGCACGTGCTCGCGGACATCCGGGTCGACGACCACGCCGACCCGGTGGGCGAGTTGCGCCGGCTGCTGCCCGTCCACGACGGTTTCCGGGCGATCGGGGCGGCCCTGTTCGCCCCGCCCCTGGTCATCGGCGACGCCTCGGGGATCGTCGCGGACCGGGCCCGGGAGACGATCGCCGCGCTCGCGTCCGCCGCGATCGGCCTCGGCGCCAACCGTGAGGCGGACCTGTGGCGGGCGGTCGTGCTGCTGCGCAGCGGCCGGGTCGACGCCGGACGCGCATTGATCGACGAACTGAGCGCCGGGCGACCGCAGTTGGCCGAGTTCGCGCGCGGCCTGGCGCAGGTCGGTATCCTGCCGCGGAGCGAGGTGACCCGCTGATGGCGAGCCCCTCGCCGCACACACCCGAGTCCGCCGTCGACGCCTTCGTCCGGGTGGATCGGGTCACCCGCACCGCGGCCGACCTGGTGCGCGTCGACACCCGCAACCCGCCCGGCCGGGAGGCCGCGGCCGTACCCGCGCTGCTCGACGTGATGGGGGCGATCGGCTGCGCCACCGAGGTGTTCACGTCGAGCGGCGGCCGGCCGTCGGTGCTCGCTCGCCATGGCACCGGCGCGCCCGGGCGGCCGACCCTGCTGATCAACGGCCACGTGGACGTGGTGCCCGTGGTCGAGGCGGACTGGACCACGCCGCCGTTCGACCCGGTCGTGCGCGGCGGCCGGCTGATCGGTCGGGGCGCGGCGGACATGAAGGGCGGGATCGCCGCCGCCGTCGAGGGACTGCGCGCGTGCCTCGACGCCGGGCTCGTACCGGACGCCGACATCGTCTTCCACCTCGTCGCCGACGAGGAGACCGGCGGCGCCCACGGTACGGCGGCACTCGTCGACGCCGGCCTGGTCCGGGCCGACGCGTGCATCGTCCCCGAGCCGACCGGGCTGCGCGTCGCGGTGGCCGAACGCGGCTCCTGGCAGGCCGGGATCGAAGTCTTCGGTACGGCGGGACACGGCGGCGAACCGGCGCTCGGCCGCTCCGCGGTGGCCGACGCGGCGCGGATCACCACCGCCCTGCACCTGGCCCGCTTCCACGACCGGCCGCACCCGCTGCTCGGCAGCCCGACGTGCAACGTGGCGATGGTGCGCGGCGGCGTCGCGGCCAACGTGATCGCCCCCGCCTGCGAACTGACCATCGACCGGCGCACGCTGCCCGGGGAGAGCTCCGACGACGTGTACGCCTCGATCGTGCGCACCATCGACGCGAGTTGCCCCGACGTCGACTATCGCGTACTGCCGACGTTCTTCTGCGAGGCATCCGAGCTGCCCCTGCCCCACCCCTTCGCGGACTTCGTCGACACGTGCCGACCACGCCCGCGCACCCGATCCCACTCCCGACCACGCTCGCGCGTCGCGCCGGACGAGGGCTTCATCGGCCTCTCGCTCGGCTCCGACGCCCGGTTCCTACGCAATCGTCTCGGCATTCCCACCGTCGTCTACGGCCCCGGCTCGATCGAGCAGGCCCACGGCGCCGACGAGTGGGTCGGGATCGGCGACCTCACCCTCGCCGCGCGCACCTTCGCCCGCGCCATCGCGGGATTCGCCGACTTCGTGGCACAGGCCGACACCGGCCGCGTCTCCCCGAGCAGACAAACCGGCAGACAACTGTAGATTCTGCCCCACGTGAAGGAGGGCACATGGCTGACCACACAGGCGCGACGAGGAGCCGGCAGCCGGCACCCGGCGAGAACTCGCGCAGCGGCCCGGTCCTGGAAACACGTTCGATCGACTACATCCCGCAGTCCGAGCGGCACGGCCGCGCCTGGCACCAGGCGCCGTTCTGGTTCACCGGACAGTTCGTGCCGACCACCATGGTCGTCGGCTTCGCGGGACCGGTCATGGGACTGACCGTCGGCTGGTCGATCACGGCCACCGTCCTCGGCATCCTGTTCGGCACCTGCTTCATGGCTTTCCACGCCAACCAGGGGCCCACCATGGGCCTGCCGCAGATGATCCAGTCACGCGCCCAGTTCGGCACCCGCGGCGCGCTCGTACCGATGCTCGCCGTCATCTGCGTCTACATCGGCTTCAGCGCCTTCGGCGTACTGCTGGCCTCCCAGGTGCTGGAGACGGTCCTACCCGGCTCGACCACGCTGTGGGCGGTGGTGATCGTACTGCTCGCGGCCGTGCTCGCGATCGTCGGCTACGACCTGCTGCACACCGTGTTGCGCCTGCTGCCGTACCTGGTCGTACCGGTGTTCGGGATCCTCACCGTGCTCGCCCTGATGCACCTGAGCCCGCATCACGACCCGCACACCGCCTCCTTCACCTGGGCCGCCGCACTCGCCCAGTTCGTCGCCGCCGCCGGCTACCAGCTCGGCTACGCCGTCTACGTCTCCGACTACTCCAGATACCTGCCCGCTGACACCTCCGCGCGCGGGGTGATCGGCTGGACCTACGCCGGGGCCGCCCTGTCGGCGATCTGGCTGATGGTGCTCGGGAATTTCATCGCCGGTTCCGTTCCCGTCCCCGACGCGCTGGTCAACCTCCAGGACATCGGCGACACGCTCTTCTCCGGCTTCGGCAAGACCGCCGTGATCGCGGTCCTGGTCCCCAGCGCGATCGCCATCATGGGAGTCAACCTCTACGGCGCGATGCTCTCGGGCCTGAGCATCGTGCATGCCTTCCGGCCGATCGCGCTGACCGCCCGCACCCGTGTCGTCGGCGTCGCGACCGGCGCCGCGGTCGTCTTTGCCGTGGCCGAGGGCCTGCCGGGGAAGTACCTGGACAGCTTCAACGACTTCATCACGCTCATCCTCTACGCCCTGGCGCCCTGGACCGCGGTCAATCTCATCGACTACTACTTCGTGCGCCGGGGCCACTACGCCATTACCGAGATCTTCAGCCCCGACAGCATCTACGGCCGCTGGGGCCTCGCGGGACTGCTCTCCTACGCCCTCGGTGTGGCCGCGTCGATCCCGTTCATGACCACCGGCTTCTACACCGGGCCCATGGTCGACGCGCTCGACGGCGCCGACATCGCGTTCGTGGTCGGCCTGGTCGTCTCCGGCGCCGCCTACTTCCTGGCCACCCGGGGCTTCGATCCGGCCCGGGAGCGGGAGGCGATCCGGGACAGCCGGAATCGGCTCGACGGTCCGAGCGCCGTCGTGCGCTCGGCGCCGCGCGCCACGGGATGACGCCGCTCCGCCGGAAGGCTCGGCGTCGGCGTCAGCGGCCGGTGCGCAGCCAGGTGGAGAAGGCGGACAGGGCGGCCTCGGCGTGGTCGCGGCCGACGCCGATGCGGAAACGGTCGGTGGGGGTCGGGGTGAGGTCGGAGCGGTAGATGCTCGCCGGCAGCAGGAGCACGCCCGCCTCCTCCACCAGGCGCGTACAGAACGCCTCGACCCCGTCCGCGCCGAGGTAGCGGGGGTAGGCGACACAACCCCCGTCGGGGGCCCGCCACTCGAAGTCGTCGGGATACTCGGCGAAGAACGCGTCGAACGCCGTCAGGTTGGCGGTGATCAGGGCGCGGTTGCGGGCCAGGATCGTCTCGCGGGCCTTCAGGGCGATCCTGGCCAGCACCTCGCTCGGCGCGGAGTTGCAGATCGTGGTGTAGTGCTTGGCCCGCTCCAGGCGCGAGCGCAGGGCCCGGTCGCGGCAGGCGATCCAGCCGATGCGCAGGCCGGGCAGGCCGAGGGACTTCGACGTCACGTTCAGCGACAGGGCACGCGGCGACAGGTCGGCGGCCTGCGGCAGGGTGCGGGCCGGATCGCGTTCGAGGCCGCGATACACCTCGTCGCCGAACAGATGGATGCCACGCTCGTCGCACAGCCGGATCAGGGCGGCGAATTCGGCGCGGTCGATCACCTTGCCCGTGGGGTTGTGCGGGAAGTTCACCGAGACGACCCGGGTGTTCGGGCGGATCGCGGCGACCACCGCGTCCAGGTCCAGGGCCCAGTCCCGCGCCGGGTCGAGCGCCACGCCGGTGACCTCGCACAGGGCCAGCGGAACGGTCTCGGCGGACTGGTAGTTCGGGGTCAGCACGACGGCGTGGTCGCCGGCGTCGAGCAGGACGTTCATCGCCACGTACAGGGCCTCCTCGGCGCCCGCGAAGCAGATGACGTCGTCCGGCTCGATGTGGTCGTAGGTGCCGGCGATCGCTGCCCGCAGGCCCGGGTCGCCGAACGTCTCGGTGTAGCCCAGGGACAGGTGCTCGAACGCGTCCCGGTCGGTGTCGTCCGCCAGTTCGAGCAGTTCGCTCAGCGTCATGGTCTGCGCGTCGGACGCGGTCAGGTGGTGGCGGGCGGTGAACTCCCAGCGGGAGAAATACGTTTCCAGCCGGAAATCGGGCAGCCGGGTCATGGTCGTCAGCTTCTCTCGCTCGTCGCTCGTACATCGGCCAACAGGTCGTACACGGTGGACCGGGACACCCGCAGGGCCTCGGCGACGACCGGGACGACGCGGCGCACCGCGAACACGCCGACCTCGTCCAGGCGGGCGACGACGGTCAACCGGTCCGGGCGGGTCATGCGCTCGGCGGGGCGCCCGGTGGCGCGGACATGGCCGCCGACCACCTCGGCGACGCGCGCCGACAGGTCCTGTTCGAACAGCGGCTCGGGGCGTCGCACGGTCGGCGCGCCGAACGCGGACAGGACGGCGGCGGCCCGCTCCAGCGGCGTGCGGTCGAGGTTGACGCACAACACCGCGGCCGGCTGCCCGTGCGCGTCGCGCAACACCGCGCTGACCGACGACAGCCGGCGGCCGTCCGCGAGCACCTTCTCGTACGGCCCGTATACGTCGCGCGCCGCCGGATCCAACGCGGCCAACTCGCCCAAGGCCGAGGGGTCGCCCGGCCCGCGCGAGGTGAACGGGTTCCACACGGCCAGGACCCGGTCGGTCCCGGGATCGTGCAACACGACCTCGGCGTAGGGCCCGAGCAACAACGCAACGGCCCGCCCCACCGGCTCCCACATCCGCACCCGGGGATCCGCGTCGTCTTCGTTCGCCACCACACCCATGCCTGGACTGTACGTCCGGACCGGACGAAACGTCCAGTCACCGTCGTGCCGGGGCGCGCGCCGTCGGCACCGGGCGAGGGGGTGAGGGGTGGCTCAGAGCAGGCCGGCGCCGGGTGGGGCGGTGCCGAGGCTGGGGAGTTCGACGATTCGGTCCGGCGCGGGGGCCTGGATGTCGACGGGCTGGTCGTACTCGGACCAGGTCATGGTCGCCGTGTCGGAGCCGCCCTTGGCCGAGGAGCCGGCCATCTTGACGGGCAGGGCCGGGCCCTCGGCCGGGATGTACAGGAGGTCGGGGTTCTTCTCGCCAGGCTCGGCGAACACGACCACGCGCCGGCCGTCGACGGTGGAGTCGGGACGGCGATCGGCCTTCTCCAGGGTGGGGAGCACGGTGTGCGGGTCCGCCTTTTGGCTGAGGTTCTTCATGGTGGACCGGGCCGGGTCGTCGGTGGCCACGTGGCCGTACTTGCCGTCGAGCGAGTTCAGGAGGGCGGCCTTGTCGCGCCCGAGCCGCGACTGCCAGTAGGCGCGCGAAGCCTTGACGTAGACATCCTCACCGATCCGCACCGTCTCGATCGTGTAACTCGACGTCTTGCCGGTCGCCGAGTAGTTGCCGGTGCGTATGTCCAACCGGAGATCGGTGCGTTGGGTGGCGCCGTTGCGCCGCAACTCCACGGTGACGCGGACCGAATGCACGCGGTCCACGGCCCTGGCGACCCGCTTCGACACCGCCTCGACGCTCAACGTCGCCAGATCGGCCGAGGCCGTGTCGGCCAGATCCGCAGCCGGCGAACATCCCGTCACCAGGACCATTCCCGCCGCCGCGGCCGCCGCCAGGCGTCCCGACGCAGCCGAACCCACACGCGCCATCGATGATTCCGATCCGCTCCCGCCCCGACCCCATCGATCGTGGCTGCGGTACATGATCGCGGGCGCTCGGCGGCGGCACGACGCGGGGGCCGTCCGGGGTCGGCCGGGCCCGCGCGGCTGCGAACTCACCCACGGGGAAGGGAGGGAGCCGCGCGGGCGGATCATGGGCCGCGGCCAGTCTGCGGTGCGGGCGGGAGCGGTGACAGGGCACGAACTGCACTGGCACGGAAGAGTATTTCGTGCCACGCGCAATCCTCCGCACCCGGGACGGGCGGAGGTACGAGGGGCGTTGCGACGGCTTGACCCTGACGCAGGGTCAACCTTCCAGCATGGTCGGCATGACGACACAGACAACGCACGCGATCGAGGTGACCGGCCTCGGCAAGGCGTACGGCGACCACCGGGTGCTCGCCGGCGTCGACCTGACCGTTCCCGTCGGTACCGTCTACGCCCTGCTCGGGTCCAATGGGGCCGGCAAGACCACCACGGTCCGGATCCTGTCCACGCTGCTCCCGGCCGACGCCGGCCGAGCCCGCGTCGGCGGATACGACATACACCGTGAAGCCGCTCGGGTGCGGGCGTCGATCGGGGTGACCGGACAGTTCTCCGCCGTGGACGAGTTGCTGACGGGGCGTGAGAACCTGCGGCTGATGGCCGATCTCGGCCGGCTCGACCGACATCGGGCGCGGATCGGCGTCGAGCGGATGCTGGAGCGGTTCGACCTGGCCGATGCCGCCGATCGGCGGGCCGGGACGTACTCCGGCGGCATGAAGCGCCGACTGGACCTGGCGATGACCCTGCTGACCGGGCCGAGGCTGATCTTCCTGGACGAGCCGACCACCGGCCTGGATCCGTACAGCCGCCGCGAACTGTGGGGGATCGTCAGGGAGTCGGTGGCCGAGGGAGTCACCGTCCTGCTCACCACGCAATACCTCGACGAGGCGGACCGGCTCGCCGATCGGATCGGCGTGCTCGACGGCGGCCGGCTGGTCGCCGAGGGCACCGCGACCGAGCTGAAACGGCTGGTCCCGGGAGGCTGCGTCGAGTTCCGGGCCGTCGACGGGGAGCACCTGGCCGAACTGGCGCGCCGGTGGCCCGAGTCGAGCCCGAACGCCGAGGCGCTGACCGTGACCGTGCCATACGACGGCAGCCTCGCCGCACTGCGTCGGCTCCTGGCCGGAGTGGACGACGACGCCGTCACCGGTTTTGCCCTGCACGCCCCCGACCTGGACGACGCGTTCCTGGCGCTCACCGGTCGGTCCGGCGTCGGCGCGCCCGCCGAGGGGGTGTCGGTATGAGCACCGCGACGTCAAGGTACGTCGTCCGCGACTCGATGACCATGCTGCGGCGCAATCTCAGGCACATGGTCCGCTACCCGTCGATGACGATCATGCTGATCGGGCAACCCCTGCTGTTCCTCCTCCTGTTCGTGTACGTCTTCGGCGGCACGATGGGCGCCGGCCTGTCTGGATCCGGGGCGGGGGATCGCGACGACTACCTGACCTTCATCACCCCCGGAATCCTGACCATGACGGTGGCGAGCGTGTCCATCGGCACCGCGGTCCTGGTCGCCGGCGACATGACCAACGGGATCATCGACCGGTTCCGGACCATGGCGATCGCCGAGAGTTCGGTGCTCACCGGGCATGTGCTGGGCGCGATGATCCAGACCGCGCACGCGCTCGCGGTGGTCCTCGGGGTGGCGTTCCTGCTCGGTCTGGAGACCGACGCCTCGGCCGCGCACTGGGCGGCGCTGCTCGGCCTGCTCGCGCTGCTGTCGTTCGCGATGACCTGGTTCACCGTGGCGCTGGGGCTGGCCAGTCCGGATCCGGAGACCGCGAGCAACCTTCCGATGATCTTCGTGATCCTGCCGTTCGTGGGCAGCGGATTCGTGCCGGTCGCGTCGATGCCGACCGGGCTGAGGTGGTTCGCCGAACACCAGCCGTTCACGCCGATCATGGACGCCTGCCGCGGCCTTGTGGCCGGATCGCCGGACGGGTCCGCCGTGTGGTGGGCGGTGGGCTGGTGTGTGGGAATCGGGTCGGTGGGATATGCGTGGTCCCGGCGGCTGTACCGAACCCGCGCGGCCAACCAGTAGCCGGACGGGCAGAGGAGAACGATCGAGGAGGCCGTGCCCACGTGCTGACCATCGGTGAACTGGCGTCGTATGCCGGGGTGACGGTACGCGCCGTGCGGCACTACCACGCCAAGGGACTGCTGCCCGAGCCGGAGCGGGACAATTCCGGATACCGCCGCTACGGCGCCGGCGCCGTGGTCGAACTGATCAGGATCCGCACGCTCGCCGAGGCCGGCGTTCCGCTGGCCCGGGTAGGGGAGTTGTTGCGGGCCGACGAGGAGGAGTTCGCCGCCGCGATCGCGGCCGTCGACCGGCGGCTGCGGGCCGAGATCCGGGAGCGGCAACGGCACCGCGAGCGCATCGCCCGGCTCGCCTCCGGGGACGGCCTGGTGCTGCCCCCGGAGGTGGTCGAATTCCTGGACCACCTGCGGGCGTCGGGCGTCGACGAGCGCATCGTCCGGGTCGAGCGCGACGGCTGGATCCCCCTGGTCGCACGCTCGCCCGAGCGTGTCCCGGAATGGATGGCGCGCAAACGCGAACAACTCGCCGACCCGCACCTGATCGCCTTCCACCGCATCCTGGGCCAAGCCCTCGACCGCGCCGACGACGATCCGAGCCTGGTCGAGTTGGCCGACGAACTGGCCGCCTGTCTCACCCGGATGGCCGACGAACGGGGCGAGGCGTACGTCGACGACACCGACATCGAGCCCCCGTTCGCCGAACTGATGGACACCCTGGCCTTCGACGCCGCGCCCCCGGCCCGCCGTCTGATCGAACTGCTCGAACAACGCGGCTGGACCGGCTGGACCAGACTCGAACGGGTACGCCCGAAACGACGATGAGCCGAACAGGAAGGGCGAGGCCGGCGAGGGGCCCGGGCGGCGGCATCGGCTCTGGGAGCGAGTACGGGCGTACGACGCGCGTGGCGGTCGAGTGTGCGGGGCAGTACTCGGGTCCTCGTACGCTCGGGGGACGTGCGCACCCGGGTCGGCTTCGTAGCCTCGCACCGTGATCGACCATCGTGATACCCCCTCCTCCGACGGGGCCGCCGACCACGAGTCCGTGTCGCCCACCCGGCGTGCCGTGCTGCGTGGGTCGTTGGGCCTCGCGGCCGGCGCCACCGCGGCCGGTTCCGCTCTCGCCCCGTCCGCGTCCGCCGCCGAGCAACCACCCGCGCCCGCCGACCCGTCCGCCGCCGGCCCGGCCGCGCGGCACTGGCAGGCCAGGCTCGACGCACTGGCCGCCCGCCACCAGGTCCCCGGCGCCGCGCTGGGCATTTTGTTCGGCAACCGTGTCACGAAGCTCGCCACCGGCATGGCCAACGTCGACGACCGGGTCGAGGCCACACCGGACACCGTCTGGCAGATCGGCTCCGTCACCAAGGTCTGGACCGCGACCGTGGCGATGCGCCTGGTCGACGAGGGCCTGCTCGACCTCGACACACCGGTGACACGCGTGATGCCCGAACTGCGCCTGTCGGACCCGGACCGTACGGCCCGCCTGACCCTGCGTCACCTGCTCACGCACACCAGCGGGATCGACGGCGACGTGCTCACCGACACCGGTCGCGGCGACGACTGCCTGGAGCGATATGCCGCGCTGCTCAGGGACGTTCGCGGCGTGCACCCGCTCGGTCGCGCCTACTCGTACTGCAACGCCGGACTGATGCTCACGGGCCGACTCATCGAGCGCGTCACCGGTACGACCTGGGACGCCGCACTCCACGAACGCCTCCTGAAGCCGCTGGGGCTGACCCGCACGCACACCCTGCCCGAGGACGTGCTCGCCCACCGCGCCGCCGCCGGACACACCTGGGAACGGGATCGGCCCCCGCACGTGAACCCCGTCTGGATACCCCGCTCCTCGGGCCCCGCCGGCATCGCCTGCTCGTCCGCCGAGGACGTGCTCACCTTCGCCCGCCTCCACCTGGACGACGGCCGCGCGGCAGACGGCACGCGCATCCTGTCGACCCGTTCCGCCGAGGCGATGCGCTCGTTCCAGACCAACACCCCCGACACCGCCGACGGCGGCGAAACCCGCGGACTGGGCTGGGCCCGCTGGGACTGGAACGGCCGGACCGCCTACGGCCACGACGGCACCACCCACGCCCAGGCGTCCTTCCTGCGCATCCTGCCCGACGCCCGGATCGCCGTGGTCCTGCTCACCAACGGCGGCGACAACGCGGCGCTGCACGTGGACCTGTTCCGGGAGATCTTCACCGACCTCGCCCACGTCGCACCACGCCCGCAGCACACCCCCGACGGCAGTACTCCGCCACGCGATGCCGGCGGATACCTGGGCCGCTACCCGGCCACCGGCATCGTCGACGATGTCCTCGAACGCGACGGCGCGCTGTACGTGCGCCGGACGTTCGAGGGGCAGACGCCGTCGGAGTTCCGCCTCCTGCCGGCCGGCCGTGACCTGTACGTCCACCGCGTGTCCGACACGCGCGAGTGGCAGACGATCAAGTTCTTCACGCTGGACGGGACTCGGTATCTCTATCGAGGCGGCAGGGTCGTGGCGCACGAGGGCTGAGGGCCGGACGGGGTCCCGGGACCCCGAGCGTGACGGTGCGTCGCGCCGAACTCAGGTGCCGGGTGGGCAGGTTCTGGACACCTGTACCCGCGTGACCCCGAGCAGGCCGGCGAGCGGCACTTTGGCAGTGGTCTGTCCGGGGTTCACCGCGAGGCCGTCGGCGCGCAGGCGTTCGATGAGGTGTTCGGCGAGTGGGACGATCAGGTGCCGGCCTCGGCAACGATCGCTCGCGTGGCCGAAGGGGATGTAGCCCGGGTGGTCGTCCTCGTCCGACTCGTGCCAGCGCTCGGGGCTGAACACGTCGGGATCGGGCCACAGTTCGGGATCGCGATGGGTCAGCAGCGGCAGCAGCAGCACGTCGTCGTGCGGACCGATCCGGGAGTCCACGGCGGAAAACTCGGGGGACGCCACTCGCAGGATGTTCCACGACGGCGGCAACAACCGCAGCGACTCCAGCACGATGTGCCGGTTGCTCGCGTCGGGATGGAACGGCGAGCCGAGCCAGAGCGCGTTGGCGACCAGTGCCGCGACCCCCAGGCACACCGGCGCGGCGACCCGGCGGTACAGGCCCATGGCGTAGCGCCGGTCGCCGTGCTCGGCGGCGGCGGTGGCGGCCGCGAGGCGGGACACCGGTGGGTCGAGAGCGGGCTTTCCCGGCAGGACGGCACTCGTGCGGACCATGGCGCGGGTGAGTACCGGCGCCTTTTCGAGGCGGCGATCGGTGAGCATGCGGAACCGCAACGGGTCGGACCCGAAAAGAAGATCGCGAAGATAGGCGTGACCCATACGCGGCCAGATTCCGGAAAGATCGACGGAATCGGGAGCCGGTCCGCCCAATGCGGCGCGCACGTCGTGCGACACGGCCCGCAGGACGTCGTTGGCCTCCACCCGCTCTATCGATCTTCCCTGGAGCGGCTTGAAAGTCGGCCGCTCGAATTCGTGGGCCGATCTGCTCTCCAGGAGTTTGTTGATCAATTCCGGATCGGCGACTCCGACGGTGTCGCCGTCGATGCGGAAAAACCCCGCACCGCGACGCTCGCGCAGGAGTTCCTCGATCCTCGGTGCAAAAAGGGTGACCCGGGCACTTCCGACCGTGTCAAAACGATTCATCGGTGCTCTCCACAGGACGTAGAGTCTCCCGCCCGGTGGAGCTGGGACGCGGCTCCACCGGGCGCGAGCCCGGGCGGCGATCCGACTCGGCCGAAGCTCAGGCGGAGTCGATCGAAACGATCAGCTGTACCAGATGAACCAGGTGGCGGATTTGAGGCTCTTCTCGACCCTGAACCTCTTGGAGAAAGAGTTGACGATCTTCACCACGACAACCTCCAGGTGACTGTGGACCGGCCGGGTCCCCTATACGACCCGGGCCGGTGGAGCGATATCCACTGCTAGAGAATCCGCCTTTCGATTCTCGTCGCCTCGAAAGTGAAGCCTTGATACGAAAGGTGCGTCAATGTGATGTAGATCACAGATCAAAAAGGCTCCCATACACTCCTCACACGCTACTCACACACTCCTCACACAAAAGATGTAAGCGGCTGTTCGTCGATCTTGGGTGTGCGGTTGCCGGAAGATCCGTCGGCGGTTCCGGGCATGTGCGGGAGGCGAGTGCGAGCGCGAATAAACGGATTTCTTTCGGCCACGGGGAAAGTGGGCCGGCGGAGCCGGATGCCCGGGCCGGTGGCAACCGGCGGCGGTGACGGCTTGGCGGCCTCGCTGTCCCGCCGAGGTGGGCCGATGTGGCGATGGTCGTGGTCGGGGTGCGTGTCACCGAAGGGATGGACGGCTTGGTGAGGCGACGCGATGCCATCACGGGTCGGGCGGCCGTCCGATCGTTCGGCCGGCGCGAAGTGGCCGGTGGCATAGGGGAGTTCGGCGTGTCCCGTGGGCCCGGTGGGAGGTCGGAAACCGTTCGTCGGCCGAAGCCCCTCCCGGACGCGCCGCCGTTCGCGCGCCCGGGAGGGCTGCTACCGGAACGCCGGCAGGTTGCGGGCCACCCATTCGCCGAACGGTCGGGCCGGACGACCCAGGACGTTCGCCACGTCCGGGCCGACCTCCACCTCGGCCGGCAGCGGGAGGCCGAGGGCGTCCAGGGTGCCGCCGATCGCCTCTTCCGGCATGAACTGCGCCATGTGCGCGTGGGCTTCCTCGCGGGACAGCTCCACGAACGCGACCGGTTCGCCCAGCGCCGCCGAGATGACCTCGGCCTGCCGGCGCGGGCTGATCGCCTCGGGTCCGGTCAACTCGTAGGTTCGGCCGGCGTGACCGTCCTCGCGCAGTACGACCGCGGCCATGTCGGCGATGTCCGCGGGGTCGACGACGGGCAGCGCCGAGTCGCCGAACGGGGCGAAGACCGTGCGCTTGCCGCGGATCGACTCTGCCCACGCGAAGGCGTTGGACGCGAAGGCGCTCGGGCGCAGGACCGTGAAGTCCGTCCCCGACGTGCGCACCGCCGCCTCGAACGCCCGCAACCGGGCATGCGAAGTGGCCTGGGGGCGGGTGCTGTTGAGCTGGGACGAGACCAGGACGATGCGCCCGACCCCGGCGTCCGCGGCGGCGCCGACCAGGTGGTCCGGGCTTTCTCCGTGGGCGTTGAGTTCACCCGCCACAAGGACGAACAACGCGTCGGCGCCGTCGAGGACCGGCCGCATGCTCGCCGCGTTCCCGACGTCGGCGCGGGCGTGCCGTACGCCGTCCGGAAGGTCCGTGAGTCGCGGGCGCCGCGACACGGCCACGACGTCCTCGCCCGCTGCCGCCAACTGCCCCACAAGCGCCCGGCCGATGTTGCCGGTCGCACCCGTGATCACGATCATTGTCGTCTCCTGCTTGTTAGTTAGTTGACTGACTCAGTTCGACGAGAGTGACCGTAGCACGCGTTTCGCGCATCTGTCACCGGATGTCGGTGGGGCCGGGTTTCGCTCGGGCCGGGTGTCGGCGGAGCCGGTCATACTCGGTCGGACTCCGACCCGGAAGGTGGACCATGGACGGCACGCCCCCGCCCCGGCACTACGCACCCCGATGGGACGGGGACGATCGACCCGCTCCGCCCTCCGTGGGAGGCGAGCGGGAAACGCTGAGCGCGGTGCTGGACTGGCACCGGGACACGTTCGAGCTCAAGTGCGCCGGGCTGTCCTCGGAGCAGCTGTCCGAACGGGCGGTACCGCCGTCCACGATGTCCCTGCACGGCCTGGTGCGGCACCTGGCCGGTGTCGAGCGCTGGTGGTTCCGCATCCAGTTCGCCGGCGAGGAACTCCCGCTGCTCTACTACTCCGACGAGGATCCCGACCAGGACTTCGACAGCCTCGACGGGGACACCGACGAAGCCTTCGCCGTCTGGCGGGCCGAGTGCCAACACTCGCGCCGAATCACCGCCGCCGCGCCCTCGTTGGACGAAAGGGGAACGCGCAAGCGTACGGGGGAGCCGATCTCGCTACGCAGAATCCTGGTCGACATGATCGCCGAATACGCCCGCCACAACGGCCACGCCGACCTCCTCCGCGAACGCCTCGACGGCACAACGGGCATGTGAACATCGCGGCCGCGCGGATCGGGCCGACCGACGGCGGGGCGTGAGGCGGCGGAGCCGAGCCGACGCTCGGGCACCCTGCGGGGTCGGCGTAGACTGCGCGACCGAGTCCGGATTGTCGTGGAGGCGTTTGTGATATCCCGTCCGCTGGCGGTGTTCGACCTGGATGGCACGGTGGCCGATACCCGACACCGGTTGCACTTCGTCGAGGCGTCGCCCCGGGACTGGGACGCGTTCTTCGCGGCCGCGACGCGGGACGCGCCGCTCGCCGAGGGTGTCGAACTCGCGCGGAGCAGTGCGGAGGCGCACGAGGTGGTGTACCTGACCGGCCGCCCGGAGCGCTGCAGGCGCGACACGGTCGACTGGTTGGATCGCCACGGGCTGCCCGCCGGCCGCCTGCTGATGCGTGCCGAGCGGGACCGCCGCCCGGCCCGGGTCGCCAAACCCGCACTGCTGCGAAAGCTCGCACGCGGCCGGACCGTCGCGATGGTCGTCGACGACGACGCCCTGGTCTGCGACGCCTACCGAGCCGCAGGCTTCCGGGTGATCCGCGCCGACTGGATGCCCCCCTCACAGACACTGCGCCAAGCCCAGCACGACGCGGGCCGCACCTGATCCCCCCGACCGGCCCAGGCCCGCAACTCACGCACCCGACGGCCATGTAGGCCCGCTCTCCGGGTCGTGAACCCATACATACTGCGCGTCGGCCGTGACGGTCATCCCGTGGTCGTACACACCCGGCGCCCCCATCGCCGCCCACCGCTCCCACGCCGCTTCCAGTTCGTCGCCCAAACGGCGCGGGCCGCCCTGATGCAGGGTTGTCGTGCCGTCGGCGGCGGCCGAGTACGTGGCCCAGGACGTCGCGCCGTCATGGACCCACGCGTTCACGCCGTCGGCATCGCGCGCGGCGTACACCCGCACGTCGGAAAGCGCAACGCGCAGCGCGAACACCAGGTGCGGGTCCCCGCCGCCACGGCCGCCCGGATCCACGGCGCCCGTTCGGGCCAGTCGCCGCGCCGCTCCATCTTGTCCGCCAACCGCGCCCGCGCCTCGATGACATCCACCCGCGCCACGTTTCCCTTCGGGTTGGGTTGCGTTGGTTTGGGGTGATCGTATGTCACTTTGTGGCGGCTGCTGTTTGCCACATGGTGTAGGAGTATTCGCTCGTGGTGCTGAGGGCCAGGGTGCCGAAGTGGCCGTCGGTGGTTTGCAGGCAGTAGTGGCCGTAGGGGTTGAGCTTGTTGAAGTCGCTGCCCCAGGCGTCCGGTGGTTCGGTGATGCAGTCCTGTAGGGACGGTGTCTTGTCGCCGGAGAACTTCGCGTACCGCGCGCCGTGTGCGGCCGAGGGGCCGCCGAGGCCGGCGTGCAGGTCGGTGCCGGCGTGCGAGGCGGAGCGTTTGTCGGAGTCGAAGTCGTAGTCGGTGTACTTGCCCGCCACCAGGAGCCGGAACTTGCCCGAGCTGCGCACCGGTTGCTCCAGGCTGTCCACGACGGCGACGGCGGTCGCGGTGTCCGAGGTGGCGTCGATCGTGATCAGCTTCCGACTGGGCTCGAACGACTGCGCGGTACGGCCGTTGGTGAGCACGTACACCTTGCCCGCGTAGGCAACTCGGTATCCGGCGTTCCGCACGGTGCCGCCGACCTTGCGGCGCACCACGATCGTCCAGTCGTTGTCGACCGGTTGCGTCGTGGCGGGGGCGATTCGATGCGTCACGGGGACGATGCCGCCGGACGGGCCGGTGCCGGGGTCGGGGTCGGATGTGCTCGCGGCGAGCAGTGCTTCCAGGGCGATCGGTCCCAGCACGGTCACCGTGAGCTTGGCGGCCTGCTCGACCGTGATGTCGCCGCCCTGGCTCATCATCAGCCGGGCCACCTCGACGGTCAGCGCCGGAAGACCCTGCTTGACCACCACCCCGCAGGCGACCAGCGATCCCGCCACGGTCGCCGCACACACCGTCCGGCCGAGCGTGCGCACGCCCGACGCCTGGTTCGAGGACACACCGAAGGACATGCCGAATACCCCCACTGTCTCACCGCGTCCGGTGATCGGCGCCCGGTGGACGCGGATACGGACGCGCTTCCCCCCACGGTCGCCGCGCACCACCGCGTACGACCCTCCCCGATCAGGGTAGGCGGACTCGCCTGCGCCGGCGGGGGTTTCGTCGAGATGGCGGGGGTGGGGCGCCGGCGAAAGCGGCGCCCTGGGGTGGAGGCCGCCTTCGCCGGGCGCGAGGGTCGACTCAGTGCTCGACGTCGTGCTGCGCCGGTGTGTTCGCGTCGACGGGTTCCAGGACGAAGACCGGGATCAGGCGGTCGGTCCGGAGTTGGTAGTCGGCGAAGTCCGGGTACGCCGCCACGGCCCGGCGCCACCACACGGCCTTCTCGTCGTCGAACACCTCGCGCGCCCGATACCCGCCGGCGACCGTGCCGTCCTGGAGGCCGACGACGGGTTCGGCGACGAGGGAGGCGTACCACTGCGGGTTGGTCGGTTCGCCGCCCTTGGACGCGACGGCCGCGTAACGCCCCTCGTGCTCGACGCGCATCACCGGTGTCTTGCGGATCTTGCCGGACTTGGCGCCGCGATAGGTGAGCAGCACGGTGGGCAGGCCCTTGATCGTGATGCCCTCGGTGGTCCCGGTGCGCATGATCTGCTCGACGTGCTCGCGGACCCACGGCGACGCGCTCGGTTCGTAGTCGCCGGTGGGTATTGCGCTCGTGCTCTGGTCGATGTCGGTGGTCATGGCTCTCCTCGACGGGCGGTGACTGTGCCTGACGGCAGATTGATTATGCGCATAAGATTATGCGCATAATCAACCCTGTGTCGAGGGGGCCCGGCCGACCGGGGCGTCAGGGCGTCAGGGCGTCATGGCCTCGCGGACCTGCTGGTGGTCTCGGTGCGGCCCGCGCCGAATCGTTCCAGCGCGGTGTCGATCGTGTCGGGATCGGCGCGGCCGACGGCCAGGACCGCGATGCGCTCGCCGTCCTGGGCCAGGAGGGTCGGGTACGCCGTCACGCCCAATTCGGCCGCCCGCCGGAAGTCGGCCTCGGCCGCGTGACGGCCGGCCGGCGCGTCGAGCGCGGCGGCGATCTCCGTCGTGTCGAGGCCGGCCGCGGCGGCGACGCGGAGGAACGTACCGGGCTCCGACAGGCTCAGCCCGTCGCGGTAGAACGCGGCCTGCACGTCACCGGCCAGTGCCGCGGCCCGATCCGGCGCCGCCCGCCGAAGCACCGCCATGCCGTGCGCGGCCGCCGCGGAGTCCATCACGAACGACCCGTCCGCGATCAGCCGCTCGTACGCCGGCCCGAACGCGACCCCGGTCAGCTCGCTGATCCGGGCATTCGCCCCCTGTACGTAGCCGAACTCGCGGATCGGCACGGCGCGCGGCCCGGTGAACAGCCCCCCGGACACCACCTCGACGGGCAGTTCGGGCCGGCGCGCGGTGACCTCGGCGAGGGTGGGGGCGAAGCCGTAGGACCAGCCGCAGTATGCGTCGAAGACGTAGATGAGTTTCACGGGAAGGGACCTTTTCGGGAGGGAATGGCTCGGGTGCACGCACCGCACCGCTCCGGGCGCAACCGCTGCCCGGGGCAATGTCTCTGCTCCAACAGTATCTGCCCCGTCAGGTATTCCCGTCGCGGTGTGTACTCGATCGGGCGACCCGCCAAGATCCGCCGGACAGGGCCTCTAGCGCAGGCGCGGCAGCGCGTCGCGGGCCGAGTGGGACAGGATGCGCAGGCACTCCATGAACTGTTCCCGGGCCTCCTCCGGCAGCGGGGCCAGGAAGTGGCGGCGGATGTTCTGCACGTGGAGTCGACTGGCCCGCACCACGACGTCCCGGCCGTGCGCGGTGAGCCGTACCAGCTTGCCGCGACGGTCCGTGGGGTCGTCGGTGCGCGTCACCAGGCCGGCCGCCTCCATGCGGTCCACCAGGCGGGTCATCCCGCCCGTGGTCAGGACCCGCTCCTGTGCGATCGCGCGCATCGACATGCCGGCGCCACCCGCCCGGCCCACGATCAGCAGCACCTCGTACATCAGGTGACTGATCCCGAACTCCTCCTCGATCGCGCCGCCGAGCAGGTATTCCAGCCGCCCCGCCGCCCCCTGCAACCGCCCGAACGCGAGCACCAGCTCGTCGTTCGCGGCATCCTGCGCCGACTCGATCCCGGCGCCGTCGTTCTCGCCCACGCTCCGCCCCCTTCGCTCGCCCCATCCGACTCCCACGACGATCATCGCGCCTCCGAGATCATCACCTCTCCCACTCCCGGCCGGCGCCGTGGCTCGGGGGGACGGCCCCGCGCGTTCAGTCGAACGAGGGATGGCATCGCGCCGTCGCGCGCCCTCACGCTGGAGGTCGACAACGGGGCCGGGCCCGGGACGCAGCGGCGGAGAGGCGGGCGTGTGCAGCATGACCGCGCGTAGGGACTTCCTCGGGTCCGTGACGGCCATCGGCGCCTCGACGTTCCTCGGCGGGATCGGCGCCGCGGCCCCGGACGCGGGCGATCCGGGGCCGGATCCGGCCGGCGCCGAACTGCGGGCCCGCAACACGATCGTCGCGATCGACGGCGACACGCGGCGCCACTACGACACGCTGCGGGCCGAGCTGATCCCGCACCTCGGGCCGGTCGTCGTCGTGGAGAACGACGCCCGAGGCGGCCTGTTCACCCTCGTACACGAGGGCCGACGGGAGTCGCTGTGGCCCGTCTCCGACATCTTCGAACCGGCCAAGTCGATCGCCCACGTGCCGTTGGGCATCTTCTCGATCCTCGCGCCATACCTGAGCCGGCGAATCCCGAACCCGCCCGGTACCGCGCGCCTGGACCGGCACGACGTGGAGATGGTGGCGTTCAAGGGCCCCGGTACGAACGAGTGGATCGGTCCGCTTCGGGCCTTCGGCGCCACCCTGGCCGACGCCCGACGGCAGCTCGACGATGCGCGCCTGCCCGGCCGGCTCGCTGTGGCGAGCGGGCAAATCCTCGACGCGGCCCTGGAGTTCATCGCACAAGCGACCGGCCGTGCCGCGTTCGACATGCGGTCGTTCGAGGACTTCACCGGCGGCCTGGGCGAGGCCATCGCCACCAACATCGAGTACGCGGCCCGGGCGCAGATCGACGGCGTGACCGAGCTGATGAACCGGTGGCGGGACGAGGTCGGCCCCGCCGGTTGGCCCGGCCTGTACGTCGTCGTCCTGTCGATCTGGACCACGTCCGCCCTGAACCAGAACTCGATCATCGTCAAACGGTTCATGGACCCCGCGACGGCCGACTCACACCTGATCGACATCGCGACCGCCCAGCCGCCCACCGACCCGGTCCTCGTCGCCCTCGACAACCTGGCCCGGATCGTGCAGGACAACGTTGCCGCGGAACTGGTGTTCCCGCACGACCGGCGCTCGGCGGACGCGTTGAAGGGTCGCGAGGACCTGCTCGCCCAGGAGATCCTGCACCAACTGGCCTGCCCCTACCGGGATTCCAAGCGGCCGATGGGCACGGCGCGGTAACCGCCGGTCGTGGCGGGGTGTTGGGCCGTGCAGGCCGGTGTGTCGGAGACGGCCCCTACTGTTGCCCGGCATGGGAGTTGCGTCGCTGGAGCGAATACTGCGTGCGGATCCGGGAGATCTCGGCACCTGGCGGGCCTACGGTGAGCTGTTGCGGGAGCAGGGTGATGCCCGTGGCAGCCTCATCGAGTTGGATCTGCGTCTCGCGAGCGAGGTCCGCGACGACCGACGGCGGGCGCTGCGAGCCGAGATCGAACTCCTGACGCAGGAGCACCGGGAGCGCTGGGACGCCGAACTGCCGGAGGGCGTAGAGGCCGTGGCGCGGCTGCACGGCTTCGCCACGAAGGTGGTCGTCGCCTGGGAGCCGGAAGCCCCCGCGCGGATCGCCGAGGCCCTGGCGGGCGGCTTCGTGACCGGACTGCGGATCCGGCCGGGCAGCGCCGCCGAGGAGGCGGACGCCGAATACTTCGACGACGAACCCGATTTCGACGAACACGACATGCCGCTCCCGCCGCCGCCCCACGAGGCGGACGCCCTCGCGAATCTCGACCTCGGCGGAATCCGCGAACTGGACCTCTCGTACTTCCGCTTCGCGGACCCCGGCGCCCGATGCCTCGCCGCGGCGACCTCCACCGGACGGATCGACACGCTCGACCTGCGCTACTGCGGCATCGGCGACGACGGCATGGCGGCCCTGGCCGCCTCCCCGAACTTCGCCCACGTCCGGCGACTGCACCTCCAGCGCAACCGACTCACCGGCGAGGGCGTACGCGAACTGGCCCGTTTCGAGCGGCTTCGGGACCTCGACCTCCGCTACAACCACATCGGCGCCGACGGCGCGCAGGCCTTGGTCGAGGCGCCGTTCGCCGGTTCGCTACGGCGACTGCTCGCCCACCGCCAGGACGTCACCGACGCCGGCGTGCGGATTCTGGCGTCCGCCACCGGGTTTTCGAGCGCACTGCGCAGCTTCTGGAGGAGCGTGTGACCGCCATCGACCTCATCGAACTCCGCGACCGCTTCTTCGCGTTGTCGGCCGGCTCGACGGGCGCGGCCGACCGGGACGAGGTGACCCGCTACCGCGCCGAGGTCGACACGATCGACACCGGAGCGGCCGCCGTCGTCGACGGCTTGGCGGTGTCCTGGCATCCGACGGCACGCTTCAAGGCGGTGCGCTTCGTCGACGCGGAGCACATCGACGCGGCGGTTCGGGAGCGGTTCGCCCGGCCGAGCGCTGAAGTCCCGCACCTGGCCGCCGTGTTCGTGGACCCGCGCGAACTGTCGTTCCGAACCTTCGAGAACATCGTGCCCCTGGACCGCCTCTTCGAGGGTGTCCCGCTGGAGTGCACCCTAGACGAACCGGTGCGACTCGCGCGGGACGCCTACTCGGCACGGCTGCGGTTGCCGGACGCCGCCCGCGCCCGCCTCGAGGGCCTGGACGCGTCGAACCTCTACGTCCCGCCGCTCAACGGCGGCTCCCGTGGCGGCGAACGTTTCATCTTCCACTCGGCGCTCCTGGCCGACGCGCTCACCCAGGCGGTGGCCGGAGGGCTGCCGGAGGCGATGCTCGACGGCTTCTCGCACGTCAACCCGGTATTCCGGTGCAACCGCTTCGAGCCCGGCGACGCCAATTTCCACCGGCATCGGGACACGCCCTACTACGACGCCGCACGTGGGCACGTCTCCCGGTACACGGTGCTGCTCTACCTCACCGGCGGCTCGGGCGAGCCCGCGCTCGACCTGACCGGGGGCGTCGCGCTCACCGACATCGCGGCCTTCGACTGCGTCGTCTTCGACCAGCGGTACGAACACGATGGCGCGCCCTACCGGGACGGCCGCAAGGTGTTCCTGCGCACCGAACTCGTCTACCACCGGGCCGAGTCCGACATCGCCCACGATCCCGAGATCGGCGCGTTGTTCGGCAAGGCGTGCTACCTGACCGGCGAAAGCGTCTTCGCCCCGGAGCTGGCCCGCTACGCCGACGCCTACTACAACCGTGTCGCCGCCGCGCACTGGAACGTGCCGACCGCCGCCGACGCACGGCGCGAACCGTTCGTCCACAAGCGGTTCCGCGGGGTGGACTTCGTCGCGAACGGCTACGACTTCTGGTTCGGGCGGCGCGAGGGGTTGTCACTCGCCGCGTGTGCCGCGATCACCCTGCTCGACTACTTCAACTGTAAGCTCGGCGACACGGCGTTCCGCGACACGTGCGAGTCGGTCGTGATCGAGGCCGAGGACGCGGACTGGATCCCCGCCTTCCTCGCCGAGCAATGGGGCGGGGTCCAGGGCGAGTTCGCGGAAGCACGCCCCGGGGACGCCGTCGCGCCCTTCGACAAGTCCTTGCTCTTCCCCGAATCGGAGGAGTCGAACGGCGCCTGCTGTCCGTTCCACGACTTTCTGAGCTTCGATGCCACGCGCCTCGGCGAGATCGTCGAACTCAACGAGGCGGCACAGGACTTCGCCAAGGCGCACATCATGCCCGCGCCGATCCTGATGCTCGGCCAGGACGTGGTTCTGGATCCGGAGAAGTTCGTCGTCCGGGACAACCGGATTTACGTGCTCGGCAAGGATTCGCTGACTCCGGTGAACTTCGCGGCCTGCTGGAACGCGGGTGGCACGGAGACGAACTACCTCGATGTGGCGGCCACGGTCGACGCCGCCCACTTCCTCGTGCCGCCGATCCTCTACACCGAGACGGACGACTGCTTCCATCTGCGGTTCGACTTCTTCCGCAACACGTGGATGGTGAAGCACCACCAACTGCCGGTACCCGTCCCCAGGATCCGCGGCATCGAGGAAATGGACTTCGACCCCGACGAATGGGACGAGCCGGTTGCCGCGGCCGAGGCATACCCCTGGCTGACCGCGATAGACGGCTCACTGCTCATGGACCCCGCGGGCGAACCCCGCCCCACCCCGTGGTGGGCCGACGAGAGCCCCCGCGCAGACGACCTCCGCAGCCGGCTCGTGGACGTCTACGAGGACATCGACGACGAGGAGGAGGACGACTGACCCGAGTCCCGTGCCGGGACGGGGCCGGCTCCGGTGCGGCGGGGTCAGGCGTCGCGTTTTTCGAGGAGGAGGGTGCCGAGGAGCAGGAGGATCAGGGTTTCGGCCGCGAAGACCGCGAAGCCCGGCCAGGGTTGAAGCATCTTGTCCGCGCCCTCGACCGACATGACCTGGCTGCCGGCGTTTGCGGGCATCAGCTTGGCGATCCAGTCGCCGGTCTTGCCGGGGATCAGGCCGACCACGCCGCCGACCACGAAGATCAGCGCGATGCCCAGGGTGATGGCGCCGGCGGTGTGCCGCAGCAGTACGCCCAGGGCCATGCCGAACAGGCCGAGGACGGCGAGGTACAGGCCCGTGCCGATCAGCGCCCGGATCACGCCGGGATCGCCGAGGGGGACGCCGACGTCCTTGGCGTCGAGCATCAGGTTGGCCAGGAAGTAGCAGCAGAACCCGGTGACGGCGCCCACCACGAACAGGACCAGGGCCAGCACCACGGCCTTGGCGGTGAGCATCGACGCGCGCCACGGCACCGCGGTCAGGCTGGTACGGATCATGCCGGTCGAGTATTCGGCCGTCATCGACATCACGCCGAGCACCAGCGCGGCGATCTGGCCGAACGCGACGCCCACGGTGAGCAGATCCGGCGCGTCGTTCTTCCTGCCCTCGGCCACGTGCTTGGCCACATCACTCGCGGCCAGGCCCGCGATGCCCCAGCTGATCAGCACGCTCACCACGAACAGGGCGAGCAGGGTCCACACGGTCGAGCGTACGGTCTTGATCTTGGCCCACTCGGAGTCCAGGATTCGGCCGAAGGTCAGTCGCGCGCCGGGCGCGACGGCGGTCGGCGCGGCGGGTGCGGTCGTCGTCATCGTGGCCTCATCCGATCCGGTCGGCGACGGTCGGCGGACCCCATCCCGGGACCGCCTCGGCGGCGACCTTCGGGGGTGTACCGCCGGTGTGGTATTCGACGCTGTCGGCGGTGAGCCGCATGAACGCCTCTTCGAGCGAGGCCTCGACCTTCGCCAGCTCGTGCAGGAACACCCCGTTGTGCCCGGCGAGATCACCGACCTGATCGGTGGTCACGTCCCGGACCAACAGCGCGCCCGCCGGGTCCCGGTTCACCTGCCAACCCTCCGCCGCGGCGAGTTCGGCGAGCCGATCCGCCTGCGGCGAGCGCACCTTCACGTGGCTGACCGAGTTCTCCGCGATGAACTGGGCGACGCCCGTGTCGGCGAGGATCCGCCCGCGCCCGATGACCAGGAGGTGGTCGGCGGTCAGCGCCATCTCGCTCATCAGATGCGAGGAGACGAAGACCGTGCGGCCCTCGCCGGCGAGGCGCTTCATCAGGTTGCGGATCCACAGGATTCCCTCGGGGTCGAGCCCGTTCACGGGCTCGTCGAACAGCAGCACCCGAGGATCGCCGAGCAGCGCTCCGGCGATCCCCAGCCGCTGGCCCATGCCCAGGGAGAAACCGCCGGAGCGCTTCTTGGCGACCGAGGTGAGGCCGACGGTGTCCAGGACCTCGTCCACGCGGGTGAGCGGGATGCCGTTGGACTTGGCCAGTACGACCAGGTGGTCCCGGGCGGTGCGGCCGCCGTGCAGCGCCTTGGCGTCGAGGAGCGCGCCGACCTCCACCATCGGCGCGCTCAGGTCGCGGTAGGCCCGACCGTCCACCGTCACCCGACCGGCACTGGGTCGGTCCAGGCCCAGGATCATCCGCATCGTGGTGGACTTCCCGGCGCCGTTGGGTCCGAGGAACCCGGTGACCCGTCCGGGGTGGACCTCGAAGCCGACGTCGTCGACGGCCGTCTTCGCGCCGTACCTCTTGGTGAGGTTTTCCGCAACAATCATGGATATGTGCCGCTTTCTCCTCGTGCGGTCTACATGATCGCTTCTGTCGAGGAAATCCGCATCCGCAGTGTGGGAAACGGGTGAACGGGCGGCCGGGGTGCCCGGTTCGCGGCGGGTGATCAGCAGGCGTTGAGGATGGACGTGAGGGCGCTCTTCTCGCTGCTGTCGACGGTGAGCGCGTAGTCGTGCTTGACCTGGACCCAGGCCCGGGCGTACGTGCAGCGGTAGGAGGCCTGGGGCAGCCATTCGGCGGGGTCCCGGTCGCCCTTCGAGCGGTTGGACGAGGCGGAGACGGCGATGAGTTGCGGGTCGTTCACGTCGTTGGCGAACGTGCGGCGACGCGTGGTGGTCCAGGCCCAGGCGCCGGAGGCCCAGGCCTCGGCCAGCGGTATCACGTGGTCTATGTCGAACGTCGACGGGTCGGTCGTGACGACGTTGTCGTAGGCGCTGGTCCAGGTGCCGGAGGTGGCGGAACAGGCCGAGTTCGTGGTCACGCCCGCGCCGTCGCGCTTGAGTATCCACTCGCGGGTGTCGCAGGTCCCGGAGATGGTGATCCAGGTCGGGAACAGGCTGCGGTCGTAGCTGTCGCCGTGGGTCTCGGCGGTGGCGGACATGCCGGCCAGATACGAGCGGGCGGTCGCGGCGGAGACGGGTGTCGGCAACGCGGCCTGCGCGGGAGTGGTCAGGGTCGAGGTCGCGGCGAGGGCAAGTACGGTGACACAGAAGGTTGTTGCGGCGCGACGGAGCACGGTCGAGGTGGACAAGGTGTGGCCTCCCGAGTGACGTGGTGGCGTCCGGCCCGGACCCGGGCGCGGATCGCGACCAGCGTGCCGGACCCCGAGGGGCCGCCGGGACCCTACGTGGTGTGAATATTCGGTAACCGTGACCACGACGGCGGGTGCCGGTGCTTGGTACGAACTCGTCTGTGCGGCAGGCCGATCGAGGCGCCGGGCCGGGCACAGGGCCGCCGACGCGGCCGTTGGACCCCGGCGGGGAGCCCGGATTGGGATCCCGGGATGATGTACGGCAGTTGGCGCCGGTGGGGCCGTGGGTGATGGGGAGTCAGTTGTTCAAGCGTGTGCGGATGAGGTCGGTGCGGAACGCGGTGGGGGCCGCGGGGATCGTGTTGATGTTGGTCGCGGGATGTGCGGAAACCCCGGATCCATCGGGGAGTTCGCCGGACGAGACGGCGAGCGATGTCGCAGGCGACAACTCGACGCTCAGTGATCGGGTGTTGTACACGCGCGTTTCGCTCGCCGCGATGCGGGTGCGGACCGTGCATCTGCGGGGTGTGATCCGGGTGAAGGCGCGCACGGTGCGTATGGACATGCGGATCGACCTCGGTTCGAAGGCCTTCACCGCGACCGTCGAGGAGGTCGGCGTCGGGGTGTTCGATGTGGTCGGGACCGGCTCCGAGGTGTACCTCAAGGGGGACGCCGGGACCTGGAGCCGGACAAACCGGGAACTGGCCGAGCGACTGACGGACAAGTACGTACGGCTGCCCTCGGACAGCCCGCTCGTCACCGAACCGGACCGGATCAAGGACCTCGCCGATATGCGCGAGCTCGCCGAGGCCGTCCGCGACGGTGAGCGGCATCGCGACGCCGAGGTGGACGGCCGGCGGATGATCGTGCTCGGGGGGCACGACGACACCTTGGGCGACATGCTGCTGTACATCCCCGCCGAGGGGATCGCGCTCCCGGCCCGGATGACCGTGGGGGAGGGGGCGGATACGGGCATCACGCTCGACTGGCTCGACTTCGATCAGCCGGTCGTCGCCCGCCGCCCCGATCCGGACCGCATCGTCGAACTCGCGCCCGGGCAACGCGTCTGAGGCCGGGTGCGCCGGTCTGCGGGTTCAGCGCGGGCGCGCCCAGTCGGGGGTCCAGGTTCCCGGCGCGTCGGGTGCGGTGGCCGTGTCGGCGAGGTGGGTGCGCAGGGTCGCCAGCGCAGGGTGGGGGTTGCCGCGCTGCCACAGGAGTGAGTGGGGGTAGACGGGCATCGGGTCGGTCACCGGGATGCGACGCAGGCCGTGGTCGGTGGGCCAGACCAGGCGGGTGTCCCCGCCCATGAAGGTGGCCAGGGCGGGGGTGTCCGCGACGGTGTCCAGGAGTGCGTCGGCGCCGAAGTTGGGGCCGGTCGCCTCGATGGTGAGCCCGAACTCGGCGACGAGGTCGTCGTAATAGGCCGCCCACTCGGTGCCGGGGACGATGCCGGGCATCCAGATCCGATGCCCGGCGAGCCCGGCCAGGGGCACCGAGCGGGCGCCGGCCAGCACGTGTGCGGGGCCGGTGAGGAGTTGGAGCGGCTCGTCGAGCACCCGGGCGGACTCGATGTCGTCGGGGAGCGGCCGGCCCGGCATGGTGACGGCGCGGAAGGACGCGTCGATCGCGCCGGACCGGATGGCGGCGATGGCCGTGTCGATGCCGAACAACATCACCACGTCGAGCTCGACCTCGGGGTGTGCCCGATGGAAGCCGCGAAGCAGGCCCGACGCCGCGCCGCGTGAGCTGAGCACGTCCACGCGCAGCGGGCGGCGGCCGATGCGTACGGACTCGACGGCCCGCTCGGCGACGCGCAGCAGCTCCCGGGCGTGGGGCAGGAACGCCTGTCCGTCGATGGTGAGTTCGGCGCCGCGCGGGGTGCGGGTGAACAGTCGTACGCCGAGGGTGCGCTCCAGCGCGGCGATGCGCTTGGAGACGGCCTGCTGGGTGACCGCCAGCTCGGTGGCGGCCTCTTGGAACTGCCCCGCCTCGGTGGCGGCGACGAAGGTCCGGACGGCGTCGAGGTCCATGCGGACACCCTATGGGCACAACCATTGGTTGTGGTGCGGCGGTCCGACGGTTGTTCAAACCCCGGGTGTGCCGCCTGTGGTGGTGCTTGCGGTCGCCGATCGGTTGTACGCGGAGTGAGACGCCACCGGGAAGGTGACCTCCCAGGCCGCCTCGATCATCCGGAAGATCTCATCCACCGCAGCGTCCGGATCGGCCGCCTCGCGGGCCAGCGAATGGGCGTCGGTCACGAACCTGGCGATCGTCCGGCAGGCCGTGGTGCCCGGGGGCAGGTCGAGGTCGGCGGCGATGGCCGCTGCCAGCGATTCGGCGTGACGCAGTCGCATCGACTCCTCGTATTCGCGCAGCGCGGGCGTCGTGTCGATCATGTGCCAGGTCGGGGCGGCGCCCTCCGATGCGCAATGGCGCACCATGGCCCGCATCTCGCGCCGCAACGCGGGGACGATCGGCTCGTGCGGCTCCCGGTCGCCGACCGCCCGGGTGAGGCGTTGTTCGAAGTCCTCGTCCCGCTCGAACACCAGGGCCTCCTTCGAGGCGAAGTGCGAGAAGAGCGTGGTGACGGCCACGTCGGCCTCGGCGGCCACGTCACGGATGCCCACCGCGTCGTATCCGCGCTCCAGGAAGAGCCGCAGGGCGGTGTCGGCGATATTCCGGCGGGTCGCGGCCTTCTTGCGCTCGCGGCGGCCGACTGGCTCGGTCATGCGCCGATGCTATCAGGTATGAGACTGCAACAGTTTCAAAACACTAACCGTTAGTGCTACGGTCCACGGCATGAAGAAAGTGAGCTTCGCCGAGTTCGGCGGCCCCGATGTTTTGCACCTGCTGGACGCCGAGGAGCCCCACGCGGGCCCCGGCCGGATACGCATCGCCGTGCGGGCGGCGGGGGTGAACCCCGTCGATTGGAGGATCCGGGAAGGCCAGAAACTGTCGGCCCATCCGATCGAGCTGCCCGCCGGAGTGGGGCTGGACGCCGCCGGGGTGGTGGACGAGGTCGGCGAAGGCGTCGAGGGAGTCGAGATCGGCGACCATGTGTTCGGCGAAGGGTGGGACACCTACGCCGAGTTCGCCGTGATGTCGGCTTGGACCCGGATGCCCGAGGGGCTGAGCTTCGAGGAGGCGGCCGGCTACCCGTCCGTGGTGGAGACCGCGCTGCGCATCATCCGTGAGGTCGGTGTGGAAGCCGGGCAGACGCTGTTGGTCAGCGGTGCGTCGGGGGGAGTGGGGTCGGCGGTGTTGCAGATCGCCCGCGATCGTGGCATCGCGGTGATCGGTACGGGCAGTGCCGCGAACCAGGACTATCTGCGCGGCCTGGGCGCGGTCGCCACGACGTACGGCGAGGGCTGGGTCGAGCGGGTGCGCGGGCTCGGCCGGGTCGACGCGGCGCTCGATCTGGCCGGCTCGGGAGTGATCCGCGAACTCGTCGAGCTGACCGGGGATCCGGGCAGGGTGATCTCCATCGCCGACCTCGGCGCGCCGGACCTCGGAGTGCGCTTCTCCGGCACGGCCGGAAGCGTGCCCGACGCGCTCGCCGAGGCCGCCGACCTCATCGCCCGGGGAAGGCTGCACATCCCGATCGAGAAGTCGTACACCCTCGCCGAGGCCGCGGCGGCACACGTCGACAGCCAGGCAGGCCACACCCGCGGGCGCCGAGTCATCCTCGTCTGAGGCCCCGCCCCGCTCCCGCTCGCCACGATCGGGTGGGCGGGGGTGGGGGGGGGGCGCGCGCCGGGGGCGGCGCGGGGGCCCCCCCCCCCCCCCCACCCCCGGGTGGGTTACAGGCCCCTGGCCAGGTGGTTGGTCAGGAGGCGGGTGAAGCGGGCCGGGTCGGGGAGGTCGCCGCCTTCGGCGAGCAGGGCGCCGCCGTAGACGAGTTCGACGATTTCGGCGAGTGCCGGATCCTCCGCGTTCGTCGCGTGGGCCGCGCGCAGGGCGGTGATCAACGGGTGCGTCGGGTTGAGTTCCAGGATGCGCTTGACCGGGGGCATCTCCTGGCCCATCGCCCGGTACATCTTCTCCAGGGTCGGCGTCATGTCGTGCGCGTCGCCGACGATGCAGGCCGCCGACGTGGTCAGCCGGGACGACAGGCGTACCTGCTTCACCTGCTCCGACAGCGTCGTGGTCAGCCAGGGGAGCAGGGCGGCGAAGTCCTCCTCGCGCTTGGCCTTGTCCGACTCGGCCTCGCCGTCGCCGCCGGCGGGCTCGTCGAGGTCGACCTGCCCCTTGGCGATGGACTGCAGCGCGTGGCCGGCGAACGCCGGGACCTGGTCGACCCAGACCTCGTCGACCGGGTCGGTGAGGATCAGTACCTCGTACCCCTTGGCGGCGAACGCCTCCATGTGCGGGGAGTTCTCCACCATCGCCCGGGTCTCGCCGGTCAGGTAGTAGATCGCGTCCTGACCGTCCTTCATGCGCTCGACGTACTCGCGCAGCGTGGTCGTCTTCTCCGGGTCGTGCGTGGAGGCGGCCGACACCAGCTCCAGCAGCGCCTCGGTGTTGTCGGTGTCCTCGAGCAGGCCCTCCTTCAGCGCCCGGCCGAACTGCGCCCACAACTTCGTGTAGCGCTCGCCGTCCTTGGCCTGCATGTCCTTGATCGCGCCGAGGACCTTCTTCACCAGGCGCCGGCGCACCCCACGGATCTGCCGGTCGTGCTGCAGGATCTCGCGGGAGATGTTCAGCGACAGGTCGTGCGCGTCCACGACACCCTTGACGAAGCGCAGATAGTTCGGCATCAGCGCTTCGCAGTCGTCCATGATGAACACCCGCTTGACGTACAGCTGTACGCCGCGCTTCGTCTCGCGCGAGAACAGGTCGAACGGGGCCTGCGACGGGATGAACAGCAGCGCCTCGTACTCGAAGTTGCCCTCGGCGCGCATGTGGATCGTCTCGGCCGGGTCGAGCCCGTCGTGGCTGATCTGCTTGTAGAACTCGGCGTATTCGGCCTCGGTCACCTCGCTGCGCGGCCGGGCCCACAGCGCCTTCATCGAGTTGAGCGTGTCGACGCCGTGCGTGGTGACGCCGTCGGCGTCGGTCCGCTCCGTCGCCATCCGGATCGGCCAGCGGATGAAGTCCGAGTACTGCTTGACGATCTGCCGGATCTTCCACTCGGACAGGTAGTCGGCCAGCCCGTCCTCGTTGTCGGCGGCCTTCAGGTGCAGGGTGACCGAGGTGCCCACGGGCAGGTCGTCGACGGCCCGGATCTCGTAGGTGCCCTCGCCGTCGGACTCCCACGCGGTGCCCGAGTCGGTGCCCGCACGCCGGGTGCGCAGGGTGACCTTGTCGGCGACCATGAACGCCGAGTAGAAGCCGACGCCGAACTGTCCGATCAGGTTCTGCGCCGCGGCGCCGTCCTGGGTCTCCTTGGCTTCCTTGAGCTTCTCCAGCAGACCGGCGGTGCCGGACTTGGCGATCGTGCCGATCAGTTCCACGAGGTCGTCCCGGCTCATGCCGATGCCGTTGTCGCGCACGGTCAGCGTGCGGGCGTCCTTGTCGACGGCCAAGGCGATGTGCAGGTCGGACGTATCGACCTCGAGGTCGGAGTCGATCAGCGACTCCAGTCGCAGCTTGTCCAGAGCGTCGGAGGCGTTGGAGATCAGCTCACGCAGGAAGATGTCCTTGTTGGAATAGATCGAATGGATCACCAACTGGAGCAACTGCCGGGTCTCGGCCTGGAATTCCAACGTCTCGACACTGCCACCCGTGCCCACTGTGGGGTCTCCTTATCTCGCTGTCGTCAGATCGGCGTGGTCTCAGCCACGACACGATATGGCGGAGCGCGCGGACCCGTCCACACGACGCGCGTCCCCCGGGTGGGTCTACGTCACCGCCGTGCCTGCCCGACCGTGTTTTCCCTCGAAAGGGGGGCTCGGGGAGCTTTCGGGAGCTTTCGCATGACCGTTTGGGTGAGCCTCGAAACGGTGATGGCGGGTTCGTGGCGCGCAATCGGCGCCGCCGACGGCCCGCTCCTGCGCTACCTCGGCGCCCTGGAGGCGTTCGACCGGCACTTCCCCGGCTTCCATAGCGAAACCCACGGCGTCGTCGACCCGGAGAACGGCGACTACCGCATCGAGTGTGTGCACCCGGACCGGGAAAACGCCCTGGGCGGCTGAACCGCCGGTCGGCGACCGGCGATTGTAGGGGGCGACACGCGCAGGCAGGATTGGCCGGGCCCACGAAGCGGGAGACCGCTCGTCGTGCGGTCGGCCAATGTCCGACCCTGGACACGTTCGTAGGGTCGTGCTCGTTCATACGAGGCATCCGCGCGTCCCCCCACCCGCCCCGCCGGATTGCGGACTCTGCCGCCGCCCGTGCCGCCGCACGTCGATCCGTTCCGCGCCGGGACGCGGGTCGACACGCGGCGACGCGTCGCCTCGACAGTGCGCCGACAACCGTGGCGGGGGCGGGTGTTCGGGTACGTCTGCGGATCTGACTCCGGAGACGAGCATGACGATAACGTCGGCGCACCGAACGAGTGAACACCACCCCGACGCGGCGACCGCGACGGCGACGGCGGGAACTCCCCATCGGCGCGCCCGTCCCGCGCGCCGAGTCCTGGCGGTGGGCCTGGCCCTCGCCGCGTGTCTGGGCGCGATATCCGCGACGGCGTCGGCGGCCGAGGTCGACGACACCGACGGTGCGGCGAACTCCGTTGCCGCGCTGGAGCGTTACCACCACCAACGGCTCGACTGGCGCAGTTGTGTCCTGGGCCCGGACGACGCCGTGGGCCAAGGGCTCGAACGCGGCGGCGCCCGCTGCGCCGACGTGACCGTCCCGCTCGACTACGCCAACCCCCGGGGCCGGACGATCACCGTCGCGATCTCGCGGATCCGGGCCACCGACACCCGGCACCGGATCGGCACGATGCTGACCAACCCGGGCGGCCCCGGCGGCGCGGGCCTCGACATGACCCTGGATTTGCGTAGCGCGATGAAGGAGGTCGGCGCGCGCTACGACCTGATCGGCATGGATCCGCGCTTCGTCGGCCGCAGTACGCCGCTGGATTGCGGATGGCCGGTCGGCACCAACCTCTTCTCGGCCGGCCTGAGTCGGGCGAGCTTCGATCGTCAGGTCGCGCTGCAGAAGGATCTGGCCGACCGGTGCCGGGCGACCAACGCGGCGGTACTGCCGTACATCAGCACCCGCAACACCGCCCGCGACATGGACGTCGTGCGGGCCGCGCTCGGCGAGCGGCGCGTGTCCTACTTCGGCTATTCGTACGGCACCTATCTCGGCACGGCCTACACCCAGATGTTCCCCGGCCGCGTCGACCGCGTCGTCCTGGACGGCGCGCTCGACCCGCGCCACTACGGCCCCCGGGCGTTGCGCGGCAGCGAGGGCGAGAACGATCGGGCGCTCTCCGACTGGGCGGCCTGGACCGCGCTTCGGGACGACACCTACCACCTCGGCCGCACCCGCGCCGAGGTGCTGGCCACGGTGACCCGCGTCCAGGAGGCGTCGGCGCGCGACCCGCTCGTCGTCGGTACCGCCCCGGAAGTCTTCCGGCTGGACGACAGCCGGGTCGGGCTCGTGTTGCTGATGGAGAACGCGGACGACACCGACGCGGCGCGGACGGTGTTCGCCGCCGAGGTGGCCACCCTGGCCAGGGCCGCGGCGGGGCAACCGGCGCCGGTGTCGCCGGACTTCGCGGGGAAACTGCGGATGTTCCTGACCGGCGGCAACGGACCCACGGGCGCCCAGACCGCCATCCTGTGCGGGGACGTGGCCGCGCCGCGCGATCCCGAGGTGTACTGGCGCGACGTCGAGGCGTCCCGCGCCGCGCACCCGCTGTACGGCCCGTTCACCAACAACATCGTGCCGTGCGCCTTCTGGGACGCGCCGCGCGAGGACCCGGTGCGGGTACGGCGGGACGTGCCGATGCTGATCGTGGCCGCCGACGGTGACCCGCGGACCCCGTACACCGGCAGTGTGGCGCTGCACACGTTGTTGCCGAGTTCCCGGCTGCTCACCCTCCAGGGAGCCAACCGGCACGCGGTCTACGGGCTCTACGGCAACTCCTGCGTGGACGACCGGGTCAACGACTACCTGGCCACGGGCCGACTGCCGAGGACCGACGGCACCTGCGTCAAGTAGCCGAGAACCGAGTGCCCCGTCGACCCGAGGCCGGCGGGGCACTGTGCCGCGACCCGATCAGCCGACGCCGCGTGGGCGGAACTGGATGCTGATGCGCGGTCCCGTCGCCCTGGTCGTCTTGGGGATCGCGTGCTCCCAGGCGCGTTGGCAGGAGCCGCCCATCACGATCAGGTCGCCGTGTCCGAGCGGGCGGCGCAGCACCGGCTCGCCGCCGCCGCGCGGCCGAAGCAGCAGATCGCGCGGCGCGCCGACGGACGCGATCGCGACCATCGTGTCGGCGTGCGCGCCGCGGCCGTCGCGGTCGCCGTGCCAGGCGACGCTGTCCCGGCCGTCGCGGTACAGGCACAGGCCGACGCTGACGAACGGCTCGCCCAGCTCCGCCGCGTAGTGCTCGGAGAGCCGGTCGCGCGCCTCGGCGAGGGCGGGGTGCGGCAGCGGGTCGGCGGCGCGGTAGTGGGCGAGCAGCCGGGGGACGTCGACGACCCGTTCGTACATCAGCCGCCGTTCGGCCCGCCAGGGAACCGTCTCGGCGAGCGCGGTGAACAGCGTGTCGGCGCCCGCCACCCACCCGGGCAACTCGTCGATCCACGCGCCGCGGCCCAACACGGTGCGGCGCAGCCCGCATGGCGGGCCGACGTGGACGACGTCGCCCTGGTCGAAGAGCGAACCCTGGAGTGAGCCGGACATTCCACCACGATACCCCATCGATCCGAACGTCTGTTCGAACAGGGGAGGCGTGGCCCCGCTACAGTTCGGCCGCTTCCCACCGGGGCCGGGGTTCCGTGCCGCCCGGTGGCCCTGTGTCGTGACTGCGGTGGACGACGTACGGGCGGAAGAAGTGCCTGGTACGCAGGAGCAGATTGCTCGCGGGGCCGGGGCTGGGGCCGGGTCGGGGGCCGTAGGTCGGTGGGCGGGGGCGAACCGGTGTCCATGACGACCCTTCGGGATGGCGGCTCCGCAAGCTGAGGTACGGAGCGTCGTCGGGCCGGTCGCCCGGGGCTCGGCGACTTCGCGCGGCGACCTGCCGTGGTGGTGGCCCCAGTGGTACCATCGGGGGCATGAGTGATCCGAAAGCCATAAACCTCCGCTTTCCGGACCCGGCACAGCGAGCCGCGATCGCCGCAGCCGCCAAGGCCGAGGGGGTCAGCATGCAGGAGTACATCCTGGGTGCCGCCTATGCGCGGGCAACTGCCCTCGAAAACCGCTTCATTGACGCTTTCCGCGCGTCGATGGCCCGCAGCGGTGAAGCGTTTGCCGCTGCGGCCGGCGATGCCGACCCCACGCCGGAATACCGAGCCGCGGAACGTCAGGCCGCAGCCGAGTTGGAGTCCGAGTCCGCCGCGCCCAAGCGGGGCCACGCCGCGTGAGTGACCCGCAACGACCGCACATGGATGTCGCGTTCCTGCTGCACGTCGCCGAACTGCTGCCCGGTGACCCCCAGGTTGATGACCTCGGCCCACTGTATGCCGCAATCGGCCGCGTCCAGGCCCATGCGATGGACCGCGACGTCTATGGGTCCGACCACCTGAAGGCTGCCGCGCTCCTGCAGACCCTGGTTCGACTGCCTTGCCTCGAACACTCCAACGAAGCATTCGCGTGGCACGCCACCGAAGCCTTTCTCTTCCTGTGCGGCCATCAGCTCGACTACCCGCCGAAGGAAGCTGTCGTCCTGGTGAACGAAGCCACCCACAATACGATCGGCATCCGCCACATAGCCCGCCGCCTGCGGGACTGGACGACGACCACGCCTTCCTGAACCGGGTGTCACCCGGTGGTGGTCAGGGGTGGTAGGGCGATCGTGGGGTCGCCGAGGAGGACCAGGCTTTGGCGGTCGAGGGCTGCTACGCGGAGTCGGGTGAGGGTTTCGCGGACCGAGGTGTCGCCGTTGGCCAAGGTGTCGCGCAGGCGGGCCCAGCGGGTGTGCAACTCGCCGACGTCGGCGCGGTATTCGGCCAGGGTCAGGCCCAGTGGCTCGCCCGCGTACAGCCGGCTGGACAGCGCGGAGACCAGGCGACCGCCGAGGCCCTGGCCGGTGTCGTCGACGCGCAGGGTCCAGCTGAACGTCGGCTCGACGTGCCCGAGTACGGCCCGCACCGGCTGTTCGCGGCCCAGCAGTTCCAGCGGCGCCGGCGCCACCATTGTGCCCAACCCCGCGACCGCCTCGACCGTACCGAGCGCGGAGCTGCCGACCGGAAGCAGCCCGGCGTAGAAGCTCTCACCGGCCGCGCCGGCCGAGCAGCACGCCTGGGCGTACCACACACACCCGCCCGGAATGCCGTTGCACAACGTGCGCAGCGCCACGGTGGTGTGCGTGCCGTCCACCGGCAACCCGAGCATCGCACGCATCCCGGCGGGATCGCCGAGCGGACCGGTGCGGCCGTGGCTGGAGGTGGCCAGCAGCCCCGGGCGCAGCTCGGCGAGGGCGCCCATCAGCGCGTCGCCGGTCGCTTCGGCCGCGGTCACGTCGCGGAACCCGGCCAGCGGGGGCGGGGTGAGCCGGGCCGCCAGCGGGGCGGCGATCACCGCGCGCATCAACGCCGTGATGTCCAGCGGGCCGTGGTCCACCGTCCAGGTCACCGCCCGGTCGGTCCGCGCCTCGGCGCCGGCCCAATCCGTGAGCAGCGCCCGGACGTAGTGGGCGAGCGCATCCCCGGCCAGGGGGATGCGCCCGACCAGATGCCTGGTGCCCAGCGTGTACTGCACGGACCACGGGATCACGTCCGGGCCGCCGATGATCGCCACGTACTTCGGGAGCCGACCCCGCCCGGTCCCGAACTCCGAGAGCCCGATGGCCGGTTCCTGGGGCGGGTCGGCGGCGAAGTACCGGCGCAGCAGATGGTCGGGCAGATCCGGGCTCCAGCGCAGCACCACGGTGCCCGGCCGCGCCGCCAACAACTCGCGGACCGGTTCGGCCGCGTCCTCGCCGGCCGCCTTCGCCGCGTCGGACACCTGCGGATCGGTACTGTCCGGCAGCAGGATTCCATAGCCGACGTCGGCCGAACGCCAATCCCGCGGATCGGCCGGGGCCGCGAACGGGAGCACTGCCTGGGAGCGCGGCATGCCGCCCCTCCCGGCGCCCCACGACGCCGCGCCGTCGTCGATCGTGGCCTGGGCGACCTCATCCCCGGTCCAGGCGTCGAGCTGGATGTCCGCCGGCAGCGTCATCGGCCCGCCTCCGCCAAACGTGCCCGCAGGTCCGCGATCAACGCGTCCACCTGCGCCAACAGCGCCGGATCGGTGGTGACCGGATCCAGGGTCGCCCGGAAACGTTCGTGCGTGTCCAGCCGTCCCTGGAGGTTCGCCAGCTCGGACGAGTCCGCGGCCGAACTCGCCGCGATCCGCAGTGGGTCGTCCTGGAGGTAGAGCACCGGGTCCGACCACGCGTCGGTCTGGGCCGGATCGTCCCGGGCCAGCGCCTGGCGCGGGGCGGTGAAGGTGGCCGCCCAGTCGATCTCGTGCTCGCCCGGATCCTTCAGCGTGCCGCGCACGGTGGCGAGCACCTCCGGGTACAGCGCCGCGCAGAACCGGTCCGTGTCGTTCAGGTCGATCAGCCGGCGCATGCCCGCGACCGCCGGCAGCCCCTGCGAGACGAGGTCGTGGGCGAGCGAGAGGGTGTCGGAGGTCTGCGCCGTCTGACACGCGCCCAGGACCACCAGCCACGGCGCGCACGGGATCAACGCGACCACCAGGTCCGGCAGTTTCAACTGCACCGAGCCGACGGGCTCCCCCGCGTCGAAGTCGGCGGTGTGGGCGAAGGCCAGCGTTCGTACACCACCGGCCGCGCCGCCGTGACAGAGCAGGTGCACGAGGTGCGGCTTGGCCGCGGTGATCCGCTTGGCCAACTCCGGGGCGGTGCCGGGGAGTACGTCGGCGGTGACGTCGGGGCGCCCGGCCGCCGCGACGCGGTCGAGCACGGCCCGCTCGGCGCTGATCACGTGCAGCCGGGTGTCCAGCGCCCGCGCGTCGGGCAGTGCGCAGGCCGCGAGCAGCGCCTCCAGTTGGGATGCGCCGGTGCGCCCCGCCGCGGACAGGACGGCGACGATGCGCAGCGGCGGAGTGAACGTGCGGCGATCGACGGGGCTGCGGATGGCGGCGATACGCACGATCGGCCAGCGCGCGTCGAGCGCGATGAACCCCTGGGCGGCGGAGCGCAGTTGCTCCCACGGCAGCTGGTCGGCCAGGTTCGAGACCATGTGCAGGTACAGCGGCGTCGGTCCGGCGGCGGGCGGTTGGGCGAGGGCGGCGCTCAGGCCCTGACCGACCGCGGGATGCCGGCACAGCCGTTTCAGCAGCGCCTCGCCCCGGCTGGAGACGGTGCCGCCGGGATCGGAGACGTCGGTGACCCGGTTGGAGCCGAGGCCGGGGATGTTGGCGGGCGCCTCGCGCAGTTTGAGCACGGTGCGCTCGTCCCCCAGCGGTTCGAAGCCGAGCACGGTGCGCATCAGGTCTCCCGGATACGTTCGTCGACAAGCGCGCGCAACTCGGCGATGGCCTGGCCGACTCCCAGGTCGTATGCCTGTTTGGCGGCCGGGGTCTCGCCGGGGACGCCGGCGGTGCGGACCAGGGAGGCCACCTGGTTCTCGATGTAGCGCGTGGACGAGGCGACCCACATCGGCACGGAGTCGGCGTTCGCGTAGCGCGCGGTGATCTCGTCGCCGCCGGCCATGCCGAGGGCATCGGGCAGGATCTCGGTGCTGCTCGTCGAATTCGCGATCGGCGCCCGCCCGCTGAGCCAGGACATCCCGGGCGACTCCGGATCGGGCCACGCGTCCCGGAGCGCGGCGCCGACGAACTCGGGCTGGAGGTATACGAACAGCGACGGATCACGCGGGATCGGGACCGCGCCCGGGCCGCCGGCGACGAACGCGTGTGCCTGGGCCAACGCGTATCCGGCGGGATCGTGCGCCAGCGAACTGTAGATCGTCGGCCCGGCCCGGCGCAGGCCGATGTGGTCGGCCATCATGCGGATCGCCGAGTCGCACGGATTGTCCGGCGGTGAGCCGAGGGACAGTACGGTCGCCCCGACGCGGTCGGCGAGGCGCCTTACCCGGTCGGCGGTGACGAACGCGCGGGTGGACCGGTCGGTGCCCGTCGCGGGATCGGGGTTGACCGAAAGCACCGGTCGGATGCCGTCGAACGTGCCGTCGGTGACGATGTGCAGGGCCCGGACCGCCTTGCCGTCGAGGCCGCCGGCGATCCAATTGCCCCACAGCGGCGGGCCGGTGGCCGGACCCGGGCCCTCGGGCCGTGGCGGACCGGACCGGGCGTAGCGCTGTGCGCCGTCGGGGTCGTGGACGTGGATCAGGTTGCCGTTGCGGCCGGTCGACAACAGCGCCCGCAACGCCTGTTCGCCGCCCCGCTCGGTGAACACGTGTACGTCCACCCGGCCGGCGACGCAGGCACGCAGCGAGGAGACGAACGCCGAGAGGTATCCGGCCACCCACGGTGCGTCCGGCGCGGTGGACAGTGCGACGGCCACGGTCCATACCCGCCCCGGATCGGATCCGGGTGGCAGGCGATCGGGCACCCGGACCAGCGGCCTGCCGGTGGCCGCGACGAAGGCGCCCTCCCACGGCACCCCGCCCAGGTGGCCGTAGGGCGGGACCAGTCGCAACCAGAGCGCGGTATCCGCCGGGAACTCGGCGCCCAGGCAGCGTACGACGCCCTCGACCAGATCGTCCGGCACGGTCGGGGCGCGCGGGGGTTCGACACCTTCCGAGAGCCCGAACCCGCCGTAGTCGAAGTCGCCCCGCCAGTATGTCTTCGTGCCCGCCGGCGTCGCGCCCGGGGGGAAGCCGAGCAGTTCGACCGTCGCGGTCGGCGACGCGCGCCCGAGATCGAGCCGCACCCGAAGCATCGCCAGGTGCCACTTCTCGACGGAGACCTCGGACATCACGACTCCTTCGATGCGGGCGGCGAACCGTGCCTTCCCGGCGGTTCGGGCCGGGGCGGGTCGGCGGATCCGGTTCCTCAGTCCGGTCCGGCCAGGGCGTGCATGGCCCACCACGTCGCCGGATTGCTGACGTCGCCGTGGCCGGAGATGGCGGGCTTCCCGTCGATCTGGACCCCGCCGTCGACGGCGATCACCCGGAGGCCGCCGCCGAGGTCGTAGTGGTCCTGGCCGGGTACGGCGGCGGATCGCCGGGTGGAGATGGCGTCGACGCCGGCGGGGCCGAACCCGCCCAGTGCGCCGTACAGTTCGGGATCGCCGATCGCCGCGACGCCCGGTTCGCCCAGTTGACTGCCGCGCATCGCGAGGTGAAAGAATTTGGTCAGCGGATCGTCGAACGCGGAGAACGTGGTGACCAGCGGCCGGTCCACCAGGTCGAGGGCCGCGTGGTAGCCGCCGGAGCGGCCGGTGCCGGCGACGTCGGCCGCGAGGCACCAGCGGTTGACGGCCGCCTGGAGCAGCAACATCGACCGGGCGGGACGGGTCGGCGCGGCGGCCACCAGCGCCGACAACACCACCTTCGCGCCGAACGAGTGGCCGACCAGATGTAGTCGCACGCCGCTCTCGCGCAGGATGTGCGCGACGAGCGGCCCCACCCCCTTGGCGCCCACGTCACCCGCACGGGCCTTCATCGTCCACACCGTCGCGGCACGCAACAGGCTGCGCGGATCGAAGCCGCCGCCCGCGACCTGCAGGCCCGACGCGGCGGGGTGCGCGACGCCGAAATCCTCCGGGGCGGCGGGCGGGGCCGCGGCTCCGCCGCCGTCCAACGCCGCCCAGACGTCGAGGAATTCCTCGGCGGTGGGTGGCGGTGAGCCGTCGTCCGGATCGCGCCCGGCGCGCAGCGAGCCGAGCACGATCTCGGCGGCCCGTCGCGCGTCGTCGACGTCGATCGTGGTGCGGCCGTCCGTCAACTCGACGAACTCCGGGTCGGATTCGGCCTTCAGGGCGCCGGAGACCAGGCCGAACATCTCCTCGACCTGCCGCGCCTCCGCACCGTCGGGATCCGGTTCGGCGGCGATGTCGGGGCCCGCCTCCCAGGGCATGACGAAGCTCGTGGAGGGCCAGATGACGCCGATCAGCAGCGGTTTGTAGTCCGGCGGGAGCGGGAGGGCGAACTGCCGGCGCTGCTCGATGAACCCGTTGACGAAGCTGCGATAGCGGTCGAGGGCCTGCGCGAACACGTTGTTCCAGCCGTGCGAGAACAGGAAGACGTCGCTCACCCCGGCGAGCCGGCCCTTGATCTCCTGCTCGGCGACCGGGCTGCGCAGCCCGCCGTCGCGGTCGTAGCGGAGCAGGTAGAGATCCGCCGTCGAGCCCCCTTCGAGCGGAAACTGTTGAAAAGGACCAGACATCGTCCGGCTCCATGTCCGTGCGACAACGACGCATCCGTACGAGTGCGGAGCGATCTTGCTTCCATGCTTCCCCTCCACCCGAGCCGCGGCAAGCGGGGCCCGTGCGGGTCGGGGCCGGTCGTCCGGGGGCGCGGGGTGGTGCCGCCCGAGCCGGGGCAGGCGGGGGTGGTGTGGGGCGGGCGGCCGGGATGGGACTGCGGGGGGCGGGCCGGGGCCGGTTGTCCGGGGGAGCGGGGCCGTTCGGGCGGGCTGCGGGGCGGTTTCGGGCGGGGTCAGCCGGTGTTGCGGAGCAGGAGGCCGGCGGCCTGGGCCGGGGCGTTGCCGGTCGGGAAGGTGGTGTAGTAGTCGTACTTGAGCTTGTTCCCCGGGACCTTGCTCAGTACGACCCAGCCGCCGCGCGCGCAGCCCTGCTTCGGGTTGCGGACGATGTCCTCGCGCAGGACGACCCGGTCGGCGCGGATGGCGGCGCGGTCCTCGGTCTCCAGGGTCAGGGTTCCGGAGCAGTTGCCGGGGTAGTCCGACTCGCCGACGACGGTTCCGGCCTTGCCCACGTGGAGTCGCAGGCCGACGATGAAGGTGGCGGTACTGACGGCGCTGCCGTACCAACTTGCGGCGAAATCGGTCGGCAGTTGGCGGGTGGTCGGCTGCGCGGTCGGGCGCGGGCTCGTGCTCCTGCTCGGCCCGGAGCCGGTGGGCAGCGGACTGTCGGACGGCCTCGTGGTCGACCCGGTGCTCGCACGCGCGCTCGCGCTCGCGCTCGCGTCGGCGTCCGGTGTCGGGCCCGGGCTTGCGCCGCCGCCCGGGGAATCGATCGTGATCGTGGTGTCCGGGTCGGCCTCGAGCAGCACTCGCCCCGGCGAGAACTCCTGGACCACCCTGCCCTGCAGCGTCACCCGGAGCCCCTTCGCGGCGGTGACGCGGAAGACGTCCTCCTTGACCCGACCGTCCTCGCGATGCCGGATCACCACGATGAGTTCGTTCCCGGCGGTCGCCGCCTTCCTCGAGTAGTCGACGCCGCCGTCGACGCTGAATGTGCCCGCCGGGGTGACCCAGCGCGCCCCGAGCGATACGGAGATCTTCCCGCGCGTCGAGATGGAGAACTTGATCGGCCCGATGGCGTAGCCGAGTACCGGATCGTCGAGACCCGTCTTCCGTTCGCCGTCCTCGTCGAATCCCAGGTAGCCGCACGAGGTGGCGCCGAACAACGCCATCACCGTGCACACCGTGACCAGTCCCGCCCGTGTCCCGACCCGCCGCACCCGCATCGCGTTCCTCCCCCGAGAACACCCGCCGTGGAGTCGAGTATGCGCCCGAATTCGGCCGAACACGCGGAAACCTTCTCGATGGGGGCACGCGGGTGTCGCCCGGCGGGAAATCCGCCGGGCGACACCGTGCGTTCAGGCGTTTCGGGCCGGACTCAGCAGGCGCCGAGGTCCTGCCAGACGCCCCACTGGCCGGTGGTGCCGGGCGTCTCGCCGGTTGTCCACCACTTGGCCTTCCAGGTGTGGCCCTGGTACGAGACCTGCTGCCCGCCGGTGTAGACGGTGCCGGAGGCCCACGGCGGGGCCGTGCACTGGTGGCCGTTGCCGCCGGTGATGGTCAGCGTGTAGGTCGCCGAGTGGCTGACGGACGTGCCGACGCCGGTCACCGTCAGGGTGTACGTACCCGAGACGGCCGCCGACGTCGTGGTGATGGCCAGCGTCGAACTGCCGCCCGCCGTCACCGATGTCGGGCTGAGCGAGGTCGAGACGCCGGCGGGGGCGCCGCTGACGGTGAGGTTCACCGTCTGCGCCGAACCCGTCGTCACCGAGGTGTTCACCGTGCTGGTGGTCGAGTTGCCCGCGGCGACCGTTCCGGAGGCGGGCGTCGTCTGTACCGCGAAGTCGTTGGTCGGGGTCGTCGTGCCGCTGGTGAACGGCGCGAAGACGTGGCTGAAGTCCCACTGGTTGCCCGGGATTCCGGAGCAACTGTCGGAGGAGGCCCCGCAGTTGCCGCGGTCCCGTTGCAGTGCCCAGAAGGAGAGCGTGTTGATGCCCTTCGACACCGCCCAGTTGTACACCTGGTTGGCGTTGGCCAGGGTGAATGTCTCGGCCGCGCCGAAGTCGTCGATGCCGGGCATCTCGGTGACGCCGATCATGCCCCAGAGCTGCGTGGGGGTCTTGCCCGGGTAGAGCTGCGCGAGGGTGTTGTACAGGCCCTGCGCGGCCGTCTCGGTGTCGTTGGCCATGTTGTGCGTGGCGTTGTCGTAGTAGTCGAACGTCATCAGGTTGACCACGTCGACCCGCGTGCCGTTGCTCACCGCGTTGCGCAGCAGCGCCACGCTGTTCTCGGCGAGGCCGTGGGTGGTGGTGGGCAGCGTGTAGGAGATCTCGACCTTGCGCCCGTTGGCCGCGGCCCAGTCCTGGACCAGCTTGATCGCCTTGTTGCGGCGGTCGATGCCGGCCGTCTTGTCGAGCGCGTCGACCTCGATGTCCATGTCGAGGCGGGAGATGTCGTAGGTCGTGATGACCTTCTTGTACACCTCGGCGATCTGGTTGACGTCGGTGCAGCTGTCCGCGATCTCGGTGTTCGTGGTGTCCGCGGTGTAGCCGCCGAAGGAGGGGATCACGTCCCCGCCCCGGCCCTGGATCGTCTTGATGTCGGCGCCGAACGTGGACTGGGCGATCGGCATGCCGCTGTCGCCGTTCCAGTACGCCGTGCACGAGCCCGAGGTGGCGGTCTGCAGGAACGCCATGGTCAGGTGCTTCGCGCCCGATTGGGCGGACAGCGCGGCCGGACTGTCCCCGGTCCACGCCTCGAAGTAGGGGGCAAAGACGTGTGCGGGCAGGGGAGTCGCGGCCTGGGCGGGGCCGGCTCCGAAGGCGGTGAGGCTCACCGCCGCGGCGGCGGTGACGGTGGCGGCGACGGCCGCTCGTAACGTACGGAGGAGTCGCATGTGCGTGCGTCCAGACTGTGAGAGGGGACGGACCGCCGTCGCTTCGCGTGGCTCTCGGCGGCATCGGTATGAGATAGCTCACGCGGTATCGAAGTCAATGGTCTGGACCAAAAATGGACTAGACCATTTTTGCGAGCCGCGACGCTCCGCCCCTGGCCGGACCCGTTTCGGGGCGGCCGACCACTCGCTCGGGCAATGTCCGCCAACCCCTCCCGTCGGGGGCGCGGGCACCTCTGCCGACGCCTCGCCGGCACCTCGTCGGACACGCCTGGCCGGGCCCGACGGACCGGGCTCGGGCGACGATGGCGATTCCGGCCCTCCCGTGGTCACCTTTGGGTTCCTCGGGCACCGAAAAGTGCGTTCTTCCAGGTCGGGGATCGCTCTCCTATGGTTCCCGAGTAACCATCGGAGACCACTACGGAGGCAGCACCATGGCCATCACTCTCACCGACCCCGCCGGTCTGCCGGAGATCGACGTGTATCGCCAGGTGTCGGTCGGCACCGGGTCGAAGCTGGTCTTCCTGGCCGGGCAGGTCGCCTGGGACGCCGACGGGGTCACGGTCGGCGAGGGTGATCTCGCCGCCCAGGTCGAACAGTGCTACCGCAACGTCGCCACCGCCCTGGCCGGTGTCGGGGCGACCTTCGACGACGTCGCGAAGTTGACCGTGCACGTCGTCGACTGGACGCCCGACAAGATGCCGCGACTCCTCGACGGCATCGCCCGCGCCGCCGCCGCGCTGGGGGTCACGCCCGCGGCTCCGGCCACCCTCCTGGGCGTCGCCGCGCTGGACATTCCCGCCCATCTGGTCGAGGTCGAGGCCATCGCGATCCTGGACTGAACCCCACTCTCCGGGCCCGTTGTCCACCGATCGGTGGACAACGGGTTCCGTCGGTCGAGGCTGTTGAGCCAACCGGCCCGACGAACAGGATTCGGACATGACGAAACTTCCTGTTCGAGTGGCCGGGTGGAGTGCTCGGCGTCCCTGGTGGGCGATCGCCGGCTGGGTGCTGTTTGTCGCGTTGTGCCTCGGGGCCGGCATCGCCGCCGGTACGAATACGGCCACCAGCGAGGACTATCGGGTGGGCGAGGCCGGTCGCGGGGAAGCGCTGGCCGCCCAGGGCGGCCTGGAGCAGCGCCCGATGGAGCGGGTGCTGATCACCGCGAAGGCCGGCGCGGAACGGGTGGGCCCGGAGGCGGACGCCGCGGCCGGCGAGATCGCGGACCGTATGCGGCAATTGCCCGAGGTGGCGTCGGTCGGCGCGCCGGTGCGCGCGGCCGATGGCAGGGCCGTCCGCGTCGACGTCACCATGAAGGGCGAGGAGCAGGACGGGAAGAAGCACGTCGACCCGCTCCTGGCGCAGACCGCGAAGGTGCGGGCGGAACATCCGAGGTTGCGGATCGAGGAGAGCGGCGGCCCCTCGATCAGCAAGGACGTCCAGGGCCAACGCGGCGACGACCTCGCCAAGACCGAGATGATCGCACTGCCGATCACCCTGATCACGCTGTTCATCGTGTTCCGCTCGGCGGCGATGGCCGCCGTGCCGCTGGTGCTCGCGCTGTCCGCGATCGTGGCGGCCGTCGGCCTGTCGATGATCGCGTCGCACGTCTTCCCGGACGCCGGGGTCGGCACCAACGTCATCCTGCTGATCGGCCTGGCCGTCGGCGTCGACTACGCGCTCTTCTACCTCAAGCGCGAACGCGAGGAACGGGCCCGCTCGGGCGGGCGACTCGACTCCCGAGCCCTGGTCGAACTGGCCGCCGCCACCTCCGGACACGCCGTCGTGGTCTCCGGGCTCGCGGTCGCCGCCTCCAGCGCGACGCTGTTCCTGGCCGACGACGTGATCTTCTCCTCCATCGCCACCGGCGCGATCGTGGTCACCCTGGTCGCGGTGATCGGCTCGCTGACCGCGCTGCCCGCGCTGCTCGTCAAGCTCGGCGCCCGGGCCGAACGCCGCGCCGCGGCCAAGGCCGAGCGCGCGGCCCGCCGGGGCAAGCCGGTCGCCGCGAAGCCCGCGCGCAGTGGTGCCGGCCGGATCACCTCGACCATCCTGCGGGTCACCGCCGCCCGCCCGGCCGCGACGCTCGCCGTCGCCGTGTTCGCCATGCTGGCCCTGGCCGCCCCGCTCGCGAACCTGAAACTGACCGACATCGGCCGCGAAACCTATTCCCGGGACCTGCCCGCCATGGACACCTGGCACCGGCAGAACGAGGCGTTCCCGGAGCTGAAGTCGATGCACCAGGTCGTGGTCCGCGCCGACGCCGCCCGGGCCGACGAGGTGGCCGGCGCGCTGCGCGAGCTGGAGGTACGGGCGAAGACCGACCCGGCGCTTGCCGGCATCGCCGAACTGCGCACCTCGCCCGACCACCGGATCACCATGCTGGAACTGCGCGTACCGCACTTCGTCGGCACCGACACGGCGCAGGACTCCCTCGACCGGGTCCGCGACGACTACGTACCGGCCACGATCGGCCGACTGCGCGGGGTCGACGTGGCGGTCACCGGCGACGTGGCCCGCTACGCGGACTATCCCGAACACCAGAAGACCAAGCTGCCGATGATCGTCACGACACTGCTCCTGGTGACCTTCGTGATCACCGTGATCGCGTTCGGATCGGTGGTCCTGGGCCTGCTCGGCATGCTGCTCAACCTGCTGTCCGCCGGCGCCGCGCTCGGGCTGCTCGTCCTGGTCTTCCAGGGGAGCTGGGCCGAGGCGCTGCTCGACTTCGACTCGACCGGCTCGATCGGCTCCCGGGTGCCGCTGTTCCTGTTCGTGATCCTGTTCGGACTGTCCATGGACTACCAGGTGTTCGTGATCAGTCGGATCCGCGAGGCCGTGCAGCGCGGCGTGTCGACCCGGCAGGCCGTACTCGACGGGATCGGCAACTCGGCGGGCGTGGTCACCAGCGCCGCGTTCGTGATGGTCACGGTGTTCGCCAGTTTCATCGGCCTGCACCTGATCGAGATGAAGGAGTTCGGCTTCAGCCTCGCGGTGGCCGTGCTCCTGGACGCGTTCGTGATCCGGATCATGATCCTGCCCGCCGCCATGCTGCTGCTGGGCGAACGCAGCTGGTGGCCGGCGATCGGGCTGCGCCGGAGCCGGGGGCACACCCCCGCAGCCGAGGTTCGACCGGTCCAAAACGTAGGCTGAGCGTCATGTCCGAACGGCCGCGGTCCACCGAGCGTTTCCCGACGTGGACGCTGCACCGCTGGTACATCCTGTTCTGGGTGCTGCTCGGGCTCGGCCCGATGGCCCTGGCCGGGACGGGCGATTCCGGTGCGAGGCGGCTGTGGGCGGTCGGGCTGCCGGTTCTGCTCGGCCTGTGCTACCTGGTCGTCCGGGTGTTCCCGGGCAACCGGGTGCTGCGGCCGAGCGCCTTCCCGGCGGTGCTGATCGTCGGCTTGGTCGCGCTGGCCTACGTGCGCGACGGCGGTGCGTCGTTGTACGTGGCGAGCCTTCCGCACTTCTGGTTCGCCGCCCGCGCCCCCTATCCCGCCATCATGCGCAGCGGCGTCGCCGCCGCCGGGACCGTGCTCGGCGGCGTCGCCCCGCAGGGCTGGAGCCCGGACCTGCTCACCGGGAACACCACGGCGACCCTGATCGCCTACGCGGTGAGCGTGCCGGTCGGCTTGTCGGTACATCGCTACATCGAGCAGAACGGGGCTCGTGTGCGGGCCCTGGACAGCGAACTCGCCGGCGCCCGGGAGCGGTTGGCCGACGCCGATCTGCGCCGGGGCGCCGCGGAGGAGCGGGAGCGGCTGGCCCGGGAGATCCACGACACCCTCGCCCAGGGGTTCGCGTCCATCGTGGTCCTCGCGGAGGCCGCGCGCTCGGGCCTGGCGAACGATCCGGACACGAGCGCGCGGCAGTTGGCGTCGATCGAGCGCACCGCCCGGGAGAACCTGGCCGAGGCGCGCGTACTGGTCGGCGCGGCCCCGCAGAGCGGCCTGGTCACCGGGTCGCCGGCCCGGGTGCTGCGCCGGACGCTGGACCGTTTCGCCCAGGACACCGGGATCACGGTCGACGCCGAACTGCCCGACGTCGAGTGTGACCAGCGCACCCGGATCGCGCTGCTGCGCTGTACGCAGGAGTCGTTGGCCAACATCCGCAAACACGCGGACGCCGGCACGGTGGGTGTGGTGCTCACCCGGGTCGCGGATGGTGTGGAGCTGGAGATCACCGACGACGGGCGGGGGTTCGTGGTGGACGAGGCCCGAGGCTTCGGCCTGGACGGGATGCGTCGGCGACTGGCCGAGCTGGGCGGCGAGTTGACGGTCACCAGTTCGATCGGGGACGGTACCCGGATCCTGGCGATGATTCCCGTCGACGGCGCGGCCGGGGCGGATGTGGCGGATGTGCACGACTACCGGCGGGAGAGCACGACATGAGCAGCGACACGAGCGGGGACACGCTGCGCGTCGTCGTGGTCGACGACCACTCGGTGATGCGGGCGGGGGTGGTCGCGCTGCTGGCCGCGGATCCCACGATCGAGATCGTCGGGGAGGCGGGCGACGGGTTGGCCGCGGTCGAGTTGGTCGAGCGGCTCGAACCGGATGTGGCGCTGCTCGACCTGCGCATGCCGGTCCTGGGCGGGGTGGCCGCCACCACCCGCATCGTGGGACTGCCCAAGCGGACCCGGGTGTTGATCCTGACCACCTACGACACCGACGCCGAGATCGAGAGCGCGGTCGAGGCCGGCGCCATCGGCTACCTGCTCAAGGACGCCACCCGCGAACAACTGGTCGACGCCATCCGCTCGGCGGCCCGGGGCCAGACCGTACTGGCGCCCAGGGTCGCGGAGCGCCTGGTCGCCCGGATGCGCCGACCCGCCCCGGTGGTGCTCACCACCCGCGAGATCCAGGTCCTGAACGCGGTGGCGGACGGGCTGTCCAACGCGGACATCGGCGCCCGACTGGTGATCGCGGAGGCCACGGTCAAGACCCACCTGCTCCGCATCTTCGCCAAACTCGACGTCAGCGACCGCACCCACGCGGTGGTCACCGCGATCGAGACGGGGTTGCTGCCTCGGGGTGAGGGCGCCGACGGGAACACGGCGCGCGGATGAGCTCGCGAGTGGGATGATCGCGGACACCCGGGCCGGGGCCCGGTCGGGTGAGGCGCGGCGCGGGCGGCGGGTGGCGCCGGGGCGGCACGTGGCGAGGGGACGCGAGTGGGACGGTGTGAGCGGGCCGACGGGCGAGGATCCGGCGTGGATCGGGCCCTACCGGATCGAGCGGCGGCTCGGGCAGGGCGGCATGGGCCGGGTGTACCTCGGGCGGTCGGCGTCGGGGCGGGCCGTGGCGGTCAAGGTGGTGCGGCCGGACCTGGCCGAGCATGCGGACTTCCGGGGGCGGTTCGCCCGTGAGGTGGCGGCGGCCCGGGCGGTGAGCGGGGCGTTCACGGCGGCCGTGGTCGACGCGGCGCCGGACGCGCCGAGCCCGTGGCCGGCCACGGTGTACGTCGACGGCATGGCGCTGTCCGACGCGGTGGCGCGATACGGGCCGTGGTGAGGCGGCCGAGCAGGCACGGGCGGCACGGGATGCGCGACCCCACCCGGCACGATGCGCCCGAACGTCACCCTCGTCTTCGTGATCGACCTCATCGCGGCACGCTGACGCCGCCGGCTCACGCGTCGGCGGTAGCGTGAAGGTGAAACCCTTACGTCGATGTGAGGGTCGACGGAGTCGTTGTGGGGTGGATCGCATGAAAATCGGGGAGTTGTCCCGGCTGACGGGGGTCAGTGTGCGGGCGTTGCGCTACTACGAGGAAGAGGGGCTGATCCGGCCCGCGCGCGGCGGCAACGGCTATCGCGAATACTGCGCCGGAGCGGACGAGGTGGTTCGGCAGATTCGCGGGCTGATCGACTGTGGGCTGCCCACCCGGATCATCCGCGACATCCTGCCCTACCTCGACGGCCCCGCCGACCTGCTGCCGCAGATCCCGTGTGCGCGCATGCTCGATCAGGTCGCGGCGGAGCGGGAACAACTCGACCGCCGTATCCGGTGCCTCACCCGCAACCGCAACGCCATCGACGCCTACCTGAGCGCCGCGCGCACGGCGGCTCGCGCGGACCGCGAGCACGAGGCGGCGGTGCGCGCTTGACCCTCACGCAAACGTGAGGGTTTTACCGTCCGGGCATGACTTCGACCACGGATTCCCTCCCGGCCGCGGACACCGCGCCGGGCACGCCGCGATGGCCGCTCGGCGGGCTGCTCGTACTGTCCGGCGCCGCCTTCGTGACCATCCTCACCGAGGCCCTGCCGGCCGGTGTGCTGCCGGCCATGAGCGCCGATCTGCACGTGAGCGAGGCCCGCGCCGGGCTGCTGGTCACCGTCTACGCGCTGGCCGCCGCCCTGACCGCGATACCGATGACGGCCCGGACGCTGATCGTGCCGCGGCGCACCCTGCTGGTGGCGCTGCTCCTGGGCTTCGCCGGTACCAACGCCGTGACGGCGGTGTCCGGCGAGTTCGCCCTGACCCTCGGCGCCCGCGTGGTCTCGGGGGTGTTCGCCGGATTGCTGTGGGCCATGGTGCCCGCGTACGCCGCACGACTGGCCCCGGAGCGCAGCGGCAAGGCGATCGCCACCGCGCTGGCGGGCATGACTGTGGGGCTCTCGCTCGGTATCCCGGCCGGCACCGCGCTCGGCGGCCTGATCGGCTGGCGCTGGACCTTCGCCCTGCTCACCCTGGCGGCCCTGGCCCTGCTCGGCGCGGCCCTGCGCTGGTTGCCGCAACTGCCGGGTGAGCGGGCGCGGCGCGGCGGCGGACTGACGGCCACGATCAGGACACCCGGGATCGCCGCGATCAACACCGCCTCGATGGCGATGGTCCTCGGCTTCTACGTGCTCTACACCTACATCGCACCCTTTCTGGAGCGGGCGGATCCGGGCGTCGGCACCGGCACCGTGCTCTTCGTCTTCGGCCTCGGCTCGATGGTCGGCGTCTGGTTCGCCGGCCTCACCGCCGACCGCCGGCTGCGCGCCGCGACCCTCACCCTGCTGACCCTGGCCACGCTGTGCCTGGCGGCTTTCGGGCTGTTCGCGGACATCACCGCGGCCGTGCTGCTCGGCGCGTTCCTGTGGGGCGCGACGCACGGCGGCATCCCGACGCTGATGCAGACCGCGGGCGTCCGGGCGGCACCGCAGGACCCCGACACCGCCAATTCGTTGTGGGTCACCGGTTGGAACATCGGTATGGCCGGTGGATCCCTCCTCGGCGGCGCCGTGCTCTCCGGCGCCGGCAGCGAGGCCCTGCCGTGGACGGCCTCCGCGCTCCTCGCCGCAGCCGTCCTGACCACCGCCCTCGCCCGCCGTACCGGCTTCCCTCCGGCGCGGCGAGCAGTCGACCACTCGTAGCGCCCGTGTCGCCCGGACGACCAACGGGCCCGGTCGTCCGGGCAGTTCGCGGGGCCACCGATCGCCGGCGCGGAACGGGCCCGGCGGAAAAAAGAATCGGTGACCCGAAGGGCGTCGGGAATGGCCTCGCACGGGGGCTGGGCCGACCCGCACGCGTGCTCGGGCGGGGGTTCGCGAGGGTCGGGGCGGCCCCCTCCGGGGAGGCGTTCAGCCGGCCGCTCGCGGGATCGCCATACCGGCTCTGACCTGGTGTTTTCCCGAGATTTGCCTAGGCTGGGGGTCCTGTCGCAAATTGTCGAAGGGGACATCGTGAGCAATGACGCCGGCACGTACGACGCGAGCCATATCCGGCTGCTCCACGGGGCGGAGGCCATTCGGGCGCGGCCCGGGATGTACATCGGCTCGACCGGTGAACATGGCCTGAATCACATGGTGTGCGAGGTTGTCGATCGGGCCGTGAACGAGACCCTGGCCGGTGCCGCCGGCGGCTCCGTCGACATCACGCTCCTGCCCGACGGTGCCGTGTGCGTCGCAGACGACGGGCCCGGAGTGCCCGACCCGGAAAGCCTGTTGACCCGGCTGTCGGTCGGGCCGCGGCCCATCGGCCGTCGCGACGTGTCGTTCCTGCACGGTGTGGAACTGTCCATCGTCAACGCCCTGTCGAGCCGGCTGACGGCCGAGGTGCGGCGGGACGGGGTCCGTTGGGTCCAGGAGTACGCGCGTGGCGAGGCCGTCACCCCGCTCACCGAATCGGGGGCGGCGACCGGGAGCGGGACCACCCTTACCTTCCAGCCTGATGCCGAGATCTTCACCACCACGGAGCCTTCGTTCGACGACCTGGGTGCGCGCTGCCGAGAACTGGCCTTCCTGTACCGGGAGTTGCACATTTCGCTGACCGATCGGCGGGGCCCCGGCGAGCCCGAGCCGACGCGGTATCGGTTCCCGGGCGGGGCACGGGACTTCGTCACGTTCCTCGACGATTCGCCGACGGCGGCTACCTCCACGGATATCGTCCATGTCGAATGCGAGGACGCGCGGATGGCGGGGACGCTGGAGGTGGCCCTGCGCTGGGGCGGCTTCACCGAGGAGCGTGTTCGCGGTTTCGCCAACAGCCGGCCCACCATCGGCGGCACGCACCTGGTGGGCTTCCGCGATGGGCTGACGGCCGCGCTCACCGCGTACGCGCGCAAGCAAGGGCTGCTGACGGCGACGGACCCCGATCTCGACATGGACCGGATCGGCGTGGGCCTGACCGCGGTCGTGTCGGTGAAGCTGGACGGCCCCGAGTTCGAGGGCTCCACCCGTCAGGTGTTGGGCAATTCCCCGGTGCGTGCCTGTGTCCGCGACGCGGTTCGGGACCGGCTCGGCAGGTGGCTGGGCGAGCACCCCGAGGCCGCCCTCGGGCTCGTCGAGCGCATCGCCCGGCGCTCCTCCCGAGGCTGAGACGACGCGTGGCCGCCACCGGCGCGAACTCGGCTATCCGCCGGCCGTCCAGGGGTGGACCCGCGGGCCCAACACCGCCATCCCGGTGACCAGGCAGGCCACGTAGTCACCCACGTGGCCCGAGTGCAGGCGGCGGAGCGGGGCCGCGGCGCGGTCGAGTCGGCGCAGTCCGGTGCGGGCTCGGTCGGCGCTCCTGCCGTGGAGGCGCGGCCCCCATACCGCCGCCGCGGCCCCGCCCACAGCGAGCACCGTGGACACCGCGCCCGGAAGCAGGCCCTCGCCGGTCCAACCGGGTGCCGTCGCCGTCGCCGGGGGAGCGGGCGGCGCGCCCTGTACCGAGGCGAGGTAGCCCGTCGGGTCGGTGAACACCTCGGCCGCGCGGCCGACCACGTCGGGGAAACCGGGTCATGTTCCCACGGCCAGGGTGCCCAGGAGCAGGATCAGCGGCGTGGCGAGCATCGTCGCGGGAGTGCGCGGCAGCGGCCGGCCCGTGTCGGGATCGCTGTCGTCGCCGGCGGTACGGTCCGCCTCCTTCCGGTCGCTCGGGCGTGGGCCCGCCCCCGCGAACACGCGCAGCCCGGCGCGGAGCACGGCCGCACCGGTCACCGCCGACACCAGGACGAACAGCGCCGGTGCCCAGGGCGCGCCCGACTCGCCGGCCGCTGTCTCGGCGAGCGCCTTGCCCAGCCCCACCCCGAACGGCGGCAGCCCCGCCAGGGCCGGCCCGCCCACGGCGAACAGCACGTCGGTCAAAGGCAGTTGCCGGCCCCGCCCGTACAGATCGAGTTCGTCGACCGAGCCCAGACGGTCGAGCAGGATGCCCACGCACGCGAACAACGCGGCCTTGGCTCCGGCGTGCGCCGCCACGTACACCGCCGCACCGGCAACCCCCGGCCCGCTCGCGGCGCCGATCGCGATCAGGAACAGGCCCATGTGCGCGAGGGTCGAGAACGCCAACAGCCGCTTCAGGTGCCGCTGTCGCCAACACATCAGCGCGCCGACCAGCGCGGTCAGCGCCCCGAGCGTAAACAGTGCCCGGTGTATCGTCGCGGCCGGCACGGTGCCGGAGAAGACGATCCAGTACACCCGGGCCAGGCCGTACAGCCCGAGTTCGACCATCACGCCGGAGAAGACCATGGCATACCGGCGCGGGCGCGACCGCGTGTGCGTCGGGAAGCCAGAAGTGGAACGGCACCGCCGCCGCCTTGACCAGCAGCCCGGTCGTCACCAGCACGAACGCCGCGACGACCAGCGGATCCGGCCGATGCCCGGCCGGTTCGGCGCCGATCCGGGCGAAGCCCAGCCGGTCGGTGCGCGCGTACAGCAGACCGATGCCGAGGAGTGTGCAGTACGCGCCCAGCGAGTTGAGCAGGCCGAAATTCAGCGCGCCGTGCACCGCCCGCGACTCCTCGACCCGATAGCCGGTCAGCGCGAATCCGCGCATGCCCGCCGTGAACAGCAATATCAGCGCGTGGAAATGCGCCTCCACCTCCTCGAAGTAGCGCCAGGAGAAGGCCAACGCCGCGCCCACCACGATCGCCGCCAACGCCGCGGCGGCGGCACCCATACGTCTCCTCCGCGTCGACGCCGCTCTCGTCCCGGGCGGCGGCGCGTCCCAGCGCCATGGTGGTGACCGTGCCGCCGACGGCCGCTGCGACGCCGATCAGCAGCAGCTTCAGCGCGCCCGACCGGGCCCCGTCTCCACCGCCAGGGCCAACGTCACCAGCGGGGCGCCGAGCACGGCTCCGGGGGCGCCCGCGTGCAGGCGCGGATGTACCCCGGGCAGGGCGAGTACGGCGACCGCCGCCAGGAGCAGCAGGCCGACGCCGACCACCAACAACACCAGCGCCACGGTATGGCGAGCGCTCATCGGCCCTCCGCATCGACCGCGCCGTCGGCCGCCCGGTCGTCCGGGCCCGGGAAGCGGGTGAACACCAGCGTGCCCACCGGGCCCAACAGGACCAGGACCAGCGCGAGATCCACATACGAGATGCGGTGCAGGCCCTCGGCGAGCAGCAGCAGGATCACCACCGTCAGGGTGTTGGCGACGGTCAACCCGACCAGGCGACGCGGCAGGCTCCCGAACGAGGTGACCACCAGACACGGCGCCAGTCCGCCCACGAGCAGCACGGCGACCGCGATCAGCCACGCGTTCACCGTGCCCGTCCGCCGGCGGTGATCACCCGCCGGGTGCGCGAACGTCCCGGGGGCAGCGTGTGCACGGGGAGCACGCCCGCGTCGTCGAGGTCGACGGCGTACGCACCCGGCGTGGCGGACAGGACGAACGAGGCGGTGGCCGGCCGGACCGCCCGCGCCGGACGTACCCGCTCGAACCGGCCGCCCACCTCTCGCCGCGCCGCGCCGGTCGCGACCACCCGCAGCAGCAGCGCACACTCGCGAACCGCGTCCAGGGACCATGTCGCCGGCAGCCGAAGTGCCCGAGCGGAGGCGGTGCGCGGCGCGTCGACGGCGGGGTCGGCCACCCGGTGGGCGCCGAACCCGAACCCCGCCACGAGCAGCGCAGCGCCGGCGCCGATCGCCCATTCGAGCGGCTCCACGGTCGAGATCTGCACGAGGTACAGCGCCAGGCAGGCCACGAACAACGACCCGCCGTAGCGGACGGCACGGGACACGGGAGACCACCTCCGGACTGCGCCGCTACCCGTGATCGTGCCGGTGATGCCTGCCCCGCCGGGAGGATCCGCCGAGCGGGCGCCTACCGACTCTTTGTCTCGATGGGTTGTTTCCCGAGCCGTCGCACGGTTGCCAGCAAGGCCACGATCGCGTTTCCCGGAACGTGGTGGTGCGCCGGGTACCCACGCGGTGGCGCCGATGAAGGGAAAAGGGAACGTCATGTCGGAGAAGGTCGGACCGACCGCTGGACGACGTGCCCGGAACCACCCGCGGCGCCCACGGCGACGTCGGCGACCGGGCCCACGCCCACAGCCTTCGGCAGTGGTCGGCCCACCACGCGGCCCCCACTGTGCGGCGCGGCGGCCCTCGCCCTGGCCGCGGCGGTGATCGTGCGCCGCTGCACCGGGCCGCATGCTCGTGGTCGGGCCGGGTACGGGCCGTGTTGTCCGATTTTCACTCGGTGAGACAGGAGGGGCGCCATGCCCAGGGGATCGAGTCCCAAGCGGGAACGGCAGTACGAGCACATCAAGGACAGTGCGAAGAAGCGTGGTGAATCCACCAAGCGCGCCGAGGAGATCGCGGCCCGCACGGTGAACAAGGAACGTGCCCAGGCGGGTGAGTCCAAGACCGCGAGCCGCACGTCGTTGAAAGACATGCCCGCCAGTCGTCGAGGCGGCAAACATTCGCACTCCGGGTCCACCGGGCCCACCTACGACCAGCTCTACGCGGACGCCAAACGCCGCAATATCAAAGGCCGTTCCTCGATGAACAAGAAGCAGCTCCAGCAGGCGCTCGGCAACTGAGCGCCGCCCGGCCGCGTGTTCGCGCAAACGCGAAACCGCCCCCGATCGACCAGTGTCGGCGGGGGCGGTTTCGCGTTGCGACGGTCGGCTACCGGCTACCGGCTACCGGCCGAGGATCGTTTCGATCTGGCCGAGGAAGTCCTTGATGTCGCCCGGGTTGCGCGAGGTGATCATGACGAAGTCGCCCGTGTCGTCGCGGACCACCGACTCGTCGAGCCAGCGCCCGCCCGCATTGCGGATGTCCGTCGCGACCGAGGGATACGAGGTCAGCGTGCGGTCGCGGACGACGTCGGCCTCGACCAGCAACCACGGGCCGTGGCAGATCGCGGCCACGGGGCGGCCGGATGTGGTGAAGGAGCGCACGATCGCGAGCGCGGTGTCGTTCAGCCGCAGCGAGTCGGCGTTGAGCGTGCCGCCGGGCACGAGCAGCAGGTCGTAGCCGGAGGGGTCCACGTCGGTGAGGACGAGCGTGGGTTCCACGGCCACGCCCGGGTCCTTGTCGCTCACGAGCGTGCGGATCGGCTCCGTCGAGGGCGCCGCGATGGCCACCTCCGCGCCGGATTCGCGCAGTTCCCGGACGGGGACGACCAGTTCGTCCTGCTCGACCCCGTAGTTGGTGACGATCGCCAGGACGCGCCGGTCGGACAGGTCGTTTTCGGTCATGGTGCCGGGCCTTTCGATTCACGGTTCACGGTTCACGGTCACGCCGCCGATTCGTCGGCCGCGGCCGTGTGGTGCGCTGCCCCGTGTTCACATCTGGTCGGGCAGGCGCACGATCGAGCGGAAGAAGTCGTCGACCCCGCGGACGATCGCCACGAAGTCGTCCAGGTTCACGGGCTTGGTCACGTACGCGTTGGCGTGCAGGTCGTAGCTGCGCAGGATGTCCTCCTCGGCGGACGAGGAGGCGAGTACCACCACGGGTATCCGCCGCAGGTCGGCATCGGCCTTCAGGTGTTCGAGCACCTCACGGCCACCCATCCGGGGCAACTGGAGATCAAGCAGGATCAGGTCCGGCCGGGGCGCGTCCTCGTAGCCCGCGCGTCGGTACAGGAAGTCCAGGGCCGCCACACCGTCGCCCACCACGCGCAGGGAACTGGGGACGCCGTCAGCGAATGCCTCCCGCGTCAGCAGCACGTCCCCGGGGTCGTCCTCGACCAGCAGGACCTCGATCGCCACCCCACGCTCGTTCACCCCCGAAGTCTGGCCCGAGACCGGTCCCGTCAAACCGGGTCCCGGCCGGTACCCGACCATCAGCCCAGGCCGTCCCGGTGCGGGTCGGCGGGGCGGGAGCCGAGATTGCCGAAGCCGGGCTGCTCGTGCGGGCCGCGCCGGTGGCCGTCCCGAGGAACCTCGGAGGGTTCCCGCCTGCCGATGTCGTCGCGTGTCGCCGGGCCGCCGGCAATCCCGCCGTGCGGTGGCGGGGGCGGCGGGCGGCGCCTGCGTCGGACACCGGCCACCACCGGGATGATGAGCAGGACGGCGAGCAGGAGCACGGCGGCGATGCCTACCGCAGCAAAGGGCGTCACGTTTGTCATGCCGCACGGCTACCCCGACTTCGGGTCGGCACCGGGTGCGGCGGTGATTTTTTCGTGGCCTGCGCCACGGCGCGGACGGCGGACCCGGATCGACGGGAATTCGCCCCGGTACGAGAATGCCCGCCGCGCGAATCCGCACCGTGGCCCACCGGGCTCCCGGGAATCCCACCGGGCTCCCGGGAATCCCACGGGGCGCGCCGGAATTCCGCCAGGCATGTGGGATTCCCACGTGCCTCGCCGGAATCGCATGAGGCTCGTGGGAATACCGATGTGCGCGGGAGAGCCGGGAAAGGCGGGTGCGCCGGTGCGGATGTTCGGAATCCGAACGCACCGTCGCCCCGCCTTCCGGAGGCCGCGCCGTCGGGGCGCGTATTTCGGATTACCAGCGATACCAGCGGCCTCGGCTCCCACCGGTGCCGGTCGAGCGGAACAGGAAGCCCAGCAGCCAGATGACCAGGACGGCTACGGCGACCCACCACAGCACCTTGAGCGCGAATCCGGCGCCGAAGAGGATCAGGGCCAGAAGCAGGACGAGGAGAAGGGGAATCATGGTTTGTACCTCCGCTCCGTGCGTGCCCCGGTCTTCGGGACCCATTCCTGAGGGCGGCAAGGTTTTACCGACGATTTTCGGCGGGCCTCGATGTTCGCCGACGTTCCCCGGCGATCCCCGGCGGATTCCCGTGCGGCGGGTCGGCGCGAAGTTCGGGCGGCTGTGTGTTCCCCTGGAAATGTCCCTGTGTCATCGGGCCGGCGGACAGCGTGATACGGCGACGCCCCGGATGGCGCCCCGTGTACTGGGCCTCGTTCCCGCCGGTTCCGTGCCGCCGGGCGTCGCCCGCCCGCTCCCTTCACGGGGTGTGGGCGGGCCGTGAGGTGGAAGGGATCCAAGGGCGGCCCCGCCCCGGGCCGTGCTCGACGTCCACCCGCCCCAGGGCCCCCGGCGTCCGTCGCATCCTCGTTCGGAGGCCCGTTTCGCGATGACCGATCGCCGTAACAACGCCGAAGCCCGCGCGCACCTGCGTGCCGAGACCGACCGCAACCTCACCCGTCTCGCGACCCTGGAACCCGGCACCCACGCGTACGCCAGGCTGCGCAACGACATCGTCGAGGACAACCTCAACCTGGTCGCCTACGCCTGCGCCCGCTACACCCGCCGCACCGACCTGCGCGAGGACCTGCGCCAGGTCGCCGCGATCGGCCTGATCAAGGCGGTCGACGGCTACCGCCCCGGTCGCGGCTCCGGCTTCCTCGGCTACGCCGTCCCGACCATCGCGGGCGAACTCAAACGCTACTTCCGCGACCACACCTGGGCCGTGCACGCGTGCCGCGGTGAGCAGGAGTTGTACCTGAAGCTGGTCCGCGCCCGGGACGAACTCGGCGCCCGCCTGGGCCGCGACTGCGACCACGCCGAACTGGCCCGCCACCTCGGCCTGGACCGGGACACCGTGCGCATGGGGCTGGAACTGGGCGCGGCGCTGCGCACCGAATCCCTCGACACCCCGGCCCCCGAGACCGAGCGCGGCGACGGCGGCGGCACCGGGTACGACCGGCACGGCGCCCCCGACCCCGCGCTGGATCTGGTCGTCGACCGCGAATCGTTGCGCCCGCTGATCGCCGAACTCGGCGAACGCGACCGCCGCATCCTCAAGCTGCGCTTTTGGGACGACCTCACCCAGGCCGAGATCGGCGACCGGCTGGGACTGTCCCAGATGCACGTCTCGCGCCTGCTCAGCCGCGCCTTCACCACCCTGCGGGCGGGCATGCTCGGGCCGACGGGCGCGGGCTCGGCGGCGGCGTGTGCCGTCGGGGCGAAGGGCTGAGCGAGCCGCTACGCGCGCCGGATGTTCGTACGGTCGGCCACGACACGGATGGTGTCCAGTCCGGGGTCCACGGCGTCCGGGACGACCATGCCGGCGGATACTCCCGAGGTCAGGTAGTCGACGACGGGGCGGGTGAGGCGTTCGCCCGGCAGGACGGCGGGGATGCCCGGCGGGTAGGGGGTGAGCATTTCGGCGCAGACCCGACCGATCGCCGCGCGGGCGGACACCTGCTCGGTCTCGGCGAAGAACGCGTCCCTGGGCAACTGCTCCTGTTCCAGGCGTAGTTCACGCGGATCGGGGACGTGGATCGGGGCCCGTTCGGAGGCCGACATCGGCGGTGTCGCGGCCAGGGCGCGCAGGGCGTGGGTGAGCGTCGCGGTGGTGCGGTCGTCGTCGGCGTAGGTCAGCTGGGCACTGATCCGGCGATGGTCGGATACGTGGAGGTTGATCCGGTGCTGCTCGCGCAGCCAGTCGGCGGCGGCGTAGCCGGTCGGGCCCAGCGCGGAGATGTCGATGATGATCTGCAGCGGATCGAGGTCGTGGGCGCGGTCGGGGCCGAGGAATTCGGCGCGGTTCACATGCAGGCCGTCGATGTCCTCGATGGTCGCGCGCACGTCGTGCGCCCGACCCAGCGCCGCGTCCAGGAGTTCGTGGCCCTTGGCGACCATGTGCGCGCGCCATCCGTCGAGCGCGGCGTAGATCAGGACGTTGGGACTGGTCGTGCCGAGCAGGTCCGCGCGGGCGCGCAGCACGTGCGGATCGACCAGGTCGCCCTGGTGGTGGAAGACCGAACTCTGTTCAAGGCCACCGCCCATCTTGTGCACGCTGGTCACGCAGACGTCGGCGCCGGCGTCCATCGCCCACGTGGGCAGATCGGGATGGAAGGGCAGGTGCGCCCCCCACGCCTCGTCGACGATGAGCGGGCGGCCGCGCCGATGGCACACCTCGGCGATCCCGATCAGATCGGCGCAGGTGCCGTAGGGCGTCGGGCTGGTCACCAGCGCGCCCCGCGCGTCGGGGTGGGCGGCGAAGGCGGCCTCGTACGCCTCGGCCCGGGGCGGATGCGCGAGGTGCAGTTCGGGGTCCCACGCCGGGTCCACCCAGATCGGGCGCACGCCGGAGAGGATCAGCCCGGACACCACGGACTTGTGCGCGTCGCGCGAGACCACCAGCTTCTCGTGCGGTCCCGCGACCGCGAGCATCGCGCTCTTGACCGACAGGGAACTGCCGCAGGTGGAGAAGAAGGTGTGCTCGGCGTGGACCGCCTCGGCCATCAACTCCTGGGCCCGTTCCAGGACCCGACCGGTGGACATGCGGTCGTCCAGTCCGGAGGTCGCGAGCACGTCGGAGCCGAACACGGCCCGCCCCAGGACGGCCATCGTGTGGGCATCGATGCCTCTGCCCTGTTTGTGGCCCGGTGGGGTGAAGGGCGTGTAGGCGCGTTCGTGGTAGGCGGTCAGGGCGTCCAGGACGGGGGTTTCCGACTGATCCATGCAGCTCCGGCTGCCCGTTCCGCCGCGCCTGACACCCGGCGGGTGGGCACGCCGGGTGTCCCGGGCCGCCGCCCCGGGTCGGGTCAGCGGCGGATGTGTGCGCGGACGAGTTTGCCCGTGGTGTGCTGCTCGACGGTCCAGTGCGTGGTGAGCAGGTCGAGCAGGTGGAGGCCGTGGCCGCCGTCGCCGTCCGCGGGACGTCGGAGCACGAGAAGTTCGCGATGGTGATCCGCCACTTCGACGTCGACGCCGTCCGAGGTGCGGGTCAGCCGCAGGCGGGCCTCGCCACCGGTGTGGCGCAGGGCGTTGCCCACGAGTTCGGAGACGACTTGGACGACGTCGTCCGCGCGTTCCTCCGGCCAACCCCATGTACGGAGTCTGCCGCGCACCTCGGCGCGGACCCGCGCCGAGGTACCGGGGGTGTTCGGCAGCACTCGGAAGCGGATCCGGACCGGGGCGGAAGAGGGCGTGCGGGGAAGGGTGTTCATGTCGGACTCCAGCCGATCCTGACGGATCTCGGTGCGGTACCGGCGGCGAGTGTCGTTGCCGGCGGGCGTACGTCTGTCGCGGGGGTGCGGGCCCGAACCACGACAGCCGCACCGGATGTGCACACCCGTCGCGCACCTCCGGGTCGGACGTGCGGCGACGACGTCGCGGCACGTTTGTCGACCTGCGTCCGACGTCCTCGGATCCGATGGCTCCACCCACCTCTGCCCGGTCGCCCCGACCGCACACCCGGCATCGGGCACCTCACGAGCCACACCCCGCACTCCACCCAACGGGCGGTCCGTGTCGGCGAGTTGGTTACCGTGCGGTATCCCGGCCGGGGTGGGGTGGGGTCGCCGTGTCGACGGGGCCGGGGACCGGTGGCATGAGGGATCGACCCCGGGGGTAGCCGGGGTGAATGCGAATCCAAGGGGCGTGCGAGGCGCGCGGGGTGGCGGCGACATGGGCGTGAGTGACGGGTCGCCGGGTGGGCACACGGATCGGGTGGGTCGATGGTTCGCCGAGTTCGCGGCGGGTCCGGGGACGGATCTCGCCCTGCCCGGGGCGGGCGCGACCCACGCGCGGTGGCGGGTGTTGGTCGCGACGGCCGAGCGGGACCTGGCGCTGGGGCGACTGGCGGAGGGGCACGCCGACGCTCTCGCGATCATCGCCGAGGTGGCGCCGGACGCCGGGCCCGTGCCGGACGGGACACGCTGGGGCGTGTGGGCCGCGGAGCCGCCGGGGAGCAGGCTGGTCGCGACGGCTCGGGACGGGGGGTGGGTGCTGGACGGTGTCCGGCGCTACTGCTCGGGCGCGCTGATGTGTACACACGCCCTGGTCACCGCGGACACGGGGGAGGGGTCGAGGCTGTTTCGGATCGACCTCGACCACGTCGGCTGTCGGCCGCGGCCGGGCTCGTGGCCGGCGGTGGGCATGGCGGCCAGCCAGACGCTGGACGTCGAGATGGCGGGGCTGCCCGCCCGGCCGGTCGGCGCAGTGGGCGCCTATCTGGATCGGCCCGGATTCCACCACGGCGGCGCCGGCGTCGCGGCCTGCTGGTTCGGTGGTGCCCGTGCGGTGGCCCGCCCGTTGACGGCCGCCGCGCGGGCCGGGCGGCTGGACGCACACGGCCTGGCGCAGCTGGGCGCGGTCGACCTTGCCCTGCATACGGCGGAGCGAGCGCTGTACGCCGCCGCGGCGGAGATCGACGCGGATCCGGCCGACCGGTCCGGCACCGCCGAGGTGCGTGCGTTGCGGCTGCGTGCCCTGGTCGAACGCACCTGTACGGAGGTGTTGGAGCGGGTGGGGCGGGCACTGGGCGCCGGCCCGCTGTGCCACGACGGTGAGCACGCCCGGGCGGTCGCCGATCTCACCGTCTACATTCGCCAACACCACGCGGAACGGGACTTGGCGCGGCTCGGCACGCTCGTGGCCGAGGCGTCGGCGCCGTGTGGGCGGGCCGGGCAGAGCGGGCGCACCGGGGGCGAGCGAGCGAAGGCGACCGTCCGATGAGCTCGGAGCCGGCAGTCGGCCGCGGCGTCGGTGCGCGGCCCGGACGCCTCGTCGACGCGACGCGCGAACCTGTGAACGCGATCCAGGCGCCCGGCACCCCCGAGCGGGACTGGATCCGGTGGCGCGGGCTGGACCGGCTGCCCCGGATCGCGCCGCCCGCGGCCGGCGGACTCGTGGTGGTCGCGGCACATCCCGACGACGAGGTCCTGGGCGTGGGCGGCCTGGTGGCGAGCACATCGGCGGCCGGCGAGCGGGTTCGGGTGGTCGTGCTCACCGACGGCGAGGCATCGCATCCGGACGGCCCGATCCCCCCGGCCGAGTTGGCGGCGCGTCGGGTCGGGGAGAGTACGCGTGCGCTCGCGGTGCTCTCGGCGGGTGGGCCGGCCGTCGAGATCGTGCGCCTGGGTCTGCCCGACACCGGCGTCGCCGCACACGAGGTCGCGGCCCGTGCGGCGCTGGTCGATCTGCTGGCCGGGTACGCGCTGTGCGCCGCGCCGTGGTCCGGCGATCTGCACGCCGACCACGAGGCGGCCGGCCGGATCGCCGCGGCGGCGTGCGCGGCGGCCCGGACGCCGCTGGTCGAGTATCCGGTCTGGATGTGGCACTGGGCCGGTCCCGAGGATCCCCGTGTGCCGTGGGCGCGGGCCGTGCGGATGGACCTCACCGACGACGGCGCGCGGCGCAAGCGGCGTGCGATCGCCTGTTTCGTGAGCCAGATCGCGCCGCCGGCGCCGGGCACGGACGACCGGGTGATTCTGCCTCCGGACGAACTCGCGCATTTCGAAAGGGACTTCGAGGTGCTGTTCCGGTGAGCCGGATTCCTCCCACGTCGCGCCGGTTCGAGGAGATGTACGCGGACTCCGCGGACCCCTGGCAGTTGAGTGAACGTGCCTACGACCGGCGCAAGTACGCACTCACCCTGGCCGCGCTGCCCCGGGAGCGTTACCGCAGCGCGTTCGAACCGGCCTGCTCGGTCGGGGTGTTGACGGCCGCGCTGGCCCGACGCTGTGATCGGCTGTTGGCCTGCGACCTGGCGTCGATCGCGGTGCGCGAGGCACGGGCGCGCACCCGCGAACTGCCCGGCGTCACCGTCGAGTGTCGGCGCCTGCCCGAGCAGTGGCCGACGCCGGCCGATGCGCCGGGCGCGGTCCCCTTCGATCTGGTGGTGCTCTCCGAGTTCCTCTACTACTTCGAACCGGCGCGCCTGGCCGACGTGTTGGCCCGGGCCCGCGCCGACCTGGCCCCCGGCGGCACCCTGGTCGCGGTGCACTGGCGGCCGGCGGCCGAGGAGCACGTGCTCTCCGCCGAGCGGGTACATGCCGCCGTGCGTGCGTTGCCCGGTCTGGTCCGGGTGGTGGAGCACCGTGAGCCCGACTTCCTGTTGGATGTGCTGATCCGTGCCGACGCCCCCGCCGACACGCTGTCCCCGGCGGCCCGCGAGGGGCTGCGGTGAGCGCCGGGCGTACGGGCCGGCGGATGCGCGGCGTGATCGTGGTGGTGCCGGCCCGGGACGAGGAGGACGAACTCCCCGGCTGCCTGGGCGCGTTGCACGCCGCATGCGGTCGCCTGGCGATGCGCGGCGTGGCGACGAACATCGTGGTGACCGCCGACCGATGCCTGGACCGCACCGCCACGATCGCCCGGGCGCTGGGGGCCGACGTGGTCGAGTGCGACGCGGGTGCCGCCGGCGCGGCCCGCGCGGCGGGCTTCGCCGAGGCACTGGGTCGAAGCCGACTCGACCCGGCGGACGTGTGGTTGGTGACCACCGACGCGGACAGCCGGGTGCCCACGGACTGGCTCACCCGGCAGTTGTCCTGGGCGGCCCGGGGCTGGGACGCGGTGGCCGGGACCGTGCGGGTGGCCGACTGGAGCGCACACCCGCCGGGCAGCGCGGCGGCGTTCACCGCCCGGTACGACTCCTGGACCGGCCGCTCGCCGCACGTGCACGGCGCCAACCTCGGCTGCTCCGCCGACGCGTACCTGGAGGTCGGCGGATTCCCGCCACTGGTGGTCGGCGAGGATCGAGCATTGGTGGACGCGTTGGAGGCGGCCGGTCGCCGAGTGCTGCGCACGTCCGCCCTCCGCGTGCTCACCTCGGCCCGCCTGGACTGCCGAGCACCGGGCGGCTTCGGCCACGACCTGCGCGAACAGGCACTCACCCTCGAAGCGGCCCCGGCAACCCGCCCCCGCTCGCTGCCGGGCCCGGGCCGGTAGGCCGGGTCGGCCGCATCGCGGTGCTCCCACCCGGTTCGCGGATACCGTCCTCGTTGGCCACCGTCGCTTCGCACCCGCGTGAGGACACCCATGACCGACGATATCCCCGACCTCGACGCTACCGACCTCGCCGGCCGCATCCGGCGGCGCGAGGTGTCCAGTCGCGAGGTCGTGCAGGCGCACCTGGACCGCATCGCGGCGGTCGATCCCGCGATCAACGCCATCGTCACCCTCGACCCGGAAGGCGCCCTCGCCGCCGCCGACGCGGCGCTCGCCCGGGACGAGGCCGTCGGCCCGCTGCACGGACTGCCGATCGCGTTCCCTCGCCTTCTTCGATCGCTACGACGTCCTGCCGGCCCCGGTCAGCCAGGTCGTGCCGTTCGACGCCGAGCTGGAATACCCGCGCTCGGTCGCGGGCGTCGCCCGGCACACCTACCTCGACTGGATGCGCTCGGCGTACTTCGTCACCCTGCTCGGCGCGCCGGCCCTGTCCGTGCCGGCCGGGTTCACGCCCGACGGCCTGCCCGTGGGCCTCCAGATCGCCACCGCGCCGCGCTCGGACCTGGCGGCCTTGCGGATCGGCGCCGCCTTCGAGGCCGCGACCCGCTACGGGCGCCGGCGTCCGCCCCTGGGCTGAACCCGCCCGCGGCGTCTGCGAGTGGGAAGGGCGGGCGGGAACCGCTTCACGCTTCCACGGCCGTTCCGGCGAGGTGGTGGGCGACCTCGGCCGGGGCGACGAGTTGCGGATAGTGGCCGGCGCCGGCGATCTCGGTCACGGGGTGGTCGACCGGGACGACGAGTGGATCCGCCGAGCCGACGAGGATCCGGACCGGGACCCGGAGGCGGGTCAACAGGGTCCGGGAGTGCTCGCGTTCGGCGACGGAGGTGCGCAGGGCGCGGACCACGCGCCCCGCCGCGCCGGGGCGGCGCAGGTCGGCCGCCGCACCGGTCACCTCCGGGCCCTCCGGGACGCCGAGTGCTTCGGCAAGGCGGGCGGGAGACACCCGGCGCAGCCTCGGGACGGCCACGCCGGATCGGGTGAGGCGGGCGGCGGGAGGTTGCAGGAACGCCGGGGAGACGAGGACGAGTGCGCCGACGCGCTCCGGATGCGCGGCGGCGAAGCGCAGCGCCGGGTCGCAGGCCGACGAGTGCGCGACCAGGACGGGGCGGGTCCGGACCGGGCGCAGCAGGTCGGCCAGCCAGGCGTCCACCGAGTGTGTGTCGGCCGAGCGGCCCAGGCCGGGGAGGTCGGCGGCCAGGAACGGCTCGGTGAGGTGGGCGGCGACGGGTGCCCACAGGTCGGCATTGAGCGGCAGGCCGTGCAGGAGGACGTGGGCGGGGCGGTGTCGTTCGCCGACCACCCACGTGGAGCTGCCGGCGACGGTGCGGAAGCCGTACGGGCTTGCCCAGGGCGTCGCGGTGCCGAAGCGGGTGGCCACCAGGTCGTCGGTCCACGTGCGCAGGGCATCGCCGACCGGGGGCATCGCCAGGCCGACGCGGGCCGCGAACGTGTGGGCGGAGGTGGTGGGGTAGCGGTCGGTGGACAGGAAGGACAACGTCTCGGGGTCGGCGTTGGTGAGCCGGCGCGGCAGTCGGCGCAGGAGGCCGACGGGGATGTTGCGCCGTGGGGCCGGTACGCCCGCGTGGTCGGCGATGGTGCGGACGAGTTCGGGCAGCGGGGGTGTGGTGTCGTCGAGGATCCAGTGGTGTTCGCCCGCCGGCGCTGCCGGGATCTCGGCCAGGAAGCGGACGAGGTGGTCGAGGGCGACGATCGGCACGAAGGTGTCGGGCGCGCCGGGCAGCGCGGGCAGTCGGCCGTGCCACAGGTCGCGGACCAGGGTCGCGAGGCCGATGTACTGGCCCGGTCCGATGACGACGCCGGGATTGGCGATGCTCAGCGGGATGCCCGATTCGCGGGCGCGGGCGCGTATCGCGAGGTCCGCCTCCAGCTTCGACGCCTCGTACGCGCCCGATCCGGCGTAGTCGGGTGTGCCGTCGGGGGCGCTGACCCGGTATCCGCTGACGTGGACCAGGCGGCGCAGCCCGGGTAGGGAGGCGGCCCATTCGAGCACGTTGAGCGCACCGGTGACGTTGACGGCGCGCGCCTCGGCCGCGCTCAGGCCGAAAGCGTAGCGCCCGGCCGTGTTGTAGACGTCGGACACCTCGGGCAGCGCGGTGAGCGGACGGGTGATGTCGGCCCGGACGATGCTCAGGCCGCCGGTGTCGACGCCTCGGGCGGCGAGCCAGGGGGTGAGGGTGTCGCTGCGGACGGCGGCGGCCACGCGTTGGCCTCGACCCAGCAACTCGGCGACGAGGGCACGGCCGATGAAGCCGGTCGCACCGAAGACGATGGCGTCCATGGGGCTCCTTGGGTGATGTGTGATCGGTAGACCGATCTACATATTTTGCGGACAGGCGTGGACCGGAGTGGATCCGGCGTGCGTTCAGCTCAGGAGGGTCGTGATGCGGCGGGCGACTCGGTCGAGCGGGTCGCGGCTGCGGTGCGCCCTGGCCAGGAGGAGGGCGCCCTCGACAAGGGCCAGGATCGTGACGGCGAGGTCGTCGGCGTCCGGATGGCCGGCCAGTCGGGCGCGCAGGATCGCCTCCCAGGAGGTGTAGACCTCCGAACAGGCTTGCTGCAGCGCGTCGTTGGTGGCGGCCGTTTCCAGTGCGACGGTGGCCACGGGGCATCCCTTGAGCCAGTCCGACGCCTCCAGGCGGTCGCCCAGCAGGCGCAGCACGGTCTCGACGAACTCGGCGGCGGACGCGTCGGATTCGGCCAATCCTTCCATCGTGTCGCCGATCGACCGACCGGCTCGGCGGACGGACTCGCCGACCATCTGGTCCTTGCCGCCGGGGAAGTGGAAGTAGAGCGACCCGCGCGGCGCGCCACTGGCCGCGATCACCTGATTGAGGCCCGCGCCGAAGTAGCCGCCGGCCTCGACCAGATCACGGGTCGCGTCCAGCAGTCGGTCGCGCGTGTCGGCGCCCTTCCGTCCCATGGAGTGTGAGACTAGACCGGTCTACATATTTCTTCAACCGGGCAGGGCTTGGGTGTGGAGCAGGATCGGGCGCAGTGGGCCGGTGCGCAGGCGTGCCACGGTCGAGGTGGCGAGCCTGCGGGCCGGGAGCACGGTGATCAGGGCGACGCTGCCGCCGACCAGGGCCGCGGCGGCGATGTCGTGGGGATAGTGCGCCCCGACGTACACGCGTGAGGCGCCCATGAGTACGGCGGCGATCAGGGCGAGGACGCCGAGTCTGCGATCGACCAGGAGGAGGCCGACGGCCGCGGCGAAGGCGACGGTGGCGTGGTTGCTCGGGAAGGCGTAGTCGTTGGCCGCGGGGCACGCCTCCACGAGGAAGGCGTGGGGAAGCGCCCGGCACGGGCGCGGTTCGACGAGGGCCTCCTTGATGCCGGAGTTGACGAGGTAGGCGATTGCCGTGGCGGCGATGGCGGCCAGGGCCGCGGTCATGGTCGCGGCGTCGGCGCGTCTGGCCCGCCACCAGCCGACGCAGAGGAGTAGCACGAACAGGGCCGCGCCATAGGTTGTCCAGGCGAGAGCGGGCGCGTTGAGCCAGGGGGTGTCATGGGCGAAGTCGGTGACTGCGGTGTACCAGCCGCCGTCGATCCGAGCCCCGTCCATGGCTTGGTCGTACATGGGTGTGGTCACGGGATGAGGGCCCCTTCCGGGCATGTCGGGTCTTCGAAGGGTGGGTGCCGGTATGGATCCACCGCCGGGCGTGGGGAACCGATCGGGGTTCGTCCACGTGTTCCGGTCGACGGTGCGCGCCGATGTGCGCGGGCGCGCCGGGGCCTGGTCGCGTAGACTCCGCCTCGGTGTCTACAGGCTGTAGACGTCAGGAACTGTAGACGATGCGAGAGGGTGGTGTCGTGACCACCGGTAGTGGCCGCCGGGCGGCGGGCGAATTGGAGAGTTCGATACTCGGTGTGCTCGGCGCGGCCGAGGGGCCGTTGACTCCCGGCGAGGTCCGCGCCGCGCTGGGGGACACACTGGCGCGCACGACCGTGGTGACGATCCTGACCCGACTGCTCGACAAGGGCGTGGTGACGCGGACGCCTGCGGGTCGGGCGTTTGCGTACGCGCCGGTGGCGGACCTGCCGAGCATGGCCGCCGACCGCATGCACGCCGAACTCGACCGCGAACCCGACCGACGAACGGTCCTGGCCCGCTTCGTCTCGCGCCTGGACCGCGCCGAGGAACGCCAACTGCGCGAACTTCTGGATCTCGCCGCGGCCGATCCCCCCGTCGAATCCGAACCGGGCGCATCCCGACACCGCACGGAAGGGGGGTCGACGTGACGTACGCCGTATGGATCCCCCTGCTTCTGCCGCTCCTGCTCCCGGCGGCGGCGAGTGTGGCGCGGTGGGAGGTCCTCGCCGACGGGATGTCTCCACGCCGGGCGGTCTGGCTGTTCACGGTGACGGCCGTCGTCCTGGGCGGTACGACGGTCGCCGCATTGGCGCTGCTTGTCGGCGGCGGGCTGGTGCAACTCCCGGTGGTGGCGGTCCTGGGCGACTACACGCCCGCCGCGGTGCGCGAGGGAGCCCTCGCCGACCGGCCGATGATCGGCGTCCTGGCGGCGGTGGTTTTGACCGCGGCCCTGTTGTCCCTGGCACGCACGGGGTGGGTGCTGTGGCGCGACCTGGTCGACGCCCGCCGACTCGGCCCGGTCTCGCCGGGGGGTACCGAACTGGCCGTGGTGGTGGACGAGTCGGCGATCGCCTACGCGCTGCCGGGCCGGCCCTCCCGTGTCGTGGTCAGTACGGCGATGCTGCGCGCGCTGGACGTGGACGAGCGCGAGGTCCTGTTCGCCCATGAGCGCGCCCACCTCGCCGGCGGACACCACTTCTTTCTCGCGGCGGTCGAACTCGCGGTGGCCGTCAACCCAGCCCTGCGCCCGTTTCGCACGGTGGTCGCCTACGGCTTGGAGCGATGGGCGGACGAAACCGCCGCCGCGGCTGTCGCGGACCGCCGGCCGGCGGCCCGCGCCCTGGCCCGTGCGGCACTCGCCGCACATACGGGCCCGCGACGCTCGCGCCTCGCCCTGTCCGTGGTCAGCGGACCCATGCCGCGACGCGTCGCCGCGCTGCTGGCACCCACCCCGCAACGGCGCAACCCCACGGCCCGGGTGGCGGCGATACTGCTGGCCGGCTGCGTCACCATCACCTCACTCGGCGTCGCCGACGCTGCACACGACCTCCACGGCAACGTGGAAACCGCCCGCGACACGGCGGCGTCGCCCTCCGGCAGCAGGTGAGAACCGGCCCGTCGGCGACACGCGGGGCCGGCGGCGTCAGTCGGCGAGCAGTTGAAGCAGGTGGGTGCGGGTGGGGCCTTGGGGGCCGGGATCGGGACCGGGGCCGGGGTTGGGTGGGGTGGCTCGGGGCTGGGGGGTTCGGAGTTTGGCTTGGATGGTTGGGCGGGTGAGGACGTCCGCGGGAAGGGCCAGGCACGTGGCCGTTTCCAGGAGGGCGCGGAAGAGGTCGGCGTCGTGGAACGCGGCCGCGCCGAACGGGCTTGGGGTGGGGGGTGGTTCGGTGCTGCGGTCCGGGTTCATCGCGGCGGCGCGGGCGCGGTCGGCGACGAGTTGGTCCTGGTGGTACGGGGTGACGACGCGTTCGGTGGCCTCGTCCCATGCCAGGGGGAACTCGGCCGGGGCGTCGGCGTGTTCGCGGAGTACGTCGCGCAGCAGTTGGGACTGGACCAAGCCGACGCTGAGGCCGCGTGCGGCGGTGGGGTTGGTGCACGCCCACGCGTCGCCGACGGCCGCGAAGCCGGTGACGACCGGGCGCCCGTCCACCACGAACCGACGGCGGCAGTCGAGGATTCCGGCCATCGCCACGATGTCGGTCAGGGGCGTACCGGCGAGCCAGTGGGCCTGGGCCGGGCAGGCCGCGACCACCCGGGTGAAGATCTCGGGATCGCGGAGCACCTTGAGCGGCGCGTCGCCCGACGTGGTGACGACGGTGACGGACCAGGTGTCGTTGTCGCCCGGAATGGTCAGCAGGGCGAACGTGTCGTACTCGGTGTAGGGCGCGCCGCGTCGCACCGGCTGCCGCGGGCCGGTGAAGTAGCGCGTGTAGTAGGCGAATCCGCCGTCCTCGGCATCGACGGCCGGCTCCGGTGCGCCGATGTCGGTGAGCCAACGCGCCGAGCGTGTACGGCGGCCCGTGGCGTCGATCACCAGGTCGGCGTGGGCCTCGGCGCCGTCGGCGGTGCGGACGCCGGTCACATGGGTGGTGTCCGCGAGCACCGGTGCGCCGGTGAGCAGGCCGGCGATCCCGACGCCGCGATGCACGCGGATGCCGGCCGCGACCGCCGCCGCCGCGAATACCGCCTCGACGACGGGGCGTCGGCCGGTGAGGAAGCGGAAACGGTCGTCCTCGGGCCGGGGCACGTAATCGGTGATGCTCGGCGGCAGCGGATGCAGCGCGCTGCCCTCGAAACAGCCGGCCGCCACGAGCCGCTCGATCACCTCGGGCAGTTCCTCGGCGAGTACGCCCCGAAACCGGGGCAGCAGGTTGTGCGGCTGGCGAAACTGCGCCACGCCCGGACGCTGCCACGCGGTCCACGCCTGCGCGGGGTCCTCGGGCGGGAGGGATGGGTCGCCCTCGTACACGGTCACCTCGTGCCCGTCACGGGCGAGTAACAGGGCCGTGGTCAGACCCACCACGCCGGCGCCGCAGATGATGACCGATGCCATCGGACCTCCCTCGTGTCGATTCGCCACCGTGGCACGCGGTACGGGGGCGACGCGACCGAATTTGGGGACGAGCACCGCGACGGCGGGCGATTGCCTCAGGCGGCGAGGGCGCCGGTGCGGCGCAGCAGCGGGAGGATGTGATCGGTGACCGCGGGGGCGAGGCGCAGGTGGTCGTCTCGGCCGGACGTCCAGCGCAGGTCGGCGAGTTCGGCGGCGGGCACGGGGTCGCGGTCCAGGCGGGTCTCGAAGACGGTGAGTCGCATGGGCACACCCTCCAGGGCGGCGACGGAGTCGAAGTCGGCGAGGAAGCGCGGTGCCACGAGCCGCGCGCCCAGTTCCTCGTCCAGTTCGCGGCGCAGCGTCTGTAGCGGGTTCTCGCCCGGGTCGGGCTTGCCGCCGGGCAGGTAGAACAGGTCCGGCGCCGCCTTCTTGCTGACCACCATGAGACGCCCCGCGTGCACGATGGCCGCCGCGACGACGATCAGCGGACCGTTCGGGTCGAGATTGGGTATGGAATCCGTCCGATCCTGGTGCGTCATGTACCGGATTCTTTCATCCGGGTCGGGCGGCGTGGGTGGCGAGGTCATACCGCGGTCGGTGCAGGTCGGGTCGAGTGCTACCGCGCAGGTTTACCCGCGATGTCCACCGTGTGCGGGAGGACAGGCGGTCCCGGGTCGGCCAGGGTTGCGCCAGGTCGGGCCCGCGTGGGGGCACATCGATGTGGCGAAGAGCCATCGGGGGTGTTCGTGGACGGCACAAACGACAAGGACGGAACGAACGGAACGCACGCACCGGGGCGCACTCGCCGTCGCGTGCGCCGCGCGGCGATGGTGTGCGCGGTCGCGGCGGCGTTGATCGCGGCCGTGGTGGGCGTGCCCACCCAGGCGCAGGCGTTCCCGCCGCCGCCCGCACCGCCGCTGCCGGCGGCGAACTCGCACGGCATCACGCTCACCCAGTGGACGAACTCGAACCTGCTCAGCGACCGCAAAATGTACGACGCCACGATGACCACCTCGGCGATCATGCAGGCGCGCGGCGGTACGCCGTCGATCGACCCGGTCACCGTGCCGGTCAAGGTGCGGATCTGGCTGCCGGACGACTACGCGACCGATCCCGCCAAGAGGTATCCGGTGTTGTACCTGCTGCACGGCGGGTTCGGCGACTTCGAGCAGTGGTCCGAGTCGGACGCGGGCGACGTGCTGAACACGATCGACCGGCGAACCTTCAAGGGCATCGTGGTCATGCCCGAGGGCGGCAAGGCCGGGTGGTACACCGACTGGGCCGGACACACCCAGGGCAACTTCGCGCCGATGTGGGAGACGTTCCACATGCGGCAGTTGGTGCCCTGGATCGACGCGAACTTCAACACGATCGACAACCGTTCGGGACGCGCGATCGCGGGTGTGTCGATGGGCGGACTCGGCGCGCTGCGCTATGCCGCCGATCTGCGGGACCGGTTCTCGGCGGTAGGGGCCTTCTCGGGCGGCACCACGCTCGCGGACGACCGGGCGTTGAACCGGGTGGCCGACTCGATACTCGGCTACGGCGCGGCGACCTCCTGGAACGGGCTGATCGATGCGAACTACCGTGTGTTCGGAACCCCGTTGGAGCGCGCCGAGGCCGTCTACGGGCCCCAGGCGAACTGGCCGGCGATCACCCCGGTGGGCCTGGCCGCGGCGGGCAAGTACGCGGACTACACGGGCAGTTCGGGCAAGTTCGCGATGTACTCCGGTGGCGCGAACGGCCAGGGGTTGCCCAGCGGGCAGGGGGAGTCGGACATCAAGACGTGGAACGACCAACTGCGCGCGGTCATCGGTACGTCGTTCACGCCGCGCTACTGCACCGGTCCCGGTGAACACGGCTGGGACTACTGGCGCAACGACCTGCGCGACTTCATCCAGTACGTGTACGGCGCCACGCCGCCGGCGCACTGCACCGAGAACGGCCGTACGGGGAACACGGGCAGCGTTCCGTGGGTCGCCATGTAGGCCGGGGCGCGCCGGCAGGAATGAGTGTGCCCGGCGCGGGCAGACGGCCGGTCACGGAGGCTGTGGCCGGCGGGCACGAACCGAGGTCCGAACCCGCAGCCGTAGCCCTGGCCGTAGCCGAAGAAGGGTCGCGTGTGATGCCTGAGTCGAAGAACGTGACGGATACGGTGGCGGTGGCGCCCGAGGTCGCCGACGGCGCGCGACTCGCGCCGGGCGGGCCGGACCGCTTGCCGCAAACGGTGGAGCCGACGGCCGCGGGCACGCGCGGTCGCACCGCGATCGCCGACGGCGTGATTGCGAAGATCACCGGTGTGGCCGCCCGGGAGATCGAAGGTGTGCACGCCCTGGGCGGCTCGGTGGCGCGAGCGCTGGACGCGGTGCGCCGGCGGGTGCCGGGCGGTCGGGCGAATGTGGCGCACGGGGTGAGCGTGGAGGTCGGCGAGCGCCAGTGCGCCCTCGACCTGAACCTGGTGGTGGAGTACGGCGTCCCGATCGCCGAACTGGGTCAGGCGGTGCGCGGGAACGTCATCGCCACGGTCGAGCGCATGACCGGCCTGGAAGTGGTCGAGGTGAACGTGGCCGTCGACGACATCCACCTGCCCGATGACGACCACACATCCACCCGGGTCGCCTAGCCACCCCCATTCGCCTTTCGATGCAGCCACGCGATGGTGAACTCCCGCTCGGGGAACGGTGGTTGGGTCCGAGGCAGGGGGGACGAAGGGTTCGCCGGATCAGCTCTTCGGGGATGATCCGGGGGTCTGCTTGTTCCGGGTCACGACGGCGCCGAAGAGGGCGAAGCCCCTGATCACGACGCGTGGTGTGCCGGGCTTGTCGAGCTTGCGGGCAACTCGTTTGTCCACGACGCCGAACAGGCCGAACCCCCTGACCTCGACCTCGATGTCGTCCGGCACCAGGATCCTGGTGCCGCCCCAGAGCGAGACGGCCCGGATCTCGGTGTCCCGGCTGCCGAAGCGGGCCTCGGACAGATCCAGTCGGCCGCCGCCCCACATCGACCAGACGGTCAGGCGCGACGGGACGACCCACTCGCCCTTGCGTTCGAAGCCGCTGAAAATCCCGGATACGAAGCGGCCGGAGGTCGGCGCACGGTCCACCACGAGTGTGTCCCGGGGGCCCGGTTCGGGGAGGCCGCGGCAGGCGGCCTCCAGTTCGGCGCAGGTGCGCGCCGCGTGTACCTCGTCGAGCCGGGGCCCCAGTCGGTCCACGGCGAGCCGGCCGTTCTCGACGGCGCTGCGCAGGCGTTCCTCGGCCCGGTATCGATCGACGTCGTCGGCGAGGACCACCTGCTTCGGGTCGGTCGCAAGGTGCCGTTGGGGGTCGGGGTGTCCGGGGTCGGCGGTCATGGCGTCATCCTTCGAGGTGGGTGGCGAGGACTGCGGACAGGGCGGCGCGGAAGGCCTCGTCGTGGCCCGGGTCGTCGGGATCACGGCCGAGGTCGGTGAGCCAATACCGTCGGCCCATCGCATAGCCGTAGGAGCCGGACAGGGCCAGGAGGACGACCATCTCGATCCGGGCCCGATCCGGTCCCCGGGGCGGGGGGAGCACGCTGCGTACCCCCTCCTCCACGGCGTCGACCAGTTTGGAGAGGTTCGCCCCGGGCGTCTCGACGTCCCAGTCGTGCAGTTGGGACCAGGCCCACAGCCGTACGTAGCGCTCGTCCGCGACGATGTCGAACAGGACCCGCGTCATGCCGCCCGCGAAGGGCACGCCCCCGTCGGCGCGCATACGTTCGCGGACCAGTTCGCGTTTGCGCTCGTTCTCGCGTTGCAGGACGGCCCGTACCAGCGCCCGGTAGGTGCCGAAGTAGTGCGTCACCAGTCCGTGCGTCACGCCGACCGCCTCCGCGACCCGGCGCAACCCCACACCGTCCGGGCCGTGTTGCGCGATGAGTTCGGTGGCGGCTTCCAGGATCTCCTCCCGCGCCTGCTCGGGCGTGCGCCTGCGTCGTCCGGTCATGACCCTCCTATTGGCAAGATGGATAATAAGCTGTTGACCACCTTGCCAACAAGGCCGGGCGGCAGGTGACAGGCGGCCGGGGCGTGACGGGCGAACCGGCGGGGTTCGCAGGAGTCGGCCCGTGGGCGAGCCGTTGTCGAATCAAACGATGCCGATTCTCATATAAGCGATCCGTATTCTCGGAACGTTGAATTCCCGATGGAAATATCATTCCTGCATACGGGCGAATCTCGACTAACTGGTTGCATGGCTCCGGGGTGGCGACCTACATTGATGTCGCCAACCCGCCGACCGGGAAGTCGAGACGGATTCAATTGCGCACTGATTCCAGTACACGAACCGTAATCGTCTCCGGAGCAGAATTCGGCTGGGGCAGCTCGGGGAAACTCGGCGCGATCCTCGCGGCCTTGCGCGAACGCACGGCGGTGCCGCTGCGATTCGTCGGCCTGGCCTCCGGGCTCGGCCGGCCCGTGTTGTCCGAACACGCCATCGAGCGCTGGTACGACCTGCCGGACGACGCCGAGGACGTACCCGAAGCCGTCACCGCCGTCACCGGCGCGGAAGCGGCGGTGGCCGCGGTCGTCGTCCTGGACGGTGCCGTCGCCAAGGCGACGGAGGCAGCCGGCGTACCGACCGTGTTCGTGGACAGCCTGCCGTTCATGTGGGGCGAGGGGGACCGGGTGGCGCTGCCCCTGGAGGCGACGGTCTACTGCGCGCAGAGGTGCGTCGAACTGCCCGCCGAATGCCGGGACGTGCTGGCATCCGTGCGAGCGCTGCGCTGGGTGGGCGCCGTCGTCGGCACCCCGCCCCGCGCCGAGCGGGCGGCCTCCGCCGCCGGTCCCCACCGCACCGCCCTGGTCAGTCTCGGCGGCCTGCGCGCACCTCGGCTCGCCGACTGGACCGCCTATCCGCGCATCGTCGTTCCCGCTGTCCTGGAAGCGCTCGCCGCCCACGGGGTGCACGAGGTACACCTCGCCGGCAACCTGCCGGCCGACCTCGCCGGACGCCTCGTGGACGCGTCGATCACTCCGCCACACGTGAGCACGGGCGCGCTCGCACACGGCGAGTTCCTGGATCGGCTCGCCGGCTGCGACGTGCTGCTGACCTCCCCGGGCCTGACCACCCTTCTCGAAGCCGGCCGGCTGCGCGTCCCCACGCTGTGCCTGCCGCCACAGAACCTCAGCCAGATCTTCAACGGCCGTTTCCACAGCCGCGCGATCGGTACGAAGACCCGAATCACCTGGCCCAAGGCGGTGTTCGCCGAAGAGGAGGCGCTGTCGCTGCGCACTCGCGGCGAGGACCACGCCCTGGAGCGAATCTATGCCGGAATCGCCGCGGCGGGCGCGGACACGGCGGTCCGGAGCACGACCGTCGTGTTGCGCGACGCCATCCTGACCGCGCTGCGCGGCGCCGCCGCCGGGGCCGACGACTGGGGCGCGCTGACCGCGACCGTCGGTGTCGACGGGGCCGCGGACGTGGCCGACGCCCTGCTCGCGCTCCTGCCGGGCGTACCCCGCGCCGCCTGACCGCCGCACACCCTCATGTCGTCCCGCCCCGCCACACCCATGCCCGCCCCGCCTCCGACCGGCCCGAAGGGGTCCCCTGTGCGTGAGCGTCATCGTTATCTGTTCATCCGGATTCTGGAAGCCTGCAACGCCGACTGTTTCATGTGCGACTTCGCGTTGTCGCGCGACACATTCCGCTTTTCGCGCGAGGACTTCGCCGACCTGTTGCCGAAAGCCCGCGCGGCCGGCGTGGCCTATGTGCGCTTCACCGGCGGCGAACCCCTCATGCACCCGGACGTGGTGGACCTGGTGCGTTCCGGCGCGGCGGCCGGTATGAAGATGTCCCTGATCACCAACGGCTCGATGTTGCCCAGGATGGCCGAGCGGCTGGCCGAGGCGGGCCTGGCCCAGGTGATCGTCAGCCTCGACGGGGCGTCCGCCGCGACGCACGACGTCTATCGCCGATCGCCAGGCATGTTCGACAGCGGGCTGCGCGGACTGCGCGCCGCCGCCGACCTCGGCGTCCTGCCCCGGGTCAACACCGTGGTCGGACCACACAACTACCACGAAATGCCGCTGCTCCAGGAGGTGTTGACGCGAGCCGGAGTGCGACAGTGGGAGTTGTCCGCGCTGAAACTGGACCGCAGCATCACCTATCCCGACCCCGACGACGTGCGCCGCGTCTGCGACCGCGTCTACGACGCGGACCCGAACGTGCTGCTCGTGCCGATGGGCAAACGTTTCTACGGTGACGAACCTGCGGAACAGGAACGCTACTTCGCCGAATCCGTCACCCCGCGCGCGTCGCTGCCGCAGTGCCACGTCGCCGACGACGTCATCTACATCGACGGCAAGTACGGGCGGATGTACGCGTGCAGCTGCATCCCGCACCGCGAAGGGGACGACGGGCCGGGCGGCGCGCCGCTGCGCGAAGCGGGTGTGATCGACCTGGACACCCCGGCGTTCCGTGCGCACGCCGACTTCTACCGCGAACGCGGGCCCCTGGTGTGCAACGGCTGTTCCACCACGGCGGCCGGCTACAGCGACGACGTCGCCCGGCTGGGGTCGGTGACGGCATGGCAGTACTGACTCCCCGGGAAGGAGCCGACGCGCGACGAACGGCCGGCGAGGATCCCGGGCCGGGCTCCGCGGCACCGTCCGCCGAGTCCGCGCGGCGGATCCTGCTGGTCTCCCGCGACGAGCACCTGGACTCGCTGCTCGCCCGGCGCCGGATCGCCGCCCATCTCGGGGACCTGCGGCCGGTACGGGAGGCCCCCGACGAGCCGTGGCCGGACGTGGTGTTGGTCTGCGACGACGAGGACGCCACGGGCCGACTCCGCGCGTCCGGCGTGCCGGTCGTACACCTGACGTCGGGTCACCGGCCCCCGGGCGACCCACCCGCGCGCGTCGACGGAGTGCTGCATCGGGTCCATCGGCCCGGATGGTTGCCCGACTCCGCGCCCGGCGCCGGCGAGGCCCGACCCACCGGCCTGCTCGCGCCCGCCCGGTCGGCGCGCGGGCGGCAACGCGGCGGAACCCTGCTGCTGTTGTCGGCGTGGGAGGTGCCGGCCGCCGAGGCGGACACCTTCGCCGCCGAGACGGTGCCCGCGCTGGTTCGGGCGGCGCTGCGCCGGACCGGTCGATGCGACGTGGTCTGCGATACGCGGCTGAAGCCGATCCGCGCTGCGCTGGCCGGTCTCGGCGACGACCGGCGGGTGCGGGTGAGCCGCGCGGTCGATGTGGACGTGGACGCGTTGCACGCCGAGGCCGAAGTCTTGCTGGCCGCACCGACGTTGGGCGCCGTCGCCCTGGCCCGGGCCCGGCGTGCGCCGCTCGCGTTCCTGCCCGCCCTGGGCGAGGCCCAGCGCGATCTGGCCACGCGGATGCGGCGGTTGCTCCCCATTCCGCTCGTCGAGGATCCCGAGCACGACTCCGTATGGGAATCGTCCGACGGCGCCGTGCCTTGGGACCTACTCGACCCCGAACCGGACGATCTGCGCGGCGCGCAACGCGTCGCCCGCACACTCCGCCAACTCGCGCTCGCACCATTGTGAGCAGCCCGGTACCCGACCGGGTTTTCCGCCGGGTCTCCACCCGGCCGCACCGCCCCCGCTGAGCGCCCGCGTCACCACCACCGGCCGGGCCCCGCCCCGCGCACCCGACCGCACGCCTCGCGTCGCCGAAGGTCCGTCAACCCTGGAGCCGCCATGTCCGCCATCCCCCTCGACACCGACACCCAGGCCGCCACGATCGTGCGCCCCGATGTCCCCGACTCGGACTGGAACGACTGGCACTGGCACATGCGTCGACGCATCACCAACGTCGACAAGGCCCGGCAGTGGATCAACCTCACTCCCGAGGAGGAGCAGGCGATCGCCGGAGTGGCGGGGCGATATCGCTGGAGCATCACGCCCTACTACGCCTCGCTGATGGATCCCGACGACCCGCTCTGTCCCGTACGGCAACAGGCCGTGCCCGCCGGCGGCGAACTGGTCGAGTTCTCCGGCGCGGAGGTCGACCCCGTCGGCGACACGTTCTACCGCAAGACCAATCGTGTCGTGCACAAGTATCCGGACCGGGTCATCCTGCTGGTCACCGAGGCATGCCCGGTGTACTGCCGGCACTGCACGCGCAAGTTCCACACCACCGACGTCAACGGCACCTACTTCCGCGACGACGAGGGCGAGTCCTTCGACGAGGATCTGCGCTACATCGCCGAACACCCGGAGATCCGCGACGTGTTGCTGACCGGCGGGGATCCGCTGTCCTATCGGGACGGCAAACTCGAGGAGATCATCGCGGGACTGCGGGCGATCCCGAGCGTGGAGATCATCCGGATCGGCAGTCGATTCCCCGTGTTGTTGCCGCAGCGCATCACCGACGAACTGTGCGAGATGCTGGCCCGGTATCACCCGGTATGGGTCAACACCCACTTCAACCACCCCAAGGAGATCACCCCGGAGGCGAGCGCGGCGGTGGACCGCATGTTGCGCCACGGCATCCCGGTGGGGAACCAGACCGTGCTGCTGCGCGGGATCAACGACGACGTCGCGACCATGCGCACGCTGATGACGGAACTGCTGCGTATCCGGGTCCGCCCGTACTACCTGTACCACTGCGACAACGTCACCGGCGTCTCGCACTTCATGACCTCCGTGGCCAAGGGCTGGGAGATCATGGAGGGCCTCCAGGGCCACATCACCGGCTTCGGGGTGCCGCAGTACGTGCTGACCACCCGCCTCGGCAAGATCCCCATCGCGCGGCCCTACTTCACCGTCACCCCCGACGGCCTGCGCCTGCGCAACCACAAGGGCGAGGAAATGCTCGTCGACAACGCGGTGTACCCGATCACGGAGGCGGACACGCGATGACCCTGGACAAGCGACTGGGACAACGTTTCCTGCCCTACGGCGCGAACTGGCTCGACTGGTCCGACATGACGGAACTGCGGGAGGTGATCGACCACCAGGTGTTGTTCCGCTACCAGACCGAAACCGAGAGCATGGCCTCGCGGTTGGAGCGGGTCACCTGCGAACGCCTGGGCGTGGCTCACACGTTGGCCGTACACAACTGCACCGAGGCGCTGCGACTCGCGCTGATCGCCACCCGCCCGCGCATCGGCGACCGGGTGTACATGCCGGCCGTCACGTTCGTGGCGGTGGCCGGCGCCGTGTTGTCCTGCGGGCTGATCCCGGTACTGGTCGACGCCGACGACTCGTTGTCGCTGGACCCCACGCTGCTGCCGTCCGACGCCGAACGGGTGATCGTGGCCCACATGGAGGGCGCGGTGGCCACGCTGCCCAAGGGAGTGCCGTATCTGATCGAGGACTGTGCCCAGTCCCTCGGCGCCCGCTTCCCGGACGGCCGTTCGGTGGGGACCGCGGGCTACGCGGGGACCTTCAGCTTCCACCACAACAAGGTGCTCACCTCGGGCGAGGGCGGGTTGGTGATCAGCAACGACGAGCAGGCGTGGGCGGCGATGCGCTGCTACCACGACCACGGCTCGGCGCGGGTGCCCGGGCGTTATCCCACCTGGAACGAAGACGCCTACTACGGGGAGAACTTCGTCACCGGCGAGCAGGTCGCCGCGGTCCAGTGCCAGCAGTTCCGCCACCTCGACGAACTCCTCGAGGGGCTGGAGCGCATGTACGCCATCGCGATGGCGGACCTGCCGGACCGGGCGGACCTGGAGGTACGGCCGCGCGCGGCGGGCGACGCAAAGGTCAGCCTGCGCTTTCGCTGCCGCGACCGCGCGCTGCGCGACGCCGCCGTGGCCGCGCTGACCGCCGAGGGCATCGCCAACTGGACGCTGAACAAGTACCTGTTGCCGGAGCACCCGGTACTCACCGGCCGCCGCTCGCTCTACGCCGACGGCTTCCCGTGGAACCACGCCCCCGAGGGCTCGCTCATGCTCAGCCACGACGGATTCGCGCGTACCCGCGATCGATTGGACCGCACGCTGTGCGTACCGCTGGCGCCGGAATTGCCGGAGGCGGAACAGGTCGCCGCGGTCAAGGCGATCCGGCGCGTCCTGGAGGCGGTGTGAGCGCGGGGCGGGCGCCCGTGTTGCTGATGGTGGACGATCGTGCCTCGTCGTTCACCCGCTACGCGGCACGGGCGTTGCCCGATGGCCTGGTCCTGCTGCGGTTCGCCGAGTTGCGTGGCGATCTGCGCGAGGACTACCTGAGCGAGACCGCGCACCTGCCGGCGTTCTGGGTTCGCGAAGGTGTGCCCCTGGCGGAGGAGGCCCGGCGCTACCGGGAGTGGGCCGCCGAACTGCCCACACCGCCCACCCGCTTCTGCAACCCCTCCGAGCCGCGCCAGCACGTCGCACAGCGCTTCGCCGCCCTGGCCGGACTGCCCCACCTCGGCGAACACCAGGTGGCCTGGGTGCGTGACAAGGCCGCGATGAAGCGGCGGTTCCGCGAACTCGGCCTGCGCACCGCCGCCTTCGGCCACGTGCGGTCGGCGGCGGACGTGGAGCGGTTCGCCGCGGAACACGGATGGCCGCTCGTGCTCAAGCCGGTGGACTCGTTCGCGTGCGTCGACACCCACCTGCTGCGCGACCGGGACGCGGTGCGCGACATCGACCTCACCGCCCGCGACTTCATGGTCGAGCAGTACCTCGGCGGCACCGAATGGGAGGTGTGCGCGCTCATCCACGAGGGCGAGGTACTGAGCGCCTGGCCCAGCGCGATGCCCTACCGCCCGCTGGCCATCGTCGACGGCGCGATGAACGCCAACATCAGCGTCGGTACGGACGAGGGCCCGGCCGTGGACCTGCCCGCCCTGCTCCAGCGCATCGTCACCGGCATGGGCATCGACCACGGATACGCCCACATGGAGTTCTTCGTGGTCGACGGGCAGGTCTACGCCGGCGAGATCGGGATCCGGTTGGCCGGCTGCGAGATCCCCGCCAACCACGGACACGCCTACGGATTCGACGTCTTCGCGGCCACGCTGGACGTGTACCTTGGCCGCCGCCCCCGCCTGGACTACCGCGAACGCCGGTGCGCCGGCGATCTGCTGCTGCCGCTGCCCGGATCGGGAACGGTACGCCGGGTCACCTCGGCGGACGAACTCCTGCGCCTGCCCGGCGTGGTCGACGCGGTCGTGCGGGCCGGGGTCGGCGACACGGTGACGGCCCGCCGCGCGTCGCACAACGCCTCGGGACACGTCCACGTCGTGGGCGAGTCGATCGGGCAGGTCGAACGGCGTATGCGGGCGGTCCTGGACGCCTTCACGATCGAGGTGGCCCCGGTCCGCGAACCCGATCCGGTGTCCGGATGACCGCCGCTCCGCGTCGCGAGGACACCGACACCGACACCGAGACCGGGACCGACGCCGGATCCGTGGTCGACCCGGGCCCGGCCGCCGCGAACTCGGCGCCGGCGGCGGCCTCCGGGCCCGGCGGCGGGCTGTTCACCCGCTTCCGTGCCCTGCTCACCCGCCCCGGCGTCGCCGGCGTGGCCTGGTGGAGTGTCGTCGCCCGGCTGCCCGTCTACCTGATGTCGCTGGCCATGGTGCTGACGATCCGCGAGCAGGGCGGGAGTTACCCGCAGGCCGGGCTGATCGCCGCGCTGTACACGGTCGGCATGGCCCTCGGCAGTCCGCTGATCGCCCGCCTGCTCGACCGCGACGGCCGCCGAGGCGTGCTGATCGTGACCGGCCTCGCCTATCCGGCCACGCTCGCCGCGCTGGTGTGGGCCACCCGACCCGGCTCCTGGGCGCAGCCCGTCCTGGCCGTCGCCTCGGGCATCGCGCTGCCGCCGACGAACGCGTGCATGCGGGCGCTGTGGGCGCGCATGCCGCTCGACGACGCGCAACGGGAGACCGCCTACCTGTGGGAGGCCCTGCTCACCGAGATCCTGGTCATCGGTGCACCGTTGATGCTCGCGGCCCTGATGGTGTGCGGCTCCGCCGGAGCGGCGCTGACCGTGGTCGCCGTCGTCGGCGGCGCGGGCGCCCTCGGCCTGGCCTGCGTGCGCGTGCCCACCAACCCGGAAGCGGTGGCCGATCCCGGCTCGGAGGGGGCCGACGCCCGCGCCGCGCCGCGCCACCCCTTGCGCGATCCGCCGATGCTCGTGCTGATGGGCGTGATGGCGGCGAGTGCCGTCCCGATCGGCCTGATGACGCTGGCCATTCCGGCCTCGGTGTCCGCGCACGGATCGAGCGACGGCACGGGAGTCGTGTACGCCTGCTGGGGGGTCGGCAGCGCACTGGGCGCGCTGTGGCTGGGGCGCGCCCCGTCGCGGGTCGCGATGCATGTGCGCTTCCCCCGGCTGGTGCTCGCGTACGCGATCGGTACGGGGCTGACCGTGCCCACCACCTCCCCGGTGACCCTGGGCATCGCCCTGGTCGTCGGGAGCATGCCGATGGCCCTGGTGTCGGCCGGCGAGATGACCCTCGTCGGCGCCCTCGCGGACCCGCGGCTGCTGGCACAGGCGTTCACGTGGGCGTCGCTGGCAACGGTCCTGGGGGACGCGGTGGGTCAACAGGTCGGTGGTCTGCTGATGGACCCGATCGGCCCACGCGGTGTGTTCACGGTCGCGTTCGGCGTGGCCCTGGTGGGCGCGGGACTGGCTTTCGCGGGACGCAGGGTGCTCGTCCCCGAGGCCGCGCTCCCGGTGCAGTGCGCGACTTGACCGCCTCCTTCGACCGCTCCGGCCCCGCGATGGCCGCCGACCGCCGGCGAAGTCCCGTCCGCCCCACCCGGTTCGCCCCGTGCCCGACCGGGCCAATCCACATCACACACGAGGTCACCCGTCATGAACGCTCCCGTTGTCGCCGCAGCACCCGACCGCCCGGATCCGACGCCCGCCGGCGCGCTGTTCACCGTGGTCGACTTCGACCGACTGCCGCAGGCGGTGGCCGAGTTCCTGGCCGCGCCCGCGCACACCCCCGTACCCGTGGCGTGCGCCGAACGCCCGGACCTGGCGCACGCCGTCGAACTGGCCTCGCGCCTGTACGCCGGGATCGCCCTCCCCGAACCCCTCGACGTGGGCATCCTGCTCGGGGCGGAGGACCTGCCCGACGGTCTGCCCGCGCTCGCCCGCCCGCTCGCCCGCACCTGGGTGACCGAGCACGAACTCTGCGGCACGGCCGAGGCGTTCCGGCGTCGACACCCCGGAACGCTGCTGCTCGTCGGCTGCTACGACCGGCTCAACCTGGACCCGATCCGCGGCCTGCTGCTGACCACCTATCGCGGCCGCGAGCCCGGCCTCACCCTGCTGAGCGGACGCGACGCGGCCTCGGTGGCCTGGAACGTGGCCAAGCAGTACACCTCGACACCGGCCGCCGGGGTCGACGCGATCGGCCTGTTCACCGACACCGACCGCCCGCCGCACCCCTCCGGGGTCCGGGTGTTCGACGACCGCGACTTCGAACGCGTCGACATTCAGGCCGAGATCCTGGGCACGCGCTGGCATCGGGTGGCGTTCCAGGGACACGGCAAGGACGACAGCGTCAACCTCGGCGAGTTCACGATCTGCGGCCTGAACGCGGCCGTCCCGCCCCGGGCCGGCCTGCTCGGGCCGCGCTGCGCGTACGGGCTGCCCTGCTACAAGCCCGAGGACAAGCTGGTCCCGCTCAACCGCGTGGAGGCGGCCGAGGTGGTGCTCAGCGCCTGCAACAGCGGCCCGCTGGCCGACCTCGCGCTGTACGACCCCCGGTATCAGCTGCTGCTCAACGCCCTCGACGGACCGGCCCGCACGATCGTCTCCGCCGTCTCCGTGCACGACTCCGATCGGCCGGAGAACGTCGCTTGGATGCGCGCGGCCCTGGCCGGCGCGGACTCCGTGGACACCCTGAACGCCGGCCTCGCCGGCTCACACCCCTACCCGGCGTTCATGCGTTTCGGGCTGCCCCGTACCCCCCGGGACATGCCCGCGCCGACCCCTTCCGAGCACCGCCCCGACCCGCTCGTGCTCACCGCCGGACGACGCCTGACCACCCTGCTCACCTCGGAACTGCTGCCGCACAACCACGCGTTGCGCCCGAGGCTGGTCAAGCTCGCGCGCAAGGTGGACCTGTGGCTCGCCCGGCCGACGCATCTCGCCGACCAGTCGCCCGAGGAGATCCGCTCCTCGCTCACGGCCGACCTCCAGTCGCTCGACCACGTGATCACCGAACAGGTCGTGGCGAACCCCGAGAACGAGATCATGAGCTACCCGGCGCACTTCGGCGACCGCAGCTCGCTCGATCCGCAGGTGCGCGAGGTGACCTGCCACTGCGGGCGCCCCGCCCAGGAGTTCACCCGGCGCGGATTGCTCCCGCACGTCTCGGACACGATCTGCGCGGTCTGCATGCGGTGCGGCGACGTCACCTTCCGGGTGCCCGAGGCGCCGTCCCTGCTGGCGTACGCGGCCGACGAGGTGGCGCAGGGTGGGGAGTTGGAGGTGCGTGCGGTGCTCACGGCCGCCCGGCCGGGACCGGTGCGACTGGGCCTGTTCGTGCCCACGTACCTGCGTGAGGACACGACCGTGGTACCGGCCACCGTCCGGATCCGGGCCGTGGACGACCGCCCCCAGGACGTCGCCTTCCGGGTCCGGTTCGCCGCCGAAACCGCGCCGCAGGCCTACTACTTCACGGTCTTCGCCGTGCAGGACCTCGCCGTCTCGACGGCACGCCGCCATTTCGGGGTCGTGCCGCGCCGGACCTGAGGATCCGCCCCGAACCCCATTCCCACGTCATCACAAAGGACGGATGCCATGGAAACCCGAGACAAGCCCGAGATCGAACTCGTCGAGCAGAACGGCGAGCTGACCCTGAGCATCGGCGGCGAACAGGCCATGCAGGCCTGGGAGCGCGACCTGATGTGGGCCAGTGCCGACATGTTGTGCGAATACGGCCGGGACTTCTACGAAGTCGGCCTCGGTCTGGGGCTGTCCGCGCTGCGGATCGCCGGCAATCCGGCCACCCGCAGCCACACCGTGCTTGAACTCTTCGACGAGGTCGAGGAGTTGTTCCGAAGCAAGCACCCGACGCTGCCCGACAACCTCGCCATCGAGCGCGGCGACTTCTTTCAACGTGTCTTCGAACTGCCGTCGGAGAGCATCGACGGCATGTTCTTCGACCCCGCCCTGGACATGGAGGTGTGGAAGGACGAGGCGCTGTGGGCGAGGACCATGCCCGAGGTCGTTCGAGCGCTGCGCCCCGGCGGGGTGTTCATCCCCTTCTTCAGTACCCGGCCGGAACTGCGGTGGCAATACCTGCCGCACTTCCGCAGCATCCGGGTCGAGTCGCATCCGTACCAGGCGTACGAGGGCACCGAGTACACGTACGGCACCAGCGGTCAGGCGTACATCCAGTGTTTCCGCAAGACCTGACCACGCCGTTCCGTTCCCACGATCTCATTCCGGAGGCAGCCGCATGACCATCGCCCCCTCGACCGACCGACTGTGCGGCCTCGACGTGAGTTCGCTGTTCCTGGCCGGGCCGTTCATCCAACTCCTGGACCCGGCCACCGGCGAGATGCCGGAGCACGCACGGGCGCCCTTCGACATCCTGATCCGACACTTCGAGGCACGCGGACTCGCCGTGCACAACGCGCACCGCCGCGAGGCGTGGGGCGCCGAGCTGATGCGCCCGGACCAGTGCACCGGCCTCGACCAGGACGAGATCCGCAAGGCCGACGTCTTCGTCGCGCTCCCGGGCTTCCCGGCTTCCCCGGGTACCCACATCGAGATGGGCTGGGCCAGCGCCTTCGACAAGCCCATCGTGCTGATGTTGGAGGAGGGACGGGAGTACACGTTCCTCGTCCAGGGGCTGCACACCGTGGCCACGGTGGAGTACGTGGAGTACGCGCAGGGCCGGGACATCGCGGAATACCTGCCCGAAGTCGACGCGGCGCTGCACCGGGCGGTGACCCGGCACCGCGAGCGCACCGGCAAGGGCGAGAGCTGACCGGCGCGTTGCCGCATCGGCGGGTGGTCGGGCGCAGGCCCGGCCACCCGCCTCCGCACGTGGCCGATCGGACGGGGACGGGGACGGGATGGGGATCACTATGGGGACGGGGGTTCGATGAGAATCGCCGTGGCCGCGCTCGCCGCCTTGGCCACGTTCGTCGCGGGGGGCATGGCCGGCTCCGGGTCGGTGCGCCCGGATGGGGCACGAGCGTTCCCGGCGGCGCGGGCGGAGGCGGTGCGCACCCCGGCGGCGCCCCGCTACACGGTCGAGTTGGCCGGTGACGCCTCGGGGAGCGGGTGGACCGGTCACGAGCGGGTGGGATTCACCAACGTGTCGGCCGCTCCGCTGGGTGAGGTGTACCTGCGGTTGTGGGGCAACGCGCACGGTACGTGTTCCGCGCCACCGATCGAGGTCTTCGAGGTCACCGGTGGTGTCCCGGCGGGCCTGTCGGTCGGCTGCACGGCCCTGCGGATCGAGTTGGGCAGGCCGCTGCGTCGCGGGGAGGGCGCCACGATCGGCTTCCGGCTGCGGATCCGGGTCCCGGCCGGTATCGACCGGTTCGGCCACGACGGCGACCACGCCTTCGTCGGCAACGCGCTGCCGGTGCTGGCGGTTCGGGACGGGACGGGCCGGCACCTGGACCCGTACACGAACACGGGCGAGTCCTTCTACTCGCTCGCCGCCGACTTCGACGTCACGCTCGACCACCCGTCGAACCTGCGGGTACCGGCCACCGGCACCTCGGTCGACCGTCCGGGCGCACCCGGGCGCACGGTCACCACCGCGACGGCCCGCGACGTGCGGGACTTCGCCTGGGCGGCGGGGCCGTTCACCGGGATCTCCGGGACCTCCTCGACCGGCGTCGAGATCAACGTGTACGCGGACGGCGGCATCGAACCGGCCGATGTTCGGGCCATGTTGGACGTCGCGCGGGCGGCCGTCGACGCCCATGCCGGGCGCTTCGGCGCGTACCCGTACACCGAGCTGGACGTGGTCCTGGACGACGATCTGTGGTTCAGCGGCATGGAGTATCCGGGCTTCGTCCTGGACCGCGTGCGGCCCACGGCGCTCGTACACGAACTGGCCCACCAGTGGTGGTACGGGATCGTCGGCAACGACGAGTACGGCGGCCCGTGGCTCGACGAGTCGTTCGCCGAATACGCGACCGACCTCGCGCTCGGGAAGACGGGGGAGGGGTGCGGGAGCGAACTCTCCTGGGCTGCGTCGACGGAGCGGATCACCAACTCGATGCGGTACTGGGACGCGCACCCGACACGTTACGAGACGGTGGTCTACGACTACGGGAAGTGCGCGCTGCACGAACTGCGACGGCTGATCGGCGAACCCGCGATGGAGATCCTGCTGCGCGACTATGCCACCGCCCACCGGTACGGAATCTCCACCACGGCGGAGTTCAAGAAGGCGGCCAGGGCGACCACTTCGCGGGACCTGACGCCGTTCTGGGCGCGGTACCGCATCGACGGTTGACGGTGAGCATGCGGGGCCCGGCGCGGACCCGTAGGGGGAGACCCGGCCCTCCGCGGTGTCGGGTGGCGAGTGGGTTTCGGGTGTGCGGGATCTTGGGGGAGGGCAGGCGGGAAGGTCGGCGGCCTGTTCGCCGGTTGATGTTCGAGGCGAGGGAGATGGTTGTGGAGTTCGGTCCGAGTCGGCGCGGGGTTCTCGGTGGGGTTGCCGCGGGGGTCCTTGCCGTTGTTGTTCCGGGTGCGGGAAGCGCCGTCGCGCGGGGTGTGGACGACCGGGAGGTCGTCGGGCGGTTGCGGGCGCTGGAGCGGGCGCATGTGGCACGGCTCGGGGTGTTCGCGTGTGATGTGGTTTCGGGGCGGACCGTGGTCCATCGCGCGGATGAACTGTTCCCGATGTGTTCGTCGTTCAAGACCATCGCGGTGGCCGCCGTGCTGCGGGACCTCGATCGGGACGGGGAGTTCCTGGCCAGGCGCATCCGGTACACCGAGAAGGACGTCACCGAGGCCGGGTATGCGCCGATCACGGGGCGGCCCGAGAACCTGGCCGACGGCATGATCGTCGCGGACCTGTGCGCCGCCGCCATTGCCTACAGCGACAACGGGGCGGCGAATCTGCTGCTTCGCCTGCTCGGCGGTCCCGGCGCGGTGACCGGTTTTTGTCGGTCCGTCGGGGACGGGGTGACCCGGCTCGACCGGTGGGAGCCCGCGCTGAATTCGGCGGAGCCGGGGCGGGTGACGGATACGTCGAGTCCGCGTGCGCTCGGCCGGACCTACGCCCGGCTCGCGCTGGGCGGTGCGCTCGATGCGCGGGACCGCGAGCGGTTGACCGGATGGCTGCTGGCCAACACGACCGGCGGCAAACGACTGCGGGCGGGGCTTCCCGGGGACTGGGTCGTCGCGGACAAGACCGGCACCGGGGGCTACGGCACCACCAACGACGTGGGTATCGTCCGGCCGCCGGGGCGGGGGCCGATCGTGATGGCGGTCCTGTCCACGAAGGACGACGCCGCGGCGCCGGCCGACGAACCGCTGCTCGCCCAGACCGCGACGGCGCTGGCGGAGGCATTGGGCTGACGTGTACGGGAGCGGGGGCCGGAGGCGGCGAGCGCCCCCGGCCGCCGCCGCGAGTGACCGACTGGTGCCGTTCGGCTACGGGTCGTGCGGCGGGCGGATTCAGGCGTGGGTGGTGCTGAGGGCTCGGCGCAGGGCGGTCAGCGAGTCGGGGACCTCGCGGGTGCGCAGGACTCGGGCCCGCCAGGGGGCGATCAGGTGTTTGCGCCAGAAGGTCCGCGGATGCAGCGTCCACTCGACGGTCAGCCGGGTGGCGGCGGGTTCCTCGACCACCTGCCAGTTCCACTCGACGTAGCCGGGATTGCCGTCGTCGGTCGCCGAGCGGTGTCGGAACACGCCGTGGACGGCGTCGATCGCGGTCAGGCGCGAGCGGCTTCGCCACGACGGCATGCCGGCCGGCTTGACCACGACCAGCCACTCCGCTCCCGGTTCCAAAATCGCCGGACGCTCCAGCACCTTCGTGATGGCGGCATTCCATTCCGGCAGCCGACGCACGTCGGTGACCAGGTCGAAGACCGCGCGCGGGGTCGCGGTGAACGAGGCAGTGGCCGAGCCGGAGAAGACCGGCCCACCGCTGTCGTGCGCGGTCATGACGCGCCTCCCGTCCCCGAGTGTCGGAGAAGTGGGATGTGGTTCCAGTATCGCGCGCCGGGCACTCGGGCCGAGGGGCGCCGAGCGGGCGGGCGAGTGGTCAGGGTCGTGGTGCCCCGGAGCCGTCCGGGGACATGTCCTCGCTGCCGATGACCGACAGCAGTTCGAGGCGGGCGGCGCCCTCGGTGCCCGACGGGGCGGTGAACCACAGCAGGCGTTGGCGTCCGTCTTCGCTGAAGAGGCTGTGGCAGTCGAGTTCGATCACGCCCAGGGTCGGGTGCACGATGCGCTTGTGGTCCGTCCGCCGCAGCCCGACGTCGCCGGTGTCCCACAGGTCGGCGAACTCCTCGCTGCGGCGTTGCAGTACGGCGACGATGCGTCGGACCGCACTGTCGCGGTCGCGCCGTGCGGCGACCGCGCGCAGGTCGGCGACGAAGACGCGGGAGTGGTGGGGATGGTCCTCGGGCGGGTGGATCGCCCGAGCGCCCGGGTCGGTGAACCAGCGGTACACGAAGCTTGCCGCGGGACCGTGCAGCGCCGGCGCCGGTCCGACCAGGGCGACCGCGAGCGGGTTCTGGACGAGGGTTTCGTGCAGGTCGGTGATGACCTGCGCGGGTGTGTCGGCGAGCCGGTCGAGCAGCCCGAGCAGGGCGGGTTGTACGTGTGCGGCCGGGCCGTGCGGCGGTGGGAGCGGCCGGTCGGCGAGGTGGAACAGGTGGTCCCGCTCGTCGCCGTTCAGCCGCAGGGCGCGGGCCAGGGAGGCAAGAACCTGGGCGGAGGGTCGGGTGCCGCGGCCGCGTTCCAGTTCCGTGTAGTAGTCGGCGGAGAGTCCGGCCAACTGCGCGACCTCCTCGCGCCGCAGGCCCGGGACCCGGCGCCGAGGGCCGACGGGCAGTCCGACGTCGGCGGGCCGGACCCGATCGCGCCGGGTCCTCAGGAATGCGGCCAACTCGGACTCGTTCACGCCACCATCCTCGGACATGCCGCCACGGGGATCCAGGGGTCGGCGACCCCAGGGTAAACACAGCCGTGGTCGGACCGGGTCCGTCGGCCCAGGCTGGGATCGCAGCGAGCCGGCCGCGCCGAAGCGCACTCGCGGCGGCCGGCTCGTCGATCCCTCCCCTCATCCACCGCAGGAGTTCGCATGTCCGCCGAGGAAACCGAGAAGATCCCGATGCCGGCTCGGCAAGCCGAGCACGCCGCGATGCCGGACGCGGCGGGCGTCGGTCCGGCCCGGCCCCGCGTCGCCGTCGTCACCGGTGGCTCACGCGGCATCGGCCGGGGGACCGTGCACCGACTGGCGGCCGACGGATACGACATCGTCGTCGGGTACGCGGGCAACCGGGACGCGGCCGAAGCCGCCGCCGAGGCCGTGGTCGCCGCCGGTGGTCGCGCGGTGGCCGTGCGTGCCGACGTCGCCGACGAGGACGAGGTGGCCGCGCTGTTCGCCGTCGCCGAGTCGGAGTTCGGCGGCGTCGACGTCGTGGTGCACGCCGCGGGACGCATGTACCTGGCACCGGTCGCGGATCTGGACCTGACCGAGCTGGACGCCGCCCACCGCACCAACATCCGGGGCACGTTCGTGGTCGCCCGGCAGGCCGCTCGTACCCTGCGCCCCGGCGGCGCGTTCGTCACCTTCTCCACCTCGGTCACCGGCTTGGCCTTCCCCGGCTACGCCGCCTACAGCGCGAGCAAGGGCGCGGTCGAAGCGCTCACCCTGATCCTCGCCCGCGAACTGCGCGGCCGGGACGTGACGGTCAACGCCGTCGCCCCCGGTCCCACCGCCACCGACCTGTTCCTCGACGGCAAGGACGCCGCGACGATCGCCCGACTCGCCGCCGAACCGCCGCTGGAACGCCTCGGCACCCCGGCCGACATCGCCGAGGTCGTCGCCTTCCTCGCCGCACCGGCCGGCCACTGGGTCAACGGCCAGGTCATCCGCGCCAACGGCGGCATCATCTGACCGCCCGGCAACCCCGACAGACCATCTTCGAAAGGAAAACCCATGCCGTTCGCGAACTTCAAGATCCCCGCCGGAACCCTCGACGAAAAGGCCAAGGAAACCATCGTCACCCGCACCACCGAGCTGTATGTCGAAATCTACGGCGAACGAGCCCGCGCCACCACGCTGGTCCTCATCGAGGAGGTCCCCGACGGCGGTTGGGGCATCGGCGGCAACGTCCTGACCCTCGCCCGGCTCACGCAGCCCAGCGACGACTGACACCCGACCGACCCGCCGACCCCACCGTGGGAGGCCATCGCCGGGAACAGTGATTTGCCTTGTGTGGGTGGGTTGTTCGGGTGTGGGTCGGGCCGGTGCCCGGGCTTTTCGCCGGAAATCCGTTGTCGTTCCGGCGTCGCTGGGGTCTCCGGTGGGTGTTCGCGTGCTTCGATGTGGCGGGCGGCCCGCAGGGGGTACGCACGAAAGGACGGAATACCGATGGCCGAAGAACTGATCGCCACGTTGAACACGACGCTCGGGCAGGTCGTCGTGCGACTGTTTCCCGAGCACGCGCCGGAAACCGTCGCCAACTTCGTCGGACTGGCCGACGGCACTCGCCAGTGGCGTGATCCGTCGACCGGTGCGCCCGGCAAGGGAGCGCTGTACAACGGAACGATCTTCCATAGGGTGATCGGCGGCTTCATGATCCAGGGCGGCGATCCCCAGGGAACGGGTATGGGCGGGCCGGGATACGAGTTCAAGGACGAATTCCACCCCGCCCTGCAGTTCGACCGGCCGTACCTGTTGGCGATGGCCAATGCCGGACCGGGAACCAACGGCTCCCAGTTCTTCATCACCGTCGCCCCGACGTCGCACCTCACGAACCGGCACACGATCTTCGGCGAGGTGGTCGAGGGCCGGGAGGTCGTCGACGCCATCGCGAAGGCCCCGACCGGCCGGAACGACCGCCCGCTCACGGACATCGTCATCCAGTCCGTCGCCATCGAGCGCCGCCAGTCCTGACCCACGCCGATCGTGGTGCCTCCGCTTCCGAGGTCGGAGGCACCACGATCGCGCACCGGGGTTACCGCCCTCGTATCGGCCGGACTTGCCATAACCGCAAGTTTTCGTGCCGCCGTGGTGTGGGCCGGCGAGGCTGGGGTGCGTCGAACGGGCCGGTGGTTGCCGGGCTCGTTCGCTTCCCCTAGTCACCGAGTGCCGTCGGGCGGTTTCGCGGACGGCTGGTGATTCCCCGTCCCGAGGGCAGGAATACATGAATTTCGGACCAGGGTTGTTGCCGCGCCGCCTTCTTCGATCCGGGCGGGTGGTGGTGGCCTTCGTGCTTGCGCTCCTGCTCACGGTCGGCCTCGCGAGCTGTTCGGCGTCGAGCGGGGACGATGTGCCCTCCTACGCCGCCGCGACTCGCGGTGATCGCGGCTTCGAGGGCACGTTTCGGCATGAGTTCGCCGATGTCGACGGTGTCCGTATGCACTATGTGACCGGTGGCAGCGGTACGCCGGTGGTGTTGATACACGGGTGGCCGCAGACCTGGTACGGCTGGTGGCCGATCATGCCGGAACTCGCCAAGCGCCACACCGTGTACGCCGTGGACCTGCCCGGACTGGGCGACAGCACCGGATCGCCGACCGGGTACGACAAGGCCACCCTGGCGCGGTACATCCACACGCTGATCGCCGATCGGCTCGGCGTGCGTGACGCCCGCGTCGTCGGGCACGACTTCGGCGCCGCGGTGGCGTTCCAGTACGCCGGGCAGTTCCCCGGCGACACCGCGCGGCTCGGCTACCTCGATCTGCCGCTGCCCGGCCCCGCGATCGACGCGTCCACGTATCGAACGCTGAGTTGGCACATCGCGTTTCACTCCCAGCGACGGGTTCCCGAGGCGGTCGTGGGCAATGACGTCCGAGCGTACTTGGCGCTGTTCTACCCCCAAGTCGCCTTCGGGGGCTCGGCGTTCGGAGGAAACTCGGATCGATCCCCGTTCAGCGACGCGGAGGTCGAGGAGTATGCGCGTACCTATCGCCGGCCCGGTGTGCTGTCGGGCGGTTTCGAGCTTTATCGCGCATTGGAGAAGGACGTTCGCGACACCGTGGCGGCGGCACCGGTGCGGGTTCCGACGCTGCTGATGACCGCGCAGGGGCAACTGGACGCGATCCGGGGCACGGTGGCGCCGCGTATGACGGACATCGTGCGGGCGGTGGACGTGCCGAACGCGGGGCACTGGCTGGTCGAGGAGAACCCGCGGTTCGTGGCCGGGGAGTTGTCGCGATTCCTTGATGGGTGATCCGCGCTCAGTCGGGGCGCGTGGCGGTGACGTGGTCGAGGTTGTCGCGGGCTGATCGGGCCGCGGTCGAGGCGTCTTGGGCCGCCTGGTCCGCACGTTCGTGTTCGGCTTCGGCCTTGTCGGCCGCGGTGCCGAGGCGGGTGGCCGTGGTGCGGGCCTTGTCGAGGCGGGTGGCCAGGGCTTCGACGTCGGCGAGGGCTTCGGTGTGGCGAGCTCGGGCCTTTTCGGCGGCGGTACGGCGTTCCCGGGCCGTGCGGGTCGCCTCTCGGGCGGACTTCTCCGCGGCCTCGACGGTGGTGCGGGCGTGGGCGAGTTCGGATTCGTATTGTTTGCGGGCGCGTTCGCGGGCGGCGCGCGCTTGGGCCGCGTGGTTGCCCTTCGCGGACTCGGCGCCCTTCGGGGCGTTCGCGTCCTTGGTGGCCTTGGTGGCCTTGGTTGCCCTGGTGGCTTCCCCTGTCTTCCCGACTCCGGCGGGCGGAGTGGCCTTTCTCTGCTTGGTCGTTCGGCCTGCCGGCGCGGAGGCGAAGGTGCCCTCGGGGTGCAGTGGGGCGGTGAGTCGGCCGGCGGCGAGGCGTTGCGCGGCTTCGGGGTCGGCCAGGGCCGTGTTCAGGGTGTCCTGGAGGTCGCGGAGGGTGGTGTCGCCGACGGTGGGGTGGCCGTGGGCGGCGGCGAGGGCGAGGGCCCGGTGTTGGAGCGCGTCGATCACGCGGTGGCGTTGGCGGGAGAGTTCGCGCAGTTCGGGGCCTTGCAGCTGCTCCTGCGCGTCGCGCATCGCGGTGCCCAGTCGGAGGAAGGCGTCGATTTCGTCGCGGTGTTCGCGGACCAGGAGGTTCGCGAGCCAGGCCGCCAGGACGGGGCGCCGCAGGTCGCCGATCCGGCCGGCCATGGCCCGGTCGCCGGCGGTCCGGACGGTGTGGGCGCGTGCGTCGCGGGCGGCGACGAACTCGTCGGGGGCGAGGCCGTACAACTCGTCGACGATCGTGTCCTCGTCGATGCCGGCGTCCTGGCGAGTCGGCTTCCCGCGTGTGGCCATGACCCCATGGTGGCTCTCGACACCGCCGCGCCCCGGTAGTCCGGGCGCGGCCGGCGTGTCGGTGGCGCACGGGCGGTCGGGTTCTCGGCAACCGCCGCGCCCGCTGCGGTCAGCGGCCGGCCGCCCCCTGGGCGACGGCGCGGCGTTGGCGCTCGATCGCGGCGGCGAGGCGGGCCGTGTCCTCCAGGACATAGTCGTCGACCATGCGGCCCCACCGCAGGGTGACCCACTGGATGCCCTCGTTCTCGTAGCGACTGCCGTCGGCCAGGGTCGAGCTGACGGCCAGCCGGACCACGACCGTCGTCTTCCACGGCCACCCCTTGGCCACCACGTCGGTCAGCCGCAGCCGCAGATCGGGCAGGAGCGTGTACAGGTCGGCGAACCACTGTTCGAACGCGTCCCGGCCGACCAGTTCCGCGGCGGGCGCGGCATCCCCGACGAAGCGAAAACGCACCGTCGGCGCGGCCGTCTCCACCGCCGCGCGGTAGTCGCCTCGGGCCATGCGGGCCCAGATCCTTCGCGTCTTCGCGCGCACGATCGTGTGGTACATGCCGGCCTCCGGCCTCGAACCAGTGACTTGTTGTCTGCAAGTTACCGTAGGCGCAGTGACTTGCCGAATACAAGGCACTAGCCTGACCTGGGTGAACAAAGACCGATTCGCGGACATGTCCTGCTCGGTGGCCCGTACTGCCGCCCTGATCGCGGACCCATGGGCGCTGCTGGTCCTGCGTGACCTGTTCCTGGGGTTGGCGCGTTTCGACGAACTGCGTCGCGATCTCGACATCGCCACGAACGTCCTGGCCGATCGCCTGGACCGCCTCCGGGCCGCCGGACTCGTGGTCCGGGAGCCCTACCAACAGCGCCCCGTGCGGCACGAGTACCACCTCACGGACGCGGGCCGCGACCTCTACGGCGTCGTCCTGAGCCTCCTGGCCTGGGGCGACCGGCACTTGGCCGTGGACGGGGTCCCGATGCGGCTGGTGCACAAGACCTGCGGACAGCCGTGCACACCCACGGTGACGTGCGATCACTGCGGCGAAAAGCTCGTCGACGAGGCGGTCGAGGTGCTTCCCGGCCCGGGCGGGCGCGACGCACCCGGCACCACGGTCATCGCGCGGAAGCTCTTCGGGACACAGGAGCATGCCGTCGACGCGGGCGAATCCGATGTACCCGAAGCCGCTACGAGGCCCTGACGGACACGGGTAGGGCCGTCCGCCCGACGAATTTCGGTTGCGGCGGGGTCGGCGCGCCGGGTGGAGTGGCGTCATGGACGGTGTCACGGCGCGCACGCGAGCAGGGGCGGAAGCAACCCGTGGCGGCGCGGTACGACCGGCTCCGTGGCACAGGACGGCGATCCTCGCGGCGCTGATGCTCGCCGCCTTCACCTTCAACACGGCGGAAAACCTGCCGGTGGGCCTCCTGGAGCCGATCGCCGACGGCCTGCACGTGTCGGTGCCGGCGGTCGGCCTCCTCGTCACCGGCTACGGCGTGACCGTGGCCGTCGCTTCCGTGCCGCTCGCGCACGTCGTACGGGCGGTGCCCCGGCGGCACGTGCTCACGGGTGTGCTGGCGGCGCTCGTCGTGTCCAGTCTGGTCGCGGCGTCGGCGGCCTCGTACGGGCTGCTGCTCGGGGCGCGACTGGTGACCGCGCTCGCGCAGGCGCTGTTCTGGGCGGTGATGGCGCCGGTCGCGGTGGGTCTGTTCGCGGCCGAGGTGCGCGGACGGGTGCTCGGGGCGTTGTCCGTCGCCGGGTCGCTCGCCCTCGTACTCGGTGTTCCCGCCGGGACCTGGCTGGGTCGGCACAGCGGCCGGCAGGTGCCGCTGGCCGTGCCGGCCGGTCTGGGGCTCGCCTCCCTGGTGACGATCGCCGTACTGCTGCCGACCTCGCGGCCGGAGGAGGAGCAGGCCGCCTATGGAACCGCTCCCGACGTCCGCCGGTTCGCGATCGTGCTCGCGGCCGGGACCCTGTCCGCCTGCGGGGCATTCGCCGGATTCACCTACATCGTGAAGTTCCTGGACGATGTGAGCGGGTTCGCCGCGAGCACGGTCGGCGTGCTCCTGGTGGTGTTCGGGGTCGCGTGTCTGATCGGGGTGGGCATTACCGGGGCACTGCTCGACCGTTTTCCGTATGCCGCGCTCGCTGCGGCGATGGGCACGCAGGCCGTCGGCCTGCTCGGGCTGTACGCGTTCGGTACCCATCCGGTGGCGGCGGTGGTGTTCGTGGTGCTGATGGGCGGTGCGCTCGGGCCGGTGTTCATGGCTGCGCAGAACGCGATGCTGCTGTGTGCCCCGGGGCGTACCGACATCGCACTCGCGGCGAACTCCGGTGCCTACAACGCCGGTATCGCGGCCGGCGCCGCGCTCGGCGGCCTGATCCTGCCGTTCGCCGGCGTGCGGGGCACGTTCCTCGCGGGTGGGCTGGTGACGGTCGGGGCGTGCGCGGTGCTCGGCGGTGGATGGGCGTGGCAGGGGCGGGGCGTTCGGGCGCTCGCCTGACCGCCGCCCGCGGCGTCGGATCGCGCGTGCCGTCGGCGGCTCAGTGCCGCCCGTGCGCGGAGTCCGAGGCGCCGCCGAACAGGCGGGCCAAGGCGCGGAACGGCAACGTGACAACGGTCGCGATGGCGCTCCCGATCTTGCCCAGGACGTCACCTATGGCTCTGAACATGCTTGCCTCCCGTCAACGCTCGCACGACGACAGAGCAGCGGTCATATCGTGCGAATGCCATAAAAGGACGTTTGCCGTATGTTTCATGGCTGCCCCGTGAGGTCGACGGGAAACGGCGCCCGGCCGGCGCCCGGTTCGGTCACCGTGCGGAACCGGTCGGCCACTCGGTGATCCGCTCCTCGCCGACCGCGACCATCGGGGGCTGCCGCGCGCCCGGCCGCCGTCCCGCGACGGCGCCTGCCACAGTCGGATCGCCGTCGCGGTCCGGCCCGACGCCGGCGTGCGGTGTGTGCGGCAGCCCGGCCCGGCAGCCGGCGGTCCACGAACCTTCGGGCAGGCGCCGCCGCGTCGGTGGCCTGTTTTGCCGGATCAGGCGCCGACTGCCTGCGTATGCGGTCCGGTGAACAGGGCCGAGGCCAGTTGCGCGCGGTCGTTGACGCCGACCTTGCGATACATACGCGTCAGATGTTGTTCGACGGTACTGACCGTGATGTAGAGGAGTTTGGCGATCTCGCTGTTCGTGTGGCCGAGCGCCACCAGGTCGGCGACGCGCTGCTCCGCGTCGGTGAGCAGCGCCGACGGGGCCTTGGACTCGGCGTCGGGACGGTCCCGGTCGGCCGGGAGCAGCCTGCTCAGTGGCTCCGCCCGGCACGTGTCCGCGATGATCCTGGCCTGGGAGCCGATCACCCGGGCCCGCCGAGTCTCGCCGATCGCGTTGTACATGTCGGTCAGGTCGGCCAGCGCGCGGGCCAACTCGTAGCGGTCCCCGCTCTCCTGCAACGCGTCGACGGCTTGGCGCAACAGGGTCGGCCGCCGGTGCGGTTCGTGGGTCGCCGCCAACAGGCGCAACGTCGCCCCGCGAGTGCGCGGCGAACCACCGTGCCCGCCGCGGCTCGCCTCCTCCTCCAGGACGGCCCGGGCCCGGTCCCGCTCGCCCATCCGCAACCACGCCTCGCCGGCGTCGTTGCGCCACGCGATCAGGCCCGGTACGTCCATGCCCCAGCGGACCATCAATTCGCCACAGTCCCGAAAATCCGCCAGCGCACCCTCCCAGTCCCCGACGGCCATGCCGTACCGGCCCCGCGCGTGCAGGTAGTGCAGGCCGGGGCGGCTGTGGAGCATACGCTCCGGGACCGGCAGATACAGCAATTCGGCCGCCTCGTCCCGACGGCCCATCGAGGTGAGCGCGTTCAACAGGCAGGACAGCGGCGCGCCGACCGCCGCGCCCCACGCGCCGATCGGGACCAGGTCGAACGCCGTGGTCGCGTGCAGCGCGGCCCCGGGCAGGTCGCCGAGACGGACGCAGATCTCCGCGCGCACCGCGTGCAGCCGGGCCTGGCTGCCCGATTCGCCCCGCCGTAACGCGGCGGCGATCAGTTCGTCGCAGTACGGCAGCCCGGACGCGGGACGCTCCGCGTAGGTCAGCGCGAGCAGCGCGCACTCGACGGTGTCCAGATCGGTGCCATGCAGCCGGACACCGTGCAAAATCCTTTCGGCGGTATGCACCGCTGCCTCGCTGAAACCCCTGGTCAGCACCGAGTCGAGCACCGCCGTGGCGTCGTGGTGACGCCGACTTTCGGTCGTGCCGGGCAGGCCGGGTGTCGCCGCGTCGAACTCCCGCACCTCGGGCAGCAGTTCGAGCAGTGGGGGATACGAGCAACGAATCCACATCCGGGCGGCGCGCAACTCCGGCGCCGCCTCGGGGGTCGACGCCCGACCCGATGCGGCCAGATGCCGGATCACCTCGCCGGCTGCCTCGAAGCGCCCGGCCCACACCAACGCCCGGACCACGGACAGGATTTCACCGCTGTCCGGGCCATCGTCCGGGCCGCCCGTCGGGCCACCGGCACATACCGCCCGAAGCAGATCGGGAATCCGTCGATCCGGAATCCCGGGTTCCAACCGCCGCTCCGCCCGGAGCAACGCCACCGTGGTCCGCGCCAGTTCGCCCCCGTCCTCGCTCAACGCACAGGCCAGACGCAGACAGTCGACCGCCCGGGCACTCCGGCCCTCGGCCAGCGCGGACGACGCGGCGGCGTCCAGTACGCGCACCGCCCAGGGCGCCCGCACTCCCCGGCCCGCCAGCAGATGCTCGGCGACCACGGTCGAGTCCGCGCCGTCCGCGTACGTCAGTTCCGCCGCGTCCCGGTGCAGCGCGGCCGTGCCTTCGGGGCCCAGATCCGCCAGGACCGCCGCTGCCGCCACCGGATGCCGGAACCGGCCCCGCTCCAGCACACCCGAGGCGTCGAGCACGCTCAGACACCGCGCCACCGTATCCGCCTCCAGACCCAGGAGCCGGCCGATCGACTCCGGGCCCGCCAGGACGGCCAGCGCCTGCGCCACCGCCGCCGTGGGCGTCGGGCTCCGGTGCAGGCACGAGAGCATCGCCCGCGAGTATCCCGGCGACGACGCGTGTTCGCCGCGCCGGAAGTCGTCGAGGATCCCGTCGAGCAGCAGCGGGTTGCCTCCGCTCAACCGCTGCGCTCGAACCGCGACCTGCTCCGCCCGGTCCGCGCCGAGCCCCGCCGCCGTCGCCGCGACCCGTACCTGATCCGGGTCGAGCGGCGCCAGGCGCACACCGCGCACGTGCGGCAGTCGGAGCAACTGCTCCACGAAGGCGGCACTTTGCTCGTTCGTCCCGTCGGCGTGACCGAACACCGCCAACAGCGGGGCGGTGTGCAGGCGGCGGGCCAGATAGGCCAGACACGCGAGCGACGCCGGATCGGCATGATGGATGTCGTCGACCACGATGGCCAGAGGGCGGGGTTCGGCCGGACCGAGCAGGACCGCACACAACGACTCCACGATCTCGGCGTCCACCGCGGACAACCTGCCCGACGCTCCGTGCGTCGAGGCCGCCAGATGCGCCCGGGCGATCGCGAGCAGTCGGTCCACGCGCGTGCCGTCCGAGCCGGACGGCGTTGCCTCGTAAAGCAGTTGGGCGACCACGCCGAGCACGACGCCGGCCTCCGCCTCGGACCCCACGGCCGACCGGACCAGGCCGCCGGCCGCCCGTACCCGATGGGTGAACGTGGCCAGCAGTGTGGTTTTGCCCATGGCCACGGAGCCGCCGACGACGGCGATGCCGCTCTTTCCCGCGAGCGCGTCGTCGAGGAGTTCGGCCAGTGCGGCGCTCGCGTGCGAACGATCCCGCGCGTTCATGTGCCGCTCGCGTCGTGACGGGCGTCGGCCGGTGCCGGGCGATGGGGTGGTCGCCGGGGTGGTACTCCCGCGAACAGGGGTGGCGTGCATGCGGTGGACGTGCTCGGCTGACGGTGATGGCGCTCGATGGTCTCCATGTACCTTCCTTCACACCAGTGATGGGGACACGAAAACGTCGACGGGTGCCACGCGGTGGCACCGACGTCCCGGTCGCCGACCGCGCGACCGGCCGGGGACTCCCGCATCGGGATCCGCCGGCTCGCAAAACGGTTGGCATCGGTCACGTTAACAGGGAACTCGGGGCCGTTGGAGAATCCTCGACGCAAGCCTGACGGCGGCCCGAAAACCGTTCCAATGCGCGTTCGTTGCCCGGCGGGGCGGACGTCGGGGTGCGCAGGGGTTGGAAACAGGGGTGTTGCCGGCCACGGGAGCGATCGAAGACTTGGTCGACCGTGAGTCCGCCCGTCCGGCAGGAGCCGGTGTGCCCGACCGGGTCGGTCGCCGGGCCCGACCGCGGACCACCTCGGCCGAGAACCGAAAGGCTTGACATGGTACGTGCGGACCGCCCGGGCAACGTCCCGTCCGCGAACCGGGATTCCGGTCCGCGCCGGCCCGAGCCGATCGCCGTCGTCGGCATGGCGTGCCGGTTGCCGGGCGTGCACGGTCCGGCGGACCTGTGGCGGCTGCTGCGCGCGGGCGCGGACACCATCGGACCGCCGCCCGCGGACCGTCCGGGCCTCGGCGGGGTGTCGGGTCGCGGATCCTTCCTCGCCTCGATCGACGGCTTCGACCCGGCCTTCTTCGGCATCTCCGAGCGCGAAGCCGCCACGATGGACCCCCATCAGCGGCTGATGCTCGAACTGGGCTGGGAGGCACTGGAGGACGCGGGCATCGTCGCCGACACCCTGGCCGGCACCCGCACCGGCGTGTTCGTCGCCGCCGGTTCCGACGACTACGCGCTGCTGCTCGGGGCCGAGGAGCCGAACCCGGCCACCGCGCATGCCGTCACGGGTCAGCACCGCAGCATGGTCGCCAACCGGCTCTCCTACTTCCTGCGCGCCGGCGGCCCCAGTCTGACCGTGGACACCGGCCAGTCCTCGTCCCTGGTCGCCGTGCACACGGCCTGCGAAAGCCTGCGCTCCGGCGAATCCGAGACGGCCCTGGCCGGCGGGGTCAACCTGATCCTGACCGCACGATCCACCGACCGCCTGGAGCGTTTCGGCGCACTGTCCCCGGACGGCCGCTGCCACACCTTCGCCGCCGGGGCCAACGGCTACGTCCGCGGCGAGGGCGGCGCCGTCGTGGTGCTCAAGCCGCTACGGCGCGCCCTCGCGGACGGCGACCGGATCCACTGCCTCGTGCGCGGCAGCGCCGTCAACAACGACGGGGGCGGGGAGACGCTGACCGCGCCCGACCCGAGCGGGCAACGGGACGTGCTGCGCCGGGCGTACGAGCACGCGGACGTGGACCCGACCCGGGTCGGCTACGTCGAGTTGCACGGAACCGGAACCAGGCTCGGCGATCCGGTCGAGGCCGCCGCGCTGGGCGCGGTGCTCGGGGCCGGACGCGATGCGGACCGGGCGCTGCCCGTGGGGTCGGTGAAGACCAATGTCGGTCACCTGGAGGCCGCAGCCGGGGTGATCGGGTTGGTGAAGGCGGCGCTGGTGATTTCCCATGGGGAGATTCCGGCGAGTCTGAATTACGCGGAGCCGAATCCGGAGATCCCGTTCGCCGAGTTGCGGTTGGCGGTGGCGACGGAGTCGACGGCGTGGCCGAGGCCGGTGCACGCCGTGGAGTCGGCGGGGCCGCGGATCGCCGGGGTGAGTTCCTTCGGCATGGGTGGGACCAATTGCCATGTGGTCCTCTCGGAGGCGGAGTTCGCGCCCGAGAGCAGGTCGGAGACCGAGCCCCACGCCGCCGGTGGCCCGGCTTCGGTCGCCCCCGACGTGTCGCCCCTGGTCGTCTCCGGCCGTACCGACCAGGCGCTGCGTGCCCAGGCGGCCCGGCTCGCCCGCTTCGTCGGCGACCGGCCGGAACTCGGTCTGCCCGACATCGCGCACTCGCTCCTGTCGACGAGGTCGGTGTTCGAGCATCGGGGTGTGGTGATCGCCGGCGGTCGGACCGACGCGGTCACGGGTCTGCGGGCGCTCGCCGCCGGCGAGCCGGTGCCGGGTGTTGTGTCCGGGCGGGCCCGAACCGCCGGGCGCACGGTGCTGGTCTTCCCCGGCCAGGGGTCACAATGGCTCGGCATGGCCGCCGGACTCCTCGACTCCGCGCCGGTGTTCGCGGCACGGATCGCAGACTGCGACGCGGCGCTCGCGCCCTACGTCGACCGCTCGGTGGTGTCGACGCTGCGCTCGGCGTCCGCCGACTGGCTGGAGCGGGCCGACGTCGTACAACCCGTGCTCTGGGCGGTCATGGTCTCGCTCGCCGAACTGTGGGCCTCCTTCGGCGTACGACCCGCCGCCGTGCTCGGCCACTCCCAGGGTGAGATCGCCGCCGCGTGCGTCTCCGGCGCGCTCAGCCTCGCCGACGGCGCCAAGGTCGTGGCGCTGCGCGGCCGTATCCTCCTCCACCTGTCCGGCCGCGGTGGCATGGTCTCGGTGGGCGTCTCGGCCGAGCGGATCACCGCACTGATCGCCCCCTTCGACGGACGTTTGTCGGTCGCGGCGGTCAACGGCCCGGCGTCCGTCGTCGTGTCGGGCGAGCCGGACGTACTCGACGAACTCCTCGTCGCCTGCGCGGCCGGGGGGATCCGGGCCCGGCGGGTCCCGATCGACTACGCCTCGCACTCCACCCAGGTCACCGGGATCCGCGCCGCGCTGCTCCGCGACCTGACGGACATCCGGCCGCGCCCGTCCCGCATCCCGTTCTGCTCGTCGGTGACCGGTGAGCCGGTGGACACCACCACCCTCGACGCCGAGTACTGGTACGCCAACCTGCGCCGGACCGTGCGCTTCGAACAGGCCGTCCGAACCCTCCTGGGCCGAGGGCACGACGTCTTCATCGAATCCAGCGCACACCCCGTGCTCACCACGAGCGTCCTGGAGACGATCGCGGACGCCGGCGCGGACGCCGCGGCGCTCGGCACGCTGCGCCGCGGTCAGGGCGGCCCCGAGCGCTTCCGCACCGCGCTCGCGGAGGCGTACACCTGCGGCGTCGCGGTCGACTGGAACCCGCTCCGGGCCCCGGGAGCGCGTCGGGTCGATCTACCCACGTATGCGTTCCAGCGCGAGCGTTTCAGGGTCGGCGGTACGGCCGACGCACCCGTCGGGGTCCGTCGGCGGGCGCGGTCCGCGTGGGCCGATCGGGTGGCCGGGCTCGCCCGTGCGGAGCGAGAACAGACCGTATACGAACTGGTGTTCGCGCACAGTGCGATGGTGCTGGACCGGCCCGCACTGAACGCGGCCGACGGTGAGCTGACGTTCGAGGCCCTGGGCCTGGACTCTCCGGGCGCCGTCGAACTGCGCAACCGGATCAACACCGACACCGGGCTCAGCCTGCCCACAACGCTCGCCTACGAGCACCCCACGCCGGCCGCGGTCGCGCGGCATCTGGCCGGCCTGCTCCTCGACACGACCCCCGACGACTCGCGCCCCGAGTTGGACGTGGCGGCGGAACAGCCGACCGACACCGATCCGATCGCCATCGTCGGTATGGCCTGCCGCCTGCCCGGCGGCGTCGCCTCCCCCGAGGACCTGTGGCGACTGGTGGCCACGGGCGGCGACGCCATCACGCCCTTCCCTGACGACCGGGGGTGGGACCCGGCGGTGCTCCACGACCCGGACTCCGGCTTCGGGAGCACCGGTTACGTCCGGCGCGGCGGCTTCCTGGCCGGCGCCGCCGACTTCGATGCGGACTTCTTCGGGATCTCGCCACGCGAGGCGTCGGCGATGGATCCGCAGCAGCGGTTGTTGCTGGAGACCTCGTGGGAGGTCTTCGAACGGGCCGGCATCGACCCGGCCGCCTTGAAGGGCAGCCGGACCGGTGTGTTCGTCGGCGCGATGGGTCAGGACTACGGCGCCCGGCTCGACGTTGCCGTCGACGGCTCCGAGGGCTACCGGCTCACCGGAAGCGCTGCCGGGGTCCTGTCCGGACGGCTCGCCTACACGTTCGGCTTCGAGGGCCCGGCCGTCACGGTCGATACGGCGTGCTCGTCCTCGCTGGTCGGCCTGCACCTCGCGGCGCAGGCCCTGCGCGCCGGCGAGTGCTCGATGGCGTTGGCGGCCGGAGTGACGGTGATGTCGACCCCGGGCATGTTCGTCGAGTTCGGTCGACAGCGGGGGCTGGCGCCGGACGGCCGGTGCAAGGCGTTCTCGGCTGCTGCGGACGGCACCGGTTGGTCCGAGGGCGTCGGCGTGCTGCTCGTGGAGCGGTTGTCCGATGCCCGGCGGCACGGGCATCGGGTGTTGGCGACGGTGCGCGGTACGGCGATCAACCAGGACGGCGCGAGCAACGGGTTGACGGCGCCCAACGGTTCCTCGCAACAGCGGGTCATCCGGCAGGCGCTGGCGAATGCGGGACTCTCGGCCGCCGACGTCGACGCGGTCGAGGCACACGGCACCGGCACCACGCTCGGCGACCCGATCGAGGCGCACGCGCTGATCGCCACCTACGGCCGCGACCGGGACGGCGAACGGCCGCTGTACCTCGGGTCGTTGAAGTCGAACATCGGCCACGCCCAGGCCGCCGCGGGTGTGGCCGGGGTGATCAAGATGGTCATGGCGATACGTGCCGGCGTCCTGCCGCAGACCCTGCACGCCGACGAGCCGTCCCCGCACATCGACTGGTCGGCGGGTGCTGTGGAGTTGCTGACCCGGGCCCGGGGGTGGCCCGAGGCGGGCCGTCCGCGCAGGGCCGGGATCTCGTCGTTCGGGATCAGCGGGACCAACGCGCACGTGATCGTCGAACAGGCGACGGCCGAGAGCGTGCAGGCGGTGCCACTGCCCGATTCGCGTATGGGCGCGCTGCTCCCCTTCGTGGTGTCCGGGCACGGCCGCGACGGTCTGCGGGCGCAGGCGGCCCGACTGACGCGGTTCGTCGGGGACGAACCCGAGCTCGGGTTGGCCGACTTGGCGTCGGCACTGATCACGTCGCGATCGCTGCTGGCGCGCCGGGGCGTCGTACTGGCCTCGGACCGGGCCGAACTCAGCGCCGGGTTGGCGGCGCTGGTTGCGGGGGAGTCCTTTCCGGGTGTCGTTTCGGGTGTGGCTCGCTCTTCGGGGCGGACGGTGTTGGTGTTTCCGGGGCAGGGGTCGCAGTGGGTGGGGATGGGTGCGGAGCTGCTCGATGTGTTTCCTGTGTTTGCGGCGCGGGTTGCGGAGTGTGAGGTGGCGTTGGCGCCGTTTGTGGATTGGTCGTTGGTGTCGGTTTTGCGGTCGGGGTCGGGGGTGTGGCAGGGCCGGGTGGATGTGGTGCAGCCGGTGTTGTGGGCGGTGATGGTTTCGCTTGCGGAGTTGTGGCGTTCGTTCGGTGTGGTGCCGGGTGCGGTGGTGGGTCATTCGCAGGGGGAGATTGCGGCTGCGTGTGTGGCGGGGGCGTTGTCCTTGGCGGATGGCGCGAGGGTGGTGGCGTTGCGGAGTCGGGCGCTTGGGGCGTTGGCGGGTTCCGGGGCGATGGTGTCGGTGTCGTTGGCGTGTGTGGACGTGGTCGAGTTGTTGGGTGCGTTCGAGGGTCGGTTGTCGGTGGCGGCGGTGAATGGGCCGGCGTCGGTGACGGTGTCCGGTGATGCGGGTGCGGTGGACGAGTTGGTCGCGGTGTGTGAGGCGCGGGGGGTGTGGGCGCGTCGGGTGCCGGTGGATTATGCGTCGCATTCGGTGCGGGTGGAGTCGATCCGTGACCGGCTGCTTGTCGAGTTGGCGGATGTGGAGCCGGTGGCGCCGTCGGTGCCGTTTTTTTCGACGGTGACCGCCGAACGGCTGGAGTCCACGGCCCTCGACGCCGACTACTGGTACGCCAATCTGCGGTGCACGGTGCGTTTCGAGGAGACCGTGCGGCTCCTGCTGGCCCAGGGGTTCGACGCCTTTGTCGAGGTGAGCGCCCACCCGGTGCTGACCACGCCCATCGAGAGCACCATCGAAGCCGCCGACGCCGAAGCGGTGGTGCTCGGGACGCTACGCCGGGGCGCGGGCGGCCTCGACGACTTCACCGCCGCGCTGGCGCAGGCGTACGTCGACGGCCTCACCGTGGACTGGTCACCCCTGGTGGGCGAACACACGGCCGGGGAGGTCGAGTTGCCGACCTACGCGTTCCGCCGGCGGCGATACTGGCTGCGCGACGTCATGACCGACGGCGCCGAGGATGCGGCCGGGTTCGGGCTCACCGGCGAGGACCACCCCCTCCTCGGAGCCTCGGTGTCCCTGGCGGACGGGCAGGGATTCCTGCTCACCGGGCGGCTGTCGCTGTCCACGCACGCCTGGCTCGGGGATCACGCGGTCGGCGGGACGGTGCTGCTGCCCGGTACGGCCTTCGTCGAACTGGCCGTGCGGGCCGGGGATTCCGTGGGATGCGGCCTGCTGGCCGAACTGGCCCTGGAAGCACCGCTGGTGCTGCCCGAACAGGGCGGTGTGCGGATCCAGGTCGTGGTCGCGGCACCGGGGGCCGACGGTGGCCGGGCGGTCTCCGTGTTCTCGCGCGTCGACGACGACACCGATCGGAAGTGGACCAGGCACGCCGGCGGCCTCCTCCTGCCCGATGCCGGCGCGCCGACCGACACCGGCACCGCGCCGACCGCGTGGCCGCCCGTCGGTGCGCGGCCGATCGAGCTGGATCGTTTCTATCCGGATCTGGCCGAGGCGGGTTACGCCTATGGCTCGTCCTTCCGAGGGCTGCGCGCGGCCTGGCGGGTCGGCGAGGACGTGTACGCCGAAGTGGCCCTCCCCGCCGAACAACGCGAGCAGGCCCACCGCTTCGGGATTCACCCGGCGCTCCTGGACGCGGCGGTACAGGTGGCGGCGTTGACCGGCATCGGCGATGCCCGCACCGCGATCCGGCTGCCGTTCGTGTGGAGCGGCGTACGCCTGTCGGCCTCCGGCGCGTCGTCGCTGCGGGTGCGACTGTCCGTGGACGACGGCGACCTCGTGAGCATCGAGGCGACCGACGGCACCGGCGAACCGGTCTTCTCCGTACAAAGTCTCACCCTTCGGACGATCATCGCCGACCGACTCGCCCACGCCGCCGACGAGACGGCCGACAGTCTCTTTCACCTGGACTGGATCCCGACCCAGGTGGTCGAACAGCCGGGCGGGGACGAGATCACCCTGCTCGACTGCGCCCCGTCGGCTTTCGGCGACGGGCTCGCGGACACCATTGCGGCGGCGACGGCCGAGGTGTTGGCACGCATCCAGGGATGGCTCGCGGCCGAGGGGCAAGCACAGTCGCGGCTGGTCCTGGTGACCCACGGCGCGGTGGCGGCAGGACCGGCCGATGTGGTCACGGACCTCGTACACGCGCCGGTGTGGGGCCTCGTCAGGTCCGCGCAGACCGAACACCCGGGCAGGTTCGTGCTGGTGGACACGGACGACAGCCCGGCGTCGGCGGCGCTCCTCGACGCCGCCGTGCGCAGCGGCATGTCGCAACTCGCGTTGCGCCATGGCGACATGCTCGTGCCCCGGCTGGCCCGGGCCGGCGCCGACGACGCGCTGATCCTGCCGTCGGGCGCCTGGCGGTTGCACACGCCCGGGGCCGGCACGCCGGCGGACTTGGCACCGGTGCCCGCGCCGGAGGCCCTGGAGCCCCTGCGATCAGGGCAGGTGCGCATCGCGGTGCGGGCGGCGGGGCTCAACTTCCGTGATGTGCTGATCGTGTTGGGCATGTATCCGGATGCCGCGACGATGGGCGGCGAAGGCGCGGGCGTGGTGACCGAGGCAGGTCCCGGAGTATCCGAATTTGCCGTCGGCGACCGGGTGTTGGGGCTTTTCCCGGCTTTCGGACAGACCGCGGTGGCCGACGTGCGGACTCTCGTACAGGTGCCCGACGGATGGTCGTGGGAGCAGGCGGCGTCGGTGCCGGTGGCCTTTCTGACCGCCTATCACGGGTTGTCCGCGCTCGGTCGGCTGGGTGCGGGCGAGTCGGTGTTGATCCACGCCGGGACCGGCGGGGTGGGGATGGCGGCGGTGCGGATCGCGCGGCACCTGGGTGCCGAGGTGTTCGCGACGGCGAGTCGTGGCAAGTGGGATGTGCTGCGGTCGTTGGGGTTGGACGATGCGCATATCGGTGATTCGCGAACGCTCGACTTCGCGACGCGCTTCCGGGCCGCGACGGGCGGTCGAGGCGTGGACGTGGTGTTGAACTCGCTGGCGGGCGACTTCGTGGACGCCTCGCTGCGACTGCTCGCCGATGGTGGCAGGTTCGTGGAGATGGGCAAGACCGATGTCCGGGACGAGGCGGCGGTTCGCGCGGCTCGTCCCGGGATCGCGTCGTATCGGGCCTTCGATCTGGTCGAGGCGGCGGGCGCGGACGGGATCGCGGAGTTGTTCGCGGTGCTGATGCCCCTGTTTCAATCGGGTGTGTTGACGCCGGTCCCGGTGCGGTGTTTCGACGTGCGGCGGGCACCGGAGGCGTTTCGGTTCATGGCGCAGGCGCGGCATACGGGGAAGTTGGTGCTCCGGATGCCGGTGCCGCTCGATCCGGACGGGACGGTGTTGATCACCGGCGGCACCGGCACGCTGGGGGCGCTGGTGGCCCGGCATCTCGTCGCCGAACACGGTGTGCGTGCTCTGGTGTTGCTCAGCCGCAGCGGCCCGGCCGCCCCCGGCGCGAAGGAACTGGTGTCCGAGCTCTCCGGTCTCGGGGCGCGGGTGGTCGTCGAGGAGTGCGACGCGGCCGACCGCGAAGCCCTCGCGCGGGTTCTGGCGCGCATCCCGGAATCCGCTCCGCTCACCGGGGTCCTACACGCCACCGGAGTCCTGGCCGACAGCCTGGTCGAGTCCATGACGCCGGAAGATCTGGAATCGGTGTTGCGGGCCAAGGTCGACGGGGCGATCAACCTGCACGAGCTGACCGCCGGCCACGACCTCGCCGCCTTCGTGCTCTTCTCCTCGATCGCCGGCGTCCTGGGTGGCCCGGCGCAGGCCAACTATGCCGCCGCCAACACCTTCGTGGACGCACTGGCCGCGCACCGGCAGGCATCCGGCGCGCCGGGTACGTCGTTGGCCTGGGGACTGTGGGCGAAGACCAGCGGCATGACCGGGCGGCTCGGCCGCGACGACCTGAACCGGATGGCGCGCGGCGGCGCCCTGCCCATGTCCGACGCGCTCGGACTCCGGCTCTTCGACGCCGCCCGATCCGGACCGTGGACGCTCGTCGTGCCGATGCGGGTGGACCCGGCGGCGCTGCGCACGTCGGCCGGGACGGGCACACTGCCGGAGGTGTTCGGCGGCCTGGTACGCGGTTCGGCCCGGCGGGTCGCGGCGGCCGACGGGGACGTGGGCGGGTCGACGTGGCAGCGGCGCACCGCCGCGCTCGGGCCCGCCGAGCGTTCGCGGGTGTTGCTGGAACTGGTCCGTACGCACGCCGCCGCCGTGCTCGGCCACGGCGACGAGACGGCGGTCCCCGCCGACCGCGCCTTCAAGGCACTCGGCTTCGATTCGCTGACCGCGGTCGAACTGCGCAATCGGCTCACCGCCGGCACCGGGCTGCGGCTGCCCGCCACGCTCATCTTCGACCACCCGACCCCGGCCGCGTTGGCCGGCCGGCTCGGCGCCGAACTGTTGGGAACGGAACCGGAATCGGTTGCCGAGGAGCCGCCGGTCGCCGCCCACGAGCCGATCGCGATCGTCGGCATGGCCTGCCGATTCCCCGGGGACGTGCGCTCCGCCGACGACCTGTGGCGGCTGATCGCGGCGGGCGCGGACACAATCTCCGACTTCCCGACGAATCGCGGCTGGGACCTCGCCGGACTGTTCCACCCGGACCCCGACCATCCGGGCACCAGTTACACCCGATCCGGTGGATTCCTTTACGACGCCGACCGGTTCGACGCCGACCTGTTCGGGATCAGTCGCCGCGAGGCACTGGCGATGGATCCGCAGCAGCGGCTGCTCCTGGAGACGTCCTGGGAGGCCCTCGAACACGCCGGCATCGCGCCGGACACCCTCGGCGGCAGTCGGATCGGCGTGTACACCGGACTCGCGGCGCAGGGGTACGCGGGCCGGCTCGCCCGTGCCCCGCACGAACTGGAGGGCTACCTGGGCACCGGGAACACGCCGAGCGTGGGCTCCGGGCGGGTCGCGTACACCTTCGGGTTCGAGGGGCCCGCGGTCACCGTCGACACGGCCTGTTCGTCCTCGCTCGTCGCGCTGCACCTGGCGGTCCAGGCGCTGCGCGGCGGGGAGTGCACGATGGCTCTGGCGGGTGGGGTGACCGTGATGTCGGAGCCGGGGTTGTTCGTCGAGTTCAGCCGGCAACGCGGTCTCGCGGCGGACGGCCGCTGCAAGGCGTTCGCGGCGTCCGCCGACGGGTTCGGGCCGGCCGAGGGGGTCGGTGTCCTGGTGGTCGAGCGCCTGTCGGACGCCGTCCGCGACGGGCACCGCGTACTCGCCGTCGTTCGTGGATCCGCGGTGAACCAAGACGGCGCGAGCAACGGGCTGACCGCGCCCAACGGGCCGGCGCAGCAGCGGGTGATCCGGCAGGCCCTGGCCAACGCGGGGCTGGCGACGTGGGACATCGACGCGGTCGAGGCGCATGGGACGGGCACCACGCTCGGCGACCCGATCGAGGCGCAGGCGCTGATCGCGACCTATGGTCGGGATCGACCGGCTCACCGGCCGGTGCACGTCGGCTCGGTGAAATCCAACATCGGGCATACGCAGGCGGCGGCGGGTGTCGCGGGCGTGATCAAGATGGTGCTGGCGATGCGCGCGGGCGTCCTGCCCGCGACGTTGCACGTCGACGAGCCGACCCCGCACGTCGACTGGTCGGCCGGCACGGTGGAGTTGTCGACGGCGCCGCGTCCCTGGCCCGACCTCGGCCGCCCGCGTCGGGCGGCCGTCTCCGCGTTCGGGGTCAGCGGTACGAACGCGCACGTGATCCTCGAACAACCACCCGCCGAGCCGACGCGGAAGCGGGCACCTCGCCCGGCCGACGACCTCGGAACGACCCCGTCCCCTCTGCCCGTTGTACTGTCCGCCCACTCCGCCGAGGCACTGCGCGCGCAAGCCGCGCGGTTGGCCGAACACGTCGAGCCGCCGGGATCGGAGCGATCCGCGGATGGCCCCGCGTCTCACGAACCCGGGCACGATTACCGCGAGTTGGTCGACCTTGCCTACTCATCCGTCGTTTCGCGGGCCGGGCTCGAACACCGGGCCGTGGTCACCGCGGCCGACCGGAAGGGGTTGGCGACCGCCCTCGCGGGGTTGGCGGCCGGGGGCTCTGGGGTCGACGCGATGCTCGGTGTCGCCCAGGCTGGGCATCGTCCGGTGTTCGTCTTTCCCGGACAGGGTTCCCAGTGGGTCGGGATGGCCGGCGGGCTGCTCGACGCGTCACCCGAGTTCGCCGCGTGGATCCGGGCGTGCGAGGAGGCGCTCGCGCCGTTCGTCGACTGGTCGTTGACCACCATCCTGGGTTCGGATTCGGACGGGTGGCTGGAGCGGGTCGACGTGGTGCAGCCGGTCTTGTGGGCGGTGATGGTCTCGCTGGCCCGGTTGTGGCGGGCGTACGGCGTGCACCCCGCCGCCGTGGCGGGCCACTCCCAGGGCGAGATCGCCGCCGCCTGCGTCGCGGGCGCCCTCTCGCTGGAGGACGGTGCCCGGATCGTCGCGCTGCGCAGCCGGGCGCTGCTCGACCTGTCCGGCAGGGGCGGGATGGCCTCGGTGGCGCTGTCCGCCGACGAAGCGGCCGAACTGACCGCGCCGTTCGGCGACCGCGTCGCGCTCGCGGCGGTCAACGCCCCGCATTCGGTGACCCTTTCCGGCGACCCGACGGCGCTGACCGAGGTGCTGGCGCGGTGCGAGGAGCGCAACGTCTGGGCGCGGCGCGTCCCGGTCGACTACGCCTCGCACTCCCCGCAGGTCGAGTCGATCCGCGAAACACTGCTCACCGCCCTCGCCGACCTCGAACCCCGCGCCGCGGACGTGCCGTTCCACTCCGCCGTCACCGGCGCGGTGGTCGAGGGCGCCACCCTTGACGCCGAATACTGGTACACCAACCTGCGCCGGACCGTACGCTTCGACGAGACCGTCCGGACCCTGCTCGACCAGGGCCACGACGCCTTCGTCGAGGTCAGCGCGCACCCGGTGCTGACTACCGCCATCCTGGAGACGGTCGAGGCGGCCGGCTCGCGGGCCGCGGTCCTGGACACCCTGCGGCGCGGCGAGGGCGGCCCCGACCGCTTCACCCGCGCCCTCTCCCGGGCGTACGTGCACGGCGTGGACGTCGATTGGCGGGTCGCCTTCGCCGACACCGAGCCGAGGGTGACGGACCTGCCCACCTACGCGTTCCAGCGGGAGCGGTACTGGCTACGGGACGACTCGGGCACCGCGACCGACGCGCGAGGAATGGGCCTGACCCCAACCGGACACCCCATACTCGGCGCGGCCATCGACCTGCCCGGCGCGGCCGGGATCGTCTTCACCGGACGCGTTGGCCGGCACACCCACCCGTGGTCGGCCGAGTCGCCGTTCCCGGGCACGGCGGTGCTGGCCGGCGCCGCCCTCGTCGAACTCGCCCTGCACGCGGGCCGATCGACCGGACTCGACACGGTGGAGGAGTTGACCCTGACCGCGCCGCTGCCGCTGCCCGAGCGCGACGGGGTCCACCTGCGGGTGGTGGTCGGCGCCGCCCGCCCCGACGGCCGCCGGACGGTGGCCGTGCACTCCCGGCCGGACGACCCCGCGGCGGCCGGAGCCTGGACCCGGCACGCCGAGGGCCTGCTCGCTCCCGTGGCCGAGGCGGCGGAGGACGCGGCCGGGCCCGAGGACGACCTGCTCGTGTGGCCGCCGGTCGGTGCGGTACCCGTTACGATCGCGGTGCCCGTACCGACCGGTGAAGACGGGGCGGATCCGGCCGATCAAGTGCTGCGCGGCGTATGGCAGTGCGGCGCGACCCGATACATGGAGGTCGCGCTCCCCGCCGATCGACGGCAGGACGCCGTCGGCTACGGGCCGCATCCGGTGCTCGTGACGGCCGCGTTGCGAGCCCTCGGCGCGGGCGCGGCGGCGGGGGAGAGCGACGCGGCGATCCGGATGCCGTTCGTATGGTCCGGTGTCACGCTGCACGCGCCCGGCGCGACCTCGTTGCGGATCCGGCTGGAGGCGACGGGTGACACCTCGGACACCCTGTCGCTGGTCGCGGCGACCACGACCGGCGCGGCGGCCTTCACGGTGCGCTCGCTCGTACTGCGCGCGGTCTCGCCGGAGCGCTTTCGGGCCGCGCTCGCCGAGGCGAAATCCTCGGCGGGGGGCGGCGATTCGGTCCTGCTGCCGCAGCCCGTCGCAGTCCGGGCGGTGGACGACGTCGATGCGCGGGACGAGGCCGCGGCCGGTGCCCTGGGGCGCCGGCCGGTCGCGCTGAGTGCGCTGGGCGCGGCGGAGCGGCGGCGGGCGCTGCGCGACCTGGTGGTGGCCCATATCGCGGCCGTCCTGGGCCAGGTCGAAGCGGGCGTGCCCATGGACAAGCCGCTGCGCGACCTCGGCCTGGATTCGATGGCCGCGGTCGAACTGCGCGGTCGGCTGAGTACCGCCCTCGGCCTGCACCTACCGGTGACCCTCGTGTTCAGTCACCCCACCGCGGCGGCCCTGGCCGCCCACCTGGACGGCACCCTCGGGCCCGAGACCACGACCGAAGTCGGTCCGGCGCCGATGGCGTTCGGCCGACTGGAGAACGCGCTCTCCCGGTTGCCCGCCGACCCGGCGACGCGGGCGGCGGTCACCCGGCGCCTGGAAACCCTGCTGTGGACCTGGCGCGACGCGTCCGATGCCGAGGCGGCGGAGCACGCCGCCCTGGACGGGGAGGCGCTGGCCGCCTCCTCCGCCCAAGACATGTTCGACCTGCTCGACCGGGAACTGGGGCCCGACAGCGCCTGACCCGACGTAAGAGGACTCCCTCCGGCTTCCCTCCGGCCACCTGGCGAAAGTGGGCTCGCGTGTCGACCAACGCATCGAGCGACGCATCGGCGGACGCATCGACCAACCCTTCGACCAACCCTTCGACCAACCCTTCGACCAACCCTTCGACCAACGAGGAAAAGCTCCTCGACTACCTCAAGCGGACCACCGCCGATCTCGGCCGGACCCGCCGCCGGTTGCGCGAGGTCGAGGCGGCGGCACACGAGCCGATCGCCGTGGTCGCCACCGCCTGTCGCTACCCCGGCGGGGCGGACACGTCCGAGGAGTTGTGGCGGCTCGTCGCCGAAGAGGTCGACGCGGTCGGCGACTTCCCGCGCGACCGCGGCTGGGACGTCGACGGCATCTACGACCCGGACCCCGCCCGGGCCGGGCACACGTACACCCGGCGCGGCGGATTCCTCGCCGGCGCGGCCGACTTCGACGCCGAACTGTTCGGCGTCAACCCGCGCGAGGCGCTGGCCATGGACCCGCAACAGCGGTTGTTCCTGGAGACCTCCTGGGAGGTGTTCGAGCGCGCCGGCATCGACCCGACCTCGCTCAGTGGCAGTCGGGTCGGGGTGTTCGCCGGCGCCATCTCCTCCGGCTACGCCGAGCGGATCGTCGATGTGCCGGAAGAGGTCGAGGGATACCTCGGCACCGGCGGCATGGTCAGCGTCGTCTCCGGGCGCGTCGCCTACACCCTCGGCCTCCAGGGGCCGGCCGTCACGGTCGACACCGCGTGCTCGTCCTCGCTCGTGGCCATCCACCTCGCCGTGCACGCGCTGCGTCGCGGCGAGTGCACGATGGCACTGGCCGGCGGGGTGACCGTGCTGTCCACGCCCGGCATCTTCGTCGAGTTCAGCCGGCAGCGCGGCCTCGCCCCCGACGGGCGCTGCAAAGCGTTCGCCGCGGCGGCGGACGGGACCGGCTGGGCCGAGGGCGCGGGAGTGCTGCTGCTCGAACGGCTCGGCGACGCCGTCCGGGCCGGACACCGCGTACTGGCCGTCATCCGGGGCAGCGCCGTGAACCAGGACGGCGCCGGCAACGGCCTGACCGCCCCCAACGACCTCGCCCAGGAACGGGTCATCCGCCAAGCCCTCGACGCCGCACGGCTGAACGCCCACGACGTCGACGCGGTCGAGGCCCACGGCACCGGTACGGTCCTGGGCGACCCGATCGAGGCGCGGGCCCTGCTGGCCACCTACGGCCGCGACCGGCCCGCCGGACGACCGCTGCGCCTGGGCGCGGTCAAGTCGAACATCGGCCATACCGGCGCGGCGGCGGGCGTGGCCGGCGTGATCAAGATGATCGAGGCCATGCGGCACGAACTGCTGCCGCGCACACTGCACGTGGACGAGCCGACCCCGCACGTCGACTGGTCGTCCGGCGGCGTCGAACTCCTCACCTGCGCCCAACCCTGGCCGAGCGACGGCGGTCCGCGCCGGGCCGGGGTCTCCTCCTTCGGCGTGAGCGGCACCAACGCACACGTGATCGTGGAGGAGGCGCCGCGGTCGCCGGCGGAACCGGCGCCGGGCGAACCCGACGTGCCGACCGGCGCCGATACCCCCGCGTTGCCCTGGGTCCTCGGTGCCCGGGGCGACGAGGCGTTGCGGGACCAGGCCGCTCGGCTTGCCGCGTATCTGCGGGCGCGGCCGGGGTTTCGGCCCGCCGACGTGGGCTATTCGCTGGCCGTGTCCCGGGCCGCCCTCGATTCCCGTGCCGTCGTCGTGGGCACCGGTCCCGACGACCTGCTCGCCGGGCTCGACGCGCTGGCCCGGGGCGAGGACACCACCGGTGTCGTGCGCGGTCGAGTCCGCCAGGACACCCGCGTGGCCTACCTGTTCACCGGGCAGGGCGGTCAGCGTCCGGGCATGGGCCGGGAACTGTACGCGGCCTGGCCGGTGTTCGCCGACGCCTTCGATGCGGTGGCCCGGGAACTGGACGCCCGACTGGCCGGGCACGTCGAACGGCCGGTGGCCGAGGTCGTGCTGAGCGTCGACGATCCGGGCACGGCGGAACTGCTCGGGCGGACCGTCTACGCGCAGACCGGCCTGTTCGCGCTCCAGGTCGCCCTGTTCCGACTGTACGAATCGTGGGGCGTGCGCCCCGAGTTGCTTCTGGGCCACTCGATCGGCGAGTTGTCCGCCGCCCACCTGGCCGGGGTGTGGTCGCTGCCCGACGCGGCGGCGCTGGTCGCGGCCCGAGCGCTCGCGATGCAGGAACTGCCCTCCGGCGGCGCGATGGTCGCGGTCGCCGCGACCGAGGAGGAGGTACGCACCGCGATCGTCCACGCCGTCGCCGCGCTTGGCGGCGCGGTGGACGTGGCGGCGGTCAACGGCCCGGCCGCGGTGGTGGTCTCCGGGGACACCGAGCCGGTGCTCGCGCTGGCCCGACGCTTCGCCGAACACGGCCGCCGGACCCGGCGGTTGCAGACGAGCCACGCGTTCCACAGCGCGCACATGGACGGCCTGTCCGACCGGTTCCGCGAGGTGGCGGCGAGCGTTTCGGCGTCGGCTCCGCGTATCCCGGTCGTCTCCAACCGGACCGGCCGCCCCCTCACGGCGGAGGAGGCGGGCAGCGCGGACTACTGGGTCCGGCACGTGCGCGAGACGGTGCGGTTCGCCGACGGCCTCGCCGCGCTCGCCGACGCGGGCGCGACCGCGCTGATCGAACTGGGCCCCGACGGGGTGTTGACCGCGCTCGCCCGGGACTTCCCGGCCGCCCGCCGGTCCGGATCGGCCGCGATCCCGGTCTGCGTACCGGCCCTGCGCCGGGGTCGACCGGAGGCGGTCACCGCCGTACACGCCCTCGGCGCCCTGCACGCGTGCGGCAGTCGGATCGACGGCGAGCGGTTCTTCGCCGGCACCGGCGCCCGCCGGATCGAACTGCCCACCTACGCGTTCCGCCGCAGGCGCTACTGGCTCGACGTCGACGCGGGCGCGCCGACGCCGGCCGGCCCGGGGGCGATCGCCACCGGCCACCCGCTGCTCGGCGCCGAACTGAGCCTGGCGGCCGGCGACGGACCGGTCCTCACCGGACGGTTGTCCCGACGCACCCACCCGTGGCTGGCGGACCATGTGGTCGGCGGCAGCGTGCTCTTCCCCGGCACCGCGTTCGTGGAGGTCGCGATCCGGGCCGGTGACCGGGTGGGCTGCCCGCACGTGGCCGAACTCATGGTGGAGGCACCGCTCGTCGTCCCCGAGCACGACGCGGTGTGGATCCAGGTCACGGTCGGAGCGGTCGAGGAGGCCGGTCGCCGCCGGGTGGAGGTGCACTCCCGGCGCGAGGACACGGGCGATCACGGGTCGGGTACGGACGGCGCGTGGACCCGGCACGCGGTCGGCGTACTCACCCCCGAAGCCGTCGTCGAGACCACGTCCGACGCGGATCCCGCCACCTCGGCGCTGTGGCCGCCGCCCGGAGCCGAACCGATCGACCTCGGCGACTTCTACGCCGACCTCGCCGCCGGCGGCTTCGGGTACGGCCCGTCCTTCCGCGGCCTGCGCGCGGCCTGGCGGCTCGGCGATCACGTGTACGCCGAGGTCGCCCTGCCCGACGAACACCGCGCCACCGCAGCCGACTTCCTCCTGCACCCGGCGCTCTTCGACGCGGCCCTGCACGCCGGCGGCCTGATCGAGCACGGGCACGATCCCGGGCAGCCGCGACTGGTGTTCTCCTGGAGTGGGGTGAGCGTGCACGCCGTCGGCGCCGGTGCGCTGCGGGTACGCCTGTCGGTCACCGGCGCCGACGCGGTCGAACTGGTCGCCGCCGACGGCTCCGGCAACCCCGTGGTCTCGGTCCGCCAACTGGTGACGCGCCCGAACGGCCCCGCCGAGCCGGCCGGTGGCGAGCTGTACCGGCTCGACTGGGTTCCACTCGCCGTACCCGAGCAGCCGCAGGACACCGAGGACGAGGGCCCGTGGGCGGTGCTCGCCCCCGACCCCTTCGGCCTGCGCGACGCGCTGGAGCGGGCCGGGATCACGGCGCGCGACCATCCCGAACTCGTCCCGCTCGCCGAGGAGTCCGCCACGCCGACGGTGTTCCTGCTCCCGCTCGCCCCGGAGCCCGTGGCGGCGCTGCCCGACGCGGCCGACCGGGCCGTCGAGTGCATGCTGCACACCGTCCGGCAGTGGTTGGCCCACCCCGCCTGGGCGGCGACCCGGTTGGTCGTCGTCACACGCGGTGCGGTCGCGGCCCGCCCCGGCGAGGGTGTCACCGACCCGGTCCACGCGCCCGTCCGGGGCCTGCTGGGCTCGGTACAGGCCGAACACCCGGGGCGGTTCCTGCTTGTCGACATCGACCCGGACGCCGACGCGCCGACCACGCTGCCCGACGCCGTACGGGCGGCGTTCGCCGCCGGTGAGTCGCAGACCGCCCTGCGTGCGGGCGCGGCGCTGGTCCCGAGGATCGCCCGGGGCGACGACACCCGGCTGCTGCCCGCCGCCCCCGACGGCCCCTGGGTGCTGGACACCACCGGCGCGGGCGACCTGGACCGCCTCGCGCCGCTGCCCTTCCCGGACGCCGCCCGCTCGCTCGCCCCACACGAGATCCGGCTCGCGGTCCACGCCGCCGGCCTCAACTTCCGCGACGTGCTGGTCGGTCTGGGCGTGGTACCCGCGCACGTCGGCATGGGCACCGAGGCCGCCGGGATCGTCACCGAGGTCGGCTCGGCCGCCGGCGCCTGGCGACCCGGCGACCGCGTGACGGGCCGGGTGCCCGCAGCGCTCGGCCCGGTCGCCGTCGTCGACCACCGGGCCGTCGTGCGCATCCCGGCGGGATGGACGTTCGCCGAGGCCGCCGGCATGCCGGTCGCCTTCCAGACCGCCCACCACGCCCTGTTCGACGTCGCCGCCCTCAAGCCGGGCGAATCCGTCCTGATCCACGCGGCGGCCGGTGGCGTGGGCATGGCCGCCGTACAACTGGCCCGGCACCTCGGCGCCGAGGTCTACGCCACGGCGAGCCCCGGCAAATGGGACACCCTGCGCGAACTCGGCCTGGACGACCGGCACATCGCCTCCTCCCGCTCGCTCGACTTCGAGCACGCCTTCGCCGGCGCGGGCGACGGCCGCGGCGTCGACGTCGTGCTCAACGCGCTGGCCCGGGAGTATGTGGACGCCTCGCTGCGCCTGCTGGCACCCGGCGGCCGGCTGGTCGAACTCGGCAAGACCGACCGGCGCGACCCCGAAGCCGTCGCCGCGCGGTACCCGGGGGTGACCTACCACCCCTTCGTCGACCCCGGCCCCGAGCGCATCGGCCGCATCCTCACCGAGATCGTCGACCTCGTCGAAGGCGGCGCCCTGCACCTGCTCCCGGTGCGCACCTGGGACATCCGGGAGGCGGCACACGCTTACCGGTACATGAGCCAGGCCAGGCACATCGGCAAGATCGTGCTGACCGTGCCCGCCGCACTCGACCCCGAAGGCACCGTACTGATCACCGGGGGTACCGGCGCCCTCGGCGGCCTGCTGGCCCGGCACCTGGTGACCGAGCACGGTGTCGGACACCTGCTGCTCACCGGTCGGGCCGGCGAGCGGGCCCCGGGCGCCCGGGCACTGCGCGAGGAACTGCACCGGCTGGGCGCCCGGCACGTCGAGATCGTCGCCTGCGACGTCGCCGACCGGGAGCAACTGGCCGGCGTACTGGCCCGGGTGCCCGCCGCGCACCCCCTGACCGCCGTCGTGCACGCCGCCGGCGTGGTCGAGGACGGCGTGGTCACGTCCATGACCGGCGACGGGCTGCGCCGGGTGTTGCGCCCGAAGATCGCCGGCGCGATGAACCTGCACCGGTTGACCGCCGACGCCGCCCTCGCGATGTTCGTGCTGTACTCGTCGGTGGCCGGGGTGGTCGGCGGCGCGGGACAGGGCGGCTACGCAGCGGCCAATACCTTCCTCGACGCGCTGGCCCACCACCGCCGGGCGGCCGGGCTGCCCGGCGTCTCGCTGGCCTGGGGGTTGTGGGACCAGGCGAGTGAGATCACCGCCGGCCTCGGTCCGGCCGACCGGGCCCGGTCGGCGCGCTCGGGGATGGTGCCGCTGTCCGCCGGGCAGGGCCTGGCCCTGTTCGACGCGGCCACGAAACTGCCGGATCCGCTGCTGCTGCCGCTGCGCTTCGACGGCGCGGCACTGGAACGCGGCGCCGGCACGGTGCCCGCGGTGTTGCGCGGCCTGGTGCGCGGCCCGGGACGGCGGAGCGCTCGCACCACCGCACGGGCGGAGCCGGCCGCCGACCTGGGACGGCGCCTGGCCGCATCGACCGAGGCGGACCGGCGCAGGCTGCTGGTCGACCTGGTTTGCGGCCACGCGGGCACCGTGCTGGGCCTCGGCGGCGCGGACGCGGTGGACCCGTACCGTGGCTTCACCGACATCGGCTTCGACTCGCTGACCGCCGTGGAACTGCGCAACCGCCTCGACGTCGCCACCGACCTGCGGCTGCCCGCCACCCTGGTCTTCGACCACCCGACCCCGGCCGACCTCGCGGACCACCTGTACGCCGAACTCGTCCCCGACACCGACACCTCCGCCGCGGTGCCCGCGCTGCTCGCCGAACTCGACCGCCTGGCCGTCCGGCTCGCCGAGGTGCGGGCCGACGAGGACGACCGCGCCGAGATCGCGGGCCGGCTCGACCGGCTGCGCAGCGCGTGGCGCGGCCGGGAGGAGTACGCCGCCGGGGACGGCGCCTCGACATCCGCTGCCGCTCGGCTCGAAGCGGCGAGCGCGGACGAGGTGCTCGACTTCATCGATCGCGAACTCGGGTCGTCCTGATCGGGTTGACCTTGCCGTACAGCTCCGTCGAGTCCCCGGCACAACTCGGGTCGGCCCTGTTTCAGCCTCGTTCAGCTTCCGTCAGCCCCGTACAGCCCAGGAAGGACCGACACGACCATGCCGGACCGCGACCCGCCGGACAACCACAAGCTGGTCGGCTACCTCAAGCGCGTGGCCGCGGAACTGCACGACGCTCGCGCGGAGTTGCGCCGCATCGAGGAGCGGGACACGGAGCCCGTCGCGATCGTCGCGATGGCCTGCCGCTTCCCGGGCGGGGTGGCCTCGCCCGAGGACCTGTGGCGCCTGGTGGCCGAGGGGCGCGACGCGATCGGACCGCTGCCCACCGATCGCGGCTGGGACGTGGACGGGCTCGACGCCGTCACCGAGAGCCGGGTGCGGCAGGGCGGATTCCTCGACCGTGTGGCCGACTTCGACCCCGAGTTCTTCGGGATCTCGCCGCGCGAGGCCCTGGCGATGGACCCGCAGCAGCGTGTGCTGCTCGAAGTGGGCTGGGAGTTGTTCGAACGCGCCGGCCTGGATCGCGCCGCCGTGCGCGGCAGCCGTACCGGCGTCTTCGTCGGCGGCGGCTGGACCGGCTACGGCAGCGACCTGGGCGAGGTGCCCGACGGCGTCGGCGACCACCTGGCCACGGGGACGATCATCAGCGTCCTGTCCGGCCGCCTCGCCTTCCTGTACGGGCTCGAAGGCCCCGCCGTCACCGTCGACACCGCGTGCTCGTCCTCGCTGGTCGCGCTGCACCTCGCCGTCCGGGCGCTGCGCGGCGGCGAATGCACGATGGCGCTGGCCGGCGGGGTCACGGTGATGCCGCACATGGGCGTGTTCGGCGCGTCCGGCCGGCAGCACGGCATGGCACCGGACGGCCGATGCAAGGCCTTCGGCGCCGGCGCGGACGGCACCGGCTGGTCCGAGGGCGCCGGACTGCTCCTGCTGCAACGGCTCTCCGACGCGCGCCGCGCCGGCCGGCGGGTACTCGCCGTGGTGCGCGGCAGCGCGGTCAACCAGGACGGCGCCGGCAGCGGCCTGACCACGCCCAACGGCTCCGCGCAACGCCGGGTGATCCGGCAGGCGTTGGCCGACGCCCGGCTCACCCCGGACGACATCGACGCGGTCGAGGCGAGTGCCACCGGCACCCCCCTCGGCGACCCGATCGAGGCCCGGGCCCTGCTGGCCGGCTACGGGTCGGGCCGCGACCCCCGGCAACCCCTGTGGCTCGGCTCCCTCAAGTCCAACGTGGGCCACACCCAGTCGGCCGCCGGCGTCGCGGGTGTGATCAAGACGGTCATGGCGCTGCGCCACGGCGTGCTGCCCAAAACGCTGCACGTGGACGAGCCGACGCCGCACGTGGACTGGTCGGCCGGCACCGTACGCCTGCTGACCGAGGCGCGGCCGTGGCCCGACACCGGCGAACGGCCGCGCCGGGCCGGGGTCTCGTCCTTCGGGATCAGCGGCACCAACGCGCACGTCGTCGTCGAACAGGCGCCGGAAGAGTCCGAGTTCGAGCCGGAGCGGATCGCGGTCGTGAACCGGCCGCCGGCGCCCTGGGTGTTGTCGGCGCGCGACGAGGAGGGGCTGCGCGCACAGGCGGAACGACTGGCGACCCGGGTCACCGCCGAGCCCGACCTTGTGCCCGACGACGTCGCCTACTCGCTGGCCACCACCAGGACGGCACTGGCCTGCCGCGCCGCGGTGACCGCCGCCGACCTCGACGGCTTCGCCGCACGGCTACGGGCCCTGGCCGCCGGCGAGGGGACGGCCGTGATGGCCGCACGGGACCCGCGGCCGGTCTTCGTCTTCCCGGATCACGGCCCGTCGTACCGGACCGACCCGTTCCGGGAACTGCTCGACATGAGCCCGGAGTTCGCCGCGACCATCGCGGAGTGTCAGAGTGCGCTCGACCCCTGGGTCGACTGGTCGATCGCCGAGCTTTTGCGCGCGACGGACGAGCGGGCGCCGACCCGGGTCGATGTCGCCGAGCCCCTGTCGTGGGCCGTGGCGGTCGCGTTCGCTCGGCTCTGGCAGGCGCACGGCGTGCAACCCGCCGCCGTGGTGGGCCACGGGCACGGCGAGATCGCCGCGGCCTGCGTCGCGGGCGGCCTGACCCTGGCGGACGGCGCCAAGGTGGCCGCCCTGCGCGGGCGGGCCCTGCACGAACTGGCCGGCACCGGCGGCATGGTCGCCGGCGCGGTGTCGGACCACGCGCCGAACACGCCCCACGTGGAGGCGATCCGCGCCCGGCTGACGCGGGACCTGGCCGACATCGCGCCGATGCCGGCCACGGTGCCGTTCCACTCCTCGGCGACCGGCACGCCGGCGGACACCGCCGTGCTCGACGCCGACCACTGGTACGGGAATCCGTGGCGGCAGGTGCGCTTCGACGACGCCGTCGGCGGCCTGTCGAGCGAGGGGCACAACGTCTTCGTCGAGATCGGCGCCCAACCGGTCCTCACCATCGCGTCGGCCGACACGATCGCCGCCGACGTGCCGGCGGTCGTGCCGGCGATCTTCCCGCGGAGGGCGGACGGTTCCGGCGGCTTCGCCGGGGCCCTGGCCGCCGCGCATGTGCACGGGCTCGACGTCGACTGGCGGCATCTGTTCGACGGGTCGGCGGTGCCGCCGCGCCGGGTGGATCTGCCGACCTACGCGTTCCGGCGTCGGCGCTTTTGGCCGGTGACCGTCGATGACGGGGAGGCCGGCGGCGGACATCCGCTGCTCGGCGCCCGACCCGCGCGACTCGCCGCCGGGCCGGCCGGCGCCGACGGCGGCGCACCGGTTCGCGGCAACTCCTCGACGGGGAACGGTGATCCGGACGCCGACCGCCTCGTTCGCGAGTTGCTCGCCCTCGACGCGCCGGCGCGCGAACGTGCGCTCACCCGACTGGTCCGGGCCCAGGCCGCGGCGGCCCTCGGCTACGACACCGCCGAAGCCGTCGACCCGGACAGCCCGTTCAGGAGCCTCGGCGTCGACTCCGTCATCGCCCTCGACCTGCGCAACCGCCTGGCCGCACACATCGGCCGGCAACTGCCCGCCACCCTGGTCTTCGACCACCCCACGGTCGTCGCGCTCGCCCGACACCTGGGCACCGAACTACTCACCCCCGGGGCCCAGTTTCCGTCGCATCCGGCACTTGTCCCGACCCGCGCCGACCACGAACCGCTCGCCATCGTCGGCATGGCCTGCCGCTTCCCGGGCGGCGTCGGCTCGCCCGAGGACCTGTGGCGCATGCTGGCCGACGGCCGCGACGGACTGACCGACTTCCCCACCGACCGCGGATGGCCGCTCGACGGGCTCTACCACCCCGATCCCGACCACCCCGGCACCAGTTACGTGCGCTCGGGCGGCTTCGTCGAGCACGCGACCGACTTCGACGCGGGCTTCTTCGGCATCTCGCCGCGCGAGGCGTTGGCGATGGATCCGCAACAGCGCCTCCTCCTGGAGACCTCCTGGGAGGTGTTCGAACGGGCCGGGATCGACCCCGTCACCCTGCGCGGTTCGGACACCGGCGTGTTCGTCGGCGCGGTCGACATCGGCTACCCCACCGGAATGCACGTACCCGACGAACTCGGCGGCTACCTCGGCACCGGGAACGCCGCGAGCGTCGCCTCCGGCCGCCTCGCCTACACCTTCGGCCTGGAGGGGCCGGCGATCACGGTCGACACGGCCTGTTCGTCCTCGCTGGTCGCGCTGCACCTGGCCGGGCAGGCGCTGCGTGGCGGCGAATGCTCCATGGCGCTGGCCGGCGGTGTCACGGTGTACGCCAACCCCGCGGCGTTCGTGGAGTTCAGCCGACAGCGGGTGCTCGCCGCCGACGGCCGGTGCAAGCCGTTCGCGTCCGCCGCCGACGGTACCGGCTGGTCCGAGGGCATCGGCATGCTGCTCGTCGAACGACTGTCCGACGCGCGTCGCAACGGCCACCGCGTCCTGGCGACCATCCTCGGCTCGGCCGTCAACCAGGACGGCGCGAGCAACGGCCTGACCGCGCCCAACGGACCCGCGCAACAACGGGTGATCCGCCAGGCGTTGGCGAATGCCGGTCTGACCGCGCGGGACGTGGACGCCGTCGAGGCACACGGCACCGGCACCGCCCTCGGCGACCCGATCGAGGCCCGGGCCCTGATCGCCACCTACGGCCGGGAACACCACGCGGACGAGCCGGTGTGGCTGGGCGCGCTCAAGTCCAACATCGGGCACACCACCGCCGCCGCGGGCGTGGCCGGGGTGATCAAGATGGTGTTGGCGATGCGGCATGGCGTGGTGCCGAAGACGCTGCACGTCGATGCGCCGACGCCGCATGTGGACTGGTCGGCCGGCACGGTGGAGTTGTCGACCGAGGCGCGTCCGTGGCCGGAGACGGGCCGGCCGCGTCGGGCCGCCGTGTCGTCGTTCGGGATCAGCGGGACGAACGCGCACACCGTGCTCGAATACCGCCCGCCCGAGCCGGCCGACCCGCCCGAGCTGCCGGGCACCGATGCGGGAGTCGATCCGGGCGTACTGCCGTACCTGCTCTCGGCCAAAACACCGCAAGCGCTCGCCGCCCAGGCCGAACGGCTGCATGCGCACCTCACCGCCGAAGGCGCCGGGATCGCCCCGGCCGACCTCGCCGCCGCGCTGGCCGGCAGCCGCGCCGCACTGGAGCACCGGGCGGTGGTGACGGCCGCGGACCGGGCCGAGTTGCTGGCCGGCCTTGCCGCCCTCGCGGCGGGAGACCCGATCGGCACCGTGACCGTCGGCCTCGCACGGGCGGGCCGCCGACCGGTGTTCCTCTTCGGCGGCCAAGGCGGTCAGCGGGTCGGGATGGGGCGTGAACTGCACGCCGTCCATCCGGCGTTCGCGGCGGCCTTCGACGAGGTCGTGTCCGCGTTGGACGACCGGTTGGCCGGGCACGTGGCGTATTCGGTGCGGGACGTGGTCTTCGGGATGAAGGGCACCGAAGGGCTCCTGGACGAGACGGTGTTCGCCCAGGCCGGGTTGTTCGCGGTGGAGTGCGCGCTGTTCCGACTGGTCGAATCGTTCGGCGTGCGGCCGGAGTTCCTGCTCGGGCACTCGATCGGGGAGTTGGCCGCCGCACATGTCGCGGGTGTGTGGTCGCTCGCGGACGCGGCGACCGTCGTCGCGGCGCGTGGGCGGTTGATGCAGGCGCTGCCGGCGGGTGGGGCGATGGTCGCGGTGCAGGCCACCGAGGACGAGGTTCGCAGCACCCTGGACAGGCGGGGCGCGGCGTGTGTGGCCGCCGTCAACGGGCCTGTATCCGTGGTGGTTTCGGGGGATGAGGACGCCGTACTGGCGGTGGCCGCGCGCTTCGCGGAGCAGGGTCGGCGGACCAGGAGGCTGCGGGTCGGCCACGCGTTCCACTCGGCACGGATGGAGCCGATGCAGGCCGAATTCCGTGCCGTGCTGGCGGGCGTCTCCTACGCCGACCCGCGGATTCCGATGTTGTCCAACCTCACCGGCTCCGTCGCCGGCGCCGGCGAGTTGGCGAGCCCGGACTACTGGCTGCGTCAGGTACGCGAGCCGGTCCGCTTCGCCGACTGTGTCGCGTGGGTGCGGGCTTCGGGTGATCTTGCACTGGTCGACGTCGGGCCCGACGGGGCGTCCACCGCGATGGCCCGCGAATGCCTCGGCCCGGCCGCCCAGACACCGACCGCCCAGACACCGACCGCCGAGACACCCGCCGTCGCGCTGCTGCGCCGGGACAGGCCGGAACGGGCCACGTTCACCGCCGCCCTGGGTGCGCTGCACGTACACGGGACACCCGTCGACTGGTCCGCGCTGCTCACCGGTCGCGGCGCGGCGGTCGACCTGCCCACCTACCCGTTCCAGAGACAGCGCTACTGGCTCGACCCGCTGCCCGACACGCGCACGGCCGGCGACCCGGACAGGTGGCGGTATCGCGCCGAATGGACCCCGTGGACCGAACGATCCGACACCGAACCGACCGGCACCTGGCTCGTGGTGAGCCATCCGGCGAGCCCGTACACGGACGCCTGCGTGCAAGCGCTCGAAGGGTGCGGTGCCGCCGTGACCCGGCTTCGGGTCGACGCGACGGAGTGCGACCGCGGCGTCCTCGCCGAGCACCTGCGCCGCCTCGGCCCGCTCGACGGTGTGCTCTCGCTGCTGTCCGACCTGCCGGGTGAACCCGCCGACCTGCCGGGACTCACCCACGGCTTGGCGGCCACCCTCGCCCTCGCCCGGGCGTTCGCCGACACCCGACCCGGAGGCAGATTGTGGTGCGTGACCTCCGGCGCGGTATCCGTCGCGGAGCGCGACCCGCTCGGCTCCGCCGACCAGGCCGGGATCTGGGGATTCGGCCGCACCGCTGCGCTCGAACTGCCCGGCCTGTGGGGCGGTCTCGTGGATCTACCCGACGGCACGCGGCCCACGGTCGACACCGTGACGGAGGAGTCCGACGCCGTCGACGTCCGGTCCCGGCTCGCCGGCGTGCTCGCACAGGGCGCCGAGGACCAGGTGGCGATCCGTGCCGACGGCGTTCACGTACGCCGCCTGGTCCGCGCGCCCGCCACCGCCCGGACCGCCGACCGGCCCTGGCAGCCCACCGGCACGGTACTGATCACCGGCGGCACCGGCGGCCTCGGCGCGCACGTGGCGCGCTGGGCGGCGGGCGCGGGCGCGGAGCGGGTGGTCCTGGCCGCGCGTCGGGGTGCGCGAGCCCCCGGGGCGCAAGACCTCGCGGCCGAACTGTCCGGCCTCGGCGTCGCCGTACTGATCGAGAGTTGCGATACGGCCGACCGGCACGCCGTGGAGCGTCTGGTCGAGCGGATCGACGTCGACGGGCCGCCGCTGAGCGCGGTGGTACACGCCGCCGGGGTGGCCCAGGCGGCCCTGATCGCGGACACCGATCCGGTCGAGGCGGCGCGCGTCATCGCGGGCAAGGCCGCCGGTGCCGCCCACCTGGACGCCGTGCTGGGCGAGCGCCCACTGGCGGCGTTCGTGCTCTTCTCGTCGATCGCCGGCGTCTGGGGCAGCGGCGGCCAGGGTGTCTACGCGGCTGCCAACGCACACCTCGACGCGCTCGCCCGGGACCGGCGCGCCCGCGGCCTGACCGCCACGTCGATCGCCTGGGGCCCGTGGGCCGGGGGCGGCATGGTCGAGCAGGCCGACGGGAACCGGCTCGCCCGGCTCGGCCTGCGCGCGATGGACCCGCAGGCCGCCGTGACCGCGATGACCCGCGCGGTGGGCCGCGGCGACGCCGATGTGGTCGTCGCCGACGTCGACTGGCCCGCCTTCGCCGCGAGTTTCACGTCGTCGCGCCCGAGTCCGCTGCTCCGCGGCCTGCCCGAGGTCGACGCCGCGCTCGCCGCACCGGCCGCCGGAGCCGGCGCGGCGGACCCCGACCTGATCGGGCGGCTGGCCGCGGCGGGTCCGACGGAACGCGAGGCGATCCTGCTCGACCTCGTACGCGGCCAGGTCGCGGCCGTCCTGGGTCACACCTCGGCCGCGCGGATCCGGGCCGACCAGGCGTTCGGCGACCTGGGTTTCGACTCGCTGACCGCCGTCGACCTGCGCGACCGGCTCGGTCGGGTGACCGGCGTCGAGCTGCCGAGCACGCTGGTGTTCGACCACCCGACACCCGTCGACCTGGCCGCCCGACTGCGGGCCGCGCTGACCGCCGGCGACCCATCGGTGCTCACCCCGGTGCTGGCCGAACTCGACGGCCTGGAAGCCGCGTTCGATCGGGTCGCCGACGAGGACCCGCAGGTCCGGGCCCGGGTTGTGCTGCGCATGCGGCGCTTCGTCGAACGGCTCGGCGCCCTCGATCGGGACGACACCGCGACCCCCGACGGAGCCGGAGTCGAGGCCGCCTCCGACGACGAACTGTTCGCGCTGCTCGACCACCATCTCGAAGCCCCCGGGCAGACCCCGAAAGGTGACCACTCATGAGCGGCGGCGAAGACCGACTTCGGGACTACCTCAAGCGCGCGACCGTCGACCTCCAGCGGGCCCGCGCCCGCATCGCCGAGTTGGAGCGACCACCCGAGCCGATCGCCGTGATCGGCATGGCCTGCCGCTACCCCGGCGGCGTGCGCTCGCCCGAGGACCTGTGGCGGCTGGTCGCCGACGGGGTGGACGCGGTGAGCGGCTTCCCGAACGATCGGGGCTGGGCGGTGGACGAGCTTTACCACCCCGATCCCGAACACCGGGGCACCAGTTACACGCGCGAGGGCGGATTCCTCGCCGGCGCGGGCGAGTTCGACGCCGGCTTCTTCGGGATCTCGCCGCACGAGGCGCTGGTCATGGACCCGCAGCAGCGGCTGCTCCTGGAGACCTCCTGGGAGGCGTTCGAACGGGCCGGGATCGATCGGCGTGCCCTGAAAGGCAGTTCGACCGGAGTCTTCGTCGGCGGCACCCCCAGCGGCTACGGCTTCGGGGTCGAGCGCCTGCCGGACGGGGTCGAGGGATATGCGCTCACCGGCGGGGTCGGCAGCGCGATGTCGGGCCGGGTGTCCTACGTGCTCGGCCTCGAGGGCCCGTCGGTGACCGTGGACACCGCGTGTTCGTCCGCGCTGGTGGCGCTGCACCTCGCCGTGCAGGCGCTGCGCGGCGGCGAGTGCACGATGGCCCTCGCGGGCGGCGCGAGCGTGATCGTGAACCCGGCCGTCTTCGTCGAGTTCAGCCGGCAGGGCGTGTTGTCCGCCGACGGCCGGTGCAAGTCGTTCGCCGCCGCGGCCGACGGTACCGGGTGGGCCGAGGGGGTCGGGATGCTCCTGGTCGAACGGCTGAGCGACGCGCGGCGCAGGGGGCACCCGGTACTGGCCGTGGTGCGCGGCACCGCGGTCAACCAGGACGGCGCGAGCAACGGCCTCACCGCCCCCAACGGCCCCGCGCAACGACGAGTGATCGAGGGGGCGTTGGCGAACGCGGGCCTGGCCCCCGCCGACATCGACGCGGTGGAGGCGCACGGTACCGGCACCCGGCTCGGCGACCCGATCGAGGCCCGGGCGCTGATCGCCACGTACGGCGGCGGCCGGGACCCCGAACGGCCGCTGTGGATCGGCTCGGTGAAATCCAACATCGGGCACACCGCCGCCGCCGCGGGCGCCGCCGGGGTCATCAAGATGGTGATGGCGATGCGCCACGGCGTGCTGCCCGGGACGTTGCACGTGGATGCGCCGACCCCGCACGTCGACTGGACCGCGGGCGCCGTCGAAGTACTCGCCGAGGCCAGGAGTTGGCCCGGCGACGGAACACCGCGCCGCGCCGGCGTATCGTCCTTCGGGATCAGCGGTACCAATGCGCATCTGATCCTCGAACAGGCCCCCGAGGCGGCCCCGGTCGCCGACGGGGAAGGGGGGTCCGGCGCACCGGTGTTGACCGACCCCGCCGTGCTGCCGTTCGTCCTGTCCGCGGACAGCCCCGAGGGCCTGCGGGCCCAAGCCGCGCGGCTGGCCGCCCACCTGGACACCGACGCCGGCCGGGACGCCACGCTGCCCGACCTGGCACACTCCCTGCACGTCACCCGATCCGCCCTGGACCACCGCGCCGTGATCCGGGTCGGCGACCGCGACCGACTCCGGAAGGCGCTGGCGGGCCTCGCCGCCGGCACCCCGACCGCCGCGGTGACCCGGGGCCAGGCCCGGTACGGCGAACGTGTCGTGTTCGTCTTCCCCGGCCAGGGCTCCGAGTGGGTCCGGATGGCGGCCGAACTGCTCGACCACGCACCGGTGTTCGCCGCACAGATCGCGGCGTGTCAGCAGGCCCTCGCCCCGCACGTGGACTGCTCCCTCGAAGAGTGGTTGCGCGCCGACGCCGACACCGCGCAGGAGTGGTTGACCCGCATCGACGTACTGCCGGTGGTGTTGTGGGCGGTGATGATCGCCCTGGCCGAACTGTGGCGCGCCTGCGGTGTCGAACCCGCCGCCGTGGTGGGCCACTCGCAGGGGGAGATCGCCGCCGCCCATATCGCGGGCGCCCTGACCCTGGCCGACTCCGCGAAGATCGTCGCCCTGCGCAGCCGAACCGTCGCGGCACTGGCCGGCCGCGGCGGCGTGCTCTCCGTCGGTGAACCCGCCGCCCGGGTCGCCACACGGTTGGCACGGTGGCCCGGCCGGTTGTCGATCGCCGTGCTCAACGGCCCTGTCTCCACCGGGGTCTCCGGCGACACCGCCGCCCTGGCCGAACTCTCCGCGGAATACACGGCCGAGGGCATCCGCCACTGGCGCATTCCCACCACCTACGCCTCGCACAGCCCCCAGGTGGAGGAGATCCGCGATCGGCTGGTCGATGTCCTCGCCGGGATCGAACCGCGCCCGGCCCGCATCCCGTTCCACTCGACGGTCACCGCCGGCCGGCACGACACCACCGACCTCGACGCCGACTACTGGTACCGCAACCTGCGGCAGACCGTGCGCTTCGAGGAGACCGTGCGCAACCTGGTCGACGCCGGACACACCGCCTTCGTCGAGATCAGCCCGAATCCCCTGTTGGTCCCGGTCATCGAGCAGATGCTGGACGCAACGGACCGCACCGCCGTCGTGCTCGGCACACTGCGCCACGGCCGGTCGGACATGGCCCGATTCCTCGGCTCGCTCGCCGAAGCCCACGTGCACGGGCTGCCGGTCGCGTGGAACGCGGTCCTGGGCGCCGACTTCGGCCGGCGGGTGCCGCTGCCGACCTACGCGTTCCGACACCGGCACTACTGGCTGGAGCCCGGCGGCGGCCGGGCCGGCGCGGACGAGGTCGGGCTCGCCCCCGTCGACCATCCGCTGCTGCGCGCCGGCACCACCTTGTCCGACCTCGGCCGGTCGGTGCTGACCGGGTCGATCTCGGCGCGTACGCACCCCTGGGTTGCGGAACACGCCGTCGGCGACACCGCCGTGCTGCCCGCAACGGCCCTGGTGGAGCTGGCGATCCGGGCGGCCGACGAGGTGGGCTGTGGCCGCGTCGACGAACTCGACCTCGACGCACCGCTGATCCTGCCGTCGACGGGTGGAGTGCGGCTGCAGGTCGTGGTGGGCCCACCGGACGGGACGGGCCGTCGCGAACTCACCGTGCACTCCCGCCCGGTGGGCAACGGGTCGGCGGACGAGGGGGGTTGGCAGCTCCATGCCACCGCCGTACTCGATCCGCGCGGCGCCCCCGCGGACTTCGACCTCACCACCTGGCCGCCGTCCGGTGCCGTCGCGGTGGACACCGATGCCGTCCGGGACCGGGCTCGGGCCGTCGGCTGGGCGTACGGGCCTGCCTTCCAGGGCCCGGAGCAGGTCTGGCGGGTGGGCGAAGTGGTGTACGCGGAGGTCGCGGTGGGAGAGCGGGAGCGCGCCGAGGCCGGGCGCTACGGCCTGCATCCGGTGCTGCTCGACCTCGCGCTCCAGGCGTACGACCGGGCCGACTCGGGTGATGCGCACGACGGGGTTTTGCTGCCGTGGGTCTGGCACGGCGTCTCGCTGCACGCCTCGGGAGCGCGGCGGCTGCGGGTGCGGCTCGTGCCTCGGGGCGCGGACGCGGTCACCGTGCTGGTGGCCGACGCCACGGGTGCTCCGGTGTTGCGTGCCGAGTCCGTCGAACTGCGCCGGGTCCGGGTCCAACGGGCGATCGGCGCCGATGTGCAGCGTGGCCCCGCCCGGGGACCGGTTCGGAGGGTGGCGGTCGACGACGCGACGGGCTCGGGGCCCTCGCTCGGGCGGCGGTTGTCCGGACTGTCCGCGGCGGACCGCGAGGACGTCCTCGTCGACCTGGTCCGCGCGCAGGCCGCCGCGGTCCTGGGCCACGGGTCGGCGGGCGCGGTGGACCCGGACCGGGCCTTCCGCGACCTCGGCTTCGAGTCCGTCACCGCCGTGGAACTGCGCAACCGCCTCACCGCCGACACCGGACTGCGGCTGCCCGCGACGCTGGTCTTCGACTACCCCACTTCCGTCGACCTGGCGCGTCGGCTGCTTGCGGATCTGGCTCCCGAACCGGCCGAGGCGCCGCCTTCCGGCCCGGCGGCGCCGGACCCATCGGGCGTCGGCGGCACGCCCGCCCACGACCGCACCGAGGAGGCGGTGGCGTCGATCGCAAAGATGGACGCCGACGAACTCGTGCGCCTCGCCCTCGACGGCCTCGACGAGGTCTGACGGCGGTGCCGGCCTCTCGGGGTCGGCCCCGCCGGGTCGTCATCCCGCGAGCGCGGGCGGAGTACGGCGCGACGTCACCCGGATGCGCCCAGCCAGTACGGCTCGCGTTGGAACGGGTAGGTCGGCAGGTCGATCCGGCGGGCGGGTACGTCCCGGAACAGCGCGGCGGGGTCCGGGGCGGCGCCGGCCGTGTACAACCGGGCCACCGCCAGCGCCGCCGCACGAGAAGCGGGCAGTGTGTCCGACAGCAGGTACACCGTGCCCGGCCGGTCCCGGCCGGGGGCGCCGAGCACCACGACGAGGTCGGTGTCGCGTGTCCCGGTCGCGGCGTCGGACCCCTCGCCCGAGGCACCGGCGCTGCCCACCACGCCTGCGCCGCCGACCGCACCGGCGAGCAGCGCGGCGGCGTCGATCCGCGTGCCGCCGTCCGCCGCCAGGACCGGAACGCGCGGTGGCGCGACCGCGCGGTCGTTCGGGTCGGCGCTGCCCCGGGCGGCCACGGCGGCGGCCTGACGCAGGGTCAGGATGCCGCCGAGATGGGCGGCGGCGAGCCGGCCCGCGCCGCGCCCGGCGATGGCGTCCGGGCGCAGTCCCAGGCCCTCCAGGAGCCGGTACGCGGCGACATGTGCCGCGAACGCGGCGGCGCCGGCGTGTGGTTCGGCGTCCTTGCCCGGTGTGGGCAGCGGTCGATCCAGGTGGGGGGCGAGGGCGTGGGCGGCCTCGTCCCAGGCGTGCGCGTAGGCCGGGAACGCCGCGTAGAACTCGGCCTCGGCGGCGGCGGAGCGTTCCTCGGCGCCGGGTAGCAGTGCCACCAGGCGGGCGTCGTCGCCGGCGGCCCGGCCGGTGAGCACGGCGGGATGCGCGGCTCCGGCGGCCAACGCGGCCAGGGCGTCCAGGAGTTCGGCCCGCTCCGTGACCGGGATCGCGGCGCGTTGCTCGAACATGGTGCGGGTGGTGGCCAGCGACCGGGCCACCTCGGCCGGGGTGACGGTGTCCGGGCCGGCCGCCAGGTGCTCGCGCAGCCGGCGGGCCTGTGCGGCGAGCGCGGGTGCGGTGCGGGCCGACAACAGGCAGGGCGGCGCGGACGATCCGGCGTCGGGTACCGGCGGCATGGGCTCCTCGGGCGGCTGCTCCAGGATGAAGTGCACCTTGGTGCCATTGCCGCCGAACGAGGACACCCCGGCGCGGCGCGGCCGTCCGGTCTCCGGCCAGGGCATCGCCCGGTGGGGCAGCGCGATGCCGCTGTGCTCCCAATCGACGTCGGGCAGCGGCTCGGCGGCGTGCAACGCCTCGGGTACGACGCCGTGTCGCATCATCAGGATCGTCTTGATCACGCCGACCACCCCCGACGCGGCGTGGGGATGGCCGATGTTGGCCTTGACGCTGCCCACCCACAGGGGCCGGTCGGCGGGACGGTGCCGGCCGTACGCGTCGATGATCGCCTCGGCCTCGACGGCGTCGCCGAGCGGCGTTCCGGTGCCGTGCGCCTCGACCACGTCGATGTCGGCCGGGCCGAGTCCGGCCTCGGCGAGCGCCAGTCGCATCACCCGGCTCTGCGAGGGGCCGTGCGGTGCGGTCAGCCCGTTGCCGGCGCCGTTGTGGTTCAGCGCCGAGCTGCGGATCACCGCGAGTTCCGGGTGCCCACGGCGGCGGGCCTCGGAGCGGCGTTCGACGATCAGTACGCCGGCGCCCTCGCCCCACCCGGTGCCGTCGGCGGCGGCCGAGAACGACTTGCACCGGCCGTCGGGCGCGATGCCGCCGAGGTTGTCGAAGGCGGCCGGGAAGGCCAGTACGGTCACCCCGCCGACCACCGCGGAGTCGCACTCGCCGCGCCGCAGCGCCTGGCAGGCCAGGTGCAGGGCGACACCGGAGGACGAACAACCGGTGTCGACGGTGAGCGTGGGCCCCTCCAGACCGAACGTGTAGGCCACCCGGGCACAGGCGAATGTCGGGCCGGAGCCGGAGGACACATAGGGCAGGCTCGCCGGCGGAACCGCCCCCGGGTCGGGGACGTAGTTCTGGTAGAAGGTGCCCAGGTAGGCGCCGACGCGGCCGGCCTCCACCCGCCGGGGGTCCTGCCCCGCGCGCTCCCACGCCTCCCACGCCAGTTCCAACAACAACCGCTGCTGGGGGTCGATCACCAGCGCCTCGTCCGGCCCGATGTCGAAGAAGGCCGGGTCGAAGCCCGAGGCGCCGGCGATGAATCCGCCCTCGGGCAGCAGACCGACGCCGGGCATGGCGTCGATCAGGCCGGCGAACCGGTCCCGATTCCAGCCGCGGTCGTCCGGTGCGGGCCCGATCGCGTCGCCGCCGGCCGCCAGCAACTCCCAGAGCGCTTCCGGTGATTCGATGCCGCCGGGGAGTCGGCAGCTCATCCCGACGACGACCACCGGATCGTCCTCGCCGACCGGCTCGGCGCGACGGCGCGCGGCGCCGACAGGGGCGGGTTCGTCCGTATCCCCGGTGAGTCGGGTGCGCAGGTGTCGGGCGACGGCGCCGGGGGTGGGGTGGTCGTAGATCAGGCCGACCGGCAGGCGCAGTCCGGTACCGGCGGCCAGCCGGTTGCGCAGGTCGACGGCGTTGAGCGAGTCGAAGCCCAGTTCGCGGAAGGGCCGCCCCGGGCCGACCGCGTCGCCGTCGGCGTGGCCGAGGACGGCGGCGGCCTGGGCGCGGACGAGGTCGAGCAGGATCCGGGTGCGCTCGGCGGGCGGCTCGGCGGCCAGTCGGGCGGTGAGGTCCCCGCCGTCGCTCACGCCCGTGTCCGCGCCGACGGCTCGGCGCAGCGGGGCGCGGATCAGGCCGCGGTACAGCGGCGGCGGGGCGCTGCCGGCGAGTCGGCGGGCGAAGGTGTCGAGGTTGATCCGCAGCGGTACGAACAGCGCGGTGTCGGTGCGCAGCGCGGCGTCGACGACGGCCATGCCCTCCGCGGTCGACAGGGCCAGGACCCCGGCATCGGCCATGCGCTCCCGGTCGGCGCTCGACATGCGGCGGGTCAACTCGCTCAGCTCCGCCCACGGGCCCCAGGCCAGCGAGGTGGCGGGCAGGCCGTACGCGCGGCGGCGGGCGGCCAGGGCGTCCAGGAAGGTGTTGGCGGCGGCGTAGTTGGCCTGCCCGGGGGTGCCGAGCACGCCGGCGGCCGAGGAGTAGAGCACGAACGCGGCCAGGGGCGCGTCGCGGGTGAGTTCGTCGAGGTGCACGGCGGCGTCCACCTTGGCGCGGAAGACGGCGGCCAGGCGCTCGGGGGTCAGCGCGTCCACGACGGTGTCGTCGACGGCCGCCGCGGTGTGCACGACGGCGGTGAGGGGGTGCTCGGCGGGGATGGCGGCCAGGACGGCGGCGAGCGCGTCCCGGTCGGCGGCGTCGCACGCGGCGATGGTGACGTGGGCGCCGGACTCGCGCAGCGTGGCCGCCAGTTCGTCGGCGCCGGGGGCGTTCGGGCCGCGTCGGCTGAGCAGGGCCAGGTGCCGGATGCCGTGTCGGGACACCAGGTGGCGGGCCACGAGTCCGCCGAGGGTGCCGGTGCCCCCGGTGATCAGCACGGTGCCGTTCGGGTCGAGCGGGGTGTCTTCGGGCGCGGGTGCCGTGGCGGCCCGACCGAGCCGGGGCGCGCGAAGCGTGCCGTCGCGGACGACCAGCCGGGGTTCGTCGACGGCCAGGGCGGTGCGGAGCAGATCGGCGGGGAGCGCGGCGGCGGGGTCGGCGTCGGTGTTCGCGTCGCCGTCGAGCAGCAGCAGGCGCCCGGGGTGCTCCGCGGCGGCTGAGCCGACGAGTCCCCACAGGGGCGCGAGGTCCGGGTCCGGGATCTCGCCCGTGTGCACGGCGACCGCGGTTCGGGTGAGCAACACGAGCCGGCTGTCGGCGAGTCGGTCGTCGCGCAGGAACGCCTGTACGCTCGCCAGGACGGCGCGGGTGGTGGCCTCGGGGCCGCCGTCGCCGGTCGGGATCGGGACGACGACGACGTCCGGGACGGGGGCGCCCGCGGCGACGGCGGCGCTCAGCTCGCCCTGGTCGCGGTGTACCCGAACCTCGGCGCCGGCGGTGCGCAGCGCGGCGGACAGGCCGACGTGGTCGGGGACTTCGGTGAGCAGCGCCCACCCCGTCGGTGCGTCGTCCGGTGTCGCGGTCACCGGTGCCCACTCGACGCCGAACAGCAGGTCGGGCGGGAGCGACGTCGCCGGGTCGGCCGCGGCGACCCGCTCGAAGGCCACCGGGCCGAGGTCGGCGAGGGGTTGCCCGGCGGCGTCGGCGAGCGTCGCGGTGACCGTGCCGTCGGCGCCGGGACGAAGGCGGACGCGGGCGGTGTCGGCACCGACGGCGTGTACGGCGACCCGCCCGAGCGAGGTGGGCAGCAGGTCGTGGCCGCTGCCGTCGTCCGGGGTCGGTCGGGCGAGCCGCCAGGCCCGGAGCGCGGCGTCGAGCAGTGCGGGATGGATGCGGTAGCCCCGTACCTCGCGGGCGTCGGCGTCGAGCGCCACATCGGCGAACACCTCGTCCCCGCGCCGCCACAACCCGCGGATCACCGCCGCGTCGGACGCGCCCTCCAGGTCGGGCGGTACGAGCGCATCGGCGTCGCGCGGCGGCCACTCGTGCTCCGCCGCGACCGGAGGCGGCGCCGGTTCGGCGAGGACGGCGCCGGCGTACCGGACCCAGCGGCCGTCCCCGACGTCGGGGTGGCGGGCGTGCACGGTGAGCGTACGGGCAGCGACGGTCACCTGGATCCGGGTGGCCCCCGTCGGGGACACCACCAACGGTCGGTCCAGGGTCAACGCCGCCACCGCGCCACGCACTTCGTCGGCGGCGCGCACCGCCAACTCCGCCAACGTCCCCGCGCCGAGCGTGGGGATGCCGCGCGGATCGGGTCGCACACACGGGTCGAGGGCGCCGACGGCGCCGGTCAGGACGATCTCGTCGCGCTCGGCCGACTCCAGCACGGCACCGAGGATCGCATGCTCGGCGGCCTCCAGTCCGAGTGCGGCCGGCTCGCCGGCCGGGCCGCCCGGCAGCAGCCAGTAGCGGGTGCCCTGGAAAGGGTAGGTGGGCAACTCCACATCCGCCGTGTCGACTTCGGCGAACAGCGGACCGAGGTCCATCCGCGTGCCACGCACCGCCGCCTCGGCCAACGAGGTACGAAACCGCAACAGGGAATCGTCGTCGCGGCGCAGCGTCGCGACGGCGACGGCATCCGCCTCGGTGCTCTCGATGCACTCCTCGACGGCCGCCGTGAGCACCGGATGCGGCCCCATCTCGACGAACACACCGTGTCCGTGTTGCTGGAGCAGTGCCCGCACACCCTGCTCCAGCAACACGGGCCGGCGCAGATTGCGATACCAGTAGTCGGCGTTCAGATGTGTGGTGTCGATCCAGTCGCCGGTGACGGTGGACCACATCGGCACCTCGCCGTCGCGGGGCGCGATGTCCGCGAGTTCGGCGGTCAGTTGCTCGCGGACCGCCTCGACCTGTGGCGAGTGCGAGGCGTAGTCGGCCGGGATGCGGCGCACCCGCACACCGTCGGCCTCGCAGGCCCGGACGAAGGCGTCGAGCCGGTCCGGCAAGCCGGAAACCACGGTGGAACGAGGGCCGTTGTGGGCGGCGACGGACAGTTCGGTACCGGTGTCGGCGATCCGGGCCGAGACCTCGTCGGCGGACAGGGCGACCGAGGCCATCGCGCCGCGACCGGCCAGCGCGGCCACGGCCCGGCTGCGTAGCGCGACGACCTTGGCGCCGTCGGCCAGGGACAGCGCGCCGGCGACGCAAGCCGCGGCGATCTCGCCCTGGGAGTGGCCGAGTACGGCGGCCGGCCGCACACCGTGGTCCTGCCACAGCCGGGCGAGGGAGACCATGACCGCCCACAGCGCCGGCTGCACGAGGTCGACCCGGGCGAGCGCGGCCTCGTCGGCCAGGATCCGACCGAGCGGCCGGTCCAGCCACGGTGCCAGGGCTGCCTCGCACGCGACCAAGTGGGCGGCGAACGCCGGACATTCGTCGCGCAGTCGGGTCGCCATCCCGGCCCACTGGGAGCCCTGACCGGGGAAGACGAAGACCACCTTGCCGCGGACGGTGGCCGCCCCCTCGACCAACAGCGGTGACACGGCGCCGGATTCGAGCGCGCGCAGCGGCTCGAAGGCCCCGTCGAGGTCGTCGACCAGGACCACCGCCCGGTGCTCGAACGTGGCCCGGCGACGGGCCAGTGCGGCGCCGACCGCGACGGGGTCCGGCCGGGGATCACACGCGCACCACTTGGCCAGTTGCCCCGCGCGGGCCCGCAGCGCCTGCGGGGTGGCCGCCGACAACAACCACGGCACCGGCCCGCTGTTCAGCGGACCGTCGGGCTGCCGCTTGCGGGATACGGCCGGCGGCGGATCGTCGGCGGGGTCGGCCTGTTCGAGCACGACGTGCGCGTTGGTGCCGCTGACCCCGAACGAGGAAACCGCGGCGCGGCGCGGCCGGTCGGTGTGTGGCCACGGGTGGGCCTCGTCGGCGAGCCGGACGTCGCCGGCCGACCAGTCGATGTGCGGCGAGGGCGCGTCGATGTGCAGGGTGCGCGGTACCTGCCCGTGGCGCAGCGCCAGGACGGCCTTGATCACCCCGGCGACCCCCGCCGCGCCCTGAGCGTGGCCGATGTTGGACTTGACCGACCCGAGCCACAACGGCCGTTGCGGATCGCGTCCCTGCCCGTAGGTGGCCAGCAGGGCCTGTGCCTCGATCGGGTCGCCCAGTGTGGTGCCGGTGCCGTGCGCCTCGACGAGGTCGATCTGATCGGGTGTCAGTCCGGCGTCGGCGAGGGCGGCCTGGATCACCCGCTGCTGGGACGGGCCGTTGGGCGCGGTCAGTCCGTTCGACGCGCCGTCCTGGTTGACCGCCGAACCGCGCAGCACGGCCAGCACCCGGCGGCCGTTGCGGCGGGCGTCCGACAGCCGCTCCACCAGCAACAGGCCCGCGCCCTCTGCCCACGTGGTCCCGTCGGCCGCGGCGGCGAAGGGTTTGCAGCGGTTGTTCGGGGCGAGCAGGGCCTGGTCGCCGAAGCCGTGGAAGATGGCGGGGGAGGCCATCACGGTCACCCCGCCGGCCAGGGCCAGCGAACATTCGCCGGAGCGCAGCGCCCGAACCGCCAGGTGTAGTGCGACGAGAGAGGAGGAGCAGGCGGTGTCCACCGTGACCGCGGGGCCCTCCAGGCCGTAGACGTAGGAGAGCCGGCCCGAGAGCACGCTGCTGGACGCGCCGCTGAGCAGGTAGGTGGCCACGCCCTCGGGCACCTCGGCGACGCCGTTGCCGTAGTTGCTGACCGTGGCGCCGACGAAGACGCCGGTGGAGCTGTGCTTGAGCGAGGCGGGCACGATGCCGGCGTTCTCCAGGACCTCCCAGGAGGTCTCCAGGAGCAGTCGTTGCTGGGGGTCCATCGCCAGCGCCTCGCGGGGCGAGATGCCGAAGACGGAGGCGTCGAAGAGGTCCGCGCGGTCGAGGAATCCGCCCTGGAGGTGCGGGCCGATGCCGAGCCCGGCCGCGACGAATTCGAGCAACTGCCGCTCCCAGCCGCGATCGTCGGGCGGATCGCCGATGGTGTCGACGCCGTCGACGAGCACCCGCCACAGGTCCCGGGGGGAGGACACCGACCCGGGCAGGCGGCAGCCCATCCCGACAATCGCGATCGGCTCGCCGGCGGCGGCGGTCAGTTCCGCGTTGTGCGCACGCAGCCGTTCGTTCTGCGTCAGAGCCGCCCGAAGCGCCTCGACGAGCCGATCGGAAGGGGCATTTGCACGCGGGGATGTGGCACTCACGCCGAACTCCGCTCGTCGCAGCGACAAGCCGGCACCGGCACCGGCCCCGGCGGAGGATCACAACAGAACCGCCCTCAACCTAAAGCCCCGTCCCCCGAATCCCGACCCCACCTTCCGGCCCCCCGACCCCTGCCCACCCGGCACCGACCCCTCACGCCCTCCCCGACCCCACCCCTGCCCGCCGGTCACGGTCGGGGAATGCCGGCCAGGCCCCGGATGAAGATGTCGAGGCCGAATTCGATCCTGGCCTCGCGGTCCCCGCTGATCAGGTGCGGCATGAGCGCGACCAGGGTCGGGAAACGTTCCGGCGGTAGCGCGGCGATCACCTCGCCGAGATACGCCTGCGCCATCGCCATCGGATTCTCGCCCTCCTCGGCGCGCGACAGGTACAGCGCCGCCTCGAACACGTCGGCCGATATGTAGAGCTGAAGCACGTCCAGCACCCACGCACTCGCCTGCTCCGGCACGCCGCCGCCGCGCATGACAGCCAGCAGCCCCTCGCTGATCCGCAGGGCGTTGGGCCCCGACGGGATCGCGGCCAGCGCCGCGCGACCCAGGTCGTTGTGCGAGGCCAGGACGCGGCGGAAGTCCAGGACGACGTCCTTGAGTTGCTCCTGCCAGCGAACGGGGTCCGGCATCGGGATCCGCACCTCGCCGAGCACGTGGTCCAGGACCAGTTCGAGCAACTCCTCCTTGCCCGACACATGGACGTACAACGACGCCGGCCCGGTCTGCAATTGTTCCGCGACCCGGCGCATGCTCACCGCCTCCAGCCCGCCGGCGTCGAGCACGGTCAGCGCGGCGGCGACGATCGAGTCCCGGCTCAGCGGCGGTCGTACCGGCCCTGCACGACGCCGCCGCCACGGGGGCGCGGGCAGGTCCGGTACGTCCGCGCCGGCGGATTCCGGTTGCCGGTCGCCGTTGGCGGGAGGCTCGGTCCGCGACGTTTTCGCCATGTGATGCCCGTCCTGCGTCGATCGAGGGTTGCGATCAGCGTAGTTGACCCGAACACTGGCAGATGAAGGAACGTCATTCGTTGTAACGAACGTCATTCGTAAAGGAGTTGCCATGCACTCGGACATCACCGGCACGGGAGCCACTCGATGACATACGACATCGGCGTCGCGGTCCGCGAGGACGACCGCGACGCCGCGGCGGACCTGCTCGCCGAGCACTACGCCCTCGGCACGCTGGACAAGGACACCCTGGAGGCCCGACTGAGCGACGTGCTCACCGCCGCCACGACCACTCAACTGTCCGTGGCGACGGCCGACTTGCCCGCGCTGCGGCCAGGCCCCACCCCGCCGTCGCGGACCACCCGACGGCGGGACGAACGTCCGGACCGCACCGACTCCCGACACCCGGCCCGGTCCCACCACGTTCCCGGCCGGCATCGAGGCGGCCGCAAGTACGCCTTGGCCGCCCTGCTGGTTGTCGTACTGTGCCTGGCCGTCGACGACCCCACGGCCCGAATCCTCGTCGCCGTCCTCGTGGCGACTGCCCTCACCCGAAAGCTGCACCACCACCGGCACCACCACCGGCGGGCCTGACCACCGACGGCGGTCGCGAGGTATGCGTCGGCCGGCTACGCGCGGTCTCGCAACACCTTGCGGAACAGGATGCCCACGCCGCCCTCGAAGGTGACTCCGGGGATCTCGAAGTCTCGGGTCTCCTCGTGGAATCCCATGCGGGCGTGCAGTGCGATGGAGACGCGGTTCCGCGCGTTGCAGAAGTACCGGGCCTCGGCGGCGTGGGCTTCGATCCAGTCCAGACGGGATCGGGTCAAACTCATTCCCACCCCGAGCCGGCGGGCGTCGGGATCGACCACGACGCCCGCCAGGTAGTAGCCGGTCGGCGCGGTCGCGGCGTCCAGCCGGACCACGCGCCCGTACCCGACCACGCCGTGATCGGCGCCGATCGCGACCGGAAAGCACCCGGTGGGCTGCTGCAACCACCCGCGAACGAGGGCTTCGAAGTCGCCCACGCCGGCGCCGTCTCCCGCGTACCGCCGGGCCAGGACGGCGCATTGCTCGACGTCGGCCACGGTCGCCTGGCGCACCGATATCGGCATGGCGCGTGGTTGCCGGGACCGGCCTTCGGGGGTCTCGAAGTCCGCGAACTCCGGCATTGCTCGACCTCTTCTCGCGATCCGGACGTGAAATGTACGGGGAAGTGTACGGCGTCACGGATTCTGCCGGTCGGGCGTGGTTGTTCGGTCGCCGATCCGGCCCGTTCCGGCGGTGTCGGGGTCGTCAGTCGGTTGGGGCGATGTCGGGGGTGGGGCGCTCGCCTGTCGTGACGGCGGACTTGCCGCCGATGGCCGACATGCACGCGGGGCACAGGAGGTCGGACAGGGCGTCGTCGACCGCCGCGGTGGTGTGGTCCGGCAGACCGACCCCGCACGCGGCGGTACGGAAGTGCGCGACGGCGTGCCACCAGCGGGTGTCCTTGCTTTCCACTGCTCGCAGGATGTGCATGACAACCTCCTGGGTGTCGGATCATCGGCCGTCGTCCATGCAACTACCGCCGCTCGCCGGCCGCACCCGCACCGCGGCGGCGAGCCCGGCCGCAGAGCCGGGCAGGCGGGACACCGCCCGGGACCGGCGTACATCCACCGATGTCGGCCGAACGAGTGCTGCGAGGCCGGACACGCGGGCCGCCCTCGTCGTGCCCGGGTGCGTCCGGGCGGCTCGGTATCACGCCGGGACGGTCGGGTGGCGACGCAGCCGATTCCCGACGGTTTTCCCGGCGGCCCCGGCTTGTTTTGGCCGCCGCCCGGCCACAGGAATTCAACCGTCGGGGCGGAACGGTCTTCTCGGGAAATTCCGGCGCCGCGTGAAATGCGAAAAGGGCGGGGCGCGGCCGGGCCCGATAAATCGAGCCCCGCCCGCCCCGCCCCGCGTTTAGGCGGCGGTCTACGCCCTACGGTCTACCAGCGATACCAGCGCCCCCGCCTGCCGCCGGCGCCCGCCGAGCGGAAGACGAAGCCGAGAGCCCAGACGACCAGGACGATCACGGCTATCCACCACAGGGCCTTCAGAGCGAATCCTGCGCCGAAAAGGATCAGCGCGAGAAGCAGGACTACCAAAAGGGGAATCATTGTTTTTACCTCCGACCCACGTCTGCCCCGCCCACCGAAGCGCATTCCCGGGAATTCCCTTGTTTTGCCCGCCCGTTTCCGGAAAGACTCCGCCGATACCCACGTGCGCGCGGGGCCGGTCTCGGGTCGGTCAGTTGGCCGGATCGGATTCGGGGGTGGCGCCTTCGGCGAGGATCAGGGACAGAAGGCCGGGGAAACGTCGGTCGATGTCCTCGCGGCGCAGTTGTGCCTTGCGGCTGTTGCCGCGGTCGACCTGTCGGATCAGGCCGGCCTCGCGCAGGATCCGGAAGTGGTGGGTGAGGGTGGATTTGCCGACGGGCAGCAGGAAGGACGTGCAGGTGCGTTCGGTGGCGTCCGGGTCGTGCACGAGGACCTTGACGATCCGCAGCCGCATGGGGTCGTCGAGAGCGGCCAGCACCTGGGCGAGGGTGACGTTCTCGGTCTGGGGGTGGAACAGCTCTCCCGGCATGGCCCTCGTCTTCTCGTGCTGTTCGTTGCGCGGCGCCGCGGCCCGTCGCTCATGGTAAGGGCTGGATCGTACCTCTCTACCGTGCCGTCGCGGCGAGGGCGGAGCCGCTGTCCGGGTCGGTGGTGATGGCCGCGGGCATCGTGTCGATGGTGTTGTTCGCCGCCGGGGCCCGGCAGCCGCCCGGGACGGCCGCCGGCCCGAGGCGCCGCACCTTCACCGCCGGGCGGCGCGGCGTTCGCGTTGGGGGATCACCGTGTACTTCGGGTCCTCCGCCGAGGCCATGCCGGCGGCGAACACGCCGAAGCGGGTGCAGATCGAACCCGCGAGCAGGGCGGCGCCGGCGACGGCGGCGGTGACGCGGCGGGTGGTGGGTCGGCCGCTGATCACCCCGGACAGGGCCGCGCCCACGGCGCCGGTGACGGTGAGGGCTTCGGCGGCGCGGGTCAGCCGGCCGGCCCTGCCGGTGCGGTAGGTCTCGGCGACGATGCCCATGCGGGCGCGCATGCGGCGGGCGGCGAGCAGGTCGAGGAGCGCGCCGCCGATCGCGGTGCGGCGGGCGGGACCGGCCTGGTGGGGCGAGACCGTGAGCAGGGCCAGGCCGGATGCCGCGCCGGCGGCCGATCCGGCGAAGAGGAAGGGAAGTTCGCGATGGCCCTCGTGCCAGGCCGGTACGGCCGTGTCGGCGAACAGGACCGCGGTGTAGGTGGCCACGGCCGGGCCGAGCAGGGCGGCGCCCGCCGTCGCGGCCCGCCCGAGTCCGGGCAGCCGGCCGCTCACGTCGGTGGCCGCCGCGAGGCCCGCGGCCGGTCCGTATGCCGCCAGCAACCACGAGCCCATGTTCATCGGCGAGGTCGGCTTGAACACGCGCAGCATGTTGACGAAGCGCCCCGGCCGACCCAGGTCGTGCACGAGCGCGACGACGGACAGCGAAATCCCGCCCAGCGCGGCCACCTTGCCGGTCCGGGCCAGCGCCGGCCGCCCGGTCGCCTCCGCGCCCGCCGCGAGCAGCGAGGACACGCCCGCCAGGCCGCCCAGGAACACGTAGCCGGCGATGTCGGTCGCCGCCCACACCGGAGCCTTGATGATCGGCCGCCCGTAATACGACGTGGTCTCGACCTTGGGCACCATCCGCGCCTCGCCGCGCGTCATCGCCGTCCTCCCCGCGACCCGAAGGCGAGCGCGACCCCGGCCGCCAGCGTGAGCGCCGCCGCACCCGCGTGCCGCCACATCGACGGCAGATCACGCGTGGTGACCACCGGATCCGGCGGCAGACCGTAGACCTCGGGCTCGTCGAGGAGCAGGAAGAACGCCCCGTCGCCGCCCACACCGTCCTCGGGATCGTGCCCGTACAACCGGGCCTCCGGAACACCGTCGGCATGCAGATCCCGTACCCGCGTCTCGGCCGCCGCGCGCAACTCGTCCAGCGGGCCGAAGCGGATCGATTCGGTCGGACACGCCTTCGCACACGCGGGCTCCGCCCCCACGCCCAGCCGGTCGTAGCACATCGTGCACTTGAACACCCGCCCGTCCTCGGGTCGTTGATCGATCACCCCGTACGGGCAGGCGGGCACGCAGTAGCCACAACCGTTGCAGATGTCCTGCTGCACCACGACCGTGCCGAACTCGGTGCGGAACAACGCGCCGGTGGGGCAGACATCCAGACACGCGGCATGCGTACAGTGCTTGCACACGTCGGAGGACATCAACCAGCGCATCGAGTCACCCGAGCCCGAGTCCGAACTCGAGTCCGCGCCCACACCCCCGACCGCCCCGATCGCCCCCGCCGCCACCGGTCGTTCCTGCTCGATGAACGCGACGTGGCGCCACCTGTTCGCGCCCAGCCCCTCGCTGTTGTCGTAGGACATCCCGGTGAGCGCGAGACCGTCCTGCGGCACGGCGTTCCACTCCTTGCACGCCACCTCGCATGCCTTGCACCCGATGCACACCGACGTGTCGGTGAAGAAGCCCATCCGCGGCGGGTGTTCGTCCCCCCACCCGGCCTCGCCCGCCGGGTCGCCCGGTCCGCGTCCGATCCCGCCGATGAACTCGGCCATCTCAGATCTCCGTCCCGGTCTGCTCGGTGATCCCGGCCCGCTGCCGGTAGTCGGCGACGAACCGCAACAACTCCGGCCCGCGCGGGCGTCGACCCGGTCGGATGTCCGCGCTCATCGCCTTGACCTCCTGGATGTGCACGTTGGGATCGAGCGTGATCGACGCCAGTTCGTTGGCCGCGTCGCCGCGACTCATCCCGTTGGGACCCCAGTGGAACGGCAGCCCGATCTGGTGCAGCGTGTGCCCGTCCACGGTCAGCGGACGCATGCGGCGCGTGACCATCACCCGGGCCTCGATGGCGGTGCGCGCGGTCACGATCGTCGCCCACCCCATGTGGTCGAGTCCGCGTTCGGCCGCCAGTTCGGGGGAGACCTCGCAGAAGAACTCCGGTTGCAGCTCGGCCAGATACGGCACCCAGCGGCTCATCCCGCCCGCGGTGAAGTGCTCGGTGAGCCGGTGCGTGGTCACCACGTACGGGAACACCTCGCTGCCCGGCTCGTCCCCGCTGGGATGGGAGCGGTTGTGCCGCCGGCTGAACACCTGGCGGACCGGGTTGCGCGAGTGCTCCGGGTGCAGCGGATTGGTGAACGGCGAGTCCTGCGGCTCGTAGTGCGTGGGCAGCGGACCGTCCACCAACCCGCCCGGCGCGTACAACCAGCCCTTGCCGTCCGACTGCATGATGAATGGATCGTTCCCCGCCAACGCCTCGACGCCGCGCGCCCCTTCGGGAGGGCGATAGTCGGGGGCCTTGTCCGGCGGGAAGTCCGGAACGTCGGGCCCGGTCCATCTCCCCGCGTCCGCGTCCCACCGCAGCAGCGCCTTGCGCTCGCTCCACGGCCGGCCCTCCGGGTCGGCGGAGGCGCGGTTGTACAGGATGCGCCGATTCGCCGGCCACGCCCAGGCCCATTCGGCCGCGAGCCAGTCCTGCTCGGTGTGCGGCCGGCGCCGCGCGGCCTGGTTGACGCCGTCGGCGTACACGCCGCAGTAGATCCAGCACCCGCACGAGGTGGACCCGTCGTCGGCCAACTCGGTGTAGGCGGACAGGTGTTCGCCCTTCGGTCCGAAGCCGTTGATCTCCGCGAGCACGGCCTCCGCACTCGGGTCGTCGTAGCGTCCCTCGGTCGGGTAGTCCCAGGTCAGATCCAGCACCGCGCGGTCCATCGGGTCGACGGAACCCGCGAGTTCGGCTCGGATCAGCCGGCCCAGGTGATACATGAACCACAGGTCGCTGCGCGCGTCGCCGCGCGGCTCGACCGCCTGGTGATGCCACTGCAACCAGCGGTTGGTATTGGTGAACGAGCCGGACTTCTCCGTGTGTGCCGCGGCCGGGAAGAAGAACACCTCGGTGCCGATCTCCTCGGTGCGCAACTCGCCCGTCTCGATCTCCGGGCCGTCCTTCCACCACGTGGCCGACTCGATCAGTGAGAAGTCGCGTACCACGAGCCAGTCCAACTCGGCCATGCCCAACCGCTGCATGCGCGCGTTCGCCGAACCGACCGCCGGGTTCTCGCCCATCAGGAAGAAGCCCTTGCAGATCCCGTCCAGTTGCGCCATCACCGTGTCGTAGGTGCTGTGCGAGCCGGTCAGGCGCGGCAGATGCCCGAAGCAGAAGTCGTTGTCGGCGGTCGCCGCGTCGCCGTAATACGCCTTGAGCAGGCTCACCGTGTACTTGCGCATGTCGGCCCAGTAGCCCTTGTCGGCCACCATGGTCGCGATGTAGGTGTCCAGATCCTCGTCGGCGTGCGCGTGCGGCATCGGCAGGTAGCCGGGCAGCAGATCGAACAGGGTCGGGATGTCGCTGGATCCCTGGATGCTCGCATGCCCGCGCAGGGCCTGGATGCCACCGCCGGGCCGACCCACATTGCCCAGCAGGAGCTGCAGGATCGACGCGGTGCGGATGTACTGCGCGCCCACCGAGTGCTGCGTCCAGCCCACCGCGTAGACGAAGGCCGACGTGCGCTCCCGCCCGGAGTTCTCGGTCAGCGCACGACACACCGTCGCGAACGCCTCCCGCGAGACACCGCAGGTGCGTTCGACGAACTCCGGGGTGTAGCGCGCGAAATGGCGCTTCAGGATCTGGTACACGCAGCGCGGATGGGTCAGCGTCTCGTCGCGCGGCGCGTCCGCGTGCATCTGCGCGCCGCCCGAACCGTGCGACTCGCCGCGACCGGCCGCCGCGACCGACTCCCGTTCCTCGCCCACCAGCTCGTCGTGGCGCGCGTCGCGGTCGCCCACGGCCGGCTCGACCGAACCACCCTCGTAGGCCCACGACTTCTGGTCGTAGTGCCGATGCTCGGCGTCGAGGCCGGAGAACACGCCGCCCAGGTCCTCGGTGTCCCGGAAGTCCTCGCTCACCAGCGTCGCGGCGTTGGTGTACGCGAGCACGAACTCCCGGAAGTCCTTGCCCTCGGTGAGCACATGATTGATCACGCCGCCCAGGAACGCGATGTCGGAGCCCGCGCGGATCGGTACGTGCAGGTCGGCGAGCGCACTGGTGCGGGTGAACCGGGGATCGATGTGGATCACCGTCGCGCCGCGCTTCCTGGCCTCCATCACCCACTGGAAACCCACCGGATGCGCCTCGGCGTAGTTCGAGCCCTGGATCACGATGCAGTCGGAGTGCTGGAGGTCTTGCATGAACATCGTCGCGCCGCCGCGACCGAACGTGGTCCCCAGACCCGCGACCGTCGAGCTGTGACAGACCCGGGCCTGGTTCTCCACCTGCACCACGCCCAGACCCGTGAACAGCTTTTTGATCAGGTAGTTCTCCTCGTTGTCCAGCGTCGCCCCGCCCAGACTGGCGATGCCGAGCGTGCGGGCGACGCGCATGTCGTCGTGCTCCCACTGCCAGGTCTCGCGCCGGGTGCGCACGACCCGTTCGGCGACCATGCGCATCGCGGTGTCCAGGTCGAGTTCGCCCCAGTCGCTCGCGTACGGCGCCCGGTACAGGACCCGGTCGCGGCGAGCCGAACCCGTGGTCAGCTGAAGCGTGGCCGAACCCTTGGGACACAATCGGCCCCGGCTGATCGGCGAGTCCGGGTCGCCCTCGACCTGGACCACCCGTTCGTCCTTGACGTAGACCTGCTGTCCGCAGCCCACCGCGCAGTACGGGCACACCGAACGCACCACCCGATCGGCGTCGGCGATCCGCGGCCGCAGCTCGGCGGTCGCGGTCGAACGCGCCGCCGCGCCGCGGCCGAGCCGATCGGCTCCGACGACCTGGCGCCGCACCGGCCAGTCGCGCCACCACGTACGTGGGTCCACGTCAGCTCCTTGCCGGATCCGGGCCATCGACGCAAGGCGACTACCCGGGGTGACGGCAGGCATGCGCTGCGGCCGGGTCGAATGGGGCCGGGGAGCGCGGCGTCAGCCGGCGCCGGGGAGGCGTACGCGGAGTTCGTCCCCGTTCACACGCGTCTCGAAGACCGGTTGCGGGGCGGTCGCCGGGCCGTGCACGACCTCCCCGGAGCACAACTCGAACACGCTGTCGTGCCAGGGGCAGGTCACCCGACCGTCGCGGACCTCGCCCTCGGACAGGGGACCGGACAGATGCGCGCAACGATCGGCCAGGACGTCGATTCGATCCGTGCCGCGCACCACCAACACCGGCGTCTCGCCGACGAATCGGCGCACCGGCGTGCCGAGCGGCAACGCGGACAACAGGCCGATCGGGTGCCACCGCGACCCGTCGCCCACCACGTGGGGCACCTGTTCGGCGTGGTTGACGCCGGTGGCCTGCCGGTAGGCCAGATGCCCGCCGAGCAGGCCGCCGGTGCCCACGGCGGTCAGCCCGGTCAGGGCCAACAGGCGCCCGCGGATCGGCCGTCCGCGCAGGCGGGCCCACAGGGATGCGGCGTAGAGCCCGACGGCAACCGAGTTGGCGGCGGCGTGGACCAGGCCCACGCGCTGCTGCTGCTCGTGGGTCTGGGCCCAGTCGATCGCCCCGGCCGCGGCGGCGGGCAGCGCGGCGCCCAGACCGACGGTGATCAGGACACCCGACGCGGGGCCGGTGCGCGGTACGAAGTCCAGCACCGAGGCGGAGATCCAAGCGCCGATGGGCACCTGTACCAGCAGCGGGTGCACGGGGTGTCCGATGGGGACCCCGTGTGCGGTGTCCCGAATCCTGCCCTCGGGCACCCGCCCGACGAGGCCGCGCAGCAGGGAGGCGGGCCGATCGAGGCCCCGGGCCTGCTCCAGTCGGGTGGTGATCGCCGTTGTCATTCTCATGCCCGCCCGTTGCCCCGGGATCGCCACACCATGTCCGGCAGGCGGATGAACGGCGGGCGGGGCGAGGACGGGTGCCACGATCGACGACCCGACCCTCGCGCCCTGGGCCGCTGTGCGGGCACCGCCCGGCTCAGGCCGTGATGACCTTGTGGTCGGCGCCGCCGCCGATCGAGATCTTGCGCGGCTTGGCGCGCTCGGCGATCGGGATCCGCAGGGTCAGCACGCCGCTTTCGTAGTCGGCGCGGATGCGCTCGGTGTCGAGCGTGTCGGCGAGGACGATCTGCCGGGAGAAGACGCCGACGGGTCGCTCCGACAGCTCCATCTGTACGTCCCTGCCCTTGTCCCCGTCGTTGCCCCTGGCGATCGGCTCGCGCCGGGCCTTGACGGTGAGCATGTTGCGTTCGACGTCGATGTCGATCGCCTCGCGGGTGACACCGGGCAGATCGAAGACGACCACGTACTCCTCGCCGTCACGGTAGGCGTCCATGGCCATCGCCGTCGGCCGGGAGGGGGTCCCGGGCACGAGAAGCTGCTGTGCGAGCCGGTCGAGCTCGCGGAAGGGGTCGGTACGCATCAACATCGCGAAAACACCTCCGAAAGTTTCGGTCGGAAGCGCCCTGACGGGCTGCCTGAAACTGTTGTAGCATGTCGTCGAAGCGATGACAAATAAAGACGTCATCCAAAGAGTGACGGGTGATCGGGTCGTCGGATAGATGACCACGTGGAGGTCATTCGAGTGATGACGAACCGAGAGGAGTCCGATGGATACGACCGACCCTCGGCACGAATCGACCGCTCCCCCCGCCGATGTTGCCCACCGGGTGGGGCCGGCCTCCTTTTTCGCCGCCGCGGCGGCCCTGGAGGTCATCGACGAGGCCGTCCGCGGCGCGCAGGAGCACCGGGGCAAGCAGTCCGGGGCGGACGCGGACCCCCATCGGGCGCTGGCCTCGCTCCTGCTGCTGCGCGAGATTCGCGAACGACTCGCCGGGTGGGAGAGCGGATTGATCGAAACGGCTCGGGACGCCGGGGCCAGCTGGGCCGACCTGGCCGGACCGCTGGGCGTGGCCAGCAGACAGGCGGCCGAGCGCCGCTATCTGCGCCTGCGTCCGGGGCCGGTCGGCAGCACCGGCGAGCAACGGGTCACCGCCACCCGCGAACGCCGGGCCGCCGACCGCGCCGCCACCGCCCGGGCCCGCGACAATGCCGCCGACCTGCGCCGCCTCGCCGGGCAGATCACCGCGCTCACCGACCTTCCGCCCGGCTCCCGGTCCCTCGTGGCCAGGCTCGATCGGGCGCTCGGGGCGGACGACCCCGCCGCGCTCCTTGATCCCCTCGGCGCGGCCCGTCCGCACCTGGCCGCCGCCCACCCGGATCTGGCCACCCGGATCGACGCCCTCGTGAACCCGGCGGGCGAGGGGCCGGCCGGGCGCTGAGGGCCGTGTCGATCGTGGGACCGGATTGGATTAGGCGAAATCGGTGACGTGGTCGGCCGCCCAGCGGGCGTAGGTGCGGGGTGTGGCGCCCGTCAGGTGGGACAGGGTGGAGGTGATCTCGGGTCGGGCGTCGACGGTCTCCTCCATCAGATCGAAGAGGGCGTGGACGAAGTCGGCGTCCATGAACGTGGCCATCCCTTGTCGCACCGACACGGCGTCGGCCTCCTCGAAGACGAGCCGTCGCCCGAGCGCTTCCCCGAGCAGCCGTACCTGGTCCGCCTGAGTCAGTGCCTCGGGGCCGGTCAACAGGTAGGCGCGGCCCGCGTGTCCGTCGTCGGTGAGGACCCGGACGGCGGCGTCGGCGACATCACGCTCGTGTACCGGCGCGGTGGTCGCGCCCGCATAGGGGGCCCGCACCACATCGCCGTGGGCCAACTGCATGGCGAATGCCAGCGAGTTGATCGCCGGGAAGAACAGCCGCAGGAACGTGTGCGCGATCCCCGTCGCGGCCACCGCCTGCTCGACCCGGGCGTGGTAGGCGGCGATGACGTTGGGTTGGACCGTCGCGCCGTCGACCACCGCGCCCGAGGACAGGAACACGATGCGGTGCACCCCGGCCGCGCGGGCGGCGTCGAGCAGCGCGTCCGGGGCCGTTCCGTACGGCAGCGTCAGGAACAGCGCGGTCACCCCGTCGAACGCCTCGGTGAGCGTGGCGGGATCGGTGAAGTCGCCGCGAACCACCTCTGCCTCCGCCGGCAGCCCGGCCCGCTCGGGGTCGCGACTCAGGGCGCGCACCGGGACCTTCGCCGCGGCCAGTGCCTCTACGGTCTGCCGGCCGAAGTGTCCGGTGGCTCCGGTGACCAGGATCATCGTCGTTCCCCTTTCGTGACGGCGAGGACCTCGTCGTGGTCCTCGTCCCGCTCGACGACGACGGTAGGGCGCCATTAGGAACATTACGTTCCGCATGGCGCCGCCCGTGGCTCGCGGGCCGGCCGGACCGCGGGGATGAAGCGCGTGCCCACGGGGCACACGACGCCGGTATCGATGGCCGGCCTCCCCGTGGCGGCCCGTGCGCAGGCAACGAAGACGGGTGACGGGAACCCACGCGCCCGTGGTCCCGAGATCGGCCTGACCCGGCATCCGGAACCGGTCGTGCGCCCGCTCGCCGAACCGAGTCCGCGCCGCCGGCTGGGCCTGGGCCTCTCCCGCCGCCGGCGCGGCCGGGTCGCGCGCCCGGCCGAGGAGCCGGCGGCCCGCCTCGAAGCCGAGGCGGAGGAGCCGCGCATCAGCGAAGCTTCGTGGCCGGCGGCACGCGCCGACGCCGAACCGGGCCGCGCACCCGCCGGCGTCCCCGCGAGGGGTCAAAGGACCTCCCGCAGGCGCGCGGTGAACCCGGCGGGGTCGTCGACGAAGCCGGTGTGGTCGCCGGGGAAGAGCACGGGTGCGCCGCCGAGGGCGCCGGCGAGGGCTCGGGAGGTGCGGTCGCAGAGTTGTCCGGTGGAGGCTTCGCCGATGCCGACGATGATGCGCGTGGCCACCGTGCGCAGTGCCGCGAGGTCCGGGCGCCAGTGCGTGGTGGGCCGCAACTCGTGGGCGAACCAGCGGAGTTCGTCGGCCTCCTCGCGCGGGGTGCGTTCCCCGCCGAACATCGTCTCGGCCACGCCGTCGGGTAGTACGATGCCGGCCTGGGCCAGGAACTTGGTCCAGGCGCCGGTGACATCGCCGCGCAGGCGGGTGGCGATGATGTCGTCCGTGCCGGCGTGGAGGTGCTCGCGGTCGTCGAGGAGCTCGACGAGCGGGGGTTCGTGGGCGACGACGGTGTGCACACGGTCGGGGTGGGCGCCGGCCAGGGCCAGAGCGGTGACGGCTCCACCGCTGGAGCCCACGACGGTGGCGGGGCCGAGGTCGAGCCGGCCGATGAGCCGGGCCAGGTCGGCGGCGCGCAGTTCCGGGGTGGAGTCCTGGTCGGGATCGTCGAGGGGGCTGCGGTTGATGCCCCTGGGGTCGGTGGTGAGCACGGTGTGGTCGGTGGCGAGCAGGTCGGCCAGTGGCGCGAAGGCGGCGGCGTCCATCGGGGCGCCGACGAGCGCGATCAGCGGGCCGGTGCCGCGTACCTCGTAGTGCAGGCGCGCGCCGGGGACGTCGAGGGTGCCGGTGGTGACGGAAACGTTCGTGGTCATGGGTCCTCCTCGGCCGGGGAGGCGGTCGGCCCGCCTCCTCACCATGACGACGAACGGGAACGGGCCCGATCGACACGGGCGTCGAGAATTCTTGTGCCGCGGGGTCTTCAGGCGGGGTGGCCCGGGTGCAGGTCGCGCACGGCGGAGAACATCAGCGGAGCGTGGTGCTCCGGCGGAGGTCCGGCGTCGGCGGTGCCGGCGTCGGGTTCGATGGGGGCGAGGACGAATCCGGTGTGGTCGCCGAGCCGATCCAGGCGGTGCAGGACCGTGCCGACGATGCGTACCGGGCAGTCCGTCAACAGCGGCACCCCGGCCGGACCGGGTTCCCAGGCGCAGTGGGCGAACTTGTCGACGCGGTCCCCGGTACGCTCCCCGAACAGCGCGGCCAGTGCGCGCTGCCGCTCTCCCAGTGCGTGGACGGCCAGTACCGGCGAGGCGAGCGCGATCTTGTGGGTGTGGTTGACGGCGGAAACGCACACCAGGAATCGCACCGGCTCCATGCCGCACTGCGACGCGAACCCCACCAGGCATCCGGATCGTTCGCCGGTGACGGGATGGATCGCCGTCACGACGAACATGGGGTAGTCCAGCGTGTCCGCGAATCGTTCGAACAACACCGGGCGTTTCTCCCTAGGGACGGCGGGCCAGCAGGTGGGTGTCGAGGAAGCCTCGCTCGGTGGCGGGGTCGTGGAGCAGGCGGGCGAACGGGACGAGTCCGGCCTCGGTCAGCAACTCGGCGAAGCGGTCCGCCGGCCAGCTGTAGGCGGGCGCCACCTTGTGGTCGAAGCGGATCGGCTCCGGCCCGTCGGTCCCGAAGCACGAGACCAGGAGCAGGCCGCCCGGTGCCAGGACCCGCACCTGCTCGGCGAGCAGCGCGGGCACTTCGTCGGGCGGGGTGTGGATCATCGAGTAGTGGGCCAGTATCCCGCCGAGCGCGGCGTTCTCGACCGGCAGCGCCTCCATCCGAGCCTCGTCGAAGCGCAGCGTCGGATGTGCCCGCCGAGCGTGCTCGACCATGGCCGGGGAAAGGTCGAGCCCGAAGGCGTCCAGCCCCAGTTCGTGCAGCATGGCCGTCAGATGTCCGGGCCCGCACCCGACGTCGGCCACCCGTGGGTTGCCCGTCCCGTGCACCAACTCGGCGAAGGTGCCGATCATGTTCCGCGAGAACGGGTGTGTCTCCAACCGATCGGCGAACAGCGACGCGTACAACTCGACGACGCCGTCATAGGCCGCCCTGGTCTCGTCCCGGTGCTCCGTCACGGGAAGGCAAGCTAGCATCGTGCGCGCCGCTCCGGGCGAGCGGACACGGCGAGGCGGATGGCCGCCGGACGGTATCGCCCGGTTTTCGGTCGCTCTCGCCGGGCACCGGCCCTCCCATGGTGAAAATCGGCTACACGATGATGACCGAGCAGGCCGGTCCCAAGGATCTGGTCGAGCACGTGGTGCATGCCGAGCGGGTCGGATTCGACTTCTCGGTGACGTCGGACCACTACTTTCCGTGGCTCGACGTCCAGGGGCACGCGCCGCACGCGTGGACCGTGCTGGGTGCCGCCGCGCGGGCCACCTCGACGATTCCGTTGATGACCTACGTGACCTGTCCGACCATGCGCTACCACCCGGCGATCGTGGCGCAGCAGGCCGCCACGCTCCAGCTGTTGTCGGACGGGCGGTTCCGGCTCGGATTGGGCTCCGGCGAGAACCTCAACGAGCATGTGGTGGGCGGCGGTTGGCCCGCCGTGGACGTGCGGCAGGAGATGTTGGCCGAGGCCGTGGAGATCATCCGCGCGTTGTTCGCGGGCGGCTACGTCGATCACCACGGTGCCCACTACGACGTGGAGTCCGCGAAGTTGTGGGACCTGCCCGAGTGGCCGCCGCCGATCGGGATCGCGGTGTCCGGCGAGCAGAGTTGTGCGCTCGCCGGCCGGTCGGCCGACCTGGTCATCGCGACCGAGCCGGACGCGGAGCTATTGGCCGGGTTCGACCGGCACGGCGGTGCGGGCAAGCCGCGGGTGGGGCAACTTCCGGTGTGCTGGGACCCCGATCGGGACGCGGCGATCCGGCGCGCACACGAGCAGTTCCGCTGGTTCGGCGGGGGGTGGAAGGTCAACTCGGAGCTGCCGGGTACGGCGGGCTTCGCGGGCGCGACGCGGTTCGTGCGGCCGGAGGACGTGGCCGAGGCGATCCCGTGCGGGAACGACGTGGACACGTTCGTCGAGGCGGTACGCCCCTTCGTCGAGGCCGGGTTCACCGAGGTCGCCCTCATCCAGGTCGGCGGCGATACGCAGCACGAGTTCCTGGACTGGGCCCGCGACAGGCTGCTCCCGGCGCTGCGTGGACTGTGAACCGCGCGTCGGTGGGTTCGGCCCGGAGTGGAATCGCCATCGGGGGGAAGCAGTCGATCGCGACGCCGACGTCCGGAGTCGCGTGACCATCCGCCCGGTGACTCGAGACGCCAGGGGAGCGCGCCCCCCGCGTCCCCCGGGCGACTCGTTCGGGCGGGGTCGCGAAACCAGAGGGCGAGGAGCTGTTCGGTGATCACTCTCGGCGTCGAGGAGGAATACCTCCTCGTCGATCACGACAGCGGTCTGCCCGTCCCGCGTTCGCCGGCGGTGCGCGCGGCGGCGGGGTTGCAGGCCGCGCTGAACGACGACGAGGTGCAGCCGGAACTGCTCCAGGTACAGGTCGAGGTCGCCACACCCGTGTGCGAGACGCTCGACGAGATCGGCGGCCACCTGCTGCGCCTGCGCCACGCGGTGGCCGAGGCCGCGGAGCAGTGCGGGTGCCGGCTCGCCGCGGTCGGCACCGCGCCCTTCGCGCCGGACGAGCCGGTGCCCGTCACCGACAAGGAGCGTTACCGATCCCTGCAGGTCGACGCGGCGCGCCTGGTGGACGAGGCGTTGATGAACGGGATGCACGTACATGTGGCCATACCCGATCGGGAGGCGGGGGTCGCCGTGCTCAACCGGATCCGCCCCTGGTTGTCGGTGCTGCTCGCGATGTCGGCGAACTCGCCGCTGTGGCACGGGGACGACACCGGATTCGCCAGTTGGCGCACGCTGGTCTTCGGGCGCTGGCCGGTTACCGGTACGCCGCCCCGTTTTCGGGACGCGAACGACTACGATCGGCGGCTGGACGGGCTCACCCGAGCCGGCGCGCTGGCCGATCGGGGCCGGGTGTACTGGTCGGCGCGGCTGTCGGAGCGGTTCCCCACCATCGAGGTGCGGGCCATGGACGTGCAGTTGCGCGCCGACGACGCGGTGATGCTCGCGGGACTCGTGCGCGCGCTGGTGGCCACGGCGCTGCGCGAGGAGGCGCAGGGCCGCCCGGAACTCGCTCTCGCGCCCGAACTCCTGGACGCGGCCGTCTGGCAGGCGGCCCGCCACGGCCTGTCCGGCACCCTGATCGCCCCCGACGACGGCCGCCCGCGACCGGCCCCCGAGGTCGTCGCCGCGCTGCTCGCGCACGTCGGACCGGAATTGGATCGGGCGGGCGACACCCGGCGGGTGAACTCCCTGGCCGGGCGGCTCCTGCGCGAGGGTACCGGCGCCGAACTGCAGCGCCGAGCACTTGCGGCGGCGGGACGTTCGGGCCTGACACGCATGATCACCGCGCATACCGTCGGCCTGGCCCCCGACGAGCCGCACGCGTGAGCCCCCGGCTGCGGCGGCATCGGGTCGTGACCGGTCACGGTCGGACGGGCAAGGCGAGCGGGGCGAACAGGTGTGCCATGTTCGTGATCGCCAGGATGCGCCGCAGCCGGTCGCCGGGCGCGAGGGCGAGTTCGACCCGGCCGTCGGCGGCCTTGGTCCGTGCGTGCAACAGGACGTGGAGCACGGTGCTGTCGCAGAAGGTCACCCCTCGCATGTCCACGTCGACGCGGCATGCCCCGTGATCCAGCGCGGTGTCGAGGGCGGAGCGCAGCAGCGGCGCGGTGTCGATGTCGATTTCCCCGCTGACGCGCAGGAGCAGGCGGTCGCCGTACGGCATGACCCGTACGCGCAGGTGTGTGGCCGTTTCCCGATGGCGACGGCCGGGGCGACGCGCCGTCGCGGCGGGCGCCGGGCGGCGGTTGCGGGGTCGGCGTGAAGACATGGATGTTCCCTCACACGTCTGACAGGTGGGGACAGGTCGCAAGCGCGAAACGAGACGATGGGGATGATGGGGACCGACCCGGGTCGATCCTTCTCGTCAAGGATCCGACGCAACCCAACATGCGTCAAGTTATTCAGGAACTTCATTTCAGGTATCGTGTTGCCGGAATGAACGACCTTACGATGGCCTCATGAGTGATGCGGACGCGTCCCGACCGTCGTGGACGTTTTTCACCAGCCACGCCCGTGTGCTCTCGGTGATCGCCAGGGATCCCGAGGCGAGGGTGCGCGACATCGCGGCCGTGTGCCTGCTGACCGAGCGCGCCGTCCAGGGCATCCTGGCGGACCTGGAGGCCGGCGGATACCTGACCCGGCAGCGCAACGGACGGCGTAATACGTACCGGGTCGTGCCCGGAACGGAGGTGCGGCATCCGGCGGACCGGGGCCGGGCCGTCGCCGACGCCCTCGACCTGCCGGTGGAGCCATTCCCCGGCGGTGCCGGCACGTCGGCCGCTTCCGGTGGCTCCGGTGCGCCCGGCGGCTCCGGTGCGCCCGGGGATCGTGATTCGCCCGGCGACCGTGCTGTGCACGGCGATCGTGAAGCGCCGGGGCGGGCGGACGAGGGGCCCTTCGAGCACGAGGCGCATTGACGATCGCCGGCGGACGCGACTCGGCGTCCGGCGTCGCCGTACGCCTGAAACGCGCGGCAGCGGGCATGCGCATGGTTCGAGCGATTCGGATTCCCGAGAATGTGCTGCCGAAGGGACTGCGTGAGATGAGCGATCCGCTTGCCCTGCCGTTCGTCGACGAGGCCGAGGACGGCGAACTCGACCCCAACCAGGCGCCCTTGGGCGCGACGGTGCGAGTACCGGCGTATGCCGGGATGGCCGCCGGTGATGTCGTCACGGTGCGCTGGGAGGGTTCCGATGGGGGCGTGTTCGAGGAGTCCGCGCCCGTCCCCGGCAAGGGCGTCGGACATCCGATGGTCTTCCGGATCCCCGCCTGCGAGTTGCTGCCCCACATCGGCTCCCGGATTCGGTTGAGCTACGACGTCGACGGCGCCGCCTCCGCACCGCGGCGCACCTCCGACGTCGTGGTCGTGCGGGTCGACCTCCGGGAACGGCTGTTCCCCACCGCTTGATGCTCATGATTTCGGCCTGGTTCGGCGGGGTTCGCGCCGCCGGGTGGAGCCCGGCGGGGGTTTGGAGACACGCGCTAGGATCCGCCGGGAAGGGCGGTGGAGCTTTCGTGGCGATGGTCTATGCGGACGGGGTGCTCCGAGTCGAGCGGCTCGGGCCGCCCTCGGTGGTGCGGTTGGCGGGGGAGGTCGACGCGGACAACTGTGTGCACGTACGTTCCGCGTTGGACGCCCAGCGGGCCGGTTGTGCGGGGGATGTGTGGGTGGACGCGACGTTCCTGGAGTTCATCGACGTGGCGGGGGTGCGGACCCTGGTGGAGACGGCGGGGCGCATGCCTTCGGGCCTGTCGGTGGTCGTCCGCTCGGCCTCGGTGGAATTGTGCGACCTGGTGACACTCGCGGGCTGGGGTGGGGCGCCCGGGCTGGTGCTGGAGAAGGCGGTGCGGCGATGACCGTTCCCGTACCGGACGTGTTCCGTCACGATGCCCTCCTCTATGCCGGTCTCGACGACTTCGTCGACCGCACTGCCACGTTCGTCCGCGCGGGTCTGGAAGCGGACGAGGCCGTCGCCGTCGCGGTGATCGAGCCCCGCGCCGGTGCCCTGCGCAAGGAACTGGCCGCCGACGCCGAGCACGTCACCTGGATCGACATGGAACGTGTGGGCCGCAACCCCGCGCGGATCATCCCCGCGTGGCGCCAATGGACCCACGACCAGGGCACCCGGGCGTTCCGCGGGATCGGCGAACCCATCTGGGCGGGCCGCTCCGAGGACGAACTCGTCGAATGCCGCCACCACGAATCCCTGCTCAACCTCGCGTTCGACGGCGTGCCGTGGCAACTCCTGTGTCCGTACGACGTCACCACCCTCGACCCCTCGATCATCGACGCCGTCCGGCACTCCCACCCCCGGGTCCTCGACGCCGGCGCCGAACACCGGCACGCCCACCCCGGTCCGGACCACTACGCCGCGACACTGACCGGACCGCCGCTTCCGGACGTGCCCGAGCACGCCGAACACCTCGCCTTCGCCGCCGGGGAACTCGCGCGCGTGCGCGCCTTCGTCCGCGGTCGACTGGGCGAGGCTCCTCGGGCGTACGTGGGACACGCCCTGTTGGTCGTCACCGAGATCGCCGGCAACAGCATCATCCACGGCGGCGGACACGGCGAGGTCAGCCTGTGGAACGAGGGCACGACACTGGTCTGCGAGATCCGCGACGCGGGCAGGGTCGACGACCCGCTGGCCGGACGGCACATCCCGCACCCGGACGTCGAGGGCGGGCGCGGCCTGTGGATCGCCAACCAACTCTGCGACCTCGTCCAGATCCGCTCCACCGACTCCGGCACGACCGTGCGGCTGCGCCTGAACCACGAGCGGTAGCGGGCGCGCCGCGGCGCGGGGTGTGGTCTGCGCCTCACTCGAATGGGTGTACTGGTCAACGATTCGGGTAGGGGGCCCGTGCCGATTCGACGACCCCAAGGAGCCGAGATGACCTTGTCCACGGTGAGCGTGTCGACCTCTGCCGACTCCGCGAGCGCCACGCCGGACGGTGGGGCAGTCGGCGGACTCCCGCGGATCGAGGACCCCACGGCGGTGGGGGCGGTCGACGCGCGCGCGATGTCGAAGGTGTTGTTCGTGCGGCTGAGGGCGCTGGAGGAGGGCACGCACGAGTACCAATACGTGCGCAACACCCTGGTCGAGCTGAACCTGCCGCTGGTGCGGTACGTCGCCGGCCGGTTCCGCTCTCGTCCCGAGACCACCGAGGAGATGGTCCAGACCGGGACGATCGGGCTGATCAAGGCCATCGACCGGTTCGATCCCGCGCGCGGGGTCGAGTTCCCCACGTTCGCGATCCCGACCATCTCCGGCGAGATCAAGCGCTTCTTCCGCGACACGTCGTGGTCGGTTCACGTGCCGCGCCGCCTTCAGGAACTGCGCCTGGAACTGGCCCGGGCCCGCGAGGCGTTCACGACCGAACACGACCGGGAGCCCACCTCCGCCGAACTCGCGGAACGGGTGGGCGTGAGCGTGGAGGAGGTCGACGAGGGCCTGATCGCCTCCGCCGCCTACTCCACCGTGTCCCTCGATGCCCCCGCCCCCGACGACGAGGGGTCCACCCCGGCCCTGGCGGGCCGGGCGGCGTTCGTGGAGCCCGGCTATGCGATGACGGAGAATCTGGTCGCCCTCAAGCCGCTGATCGCTGCGCTCGGCCCGCGCGATCGGGAGATCCTGACCCTGCGCTTCGGCGAGGAGTTGACCCAGTCCGAGATCGGCGAGCGCCTCGGCATCTCCCAGATGCACGTCTCCCGGCTGATCAGCCGGACCGTCGCGACGCTGCGTGTCCAGCTCCTGGCCGACTGAACCGCGGGGTGGTCGCCGGGGGCGGGTGCTTTCGCCGCCCACCCGGCGCTGCCCGGCGTGGGCTACGCGTCGGCGATCCGGGCGCTCCAGCCGTCCTCCAGCTCGGCTCCGTCCACGGTGATGGCCTCGACCGTCCTGCCGGCCGGATCGATGTCGGCCTGCACGCCGTCGCCCGCGTAGCGCGGATGGCCGGTGGCGCCCTCCTCGCCGGTGGGCCGGACCGTCGCGGACCGCACCGCCGGCCCGCGCGCCGCCGGCGGCATGTCCTGCGCGTTGTACGGATAGATCAGCACCTCGAAGGTCTCCATCCCGCGCGTGTACCCCGGAACGGCGCGGCGCACGAGCGCGGTGCTCGACAAATCCGGGATGGGTCACTCGGGGAGGAAGGCAACCGCCTCGGGCCGGGCCTCGGGGTACGGGAGGGTCGCCGTGGCGGGTTCCGTCGGCGGGTTCGCCGCCATGCCGAGCAGGGTCGGGAGATCGGTGCCGGCCATCCAGCGGCCGAGGGCCCGGCGATCGACGGTCACGATGTCCTGGGCTCGGGCGAGTCGGCGAGCGGGTGCGGTGAAGCGGGAGTTCGTGACGAGCATCGCGACGTCGGCGGCGTGCACGGGGCGGGCGGTACCGACGAAGCGTTGCATGTCGGGACTGCCCACGGCGCGGGTGCGGCCGAGCCGCTTGCATTGCACGACGAGACTGCGACCGTCGGGCAGCCGGGCGACGACGTCGGCCCCGAGGTCGCCGGCGCCACCGCTGACCACCACGTCGCGGCAGGCGTCACGGCGGCACAACTCCGCGACGTGCTCCTCGAATCGGGGGCCCGTCATGGCGTCGACGGTGGCGAACGAGACCGCGCGTGCCCGAGGGTTCACCCGCCTGCGCGGTGCCCACCGCCGTGCCTCGGAGCGCGTCGCGGCCCGGAACAGGCCGCATATGTACAACGCGCCCGTCGCCACCACGCCGACGGCCGCCATCGCCGCGAGCAGATCCCACTGCCGCCGCACACCGCAATACGCCGCGACGACACACACGATCGGGGCGAGCCACCAGAACACCCGGTCGTAGCGGACGAATCCACCGGTTCGCGCCACCGCCGTGCCGGTGTGGGAACCGGGCAGTTCTCCGCCCGACGCGGATTCGGGATCATTGATCATGGGACGTATCGCGCTCACAGTCCGCTCCTTGCTTCCCGCTCCCGGTCGACTCCCCGCCGACTCCCTGCCGAATCCCTCCCGAATCCGCCGACCGTGACGGGCAACTCTCCGACGTGTCAACGAAGTTCGGGCGCTTCTGCGGCTGCCCGCGATCATCGACGCCAACCCTCGCGTTTTCGAAGACACGTCATGCACCGGGCCGGCCCGAATCGGCCGGGTGGCTATTGTCGGCGGCATGGGTGATCTGGTGGGAGTGCGGGTCGAGGTCGACGGTCGGGTCACGACGGTGGAACGGCTGCATGCCGTCGCCGTGGGGGGCTATGGGCACTTCACCGCGATGCAGGTGCGTGGTGGGCGGGTGCGTGGGCTGGCGGATCATCTTCGGCGGCTCGACGCGGCCAATCGGGAGTTGTTCGGCAGCGCCCTGGACGGGGAACTGGTTCGGCGGTATATCCGGCATGCGCTGGCCGACGATGTCCTCGACGCGTCGGTGCGGGTGCATGTGTTCGCGGCGGACGAGGGTGGGGCGTTCACGGTGCTGGTCTCCGTGCGGCCACCGGGGGACATGTCGGGCGCGCCGCAGGCGTTGCGGTCCGTTCCGTACCTGCGGTCCGTGCCGCACATCAAGCGGGTCGGGGACTTCGGGCAGGCCCACTATCGGCGACTGGTCGCCCGCGAGGGCTTCGACGAGGCGCTCCTGACCGGTCCGGACGGGGTCGTCGCGGAGGGCGCGATCACCAACATCGTCTTCCACGACGGCACTTCGCTGATCTGGCCGGACGCGCCGGTCCTCGAGGGCATCACCATGCAGTTGCTCGAACGGGCGCTCTCCGCCGGGCCGTTGCCCTCGCGGCGCGGCCCGGTCCGGCTGTCCGAGGTGGGTTCGTTCCGGGCCGCGTTCGTGACGAACTCGCGCGGCATCGCGCCGGTCAGGCTGATCGACGACGTGCCGATCCCCGTCGACACCGCGCTGACGGCGACGCTCGGCGAACTGTACGCGGCGGTCGAGTGGGACCGGATCTGACGACCCGTCGGCGGGCGGGCTACTCCCAGACCGTGGCTTCGAACATGACCGCGCTGCGGGTGGGCACACTGGTGATGCGCAGGTAGGCGGTGTGGCCTTCGTCGGTCTGCAAGCACACGCGCATGCCCTGGGACAGTTCGCCGCTCGTGTAGGTGCCGCGTTTGGCGATCGCCTGGGCGCAGTCGTCCCGGGTCGGTTCGGGGCCGTCGGGCGGGGCGATGGCCACGACGTCGGCCGACTTGATCGGGCCGAGTGTCAGGTCCGGGAGGTTGAACCCGACGAATGCGTCGGCACCCTTGGATCCGGGTTGGCCGAATGGCGACGAGGTGTCCAGGTCGATGTAGTGGGCGTCCGGCTTGAGGGTGATCCTCACCGGTCCGGCGAGCGTCTTCGCGGGTGCCTTCGGCACGGACGAGGTCGCCGGGTCGGTCCCGGGTTTGGCCCCGGGCGACCCGTTCCCGCCGCTCGACGCGGGGGTGCTGATCGGGGCGCTGTTGTTCGTCGACTGTGACCCGTCGTCGGAATCCGACTTCGTGGCCACCTGGACCGTCACGATGATCCCGACGACGGGGATCACGATCCCGACGACCCACCAGGCCCACTTCGGCTGATCGCTCACAATACCCCCGTATATACGTCGTCCGAGCGCGGCGAGCCTACCACCGGCTTTCGGCCGGAAGCCGGCTCGAACGCGCGAGGTGCGAAACGGCCGACGCGACACGCGGCTCCCTTCCTCGCGCAACCAATGGTTGCATGTTTGTGCGGGTGTCGGCTAAGGTGATGTGCAACCAAACGTTGCAGAAGGTGGTACACATGGAATTCGGAACGATCGAGCGGGAGATCCACATCGACGCCTCACCCGAGGTCGTCTTCGACGTGGTGAGCAGCCCCGAACACCTGCGCGAGTGGTGGCCGGACGAGGCGGAGTTCCCGGCCGTACCCGGGGGAGAGGGGCGGATCGGCTTCGGGGACTGCGCGCAGGGCGGCGGCACCTGGATGCGGTTCACGGTCGTCGAGGCCGTGCCGCCGCGACTCTTCTCCTTCCGGTGGACCCACCAGGAGGGGGAGACGGCTGCCTCGGACAACTCGAACCTGGTCGTCTTCGCCCTCGAACCCGCCGGGACGGGGACGCTCCTGCGGATGACCGAGAGCGGCTTCCGCGAGCGCGGCTGGGACGAGGCGAAGGTCGCCGCCGTGTACGCCGAACACGCCACCGGCTGGGACCACTACCTGCCTCGGCTGCCGACGTATGCCGCGAAAGTCGGAGCGGGCGCATGAGCGTGGTGGTGGACGACGACCTCTGGTCGGCGGTCGGCGACCCGATCCGGCGCCGCATGCTCGATCTGCTGCTGAACGACGGCAGCGGGACGGCGACCAGCCTGAGCGAGCACCTGCCGGTGACCCGCCAGGCGGTGGCCAAGCACCTCGTCGTGCTCGATCGGGTCGGCCTGGTACACGCCACCACCACCGGCCGCGAGCGGCTGTTCCACGTCGATCAGGCCCAACTCGCCCGCGCCGTCGCCCAACTCGCCGATGTCGGCGCCACCTGGGACGCCCGCCTGCGGCGCATCAAGCGCATTGCCGAGACGATCCAGCGCGCCAAGGAATCGACCGACGAGACCGGAAAGCAGTAGAGAGGAACACCGACATGGCAGACATCCTTCACCGCATCGGCGTCGAGCACGCCTCGCCGGAGCGGGTATATGAAGCACTCACCACCGTGGCCGGCCTGGCCGGCTGGTGGACCGAGAAGACATCGGGGGAGACCGACCTCGGCGGCGTGCTCGAATTCCGGTTCGGGCCGGGCGGGTTCGACATGAAGGTCGTCGAACTCGACCCGGGACGGATCGTGCGCTGGGAGGTCGTCGACGGGCCGGAGGAGTGGGTCGGCACACGTGTGGAGTGGAACCTCCGCCAGGAAGGCGACTTCACCATCGTGCTGTTCAAGCACGAGGGCTGGCGTGAGCCGGTCGAGTTCATGCACCACTGCAGCACGAAATGGGCCGTCTTCCTGATGAGCCTCAAGCAACTCCTGGAGACGGGCGAGGGTGCCCCCGAGCCCCGCGACGTGCGGATCGGCGACTGGCACTGACCGGCCGGCGCCGACGGGGCCGCGTGCGCGGAGGATGACGACGGCGCCGACCGGCCGGTCGGCGCCGTCCCCGCTCCCGTGTCGTTCGCGGTGCCGACCCGACGGGTCAGCCGGCGACCGTCCTGACCGCCTTGTCCACCGGCACACTCCCACCGATCAGTTCCAGCGTCAGGCCGGCCGTTTCGGGGGCGTCGAGCAGAGCGGCGAGTACGGCCGCCACGTCGTCGCGGGTGACGGGCCCGCGCCCGGTGGACGCGGCCAACTCCACCGTCCCGGTGCCCGGTTCGTCGGTCAGGCGCCCCGGTCGCAGGATGGTCCAGTCGAGTCCGGCCCGGGACCGGACATCGGCGTCCGCCGCGCCCTTGGCGCGCAGGTAGGCGGCGAAGACCGGGTCGGTGCCCTCCGGGGGTTCCCCGTCCGTGCCCATCGCGGACACGACGATGAAGCGCCGTACGCCTGCCGCCTCGGCCGCGTCCGCGAACAGGGCGCATGCCGCGCGATCGACCGTGTCCTTGCGGGCCGTCCCGCTGCCCGGCCCGGCGCCGGCGGCGAATACCGCCGCGTCCGCGCCCTGCAGATGCCCGGCGACCTCCGCGACCGTCGCCGACTCCAGGTCGCACACGACGGGTTCGGCGCCCGCCGCCAACACGTCGCCCGCCTGCTCCGGCCGGCGAATGATCCCCGCGACCTCGACTCCACGCCCATGCAGCAGCCGTGTGAGCCGCAGCGCGATCTGACCGTGACCACCCGCGATGACAATGCGCATGCGCACGACCATACGCCCCGACGGCGATCATCACGCGGCCCCACGCGCGGCCGCTCGGCGCGATCCCTGGCGCGAGCAGCGGTACGCCCACCGGGAGGCCGCGCCGAACGAGGGCCCCGGCCGCGCCGGCCGACGCGCACGAGCCCCGGGCGCTCGACGGCGCCGGGTCGCGGGGCTCAGCCCTTGCGCCACAGTTCGTCGTAGCGCTGCGCCGAGGGCGGCCGGCCGGGGAGCGGGAAGTCGGTGTTGTCGGGGCGGGCGCGCAGGCCGTCGAGGACCAGGGCGACCAGGCGCTCGCGGGCGTTGGCGTCCGCCGTAGTCGGTACGGGCGGGCGTCGGGAGAACTGCTCGATCACCCGGAAGATGTCGACGGTGGTGGCGTCGGCGCGCAGGACACCCGCGGCGTGGGCGCGGGCCACGACCTCCTCGGCCAACCGGTCCGAGACGCGGCCCGCCTCGGCCATCTCCGCCGTGAAGCGGATCGTCCCGGCGATCGGCGCGAGGGAGCCCGGGCCGAAGTCGACACATTCACGTATATAACCGGCCAATCCCTCCCAGGGGTCCTCGGCGGCGAGCGCGGTCCGCGCGGCCTCCGAATACTGCTCGGCCGCCGACACCGTGAGTTTCTGGAGTAGTTCCTCCTTGGTGCCGTACCGCCGGTACAGCGTGGCGATGCCCACGCCCGCGCGCTCGGCGACCGCGGACACCGGCGCGTCGGCGCCGTGGGTCGTGAAGACCTCGCGCGCCGCGGCGAGCACTCGCCGGTCGTTGCGCGCCGCCTCGGCCTGGCGGCCGCGTTTGCGCGGCTGTTCGCTCGTGCTCATGGTCACCAGGATATCCGTTGCGGAGTGGATCACTCCGTTATAGTTTAACGGAGCATTCCACTCCGTTATTTTTTCCCGGCGGCGCCGGTCCACGCCACGTGCATGGTCCGACCCGCCGCTTCGGTCGCCGAGGAGGCGGAGCCAATGAAGGCCGCAATCGTCAGGGAGTTCGGCGGACCCGAGGTCCTGCACATCGCCGAGATCCCCACCCCGCACGCGGGACCGGGCCGGGTGCGTGTCCGGGTGCGCGCGGCCGGCGTCATGCCCTTCGACACCGCGCTGCGCGCCGGGCGGTTCCCGCCCGCGATGACACCCCGCTTCCCGGCCGAACCTCTCGTGCCCGGCAACGAGTTCGCGGGCGTGGTCGACGAGGTCGGCGAGGGGGTCGCGGGGCTACCGCCCGGAACGGAGGTGCTCGGTTACGCAACCACGGGGGCCTACGCCGAGTTCATCGTCGTCCCCGCCGACCAGGTCGCCCGCAAACCCCCCGGCATGCCCTGGGAGATCGCCGCGGGCCTGTCCGGCAACGGGCAGGGCGCGCACATGGCCCTGCGGCAACTCGCGGTCGGCCCGGGGGACATCGTGCTGATCAACGGGGCCGCGGGCGGTCTCGGCACCATCGCCGTACAACTGGCCAAGGCATGGGGAGCCGCGACCGTGATCGGCACGGCGAGCGAGCGCAACCACGACTACCTGCGCTCCCTGGGCGCGGTCCCGGTCACCTACGGCCCCGGCCTGGTCGAGCGGGTACGGGCGATCGCCCCGGACGGTGTCGACGCCGCACTCGACGCGGCGGGCCCCGAGGCGCTCCGCGACTCCGTCGAACTCACCGCGGACCGTGACCGCGTGCTCACCATGATCTCCGACGAGGCCGCCCGCGAACTCGGCCTGCGCGAGTGGAGCGGCGTACGCAGTGGCGAACTGCTGGGGGAACTCGCCCAGTTGTGGAGCAGGGGCGGGTTCGCCGTGCACCTTCGCGAGACGTACGCGCTGGCCGACGCGGCGCGGGCGCATCGTGCCGTCGAGACCGGCCACGGCCGCGGCAAGGTTGTTCTCGTGGTCGATCCGTCATGACGGCGGTGCGCGATGCGGCGCCGGTGGGCGGTGTGCGGGGCCGGGACCTCTTCGACGACCGGCGGTTCCGGCTCCTCTTCCTGGCACGCACGATCTCCGTACTGGCCGCCGCCTTCGGCCCCGTGGCACTGGCCTTCGGTGTCCTGGACCTGCCGGGTGCCGGTGCCACCACGCTGACGATCGTGCTCACCGCGCAGACGGTGCCGCAGATCGCCCTGATGTTGTTCGGCGGGGTCGTCGCCGACCGGATCTCCCGCACCCGGCTGATGCTGACGGCGGAACTGGCTTCCGCCGCGGCGTTCTTCGGCCTCGCGACGATGTTCGTCACCGGACACGCGCCGGTGTGGGGGATCGCGCTCCTGGCCGCCGCCACCGGCATCGCACTCGCCCTCTATTACCCGGCGCTCACCGGCGTGGTACCCGAGATCGTCCCGGACGAGCACCTCCAGACAGCCAACGGCGTGCTGCGCCTCGGTGTCAACAGCGCGCGCCTGCTGGGCATGGCGGCGGCGGGCGGCGCGGTGGCACTGGTCGGCGCCGGATGGGCGCTGGCGGTCAACGGTGTCGGGCTCGTGCTGTCCGCGGCGCTGCTCGCGGCCCTGCGCCCGACGCCGGGGACGGATCGGGGCCGGACCTCCATGGTGAGTGATCTCCGGGAAGGTTGGCGGGAGTTCGCGTCCCGCCGCTGGTTGTGGGTGATCGTCCTCCAGTTCGCCTTCGTGATCGCCGCGATGCAGGCCGCCTTCGGCGTCCTCGGCCCCGTGGTGGCGAAGGCCGATCTCGGCGGAGCACCGGCCTGGTCGACGATCCTGGTCGGACAGGGACTCGGCACGCTGGCGGGCGTGTTCGTGGCCATTCGCCTCCGCCCCCGACGGCCCCTGCTGGTGGCCACGTCGATGGTCTTCGCGGTGGCCCTGCCGATCGCTTTGCTGGGCATCGGTGCCCCGGTGTACGTCGTCGCCGTCGGCGCGTTCGTCACCGGCACGGCCTTCGACGTCTTCGGTGTGATGTGGGAGACCACGATGCAGCGGGAGATACCGCGCGAGGCACTGTCGCGCGTGGCGGCGTACGACGGGCTCGGCTCCTTCATGTTCGGCCCGCTCGGCCTCGTCGCCGCCGCCCCCCTCGCGGACGCCGTCGGCGCGCATCACGCGCTGCTGCTGTGCGCGGCGCTGATCGTGCTGGTGACGGTGGGGGCGCTGGCCGTCCCCGAGGTGCGAAACCTCCGCGCCGCGACCCAGGTCGTCAACGACGGGGTCGTTGCGTCGGGGTGACCAGGACCTTCAGGGCGCTGCGCTCGTCCATCGCGCGGTATCCGTCGGCGATCGATTCGAGCGTGACCACGCTGTCGAACACCGGTGAGGGGTCGAGGGTGCCGTCGAGCACGCGCGGCAACAACTCGGGGATGTAGGACCGGACGGGGGCGATGCCGCCGCGCAGGGTGAGGTTGTGCAGGAACAGCGCGCCGACGTCCAGACCGTCGCCGCTGCCGTGCGGGGCGCCGACCCATCCGGTCGCGCCGCCCGGGCGGGTGACGCCGACGGCGGTACGCATCGCGTCCGCACTGCCCACGGCCTCGATCGCGGCGTGCACACCGGGCCCGCCGGTCGCCTCGCGGACCGCCGCCACGGCCGCCTCGCCGCGTGCGACGATCGTGTCGGCGGCGCCGAACTCGCGGGCCAGGCACAGGCGTTCCGGGTGTCGGCCGAGCGCGATGACGTGCTCCGCGCCCAGCAGTCGCGCGGCCGGTACGGCGCACAGCCCCACCGCGCCGTCGCCCACCACGGCCACCGTGGCCCCGGGCCGCGCGCCGCCGCTCACCGCCGCGTGGTAGCCGGTGCCCATGACGTCGGTCAGCGCGAGCAGCCCGCGCAGCAGCCGCTCGTCCGAGGCGGCCTCGCCGGGCACCTCGACCAGGTCCCGTCGGCAAAGGGCACCCGGACCCCCTCACCCTGGCCGCCGTCGGACCCGACCGCCGGGGCGCACCGAGCGCACCCGGGAGCCGGTGGCCACGACGGTGCCGACGAATTCGTGCCCGATGCGCTGTCCGGGCACCCGGGCGGACTGCCCGCGGTAGGCCCACAGGTCGCTGCCCCACACACACGAGCGCAGGACCCGGCCGGTGGGGCGGGGGGTCGAGCAACATTCACCGCATGTGGGGGCGTGGCATTCCGTTCGCGCAACCCGGCCGATTGCCACGGCGGTTCGCCGGCGCGTGTGATGGACGATCGGTACCCGCCGGCGGGTACCGGCCCGGCCACGCGACGGGGTTCGCATCACGATCGGCGGAAGAATCACCGATTCCCGGTTCCGTAGCGTGAAGACCTGTTACACAATGCAAGGCGTCGCCCGTTCGCCTGCCCGGCGACGCGGGGAAGACGAAGAAGCCGGAACCCGATACCGGAAGGAACGCAACCCCCGATGACACCGCTGATCCTCGGCCGCCGCGCCGCACCCCCGGCCCGTGCGGCGGGTCCGCTGCCCGAGCACCACTACGACGACGCCGTCTGCGCGAACGTCGTGCCCGACGGCCGACTCCTGATCCACGTCGTCGACGCGCGCACGATCGCCGCGTACACCCAGACCCAGGAACCCCTCGGGTGGAAGAAGGACGACTGACCCGCCCCGGGTCCGCCGGCCCCGAGAACGAGGACGTCACCGTGGACCCGCTGTTGGCCGCCGCCGTCGAGGCCCTGGGCGTCACCGAACCCCCCGCGCCACTGAGTCCCCACCACACACACGCCTGGCGCACCGCCGACTGGAAGATCCGCACCGCCGACGACCCGACCGCCGCGGCGGCGCTGCTCCACGAGGCGCGGGCCGTACGCCTGCTGTCCGAGGCGAAACTCACCTCCCACACAGGCGCGTACGCCCGAGTCGGCACCGGGGCGTGGACCGCCCTCGCCTGGAGCCCCGGTACCACGTTGTGGGAGTGGTGCGCCGCGCACCGGGACGATCCGGCGGACGCCGCCCCCCGGCTGCGCCGAATCGCGGACCGCGCGTTCGCCCTCCTGCGCCGCTGGCACGCGGCCGGCTGGCGCCACGGAGACCTGCACCCGGGCAACGTGCTGATCGGCGGCCCCGACGACGACGTCGAGTTCATCGACTTCGAGCTGACCCACCACCGCGAACTGCTGCCGCTGCCCGGCCCCTACCGGGGCGGCGGCGATCAGGCCACCGCCCCCGAGATCGCCCGCCTGCTCCTGACCACCGCCGCGGGCGTCGACCTCGAACTCACCGACGCCGCCGAGGTCTACAGCCTCGGCGCCACGCTGCGCTGGGCATGGACCGGCGCCGGCCCCGCGACCCCCCGCTTCGTCGGGCCGCGTGTCACGCCCACCGACGTCCTGGAGGACATCGTCGGCGGCCGGCGCCGGGTGCCGCTGACCGAGGCGCGACCGTGGGCCGACCGCCGGCTCGAAGCGCTCATCGAGGACACCATGGCCTTGGACCCGTGCACCCGCTCCCGCACCGCGTCGCACCGGATCGCGGGACCCGGCGGGGCCGGCCCCTCGGGGCGGTGAAGGCCGTGTGCCGAATCGGCCGGCCCTCGTCCGCCCTGGTTCGAACACCGGGCCGAATCGCGAGCAGGGCTCGGGCTCGTCGAGGTCGGCGGTGAAGTGGTGAAGTCGGCGTCGGATGGCCGGGTTTCGGTCGCGCGTGTGAGTTTCGCGGTCGGCGGGGTGACTCCGGTACGACTGAGTGATTGTCGTTGCGGGTACACGCCGTCGACCGGCCGCCGGGGGCGAGTCAGGTCCGGTACGGGCGAGGTCCGGCCGATTTTTCACCTGTAGGGAGACAGCCGTGACGTTCGCATCCGACCCCCAATCGCCGCCCCCGCCACCGGCCCGCCACGAACCCGTCGCGCCCGCCGCGCACTTCGAGACGTGGGCGCCGCCGCCCGCGCCGCCCGTACTGCTGCCGCGAAACACCTCGCGGGCCAACCGGCCGAGGCGGGATCCGACTCCGCTGCAGCCCACCCCGATGCCCGGGCACCCCATGCAGGACGCCCGGGGGCCGGCGGTGGGGGCCCCCGGAGCCGCGGTCGAGGATGTGTTCCACGAACCCCTGCAGGGGCCGCCGGCGGACGCGGCGGAGCGGCTGTTGCGGCTGGTGGCGACCCATCGATCGGTTCCCGACGTCGCCCGGATGGTGGCGATCCTGAGGGACTACTCGGAAGCCGCTGCCGACGACGCGTTGCGCGAAGCGGCGATGACCCGGCCGGTGCGCGATTTGGTACTGCTGGCCGATTTGCTGAGGGACCCCGACCGCACCGTGCAGACCCAGCGCCCCGGCACGGAGCCCGAACGTCGTTGACACATCGGTGAGTTGCCGGCCGGAGACCGCGACGGGGCGTCGTTGCGGCCGGCCGGCGGAGTGAACGCGGATGCCCGTCACGACCGGATTCGAACCGGCCGTGGCGGGCATCGGGTGACCCGGGTGACCCGGGTGACCCGGGCGGCCCGGGCGGTCGAGGCGACCCGGGCGGCCGGGATGGTCTGCGGGGTCAGCCGAGCATGCGGGTGGTGCTCGGAGGGCGGTTCTCCAGCATCGTGGCCTCCCACGGCTCGAAGGCGACCGGCTGCTTGGGCTGCCGGGAGTGCGGCAGGTCGATGTGCCGGGCGAGGAACGCCGCCGCACACAGGGCGGTGATCGAGCCCGCGCCCAGCGCGATCAGGCCCGATGTGTCGAGCCATGCGGCGGCGTGCCGTCCGGCGGTCAGTTGCGGTACGACGGCGGTGGCGATGGTGGCGCATCCCGCCGCCAGGGCCGCCAGACGCGCGTTCCGGCCGGCGCGTACGGAGGTCAGTCCGGCCAGGAACAGGCAGGTCAAAGCCACCGCGGCCAACCACGCGGCGGTGTACGGAGGCGTGCGGAAGGTCGCGGGAATCGCGCTGCCCAACGCCACCCCGGAAACCGCCAGGCTCACCGCCGTGACCCACCGCAGGCCCGCCCCTCCGGCCGCGGCCGAGCGCCGCGGCGCGGATTCGGGCGCGAACGCGGCGGTGCCTCCCGGCGCGTGCGGGTCGGACTCGGTGGCGGGCCGTCGGTCCTGCGCGGCGTAGGTGGGGTTCCGCAACAGATCCGTCAGCAGTACCAGATCGCTCACCGGCCGCGTCATCGCCGCTTCCCGCAACGCGTCGTCGGCGGCCGTTCCCGAACCGTCGTCCAGGATCGTGATCATCCGGGCGAGATCCGGGATCGACCGATGCGTCGCCGCGATGCGGAGCAGTTTGTCCGCCGGCTCGTTGTGGCCCCCTTGTGGGTAGCCGGACGGTTCCTCGATCGGGGCGCTCGGTGCGGGGTGCGCGACGAACGGCGCAGCGGGTTCCGGGGCCGGGGCCGCGATCGGAGCCGGCGCGGAGGCGGAGGCGGGCCACGCGGGTGCCGGATCCTCCGGGTGGGTCTGCGGGCGATGCTCCGGACGAGCCTCCGGGCGGGACGGAGGTTCGGTGGGTCGCGGCGGCGTGGCGGCGGTGTCGGGCGGGGTCGCCCACGTCCCGAAACGCCCGGTGGGCGCGGCAGGTTCGTGATGCGTCGGTGTCGGCGTCGGTGATTCGGGATCGAATGGGAACATCACGAACTCTCCCTGAACATGGAACCGGCGGAGCACGCCCGTACCGGACACGTCCCGGTGCCGGGCAACGGCGTGTACCCGCAGCGGCGCCCGTTCAGACGCACGGCCCGCGGCCTCGAACCCCCGTGCGATCGGCGCACTCTCAGACGGGACCGACCCCATCGCACCCGCAGGGGGAAGCGCCGGGAAGTCCCTCTCGTTTCCCGAAACGGGGCGGATAGCTTGCCGAGACTCGTCAAGTGCCCGTCGTGTTCCGGAGGTTGTGCCATGTCGTACCCGCCCGTCGACCCGCGTCGCGGCAGCCCGTCCCGGCGTCCCCCGCGGTATCGCTCGGGCGTCACCACGGCCGCGGGCACGCTCTGCTTCCTGTACGGATTGATCGTGGGCGGCGCCGGCGCGGCCGGGTTGGTCCGGGGGATCAGTGCCTTCGCCGACTGGGGGTGGGTGGCCCTGTTCAGCCCGTTCGTCCTGGCGCTGGGCGTGGGTCTGGCGCGCAATGGATGGAAGCTGCTTGCGGGTGACCTCGACGCGGATTCCCGGTTGACTCGGCTGCTCATGGTGCCCACGACCCTGTCCGGTATCGCGATCGGCAGCATGGTGGCCCAGGCCGATTTGTCCACCGGTTCGGCGCAGCACCAACTGGCGGGCTTCGGCACGGCCTTCGTACTGTCCGTCGTGACGATCATGCTGGTCGAGGCGGGGTAGGGCGCGCCGGACATCACGTCACCGCACGGTGTCGCCTCCTCGCCTGGGCAACCCGCACGACCGACCCTCGCGCTCTCGCTGCCGAACGGGCCCGCGCCCTCGACGCGTGGATCCGCGCCGGCTCGTGAGCGCCGCCGAGTGGCGTGTGGCTCGGTTCATCGGGTGGTGTTCGGGGTCCAGCGAAGGGTCATGTCGGGCAGGTTTTCCATGTTGCGCTCACCGTCGTCGGTGTCAGGGCGGGCAACATCCTTCGGGCGGGGTGCCGGGTGTCAGCGCGGTACGCCGAGGCCGTCGAGGACGATGCCGAGGGCCCGGTCGAATGCCTCGCCCGCACCGAGGTCCGAGGCGTGGGCGAGGGCGCGCAGGAGGAGACGTCGTCGCCGGTGACCTCGGGGCGTGCGGCGCCGACGGCCTGGGCGCGGTGGAGTGCGCCGTCGAGGGCCGCGCGGAAGGCGTCGGCCGCCTCGGTGACGGGTCGGGACAGGCCCCTTTCCGTCGTCGTCGTGCGGAGGCAGCAGGTCCATCAGGGTCATCTTCACCGGGCCGGCCGCCGCAAGAGTCTTCATCAGGGAGGCGAACGCCTTGCCCGGGTCCCGGTTCTCGGCGAGCCGCAACGCCTCGGCGGTGAGCTTCTCCAGGTAGCGCACCGCGGTGGCTCGTGAGCAAGACGTTGGTGCCGCTGCGCAGCGTGGTTTACGACCCGATGAGCCACGGCCGCCTGTACCTCCTCGGCGACGCCGCGCACATCGTGCCGCCCATGAGCGCCAAGGGCATGAACCTGGCCCTGCACGACGCCGACGTATTCGCCGCGGCCGTCCTGAAGCAGGTCAGGGAACAGGACGGGAGCCTGCTGGAGACCTACTCCGCCACGTGTCCGAAGCACGTCTGGAACTACCAGGCGTTCGCCGCCTGGTTCACCGACCTCATGCACGACGCGGGAGACGCCTCCTACCGAGGCCACTTTCGCCGCCACCTGGCCCGCGCCGAATTCGACCGCCTGTACACCTCGAAGACCGCCAACCACCTCTTCACCGAATTCCTCACCGGCCTGAACTGACCCCCCAGCACCGTCCCGAGCGGGTGGCGTCGGGTGGCAGTGCGCAATCATGCTCGGATGGATGTTCGGTTTCTCGGCATTGGTGATCTGGGTGAAGTCCCGTCCGTGGCCGTCGTGGTCGACGTGATGCGTGCCTTTACCGTGGCCGGCTGGGTCTTTGCTCGGGGGGCGGATCGAATCGTTCTCGCGGAGTCGCCGGCCGAGGCTCTGGCGCTCAAGGCGCGGCATCCGGATTGGGTGGCGATCAAGGATGGTCCGCCCGCGCCGGGGTTCGACTTCGTCAACTCGCCGGGGTTGCTGCGCTCGGTCGACCTCGGTGGGCGGACCGTCGTGCACAAGACCACGGCGGGGACGGTCGGTGCCCTCGCGGTCAAGGACGCGACGTTGGTGTTGTGCGCCGGCTTCGTGGTGGCTGAGGCAACTGCTCGGCTCCTGCGGGTGCGCGGGAGCGACGGGGTCACGTTCGTGGTCACCGGTGAGGATGGGCGGGCCGACGAGGATTTGGCGTGTGCCCAGTACATCGCTCGGAGAGCCGTCGGGGCCGACACGGATGCCGGCGGGTTTCTCCGCCGTGCCGGTGCGTCGCGCGCCGCCGCCGAGCTCACGGAGGGCGTGCGTCAAGGAGTCCATCCCGATGACGTTGCACTGTGTCTCGAACTCGACCGGTTCCCCTTTGCCATGGTGGCGGCCTTGGAAGACTCGCTCATGGTTCTGCGCCCCCGTGCGACGGGAGACCGGGCGTCGTAGGTTGCGCGCCGGGCGGGCCCGCCCCTGTTCGCTGTTCGGGGCGGGCCCTTGGTTCGGGTGGGGGTCAGTCGGTGCCGAGTTCCATGGCTGCGCGGTCGAGGAGTTGGTCGTCCTCGGATACCTCGCCGCGGGAGGCGATGGCTTCGGCGCCGCCTTCCGGCATGTCTTCGATCAGGGCCGTCGGCGGGGCCTGGAGGGCGCCGATGAGCGCGGGGTGGGTGGTGCCGACGATGCCGAGGCCGGCGTACTGCTCCAGCTTGGCGCGCGAGTCGGCGATGTCGAGGTTGCGCATGGTGAGCTGGCCGATCCGGTCCACCGGGCCGAACGCCGAGTCTTCGGTGCGCTCCATCGACAGCTTGTCCGGGTGGTAGCTGAAGGCGGGCCCGGTGGTGTCGAGGATCGAGTAGTCCTCGCCGCGCCGAAGCCGCAGGGTCACCTCGCCCGTCACCGCGGAGCCGACCCAGCGCTGCAGCGCCTCGCGGATCATCAGCGCCTGCGGGTCCAGCCAGCGGCCCTCGTACATCAGCCGGCCCAGCCGGCGGCCCTCGAACTGGTAGTGCGCGAGGGTGTCCTCGTTGTGGATGGCGTTGACGAGGCGCTCGTACGCGATGTGCAGCAGCGCCATGCCGGGCGCCTCGTAGATGCCGCGGCTCTTCGCCTCGATGATCCGGTTCTCGATCTGGTCCGACATGCCCAGGCCGTGCCGGCCGCCGGTGGCGTTGGCCTCCATCACCAGGTCGACGGCCGAGGCGAACCGCTTGCCGTTGATGCTGACGGGGCGGCCCTGGTCGAATCCGATCGTGACGTCTTCGGGGGCGATCTCCACGGTCGGGTCCCAGAACCGCACGCCCATGATCGGCTCGACCGTCTCGACGCCGGTGTCCAGGTGTTCGAGCGTCTTGGCCTCGTGGGTGGCGCCCCAGATGTTGGCATCCGTCGAGTAGGCCTTCTCGGCGCTGTCGCGGTAGGGCAGCCCGTGGGCCACCAGCCACTCCGACATCTCCTTGCGGCCGCCCAGCTCGGTGACGAAGTCGGCGTCGAGCCACGGCTTGTAGATGCGCAGGTGCGGGTTCGCGAGCAGGCCGTAGCGGTAGAACCGCTCGATGTCGTTGCCCTTGAACGTCGACCCGTCGCCCCAGATCTGGACGTCGTCCTCCAGCATCGCCCGCACCAGCAACGTGCCGGTGACGGCGCGGCCGAGCGGGGTGGTGTTGAAGTAGGCGCGCCCGCCCGAGCGGATGTGGAACGCGCCGCAGGCGAGTGCGGCCAAGCCCTCCTCGACCAGCGCCGCCCGGCAGTCGACCAGGCGGGCGATCTCCGCGCCGTAGGTCCGCGCGCGGCCGGGCACCGAGGCGATGTCGGGCTCGTCGTACTGGCCGATATCGGCGGTGTAGGTGCACGGGACGGCACCCTTGTCGCGCATCCACGCGACGGCGACGGAGGTGTCGAGGCCGCCGGAGAAGGCGATACCGACGCGTTCGCCGGTGGGCAGGGAGGTGAGAACCTTGGACATGGGAAAGATATACAGGATCCCGCATGACTATGCAATTCGGTCTCGTGATGCGTACATGCGCGGCGGGCCGGGCCGGTGGCACCCGCAGGGCGGGTATTCGGCGTCCGTCGCTACGGTGGAGCGATGGCATCGATCAAGAAGTTTCAAGTCACCTTCGACTGCGCGGACCCCGAGCGCGTCGCCCGTTTCTGGTGCGAGGTGTTGGGGTATGTCGTACCGCCGCCGCCGAAGGGGTTCGACACCTGGGACGACTACATGCGCTCGTTGCCGCCCGAGCGCCAGGGTGCGGGATTCGCCTGCATGGATCCCACGGGCGAGGGCCCGCGCCTGTACTTCCAGCGGGTTCCCGAAGGCAAGGTCGTCAAGAACCGGGTGCACCTCGACGTGCGGGTCGGCACCGGGCTCGTCGGTGAGGAGCGCCTTGCCGCGCTCCAGGCCGAGCGGGTGCGACTGGAGGCGCTCGGCGCGATATGTGAGCGGGTCCTGCTCGCCGACGACTTCAACGAGTCGTGCATCGGGATGCAGGACATCGAGGGCAACGAGTTCTGTATCGACTGAGCTTGACCGAGGTGGCGCATACGGTTCCTCGTTCCGTCCCCGTGGGTTCCGTCCCCGTGGGTCGGAACGGGGAACCTGCCTGCCTCGATGCGCCGGGGTGCGGGGAGGGCCCGCCGGTGGGGGGCGGCTCCCGGGGCCGACGGGCGGACCACCGTGGAGCTGAGCGACGAGCGCGGCGCGCCGGTGGCGACGGTGCGGTCGCTGACGCTGCGCCCCCTTCCGCGCATCGGGGCGACGACGCCGGCCGGGGTTGCCCTGCATCGGATGGACTGGGTGCCGTCGGCCGAGCCGCCCGCACCTGCGGGGACGCTGCGTTGGGGGTCCTGGGCGCGGCCGGCACACCGCCGGTGGACGCGCTCGCGCCGCCGGGTTCCGGCGTCCCGGTGTACGCCGACCCGGCGGCGTGCGACGCGTCGTCGGCCGTCGTCGTGGCGGTGTGCCCGCCGTCCGTTGCGACCGGGGGTCCGCACGAGATGTTGCGGACGGTGGAATGGGCGCTGACGCTCGTGCGGGACTGGCTCGCACAACCGCACCTGGTCCGCACGCGTCTGGTGCTCGTGACGTGCGACGCCGTCGCCCCGGCCGACGAGGGAGTTCACGCGGACCGCGACGACGCCCGCCCCGGCGCGGCGGCGGCCGTGGCGTCGCACGCCCCGGTGTGGGGCCTGGTCCGGTCCGCGCTGCGGGAACACCCGGGGCGCTTCGCCCTGATCGACCTGGACGACCACCCCGACTCCCATGCCGCGCTGCCCGCGCTCCTGGTCGGCTCGGTGCCGGAGGCGGCCGTCCGCCGAGGCACGGTCCACGTGCCGAAGCCGGTGCCACTGGCCGAAGCGGCGCCGAAGCGGCGGCCCCTCGACCCGGACGGCACGGTCCTGGTCACCGGCGGCACCGGCTCGCTCGGCATGCTGGTGGCGCGGCACCTGGTCACCGCGCACGGCGTCCGGCATCTGCTGCTCGCCGGCCGACGCGGGCCGGACGCTCCCGGGGCCCGGGAACTCGTCGCGGAACTGCGCGAGGCGGGCGCCCGGGTGGCCGTCCACGCCTGTGACGTCGCGGACCGGACCGCGCTGGCCGCCCTGCTCGACGCGGTACCGGCGGCCCACCCGCTGACCGGTGTCGTGCACACCGCCGGCGTGTTGGACGACGGCGTCGTCACTGCGCTCACCACCGACCGGCTGCGGCGGGTGTTGCGGCCCAAGGCGGACGCCGCGCCGGCCCTGCACGACCTCACTCGGCGACACGACCCGGCCATGTTCGTGCTGTTCTCCTCCGTGGCGGGCACCTTCGGCTCCGCCGGCCAGGCCAACTACGCCGCGGCCAACTGCGTGTTGGATGCGCCGGCACGACACCGCGCACGGCTCGGCCTGCCCGGTACCTCGATCGCCTGGGGCCCGTGGCGGCAGCACGACGGCATGATGGCGCATCTCGGCGACGCGGATCGACTGCGGATGTCCCGCTCCGGGTTCGCCCCGCTCGGGCCGGCGGAGGGCCTGGCCCTGTTCGACGCCGCCGTGGCCGGCGACGAACCGGTCGTGGTGGCGGCCCACTTCGCCCCGTCCGCGCGTCGCGGCGACTCGCCGGCGACCCGGCTCCCGGCCGCTCCCGCCGCCGAGCGGGTGGGGACGCTGCTTGCGCGGATCCGCACCCTGGCGGCCCGCGTCCTGGGCCACCGGGACGCCGTGGACGAGGTCGACGAGGACACCCGGCCGGCGGACCTCGGGCTGGACTCGCTCGCCGCGGTCGAGCTACGCAACGAACTCGCGGCCTGGAGCGGGCTGGTCCTGCCCTCCACGCTGCTGTTCGACTTCCCGACGCCCCGCACGCTCGCGGCCGAACCGACCCGGCGGTACGCCGCCGAGGCACCTCCGGAAGGCGCCGCCGCAGGCTCCCGGGTCGCCTCGCCGACGAGGGCACGGGCCCGTCGCCGGCCGCCGGCCCGCGGTCCCCCGACGCACCGCCGCCCGCCGGGGGAGTGCCGGACTCCCTGGGCGCACTCCTGCGTACCGCCTGCGCCCAGGGACGGAGCTGGGACGGCATGGCGCTGCCGACCATCGCCGCGCGCCTGCGTCCGGTCTTCGACCGGGCCGGGGCACCCGGCGCGGCGCACGATCCCATCCCGCTCGCGACGGGCGGCGCGGGAGCCCCGCTCGTCTGCGTCCCCGCGCTCAGCGCGCTGTCCGGACCGCAGGAGTACGCGCGCCTCGGCGTCGCGCTGCGCGGGTTGCGGCCGGTTTCCGCGGTGCGGCACCCGGGGTTCGAGGCGCGGGAGGCCCTGCCCGCCACGCTGGACGCCCTCGTCACCGCCCAGGCCGCCGCCGTTCGCGCGGCCGCCGCTGCGGCCGGCGGCCCGGTGGTACTGCTGGGACGGTCGGCCGGCGGCTGGGTGGCCCATGCCGTGGCCGAGCGCCTGGCGTCCGAGGAGGCCGCCCCGACGGCCGTCGTCCTGGTGGACACCTATCCCCCCGTGCACGGCGACCAGGCTCGGGCGTTCCCCGCGATGGCTTCGGACATGCTGCGCCAAGCGGCGGAGTTCGCCGCTACCGACCCCGCCCGGCTCACCGCCATGGCCCGATACTTCGAACTCTTCGCCGACTGGACCCCCACCCCTGTCGCCTGCCCCACCCTGTACGTACGCGCCGAAGACCCACTGCCCGACACCGACCCGGCCCCCAAGTGGGGCCTGCCGCACACCGAAGTCACCGTCGCCGGCAACCACTTCACGCTCCTGGAGCACCACGCCCACACCACCGCCCAAGCCATCCACACCCGCCTCACCGGCCAACCCTGAGAAGCCCGACAGCAGCACACGAGTAAGGCGGCCGGCAGTGCGGCGGACGGTGGGCCGTCCGAGCGGCGGGGCACGAGGGCGGGGGCCGAGGTGGGGGCGCAACGCGCAGGTACGGGGGCGGGGTGGGGCAGGCGCGGCGCGGCAGGCGGGCGGGCGCGGGCCGAAAGCCGAGACAGGCGCGAGACAGGCGCGAGGCGGAGGCCGGGTGGTGGCGCCGGTGGGTCTGCCGTGTGGATATCTAGCAATTCATCGTGGCTATCTCATAGGCTATGTGCGTTGCTAGTGAGAGTGATGGGAGTTCGTATGCGTACATATCGGATCGCGGCGATACCCGGTGACGGCATCGGTCGGGAGACCGTGGCGGCTGCTCGGCGGGTTCTCGACGTGTTGTCCGCGGCTCACGGGTTCGAGCTGTTGTGGACGGAGCACCCCTGGGGCTGTGCGTTCCACGCCGAGACCGGTGCGATGATGCCGAGTGACGGGATCGAACAGCTGAGCGCCGCCGACGCGATCCTGCTCGGGGCGGTCGGCACGCCCGAGGTTCCCGACCACGTGTCCCTGTGGGGGCTGCTGATCCCCATCAGGCGCGAGTTCGACCAGTTCGTCTCGCTGCGCCCGGTGCGTTCGTTGCCCGGGATCCGTGGGCCGCTGCGCGACGAACGAGCGTTTGATCTGGTCGTGGTGCGGGAGAACACCGAGGGCGAGTACGGCGAGGTCGGTGGCCGGTTGTACCGCGGCCGCCCCCACGAACTCGCCGTGCAGGAAGCCGTGTTCACCCGCATGGGCGTCGAGCGCATCGCCCGCTATGCGTTCGGGCTCGCCCGTACCCGCTCGGGCCGGGTGGCCTCCGCGACCAAGTCGAACGGCATCGTGCACACCATGCCGTTCTGGGACGAGGTGGTGGCCGAGGTCGCCGCCGACTTCCCCGACGTCGAGCTGACCTCGTACCACGTCGACGCCCTCGCCGCGCTGCTCGTCCTGGACCCCACCCGCTTCGACGTGATCGTCGCCTCCAACCTGTTCGGCGACATCCTCAGCGACCTGACCGCCGCCCTCGCCGGGAGCATCGGCGTCGCCCCCTGCGGCAACATCGATCCCACCGGCCGCCACCCCTCGATGTTCGAGCCCATCCACGGCTCCGCACCGGACATCGTCGGCACCGGATCGGCCGACCCGATCGGCCAGATCTGGTCCGGCGCGCTGATGCTGGAGCATCTCGGCGAGAAGGAGGCCGCCGACCGCCTCGTCCGGGCCCTGGATCGGGTCGTCGCGGCCGGCACCGTCACCCCCGACCTCGGCGGCACGCTGTCGACGGACGAAGTGTGCGATGCCTTCATCGAGGAACTGCGCCGCTCCGGGACGGCCGCATGACCACGTACCACCCGCCGCCGGGTCTGCGCCGCGTGCGGTCCTCCCGCGACGGCGTGTGGATCAACGCCCTCGTCGGCGGCGACGGCCCCCCGATCCTGCTGCTCCACGGCTACCCGCAGACCTCCGCCATGTGGCACCGGGTCGCCCCGGAACTGATCGCGGCCGGCCACACCGTCGTGCTGGCGGACCTGCGCGGCTATGGAGACAGCGACAAACCCGCCGACACACCCTCCCATACGCCCTACAGCAAGCGGGTCATGGCCGCCGACCAGGTCGAGCTGATGCAGTCCCTCGGCTTCGCGCGCTTCGCGGTCGCCGGCCACGACCGGGGCGCCCGCGTCGCCCACCGGATGGCGCTCGACGCGCCCGAGCGGGTGCGGTGCGTCGCCGTGCTGGACGTGGTGCCGACGCTGCACATGTTCGACAACGTCGATCGGGCGATGGCCTCCACCTACTTCCACTGGTTCTTCCTCGCGCTGGAGTCCGACCTGCCCGAGCGGCTGATCCTCGCGGACACCGACGCCTGGTTGCGCAGCCGCTTCGCCGGTCGGCACGCGGGCGGTGCGCCGTTCGACGAGGCGGCGATGGCGGAATACGCGCGCTGCTTCGACCCGGACACGGTGCGCGCGTCGTGCGCCGACTACCGTGCCGCGGCCGGCGTCGACCTGGTGCACGACCGCCGGGACCGCGAACGCGGGCGGGTGATCGAGGCTCCGCTGCTCGCGCTGTGGGGGACGAAGAGCTACGTGGGGCGCTCCTTCGACGTGCCGGGCGTCTGGCGGTCCTATGCGCGCCACGTCGACGCGGCGCCGATCGAGGCCGACCACTACCTGTGCGAGGAAGCGCCCATCGAGGTGGCGCGAGCCCTGGCGTCGTTTTGTCGGCCCACCGACTCGGGAGGCACCCGTTGACCGCCACGTTCCACGACGTCGACGCCGCGCGCTCCCTGCGCCGACTGCGGCAACTGGTCGAACTGGAGACGCCGTCCGGCCACGTCCCGGGGCTGGACCCGCTGTACGAATTGCTGGCCTCGTGGTCGAGCGGCCTGCTGGGCCGGGCCGAACGGGTGGTCAGCGACGGGGTGCCGCACCTGTACGTGCACGAGCGGGTCCGCGACCCGGCGCGGGCCCCGGTGCTGCTGCTCGGCCACGCCGACACCGTGTGGCCGCTGGGCACCCTCGCCGAGCGTCCGTTCACCGCGGTGGACGGGCGGGCGACCGGGCCCGGGGTGTTCGACATGAAGGCGGGTCTGGTCACGGCGCTGGACGCGCTGGAGCTGACGGGAGGCGCCGACGACGTGCGGATGCTGGTCACCGGCGACGAGGAGCGCGGCTCGCTCACCTCGCGCGCGCTGGTCGAGGAGGCGGCGGCCGGCTGCCGGGCGGTACTGGTCCTCGAACCCGGTCAGGACGGGGCCCTGAAGACCGCCCGCAAGGGTGTGGCGCTGTATCGCCTGGCCGTACGCGGGCGCGCGGCCCATGCCGGACTGGAACCGGAGTCGGGGGTCAACGCCCTCGTGGAGTTGGCGCACCAGGTGCTGGCGATCGACGGACTCGGTGACACCGGGCGTGGCACGACCGTGACCCCCACCGTCGGCTCGGCCGGCACCACGACCAACACCGTGCCCGAGTCGGCCCATGTCGAGATCGACGTACGGGCCTGGGAGCGGTGGGAGTTGGAACGCGTCGAGCGGGCGCTGAGCGCACTGTGCGCGCGGTTGCCCGAGGCCCGGGTCGAACTGGTGGGAGGCATCAACCGCCCCCCGCTGGAACGCGGCATGTCCGTACACCTGTTGTCGGCCGCCCGCCGCCTGGCCCGGGAACAGGGTCTGGCCGCACTCGGGGAGGCCCGGGTGGGCGGCGCCTCCGACGGCAACTTCACCGCCGGACTGGGCATCCCCACCCTGGACGGCCTCGGACCCGCCGGCGCCGGCGCGCATGCCCGGCACGAGTGGGTGGACCTGGACTCCCTCCCGGACCGCGCGAGGCTGGTGGCCGGACTGATCCGGGCGCCGGCGGTCACCACGACCGCCGGCTGACAAGGGGCACACCGGTCGCCCCGCCCGGGTCGGCTCATTCCCCCTCGTCCGGCGCGGCCTCCTCCTTCGCGGCCCTCGCCTTCCGGGCCTGTGCCGCACGCGCCTCGATCGCGTCGAGGAACAGGTCCACGGCGGTGTCGAAGACCCGGGGGTCGCCGATGTCCCGCAGCTCCCCGCTCATCGCGGCGATACGCGGATACTTCTCGGCCGGCAGCCTGCGGTATTCCAACTGCCAGGCCAGCGTGTCGCCGTCGCGGGTCTCCGGGTCCAGGACGAGCATGCCCGCCTCCATGCTCGCCAGCGAGCGCACCACGTTGCCGAACACGCGCAGGTACATGGCCGCGTCCTCCTCGTCGAGGCCGGCGCGCAACAGCGCGTCCAGGGCGAACTCGACATTGGCGAACTCGGTCGGCCTGCGGGTGGTGCGCGCGGCCATCTGCACGGCGAACTGCGGGTAGCGCATCAGGTGTTCGTGTACATAGCGGGCCAGCGTGCGCAGATCCTCGCGCCAGGAGTCGGTCGCCTCCAGGCGACCGCCGTAGGAGCGCGCCCGGAGGTCGTCGATCAGCTCCAGGACCAACTGGTCCTTGTCGCGGAAGTGCCGATAGAGCGACGTCGGGTGGGCGTTCACCTCCTTGGCGAGCGACTGGAAGGTAAAGGCGTCCAGCCCGTCCCGGGCGGCGACCCGCTCGGCGGCCTCCAGGATCACCTGGCGGCTGAGGGTGTCCCGGGGCAGTCGACGGCGCCCGGGGCCGGCGGTTTTCGCCGGCGCACCGGAGGGTTCCTCGGCGTTCGGGGCACTCATGTGCGGGGTCCTTCCCGGTAGTCGGCGCCGGTGGGCGCCCTTGTTCCGAGCCTGGCGGAGCCATGGCCACATTTCAAGTCAATCTCATCGGCTAACTCCTAGCCTATGTGTATTGCTATGCCGTTCACGTCTCCTTACCCTTGATCCTCGAGTCCCGGGGACATCCCGTACAGGGAAGGTCGAACACCATGATTCCTGAACGAACCGGCCATCGGCCGCCCAGAGCCCGAAGACTGCGCAACCCCGTGGCCGGTGCCCTCGCCGCCTTGACCGTGCTCGTGGCGACCGCGTGCACCTCCGGTGCGCCGGCGCTGGCGCCGGGGACCAACTCCATCCGCAATGTCCCCGTCAAGGACGGCGGAAGCCTGGTGATCGGCGCCGAACAGGAGCCGGACTGCGCCGACTGGATCTCCACCTGCGCCGGCTCCATCTGGGGCACCTACCTCATGCAGGCGCAGACCATCCCGCAGGTCTTCACCGTCGTACAGCGAGGCAAGGACTGGGTGCCCGTCGCCTCCCCGCTGATGGCCGGTACGCCCACCACCGAGGTGGCGGACGGGCGCCAGACGATCACCTACACGCTCAACCCCGCCGCGGTCTGGTCCGACGGACAACCCATCACCTCGGCCGACCTGAAATACACCGCGCTGCAGATCCGCGACGGCAAGGACGTCTTCACCCAGACCGGCTACGACCTCATCGACACGATCGCCACCCCGGACGCGCGCACCGCGATCGTCACCCTCAAGTCCCCCTACGCCAACTGGCGGCAGCTGTTCGGCGCCGAGTACGGCGTCCTGCCCGCCCACCTCCTGGAGGGCAAGGACCGCAACGAGGTGATGAAGAACGGCTACGGCTTCAGCGGTGGGCCGTGGAAGATCGCCTCCTGGATCAGGGGCACCTCCGTCACCCTGGTCCCCAACGAGCGCTACTGGGGCCCCAAACCCCACCTGAACAAGGTGACGTTCCAGTTCACCACCGACACCGCCGCCGAGTTCCAAGCCTTCGCCAGCGGTCAGCTCGACGCCCTGTACCCGACGCCGCAACTCGACGTGCTCTCCCAGATCAACTCGCTCGGCGGCAGCGCCGACATGCAGGTGGAGACCCGCACCGGCAACCTCCAGGCACTGTGGATGAACAACGCCGCGTTCCCGTTCGACTCCAAGGCGGTGCGCGAGGCGTTCGCCTACTCCATCGACCGCGCCGCGATCGTGCGCAAACTCTTCGGCTCGCTGGGCGTGACCGCGCCTGCGCAGAGCTTCCTGTCCCCGCTGGTGTCCGCGTTCGCCGCCGAGGACTTCGCCGTCTATCAGCGCGACCTCACCAGGGTCGGACAGATCATGACCGCCGCCGGGTGGGCGAAGAACGGCGACGGGATCTGGGCCAAGGACGGCCGCGCCGCACAGTTCACGATCGTCTCCCTCGCCGGCAACCAGAGCCGCGAACTCACCGAGCAGATCCTGCAATCGCAACTGCGTCAGGCCGGATTCAAGATGACCATCAAGAACACCAGCGCCGCGAACCTGTTCGGCAAGGTCGCCCCGGCCGGGGACTTCCAACTCGGACTGTGGAACCTGACCGACACCTTCCCCGAACCCACCCTGGACGCCAGCTTCGGCTCGGCATCCATCCCCGGCGACGCCAACGGCAACTCGGGCATCAACTTCGTCCGCGCGAACATCCCCGGCCTGGACGCGCTGCTCGGCCGGGTCGGCAGCGACGTCGACGAGGCGTCCCGGCTGGAGGCGTCCCGCCGGAGCGAGAAGCTGCTCGCCGAATCCGTGCCGTCGCTGCCGCTCGGGGCCGTGCCCAACATCCTGCTGACCGGCAAGAAGGTCGGCGGCCCGATCAGCATCAACCCCGTCCAGGGCCCGTTCTGGAACCTCGCCGAATGGGGACTGGCGAAATGACCGGCGTCCGATCCCTCGCCGAGGACATCCCATGCTGAGATACACCCTGCGCCGTCTGGCCTACTCGCTGCCCGTGCTGGTGATCGCCTCGTACATCCTGTTCTGGGCCGTGCGGGCGACCTTCGACCCACTCGCCAAACTGCGCCAGTCCACCGATCCGGGCGCCGTACGCCGCCAGACCGAACTGCTCGGACTGGACCGTTCCGTGCCCGAGCAATACCTGCTGTGGATGAAGGCATTCGTCACCGGCGACTGGGGCACCAGCACCCGGACCAGCGGATCCGTCAAGCCGATGATCGGCTCCGCGCTCGAAGTCACCCTGCAACTGATGTTCTGGGGCGTGCTGTTCGCCGCCGTGATCGCCCTCGCCATCGGGATCTACTCGGCGGCGCGCCAGTACTCGGCCGGGGACTACGTGCTCACCGGGCTGTCCTACGTCGGCATCGCGATGCCCGCCTTCTGGCTCGGTCTGGTGCTCATCCAGGTCCTGGCGGTGTGGCCCAGGCAGCAGTTCGGCCTGAGTGAACCCCCGCTGTACTTCGTCGGACTGCACTCGGTCGGGGAGAGCGGCATCAATCTCGACTACTTCCGTCATCTGGCGCTTCCCGTCGTCACCCTGACCATCGGACTGGTCGCCAGTTGGTCGCGGTTCAGCCGCGCTTCGATGCTCGAAGCCCTCGGCAGCGACTACGTGCGCACCGCCCGGGCCAAGGGTGTCCCGCGCCGGCGCATCCTGTTCCGGCACGCGCTGCGCAACGCACTCGCCCCCTTCGTCACCGTCGTGGCCCTGGACGCGGCCGTCCTGGTCGGCGGCCTGGTCGTCACCGAACAAATCTACGCGATCCCCGGCATGGGCCGACTCTTCCTCAGCTCGATCCTGGCCGGCGACGTGTTCGTGCTGATCCCGTGGATGCTCGTGGTGGCCGTCGCCGTGATCGCCTTCAACCTGCTGGCGGACGTGGCCTACGCGCTCCTGGACCCGAGGGTGGCCCTGCGATGACCGACTCCGCCGCGGCCCGGATCGCCGCCTCCCAGGCATCGACCGCCCCGACGCCGGCAGCGGGCGAACCCGCGCCGACCGTACCCGCGCGCACCGCGGACAAGCCCCGATACCGGATCGTCCTGGCCCGATTCCTGCGCCACCGCCTGGCCGTCGTCGGCCTGTTCATCCTGATCGCATTGGCGATCGCATGTTTCGGCGCCGACTGGATCGCCCCCTACGGGCACAACCACCAGGACCTCCTGCTGGGCGCCCGACAGCCGTCCTCCGGCCACTGGCTGGGCACCGACTCGCTCGGTCGCGACTACCTCAGCGAACTGCTGTTCGCCGGGCAGGTCTCGCTGGCGATCGGCATCTGCGTCGCGCTGCTGTCCACCGTCGTCGGCACCGCCGTCGGCGCGATCGCCGGATTCGCCGGCGGGTGGGCCGACGAGGTGATCATGCGGGTGACCGACCTGTTCCTGATCGTGCCCGCCATCGCCGTGCTGGCCCTGGCACTCCAGGCGGTGGGACCCTCCCCGACGACCATCGTCCTGGTCCTGTCCGCCCTCGGCTGGACCATGATCGCCCGGGTGGTGCGCGCACAGGTACTCACCCTGCGCAACAAGGAGTTCATCCAGGCCGCCCGGGTGATCGGCGCCTCGAACGCGCGGATCGTGGTGCGCCACCTGCTGCCCAACCTCACCGGCGTGATCGCCGTCAACGTGTCCCTGGCCGTCGCCTCGGCCATCATCCTCGAATCCACCACCAGCTTCCTCGGGTTCGGCATCCAACCGCCCCAGTCCAGCTGGGGCAACATGCTCAGCCAGGCCGCCGGACTGATCGGCACCTCGCAGGCCTACCTGCTGTACGTACCGGGCCTGGCGATCCTGATCACCGTGCTCGCCGTCAACTTCGTCGGCGACGGCCTGCGCGACGCCTTCGACCCCCAAGGAAGGCAGTGATGAACACCCAAGCGCCTCCCGCGACCAGCGGTGACCCGGCCGCGCCGGCGACCGGCGACACGCCCCCCGTGCTGTCCGTGCGCGACCTCACCGTCACCTACCGGACCGACTCCGGGCCGGTGGTCGCGGTCGAACGCCTCTCCTTCGACGTGGCCCCCGGCGAAACCCTGGGCATCGTCGGCGAGTCCGGCTCCGGCAAGAGCGCCGCCACCATGGCGATCATGGGCCTGCTCCCGCGCAACGCCCGCGCCCAGGGATCGGTACGCCTGCACGGCCGGGAACTGCTCGACCTCTCCGACCGGGAACTGCGCCCGATCCGCGGCAAGCAGATCGCCGTGGTCTTCCAGGACGCGCTCGCCGCGCTCAACCCGATGATGACCATCGGCGCACAGGTCGCCGAGGCCGTCGGCGTACACGACGCGAGCCGGGATCGCCGGGCCCTGCGCGAGCGCACCGTCGACCTCCTCGACCTGGTCGGCATCGCCTCCCCGCGCGAGCGGGTGGACCGCTACCCGCACGAACTCTCCGGCGGCATGCGTCAGCGCGTCATGATCGCGATGGCCATCGCCAACGAGCCCGCCCTGCTGATCGCCGACGAGCCGACCACGGCCCTGGACGTGACCGTGCAGGCCCAGGTCCTCGACGTGATCGAACGTGTCCAGGACCGCACCCACACCTCCGTCCTGCTGATCACCCACGACCTGGGGGTGGTCGCCGGCATCGCCGACCGGGTGATGGTCATGTACTGCGGTCGCAAACTCGAGGAAAGCCCGGTGGATCCGCTGTTCTACCACCCGGCCCACCCGTACACGACCGGCCTGCTCGGGTCGCTGCCGCGCATCGATCGGCGCGCCGAACGACTCGCGCAGATCCCCGGACGGCCGCCGCTGCCGAGCGAACGGCCCACCGGATGCCCGTTCCAGCCCCGCTGCGCGCACGCGGTGCCCTCGGTCTGCGGCGAGCCCGACGCGCCACTCCTGGCCGTCGACGCGACGCACACCACGGCCTGCGTGCGCCACCACGAGATCGGGAGCGTGAAGCGATGACCACGACCGCGGTGGACGTCACCGGACTGGTGGCCGAGTATCGCACCGGCCGCGGCCGCAACGCCGCCGTCGTACAGGCCGTCTCCGGCGTGGACTTCGTCATCCCGCGCGGGCGCACCCTGGGCCTGGTCGGCGAGACCGGCTGTGGCAAGAGCACCCTCGGTCGCTGCCTGGTGCGCCTGGTCACCCCCGCCGGCGGCCGGGTCCTGCTCGACGGTACCGACATCGCCACCGCGAACCGGCGGGCCCTGTCGGACCTGCGCCGCCGGGTGCAACTCGTCTTCCAGGACCCCTACTCCTCGCTCAACCCGCAGATGAGCGTGCAGGCCATCCTCGCCGAGCCGCTGCGGATCCACGGCCTGCACCCCGGGCACGAACGCGAGCGGGTGCACGAACTCCTCGACTTGGTCGGCCTCGACCCCGCGCACGCCCACCGCTTCCCGCACCAGTTCTCCGGCGGGCAGCGCCAGCGCATCGGGATCGCCCGGGCCCTGGCCGTGGAACCCGACGTCCTGGTCCTGGACGAACCGGTGAGCGCACTGGACGTCAGCGTCCAGGCCGGGGTGGTGAACCTGTTGGAAGACCTTCAGGAACAGCTGGGGCTGACCTACCTGTTCATCGCCCACGACCTGTCCGTGGTCCGCCAGATCAGCGACGAGGTCGCGGTGATGTACCTCGGCCGGATCGTCGAACACGCCCCGGTGGACGCCCTGTTCGAGGCCGCGCGACACCCCTACACGCAGGCGCTGCTGTCCGCCGTGCCGATCCCGGACCCACGGATCCAGCGCACCCGCAAGCGCATCGTGCTGGAAGGCGACATACCCAGTCCGCTGGCCCCGCCCTCCGGCTGCCGGTTCCGCACCCGCTGCTGGAAGGCGCGGGAGATCTGCGCGGAGGTGGCCCCGCCGCTCGCCGAGTCGGGCGACGGGCACCGTACGGCCTGCCACTTCCCCGAAGTCCTCCCGGACACGGACCCCGACCCGTCCGGCGCGGCGCGGCCGAGCCTCGACGCGCTCGCGGCGCCGCGCCCGAACCACGACACCCCCGCCGCGCCGCACCCGCACGCCGACACCCCCGAAAGGCCCGCCTCATGACCGCGTCCTGGCATCGTTTCTTCACCGCCGACCGCATCCTGTCCATGCGCCGCGGCCGGGGCGAGCGCGACCTGTGCCTGGTGGTCGAGGACACCGAGCAGGGCCAGACGCTCGCCCGTTGGGACGCCGAGCGAGGCATCGGCCTGCCCCTCCCGGGCGACGTCGGCGACCCGGGCGAGGCGGTGCTCAGCGCGGACGGCGAGCGAGTGCTCAGCCTGCACGACGACAACGGCTCCGAGGTTGGGCACGTGTGGGCCACCTCCGTGGACGGGACCGACCGCCGCGACCTGACCCCCGACCTCGCGCCCTACGCCCTCCGGGGCATCGACACCGCCCGGCACGGCGACGCCGTCGTGATCACCGCCGCGGCCCCCGACGGCTTCAGCCTCTGGCACCTGCACGACCGCGGTACCCCCGCGCCCCGGCGGCTGTTCACCTCCCCGCACGAGGCGTGGAACGGCCTGATCTCCGCCGACGGTCGGATCGCGAGCATCGACACCACCGACCACAACCCCGGCGTGCGCCGCTTCGCCGTCACCGTCGTGGCGACCGACACGGGAGCGATGCTCGGCCGGCTCACCGACGGGCCCGAGGCACCCGTGCGAGCGGTACGGTTCTCCCCGGTCGCGGGCGACGACCGCCTGCTCGTGTCGACCGAACGCACCGGCTTCGCCCGTCCGTGCGTCTGGGACCCCGCCGACGGCGGCCGGATAGACGTGGACGCCCCCGATCTGCACGGCGACCTGGTCGCGTTGGACTGGTCCGACGACGGCACCCGGATCCTGCTCGCGCACGTCGACCGCGGCCGGCACCGAATCCTGGAATTCGACCTGCTCCGACGGGAGTTGACGGCGATCGCGCACCCGGACGGGGCGTACTTCGAGCCCGACGTCGCCGCGGCCCACCTGAACCAGTGGGCCTCGCACTACGCCGCCGACGGACGCATCCGGCTGCTGCACCAGCGCTTCGACCAGCCCCTGACGGTCCGGTACGTGGACCGCTCGACGGGCGAGGTCGCCGCGGTCGATCCGGCCACGCCCCCGGTGCCGGGTGTGCGGGCCGACTCGGTCATCGTGTACTCCACGGACGGCACCCCCCTGCAACTGTGGGTGTGCCGGCCCCCGAACACCGAGGGGCCGCTGCCGCTGGTGCTGAATCTGCACGGCGGTCCGAACCTCGTATCCGTCGACTCCTACAACCCGCAGGCGCAGGCGTGGGTCGCCTCGGGGGTCGCGTACGCGTCGTTGAACTACCGGGGATCCGTCACCTTCGGCCGCCGGTTCCGCGAAGGCTTCATCGGCTCCATCGGCGACCGCGAACTGGAGGACATCGAGTCTGCGGTGCGCCGACTGGTGGCCGACCGCGTCGCCGACGCCGACCGGGTCTTCGTCACCGGCGCCTCCTACGGCGGTTTCCTGTCGCTGCTGTCCGTCGGCCGGTCGCCGAAGCTGTTCGCGGGGGCGATGGCCTTCGTGCCGATGGCCGACTGGGTGGGCGCGTACGAGGACATGAATCCGGCGCTGCGCGCGGCCTGGAAGGCGTTCTTCGGCGCCGACCCCGGCCTCGACCCGGACCGCTTCCGGCACTCGTCGCCGATCACCTACGTCGCGTCGGTACGCGCACCCGTGTGCATCGTGCAGGCGACCCACGACACCCGAACCCCGCCCAGGCAGGCGTACGGGTACGCCAAGGCCCTCCAGGACGCGGGCGGGGACGTCCGGCTGGACTGGTTCAGCGGCGGCCACGAGACCAGCAGCCGCCGGCAGGAGGTGGACGACCAGCAGCAGTTGATGGACCTGGTACAGGCCGCCCTGCGCGGCGAGCCCTGGTCGCGGGGTCCCGTCGAGCCGCCGACCGGGCGATACCTCGGATGACCGGGACCCGCTTCGTGCCGCGAACGCGTGACCCGGACGGCGGCACCGATGCCGCGCCGGGCGCGCGGGCGCTCGGGGAGCCGGTGCCCCATGTGTTGCTCGCTCCGGACAAGTTCAAGGGCTCGCTCGGCGCGACCGAGGTGGCCCGGCACCTCGCGGCCGGTTTGCGCCGGGCCCGCCCCGGCCTGTCGGTCGCGGAACTGCCCGTCGCGGACGGTGGCGAGGGCACCGTGGACGCGCTGGTCCGGCGCGGATTCCGGCGCCGGGTGGTCACCGTCGGCGGGCCCACCGGCCGGCCCGTCCGCGCCGCCTTCGCCCAACGCGGCACCACTGCCGTGGTGGAACTCGCCCAGAGCTGCGGCCTGTCGCTGTTGCCCGACCACGTCCCGGCGCCGCTCACCGCGAGCAGTCGGGGAGCGGGCGAGGTGGTGCGGGCCGCGCTGGACGCCGGCGCGCGCACCGTCGTGCTGGGCCTGGGTGGCAGCGCCTGTACCGATGGGGGAGTGGGCCTGCTCGGCGCCCTGGGGGCCCGGTTCACCGCCGCCGACGGGCGGGCGATACCCGACGGCGGCGCGGGTCTGCTCGGCCTGGCCGGCGCCGACCTGTCCGGCCTGGACGCGCGGTTGGCGGCCACCGAGTTCGTGGTGGCCGGCGACGTGGACGCGCCCTTGCTCGGGCCCGGCGGGGCCGCCGCCCTGTACGGCCCGCAGAAGGGTGCCGGGCCCGAGGACGTCGCCGTGCTGGAGGCCGGTCTCGGGCGACTGCTCGACGTCCTGACGGCGACCGTGGGTGCGCGTGCCACGCGGATGGCGGCGCTGCCCGGTGCGGGAGCCGCCGGTGGCGCGGGCTTCGGGGCGCTGGTCGGCCTGGGCGCGCGGCGCCGCCCGGGCGTCGACCTGGTCCTGGACGCGGTCGGGCTCGACCGGGAACTGCGCGCGGCGACGCTGGTCGTCACCGGCGAGGGCGCGATGGACGCACAGACGCTCCAGGGCAAGGCCCCACTCGGCGTCGCCCGCCGTGCCGGCCTCGCCCGCGTGCCGGTCGTCGCCGTGTGCGGGCGGCTGAGCCTGACCCGCGACCAGGTTGTCGCGGCGGGGTTCCTGGCCGGCTACAGCCTGGGCAGCCTCGAACCCGATCCGGCCCGCTCGATCGCCGAGGCCGCCTCGCTGCTGCGCGCGATGGGGCGGGTGATCGCCCACGAACACCTGCCCGACCCGCGGGCGGCACCGGGCGCGGGGTAGGCGATCCGATGCGCTTACCCGGATCGGGTGATCGTGTCGGCGACCCGCACGGCGATCTCGATGGCCCGTGTCGCGAGGGGGGAGTGGGTGCGGCCGGCCTGCCAGAGCAGGAAGATCTCGCGGGCCGGGAGCGAGGGTCGCAGTTCGTGCAGACACAGCGTGTCGTCGGCGCGGACGTCACCGCCGTGCACGACGAGCCGGGGCAGGATCGCCGAGCCCATGCCGGCGCGCACCATCGACAGCACACTTTCGTTGCCCGCGGTACGGAAGACGATCCGCGGCCGGACGCCGCGGCGGGCGAGTTCCCGCTCCATCCGGGCCTGGTCGCAGATCGGCGGGTGCGCCACCATCGGCGCGCCGTCGAGGTGGGCCGGGCGTACCGGGCCGTCGGGGAAGGTGCCGCGGCGGGCCACGAGCACGTAGGGATCGTCGAGCAGTTTGAGGTGTTCGACGTCGCCGTCGCCGCGGCCGTCGAAGAACATCAGGTCGAGGTCGCGCAGTTGCGGCGTGTCGGCCTCCTCCTCGAACAGCCTGATGTCGCAGCCGGGGTGCTCGTCCCGCAGCGTGCGGACGATCGGCGGCAGGATCACGTTGGACACGCTCTGGAACGTGCCGATGTCGACCCGGCCGTCGCCGGCCTTGAAGCGGTCCACGGCGGCCGTCATCGCCCGGGCCTGCGCGAGCAGTGCACGGGCGTGTTCCAGGACCACCACGCCGAGCGGGGTCAGCCGCACCGCCTTCGGCCCGCCGGGCCGGTCGAACACGGCACCCCCGACGACCTTCTCCAGGGCCGCGATCTGCTGACTCACCGTCGACTGGGTGTATCCGAGCCGCACGGCCGCCCGCCCGAACGAGCCCTCGTCGGCGACGGCGGCCATCGCGGCGAGATGCCGCAACTCCATGTCCCGCATGGGCCTCACCCTAGCCCGTAAACATCGCCTGAAGCGATCGAGTCGATCGGAAACCATCGCTTTTCGCGATGGAATCCCCGGTCTAGCGTGGCCCACATGAGCGATCACGACACCCCTCGGACCACCCACGACGACAAGCCGGCCGAGACCCCCGACGCCGAGTCGCACGTCGAGACCGGCGCGGACCGCGCCGCCCCTGCCGCCCCTGCCGCCCCCGCGGACCCGGGGCGGCCGGCCGTGAGCGGGCTGCGTTCGGCGTTGTGGTTGCCGCTGTTCGACGAGCTGGCCGAACCGGCGGTGGTCGCCCGCCTGGCCGCCGACGCCGAGGAGGCCGGCTGGCACGGCCTGTTCGTCTGGGACCACCTGAGTTGGCGGTCGCCGATCCGCGCCGTGGCCGACCCGTGGATCACGCTGACCGCGATCGCCGCCACCACCGACACCCTTCGGTTCGGCCCCATGGTCACCCCGCTCGCCCGCCGCCGGCCGACCAAGGTGGCCAGGGAAACCGCGACGCTCGACCGGCTCGGTGGCGGCCGCCTCACCCTCGGCGTCGGTCTCGGCAGCGACCGCTTCGCCGACGAACTGCGCGCCACCGGCGACGAAACCGACCCCGTGCGGCGCGGGCAGATGCTCGACGAGTCGCTGGAGATCCTCACCGCCGCGTGGTCCGGCGACCCGGTGCGGCACCACGGCCGGCACTACACCGTCGACGACATGACCTTCCTGCCCCGACCGGTGCAGCGGCCCGGCATACCGGTATGGGCGGCCGGATTCCCCGGCAACGCCAAACCGCTGCGCCGCGCCGCCCGGCACGACGGCTTCTTCCCGATCAACCTCGACCACCCGGACCGTCTCGCCGACATCGTCGCCACCCTCGCCGACCTCCGCCCGCCGAGTACCACCCCGTACGACATCGCCGTAGCCCTCCCGTCCGGCACCGACCCGACGCCCTACGCCGACGCGGGCGCCACGTGGTGGCTGGCGGAGTTCGCGCCGGAGACGGTGTCGGTGGACCAGGTGCGAGGCGTACTCCACGACGGCCCGATACGGCCCTGAGGCACCGCCTCCCACGTGCCGACGAACACATCGAAGCCCGTCGAACACATCGAAACTCGTGACGAAAGAAGCCGGTGACAACCATGCCCGACCGGAACCGCCCCACCCGGACAGCGCCCGACACCCGGCCGCCCGCCGACGAACATCCCACCGGAGACACCAACCTCTTCGACTACGACGCCGAGCTGCGCCCGCACAACGACCACCTCCGCGCCGCCGCCCGCATCGGCCCCCGCGACCACGTCCTCGACATCGGCTGCGGCACGGGCCGGACCACCCGCGAGGCCGCCCGCGCCGCCGTCGCAGGCAGCGCGCTGGGCGTCGACGTCTCCGCCCGCATGCTCGACCAGGCCCGTCGGCTCAGCCACGACCAGGGACTGACCAACGTCACCTACGAACAAGCCGACGCCCAGACCCACCGCTTCCCCCCGGCACACTTCGACACCTGCATCAGCAGATTCGGCACCATGTTCTTCGCCGACCCGGTCGCCGCCTTCACCAACATCGGCCGCGCCCTGCGCCCGGCCGCCCGCGTGGTACTGCTGGTCTGGCAGGACCGCGACCACAACGAATGGGCCACCGCCATCCGCCGAAGCCTCCCCGACGCGACGCCCGCACCCACCCCGCCCACCGGCGGCCCGGACGCCTTCTCCCTCGCCGACCCGGCCGTCACCGAACGTATCCTGACGGCCGCCGGCTTCACCGACGTCACCTTCACGGACGTACACGAACCCGTCTACTACGGCCCCGACAGCGCCACCGCCTTCGAGGCCGTCCGCCGTCTGAAGGAATTCGACGACCGCCTCGCCGGCCTCGACCCCACCACCGCGGAGCAGGCCCGCACCCGCCTACGCGCCACCCTGGCCGCCCACGACACCGGCACCGGCGTGTACTTCGACTCCCACGCCTGGCTCGTCACCGCCCACCGCCCCTGACATCGCGCCGCGCGGACGGCCCATAGACTCGACGGCTGTGTCAGACACCCAGTACGAAGACCTGTTGCGCCTGGTACTCGACTCCGGGACGGCCAAAGCCGACCGGACGGGCACCGGTACCCGAAGTGTGTTCGGGCACCAACTGCGCTACGACCTCTCGCGGGGATTCCCGCTGGTCACGACCAAGAAGGTGCACCTCAAGTCGATCGTGTACGAACTCCTGTGGTTCCTGCGCGGCGACTCGAACGTCGGCTGGCTCCGGGAGCACGGCGTCACCATCTGGGACGAATGGGCCGACGCGAACGGCGACCTCGGACCCGTCTACGGCGTCCAGTGGCGCACCTGGCCCACGCCGGACGGCCGGCACATCGACCAGATCGCCGAGGTGCTCGACACCCTGCGCCGGGACCCCGACTCCCGGCGGATGATCGTCTCCGCCTGGAACGTCGGCGAGCTGGCGAACATGGCCCTCGCGCCGTGCCACGCCTTCTTCCAGTTCCACGTCGCCGACGGCAGACTCTCCTGCCAGCTGTACCAGCGCAGCGCGGACCTGTTCCTCGGCGTCCCGTTCAACATCGCGAGCTACGCCCTGCTCACCCACATGGTGGCGCAGCAGGTCGACCTCGAACCGGGCGACTTCATCTGGACCGGCGGCGACTGCCACATCTACGACAACCACGTCGAGCAGGTGACCGAGCAGCTCTCCCGCACCCCGTTCGAGTTCCCCACCCTGCGCCTGCGTCGAGCCGACTCCCTCTTCGACTACACCTACGCCGACGTGGACGTGGTCGACTACCGCCACCACCCGGCCATCAAGGCCCCGGTCGCGATCTGACCCCCGCGGCGGCGTCCACCGCCCCGCCCCGGCCCGGCGCGGACTGGGACCGGGGACGCCGCGCCGCGACATAGCGCGGACCCCATCTCCCTTTCGGCATGGTTCACACGATGTCGGATGACGGAAACCTGAGGCGACTCGTGACTCGTGACTCGCCAGTGCCTCAGGACGGGAGTGGACGTGCCTGTGTTCAAGGGGAGAGGACGCATCGCAGCGATGGTCGCCGTCGCGGCGCTGTTGTTCTCCGGCACCGGGGCCGCCGACGGCGCCGAGGAATCGTACGGTCGTCCGGGCGACTGGCCGACCTGGCAGGGGGACCGCACCGGTTCCCGGCACAACGCGGCGGAGTGGCGGATCAATGCGCACACCGCGGGCAAGCTGAACCTGAAGTGGGCGTTCGCCTATTCCAAGACCGGCTTCCCGGCGAAGAGCCAGCCCGCCGTGGTCGACGGTTCGATCTACTTCGGCAGTCCCGATGGGAAGTTCCATGCCCTGAACGCCAAGTCCGGTGCCACGGAGTGGAGTTTCGACCTGAACACGGTCGATCCGAACGGCGTGGTCATCGACGGCCCGACGGTCGCGCGGGGCAAGGTCTTCTTCGGCGACAATCGGGGCTTCCTGTACGCACTCGACCGCAGGACCGGGCGAGTCGCCTGGGCCGCGAACACCGAACCGCACGCGGCCGGAATGCACACCAGTTCGCCCGTCTACCACAACGGGCGCATCTACGTCGGCGCGTCCAGTGGCGAGAACATCAACCCGGATCGCAACTATCCGTGCTGCACCTTCCGGGGCCACATCGACGCCTTCGACGCGGACACCGGCGAACTCGCCTGGCGCCACTACACGGTGCCCGAACCCCAGGCGGTCGGCTCCTGGCCCAGCGGGGCGACCCGCTTCGAGCCGTCCGGCGCGGGCGTGTGGAGTTCGCCGATCATCGATCCGCGTACCGACACCCTGTACGTCGGCACCGGCCAGCTCTACTCCGGCACCACCGGCGACTTCGACTCGCTGCTCGCGCTCGACGCGCGCTCGGGCGCGGTGCGTTGGAAGCAGCAGGTGACCAAAGCCGACACCTGGCGACTGTTGTGCGGTTTCCCGGACAACGACGGGTACTGCCCGGGGCAACGGGACGGCACCGCACTGGACTTCGACATCGGCGCGACCCCGAACCTGTTCAGGGTCAACGGGCGCACCATGGTCGGCGTCGGCCAGAAGAGCGGCGTCTACCACGCGTTCGACGCGCGCACCGGCGAGGTCAAGTGGCGCCGGCAATTGTCCGTGCCGATGCCCGGCGGCGGGCTCTCCGGGCTGCAGTGGGGGAGCAGCTACGACGGCAAGTCCCTGTACATGGCCACCTATCAGGCCAATCCCGGCACACTGTTCGCCTTGAACCCGGCCAACGGCGACGTGCGATGGCAGACGCCCAATCCGGCCGACGGCTGCACCACGGGCGGCGCCGCGAAGTTCCCCAACGTATGCCGACTCGCGCATACCCCGGCCGTCAGCAGCACCCACGGGCTCGTGTACGAGGGAAGCAACGACGGCAAGATGCGGATCTACGACGCTCGTGACGGCAAGGTCCTGTGGACCTTCGACACCATTCGCGACTTCGCCGGGGTCAACGGCCTCACCGGATTCGGCAGCGCGATCTCGGGCAACGGCGGCGCGGTGATCGCCGACGGCATGTTGTACGTCCAGTCCGGTTACTACCCCGGCTATCCGAGCGAGCACGGCACCGTGTTGCTCGCCTTCGGGCTGTGAGCCGCGTCATGCGGCGTCCACGCTTTTTCCGCGCGGCGCCGGTGTGCGCCCTGGCCGTCGTGTTGATCGCCACCACCACCGCGGCGGCCGGGAAGCCGCAGGGGACCGATCCGGCGGCGGATACCACCGAGGTCACGGTCACCGAGGGCACCAACCTCGCCGTGGCGGCGGCCCCCGGAAACGGTCCGTTCGTCCTCGATCTCCAGGGGCAACTGTTCTCGCTGCCCCGCGAGGGCGGCACCGCGACGCCGATCGCCGACAAGCTGCTCGACCCGTTCCGGCCCGCAATGTCGCCGGACGGCCGACGCGTGGCGGTGCAGTCCTTCGCCGACGGCATGTTCCACATCCGGATCGTCGGGGTCGACGGCCACGGCTCGCGGCAGCTCACCTTCGGCGACCACGACGACCTGCATCCCGCGTGGTCCCCGGACGGCACCCGGATCGCGTTCGTGTCCGACCGCGCCGGCGGGCAGGACATCTGGACCGTGGACACGCGCGGCGGTGAACCACGCCGGGTCACCACCACGCCGACCCAGGAGACCCAGCCCACCTGGTCGCCGGACGGTCGCGCCATCGCCTACGTCCAGGGCAACACGGTGGAGAGCGTCGACCTGGGAACCGGGGCCGTACGCACCGTGGTCCCGGCCGCCGGCACGTCGTTCGTCACCGCGCCGTCCTGGTCCCCGGACGGGCGCCGGATCGCGTTCGTGCGAAACGACCGCTCCGGCGGCACATTGTCCGTCGCCGAGATCGAGACCGGCGCGATCCGCCGAGTGGGCGGGTACGACGACGTGTTCCCCTTCCCGGCCCAGTGGTTGTCCACCGACGAACTGGCCTACGGCGCCAACGGCCGGCTCGCGGTCTCGCACCTCGGCGCCGAGACGGACGGGACCACGACCGCCGGCGCCGGGGCCGGGGCCGATCGCACCGTGCCGTTCTCCGCGACCTTCCGGCTGAAGCGGCCCCACTACCCGCCCAAGAAGCACGACTTCGACTCCCGCGCGCCGCGCACCGTGCGCGGCATCGTCGGCCCGGCGTTGTCCCCCGACGGCCGCTCGGTGGTGTTCAAGGCGCTCAACGACCTGTGGCTGCTGCCCATCGGCGGCCGGCCCCGACGGCTGACCCAGGACGCGTTCTACGAGGTCGACCCGGCCTGGTCGCGGGACGGGACCCGCATCGCCTACGCGTCCGACAAGGCCGGCACCGAGGACCTGTACGTACTCGACCTCGCCGACGGTCGGGAAAGCCGGGTCACCAGCCTGCCCGGCACCGAGTTCGCCCCCGCCTGGTCCCCCGACGGCCACACCCTGGCCTTCCAGGACGAGGTCTACCGCACCCTGACCGTGGACACGACCACCGGCACGGTCACCCCCGTGCTCGGCCCGGCCCTGCCGAACGTGCCCGGTCGCCCGAGCTGGTCGGCGGACGGCAGGACCCTGGCGCTCACCGTCAACGACGCCGAACGCAACCGGATCATGCTCGCCGACGTCTCGTCGGGCGCCACCCGCATCGTCGACCCCGCCCCGCTCGGCTCGATCACCACCCGAGGCGACGACGGCCCGGTCTGGTCCCCGGACGGGCGCCGACTCGCCTTCACCATGGACGGCGCGATCCACGTGCTGCCGGTCGACCCGGCGGGCAATCCCACGGGCCCGGCCCGCCGCGTCACCCGGGACGGCGGCGACGCGCCGAGCTGGAGCGGCGACTCGCAAACGCTGCTGTACCTGCACAACGGCACACTGCGCACCACGACCCTGGACGCCGGCACCGCCGCCCCGGCGGATGCCGCCGACGCCGCGGGCCGTACCCGCGACATCCCCGTGCAACTCACCTACACCCGTGACCAACCCGATACCCGCATGGTGATCCATGCCGGCCGGCTCTGGGACGGCCGCAGCCCGGACGTGCGTACCGACGTCGACATCGTGGTGGTGGGCAACCGGATCCGTGCCGTCGAACCCCATCGTGCGCATCGCCCCGGCAAGGACTGGCGGTTCGTCGACGCGAGCGCGCTCACCGTCACCCCCGGCCTCACCGACATGCACAACCATCAGGAGATGCGCTCGAAGTCCTTCGGCGACCGCCAGGGCCGGCTGCTGCTGTCCTACGGCATCACCACCACCCGCTCGACCGGCGACCCCGCCTACCGCGCGCTGGAGGACCGCGAGTCGCTGGACTCCGGCGCCCGGCTCGGACCGAGGTTCTTCGTGACCGGCGAGATGCTCGAAGGCACCCGATTCAACTGGGAGTTCGCCCGCCCGGTGCGCGACGAACGGCAACTCGCCCTGGAACTGTCCCGGGTGCGGGCGCTCGACTACGACCTGGTCAAGACCTACGAAAGACTCCGGGTGGACTGGCAGGCCAGGGTCACCGAGCAGGCACACCGCCTGGGCATCCCGACCACCTCGCACTACCTCTACCCCGCCGTCGGGATCGGCGTCGACATGAAGGAGCACCTGGCCGCACCGTCCAAGTGGGGGTTCGGGTTCGCCCGGGAATCCTCCCTCGGCAACGTCTACGAGGATGTCGTCAAGCTGGAGGCAGCCGGTGGGATGCCGGTCAGCTCCACGCTGTTCAGCTCCGGTTCGCTGCTCGCCGACGACCCGGGCATCGAGCAGGACCCGCGAGTGCGGGCGCTGTACCCCGAGCAGGAGCGCCGGGCGTTGCACGCCAAGGTGTTGTGCGCGCTGGGCCAAGGACCGTGCGGGTTCCTGGACGGGACACCGGAGCAGGCGCGCCGCGACGTCGGTGTGGCCAAGCGGCTGATCGCGGCCGGCGGCACGGTACTTGCCGGTACCGACGCGCCGCTCGACTCCACCGCCGTCGCGCTGCACCTGAACCTGCGGGCCATGGTCACGTACGGCATGACCCCGTTCCAGGCGCTGCAGAGCGCGACCCTGCTGCCCGCGCAACAGCTCGGCGTGGCCGACGACCTGGGCAGCGTCGAACCGGGCAAGCTCGCCGATCTCGCGATCACCGGAGGTGACCCGTCCCACGACATGGCCGCCTTGGCGGACATCCGCATGGTGGTGAAGAACGGCGAAGTGCACACCCCCGAGGACCTGATCCGCCCCTTCGCGGATCCGGCCCGCCCGTGATCCACCGCAGTCTCGACGGTCAGGCGTGCCGGATGGCGAACAGGTCGAGATGCCCGCAGTTCGGGCAGCGGAAGGCATCGATCTGCCAACGCACCTTGCCTATGCGCTTCGCTCCTCCGAATGCTCCCCGTTCGACGAAGCCCGAGATCCATCGGGCGAATCCGGTCGCGTGTGGACCGGAGTCCTCGATGAATCCGGGCTCCGGCCCGACGTGTCCGCAGTACGTGCAGCGCATGTCCTCCATCGCCCGATCATGGCATGACGCACGAACCTGCCGTTGCGGTAGGCGTGTTCGTGTGATCGATCCGGCGCCGGGAACCGTGCGTCAGTCCCCGGGACGGCGGCGGAACAGGGGGAGCGCCGCGGCGAACGCGGCGGCGGCGCACAGGGACGCCGCCGCGAACGCCGTCGCGATGCCGTGCGTCAGGACGTGTTCGGGGCTCGCGTCCGAGGACGCGTCGCGGGTCGCCGCGCCGAACACGGTCACCCACACGGCGAGACCGAGTGTGCCCCCGATCCACTGCATGGTCTGGAGCAGACCCGACGCGGCCCCGGACTCGCGCGGGTCGACGCCGGACATCCCGTAGGTGTTCATCGTCGGCATCGCCGCGCCGATCCCGATGCCGATCGCCAACAGCGGCCCCAGCACACCGCCGACATAGGTGTCGTGCTCGTCGAGCCGCCCGAGCCACGCCAACCCCGTGGCCACCAGCGCCAATCCGAGCACGGCGGGCCATGCGGTGCCGACTCGGCGCGCCAGTGCCGGGGACAGGCGCGCGACGGTGAACTGGGCGACCATCAGCGGCAGGAACGCCAGGCCCGCCCGGACCGGGCCGAAGCCGCGCACGTCCTGGAAGTACTGCGCCAGCAGGAACAACACGCTGAACATCGCGGCTCCCGCCGCCGTGATCGTGGGTAGTACGCGCGCCAGCGTGCCACGGGTGGCCAGGCGCAGGGGAGTGAGCGGTTCGGCGGCACGCCTCTCGACGCACACGAACACGATCAACAATACGGCGGCGGCGATCAGCGACCCGATCGTGCGGGCGTCGCGCCACTCGTGCGCGGCGGCGCGGATGAACGCGTAGACCAGGGCGCCCATTCCGGCCGTCGCGGTCAGCGCGCCCGCGACGTCGAACCGTCGTGGCCGATCGGTTCGGGCCCGCACCGGCTCGGTGATCAACCGCGCCGCGAGCCCGATCATCAGCGCGCCCAGGGGCACATTGATCAGGAACACCCAGCGCCACGAGGCGAGATCGGTGATCACGCCGCCCAGGACGAGCCCGACGGAGGCGCCGCCGCCCAGGACGGCGGAGTACCAGGAGATGGCCCGGGCGCGAGCATGGCCGTCGAACGTGCTGACGATCAGGGCCATGGTGCTCGGGCCCGCGAGCGCGCCGCCGAGGCCCTGGAGGACACGCGCGGTGATCAGCCACCAGGCCCACGGGGCGCAGCCGGCGAGTAGAGAGGCGCCGGTGAACACGGTCGCGCCGGCGAGGAAGGCGCGTTTGCGACCGAACACGTCGCCGAGCCGTCCGGCGAGCAGCAGGGAGCCGCCGAAGGCCAGGGTGTAGGCGTTGAGCACCCACGACACGGACGTGCGCGACATGTCGAGGGCGCCGCCCATGCGCGGGAGCGCGAGGTTGACCACCGTGACGTCGATGCCGATCAGCAGCATGAATCCGGTGACGACGGCCAGTACGAGCCCGGGTCGGGGCGCGGGCGGCGCGGATTCGTGGGGCGGTTGCCCGGTGGAGGGCGCGGTGGCGGACGTGGACATGGTGAATCCCCCGAAGTGTGGTCGTGGTCGCGGATACGGACATGGCAATGGGCATGGCATGCCGATGCGCGGGCGTGGGGTGACGGCGTGCACGAGCGCGCAACGCCGTATTAGAGACGTTGGCGTCTCTAGTGACACGACGAGATTAGGAGACTCTTTGGTCTCTTACAAGTCTTCGGCGATAATCGGTGCACGACTTGAGAGAGGTGATCCGCCTTGGCCTCCGCTCCCGACCGCCCGGGTACGCACGAGCCGCCCGGCCACGACGCACCGCCCGTGCGGCGGCGTGGCCGGGCGCTCGAACAGGCCATCTACCAGGCGGTGTTCGACCAGCTCCTCGAGGTCGGCTACGCGGGCCTGACCATGGACGGCGTGGCGGCGGCGGCCGGGACCGGCAAGGCGCCGCTGTACCGCCGCTGGTCGGACAAGCAGGCGCTGCTGTCCGACGCCCTCCGCGATCGGCTCCCGAACGCCGACGACGTCGAGATCGTCGGGGATCTGCGCTGCGACCTGCTGGCGGTGCTGCGGTTCATGTTCAGCGCCTGTACGGTGACCGGCGATCCGGCGCTGCAACTGGCCAAGGCGGAGGCCGACGCCACCCACGACGTGGTCCGCGCGCGGGTATCCGCGCCGGCCCGACAAATGATGCTTGACGTGCTCCGGGCCGGCGAGGCCCGCGGCGAGGTGCGGCCGGGCGCGGCGACCCCGCTGATCGCCCGGGTCGGCATCGCGGTCGTCGTGTACCAGAACCTCACGGGCCGGGACGGCCTCGACGACGCGTTCATCGAACAGGTCGTCGACGAGGTTCTGCTTCCGCTGGTCCGCAACCCCGACGGCCCGGCGCCGGGGTAGGACGGGCGAGGTCGCCGAGAGCGGGGCGCCTTCCGGCGTGGGCCGGCCACCCTTCGGGCGCGGCAACGGGTACGGACGCCCCGGGGGGCGTCCGTACCCGTGCGGTGCCGAATCGTTGTGCGTTTCGTTCGGCGGTGTCAGGTCGGGGTCAGGGCTTGCTCACTCCCAGGGTGTAGCTGCCCGAGCCGCTGTAGGCGAGCACGATGTAGCGGTAGCGGCCGGCGGTTCCGTTGTAGGAGATCGTCTCGTCCGCTTCCGGAGTGGTGCCTTCGGCCACCGCGTTCCAGGTGGAGCCGTTCCACTTCTGGAGGGTCAGGTCGAAGTCCGCGCCGGCCGGTCCGGTCAGGCAACCGGTGTGCGTGCCGGACGTGGTGGTCTCGTAGTACGAGTTGTCGGGCTGGATCGCCTGGGCACCCGACGCGAGGGTGCCGGAGTAGGTGTTCTGCGCCCCGGCACAGCCCGTCGGCGGGTTGCCGCCGCCCGTGGCCAGGGTCAGACCGTAGGTCTGGAGGATTTCGTTGACCGGCTGGTGGTAGGTCTCGCCGCCGGACGAGCAGTTGCCGGACCCGCCCGAGGTGACGCCCTGGGCCTGGCTGCCGGAGATGAACGACCCACCGGAGTCGCCCGGTTCGGCGCATACGTTGGTGCGGGTGAGGCCGGTGACGGTGCCCTGCGGGTAGGTCACAGACGTGTTGTGCTGTTGGATCGTGCCACAGTGCCAACCGGTCGTGGAGCCGGAGCGGCAGATGGAGGATCCGGCCGGCGACTGGGTGGACCCGGCCACCGGCACCGTGCCGGGATAGCGGTTGACCAGCGCGCGCGGGGTCCAGTTGGCGTTCGTGGCCACCCACGCGTAGTCGTTGCCGGGGAAGGACGATCCCTGGAACGTACCCTGCGCCGCGCCGTTGCCGGTAGTCGTGGAACCGGCCCGGCCGCAGTGTCCGGCGGTGACGAAGCCGCCCTGGGTGCCGCGGGTGATCGGGAATCCGATGGAGCAGCGGGTGTTGCCGTTGATGTTGTACGCGTCGCCGCCGCGCAGATCGGCCAGTACGCGCGGCTGTACGGTGGAGGGCAGGATCTCGACCGCGGCGGCCTCGACTCCGCTGTCCGCGACGAACGCGCGGGTGCGGGCGGGGTCGTGGGACTGGATCACGACCTTGTTGGTCGCGACGTCGACGTACCACAGCGGTGTGTCGGCAGGGGCCCGACGCCGTGCGGAGCGGTCGAGTGCCTCGCGGACCCGATCGAGGTCGGCAAGCGAGTGCGGAACCACGCGCGCGGTGGCGCCGTTGGCCTCGATGGCTCGCACGTCGTGTCGGTCGGTGGTGGCGATCACGAACTGCGCGGTGTCGCCGCTCAGCCAGGCTCCGGCCCAGTGCGCGCCGAGGCGTTGGCGCAGGAGCGGTTCCCGGACGGCGGCCCGATATTCGTTCGCCAGGCGGGATGTGGCGACATCCGGAGTGAGACCGAGGTCGCGTTGGAGGGCCTCGACGATGCCTTCGGGGGCGGCGGGGACGGGCCCGACGGGGACGACGAGGGCGTCGTCGCCGGTGGAGGGGGGAGTGGGATCGGCGGTTGCGGTGCCGCCGAGGGACAGGACAGTGAGCAAAGCGGCACAGGACGCGACCGCGACATGCTTGAGACGCATGGGGACTCCTGTCGAGGGGGACGACAGAAACGTATCTGCGAGCGGCGTGACGAGGTACCTGTCAATCGACCCCTAACACGGTGATATGGACAGGCTGTTGCGCTGATGGGCCGTGGTCAGTTCGCCGTTCCGTAGCCCTCGTGGTCGGTGAGCCAGTCGGCATAGTCCGGGGCCTCGCGGACCGCCGCCGCGTGTGCGGCACGGGCCTGTTCGGTCACCAGGGACGCGGTGCGCGCGGCGGGGGCGTGCGGATGCCAGCCGATCAGGTGCCGCCACGAGAGCGGCGTGCCGGCCAGCGCCACCCGGGCGATGCCCGGCGTCGGCGGCATTGTCGCCCGACACAGGCCGACGGCACGGCCGACCTGGCTGAGGTACACGCACGCGGCCACATCCGTCTCGTAGACCGCCCGCGGGGTGAAGCCCGCCCGCGCGCAGGCGGTGAAGAAGCAGTCCTCGAAGCACCCTTCGCCGGGAACGGCGGCCCAGCTGTCATCGGCGAACGCGGCGAGATCCACCTCTCGCTCGCCGGCGAGCCGGTGGTCGTGCGCGAGCATCAGGAAGACCGGATCCGTGCCCACCTCGCGCCACGCCAAGCCCCCGCCGTACGCCGGGCGGCTCTCGCCGCACGCGCCGAGCAGTACGTAGTCCAGTCGCCCGGTTGCCACCATGGCGGTCAACTCCCGGTTGGACCACGACATGTGTGTGCTCACCGTGTCGGCGCGATGTTCCTCGGCGAGCCGGTCGACCAGACCGCCGAACAGCGGTCCGTGCGTGCCGCCGAGGCGAAATCTGGGTGTCGCCCCCGCCCGATTGGCGAACCGTACGGCTTCCTCCTGGAGTTCCCGGGCAGCGGGTAACAACATTCGGGCCCGGTCCAGCACCAGTTCGCCGAGCGGAGTCAACGTGACCCCTTCGCGGCCGCGCTCGAACAGCGCGCCGCCCAACGCCTTTTCGATCCGTTTGAGTTGCGTACTCAGTGCCGGCTGAGCCAGGCCCAGCACGGCGGACGCGCGGGTCAGACTGCCCGCATCGGCGATGGCCCGAATGGTGCGCAGATGGCGTAGTTCCATGTCCATGCCCGGCAAGGTACGGCCGACCGGCGACGGCGAACAAGATGCCGCCCGGTCGACCGCGCCCTGGTCACCAACCGCGTTTGCAGGCTTCGATGTTCGTGCGCAGGGTCGCGCCGATCGGGGTCAACGTCTCGGGGACGAAGTCGGCCGTCGCGGAGGCGGGAGCGCCGAGCAGTTCCCAGGGGGCGGTCGCATCGAACGTGTCGGCGGGTGCGGAGGTGCCCTTGGCGGCCGTCACCCACGCCTTGTGGGCCATCGGCGCCTGCGCGCCCAGGAGCAGGTCGATCACGAACAGGCCCTCGGCGCACGCGATTTGGGGAGCGACGTGGTGCTTCCAGTGGTAGGGCGGGTGCATGCCGCCGCCGCTGGGCGCCACCACCCAGCGTTTGCACAGGTGCAACCGGGCCCAGTCCGGGTGAGTGTTCTCGAACCATTCGCAGACGGCGTGCGCGAGGAATTCACAGCCGTCCTGCGTCGCGCTCCGCGGGACGACCAGCGCGCCCGTGAGTGCGCGCCACACCGCGGTCAGTTCGGCGAGGGTCGGTGCCGGGGTCGCGGGTGCTGCGAGCTTGGCCGCCTTCGCGTCGCACAGCACGATCACGTCGGGGACGAGGGCCGCCCGGGAGTGGAGCCAGGTCCGCACCCGGCCGATGCACATGGTGCTTTTGGCCAGGGGCAGGTCGTTGCCGAGTACGAGCGCGGTTTGACGAAACGTCAGGAGAGGGGTGTCGGGGGTCACTCCGCCGAAGTTGTCCATACGGTCCTCGATGGCCTCCGTGAGCTGCCCCGGCGTCATATGGGCGATCGCCGTCGGACCCAGTTCCGTGAACTGCACATCGGGGAGCGGCGAGGAGCCTTTCTTCGGCTCGGCCACGGGAGCCGGGGTGCGCGGTTTGGGCTTGGTCGAGGCTTCCGCCTTGGCCCGTTCGGCCTGGACTTGCGTTTGCCGCCGCTTTTCCTCCTCGGCCTCGGCGCGCCTTTGCTCCATCTCTTGCGCGAGGAGGAAGTTGGCGGGCCTGGTGAAGCGGTGGGGCTGGGGTTGGGGTGTGGGGCCCGGTACGGGTTGGACCGCCGGTGGGGCCGCTGGGTGAGGCGGGGGCGCCGGTACGTCTGCCGCCGGTGTGTCCGCCGCGGGTGCGGGAACCGTGGTGTGTGCGTCGGTTCTGACGCGCTTGGTGTCGTCGTCCGGGCCTCGCTCGCCCTGCGACGCTTCGACGCCCTGACTGCTCGGATTCTTCAGATCGCGATCGCGCTTCATGGATCATCCCCCCGGAAGTCCGTCCACCCTGAGGCCCAGCGTAGTGACCGGCATGTCGGCCGACACGGAAACCGCGATTCCGCTCGGCCGTGTTCGGATCGGCCCGGTCCGATGACGGATGGCCGGATGGCCGGATCCAGGTGCATGCGAGGTACTTTCCAGTGGTGCGTCCTCCGGGGATCCCGTTGATTGTCCTCCGCGGGCGTGGGGTCGGAACTTCCAGGCATGGGAGCGGAGTTACCGGGTAGCCGAGGAACGCAGACCCGCGCTTCCGGTTACGCGAAGACAGGACACCCATGTCGACTCCCTTGATTCTCGGGCGCCGCGCGGAACTTCCCACCGAGCAGCATCGGTCGCGGTTGCCCGAACACCACTACGACCCGATCGCATGCGTCAACGTCGTCGCCGACGGCAGACTCCTCATCGACGCTGCGGCCCCCCGCCTGATCGCCGAGTACACCCGAACCCAGGAGCCCTCCGGCCTCAAGCAGGACGACTGAGCCGAACCCCACGCCCCGCCACACCCGCGCGCCGGAGCTGGATCCGGGCGGGGCGGCGGGGCGTATCACTGTGCGATGGTGTGTCCGTGCGCGGTCAGGTGAGGGTGATCAGGTCGAGGTAGGTGTCGCTCCACAGGTCCTCGTCCGCGTCGGGGAGCAGCAGGACGCGGTCGGGGCGCAGGGCGTCGATGGCGGACGGGTCGTGGGTGACCATCACGATCGCGCCCGGGTAGGTGCCGATCGCGGCCAGGACCTCGGTGCGGGACGCGGGGTCGAGGTTGTTGGTGGGTTCGTCGAGGAGCAGGACATTGGCGCCGGAGTGGACCAGTCCGGCCAGGGCCAGGCGGGTCTTCTCCCCACCCGAGAGGACTCCGGCGGGCTTGTCGGCGTTGTCTGCGGGAAACAGGAACGCGCCCAGTACGTGCCGCACTTCGCCGTCGGTCAGGTGTGGGGCCGCGGCGGCGAGGTTGGCCCGGACGGTGCGGGTGGTGTCGAGGGTGTCGTGTTCCTGGGCGAAGTAGCCGAGGCGTAGGCCGTGTCCGGGTACCACCCGGCCCACGTCCGGTTGTTCGTGGCCGGCCAGGATGCGCAGCAGCGTGGTCTTGCCCGCGCCGTTGGGTCCGAGGATCACCAGGCGGCTGCCGCGGTCGACGGCCAGATCCACGCCGTTCAGGACCCGGTGTTCGCCGTAGGACTTGGTGAGGCTGACGGCGCCGAGCGGTATGCGGCCGCACGGGGCGGGTTCGGGCAGCCGGATGTGCGCGGTCTTCTCCGTCGGCCGGGTGGGTTCCAGTGCGGCGAGCATCCGGTCGGCACGCCGTGCCATGCTCCTGGCGGTGACGGCGGTGGCCGCGCGCGCCTTCATCCGGCCCGCCTGGACGTGCAGGGACGCGGCTTTGCGCTCGGCGTTCGACCGTTCCCGGGCGTGACGGCGCCGGTCCGCCTCGCGCTGGGTCAGGTGGGTCGCCCAGTCGGTGTTGTGGATGTCGATCGTCGCGCGCTGCGGGTCGAGGTGGAAGACGCGGTTGACCACGGCGGCCAGGAGATCGGTGTCGTGACTGATGATCACCAGGCCGCCCCGCCGGCCCCGCAGGAAGGTGCGCAGCCAGGCGATCGAATCGGTGTCGAGGTGGTTGGTCGGCTCGTCCAGGAGGAGGGTGCCCTCGGCGCCCGCGAACAGGATGCGGGCCAGTTCGACGCGGCGGCGCTGTCCGCCGGAGAGCGCGCCGATCGGCTCGCCCAATATCCGTTCGGGCAGGCCGAGTCCGGCCGCCACCCGGGCGGCCTCGGCCTCGGCGGCGTAGCCCCCACCGGCCTGGAAGGCGGCCTCGGCGCGGTCGTAGGCGCGCATCGCCCGCTCCAGCGCGGCGGGCCCGTCGGCATCGGCCATCGCGACCTCGGCCCCGCGCAAGGTGCGCAGCGCTCGATCGAGGTCGCGGGCGGACAGTATCCGGTCGGTGACGGTGATGCCGGGATCGGCGGCGCGGGAGTCCTGCGCGAGGAAGCCGACCGGGCCGGTGTGCGTGATCGTCCCGGCGGCGGGGCGTGAGCGGCCGGCGAGGGCGGTCGCGAGGGTGGTCTTGCCCGCGCCGTTGCGGCCGACCAGGCCGATGCGGTCGCCGGCGGAGACGGTGAAGGAGATGTCGGAGAGCAGCAGGCGGGCGCCCGCGCGCAGCTCGACACCGCGAACGGTGATCATGAAGTAACGCTCCGAAAAAGCAAAAGGACACACTTCTGACGCGGAAGTGAGTCCTTCGCTAGGAAATTCGGGGCGTAGACATGTCACCACCGTAGCCGACACCGCGGGACTGCCCCAGCCATTAACCCGAAGGCTCGGGCAGACGCCTCACCGTCGTGGACGTGCGTGTCAACCCGCCTGCACCGAGGGATGCGCCGCCGTCGGGCCTATCGGTGTCGTGATCGGCGCGGATCGGTCGTATTCCGTGGCCGGGTAGACCTGCGTCGCGCTCGCCGACGTCGCGCCGATCAGAACGAGCAGGGGAGTGGTGGCCAGGGCGAGCGCGAAGGCGATGCGGGGTGACTTCACGAGTGATCGACCCTTTCGAGATGACGCACCGGGCGGGTGGTCGCGATTTCGATGCGTCAACAGTGCCGGCCTCCGCCATGGCGGCGTAACCCGCGAAAGTTGGTGATGGTGATCCGAAGGGTGCAGATCCCTACGCGGCTGCGCCCGGGCCCGGTAGGGGGTCGATGTTGGTTGCGTGCATGGGGTTCCCGCAGTGGGTGCAACGTAGTTCGGCGGTGCTGATTTCGCCGCACGTGTGGTGGCGGTACAGCACCGGTGGGCCCGCCTCGCCCGCGAGCCATTTGTCGCCCCAGCCGGTCATGACCATGAGCAGGTCGACCAACTCGGTGCCCTTCTCGGTCAGAACGTATTCGTAGCGCGGTCGCCGGTCGTAGGGGCGCCGCTCCAGTACACCGTGTTCGACCAGGTGGTTCAGCCGCTCCGTCAGGACCTTGCGGGAGATCCCGAGGTCGGCCTGAAGCTGTTCGAAGCGGGTGAGCCCGACCCATACGTCGCGCAGCACCAGCGGCGACCAGGGCTCGCCGATGACATCGAGGGTTCGGGCGATCGAGCACGCCATTTTGCTGAAGTCCGTCCGCTGCATGAGAGCAGTCTAGCAATCGGGGTTCCCTGAAGGAACTTGAGCTGCTACGGTTTCAGCGTCTCCTGAAGGAACTCCAGAGAGGGATGCCGAAGATGAGCAAGGTCATCAGCAGCCACGCGGTGTCGGTCGACGGCTACATCACCGGTCGCGAGCCCGGCCCGGGGCGCGGGCTCGGTGCCGGGGCGATGCTCTTCGACTGGTACTTCGACGGCGAAACGCCCAGCCGGGTGTTCGACGGTTTCCGGCAGAGCGAGCCGAGCGCGCGGGTCTTCGACGCCCTCGCCGGGCGGATCGGCGCGGTCGTGGCCGGGCGCAACACCTACGAGGACTCCGACCACTTCGGCGGCGGCAGCCCCCACCCGGCGGCCCGGCTGTTCGTCCTCAGCCACCGCCCCGCGCCGGAGATCACCGAGCGGCAGACCCTGATCGCCACCGGAATCGCCGACGCGATCGCCGCGGCCCGCGAGGCCGCCGGCGACAAGGATGTCGCGCTCATGGGCGGCGGCGTCCTGGCCGAGGGGTTGACGGCGGGGCTCGTCGACGAGGTGATCCTCCATCAGGTGCCGGTCCTGCTCGGTGAAGGCCGGCCGTTCTTCCGGGAGTTGCCCGAACACGTGCGCCTGCGTCTGGTCGATGCCGTCCCGGCGCCCGGCGTCACCCACCTCCACTACGCGGTGGAGCGGTGACCCCCGCCGCCGACCCGATCGCACCGCTCGCCGACCACGAGTACGAGTACGAACACGAGAAGCCCAACCGGAACCGACCCGAGGAGACCACCGCCATGCTCGACCCCGAAGTGCGCCGCGTACTCGACGGAACCCCGATCGCCCACCTCGCCACCGTCCTCCCGGACGGCGCCCCGCATTCGGTCCCCGTGTGGATCGGTACGCACGGCGACCACATCGTGATTTTGACCGGCCCGGACAGCCGCAAGGCCCGAAACCTGCGCCGCGACCCCCGAGTCGCGCTGTCCCTGACGCCGGACGACGACCCGTTCCGCCCGATCGCCATCCGCGGCCGGGTCGTCGAATGGCTCGACGGCGACGCGGGCTGGGCGGTGGTCGACCGCGTGGCCGCCAAGTACATCGGTCGGCCGTACTCGCGAGACCAACGGCGCGTCGTCGCGATCATCGAGGCGGAGCGGCAGGCGCTGGGGATGTCGTGACCGGCAACGGCGGGGGCGCGGGGAGGGCCGTTCGGGGCCGGCGGCCCGTCGTCGTCTCAGCCCCGGCCGCGCTCCTCGTACGGGCTGTGCATCGTGAGGTAGCGGATCTCCAAGTCCTGCTCCAGGTAGTCCATCCGGTGCTCCCAGAAATCCTGGAGATGAGGCAGGGCCAGGTGGGCGTCCAGATCCGCTCGGCTGCGCCAAGCCTCGTAGAAGACGAACACGCCCGGCGCGTCGAGGTCTTCGTGGAAGTGGTACTCCAGGCAGCCGGGCTCGCGCCGGGTCGGCTCGACGAACGACAGCAGCAGCCGGCGCAACTCCTCCGCGCGCTCCGGCTTGGGCCTGGCGATACCGACCAGGGTGAATGGCTGTCCCACGGGGGTCCCCTTCTCGAAGGTAAGACGTATCTCGTACCTTGGAGACGTTAGTGATCATGAAGGTACGATGCAAATCGTATCTTCGAGAAGGGTGCGGGCACCCGCGCTACGGCCCCGTGGGCAGATGGATCAGTCCCGCATCGGTGCCGCGGAAGCCGCAGGCATCGAAGTAGAAGCGTCGCAACTCCGGTTCGAAGTCGACATGCAGCCACTCGCAGCCCGCCGCGCGTGCCTGCTCCGCCGCGAGGCGGACGACGGCCGTTCCGATGCCGCGATGCTGGTACGAGCCCCGCGTCTTGGTGTCGATCAGGAACGCGTGGTCCTCGCCATCCCATGCCACGTTCACGAAGCCGACCAGGAGTCCCGCGCCGTCACGGGCGCTCACCCAGCCGAGGCTGTGCGGCTCGATCCGGCTCCACCAGCCGGCAACGGCATTGCCCTCGTGTGATCGGACGAGGTCGACCATCTCGTCGTCGGTGATGGGATCGCGCCAGGCGTAGGAGATCGTTTCGCTCATCCCGACAGCATCGCCAACCCGAGCCTTCGCGCAACCGCTTTTGATCCCGGGTCTGCTCGACGCGATCCCGGCCGACAACGGCCCCGTCGGGAGGGGTCAGATGCAGGTGAGCCTCGGTGCCGCCCAGTCGGCGTGGTCGAGGTCGATGCCGTTGCCGCCGTCGGTGACGGCGAGGGTCAGTGTTCGGCCTCCGGTCAGGTCGGCGGTGAGTGTTTTGGCCCCGTCCGACGTGGTCAGTACCCCGCTGTCCGCGACCTTCGTCTCGTCCCGGTAGATCCGAAAGACGACCGCCCCGGTCGAGGTGCTTTCGTCGTCGACGCCGACGTCCACGGTCAGGCCGGTGCAGCGGGCGCCGAGGTGGTAGGTGATGGTGCCTACGGCGTGTGCGCCGAGGCCCTTGGCGTAGACGGTGCCGTTGATGGTCAGTGCCCTGCCGTCGCCGGCCGCCCGCTCACCGTTGCTGCGGTCCTTCTCCACCGGCCCCCAACCGTTGAGCATGCCCGTCCAGGGGAGGTCGGACAGGTGGGAGGTGCCGGCGGGCGGAAGTGGGGCCGGGCCGGGGGTGATTCGGTACGCGACCGTGCCGTGGGCGGGTACGGAGGCGCCGAACGTGCCGGTGGTGTTCGTGGAAGCGACCTTGGTCCACAGGTCCTTCAGCCGGTACGGCCCGCGGTTGGCGATGCCCAGCGCGTCCGCGGTGGTGGAGATCGTGGCGGTACTTCCCGTCTCATTGGTCAGCGAGACGGCCCGGTCGCCGTTGGCCAACTCCTTGACCATGACCACCAGGCCGGAGTTGTTCGCGACCACGGTGCCCTGCCTGCCCAGGGGGTCCTGGTCGACGGCGATCACGTCGGCATTGGAGAGGATCGAGAGGGTTTCCGCGCTCGCCTTGCGCAGATCGGTCCCGATCAGCAGGGGCGCGGACATCATCGACCAGAGGGTGAAGTGGGTGCGGTACTCGGTCGCGGTCATGCCGCCGTTGCCGACTTCCAGCATGTCCGGGTCGTTCCAGTGACCGGGGCCGGCGTACGGGGCGAGCGGCTGGTTGCGGTGGGCGATGCCGATCATCGAGGACCAGTTGTCCGAGATATCGCCCGTGGTGCGCCACAGGTGAGCGATCGGGGCGGCCCACTCCCAGACCTTGTTCTGGCCCCAGTCGCAGATGGAGTAGACGATGGGTCGGCCGGTGGCGCGCAGGGCGTCGGCCATGTCGGTGTAGCGCTTTCTCGCGTCCACGCCCTGGTTGTTGCAGTTGTCGTACTTGAGGTAGTCGACGCCGAAGGAGGCGAACAGGTTCGCGTCCTGGCGTTCGTGGTCGAGGCCGCCGGGGAATCCGGCGGTGTTGCAGGTCTTGGTGCCGGCGCTGCTGTAGATGCCGAACTTGAGGCCCTTGCCGTGTACGTAGTCGGCGACGGCCTTGATGCCGTGCGGGAAGCGCACCGGATCGGCGACCAGGTTGCCCGCCGCGTCCCGGGCGGGCAGGGCCCAGCAGTCGTCGAGGTTGACGTATTGGTAGCCGGCGGCCTTGAGTCCCTTGGACACGAACAGGTCGGCGATGCCCTTGACCATGGCCTCGTCGAACTCGGCCCGGCAGTGGGTCGAGTTCCAGTTGTTGAATCCCATCGGGGGGACGACGGCCTGGCCGTCGGGCGTGGCGGCGGCCGACGGGGCGGCGACGACGGAGACGCCGGCCAGTGCGGCCGTGCCCACCATCGGGGCCAGCAGTGGCAGTGCGGTGAGGGTGGCCGCGAGGCGGCGGATGAGGGTGGTTCGTACCTTGTGCACGGACGGCTCCAGTGCTCGGGGATTCGAGAGAGCGCAGGTGCGGAATGGTGCGTTGGTACGTGCGGATTCGTGCGGATTCCTTCGGTCGTGCGGTCGTGCGGTCGTGCGGTCACGCGGTGATGCGGTCGAATGGCCGGGCCGAGGGCGCGCCGAGTGAGCGGCGCAACTACCGGGCGCCGACGGGAAGTTCCTACATCGGCAGCCCCACCGCCCGTTCCCCGTTGCGGCGTTGTTGAATGACGACGGCGACGACGAGGAGGGCGCCCTGCGCGACGTTTTGCCAGAACGAGTTGACGCCGACGACGTTGAGGCCGTTCTCCAGCGCGCCGAGGAGGAAGACGGCCAGGAGTGTGCCGCCGACGCCGCCCTTGCCGCCCTTGAGGGCGCAACCACCCAGTGCGGCCGCCGTGATGGCCTTGAGCTCCAGGCCCTCACTGCCGGACGTGGGCTGGCCGGATCCGGTGCGCGCGGTCAGGATGACGCCGGCGATCGCCGCGACGACGCCGACGAGGGCGTACACGGACACCAGATACTTGTTGATGTTGATGCCCGCGAGGCGCGCGGCGGTGTCGTTGCCGCCGATCGCGTAGATGTTGCGGCCGATGTCGGTGTACTTGAGCAGGACGTGCACGGCGATGGCGACCACCGCCAACGTCCAGATCTGGACGGACAGTCCGAGGATCTTGCCGCGCGCGACGAAGATGAAGAAGTCGTCGCCGAGCACGTAGCCCTGGGCCCGGCCGCCCGCGAGGAGTTGGGCGACACCCTTGTACGCGGCGAGGGTGGCGAGAGTGGCGATGACGGGGTTGACCCGGCCGTACACGATGACGATCCCGTTGACCACGCCCGCCGCGATGCCGACCCCGATCGCGGCGAGGATGCCCAGGGCGGCGTTGCCGTCGGTGGAGGTGAAGGCCATCGCGCTGACGACGGAGGCGATGCCGGCCTGCGAGCCGACGGAGATGTCGAGCGCGCCGCAGATGATGACCACGGTCTGGACCACGGCGAGCAGACCGGTGACCGCGACCGTGTCGCCGATGACGGTCATGTTGGCCCGGGTCAGATAGCCGTCGTCGAGCCAGGTGAACGTGCCGACGACGACGATGAGCGCGCCGATGAGGCTGGTGTTCTGTGCGCCGACGGCGCCGGCGACCCGGCGGGGCAGCGCGCGGGCATGGGCGCCGCCGGTGGATGTGGCGGGCATCGGCGGCGGTGCGTCGGTCGTGGTGGTCATGTCGGGTTCCCCTGGGTAGGTTCGGCGAGGTCGAATGCCATGGCGAGGGCGAGGACGGCCTCCTCGTCGGCGTCGGCGCGGTCGAGTTCGCCGGTGATCCTGCCGTTTTGCATCACGACGATGCGGTCCGCGAGGCCGAGTACCTCGGGCAGTTCGGAGGAGATGACGAGGATGGCGACGCCGGCCGCGGCCAACTCGTCGATCAGGCGGTAGATTTCGGCCTTGGCGCCGATGTCGATGCCGCGTGTGGGCTCGTCCAGGATCAGGATCTCGGGCCGGCGGGCGAGCCAGCGGGCGAGTACGACCTTCTGCTGGTTGCCGCCGGACAGTTTGCGTACCTCGTGGTCGAGGGACGGGGTTCGTATTTCGAGGCGGTCGACGAACTCCCGGGCGAGGCGCCGTTCGCGGCGCGCGCCGACGAAGCGGAAGCGGCGCAGCCGGTCGAGGACCGCGACGCCGATGTTGTAGCGAACCGAGCCGGTCAGGAACAGTGCCTGCGCCTTGCGCTCCTCGGGTGCGTAGCCGATGCCCGCGCGCACCGCGTCGCGGGGCATGCGCAGGCGCAGCGGCCGGCCGTCGACGCGTATCTCGCCGGAGCGGATCGGCACGTCGCCGACCAGTGCGGCGGCGAGTTCGGATCGACCGGCGCCGACCAGCCCGGCCAGGGCGACGACTTCGCCCTCGCGGACGTCGAGGTGTATATGCGAGACGTCGTCGGTACCGACGTCGCGCACCTCCAGGACGACCCGGTCGCGTGCACTGCGGTTGCGGGCGAACAGCGCCGACAGGTCGCGGCCGACCATCAGGCGTACCACCTCGCCCTCGTCGGTGCGTGCGGCGTCGCGGATGCCGGCCAATTCGCCGTCGCGCAGGACCGCGACGCGGTCGGCGAGGCGGAAGATCTCCTGCATGCGGTGCGAGACGTAGACGATGGCCAACCCCCGGTCGCGCAGGCGCCGAATGAGGCCGAAGAGCGTTTCCACCTCGTGTTCGGACAGCGACGAGGTCGGCTCGTCGAAGGCCAGCACGGCGGCCTCGGTGGTGAGGGCGCGCAGGATCTCGACGAGTTGGCGCTGCGCGGGGGACAGCCGCGAGCCGAGGGTTTCGGGGGCGATGGCGTGTGCGAATCCCAGGCGTTCCAGGTCGGAGCGCATACGCCGGTACAGGGTGGCGCGGTCGAGGAGGCGGCCCGGTTTGCGGGGCAGCGCGCCGATGTAGACGTTCTCCGCGACGCTGACGTGCGGGACGATCTCGGGTTCCTGGGGGATGACGCGGATGCCGTGCCGGCGGGCGTCGGCGGGGCTGTGCAGTACGCGAGGGATGCCGGCGACGAGGACCCGGCCGCGGCCGGGTCGATGGTCGCCGTTGATGATTTTGATGAGGGTGGACTTGCCGGCGCCGTTCTCCCCCATGAGCGCGGTGACGGTGCCGCGGGGGAAGTCCAGCGTGATGCCCCGCAGGGCGTGGACTCCGGCGAAGTCCTTGTGGATGTCCTCGACGGCGAGCGCTGGGCCCGGCAGGTCGGGGGATGGGTTCTTCGTCATGGCTGGACCTCGAGGGCGTCTCGGGAGGTCGCGGCGGCCCGTGGGGGGCGCCGGGTCGCCGCGACCCGGTCAGGGGCGACGACGGGCGGGACGGCGCGGTTGCACGTCGGGCCCGCTCACGTGCACTTGAGGCCGGATTGTTGCCAGTCGGCGGGGTCGACCATCTTCGTCGTCGCGAACGCCTCGGCGGGGAAGGGTTTTCCGTTTTTGAGCCGATCGACCATGGTCTGTACGGCGAGGCCGCCGACCTCGTAGCCGTTGATGAACAGCGCGGCCTTCATCCCGCTCGGCTTGCCGGAACCCCAGTCCTTGCACGCCAGATAGCCGCCCAGTCCCACGCCGATCACGTCGGCGGCGCCGTAGCCGCCGTTTTGCAGCGCGGTGACCGCGCCGGTGACGTTCTCGTCGTTGCAGCCCCACACGATCCAGTGCTTCACCGAGCGATTGCCGCTCATCGTGGCCGCCGTCTTGTTCTGCGCGTCGGGAGGGGTGTTGTCGGTGCCGACCTTGAGCACCTTGATGTCCGCGCCGGTCGCCTGCTTGAAGGCTTCGCGGGCAGCGTCGACCCGGTCGGTGCACACGGTCACGTCCTGTTTCCAGGCGGCGATGATCGCGGTGTCGGCGGGATTCCAGCCCGACTTCTTGAATTCGTCGGCGGCGCGCCCGCCCACCTGGGTGCCCATCTGGGGGCCGCTGAAGCCCACGCGCGGGACGAGTTTGTCCTTGGCGCACTTGGTCGGGTCGGGGCCGGTGAGGCAGATCTGGTCGTCGGACGCGAGCAGGGGCGCGCCGCCCTTGCCGGCGATGTCGACGACCTGCGGTCCCACGGCGGGATCGGGCACGACGATCACGACGCCGTTGTATTTCTGGGCAATTGCCGCCTGGACCTCGCTGACAGCCTTGTTGGTGTCGTTGCCGAGGTTGACGACCTTGAGATCGACGCCGAGTTCCTTGGCCTTGGCGCGGGCGCCGTCCGCTTCGTCGACGAAGTACTGCTGGTCGCCCTGCTTTTGCAGATAAGCGATCTTGATCGTGCCGGATAACGAAGCCGGCGGGCCCGAAGGCGAGCCGGAGCCGGCGTTGTCGTCCTTGCCGGACGAACATGCGGTGAGCGTCGCGGCGAATGCGAACGCCGCCACCATCGCGGCCGCCCGCCGGGTGCGTCTGCGGTGCGTCATGATCAGCCCCTGTGAAGGTCGGCGGCCTGCGAGGACCGCGGGGGAGTGCCGTGACCTGCGGAAGAGCGGGATGTGCTGGTAATGGAAACGTCGATCTTGAAATCGAACACGGTATGCGCCGTATTCACTCGTAACGCGACTCACATATCTAGCAGTTCAAACATTAACCAACAAGCCCCGATTTGGTAAAACTCCTGCCGGGATCGCTCCTCACGTGCGGGAATGGCCGTGCGCACGCGAGTATTTCCCGATGCCGAAGCCGGGTGTGATAAACGAACACTGCTATGTTGGAAATTGTTGGACATCCAGGGGCGGGAGGATCGGGGATGTTGGCACGGCAGCGACAAAACACGATCTTGGAGATGATCGCCGATCAAGGATCCGTCCGGGTCGCCACGCTGGTGCGGAAATTCGGCGTCTCGGACATGACGATTCGACGCGACCTCGAGGTGCTGGCCGGGCAGGGACTGATCGCCAAGGTGCACGGCGGCGCGACCTCGCGGGACGGCAGCTCGACCGAGGAACCGGGGTTCGTCCGCAAGTCCGGACTCCAGGCCGCGGAGAAGGAGGCGATCGCCCGCCGCGCCGCCGCGATGGTCGCGCCCAACAGCGCCATCGCGCTGTCCGCGGGGACGACGACCTGGACACTGGCCCGGCAACTCGTCGACGTCCCGGGACTGACCGTGGTCACCAACTCGATTCCGGTCGCGGACGTCTTCCACCAATCGGGCCGCTCCGACCAGACCGTGGTGATCGTGGGTGGCGTACGTACACCCTCGGACGCGCTGGTGGGCCCGGTCGCGGTCGCGGCCCTGCGCAGCCTCAACGTCGACATGCTCATGCTGGGTGTACACGGCATCAGCCCGCGCGTCGGATTCACCACGCCCAACCTCCTGGAGGCGGAGACGAATCACGCCCTCGTACGCGCGGCCCGCCGCCTGGTCGTGGTCGCCGACCACACCAAGTGGGGCCTGATCGGGATCAGTACGATCGCCCAACTCGGCGACGCCGACACGCTGATCACGGACACGGGTGTGCCCCAGGAGGCGCGCGAGCAACTGGGCGAGCACATCGAGGACCTCGTCGTGGTCGACCCGGTCGAGCCCGCCTCCCCCTGACGGGGCATCACGCGAGCGCTGCCCTATGCGGGGTCGGTGCGCGGTGCCGGTGGCGCGGCCGGGTCCTGCGCCGGGAGCAGGGCGATGCCCGACCTGAGCCGCACGGCGCCCGGCAGATCCAGGCCGCATCGGCGACTGGCGACGACCGCCTCCTGCATGGCCAGCGTGCCGGTGGTCGTACAGGTGCCGCAGCGCAGCGATTCGAGGCGGGCCCGGCGGACGACCGCCAGCATGCCCTCGACGTCGAACGCGACGGTGAGGCGGAGGTCCAGGGTGCCGACCCGGACGCCGTCGACCTTCAGGTCCACACAGGGACGATGCGTGGACGTGACCCGGTGGGTGGCCAGCGCGACGACCTCCTCCGTGTCCGGTGCGGCCCGAGTACGTCGCGCCGCCGCGACGAGCGCGCCGTGCTTGACCCATCCGGCGGCCAGCAGGTCGACGAGATCCATGCTCAGGAAGCCGTCGACCATCGAGGCGACCTCACGCTCGACGGTCCGCCCGGCATCGTCCGTGAGGCCCCGGGCGCCGCGGCCGAGCATCGCGGCGACCTCGTGGTCGTGAGCCGCGTCGACGAGCGTTTCCGCGGCGGCTTCACCGTCGCCACCGAACAGCAGTTCGCGTACGGATGTGGGAAGCGGCACGGTGTCGGTCATGGATCCACTTCCTTGATGGTCTGTTCCCCGGGGTCCGAGCGCGGTTCCAGCCGCACCGTTCGGCTCGTTCCGCCCGTGTCCGCGACGTCCTGCACCCCGTCGGATACGAGCCCCGATCGCATGACGGCGCGGAAGTGCCGACGTGTCCAGCGTGGTCCGCGCCCCCGGCGGAAGACGCCCACGTAGCCCACGAGGGCCACCACCAGGAACACGCCGGCCGCCACCGACCCGATCATCCAGCCCGAACTCGCGCCGGCACCGGTGCCCGGCACCGCGGTCGCCGACGACGAAGTACCGGTCGCGGTCGGCCGGGACGAGCCGGGTCCGACGCCCGTGCCGACCCCGAAGGAGGCGGAGGCGTCGCCGCCGCCACATCGCGCCGAAACCTTGTGGGCCCCCTTCGACGCGTCCTTCGGAACCACGAGCCGGACGCTGAAGCCGCCCCCCTTCGGGGCCGCCGGCACATCGCGGGCGGCGATCGCGGCACCGTCCCACAGGACGTCGACCCGGGACCCGGGACCACACGCCGGGAAGCCCGACCCGGTGACCGTCACCGTCGTACCGGCGCCACCCGTCGCGGGGGCCAGGACCAGAGCGGGCCGCGATCGGGGGTCGGGGGTGGTCGGGGGCGTGGTCCGGCCGGACGGCGGCGCGCTCTTCGAAGGCGGTGGCGTCGTCGTCCCCTGAGGACGCGGCACCACGGGGGAGGGGCTGTACGGCGGATAGGTGACCGGTGGCGGTGGCGGCGGAGGGGGTGGCGGTGGCGGTGGTGGAGGTGGAGGCGGCGGAGGGGGTGGCGCCGGTGGCGGGTTCGGTGCCACGTGGGCGTGCGCGAAACCCGGCAGCGCCACGACTGCGGCCCCGACGCCGAGCAGGGCACCCAACAACCCCGAGACCACGACGACTCGCCTGCTCCGCCCGGTCCCCGGGCGTCGGGTGGGATCCTCGGACTCCTTCACCGCCGATGCCGATCCTTCCGCGTGTCCGCGACCCGAGAGCAGGCTCGCGACTCGATCGGGGCCGTACGAAAGCGCGTTCCGGTACGCGACGCACCGGCGCGACTCCCGTCCAGCCAAACATGGGCCCGCACGCATCGCATCCGGATACGCCGGTATGGCGGAGCGCCGGATCTCTTCGGGTGAGTGGCGGGCGCTCGGGCCTCGATATATGCGATGTTCAAATGTCTGACGTTTGTATGTATGCTCTTTCCATGAAGCGCATCAGTACACCGCAACGGTCCGCGAGCCTGGCCTCGCAGCTCGTGGACAGCCTTCGTTCGCACATCGAGGCGGGGGGATGGCCCGTGGGCACCCGAATCCCGCCGGAGCAGGCCCTCATGGAGGAGCTGGGGGTCGGCCGCAGCACGCTGCGGGAGGCACTCGGCGCGCTCGTGCACCTGGGCCTGCTGGAAGCCCGGGTCGGGGACGGCACCTACGTCCGCGCGTCGAGTGAGCTCCAGTCGGTCATGGTGCGGCGGGCGGGTTCCGCGCAGCGGGACAACGTGCTCGAACTGCGCACCGTCCTGGAGGAGTACGCCTCGGGAGCCGCCGCGCTGCGCCGCACCGAGGAGCAACTGGGCCAACTCAGGGAGCTGTTGGCCGACGCCGACGCGGCCTGCGCCGGGGCGGACGTGACCGCGGCCGGGAACGTCGACGCGCTGTTCCATCGGGCCGTCGTCCGGGCGAGCGGAAACGACCTGCTGATCGAGGTGTACGACCATCTCGGTACGGCCCTCACCGCCCACCTCGGCGGCCTGTCCTGGGACGCCGCCGGCGCCGAGAAGCACGCGGGACTGCACCGGCGGCTCGTCGACGCGATCGAGGCCCGGGACGAGAGCGGCGCCCGCGACGCGGCGGCGGCGATCGTCGGGCTCACCCGCGACCACGAGGCCGAGGTGTCCCGAACGGCGGAGGCGAGGTGAACCCGCGGTCGTCGACGGCCCGCCCGCTCACCCCCTCGACATCGCCGGCCCCCGACCGGACCCTGCCCGCCGTGTCGATCGGGCTCGTCGTCGCGATCTGCCTCGTGGCGGCGAACCTGCGCACGAGTCTCACCGGCGTCGGCACCCTGCTGCCGGCGATCGAGCACGGCAGCGGCCTGACCGCGAGCTGGGGCGGCCTGCTGAGCACCCTCCCGCTGCTGACCTTCGCCGCGACATCGCCGCTGGTGGCCCGGGCCTCGCACCGGTTCGGCAGCGCGCGCCTGCTGGTGGCCGCCCTCGGCGCGCTGACCGTCGGCACCGTGGTCCGCTCGTTGCCCTCGGTGATCTGCCTGTTCGCCGGCACCGTGATCCTGTCCGCGGCCATCGCGTTCGGCAATGTGCTGCTGCCCGCGCTGATCAGGCGCAGCGTGCCCGCGCACCGCATTCAGGGCGTCAGTGCCCTCTACATCACGGTCATGGGCGTCACGGCCGCGGTCTCCTCCGGGATCTCCGCGCCGCTTTCGCACACCCTGCCGGGTTCCTGGCACACCGCTCTGGCCTGGGGCGTCGCGTTCAGCGTCGCGGCGTTCTTCGTCTGGCTGCCCCGGATGCGGGGGGACAAGCCGCAGACCGACGCCGGCGTGACCCGCAGTCCGGTCCCCTGGCGGTCGCGACTCGCCTGGCAGGTCAGCATGTTCATGGGCCTGCAGTCCCTGGCCTTCTACACCGCCGTCGCGTGGCTGCCCAGCATCTTGATCCACCATGGCGCCGGCAGCACCACGGCCGGATGGATGCTCTTCTACTACCAGCTGATGTCACTGGCCTCCGGCAGTCTCCTGCCCCTGTTCACCCGGGGCCGGCGCGACCAACGCCGGACCGCGGCCGGGGGGTCGATCGTGCTGGCCGCCGGCTTCGTGGTGTTGCTGTGCGCGCCCGCGCTGTCCGTCGTCGCGTGCACCCTGCTCGGCCTGGGCGGAGGCGTGTGCCTCGTCCTCGCACTCACCTTTCAGAGCCAACGCGCCGGCAGCGCCGGCGAGGTCGCCGCGTTGGCGGGCATGGCGCAGTCGATCGGCTACCTGGTGGCCGCGTCGGGGCCGCTCCTCCTCGGCATCCTGCACGACGCCACGAACAGTTGGACCCTGCCGCTCGTGGTCCTGATCGTGCTCTGCGTCGCGATGGCGGGTGCCGGGTACGGCGCGGGCCGGGATCGCCAAGTGCGGTACTCCGCTCGTTGACCGCGCGCATGCACGTGCGCTTCGGACGCGGCGCGCACGCCCCCGGCCGGGGGCGTGATCACCCTCCTTCGAGTTCAGCGCGCACCGTGGCGGCGATGCGGGTGAGCGCGGCGCCGAGATGGCGGCGTTGAGCGGTGCCGAGGGGATCGAACACGAGCCGCTTCACCTGTGCGACGTGTTCCGGCGCGCTCGCGACGAGCTTTTGCCTGCCGGCGTCGGTCAGGGTGGCGAGGGTGTACCGGCCGTCGCCGGGGTCGGGCCGGCGGACGACCCAGTCGCGCGCCTCGAAGCGGTCCATCGCCTTCGACAGGCGCGGTTGCGTGCTGTCGCATTCCCGGGCCAGGTCGCTGAGCCGCATCGTGACCTCGTCGGCCATGGACAGTCGGGCGAGCACGCCGTACTCGAAGTTGGAGATGCCCGAGTCTCGTTGCAGTTGCCGATCGAGGGCCGCCGGGAGTGCGATCACGACCGTGAGCAGGGCCTGCCACACGTCCTGCTGGTCCTCGTCGAGCCATGGTGACTGGGTGTCCATGTATCCCGCGGCCGACGTGCCGGTCGTGCAGCTCTCGATGCCTGGCCTCGATCCCGGCGCGCTGTCCGAACTCGGGGCGCTTTTGCGGCCGTTGCGTGCGGAGGGTGTGCTGATTCTCGGCTCGGGATTCATGACGCACAGCTTCGCCGTCTTCCACCGCCCGGAACTCGCCGCCGAAACCGCGGCCTTCGACGCCTGGGCGGTCGACGCACTCGCCGGGGGCGACGTCGACGCGCTCGTCGACTACCGCGACAAGGCCCCCGGCGCCGCGGTCGCCCACCCGACGGCCGAGCACTTCGTGCCGTTGCTGCTCACGGTCGGCGCCGCGGCCGATCCGGGGAGTGCCGTGAGTGCGATCGATCGTGTGGTGATGGGCAACTCGACCCGGTCCGTGCAGCTGAACTGACGGCCGACGGCGCGATGCGTTGCGGCTGCTCCTCTTGCCTCCCCTTGCTCTCCCTCATCGATATATATCGGAGGAAAGTGTCATGAAGGCAATACGTTTCCACGAGTTCGGCGGCAGTGAAGTCCTGCGCTACGAGGATGTCGAGCACCCGATCCCGGGCCCCGGGCAGGTGCGGGTGCGGGTCGCGGCCACGTCGTTCAACCCGGTCGACGACCACATCCGCGCGGGTGTGTTGGCCGAGATGATCCCGATCAGCCTTCCGTATGTGCCCGGGATCGACCTGGCGGGCACCGTCGCCGAACTCGGCGCGGACGTGCGAGGGTTCGCGGTCGGCGACCGGGTCGTGGCGATGTTGCCGCTCGACTGTGCCGGTGGTGCCGCCGAGTATGTGCTCGTGCCGGCCGAGTCCCTGGCCCCCGCGCCTCGCACGGTGGACCTGGTCGACGGCGCGGCGCTGCCGCTGAGCGGTCTGGCGGCCTGGCAGACGGTGTTCGAGCTCGCCGAGGTGAAGCCGGGGCAGAGCGTACTGGTCAACGGGGCGGGCGGCGCGGTGGGCAGCCTCGTGGTGCAGCTCGCGGTCGATGCGGGAGCGATTGTCACGGCGGTGGACGCGCCGCACAATGCGGAGCGGCTTCGGGGCTACGGTGCGGACCGGGTCGTCGGTCCCCTCGATCTTGCCGAGGGGCCCGCGGCCGTGGGTGGTCCGTTCCACGTCGTGGTCAACCATGTACGGGTCTCGCCGCAGGAGCTCGCGCGGTTGTCGGACTACGTCGCCGACGGTGGGGTCGCGGCCAGTACGGCCGGGCCGATTCCCGAGGATCCCGCCCGGTCGGTGCGCAGCGCGAGCCTGTGGGTCCGCAGTGACGCCGCCCAGCCGGCCGAGCTGGTGGCGAAGGTGGATGCCGGCAGCCTACGGCTCCACATCGCGTCCCGCCGCATGGTGGCGGAGTTGGCCGCGGTGCACGAGGACGCCGGTGCCGGGCGGCTGCCGGGGAAGACGGTTGTGATCGTTCCCTGATTCGGGTCGAGGCGGCCCGACGTGATCCGACGTGCCCTGACCCGGCCGGTGAGGAGCGGAGTGTCAGCCCAGTTGGGTGTAGCGGGTCAGGGCCGTGCGGAAGGAAGTCGGGTGTACGGCCAGGGGGTCGGTGTAGGGGTTGCGGAGTTGCAGGACGAACAGGACGGCGAAGGCGATGATCGCGCCGACGAAGGCCAGGGCGGTCGTGTGGCGGCGGTCCGCGGTCGGGCCGACCAGGGCCGGGAAGACGATCGCGAACACGCCGGTGACGATCATGGCGACCGGGAGCACGATCGGGTTGATCGAGGACGGGTCGGCGAGGCGGGCGTGGCGTTTGACGTACAGGTCGGCCACCGCCGCCTCGGTGTCGGCGGTCCGGTCGTGCGCCGTGGCGGCGAGGGCGGCGACGCGGGAGGCGATCAGGTCGAGTTGGCGCCACGCGCGCGGGGTGTCGTGCCCGTCGGCCAGTGCCGGCCACTCCTGGTCGATCACCGTGTGGGTGTAGTCGCGCAGTCCGGCGCGCACGGCCTCGCGATCGGAGGGCGGGAGGGCGCCGGCCGCCGCGTAGGTCTTGGTCAGCACCCGGGCCTCGTCGCTCGCGTGTTGGCGGACCGTGGCCTGGAGTTCCCACGCGCCGACGATCTGAAAGCTCGTCAGGAGCACGAAGGAGGACAACACGGCGCCGCCGCAGAAGGACAACAGTTGACCGTCGGTTCCGCTCGACCTCGTCTTCTCGCCGCGGCTCAGGAGCACGAGGGCTCCCGCCGCGACGCCGGCGCCGAGCAGGGCGGCGAGGATCCACAGGATCACGGGCGCACTCCGCGTCGGCTCAGGCCCGGCAGCAGCGCGGCGAGGGCGGCGGGGAGGATCGATACGACGAGGGCCGGGGCGAACCCGTCGGCGAAGCCCGAGGGTGTGGCGTTGTCGTCGGGCGGCGCGGCGGCGCGTCGCGAGGGCCGGGACGCGGGTGGTGGTTCGGCAGCGGGCGCCCGGGTGTTCGGCGGCTCCGGGGTGGGGGCCGCCCCGATGGGGGCTTCGGCGGGGGCGTTGGCGCCGGCGGGCGTGGCGGGAGGCGGCGCTCCGGTCCGGATCGGTGCGGCCGGGGCCCGTTCGGTCGACGGCGGGTGGGCGCTCGGTGGCCGGGACGGCCGGGACGAGGGCGGCGGTGTGGCCGGCCGGCTCGGGCACCCGCATCCGGGTCGTACGGTCACCGCGACGTCGTCGCCGATCCGGACCGAGGTCACCACCCCCGGCTGGTACACGACGTGCACCCGGCCGGCGTGCACCTCTGTGCGCGTCGTGCCGGGCGCAGTCCCGTCGGGTGGTCGGTCGTCGGCCGACACGGTCACCGCGACGGCGTCGCCGGCCGAGGCCCCGAACGCCGCACCGCCCGCGGCCAGGACCGGCAGGCAGGCACACACCACCACCAGACACCGAGCCGCACATCGAGGGTTGCCCATGACATCAGAGTGACGACGCCGCCTCGACTCACTACGACAAACCCCATCGAAACCCCACTTTCGAGTGACATGCCGCGAAGACCCGCCCCCACCTACGCCCCACCTCGCCCGAAACCGGCCGACCGCATCGCTGTCACGACCCTTCGCAGGGGGGAAACGGGTCTGCTTTCAGGGGACTTGCCTTGTGGGTGAGGGGTGGGTCGGGGTTGGGGTGGGCGGAGGCGGCGGGGGATAGTGTCGCTATGCGTGTTGCTCTCATGACGTCGGGTTCCCAGGGTGATGTCGCTCCGTTCACCGGGCTGGGGGCCGGGCTTGTTGCCGCCGGGCACAAGGTGACCCTTGTGACGCACGGGCGGTTCGAGCCGTTGGTGGCGGATACGGGGATGCGGTTCCATGCGTTGCCGATCGATCCGCAGGAGCAGATGCACTCGGAGCAGGGCAGGGCGCTGCATCGCAGCAACACCGGTGCGGGGAAGCTGATTCGGGTGCTCGCGCTGGCCCGGTCGTTGGCGTGCGAGATGGCCGACGGTCTGGTCGAGGCCGCGCAGGGGCACGACGTGATCGTGGCGTCGGCGTCACTGGCGCCGGCGGCGTGCACGATCGCCCTGGGGTTGGGGGTGCCGTGCGCGGGGGCCTATCTGCAACCACTGCACCCCACACGGGAGTTCGCACCGGCGATGGTGTCGGAACGCTCTTTGGGCGGGGTGGGCAATCGGCTGGCCGCGCGTGCCGTCGACGTTGCTCTCGACCGGGTCTACACCGATGTGACCCGCGACCTCCGCAAACGCCTGGGACTGCCGGCGGCCGGCCCGACCACGGCGCGCCGGGCGCGGGAGCGTCGAGGCTGGTCGGTGGCGTACGGGTACAGCCCGATCGTCGTGCGGCGGCCCGCGGACTGGCGTCCGGGGTTGGATCCGGTCGGGTATTGGTGGCCGTACGACGCGCGCGAACTGCCTGCGACTGTCGAGGATTTCCTCCGGGCCGGTCCGCCGCCGGTGTTCGTCGGCCTGGGCAGCGCCACCGTTCCCGATCCCGGACGGGTCAGTGAGCAGGTGGTACGCGCGTTGCGCGCCGCGGGTCTGCGCGGGATCGTGCAGCGGGGGTGGGCCGATCTCGGCGCCACGGGCGACGACATGCTCACCATCGACGACGTCCCCCACCACCTGCTGTTCCCCCGCGTGGCCGCGGTCGTCCACCACGCCGGGGCCGGCACCGCCGCCGCCGGGCTGCGTGCGGGCGTGCCGAGCGTACCCGTGCCGATCCAGCTCGACGGCGCCTTCTGGAGCGATCGGCTCGTGCGACTCGGTGTCGCACCGGGCGCGGTACCGCTGCGCCGGCTCTCGGCGGACCGGCTTCGGGTGGCCCTCGTCGCGGCCACGGGCCAACCGCGCTACCGCGACCGCGCCGGTGCGATCGCCGCGCGGCTCGCCGTGGAGGACTCCATCGCACCCGTCGAGGCGTTGGTGGACCGGCTCGCGGGCAGCGGCGGGGGCGGTCGCCGCGGTTGACGGCGCTCGGTCGTCGTCCCGTGCCCCTCCCGACACCACGAGGTGCTTCCGCGGGCCCGCCGGGGCGGTGCCGGCCGGCACTGGTCGACTTGGGTCCGTGAGTACCGACGTTTGGCAAGTGGACGATCTCGACCTCGGCGGCTATCTCGGGCGGCTCGGTCTCCCGGCGAGGGCGCCGGGGCGGGAGGCGTTGGACGAGTTGCACGAGGCGCATGTCCGCACGTTCACGTTCGACGACATCGACGTGTTCCTCGGGCAGCCCGGCGGGGTGGATCTGGCGGCCGTGCAGGAGAAGTTCGTGGGCCGGGGGCGGGGCGGCCACTGCTTCGAGCACTCGACGCTCTTCGCGGCCGCGCTGGAGCCGCTGGGCTACCACGTGGTCCGCCGGCTCGGGCGGGTCGGCGATCCGGCCGACGGCAGTCTGCAGGGCCGGACCCACATGGCCGTCGAGGTCGCCCTGGACGGAAACGGCTGCTGTGCGACCCGGGGTTCGGGATGAGCGTGCTGCGCCCGATGCCGGTGGCGCACGGCGCGCAGGACGACCACCTCGGTTGGCGCTACCGCATCGACCGCGAGGACGAGGTGTGGCGGATGCGCCGTTGGCGCGACGGCGGCCGGCAGATGATGCACTCCGTCGACGAACTGCTCGTGCTGCCCGTCGATGTCGAGATCGCCCACTACTACACGAGCACCCATCCGACGTCGCACTTCAAGCGCACCCTGATGATCACCCGCCACCTGCCCGACCGGCACGTCACCGTCACCCACGCCGCGCTCACGGTGCGCCGCACCGACGCGCCCACCGAGCACCGCCCGCTCCGCGACGGCGAACTCGCCGACTGGCTGCGCGTACTGGAGGTCCCGCTCACACCGGACGAGGAGCAACGCCTGCTCACTCGCGCCGCCGAGGAGGACACGCGCCGGCGGCGTTCGTCGGCGCGTGGCTTGTCGGTTGGGGCGCGTAGCGTTCGGGGTGTCGGGGGTGGGCCTCGAATTCGCGGAGCCGTGAGGGGAATTCATGTATCGCCAGGGTGACATTCTGCTGCTTCCCGTCGACGAGGGCGCGGTGCCCGTCGGGGTGACCGGATTGCCGGCCAAGCCGCGCGACGGGCGTGGTCGGATCGTGCTCGCGCTGGGTGAGGTCACCGGACACGCACACGCCGTCGTGGGGGCCGGCACGTTGTTCCTGGACCCGGAGCCGACCACCATCGGCCACCTCAAGCTCGACGCGCCGACCCGGCTCGTGCACGAGGAGCACGCGACGATCTCGCTGCCCAAGGGCTGGTACAAGGTGGTCCGCCAGCGCGAATACATCCCGGGCGCCGTCCGCATCATCGCGGACTGACCCCCACGCCCCGACCGCCGACCCGCCACTTCCCCGGGAGCCTTCCGTGACCGCCGCCCCGACCGTTTTCCCGCAGCTCACGCTCGCGCACCGGGCGAGCCTCGCCGAGTCCGCCGACGCGTGGGCCGAGGTCGCCGCAGCCGCGCGGCCCGCCGATCGGGACGCCGCCGAGCGCGGTATCCGGGACGCCTACCGGGCCGCCGGACTGGCCGAACCCGGCAAGATCCTGTGGTACGACTCTCCGCTCGCCGCCGCCGTGGCCGCGACCGTGGTGTCCGGCGCGTTCAAGCCGCAGGAACTCGCCGCGCTGCGGCTGCCCGTGCGCGCCCCCATGGCATCGCGCGCCGGGGCGAGCGTGCGCGACCGGATCCGGTCGGCGAGTTGGGAACGCGCCCGGACCGACGCGGTCGCGCTGCTCGGGCACACCGGCTGGGCGCAGGCGTGGGGCGAGATCGCGGAACGCCTGTGGGACCCGACCACGAGCCTGTCCGCGCGCATCCGCGACGGCATCGAGGAGGCCGTGCTGTCCGCGACCGGCACCGACCGCGGCCCGGCCCGGCGGGGCACGGTCACCCCGACGGCTCCCGTGGCCCGAGAGGCCCGCGCCGCGACGCTCGACGCGCTCGGCGGACAGCACGACGCCGCGTGGCTCGCCGCGTTCGACGGCCTGCGGCGGTGCTTCCCGCGACTGGACGACTCCCCGTCGGCGGCGGCGCTGGACGCGGTCGCCGAGGTCGCGCGGTCCGCGGGCTGGTGGTGGCCGTACGAGAACGTCGTCCTGGTCGCCGAACGCCCCACCGTGCTGCACCGCGACGAGTCCGCGCGCCTGCACAACGGCGAGGGCGCCGCGCTGGCCTTCCCCGACGGCTTCGCGCTGCACGCGTGGCGCGGCATGCCCGTGCCGGCCGACTTCGTGACCACCCTCGGCCCGGCCGGCGGTGCGCTGAACGCCCAGCGGATCCGCGACGAGGACAACGCCGAACTCCGCCGCGTGATGCTGGAGATCTACGGCTACGACCGATACCTCGCCGAGGTCGGCGCCCGCCCGCTGCACCGCGACGAGACCGGCGTGTTGTGGCGTATCGAACTGCCCGGCGACGAGCCGATCGTGATGGTCGAGGTGCTCAACTCCACGCCCGAGCCCGACGGTTCGGTCCGCGTCTACTGGCTGCGCGTGCCGCCGACCACGCGCACCGCCCGCGCCGGCGTCGCCTGGACCTTCGGCCTGACCGAACAGGAATACCGCCCGGCCCGGGAGACCTGAGCCGCCGACGCGGCGACAGGCAGCGGAATCAAGCGAGTTCCGCTCCGGCACCGGTTGGTCGGGCCGGGTCGCCGTCCGGGCGCGGTTCGGTGCCGTACCCCGCCGGAATGCGCTCCAGGATCCCGCCCGCGAAGACGTCGTACAGCGGCAGCGCGTCCATGTGCACGTAGCCGATGTGGCAGTCGCACAGCGGGCGCGGGCACGGGCGGCGCCCCAGGGCCGCGCGGAACGAGCCGTCGTAGAGGTTGCCCAGCACCTCGGGGACGAAGTGGCAACGACGCACCATGCCGTCGCCGTCGACGCTGACCACCGTGTCCCCGGTCCGGCAGGCCGCGCCCGCCGAGACGTGGGCGTGCCGGCTGAAGCCGAAGTGCGGGTCGAGGTCGGTCCATGCCGCGGCCTCGGCGTCGGTGTACGTGCGGCCCTCGGCGGCGTTCACCCACAGGTACACCTCGGTCGGCAGGTCGCCACGCAACCTCCGGGCGGCGGCCAGGTGTTCGGGCAGCCCGACGATCCCGACGGCGAAGCGCACGCCGCGCGCGCGGAGTTCGCGGCAACGATCGAGAAAGCGCTCGTACCGGACCTGGTCCGGGTGGTACGTCCCCCACAGCGCCAACCGCCGCAGGTCCGCCGCCTCGGTCCACGACGGCCGGGCACCCAGGTTGGTCTGCACGGCGACGCGGTCGACGTTCGGCAGGTGGGTCAACTCGGCGAGGGTACGCCGATACCAGGGCCGGACCAGCGCCTCGCCCCACGGCGTGAACAACACCGAGATCCGCTCCGGGGCCGCCGCGATCCAGCCCGCGAAGCGCGCCAACGCCTCGCGGTCGGCCAGGAGTCGCGCCCGCGAGTCGCGGCGTTTGGCGAACGGGCAGTAGCCGCAGTCGTAGTCGCAGGAGGCGAGCGGCCCGCGATACAGGATCGTCAACGGCCGCGCGGCGTCCCGGGTCGAGGCGAGGGAGAGCGACAGCGGCACGCTCACCGCGCCCGATACCCGTCCATGAGCGCCGCCGTGGCCGAGGAGAACAGCGCCGGGCCGATGGCGTCGGACCAGCCCAGGCCGTCCTCGGTGAGCACGACGCGATCCGCGTCGACGCTCAACAGGCCGCCGTCGGCCAGGGGTTCCAGCTCCCGGGCGAAGTCCGCGACGGCGTCGGAATCGAACCGGGCGCGGTACTCGGCGACGTCCAGGCCGTCGGCCTGGAGCAGCGAGGTCAGCAGGTACCGGCGTCGTTGCTCGGCCGCGTCGAGGCGGTAGCCGAACCGCGCTCGGGAGAAGGCGTCCCGGTCCAGGGCCACGTACTCGTCGATGATGCCGCGGACCTCGCCCACGTTCACCGCGTAGTCGAACGAATAGTGCAGCTCGCTCGTGTACGATCTGGCCCCGCAGCCAAGGCCCACCATCCCGTCGCGCTGGCACCGGTACCCGGTGTCCGCGTCGGCCGGGGCACCGGGACGGCGGAACATCCGCATCGACACCTGCTCGTATCCGGCCGCGCGCAGGTGGTCGCGGCCCGCGCGATAGAGCGCGAGCCGGTCGTCGTCCCAGTCGGCGCGCGAGACGGCGCGTCGACCCAGGCCCGTGAGCGGGCGCACGTACAGCGGGTACAGGTAGATCTCCTCGGGCCGCCAGGCGAGCGCCGCGTCGAGGGAGCCGAGCCAACTGGCGGGCGTCTGGCCGTCGATGCCGTAGATCAGGTCGATGTTCAGTGTCGGGACGGCCGCCTCGCGGATCGCGGTGAGCGCCGCCTCGACCTCGGCGCGCTTCTGCGGCCGTCCGGCGGCCCTGGCCTCCGCGTCGAGGAACGACTGCACGCCGATGCTCACCCGGGTCGTGCCGTGCGCGGCCAGGACCGCGAGCCGGTCGGGCGTCGCGGTCGCCGGCGAGGTCTCCACGGACAGCGGCATGGATCCGAACTCGGCGCCCATCACCTCGGCGGCGATGCGGAACATCCGGGTCAGCTCGGCGGCTTCCAGGTAGGTCGGCGTGCCGCCGCCGATCGCCCCGACCGCGAACCGCGCGTCGGGCACGGCCTCGCGTACCGCGTGCGCCTGCCGCTCCAGTGCGTCCAGGTAGCGCGCCACCAACTCGTGCGGCGCGCCGGTACGAGTGAACAGGTTGCAGAACCCGCAGCGCATCTCGCAGAACGGTATGTGCAGGTACAGGAACAGCGCGGACAGATCCTGCCCCGCCCACACCTCGCGCAACGCGGGCGCGGGTTCGAGCGGCCGGTAGGCGGTCTTGTGCGGGTACGAGTAGACGTATCCGGTGTACGGCGACCCGATGGCCACGGACGGGGCCTCGGCGGCGGTCGGGGCCATGGACGGGTACCTCCGGACGTGCGACGGGTGGTGCTGCGAACCCCGCGAGCCTAGCGCGCGTCTTCAGACCCCCGCCGAGCTCCACGACGCCCGGCACCGCACCTCGCCGCCCCGGAAAAACAGGCGAATAGAACCACTATGCACCTGCTTCTCCGGCACGCCGATGCACGGCACCGAACGCCGCGGAGCCCGACGGGGGTCTGAAGACACGCGCTAGGCGGCGGGCCCGACACGATGGGCACCCGGGCCCGACACCGCCGCCGGCCGGGCCCGTTCCGGTCGTCCCGGAGCCGCGCTCACCACTGGCCGGGGGCGAGGGTGAAGTGGGCGTACGGGACCGTCCACACCACCTCGTGGCCGAGCCGATGGCCCGTGTAGCCGTCCTCGCCGTAGGCCGTGCCGTGGTCGGACGTGACGATCGCGAAGCACGGACGGCGGCTGCTCATCGTCCGGAACAGCCGGCCGATGTGCCGGTCCACGTACTCCAGCGCCGCGGCGTGCGTTTCCCGGGTGTCGCCGTCGGCCGGGTCGGCGCCCGCCAGGTGGAACCAGTTCGGCTGGTGCAGCGCCGAGACGTTGACCAGCAGGAACAGCCTCCGGTCGGGGTCCAGCGCGCCCACCACCCGCTCGGCGCACGCGACCTGGGCCTCGAACGAGGTGGGCGAGGCGACGCCGAGTTCCGGATCCCAGTGGCTCTCCGCGAACATGTCGGGCAACACCGAGCCGAGCGCGCCCCGCTTGTTGAAGAACCCGACGCCGCCGATACAGGCCGTGTGGTAGCCGGCCCCGGCCAGTGCGGTCGGCAGGTCCGCGTCGTCGAAGACCCACGTGTGCGGCGCGGTCGACTCGCTCCCGCCGAACCGGGCGGCGAACAACCGCGGATGCGGCCCCTGGCCCACCGGCGTCGGCAGGAAGCCGGCGAGGAAGGCGGTGTGCGCGGCGAACGTGAAGCTCCCCGGCGTGTGCCGGCGCTCCCACCGGCCGTCCGGGAGCACCCGCGCCAGGTTGGGCAGGCGCCCCGCCGCGACGAGTTCGGCGGCGACGTCGTAGCGCAGCGTGTCCAGGGTCACCATCAGCAGGTCGTGCCGGCCGACGACGGCGTTCATGTCCGCGGGCGCGGATCGGCCGCCGTGATTCCCGGGGTCGGGTGATGGTGGTGTCGTCATCTCGGACACGGAACTCGATCCTCGTCTCGTGGCGCCGCCCCGGTGGATCCGGCCGGCCGCCAACCCGCCACCAGGGCGTGGACCTGTTCCCCCCACGTGTCCCGACCCTGATGCAGCACACCCGGCAGCAGGTCCCCGAACGCGTTGACCTCGCCCACGGCGTGCCGGCGCCGGTCCACCGCGAACAGCAGGTCGACGCCGACGTGCAGCGTACGGGGGAAACACCCGGCCGCCCGGACGCAGGTCGCCATCGCCCGCGCCCACGCGTCCTCCCCGACCGCGCCGCGCACCGCCGCGACGTCGCCGCGCGCGTTGCCCAGGTGCAGGTTCGTCATCGGCGACCGGCTCGACCGGGCCACGACGTGCGTGGCCCGCCCCGCGACGACCAGGACGCGCAGATCGGTCGCGCGCCCGTCCAGGGTCAGCTTCGGCAACCACGCCTCGACGTGCAGGCCGCCCGCGTCGCAGTCCCCGCCGAGCGCGTCCACGAGCGCCGCGATATCGGCCTCGTCCCGATATCTGCTGATCCGCAGCGAGTTGTACAGGGCGACGCCGCCCGCCTCGCGCACGAGTTCGACGGACGTCGTCGCCTGGACGCGCGTCGTCCCGTGCGTCTCCAGGGCCACCACACCGGACGCCGACGACCCGTGCGGCGGCTTGACGAACACCCGAGGACAGCGCGCGTCGGCCATCCGCCGCCGCAGATCGGCGTAGGACCGCACCGGCGCCGCCCCGGGCCCGGTCAGCGCGCGCGGCAGCGCAACGCCGCGCGCCGCCAACACCGCGTGCGCCCGGCGCTTGTCGAACATCACCGCGATCTCCCCGGCGTCGTTCACCGACCACGCCCCCGGGGAGGCCGCCACGGCGGCCTCGATCCGCCCGAGGGCGGCGACGAACGCGGCATGCCGGGCGCTGCCGCCCTCGACCCGGAACGGGTCGGCGGGCGCGCCGCTCAGCAGCGTGTGCACGTCCGCGTCCTCGCCCGGCGAGTCGATCCGCACCGGCCCGGCGGCGAAGGCGAGCGGCTCCCGGGTGAGGACATCGCGCCAGGCGACCAGCCGCGGCTCCGGCAGCCCCGCAGCTTCGGCCGCCGCCGCGAACCCGGCCATGCGGCGGTGGCCGGGATTGCCCACGACGGTGACGGCCGGACGCTCGCTCACGCCGCCACTCCCGCGCGGCGGGTCATTCGGAGACCTCGACATAGCGGCCCGAGCCCCAGTCCCGCAGTTCCTCGGCGCGGTCGATGTCGACGGTGACCCCGTGCGGGCCAAGCGTCTCGCGCAGGCGCGCGGCCATCGTCTCGGACACGAAGTGGTGGTTGATGCGCAGCGTCTTCAGGTGGGTGAGCGGCTGACCCGCGAGCAGTGCCTCGACGCCCTCGTCGCCCAGGGTCCCCATCGACAGGTCGAGGGATTCCAGACGGGCGGTCAGCGGCGCGGCGGCCACGGCCGCGGCCACGGCGTCCTGGATCTCACTGTTCATCAGGCCGAGCCGGCGCAGCGCCGGGACGCGTACGCCGGACAACAACTCCGCGAGGTCGTCGACGGTCGCGGTGCCGTCGTACTGGCTTACGCCCAGCCAGAGTTCCAGGTTCTCCAGCGCCGGGAGGTCGCAGAGGCCGATGGCGCCGACGAGGCGTGCGGACAGGCCGCCGCTCTCGAACCGCAGGGCACGCAGCGCGTCGTGCCGCAGCGGCTCCAGCGCCGGCGCGACATCCGGGTTGCCGTCGAAGGCGCCGCCCCGCACGACGAGTTCTTCGAGCCGCGGGTATGCGTGCAGCACCGGAGTGAGGGTGCCGATGTTCATCCACGAGATCTCGGACTCCTCCTGGACGACGTCGCCGAGGAACAGGTGACGCAGATTCGGGAATCGGTCCGCGTGCTCCACCAGGAGCCCGAGCGCGGGACTCTCGGCGGACAGGTCGTCGGTCCAGCATCCACACAGCAGCGCGGTGACCCGGGTGGTGTCCACGGTGTCGAGGAAGTACCGGAAGTCCTTCTCGAATTCGGCCTCCTCGTGTTCCCACGGGTCCACCCGGATTCGCCAGGCGACGGCGTCCGGCGGGTCGCCCGGCGTGATCGACGTCGCGGTGGAGTCGAGGGGCCGCAGGTCGGCGACGGGGAGGCCGCCGAAGTGTGAGGTGAACTCGTAGAGTGACATGTGCTGTTCCTGGCTTCCGGGCGGGTTCGAACGGCCGGGCGGCGGAGTGCCTTCGGCCGGAGGGCGGTGTGCGGGGCGAGCGGGTCGCTCACTCGGCGACGGCGATGCGGGTCGCTTACTCGGCGACGGCGATGTAGCGCCAGGCCTCCTCGCCGTCGTCGTCGGGCTGCTGCGGGTCGCCGAGGTCGAGCCTGAGGCCGGGTGTCGCGAGGGCCGCGGTGAGTCGCTCCTGCATGGCGGGGGTGATGAAGTGGTGGCTGAGGTCGAGCACCCGCAGGTGTCCGAGGGGCTGGCCGAGGAGCAGCGCCTCGGCGCCCTCGTTGCCCAACGCGCCCATGGACAGGTCGAGTTCGGTCAGCCGCCCGAGGACGGGGGACGCCGAGACCGCCGCCGCGACCTCGTCCTGGATCTCGCTGTTCATCAGGCCCAGCCGAGTGAGCGCGGGCAGGCCGCCGGCGCGCAGGATGCCCTCGATGTCGCGGACGGTCGCGTCGCCGCCGTACTCGTCGGTGCCCAACCACAGCTCCAGCGTGCGCAGCGCCGGGAAGGTGCTCGCGCCGACCGCGCGCACCACGCGCGCGGGGAGCCCGCCCGTGCGGAACTCCAGGTGCCGCAGGCTCTCGTGCCGCACGGGCTCCAGCACGAGGTCCTGGCCGCCCTGGACGATCAGCGTCTCCAACCGGGGAAACGTCTCGAACAGCGGCGTGATGTCCGACTGGAGGATCCACGAGATCTCGTTCTCCTCCTGCGCGATGTCGCCGAAGTAGAGGTGGCGCAGCGCGGGCAGCCGGTCGGCGGCGTCGACGAGCGCGCGCACCGCCTCCGTCGAGTCCTCACCCGGCTCCCACATGCCGACCAGCAGGGCGGTGACCCGCGTGGTGTCGACGGTGTCGAGGAAACGCGCGACGTGCTCGGTGAACTTCTCCGTGCTCCGATACCCCTCGATCCGCAACCGCCACGCCGCGTCGGCCGCCGCGGGGAGCGGCTTCGCGTTCCGCGCCGCCGCGTTCTCGGCTCGCGTGGCCTTGGGATTTGCCGACGGGTGGAGCTCGGCTATGGGCAGTCCGGCGAACCGCTCGTCGCCGTCGTAGTTCGACATGGGCCATGCCTACCAGAGCCCGGTGACCACGGGGCGGGGGGTCTACCAGTCGAGCCGGCCGCCGAGGCGCAATCGCAGCCACAACACCAGGCGTTCGTCCGGGTCGGCGAGATCGAATCCGAAGATCTCCGTGGCCCGGGAGAGCCGGTAGCGGATCGTGTTCGGGTGTACGGACAGCAGCTGCGAGGCGGCGGCGACATCGCCGTCGGCGTCCAGGTAGGCGAGGATGGTGGACGCGTAGGTGGTGCCGTGTTCGAGGTCGTGGGCGCGGATCGCCGGTCCGAGCCTGTGGGGGACCACCTCGTGCGTGGCCAGCATCGCGGCCAGCGCGGACAGTGTCGCGCCGGCCCACATCTCGTCGATCGAGGCCACCTGGCACGGCTCCGGCTCACCCGGCCGCTCGGACAGCGCACGCAGCACCAGATCCGCGTCGGCGCGCGAACTCTCGATCGAGCGCAATTCCTGGACGAGCGCGCCGAGTCCGGCCCGGACCGGCACCCGCAGCGCGCTGTGCGCCCGCCGCGCGATGTAGGCGACGAGTTCGCGGTGCGCGTTCGGCGACGGTTCGCTCGGGAGCAGCGCGTAGACCGTTCCGTCGATCAACGCGCAGCCGTGCCTGCCGTAGCGCGCCTCGCAGTGCAGGCTGACCAGGTCCGCCAGCCGGGTGGCCGCGTGTGCGGTGAGCGCGTCCTCGGCGTCGACCGAGGCGACGGCGAACGCGGCCATGGCAACGGGCAGGTTCGGGTCCAGACCGAGTTGTGGGGCCACCGCCGTGACACTGCTCGGGTCGGCCAGCAGTCGCCGCAGCAGGTCGGCGTACCTGCGCCGGACGGCGGATTCGGTGGTGCGGGCCGCGAGCAGGTGCAGCGCGACGTTGTCCGCCACATCGGACAGGGCCTGTTCGGCGACGGAGTCCAGGTGTTCGCCGGCGTCGACGACCCAGATCGACCCCAACACCTCGCTGCCCACGCGCACGGCGACGCCGAGCCGGGGAAGTCCGCCGGGAACGGCGGGGAATCGGCAGGTGCGCCCGAGCCGGGTGAGCACCCGGTACTGCTCGTCGTAGTCCGGGCCGTCGGGCACCTGGAGGCCGAGGATGCCCTGCCGGCGGCCCTCGTCGACGGCCTGGCCGGGCAGGGTCGAGTAGGCGAGGATGCGCCGGTGCGGATCCTCGATCACGGTGGCTCCGCCGACCATGCCGGCGATCGCGTTGGCCAGCGCGAACAGGTCGCCGAAGGCGGGGGCGCCGGCGGCCTGTCCGAAGCGCACGGTGGGAGTGAGGGCCGAGGAGATCATGGCGTCCAGGTGGTGCCAGGCCACCGCCTCGTTGGCGGCCAGGAGCACGATGCCGCCCTGCCGGGCGGCCTCCACCAACGCGGTGACCGGCTCGCCGAAGCTCTTCACCACCACGCACGTGTACCCGGCCTGTGCGGCCGAGCCGATCAGGTCCATCGCCCGCGCCTCGTCCATCCCCACACCGACGGCGAGCAGGATCGCGTCGGTGACGGCGGGGAGGGGGAGCGGGGCGCGTCGTTCGAGGATGAGTACGCCCGAGACCGGCACCGGCTTTTCCGGCGGTTCGGTCAACGGCCGCAACAGTGACGAGCCCAATACCTCCAGGACCTGTCCGAGATCGGGAACCCCGGTACCGAGCATTCTCACCTCTTTGGCCGGACCCACAAAGCATTCGGGGAATCTCTGGACCGGCGTCACATGCCCCCGGCCGATCCGGGCGCCACGCTTTCCGCATGCACAATTCGGCAGGCGTGCGGCGGGCACTTCCGGTGACCGTACCTGCTGTGACCCCATGGAGCGCAACCGGCCGCAGCCGGCCGTGACGAGCCGAATGCCGCAGGTGACCGTCGACTGTTTGCCCGCTCACCGATATCGAAATCCGTATCCGTCGGGCGTTATCGATTACGGCACACGTATAAGTGCTGCAGAAGGAGACATTGTGCGATACAGGACGAGTGCGGTCGTGGCCTTGGCGTGTGCGGCGTCTTTGTTGACGGTGCCGGCCAAGGCGGGCGCGGCGCCGCAGTGTGACACCACGCCCATCCGGACGGCGATGAAGGCACTGGAGGGTGTCGGCGCCACGGGGATGAGCGTGACGGTGAAGAGCCCGAACTGCGGGGTCCGAACGGGTGGTGTCGGTGTCGCCGATCGTGGAACGGGCCGCAAGGTCGTCGGCGACGAGCACAGCCGCATCGGCAGCGACACCAAGACCTGGACGGCCACGGTCGTGCTGCAACTCGTCGGGGAGGGCCGGATCGCCCTCGACGACACCGTGGACGACTACCTGCCGGGTCTGATCCGCACCAGGCTCTACGACGGGCGCACCATCACGATCCGACAGCTTCTGCAGCACACCAGCGGCCTGCCCGACTACCTGGACGCGCCGTTCTGGGAGGACGAGGACGCGCACCGCTGGGATCACATCGAGCCCCTGCAGACGGTCCGGCAGGCGCTCGCCCTGCCCAGGCCCGAGCGCGCGCCGTCGGGCTTCGCCTACTCCAACACGAACTACAACCTGGTCGGTCTGATCGTCAAGGAGGTCACGGGCCGCGGCATCGCCACCGAGATCGAGGAGCGGATCATCCGACCGCTCGGACTGTGCGAGACCCAGTGGGCCGGCGATCGCACCACCTTGCCCAAGCCGGAGCTGCGCGGCTACGCGCAGCGGGGCAAGACCCTGGTGGATCGGACCGAATGGAACACCTCGGAGGCCGACGCGTCGGGCGCGCTGATCTCCGACGGCGCGGACACCACCGCCTTTTGGACCGCGCTGTTGACCGGGAAGCTGCTGGCCCCGGCCCAACTCGCGGAGCTGAAGCGGACGGTCGCGGAGGACGTCGCGAACGAGCGCTACGGGCTGGGCGTCGAGCGCCACGAGCCCTACCCGGGCTTCGTGTTGTGGGGACACAGCGGCAGCATGTCCAGCGGCCACAAGTTCCGGAACGCCGTCACCGACGACGGCCGACGGGCGGTGACGCTGCTGATCGGCTCGGAGTCGTTCGACTCGGACCGCGTCGACGCCATCATGAGCAGGCTCCTGCGCGACCTGCGCTGACGGCGACATCGTCGCGGCGGGGCCGGTTTCGGCTCCGCCGCGACGACGCGTGTCGGGTGGTGCGGTCAGGCGGTACGGTCCGTCATGGCGCCCTCCCAGGCGAGGTAGCGCTCGACGGAGCGGCGCAGGACCGCGTTGCCGTCGGCGGTGACCACACGGTCCCACCAGGCGCCGTAGATGCGTTCGAAGCGGTGACGGCCGAGCAGTTCGGCGGCGTGGCGGACGGCGTCGGGGTGTTCGGGGATGTGGTTGGCGTAGCTGTGCATCACGGTGATCCAGCGGCAGTCCGGGCAGACATTGAGGACGTCGCCCGAGAACAGCGCCCCGCCGCCCGCGCTCCAGTGCAGGACGGCGCTGCCCGGGAAGTGGATCCTCGGGTTGATCAGCGTGAGTTCGTCGGTCAGCCGATGGGTCTCGCCGGACCAGAAACGCAGCGCGGGGTCGGGGCGCCCGACCCAGGAGCGGTCCGCTTCGTGCAGGTGCACGGGTGCGTCGAAGGCGTGCGCCCACTCGACCATCACGGAGTAGAAGTGGGGGTGGCTGATCGCGATGGCGGTGATGCCGCCGAGGTCGGCGACGGCCTCGACCATGGAGTCGTCGAGGTAGGGCGGGCAGTCCCAGAGGATGTTGCCCTCGGTGGTGCGCAGCAGCAGTGCGCGTTGGCCGATGGCGATGGACTCCGTGGTGCCGATGCCGAGGACGTCGGGGCCCTGTTCGGCGAACTTCGCGGTGTGGCCCGCGGCGTGCAGCTCGGCGAGGGTGGTCCACCGCTGGCCGGCGACGGGGACGTACTGGCGGTCGTCCCGACAGACGGGGCAGTCGGGACGGGGGCCGGCGTACTGGGTGCCGCAGGCGGTGCAGATGGGGAGATGGGCGCCGGGAAAGCTGCGCCGGGCGGATGTGGCGGCCGGTGCGTTGTCGACCTCAGGCACGGGTGCCGGCGGTGAGGTCGGTGGTCGGGTGGGCCTGGGTGGGCCGCCAGCCGAGCAGGCGCACGGCGCGCTCGCCGGAGACGGTCTGGTCGAGCGCGAGCGCCTCGGCGAACGGGAACCCGAGGGCTTCGGCGGCCTGTTCGAGCGGCCAGGGCTCGGCGCGGCCGACACCGCCGGCGGCGACGTCGACGGCTGCGGCGAGCGCCGGGGTGGCGACGGCCTGGACGGCGACGCCGTGCCAGAGGGTGCCGGCGTCGGCCTTGGTGAGGACGAGGGAGTACAGGGCGGCGAGGTCGTCGATGTGGACCATCGGCCAGCGGGTGCCGGGCGTTCCGACGTAGCGGCCGGTGCCGTGCTCCTTGGCCCAGCCGAGCATGAGGGCGGGTATGCCGCCGCCGTGGCCGTACGCGATGCCGGGGCGGATGACGGCGCTGCGCACGTCGTTCCGGGCGGCGGCCAGGACCTGCTGCTCGGTGCGGGGGCGGTAGCCGACGATGTCGATCGCGTTGGTGGGGGCGTCCTCGTCGACGGCGTGGTCGCCGGTGGCGCCGAGCACCCAGATGCCGCTGGTGTAGACGAAGGCGCGGCCGGTGCCGTGCAGCGGTGAGGTGAGGGCGTCCACGGCGGCGGCGTCGGCCTGTTCGTCGCCGGTGGGAGTGGCGAGGTTGACGACGGCCTCGATGTCGTCGGTGACGGCGTCGATGAGGCTGTCCGGGTCGGTGAGGTCGCCGAAGCGCGCGTCGACGCCGGGCTCGGAGGGGGTGCCGGTCTTGAGGAACGGGACGACGGTGTGGCCGTCCTCGATGAGGCGGCGGGTGACGGCGGTGCCGATGTAGCCGGTGGAGCCGAGGACGAGGACCTTCATGGTGTGCCCCTGGTGCGTGTGGGTTCGTGGGCCGATGTGGTGATCGGCGTTGCGAGCACGACAGTAGGGGCGCGCGGGGCGCGGCGGATCCGTCGAATGACCGGGGTGGGTACCGGGCTGCCGGGGTGCTGTCGATCGTCGCGGACGCCTTTGCGATCTCCCGGGCGGCGGGTCAGGCGGTCGGCCAGTCGAGGCTGCCCAGCGCTGCGCGGGAAGTGATGCCGAGTTTGGGGTAGGCGTTGGAGAGGTGGTAGGCGACGGTGCGGGGGCTGAGGAACAGGCGGGCGCCGATGTCGCGGTTGCTGAGCCCGGTGGCGGCCAGGCGGGCGACGTGCAGCTCCTGCGGGGTGAGCCGCGCGGTGGCGTCGGCGTGGCCGCCGGTGTCGACCGGGCCGGCCACGGGGGCGCCGACGGCGCGGAGTTCGGCGCCGGCGCGGTGCTGCCACGGGCCGGCCCGGAGCGTTTCGAAGGCGGTGAGGGCGGCCGTGAGGTGGGTGCGGGCGGCGGCGCGCTGCCGGTTGCGGCGCAGCCATTCGCCGTAGAGGAGTTCGGTGCGGGCGGCTTCGAAGGGCCGGCCGTCGCCGCGGTGGGCTTCGAGGGCGGACCGGTACAGGTCGCCGGCGGTGTCGTCGGCGGCGAGGAGGGCCCGGCAGCGCAGCGCGACGGCGTGCGCCCACGGGGTGCCGGTGCCGTGCGCCCACGTGGTGAACCGTTCGGCGGTGCGCCGGGCTTCGTCGGGGCGGCCGAGACGGGCGGCGGCCTCGACGTGGTCGGCCAGGCCGTGGATGGCGACGGCGACGTGGGCGCGGGGGCCGTCGGCGATGTCGGTGAGCCGGGTCAGCGCGGTTTCGTGGCGGCCCCGACCGAGGTCGAGGAGGGCTTCCGCGCAGGCCGTCCAGACGGCTGGCCCGCCGCCGGCGCCGGCGTGGCGGGCGGCGGCGTGATACCCGTCCTCGTCGCCGTCGATCGCGGCGAGGACGGCGAGCACGCCGTGGAGCATGGCCTCGTGGTGGTGGTTGGCGGTGCTTCGGGCGATGTCGAGACCCTCGACGGCGGTGCTGTGCGCGTGCTCGTGGCGGCCGAGGAACAGGCGGCAGCGGGCGAGCCGGAGCAGCAGCGTGGGCAGGATGCCGATCGCGCCCTGCTCGCGGGCCCGCCGTTCGAGGACTTCGGCCCGGTCGTGCACGCCCCGGTAGTCGCCGAGGAGCATGTCCCAGCCCTGGAGGCGGGTTTCGTCCGCGAGCGGGCGGGTGCCGCCCGCGGCCCGCGTGCCGTCGGTGAAACGGCGCAGGAGGGGGTGGCCGGCCTCGGGGTTTCCGGTGGCGAGGTGGTGGAGGGCGAGGGCGCCGGTGTGCGCGGGACCGGCGCCGAAGTCGAGGCCCGCGAGCGTGTCGAGGATGCCGGTGGTGGCGCCGGCGGGATCCGGGGTGTCCCAGGCGGCGGCGACGGCCTCGAAGAGGATTCCGGCGGCGGTGTCCGGGTCGTGTGGCGCGGTGGTGCGGGCGGCCTCGACGAGGATGAGGCGGGCGGCGTCGGGGCGTCCGGCGGTGTGTTCGACGGTGGCGCGGATCGACGCGAGCCTGGCGGTCACCGCCGGATCGTCGGCGTACGGCGCGGCGGCCTCGGCGAGCGCGGCGGCGGTCTCGGGCCGGCCCGCCTCGGCGGCGGCGAGCGCGGCCTGGGTGAGCCGGTGGGCGCGCAGTCGCGGGTCCTCGGTGAGTTGGGCCGCTCGCCGGTACGCGGTGGCGACTGTCGCCCGCCCACCCCGGGCGCGGAAGTGTTCGGCCGTTTCCTCGAGCCGGTCGGCCACGGCGGCGTCGTGGCCGACCGTGGCGGCGGCCAGGTGCCAGGTCTGCCGGTCGCGGTCGCTCTCGGGCAGCGCCGCGGCGAGCGCGTGGTGGGCGGCGTTGCGCCGGCCGAGGGTGGCGCCGTGATAGGCCGCCGCGCGGGCGAGCGGATGGTGGAAGGCGAGATGCGTGGCGGTGAGGTGGATCAGCCCCGCCTGTTCGGCGGGTTCGAGATCGTCGGGCACGGCGCCGAGTTCGCGTCCCGCGCGCAGTACGAGCGCGGGGTCGCCGGTGTCGTCGGCCGCGGCGAGGGTGAGGAGGGTGCGGGTGGCGGCGGGCAGGGTCGCGATCCGTTCGTCGTACAGGCGTCGCACCCGCCAGGACGCGGGCAGCACGGCGATCTCGTGGTCGTCCAGCAGGTCCGCCTCGGGGCGCAGGCCGGGCGTGAGCGCGGCGGCGAGTTCGACCAGGGCGAGCGGATTCCCGGCCGCCCGGCGTAGCAGCCTGCGGCGCACGGCCGGGGTGAGGCCGGGGGCGTGCCGGTCGAGCAGCGCGGTGCCGGCGTCGTCGTCGAGCGGCTCCAGGCGGTGCACGGGCAGCCCCGGCGCGTCGAAGTCGGCCGACCCGTCGCGCGCGGCGAAGACGATCGCCACGGGCTCGGCCGCGAGCCGGCGCGCGGCGAACAGCAGGGCGTCGGCGCTTTCCTGGTCGAGCCAGTGGGCGTCGTCGACGAGCACGAGCAGCGGCTGCTCGTCGGCGAGTTCGCCGAGCAGGCTGAGCGCGGCGGCGCCGACGAGGAACCGGTCGTAATCGCCCGGCGCGGCCGGATCCGCGGCGGTCCCGTGCACGGCGTGGCGCAGCGCCTCGGCCTGATGCCGGGGAAGCCGGTCGGCCAGATGCAGCGCCTCCCGAAGCACGACATGCAGCCCCGCATACGGCAACCGAGCCTCCGACTCGACCCCGGCCCCCCGCAACACCCGCACCCCGGTCTCGGCCTCCACGCCGGCACTCCGCGCCACGCGTACCCCGGTCCCGGCGTCGGCATCGGCGCCACGCGGTACGCGCGCCCCGGTCTCGGCCTCCACCGCGGCACCCCGCGCCACGCGCACCGCGGTCCCGGCGTCGGCGTCGGCGCCACGCGGTACGCGCGCCCCGGTCCCAGCCTCCGCCCCGGCACGGCGCAGCACGGGAAGCCCGGTTCCGGCCTCCGCCCCGGCGTCGCGCAGCACCGGCAGCCCCGTCCCGGCCTCCGCCCCGGCGTCGCGCAGCTCCCCCAGTCCCCTCGCGGCCTCGGCGGCGGCGTCGAGCAGGGCGCTTTTTCCGGTGCCGATGTCGCCGACCAGCACGACCGCGCCCCCGCGGCCCCGGGCCGCGGCGCGGACCAGGGCTTCGAGGGCGGCGGTGTGGGGCGTTCGTCCGTGGAGCACGAAGGTCAACTTATCCGGGGCCCTCGGCCCCGCCCGCACGGGTGTTACCGACGAGTCGGCGCCACCCGTGCCGGCGTGGCCGCACCGGTGTCCTGCGGGGCCTGCTCGGTGGTGTTCTCCGGGTGATGGCAGGCCACCTGTTGCCCCGGCCGCAGCTCCTCCAACGGCGGCTCGGCCGTCGTACAGACCCACGTCGCCTTCCAGCACCGGGTGTGGAAGCGGCAGCCGCTCGGCGGGTCGATCGGCGAGGGTACGTCGCCTTCGAGCCGCAAGCGCTCGCTCCGATCCCTTCTGCGCCGCGGGTCCGGGATCGGCACGGCCGACATCAGCGCCTTGGTGTACGGGTGCATCGGCGCCCGGTAGAGCAGTTCCCGATCGGCGAGTTCGACGATCCTGCCGAGATACATCACCGCGATCCGGTCCGAGACGTGCCGGACCACGGACAGGTCGTGCGCGATGATCACGTAGGTCAGGCCCAGTTCGCGCTGCAGGTCGTCCATGAGGTTGACGACCTGGGCCTGGATCGACACGTCGAGCGCCGACACCGGCTCGTCCGCCACCACCAGCTTCGGCCTGAGCGCCAGCGCGCGGGCGATGCCGATGCGCTGGCGCTGACCGCCGGAGAACTCGTTCGGGTAGCGGTTGTAGTGCTCGGGACTGAGGCCGACCACCGACAACAGTCGCTGTACCTCCTTCTTGATGCCGCCCTCGGGCTCGACCCCTTGGAGCCGGAAGGGCGCGCCGATGATCGTGCCGGTGGTGTGGCGCGGGTTCAACGACGAGTACGGGTCCTGGAAGATCATCTGCACGTCCCGGCGCAGCGGGCGCATGCCCCGCACGCCGAGGCGCGTGATGTCCTCGCCCTCGAACTCGATCGTGCCCGAAGTCGGTTCGAGCAGGCGGGTGATCAACCGGCCCATCGTCGACTTGCCGCAGCCCGATTCGCCCACCACCCCGAGCGTTTCGCCCGAGCGCACCTCGAAGTCGATGCCGTCGACGGCGCGCACCGCGCCGGCCCGGCGCCGGAAGAGGCCCTTGCGGATCGGGAAGTGCTTCTGCAGCCCGGTCACTTTCAGCAGGACCTCGCCGGGCGCCGCGTCCTCGGCGCGGCCGGCCCTACCGCCGGTGTCGAACGAGCCGACCCCACCGGCCCGTTCGCCGTCGCCCTGCACACGGTTGCTCACTGCGTCGTCCTCCGCGTTCTCGCTCACGACCTCGGCGCAATCTCTTCGGCCCGGATCCGCTCCCGCTGCTCCCGGGTCAGATGGCAGGCGACCCAGTGCCGCTCGCCGACCTCGGTGGGTTCGGGGCGGATCGTGCGGGTGACGTCGTCCTTCGGCACGTCCGCGTACGGGCAACGCGGGTGGAAGGCGCAGCCGGACGGCAGGTTGATCAGGGACGGCGGGGAGCCCTCGACCGGGACGAGCCGGTCCTGCTGCTCGCGGTCCAGGCGCGGCATCGAGCCGAGCAGACCCCAGGTGTAGGGGTGCCGGGGTTCGTGGAACACCCGTTCCGCCGGGCCGCGTTCGACGCAGCGGCCAGCGTACATCACCAGGATGTCGTCGGCGAGTTCGGCGACGACGCCCAGGTCGTGGGTGATCACGATGACCGCGGAGCCGAACTCCTTCTGCAGGTCCAGGACGAGGTCGAGGATCTGCGCCTGGACGGTGACGTCGAGGGCGGTGGTGGGCTCGTCCGCGATGAGCAGTTCGGGGTTGTTCACCAGGGACATCGCGATCATCGCGCGCTGGCGCATGCCGCCGGAGAACTCGTGCGGGTAGGCGTCGACCCGCTTGTCCGGCTGCGGGATGCCGACCCGGTCGAGCATCTCCACCGCCCGTTTGCGGGCGGTCTTGCGGTCGACGTCGTGGTGGATCCGGTACGCCTCGACGATCTGCCGGCCGATCGTGTAGTACGGGTGCAGCGCGGACAGCGGATCCTGGAAGATCATCGCCATCCGCCGGCCCCGCAGCTTGCGTACGTGTTCGGGTCCGGCCGACAACAACTCGGTGCCGTCCAGCCAGATCTCGCCGGAGATCCGCGCCTTGCGCCTGCCGTACTGCCCGGTCGTGTGCAGGCCCATGATGCCGAGCGAGGTCACCGACTTGCCGGAGCCCGATTCGCCGACGATGCCCAGGGTCCGGCCCTTCTCCAGGTGAAAGCTGAGCCCGTCGACGGACTTGACCAGGCCGTCGTCGGTCGGGAAGTGCACCCGCAGGTCGCGCACGTCCAGGAAGGGGCGCGGCGCGGTCGAGGCGCCGGCGGGCCGGTCGGATACGGCGGTGCTCGTGTCGGGGATGGTCATGCGAGCCTCACTCGGGGGTCGATCACGGCGTAGAGCACGTCCACCAGGAGGTTGGCCAGCAGCACCGAGAGGGAGGTGATCAGGACGACGCCCAGGATGATCGGCAGGTCCTGGTTTCGGATGGCGTTCAGCACTGCCTGGCCGAGGCCGGGCAGGTTGAATGTCGACTCGGTGAGGATCGCGCCGCCGATGAGCGCGCCGAGGTCCATGCCCAGCATGGTCAGGATCGGCGTCATCGTGGAGCGCATGGCGTGCTTGCCGATGACGGTCCGCTCCGGCAGGCCCTTGGCGCGCGCGGTACGGATGTAGTCCTCGCCCAGGACCTCCATCATCGTGGCGCGGGTGATCCGCGCGTACATCGCCGCGTACAGGAAGGCGAGGGTGATCCACGGCAGGATCATGCCGCCGAACCAGCCGCCGGGATCCCGGCCGAACGGCACGTACTGCGCGTCGAGCCACTCGAGTCCGAACGCGAAGGTCGCCAGGGAGAGCATGCCGGTGAAGTAGATGGGCAGGGATACCCCCGCGAGGGCGGCGACCATCGCGCCGCGGTCCCACAGGCTGCCGCGCTTGAGCGCGGAGAGCACGCCCGCCGCGACACCGAAGACCAGCCACAACACGGCGGCGCCGAGCGCGAGTCCCAGGGTCACCGGGAAACGGTCGGTCAACACCGGCCAGACGGCCTGTTCGCTCTTGAACGAGTAGCCGAAGCACGGTGCGGAGCAGTGCACGACGTCACCGCCGGTCGAGTAGGTGCGGCCCGCGAAGATGCCCTTGAAGAACTCCCACGCCTGGACGTGGATGGGCTCGCTCAGGCCGAGCTTGTCCCGCACGGCCTCGACGGCGGCGGGGTCGGCCTGCTTGCCCACGAAGCTCGCGGCGATGTCGACGCCCGTCCACTTGGGGACGAGGAAGAAGATGCCGAAGACCACCATGATGATGACCACCAGCATCACTGCGGCGGCGAACAGCCGCCTGATCAGGTAAGTGAGCACAGCTGACGGCCCGCGGTCATGCCGCGCCGGCCTTCACCTGCCTTTCGTGCCGTTCGACGGGTGGCCGGGGGTTCACTGCGAAGTCTTCGACGACTGCGCGGAGTTCGCTGAGTCGGCGGAGTCGGCGGACTTCGTGGAGTGCAGACCGAGGCTGACGAAGTCGTAGCCGTTGTAGGCGTCCGTCATGTAGACGTTGGTGAGTCGCCCGCCGCGCCAGTTCAGATACTTCTCGTAGGTGAAGGGCAGGTAGTACCCGCCCTCCATGACCCTGTGGTTGATCTGCGCGGCGATCCGGCCCTTGTTGCCCTCGTCGGGCTCCTTGGCGTAGGCGTCGAAGAGGTCGTCGATCGCCTGGTCCTTGATCAGGGCGTAGTTGACGTTGCCGCTCTCCAGCACGTACTTGCCGTCCCACAGCGGCCGGCCGAAGCCCTGGACGGACGGGAAGTCGGCGGCCCAGCCGTCGATGACGATGCCGTAGCCCTTCTTCGCCACGTTGTCGGGGCTGCCGACGATGCCGGAGGTCTGCGAGCCGTCGTACTGGTCGATCTGCGCGTCGATGCCGATCTTCTTCAACGACGCCTGCAGGGACTGGGCGGTGGCCACCTCGACCGGCTTGTTGTTGCGGACGGCGATGGTGGTGGTGAAGCCGTCCGGCTTGCCGCAGGCCGCCAACTCCCGCTTGGCCTTGGCGACGTTGCCGTTGCGGTCGGTGCCCGCCATGTCGAATGGGTCGTACGTGACGCCCTGGGAGCCCGGGACCGTCGGCGGCAACATGTTGGTCCCGATGTCGCCGCCGGCCACGGGGCCGCCGCGCGCGGTCTGCAGCGACAGGTGGTCGGCCCCGTGGATGACCGCCTTGCGGCAGTGCTCGTTGTCGAACGGCTTCACGTTCTGCGGGAAGGTCGCGTAGCGGACGTAGCCGGAGAGCGGGTTGTCCAGGTGGCCCTTGTGCTGCTTGAGCGCGGTCTGGCGGCCCTGCGGCGACAGGCCGGACTGGCCGAGGTCCAGGTCGTAGTCGCCGGCGATCAGCCGCTGGTCCATGTCGTTGGCGTTGGAGAAGAACTTGACACTCACGGCGTCCGGGTAGGCCTTGCGGACCGGGTCCGAGGCCTCCTTCCACTGCGGATTGCGGACCAGTTCCAGGCCCTTGCCCGGGTCGTACGACTCGAACCGGTACGGGCCGCTGGAGAACGGGCGCAGGCCGTACTTGGACTTGGTGTCCTTGTCCTGGCGCACCGGGGACGCCGACGGGATCGCGAGCATCTGCGGGAAGTCGCTGTTGGGTTGCGGCAGACGGAAGACGATCGTCCTGTCGTCGGGCGTCTCGATCGCCTTCAGGCCGAGTTTGTCGGCGGACTCGTCCTGGTAGGGGCCGTGGTACTCCCCGTCGGGGTCGAGGACGTCCTTGAGGTAGACCGGACCACCCGACAACACGTCCTGCGCCCACTGGCGTTCGATGCCGTACTTGACGTCCCTGGCGGTGATCGGCTTGCCGTCCTCCCACGTGACCCCGTCGCGCAGGGTGAAGGTGTACGTCTTACCGTCGTCGGAGACCCTGCCCCCGTCGGTGGCGAGGTCGGGGGTCAGCCCGGCGCCCGCCTTGCCGGGTTCGGTCTTGTAGGTGACCAGTTGGCGGCTGTAGAAGCGCATGAAGTTCCAGGCGAAGCCGTAGTAACTGCGGGTGGTGTCCCACGAGTCGCCGTCCTGGGTGCCGGCGAATCTCAGGGTGCCGCCTTTCGTCGTGGCGGCGTTCACGACCTTGGTCGTGGCGGCGTCGTAGCCCGCCGCGCTCGCCTTGTCGTCGCCACCACCGCCGCACGCCGTCGTGGTCAGCAGTCCTGCGACCACGGCCGCGGCGGCCAGTGCCTGCGTGCGTCGCCCTGGGGCGTGTCGGGTAGTCACGATCTCGGATCCTCCGGATTGCGTGCGGGACCCGGGGTGAAGTGCCGCGGGTCGCCTCGGGTGGCGTGGGGTACGGCGGTTCAGCGCGAGCCCTTGGGGTCGAGCGCGTCGCGCACGCCGTCGCCGAAGAGGTTGAAGGCAAGAACGGTGGTGAAGATGGCCACGCCCGGAACGATCATGTACAGCGGATCCGAGTCGTAGTAGTCGATCGCGTTCGAGAGCATCTGTCCCCACGAGGCGGTGGGCGGCTTGACGCCCACACCCAGGAAGCTGAGCGCGGCCTCGGTCAGGATGTTCGTGGGGATCATCATCGTCGTGTAGACGACGATCGGGGCCACGAGATTGGGCAGCAACTCCTTGGCCAGGATGTGGAAACGCCCGGCGCCCAGGGCTCGGGCGGCCTCGACGTACTCGCGTTCGCGCATCGACAACGTCTGGCCGCGCACCACGCGCCCGATGTAGGGCCATCCGAAGAAACCGATGACCAAAATCATCACGAAGACGCGGACGCTCGAACCGGTCATGCCCAGCATGTCGTTCGGCATGACCGAGACCAGTGCGATGATGAACAACAGTTGTGGGAAGGCGAGCAGACCGTCCATGACGCGGCTGATGGCCGCGTCCACCCAACCGCCGAAGAAGCCCGCCACAATCCCCAGGACCGTGCCCAGGACGACCGCCACGAGGGCGGACAGGAAGCCGACGAGCAGCGAGATCCGGGCGCCGTGGAGGATACGGGCGAGGATGTCCCGGCCGTTGACCGGCTCCACGCCCAGCAGGTGCTCGCCGCCGATGCCGCCGAGGGATCCCTTGGGGGTGCCGAACAGCGGGTCGATCGTGTCCTCGTGGAAGACGTTCGGATCCTGTCCGATCAGGTTCGAGATCACCGGCGCGAACACCGCGATCACGACGAGCGCGAGGATGACGGCGCCGCCCGCCAGGGCCAACCTGTCCCGCCTGAGTCGTTCCCAGGCGATTCGCGCCGGCGAACGGCCCTGTACGGGCTCGGTGTCGCCCCCGACCGCCGCCGCTTCGTCGACCGCGCCGGGGGCCGCTGCCGCGACCGGGTTCGGGGCCGCCTTCGCGCTCGGCTCGTGCAATGGTGCCGTCATCTGCCAGGGACCCCTCTCGACCGGCGCCGGCCGGACCGTAATGGATGCGCACCGGGCGCGGGACGACCACACCGCGCCGCGGAGCTCGGCCATCGGGACCGGAGCGCGGATTCGCCACCGCTCACACCGGCACTTCCCGCGGGGCGGGACGGGCCCGCCGTACGTTTGCCGGATTGTGCCTGCGGAAAGCGTGGCCCCTGGATCCGCCGGAGGCATGTGATGCCCGTCCAGAGATTCCTCGAATGCTTTGTATGTCCGGCCAAAGAGGCGCGCCGGCGCGATACCGAGGGCCTGGATACCGGAAAACTCCCGGAATTATCGGATACGCGCGCGCCCGAACCGCGCGCGGGCACGGGAATACCGAATCTCCGGCGCGCACGAATTCCGCCGCGCGGCCAACCCGCCCCGATTGTTCCGGCGTACAAATCGGCGGGCGTATCCCGGTAGCCCGAAACAAAGGCGCCGGAACCCCGCCGGTTTTAACCTGCGGAAGTGACGTGAACGCGTACGGCCACGGTCCACCGCGGCGGCCGGCCTCCGTGCGGCTCGATACGGCAACCACCCCGCCGGGGTGGGGTGTTCCGCGCCCGGCGGCCCCGTGCGCGGCCGGCTGCGCCGCGCACACCGATCACCCACATGCCCTCACCGCCACCGTGCCGGCCCCTGCCCGGCCGCCGGCCCACCCAGTCGGAGCACTGCGATGAACGGATCCACAATCCGAGAACTGCGCATGATGGAGGACCTCGATGCCGTCAGCCTCCTCTATGCCGGCATCTGGGGGTCCCGACCCGGCAACTCACCCATCTCCGCCGAGGTCCTGCGGGCACTCGCGCACACCGGGAACTACGTGGCGGGAGCGTACGAGGACGGCCGCCTGGTGGGAGCGTCGGTCGGCTTCTTCGGCGAACCCGTCGGCACCAGCCTGCACTCGCACATCACCGGCTCCGTCGTGGGGCGCGGCGTGGGCCTGGCCCTCAAGATGCACCAGCGGCAGTGGGCGCTCGCGCATCGACTACGCCGCATCACCTGGACCTACGACCCGCTCATCCGCCGAAACGCCCACTTCAATCTGACCAAACTCGGCGCCCTGCCGGAGGACTACGTGCCGTCCTTCTACGGCGCGATGCACGACACCATCAACGGCGGTGACGAGTCCGACCGGGTCCTGGTCGCCTGGGACCTCACCGCGCCCACCCCGCCCGAGGTGGTCGAGCCGCCGCTCGGCGCCGCCCACGGCGTGCGCAATCACCGGGGCCGCCCGGAGATCGCCTCGACCGACGCCGAGACCGTACTCGTCGACCTCCCCGACGACATCGAGGCGCTGCGCCTGACCGACCCCGGCACCGCCCGGGCCTGGCGGCTGGCCGTACGGGCCACCCTGGGCGGTCTGCTCGCCGAAGGCGCCCGCGTCGTCGGCTTCCACGAACGCCGCCGCTACGTGGTGCAACGCACCACCGCCACCGGCACCACCCGTGTCCGACCCCCGGTACAGGAGCACCAGTCATGAAGACGAAGATCACCGGCATCGAACTGCGTCGGATCGCGATGCCGCTCGTCACCCCGTTCCGCACCTCCTTCGGCGTGGAGACCACCCGCGACGTGCTGCTGGTCCGCGTCGTCACCGCCGACCACGAAGGGTGGGGCGAGTGCGGGGCCATGTCCGAGCCGCGCTATTCCTCCGAGTACGTGGACAGCGTGCAACACGTGCTGCGCCGGTTCCTGATCCCCGCCCTGCCGAAGGACGGCCTGAACGTGCACGAGCCGGCCCGGGTCATGGCACCCTTCACCGGCCACCGCATGGCGAAGTCCGCGCTGGAGACGGCGGTGTTGGACGCGCATCTGCGCGCCGCCGACGAGTCCTTCGGCTCCTACCTGGGCGCCGCGCGGGACCGGGTCCCCTGCGGTGTCTCGGTCGGGATCATGGACTCCGTGCCCGAACTCCTCGACGCCGTGGAGCGGTACATCGCCGAGGGCTATGTGCGGATCAAGCTGAAGATCGAGCCCGGGTGGGACCTCGCTCCGGTCCGCGCGGTGCGCGAGCGCTTCGGCGGCGAACTGCCGCTGCAGGTCGACGCCAACGCGGCCTACACCCTCTCGGACGCGCAACACCTCGCCGCACTGGACGACTTCGGCCTCCAGCTGATCGAACAGCCCCTGGCCAACGACGACCTGGTCCGGCACGCCGCACTGGCCAAGCGGCTGCGCACTCCGATCTGCCTGGACGAATCCATCACGTCCGCGGCCGACGCGGCGGCGGCCATCTCCCTCGGCGCCTGCTCCGTCGTCAACATCAAGCCGGGGCGCGTCGGCGGCTATCTCGAAGCCCGCCGCATCCACGACCTCGCCCGGGCCCACGGCGTCGCCGTCTGGTGCGGCGGGATGCTGGAGACCGGCCTCGGCCGCGCCGCCAACGTGGCCTTGGCCGCGCTGCCCGGCTTCACCCTCCCGGGCGACACATCCGCGTCCGGCCGATACTTCGCCACCGACATCACGAAGCCATTCGTGCTCTCCGACGGCCACCTCGACGTCCCCACCGGCCCCGGACTCGGCGTAGAACCCCTGCCCGACGTCCTCGACGCGGTGACCACGTCGGTCGAGTGGATCAAGATGTAGGGGCCGCGGCCCCGATCGCCCTGCGGTCGACCCGGTCGGCGTAGTGGCGGTACGGGGCCGCGAGACCGGGCCCGGGAAGGCGCCGGGTCCGGTCTCGGCGTGTGGTGGGGTGCGCCGCGGCGGGTCAGTTGCCGTGCAGGGCTGTGTGCAGGGCGTTGACGGCGAGTGTGCGGGCGACGTTCGCGGCGCGGGTGTCGCGCAGGCTGTCCAGGAGGAGGAAGTCGTGGACCATGCCCGCCACGCGGACGGAGGTGACGTCGACGCCGGCCTCGCGCAGCCTGTTGGCGTATTGCTCGCCCTCGTCGCGCAGCACGTCGGCCTCGTCGGTGATGACCAGGGTGGTCGGGAGGCCCTTGAGCTGGTCGAGGCTCGCCCGCAGGGGAGAGGCGTGGTGTTCGGCGCGTTGGGCGGGGTCGGTGGTGTAGGCGTCCCAGAACCACTTCATGCCGTCGCGGGTGAGGTAGTAGCCCTCCGCGAACTGCAGGTACGAGGGGGTGTCGAAGTCGGCGTCGGTCACCGGGTAGAGCAGGACCTGGGCCTTGAGGTCGATGCCGCCGCGCTCCTTGTTCATCAGCGCGAACACCGTCGACATGCAGCCGCCGACCGATTCGCCGGTGACGGCGATCCGTGAGGTGTCCAGGCCGTGTTCCGCGCCGTGCTCCAGGACCCACCGCCCCACGGCGTAGTTCTGCTCGACCTGGGTGGGGTACTTCGCCTCGGGCGCCCGGTCGTACACGGGGAAGACGCCCGCGGCGCCGGCGCCGACGGCGAGTTCGCGGAAGAGGCGGTCGTGCGTCTTGTCGTCGCCGAAGACCCAGCCGGCGCCGTGGATGTAGAAGACCACGGGCAGCGGGCCGACGGCTTCCTTGGGCCGGATGATGCGGGTGCGGACGGTGCCCCACTCGCCGGCGTCCACGTCGACCCACTCCTCGTCGACGTCCGGCCGGGGCACCGTCGGGTCGCTCTGCAGCCCCAGCAGGATCTCGCGGCCCTTCTCCGGAGGCACTTCGTAGATTCGCGGATGCGGGGCGGTGGCGTTGCACAACTCCTGCGCGGCGGGTTCGAGGTAAGGCTTGATCGGCGGGGGAAGCGGGGTCATGTCGGCTCCGATCACGAGCACTGCGTGGCCTGGAATGTCGGTCCCGCGCCGACGGCCGACCGCTCGGGTGCGGACGGCCGCTCACGGGACGAGCCCCCCGGTCCATCCTGGTACATATCGGCCGGGTTCGCCTTCGAGGCGGTCGCTACGGTTGCCGGCTCGGGGTGAAGCAGCGGCGGGGGTGGGTCGTGGGGTGGGCGTGCTCGGCGAACGTGGTGAGCAGGTGCTCGGGGCGCAGTCCGTTCGAGGACATGTCCTGGCGGAATCCGTCCATGAGCACCACCGTGCGGTGTGCCAACGCCCGGGCCACCTCCGGTGGGTTCGCGACCGCCCGCGCGTCCGATTCGGGGGCGGCGGACATCGCCGGGGAGCGTGTCGTCGCCATGTGGGCGGTCGGTGACCCGGCCGCGCGTGCCCAGGGGGCGGGACGATTGCGTGCCGACTTCGTCCCGGACGACCTGCTGCTGATGCCAGCGGGCAAGGGCGGCGAGCCCTGGCGCTTCGAGGTTCATCGGGTGGTGACCGTGTCGGGGGTCTCCGGCTCGTGTACGGCGGTGGGGGCTTGGGTTTGCGGGCCGCGGAGGGCGATGTAGAGGAAGAGCGCGCCCAGCACGGCCGCGCCCGCCCACATGGCCTGCTGCCAGGCGTCGACGAAGGACTGCCGGGCGGCGTGGAGCAGGTCCGGCGCATGCGGGCCGGTGTCGTCCGCCACCTCGACGGCGTTGGCGATGCCTTCCCGGGCGGTGTCCGCGGGCCCTTGGGGGATGCCGGTCAGCCGGTCCGCGATGGCGCTGCGGTATCCCGCGGACAGCAGCGCGCCGAGCAGGGCCACGCCGAGGGCGGTGCCGAACTCGCGGGTGACGTCGTTGAGCGCGGAGGCGACACCCTGCTTCTCGCGCGGCAGGGATCCGGTGATCGCCTCGGTGGAGGGCGTCATCGACAGGCCCATGCCGATCCCCATGGCGAGCATGCCGGGCAGGACGGTCGGATAGCCGCCGGTGGCGGAGACGAACAGGGCCATCAGGGCCAGGCCGATCCCGGCCACCGCGATGCCCACGGCCATCGTCGCGCGGGAGCCGATCCGTGCCGCGAGCCCGGGGGCCAGGCCCGAGGCCGTCATCATCATCACGGCCATCGGCATCAGCGCGAGCGTGGACAGCAGGCCCGACCACCCGAGCACGGCCTGGAAGAACGGGAACAGGACCACGGCGATACCCGCCTGGACCCCGAAGACCACCAGCAGCGTCAGCGACCCGCCCGCGAGGCCACGCTCGCGGAACAGCCGTACATCCAGCAGCGAGGCGTCCCGCCGGCGCAATTCCCAGGCCACGAAACCGAGGGCGGCGATCCCGCCGACGGCGAGGCCGATCACCGTCGCCGGAGCCGTCCAACCGTGCTCGGGACCCTCCTGCAGGACGAAGATGAGGCCGACCACGGCGACGACGGAGACCAGCGCGCCGACCGTGTCGAAACGATGGGCCGACTTCTCCCGGGAGTCGGGGACCGACTTCAGCGTCATCGCCAGCGCCACGACGCTCAGCACGACGGGCAGTACGAACAACCAACGCCAGTCCGCGACATCGACGAGGAGCGCGGACAGGAACATGCCCAGGATGCCGCCGCCCCCGGCGACACCGGTCCACACGCCGATCGCCTTGCCGCGCTGCGCCTCGGGGAAGGTGGCGGTGATGACGGCCAGGGTGATCGGCATGATCATCGCGGCTCCGACACCGGCGGCCACGCGCGCGGCCAGCATGACCTCCGCCGTCGGGGCCAGGCCCGCCGCGACGCTCGCGGCGGCGAAGACGCCCAACCCGGCGATCAGCATCGGTTTGCGGCCCAGACGGTCGCCGATCGCGCCGAGCGGCAGCAGGAGCGCGGCCAGGGCGAGGGTGTAGATGTTGATGATCCACAGGACCGTGCCCTGCGAGGCGTCGAACGCGACCGCCATGTGGGTCTGGGCGACGTTCAACCCGGACACCGAGGCGATGACGGCCATGAGGGCGACGGATACGGCGATCAGGATGGCGCGCAGCCGACGCGTGTCGGGTACACCGTCCCCGCCGGCCGCTGCGGTCGGTTCGGGCTGGTTCGTACTCATGGGGTCCTCTCGAAAACGGCATGCCGAACAGACGCCGGTAGGACCGGTGGCGGGTTGCCGGCGGGTGGGGCCGAAGGCTGGGGGTCAAGCACTCTCGACGCTAGGCCCGATTTGCATCACAGGCATACGATGTTGCCCATGACGCAAGAAGATGGGGAGCTGGACAGCCTCGTGCGCAAACGCATCCGTGCCCTGCGGGTGGCGCAGGGCTGGTCCCTGGAGGAGCTGGCCGGGCGCGCCAACCTCAGTCAGTCCTCGCTGAGCCGGATCGAGAACGGGCGGCGCCGGCTCGCGCTGGATCAGCTGGTCACCCTCGCCCGCGCACTGGACACCACGCTGGACCAGCTCGTGGAGACCGCCACCGACGACGTCGTCGTCAGTCCGATGATCGACGGCGCGCACGGCCTGATGCGCTGGCCCATCAAGGGCGATCCGGGCATGAGCGTGGTGCGTCAGCGCATGACGGAGCCGCCGCCGGACAATCCCGCGCGGATGCGCGCCCACCCGGGCCGGGAATGGCTCGTCGTGCTGTCCGGCACGGCGATCCTGATGCTCGGCCACCGCCGCCTCCGCATCGAGACGAATCAGGCCGCCGAGTTCCCCACGATGTTGCCGCACGCGATCGGTACGGCCGGCGGGCCCTGCGAGATCCTGGGCATCTTCGACCGCGACGCCCGGCGCAGCCACCAGCGCGAGGGCGGCGACTCCGGATGCACCCCGCTCGAACGAGTGTGACGCTGGAGTGCGGGACCACCACGTTCGAGGAGGGCCACGATGTCCGTCATGGACAAGCTCAAGCAGATGCTGAAGGGCCACGAGGACAAGGCCGGGCAGGGCGTCGACAAGGCGGGCGACTTCGTCGACGACAAGACCCAGGGCAGGTACAGCGGTCAGGTCGACACTGCCCAGGACAAGCTGAAGGACCGACTCGGCGGGGATCAGGACACTCCGCCGCAGTAACGGTGGAGAGCCACGCGGCGGTCCCCGCCATCCGACATCGGATGGCGGGGACCGCCGTCGTGCTCGGGGTTGTGCCGGCTCACCCCGGATCAACGATGGCCGGCGGACCGGCTCACCGGTACTGCGTGCTCGCGGTCACGCCGGTGAAGCTCTGTGCGGCGGCGAGGGTGAAGTAGACCCAGCCGGACGGGGGATCGGCGATCGTCAGGGTCTCGGCGTTGCCTGCGTTGGTGGACTTCGCCCGGTAGTCGGTGGTGGTGGCCCAGGTGCCGCCGCCGTAGTACAGGTCGGCGTTGCCGGTGCCGCCGGTGGTGGTGATGGTCAACTCCTTGACGCCGGCCGGCAGGTACAGGAAGTGGTAGGCGGCGTTGCCGGTGGTGGCCGCGAGATTGTCCCGGCGGCAGTTCTTGTCGAACTGCCGGGGATCGGCGTTGGTGCACAGCGCAATGGCCGCGGCCTCCGGCAGCGGGCCGCAGTCGGCGGTGGCGCAGGTGGTCGTCAGCCAGCCGGCGAAGTCGGCGTCGTAGCCGGTGCCGATGGTCTGCTTCAGGAAGGTGCGGGCGCCGGCCCAGTCGCCGGTGCGGTACTTGGCGAGCACGGTCTCGACGTCGGCGGGGTGCGCCTGGAGCATGTAGCGCACGGCCAGCCAGCCCCACCGGTAGACCCGGGCCGAGTTGACGTCGGGGTTGTCGTCCTGGTCGTAGACGGTGTCGAAGAGTTGGCTGAGCGTGTAGGTCTTCTGTCCGGCCGCGGCGATCGCGTCGGCGTTGCGCTGGTTGCGGTAGCCGTACGAGATGTTCTCGGCGATGCCCTCGACCCACCAGATGGTCGGTGTGGTCATGCCGGCCTCGAAGTCGCCGTACATGTTGTAGCGGCCGTCGAGGTAGTGGGTGTACTCGTGATTGAGGTTCCAGATCTGGAAGGACGGACGCAGCCAGTCGGCCTCGTGGGCGATGAAGCGGGCCTGGTTGCCGGCCAGGTTCGGGTTGCCCTCCTCGTAGGTGCCGCCGTTGTCGACGTCGATGTCGTAGATGGCCCAGCCGTACAGCGAGTACTGGGTGTAGTCGTCGAAGACGACGACCTCGAGGTTGGTGTTCACATCGCCCGGGATCGCGCCCTTGTCGCCGATCACCCGGTGGAAGTAGGCGTCCTGGTTGATCAGACTGGTACAGGTGCCGGTCAGTTGCGCGGGGGACATGTCCTGGGCGCGGATCTTCAGGTTCGGGCTACACGTGTGTTGGGTCGGCAATACGACCGGGAGCACCCGGGCACCCAGGTCGCAAATGGCGTACGCCGCACAGTTGTTCCGGTCGAACGCGCGGGTGTACCAGGCCAGGTTCATGGTGATCGGTCCGGTGGGGCCGATGTTCGGGTAGCGGTTGATCAGGTCCTTCAGCAGCGGTCGGACCCGATCCTTCAACTCGGGGATGTCGAGGGCGTAGCCGAGGAAGCGGCCGACGTTGCTGACCACGTCCAGGCGGTTGAGTTGGGCGTTGTTGCGGGTGATGAAGTCGGCCCAGGTGTTCGTGATGGTGGGGTCGGCCTTGAGGGCGGCCCGCCAACCGCGGGCGTCGTTCTTGGCCTTGAAGCCGTTCTCGGCGATCCACTCGACGTGCGCCACGGCGAGGGTCATCGCGTCGGGCCATGTGGCGTCGTAGCTTGCGAGGAGCCACTTGACGACGCCGGCGTACCGGCCGGCGGTGCCGGTGCTGTCGATCAGCGTGACGACCTCGTTGAGGGTCGCGCCGTTGGCGTCGGTGACGTCCTTGCTGTGCGGGGAGGCGAAGAAGGCGTCCAGTGCGGCGCGGGCGGCGGTGTCCAGTGCCGGGCCGTAGGCGCCGACGGCGTTCGTGTTGTTGTCCTGCACGTAGTAGCCGGCGCGCAGGAACAGCACGAGCTGCCCGATGGAGGTGTCGTTGGTGCCGGGGTACGCCGCGGAGGCGTCGCGGAGCGCGTCGGCGACGGTGACCATCTTGGCTTCGCGGAAGGCCGTTCCCGCGGTCGGGCCGGTGAGGTTGAACAGCGGGTACGTGCACGTGACGTCGGGGAGGGCCGTCAGTTGTCGGATCAGCTCGGGGCCGCTCGCGTCGATCACTGCGGACAGGTCGCCGCATCCGTTGGCGGCGGCCGAGAACTGCCTGGCGTCCGCGCCGGGTTCGGTGGTCGGCGGGGCCGACCGGGCGTGCTCCTCGGTGCCTTCCTGCGAGGAGATGTTGAAGCCGGAGGCGTCGGCCCGGGCGTCGGGTGACTTGGGGACCGGGATCGACCGGGGCGCGGTGGGCGGGGTTTTGCCGGCGCTTGCGCGGGCCGCGGCCGGGGCGGTGGCGGCTTGGGACTGGGCCTGGGCCTGGGCTTGGGTCTGGGCCTGGGCCTGGGCCTGTGGAGCGAACAGGCCGAGGGTCAGGAACAGGGCTACGCCGAGCGCGGGGAGTCTTCGCGCGTGGGCCGTAGATATCCGGGAGAGACGCATGTGCGGGGGCCTCCGGAGCTGTTGTGGCCGCGTACCGGGACGCAGCCTTCCGATGTGCGACATGTAACATGGCACATGTCGCACCGCGCCGGAAGAGTCTCGACCGGAATGCCACCCGCTACGCCTGAAACGCCGTCACATTGCGGGCCCCGTACGGGGGTTGGGGTGGTGACTGGCCAAGGTGCGCTCGGGCCTGCGCGACCTGGCGCACGATGGCGTGCGCCTCGTGGGTCCGTGCGAGCGCATCCGCCTCGGTGAGAATGCGCAGCGCGTCGTCGCGGCGCCCCGCTGCGGCGGCGATGTAGCCGAGGCCCACCATGTTCGCCGCGACTGCCGCCTGGTGTCCGGCCGTCCGGCGAATCTCGGATGACCTGGTCAGGTGCTCCCGGGCCGCCTCCAGGCGACCGGCGGCGTGGTCGGCGACGCCGAGGTGGCGCAGCGCCTCGGCCAGGGTCTCCCGGTCGTCGACCTGTGCCGCGAGGTCGCGGGAGCGTTCGAGGAACGGTACGGCCGTGGCGTTGTCGCGTCGGACGACCTGATGGACGGCGCCGATTCAGAACAGCGCCTCGGCCTCGCCCCGGACCTGGCCCAGGGCCCGGAACAACGCCAACGCGCGTTCGAACGCGGGCAGTTCGGCCGGGTCCTCGCTCGCGTCCACGTCCCGCCGGGCCAGGAACCGGGCGTGCCGTACGCGTCCGCGAGACAGCTCCAACTCAGCTTCCACCGCGTCGAGTTCGCGATCGGCGGCATCGAGTTCGGCGTGGTCGCCGCCGAATACGCTGCGTTCGTAGGAGCCCTTGGCCCGTTCGATCCGACCGTCCGCGACCATGGTTGGCTCCTCGTCGTTTCCCCGGTCGGTCGTCGACTCGATCCGAGAGGCGTGTCGAACGGACCTGCGGACGTCACCATACCGACGGGCAGGGCCCGTATCCGGGGAACTCGCCCGCCGGCCGGCGGTGGCAGGATCGAAGCCATGGCGAGCGTTTTCGGTGACTTCGAGCTGACCATGGACGAGTTGCGCGTCGTGACGCGCTATGCGGCGGAGAGCGCGCGGGACGTCCTGCACGTGTTCGAGGAAGGTGTTCCCGGCGACCCTCGCCCGCGCGCGGCGCTCGACGCCGCCTGGGAGTTCGTCGACGGTGCGCGGCGGACCAGGCTGCAGCGCGTCACGTCCCTGGACGCGCACCGGGCCGCCAAGGACGCGGGCATCGAAGCGGCCCGCCTTGCCGCGCGGTCCGCCGGCGACGCGGCGGCCGCCGCCTACCTGCACCCGATATCGCGGGCCACCCAGGTCGGACACATCCTGCGCGCCGCAGCGAGCGCCGCCCGCATCGGCGAACTGGGCGCGGGCGGCAACCCGGCGGTCGGGGACGCGTTGATCGAACAGGCTCGGCGACGCGCCACGCCCGAACTGGTCTCCGTACTGCGGCGATACCCCCTCGCGCCGACCTCGAGAAACCGCGTCGGACAGCTCATGAGCGCCCTCGACGCCGCTCTGCGGGCGGGCGCCTGAACCACGCGGGGCGTGGGCCTGGACAACAGGCGGGGGAGTGATGCGATCGAAAAGTGGCGGGCGTCGGCGCCCGGGCCCCGCCGGGGGTGGGTACAGGCCCACCGGGCTCCGGGGGGCAGCGTCATCGTCGTGGTGCCGGGGCGGCGGCACGCTGGACGCACAGCCCACGAAACGGAGGGTCGTCATGAACAGCCCCACACGCCGGACCGTCCTGCGCGGTGGCGCACTCGCGGCGGGCGGGATCGCCGCGGGCGCCCTCGGCGCGACCGGCCCGGCGTTCGCCGCCGCGCCGCAGGCCGATCCCGACGCCGTCGACCGTCGTCGATTCCCGTTTCTGGAAGGCGCGTTGGCCCCGCAGCGGGAGGAGGTCACCGCCTTCGACCTGCCCGTCACCGGTCGTCTGCCGCGCGCGCTCGACGGTCGTTACCTGCGCAACGGACCCAACGTCCTGGGCCTGGAAGACCCCCGGGCGCACCACTGGATGATCGGCGCGGGAATGGTCCACGGCGTGCGGCTGCGCGATGGTCGGGCCGAGTGGTACCGCAGTCGCTGGGTGCGTTCGGCCGACGTCGCCGCCCGGCTCGGGGAACCGTACCGGGGCCCCCAGCCGCCCCCCGTCGACGACTTCCCGGCCAACACACACGTGATCGGGTATCGCGGACGTATTCTGGCGTGTCAAGAGGGCGGGCCGCTGCCCTACGCGCTCGACGGCGATCTGAACACCGTCGGGTTGTGCGACTTCGACCGCACCCTCGACGGATCCTTCGCGGCGCACACCAAGTTCGACCCGTACACCGGCGAACTGCACGCAGTGACGTACGCCATCGACTGGGACCACGTGCGCCACATCGTGCTGGACCGGGCCGGCCACGTCGCCCGAACCACGCGCGTCCCGGTGGCGGACTCGCCGATGATGCACGACTTCGGCCTCACCGAGAAGTACGTCGTCCTCTTCGACAACCCCATCACCTTCGACGCCGACGCCGCCGCTGCGGGGGCCCTGGTGCCCTACGTCTGGAACGCACGACACCCGGCGCGCGTCGGCCTGTTGCCACGAGCGGGCGGCCCGACGGCATGGTTCGACATCCCGCCGTTCTACTTCTCGCACACGCTCAACGCCTACGACGACGGCGCCGGCCGTGTCGTCGTCGACTTCACGCGCATGCCCGCGCCCTTCGAGCCGGCCGGACGCGGACTCGGCGGTCCGGCCGCGGCCGGACCGCCCTCGCTGCACCGCTGGACGATCGACCCCGTGCGCGGGGTCGTGCGCACCGAACGTGTCGACGATCGCCCGCAGGAGTTCCCCCGGATCAACGAGGCGTACCTGGGCAGGCGGCACCGATACGGTTACACCGCGGCGTCCGTCGAGCTGTACCGCGCCTACGGGCCGGCGGTGAGCGAGAGTGGCATCCGGGCGGGCAATGGGCTGGTCAAGCACGACCTGCTGCGCGGTACGACCGCGGTGCACCGCCTTCCGCGCGGCGCGGACGCGAGCGAGCCGGTGTTCGTTCCGGCCGAGCGGGGCGCGTCCGCGGGACGTGCCGAGGACGACGGCTACATCCTCGCCTACGTGAACAATCCCGAGCGCGACGCCACCGACCTGGTCGTCCTGTCCGCGCAGGACTTCACCGGCAAGCCGGTGGCGCGCGTCCACCTCCCCGTCCGGGTCCCGCTCGGCTTCCACGGGAGCTGGGTCCCGACGGACTGACGCCGCGATGCGCCGCCCGCCGGGTGTGCGATCACGAACATCGCGAATACATAAGGTTGTTGGTGTATTGCCCTGTGTGACTGGGGTAGTTGTACGGGTGTGCCGGCTCCCCCCGTGGCCGGCACCCGCGCGGCCCGACATCGGTTGACCCCCGTCCGACCGTCGGGCCGCGTCCATCCCGAACCGGTCGCTTCACGGCACTCACGCCGGGGATGATTCGGGTATCCCACCCTCTGGTGAGGTCGAGGCGTCCGGAAGGCGCGGGTGTGAGTCATTCGGGTGAACCGGGGCGATAGTGGTTGCCGGAGGCGGGTGCTCTCGTTGAACCGGGTGCGCGTCGCGGTCCGGCGGCGCGGATGTTGCGCTATACGGGAGATTGTCGTGAACTCGTTCAAAAAGGCCGGAGCCCTGGCCGTCGGTACCGCCGCTCTCGTGATGGCGGGCACGGGTGCCGCGAGTGCGAGCTCCGAGGCCGACGCCGCCGCGGTGAAGTCCTCGGGTGTCTTTTCCGGCAACATCGGCCAGTCTCCGTTCCATACGCCGGCCGAGGGATGCGCCAATACCGCCAACGCGGTCGCCGCGCTCAACCCGGCGTTCGGGAGCGAATGCGTCATTGCCGAGATCGAGAACAACGACTACGACGACGAGGATTACGAGGACTACGACCACGAGGGTGACCACCACCGTCCCCATGGCCACCGCCCCCACGGCGGCGGTGGCTACCAGCACGACGACGGCCACCGCTCGCTCCTGGAGCGTGTCGGGGTCTGACGACCCGCCGACCCGGGAGCCGGCGCTCGCGCGATCGGCCCCGACCATCGAAACGGACGCCGTTGGTTGAATTCGGTTCCCGTTGCCTCGCCCCGTCGGATCCCACCCGGATCCGACGGGGCGAATCGGTTGGTGGGTGACGGTGCGTGGCGTTCGTCATCCGGTCCACGCGACGACGTCGGCCTCCGAGACCCGAATCGTGGTCTCGGAGGCCGACGTCGTCACGTGCGCGTGCGGGGTACCGCTCAGCAGGGTTGGTCGATGTGGTCCGCGTGGAAGTGCACGGCTCCCAGCACCTGCGGGTCGAACACGTCCAGGAGCCCGCGCAGCGGCTCGTCGGGCTGGTCGGGGCCCCAGAGTTCCAGGGCCATCTCGCCGTGGTAGAGCATCGGCCAGCGCACGTAGTGGCGGGTGTCCTCGGGATCGTGCAGCGCCCGCGAGTCGGCCAGCGTGGAGCGGGCCACGTCGATCATCAGGTCGGTGCCACAGCCGAACCCGTACGGATAGCGGTCCCGGTCCGGCGGGATGCTCTCGATCAGCGCCGGGTCGGCGTACGAGACACCGACGTGCGCGTGCAGGCCCGCCCGAATGGCCGGCACCTCGCGGGTACCGTTCGGATCCCACTGCCAGTGCCCCGCCGCGTTTTTGCCGACCCGTACGGTGGGCGCCGCCTCGAACAGCGCGCAGACCTCCCACGCCTCCACCGACGGTGCCATCGGCTGCATGCCCTCGGGCGCCAGAACGCGCACCCGGCCCCGGTCCAGGTGATGGTCGACGGCCACGAGGTCGCCGGTGGACAGGTCGCGTTTGTCGACCCCCCAGCGTCCGGACGCGGTGACCACGAGCGCGTCGAGGTCGGGATCGAACGCGAAGAGCATGCCCTCGCTGAAGCCCTGGAGGTTGAGATACATCGCGTAGGTGCGGCTCAGCCGGGGCGAGACGAAGTCGCGCATCGCGTGCGGCGCGGGCAGCAGCCCGAGGTCCCCCATCCGGGTCCCGGCCGCCACCAGGCTTCGCGGTGCGCGGGCCGCGGCCCACGCCTCGGCGGTGATCGCGTCGCGCACCACGTCGTGCCGGCCCGCCACCTCGTGCGCACACGCCGCGGCGACCAGCCGATCGCAGATGCCCTGGGCGACGTGCTCGGTCTCGGTGGGGTGGCCGCCCTCCATCGTGCACAGCGTCGCCTCGGCGACCTCCCCGGGCAGCGTGCCCGGGGTGATGAACACGACGGTGAACACGCCGACCCTGGCCATCAGGATCCGGGCGACGCGCACCACCTCGGGGTGCGCCATCTCGCTCATCCGCTCGGGCACTTCCGCGACCGCGACCAGTCGCCCGACCATGCCCTGCCGACCCTGGTCCTTGCGGAGCCTGAGCAGCAGCGGAGTGGGTTCCTCCACGATCCGGTCGGCCAGCGGGGCGGGGCCATCGGGTACGGACACGCCCACCAGGACCACGTCGAGCCGGGTCTCGCGATCCGCCGACGGGATCAGCCGGTGCCCGCCGCGGACGAACGCCGCCGTCAGGTCGTCCAGGAACGACCGCACCACGCCGGAGAGTTCGGGGGCCGGGTCGACGACCCGGACACTGCACGAACGCCACCAGTCCAACTCTTCCAACCGCCGCCCGGAGGCCGGGGCGGCGCAGTACGCCGACGTTGTTTCCGCTCGGGTCACGGTCATGCGGGGGCTCCTGAGGTTGCTGCGCGGAAGGCGAGGACGGCGTTTTGGCCGCCGAACGCGACCGAGGTGGAGATCGCGGTGTTCAGGCGAGTGGGGCGGCGCGGGGCCTTGGCAACCACGTCCAGATCGATGTCGGGGTCGGTGCGATGGTGATTGGCCGTGGGTGGGATGCTCCCGTGTTCGAGGGTCAGGACGGTGACGGCCGCCTCGATCGCGCCGCCCGCGCCCCCGGAGTGACCCAGGACGCTCTTCACGGCGGTGACCGGCGGGCAGCGGTCGAAGGTGGCCGCGAGGAAGCGGGCCTCGGCGGCGTCGTTGAGGACCGTGCCGGTGCCGTGCGCGTTGACGTGGTCGACGTCGCCCGGGCCCCAGTCGGCGTCGGCCAGCGCCGCGCGCGTGGCGAGTCGGGCGCCGCGGCCGTCGGGGTGCGGCGCGGTGACGTGGTGGGCGTCGTTGGCCGAGCCGTACCCGGACAGCAGGGCCCGCACCCGGGCCCGACGGGCACGTGCGTGCTCCAGCCGCTCCAGGACCAGGACGCCGATGCCCTCGCCCAGCACGAAGCCGTCGCGGTCGGCGTCGAACGGCCGACACGCCTGCTCCGGGTCGTCGGACCGGGTGGACAGCGCGCCCAGTTGGGCGAAGGAGGCCGCCGTGATGCGGTTGCACATCGTGTCGGCGCCGCCGGCGAAGACGACGTCCAGGGTGCCCGCGCGCACCAGGTCGCGGGCGACACCCAGCGCGGTCGCGCCCGACGCGCAGCCGGCCGCGGGCGCGAAGTTGGTGCCCTGGGCGCCCAGGTCGAGGGCGACCTCGGTGGCCGGGTTGTTCGGCAGGGAACGGGGCAGCGCGGCGGGGGAGATGGTGGTGGCCCGATCCGCGGTCAGTCTCGCGATGGCCTCCGTCAGGGACTCCATGCCCGGACCGCCCGAGCCGATGATCACGCCGACGCGGGTGGGGTCCCAGGCACCCGGGTCCAGGGCGGCGTCGGTCAGGGCCTCGCGCGCGGCGGCGACGGTCATGCGAGCCGTGCGATCCATGCGACGGGACAACCGTCGACCCAGGAGGGCGTCCCCGTCGAAGTCGGGGACGCTACAGGAGACGTCGACGGCCAGGCCGGCGAGGACCGGGTCGCGGCGGGCCGTGGAAACGCCCGCACACAGGGTCCGCCAGGTGGCTTCGACGCCGATCCCGCCGGCGGTGACCAGGCCCAGACCGGTGACCGCGACCTCGACCGAGGCCACCTCAGCCCTCCGAGGACGGGGCACCCGCAACGGAGGCCGAGCCGGAGGGAACGCCGGCGCCACCGGGTGCGTCTGACGGGGCCGCGGCGCCGCGAGCGCCCGGGACGACCGCCTCGCAACGCGGGGCCGCCTCGAACGCCGCGGCGGCCTCGATCAACGTGGTGTCCTTGTCCAGGTTGCCGAGCCCGCGGAAGTCCTTGTCCGTCCGGTCCGCGACGATGACCGCCAGCTCCGCCAGTGACAGCGAGTCCAACTCCAGCGTGGCGAAAGTCGCTTCGGGAACGATATCTGCGGCGTCGATGCCGAACTCCTCGACCAGCAACTCACACAGCATCGCGTACACGGGGAATGCCTTCCTGCTCGGTCGGACCGGGCACACCCGGCGGCGCGTCGCCGTACAGCAACCCCGATCGGGTATGCGATCGAGCATCTTGTGTATCGGTGACGAGGTCGGGGGCAAAACTCCCGCGCGACCGCCCCCGCACCCCCGAACCGGCCCTTCACCTGGGGCGATGCATTTGGAACGGCACCGAGAGCCCGCCCGGATGTTCACCCGCAAGTACGCAACCATCAGGGCCGCGAACGCACGACCGCGGACGTGGCGTGACCTTTGCCGAGTCCGTGCGGTTAACCGGCCCGTACGAGGTGCACTCGCTCGTCCCTCCGCACCCGAGGACGTCCCCCGGGTGCCGGGTGGTTCGCTTCCGCCCGTTTCGAGAAGGAGGCAGTAATGTCCACGGCCCTGGTCACCGGCGCCAGTTGTGGCCTCGGCGCCGACCTCGCCCGCGCCCTCGCCGCCCGCGGCCACGATCTGATCCTGGTCGCCCGCAGCGCCGAACCCCTCGACCGCCTCGCGAGCGAACTGGCCGCCGAACACGACGTCGAGGCCCGCGCGTTGCCCGCCGACCTGACCGTCGAGGGCGACCTCGAACGGGTGGCCGAGGCGGCGTGCGGCAGCGACATCCTGATCAACAACGCCGGCGCCGCCCTGGGCACACCCTTCGACCGCACCACGTGGGCGGACGAGCAGCGCATGCTCGCGCTCAACGTCGTCGCCCCGTCGCGGCTCGTCCACGCCGCGCTGCCGCACATGCTCCGGCGCGGCTTCGGCCGGATCCTGGTCGTCTCCTCGGTGGCCGCGCTCGGGCCCGCCTGGCAGGGCACCGCGTACGGCGCGACCAAGTCGTACGAGTTGGCCATGACCCAATCGCTGGCCTACTCCCGTCGCATCCGCACCTCGCCCGTCGCGCTCACCGCACTCGTACTCGGCTACACCGCATCGCAGTTCCACGTGCGGGCCGGCATCACCGCACCACCCCCCTCGCTCACGCTCGCATCGGCCTACGTGGCGAAGCGGGCGGTACGGGCCATCCATCGGCGACGTCCGCCGGTGGTATGCGTCCCGAGCCTGCGCTACCGGGTGCTGGCCGGGCTTTTGCGCCATGCCCCGTACCGGTCGCTGACCGTCCCCGGCTTCGCCAAGGACTTCACCGCCGGCCCGGCCGAACTCGGCGGCCTCGACGCCGGTCGGGTGGTGTCGCCCCGCGACGAAGGCGCCGACGAGGTATCCGCCGTCGAGGGCCGCCGGGACGGCCGGGCTCGATCCTGAGGGGTGCTACTGCGCCGAACGAGCGACCGCCAATCAGGCGATCATCACGCCCCGGAACTCGGCTCTCGTCGATAAGCCCTGGTCAGGCGCGTGCGCACGATGACTCGTGGGCATTTCCCGTGCGCCGCGCCCGGTAGCCTGCCCGGTCTGCGACGTGGCCGCGGCCGGTGGACGGAAATGCCGTCACCGCCGGAACCGCCCCGTCGCGGCGCGCACATCGTTGACTCACAGGAGGTTCGGTCCGGTGTTCAGTCGTGTTGCCATCGTCAACCGTGGAGAGGCCGCGATGCGGTTGATCCACGCCGTCCGGGAGCTGGCTGCGGAAACGGGGATCCGGATCGAGACGGTCGCTCTGTACACCGACGTCGACCGTACGGCCACCTTCGTGCGCGAGGCCGATCTGTCGTTTGACCTGGGGCCGGCGTCGGCGCGCCCGTATCTGGACCTGAAGGCCCTGGAGCGCGCGCTGGTGGCCACCGGCGCCGACGCCGCGTGGGTCGGGTGGGGTTTCGTCGCGGAGGACCCGGCGTTCGCCGAGTTGTGCCGCGAACTGGGCGTGGCCTTCGTCGGCCCGAGCGCCGAGGCCATGCGCAAACTCGGCGACAAGATCGGCTCGAAGCTGATCGCCGAAGAGGTCGGCGTCCCCGTCGCCCCGTGGAGCCGCGGCGCCGTGGAGACCCTGGATGCGGCCCTGGCCGCCGCGGCCGAGATCGGCTACCCGCTGATGCTCAAGGCCACCGCCGGCGGCGGCGGACGCGGCATCCGCGTGATCACGAGCGACGCCGAGCTGGTCGACGCCTACGAGCGCACCAGCCAGGAGGCCGCGCGCGCGTTCGGCAGCGGCATCGTGTTCCTGGAGCGCCTGGTCACCGGTGCCCGACACGTCGAGGTCCAGGTGATCGCCGACGGCCAGGGCACCGCGTGGGCGCTGGGTGTGCGCGACTGCTCGATCCAGCGGCGCAACCAGAAGGTCGTCGAGGAGTCCGCCTCCCCCGTCCTGGCGCCGGACCAGGTGGCCGAACTCAAGGCGTCCGCCGAACGTTTGGCGCTGGCCGTCGGCTACCGCGGCGCCGCCACCGTCGAGTTCCTCTACCACCCGGGGGAGCGGCGGTTCGCGTTCCTGGAGGTCAACACCCGGCTCCAGGTCGAGCACCCGATCACCGAGTCCACCACCGGATTCGACCTGGTCAAGGCGCAGTTGCGGGTGGCGGCGGGGGAGCGGCTGGACGGCACGCCGCCCGCGGAGCGCGGGCATGCGATCGAGGCCCGGCTGAACGCGGAGGACCCTGACCGCGACTTCGCCCCCTCCCCGGGTCGGATCGCCCGCCTGGACCTGCCGGCCGGGCCCGGCATCCGCGTGGACACCGGCGTCAGCGAGGGCGACACCATTCCCGCCGACTTCGACTCGATGATCGCCAAGATCATCGCGTACGGGCACGACCGCGACGAGGCGTTGGGCCGGTTGCGGCGGGCGATGGCGCAGACCACGGTGATCATCGAGGGCGGCGCCACCAACAAGAGCTTCGTGCTCGACCTGCTGGACCAGCCCGAGCTGATCGACGGCAGCGCCGACACCGGTTGGATCGACCGCGTGCGCGGCGAGGGCCGACTCGTCTCGCACCGCCACTCCGCCGTCGCACTCGCCGCCGCCGCCATCGAGGCGTACGAGGAGGAGGAACACGCCGAGCGGCAGCGGCTGTTGTCCACCGCCGCGGGCGGGCGACCACAGGTGCGGCACGAGAGCGGTCGCCCCCTGGACCTGAAGCTGCGCGGTGTGGGCTACCGCGTGCGGGTGGCGCGGGTGAGCCCGCACCGCTTCCGGGTCGGCATCGAGGCGGGCGAGGTGGTGCGTACCGCCGATGTCGAGCTCGACCGGTTCGACCGGCACACCGGCCAGATCGTGGTGAACGGCACCCGTTACCGGCTGCTCACCGCCACGCACGGGCCGACGCACCTGGTCGAGGTCGACGGCGTCACCCACCGGGTCGGCCGCGACGAGGGCGGCGTCGTTCGCTCCCCCGCCCCCGCCCTGGTCGTCGCCACCCCCCTGGCGGTCGGCGACGAGGTCGAGGCCGGCGCACCGGTCCTGGTGCTGGAGAGCATGAAGATGGAAACGGTGCTGCGCGCACCGTTCCGGGCACGCCTGAAGGAATGCTCGGTCTCCGTGGGCAGCCAGGTCGACGTCGGAGCGGCGTTGTTGCGCCTGGAACCGCTCGCCGCCGCCGAAGCCGAAGCCGAGGACACCGCGTCCGTCGAGCTGGACCTGCCGGCCGCGCCGGAGGCGATCCCGACCCGGGAGCGCGCCGCACGCGGCCGGGAGGACCTGCGCGGCCTGCTGCTGGGCTTCGACGTGGATCCGCACGACGAGCGTCGGGTGCTCGACGACTACCTCGCCGCGCGCCGGGCGGCGCTGTCGGACGGCGACGAACGGCCGCTGGCCCACGAGCTCGAACTGGTCGAGATGTTCACCGACCTCGCCGAACTGGGCCGCAACCGCCCGGCGGGCGAGGACGTGGGTGGTGAGGGGCACGTGCACAGCGCCCGTGAACACTTCCACACCTACCTGCAGAGCCTCGACGTCGAACGGGCCGGGCTGCCCGAGGCGTTCCGGGCCAAACTGGCCAAGGCACTCGCCCACTACGGCGTCACCGAGCCGGAGCCGTGCCCGGAGCTCGAAGCCGCGGTGTTCCGGATCTTCCTCGGCCGGCAACGCGCATCCGCCGATGCCGCGGTCGTCTCGGCGCTGCTGCGGGTGTGGTTGCGCGAGGCGCCGCCGGACGCGACCTTGCGCGAGCCGGTCGGCCTCGCCCTGGAGCGCCTGGTCGCGGCGACCCAGGTGCGCTTCCCGGTGGTCGCCGACCTCGCGCGCGGGCTGGTGTTCGCGTGGCTGGCCCAGCCGTTGTTGCGCCGCAACCGGGCCCGGGTCTACACCGACGTCCGTCGGCATCTGCGGCATCTGGACGCGCACCCGGACACCCCGGACCGCGCCGAGCGCATCGCGTCGATGGTGCGCAGCACCGAACCGCTGGTGTGCCTGCTCGGCCGGCGGCTCGTCCGCGACGGTCTGGACAACACGACCATGCTGGAGGTGCTGACCCGCCGGTACTACGGCAACAAGGGTCTCACCGGCGTGCGTTCGAGCGAGGTCGCCGGCTGCACGTTCGTGGTCGCCGAACGGGCGGCCACGCGCCTGGTCTCCGCGGCGGTGCGGTTCGACGAACTCGGCGGCGCGTTGCGCGGGCTCGCGGAACTCGCGGACGGCGAGGGCGCGGTCGAGGCGGACATCTATCTCGCGTGGGAGAAGCAGCCGGCGAACCCGAACGCGATGGCCGCCGCGCTGCACGAGGTCGTGGACACCCACTCGTTGGCACACCGGGTGCGCCGACTGACCACCACGGTGGCCGGTCGCGGCGGCGCGGTGATGCACCACCACTTCACGTTCCGCCCGTCGGACACCGGGATGGTCGAGGAGCGGTTGATCCGGGGCCTGCACCCGTACATCGCGCAGCGTATGCAGTTGGAGCGGCTGAGCAAGTTCGACCTCACCCGGCTGCCGTCCTCGGACGAGGAGGTCTACCTCTTCCAGTGCGTCGCCCGGGAAAACCCCGCCGACGACCGCCTGGTCGCCTTCGCCCAGGTCCGCGACCTCACCGAAATGCGCGACCACGAGGGCCGATTGGTCGCACTGCCGACCGCCGAGAACGTCGTCGCCACGTGCCTCGACTCGATCCGCCGCGCCCAGTCCCGGCGACCCGGGCGGGGGTACGCCGACACGAACCGGATCGTGATCTACGTCTGGCCGCCGACCGAGATCACCCGTGCCGAGTTGGAAACGCTCGTCGACCGTGTATTGCCGACGACCGAGGGCGCCGGTCTGGAGGAGATCCTGGTCATCGCTCGGATGCGCAGCCGGCACACCGGTGAACTGGACAAGATCGCCGTACGGATCTCCATGGACGCCTCCGGCGGTACCGAACTCACCGTCGGCGAACGCTCGTTCGAACCCGTCGAGCCGATCGACGAATACCGGCGCAAGGTGCTCCGCGCGGCTGCACGCAATACCGTCTACCCGTATGAACTGGTGCGTCTGCTCGGCGACTTCGTCGAGTACGACCTCGACGACGAGCACGTCCTGGCGCCGGTCGACCGACCGAGGGGCACCAACACGGCGGCGATCGTGGCGGGCGTGGTCACCACGCCGACCGAGCTGCACCCGCAGGGCATCGACCGGGTCGTCCTGCTCGGCGACCCGACGAAGTCGCTCGGGGCGCTGTCCGAGCCGGAGTGCCGTCGGGTGATCGCGGCGCTGGACCTGGCGGAGCGCATGCGGGTGCCGGTGGAGTGGTACGCGCTGTCGTCGGGTGCGCGGATCTCGATGGAGTCGGGCACGGAGAACATGGACTGGGTGGCCGCCGCGCTCAAGCGGATCGTCACGTTCACCCAGGACGGCGGCGAGATCAACATCGTGGTCGCGGGCATCAACGTCGGCGCACAGCCGTACTGGAATGCCGAGGCCACCATGCTCATGCACACCAAGGGCATCCTCGTGATGACCCCCGACTCGGCCATGGTGCTCACCGGCAAGCAGTCGTTGGACTTCTCCGGGGGCGTGTCGGCCGAGGACAACTTCGGCATCGGCGGCTACGACCGGGTGATGGGCCCGAACGGGCAGGCACAGTACTGGGCGCCGAACCTGGGCGCCGCGCGGGATGTGTTGATGGAGCACTACGACCGGACCCACGTGGTACCCGGCGAGACGATGCCGCGACGGGCGCCGACGAGCGACCCCGTCGACCGGGACGTGCGCGACTTCCCGCACACGTGGGCGGGCAGCGACTTCACCACCGTCGGTGAGATCTTCTCCGCGGAGCACAACCCGGACCGCAAGAAGCCGTTCGACATTCGCACCGTGATGCGCGCGCTGTCCGACCGGGATCACCCCGCGTCGGAGCGCTGGGCGGGCATGGCCGACGCGGACACCGCCGCGGTGCAGGACGTGCGCTTGGGCGGTGTGCCGGTGTGCCTGATCGGGATCGAGTCGCGAGCGGTGCCGCGTTTGGGATTCCCGCCCACGGACGGCCCCGACACCTACACCGCCGGTACGTTGTTCCCGCAGTCGTCGAAAAAGGTCGCGCGGGCGATCAACGCCGCGTCGGGCAACCGGCCGCTGGTGGTGTTGGCGAACCTGTCCGGGTTCGACGGCTCGCCCGAGTCGATGCGGAAGCTGCAACTGGAGTACGGCGCGGAGATCGGCCGGGCGGTCGTGAACTTCCGCGGGCCGATCGTGTTCTGCGTGATCTCGCGCTACCACGGCGGCGCGTTCGTGGTGTTCTCCAAGGCGCTGAACCCGAACATGACCGTGCTTGCGCTGGAGGGTTCCTTCGCCTCGGTCCTGGGCGGCGCACCCGCCGCCGCGGTGGTGTTCGCGGGCGATGTGCGGGCCCGGACGATCGCCGACTCGCGGGTGCGGGCGCAGGAGGCGCATGTCGCGACCGTCTTCGGCGCGGAGCGCGCCGCGGCGAAGGCGGCGCTCGACGAGATCCGCGCGACGGTGCGAGCGGAGAAACTCGGCGAGGTGGCGGCGGAGTTCGACCGGGTGCACGACATTCGGCGAGCCGTCGAGGTCGGCTCCGTCGACGCCGTCATCCGCGCCGAGGAACTGCGCCCGCGGATCATCGAGGCCATCGAACGCGGGTTGCGCCGCCCGACCGACGACGACCGGTCCTCGTCACCGGTCGCCCGAATGCAGCAGTGCGGAGCGCGTCCGTAGGGGTGGTTTCGAAAATCGCCGACATGCGTCGTGAGCAGCGACGATGCCGGAAGTCTCGGTATTCGTCGGGTTATTCGAGGCGGTTCGGATGCCCGCCGCACGCGGATCCGCGTTCAGGATGAACCCGACCGCCTCGGGCGAGGTGGTCTCTTCGAAGAGAAGGGGATCTCATGCGTAGGATCACGCGCGCTTCCGGCACCGTTGCCGCCGCGCTGCTCATGGCGGGTGTGGCCGCCGGCCCGGCGTTTGCCCTGACGGCGCACGCCGACCACGCGGCGCCGGCGTCGGTTCCGCAGGACGGTGGCTGGGGTGGTGGCGGCGGCCTGGGCGGCTGGGGCTACGGCGGCGGTGACGAGCACGGCGGCGGCGGTGGCGGCGGCTGGGGCCCGTTCGGCGGTGGCGGCGGCTGGAACGCCGCCGGCTAGGGCCGATGTGGTGGTCCGGGCGGACGCACGGCCGGGCGCGACCCGGCCGTGCGTCCGCCCGAGCGGCGGCCGTTCGGTACGCCGGCGTCGGATCGCTTCGTCTCCGCCGCCGTGTGGTCCTTTCGTTCGTCTCCTGACGCCGCACGCGAACGTCGGGGGGGGGGGGGCCCTGGGCGGGGGGGGGCTGGCCCGCCGGGGCGCGGGGCGGGGGGGGGCGGCGCCGCAAGGGACGGGTCCCCCTCGCCCGCCTGTCCCCCCGGCGCGGGCGAGGTCGACCCGTCCCTCGGCGA